>JABAZP010000033.1:0-78153 GCA_018608405.1 Flavobacteriales bacterium
TATTAAATGAAAATAATTTATAATTTAAAACCGTACTAAAAAGGGGAAGCCTACACAACCATGAATAAAGTTCTACTTATTTCTCTTTTTTTAATTTCTTCATCTCTAGTCGCTCAGACTTGGAATAGAAAATCAGACATTCCTAGTGCACGACACCATCCAATAACGTTCTCAATAAATGGAATAGGTTATTCAGTAACTGGAACCTCCTCTGCTAACGTTCCTACAAAAGATTTTTACGATTATGATCCTGTGAATGATTCTTGGTCAACACTCCCTCTTTTCCCGGGCTTGTCGCGTAGTTTCGGAATTGGAACCGTCGCTCCAAATAATGTGGCCTATCTCGGGTTTGGAGCTTCTACGGTGCAATACCTCAGAGATTTTTGGAGTTTTGATGCAAGTGATAGTTCTTGGACACAAACTGCCGACTTTCCCGGTGCAGGAAGACACCATCCATTTATGTTTAATGCAAGTGGAGATGTGTTTGCAGGACTAGGCCATGCAGGTCAAGTAATTTACAGAGATTGGTACAAGTTGGATACAGCATCAAATACATGGAGTTCAATGAGACCTTTACCAGGGGAAGCACGAGTAGCGGGCACCCAATTTACAGCACATGGATATGGTTTTGTGTTAAGTGGAGATGGTGACAACCACAGTTTTATGCAAACCGGTGAGATGTGGCGTTATGACCCAAGCAGGGACAGTTGGACTCAACTTCCTACACACCCTGGGAATAGTTTATGGGCTCCGGGCAGTTTTGTGATCAACAATGAAGTTTATTTTTTCGGAGGACTTAATAGACGTTTAATTTTTTTTCCAAGCAATGTATATAAGTTCACATTACTTGACCCCACTGGAATTGAAGAAAAAGAGAATATTCTATCTAATACCTATGTCTACCCCAACCCTGCTAATAATGAAATACTGTGGAACAATGATCAAAGCATAACTGAAGTAAGAATATTTAATTCTACAGGCCAATTGTTCTTTTCCTCACGTGCATCAGCTGGAAAAATCAACGTAGACAATCTATCAGATGGTCTTTACTTAGTTCAGTTTTTAGAGAATGATAAACCCGTTAAAACATCGAAAGTTTTAATACAGCACTAGGAAATAAAACCTCCAGTTAAAACATTTAAAAAGCAACCTTTGGTTGCTTTTTTTTATTCTCTTGTTTCCAACAAGGGAATAAAGGATTTGAATTACTACATTTTATAACATAAAGTTCAATCTATATAATTTGCACTTTTGACGGCAGATAAATGGTACTTTCGCCAAATAATCTAGGACCTGAAAATTATTATGAATTGTCTATTAACCGGTGGAACAGGAATCGTAGGAAGTCACATTATTTTTGAATGGATTCATAAAGCCATTGTTGAAAAATCCGTTAACCACCTTTTCGTTGTAATACGAGATAGTAACATCTCTGCCCAAGAGCGTTTAATAGCTATCTTGCAAGCCAAGTCCCGTCCAGATTTTTTAAATAATTACACCCTAGAAGACTGTTTAAAAAAGATTACTGTAATCACTAATGATTTAGCTACTGTCTCAAAAAATGATTTAAGCAACTATGAATTTGACACAGTAATTCATTGTGCCGGATCAACAAGTTTATTGCATACAAGTGATTCAAAAAAGAAAGTTCATACCCAAAACTATTTAGTAACCAAACAGCTCTTAGATCAGCTGCCACAAAGTGTAAATCGTTTCATCTACATTAGTACTGCTTATTCATTTGGCATCCAAGATAAAAGAGTTAATGATGACATTAACCAATATGAGGTTACTCATTTTAGAAATCCATACGAGCAATCAAAATATGAATGCGAACAGTATGTAAAAGAAACGTGCAACAGCAAAAACATAAACGCTCAAATTTTAAGGCCTAGTATCATTTGTGGTCGATTAATTGATGCCCCTTATTTCGAAACCCCAAAGTTTGACGTATTCTATTCATGGGCGATTTTCTTAGATAAATATGCCGAAAAAGCCAAGGAGAATTTCAGAATTTGGATTGATAAAAAAAGCGGATTAAATATTGTGCCTGTCGATTTTGTTTCAAAAGCAGTACTGTATACCTTTTTAAAACCTGACATCAAAGAACTAAACATTGTTAATCCAAAGCAGATCCTGCACAAAGATTATGTTGGGGATGTCCTAGAATCTTTCAACATAAACACCTATGAATACATTGAAAAAAAGCCGGAAGACCTGACTATTTTCGAGCAATTGTATTATAAAAGCATTGGTGGACTCTTTGAGAAATATGTATCTATTCCCGATTTACAATTTCAACCTGATCTCATTTTGAAATTAATAGATCAACTGCAACTTGACATTACGTTGGGAGTTCATGAGAACTTCATGAACTTGATTAATTTTTCTGTTGAAAAGAAGTTTAGAAAAAGTTACTAGGAATTAGCGAAGTAAATTTGTTCAGTGCTTAAGTAATAGTGACAAACTACTTTATAACCCTTAAAAATACATGTGGTAAAATAGTAAAGCCCATCCCGACGATGTCTGGATGGGCTTTAGATTTTGGTTAAAAGTAGTATTACTTCTTATTTTTCAATTTAGCCTGTTGTTGCCTAGACATATCTTCCAATCTTTTTTGGAAACCAGATTTCTTTTGATTCTTAGGCTTCTTTTTGTTCACTTCAATCTTTGCTCGAATGGAATCTTCGTTAATAAATACCTTTCGAATCAAAATCGTTTGACCGATAGAGATCACGTTGGCCAAAAGGTAGTAATAACTTAAACCTGATGAATAATTGTTAAAGAAAAACAACATCATTACCGGCATCAAGTACATCATAATTTTCATTTGAGCCGCCATTGGACCTTCCGTCATCGTGCCACTCATCTGACTGTTCATTTTAGTGTAAAATGCAATAGAAATAGCCATCAATATGGTAAACAAACTAACGTGGTCTCCATACCAAGGTATTTCAAATCCCGCAGGAAAACTATAAATAGAATCATAAGTAGACAGATCATCTGCCCACAAAAAGCTTTCTTGTCTTAATTCTATGGAAGCAGGAAAAAACCGAAACATGGCAAACAAAATCGGCATTTGTATTAACAAAGGAATACACCCACTCAAAGGATTTACCCCGGTTTGACGATACAAGGTCATAGTCGCTTGCTGCTTCTTCATTGCATCATCTTTGAACTTGTCGTTGATCTCAGAAATTTCAGGCTTTAAAACCCTCATTTTGGCTCCAGAAAGGTAGGTCTTATAGGTAATTGGCATCAATACCAATTTCAATAAAACCGTTAATATCAATATAATGATACCATAATTCCAATCAAAATCCTCTAAGAAGTGAAAAACAGGGATAACAGCAAACTGGTTTACCCAACCAAATATTCCCCAACCTAAATTAATAATATCCTGAAGCTCATTTCCGTGATCTTTCAATATATCATACTTGTTTGGTCCCAAGTACATGGACATTCCAAACTTTTCAATTTTACTACCACTTACTGGCATTGTTAAGCCAGCCGTTAATTTTTTTACGTACTCGGTATCTCCTTCATCAGTAACCGTTTCCATGTAACCTTTTGACTTATCAAAATACTCGTCAGCAATTAAAGTAGTGTTAAAAAATTGCTGTTTCAATGAAACCCATTTCATTGAAGCCTCTAATTCCTCTCTTTCATCTGATATCCCTAAGTCATCAACGTCTTCATTTTTGTACTTATAAAAAATAGTGGTTGCGTCTCTTTGTGGTTTTAAGCTTTTTTCTTGGTTTGGAGCATTCACCATCCAATTAACATAGACCTCTCCACTTCTCATGTCCATTACTTGGTCCATTTCTACCAAGTTTACATCAAAGTCAATCATGTAATCGTTTCCCTTGATTTTGTAGATGTACTCAATGTAGCGGTCCGATCCAGCATTTAGCTTAAAGGAAATTACTTTTTCATTGTCACCATTCACCATAACGTCTGTAGACTCTGTTGTAAACAGAAGCTCATCAGTTGTTATATCTTTACTGTCTCTTGTAAAAAAGTTCAAATTAAAACTGGATGTAGAATCAAAAAGCGTTAACTCTTCTCCTTGCTCACCATCCTCTGCATATCTGTAATACTTCTTTAATACGGCTTTCTTAATTCCTCCTCCTTTAGTAGAAAAAGTAAGTCGCATCAAGTCCGTCTCTACCTCAAACTCTTTTGCTTTGCCAACTGATGCTTGCGCGAAAGCACCATAGAATTGAACTTGTTGTTGTAAGCTTGCTGAATCAGAAATGGCTACTTGGGCCACTTTACCTGAAGTATCAACTACCTCGTTAAAGGTACTCTCCATTTTTTGAGCTTGCTCTTCGATTACTTCTTGCTGAACTGCTTCAACTTGTTCGATAGAGTCTCTTAATCTCTTACTTTCAGCTAAATCAGCATCAGAAGGTCCATTTAAGATGCTAAATCCGATAACGATGGCCCCAATTAATAAAAGCCCGACTAGTGTATTCTTATCCATGAATTTTGATTCCTTTCTTTATACTTTTTCTTTGATTGTAGCCTCTAAAAACTCCACAAATAAGGGATGTGGATTCAACACTGTACTGCTATATTCAGGGTGAAATTGCACACCTACAAACCATGGGTGATCTTCAATTTCAACAATCTCAACCATCTTTCCAGTTGGGTTAATACCTGTTGCTTTCATTCCAGCAGCGGCAAAGTCCTCTAAAAACTTATTGTTGAACTCATATCGGTGACGATGTCGCTCTGTAATCAATTCCTTGTTGTAGGTATCGTATGCCTTTGATGGTTGCTCAATCGCACATTCATAAGCACCTAAACGCATTGTTCCCCCTTTGTCAGTAACATCCTTTTGGTCTTCCATTAAAAAGATGACCGGAAATTCTGTTTTATCATTAATCTCAGTAGTATGAGCTCCCTTCAATCCGACAACATTCCGAGCAAACTCAATCACAGCACATTGCATTCCCAAGCAAATTCCTAAAAATGGAACCTTGTTTTCTCGCGCATACTTCACAGCAGCTATTTTACCTTCTATGCCTCGCTCTCCAAAACCCGGAGCAACTAAAATGCCATCTAATTCACCTAATTTTTCAGCTACATTCTCATCATTTAACAGTTCCGAATGTATCCATTTAATATCCAAGGCACTTTCTGAAACGGCTCCTGCGTGAATCAACGATTCATGTATAGAGATATACGAGTCTTTCAACTCAATGTACTTTCCGATCAACCCTATCTTTAGTGTTCTTTTAGGGTTTTTAAGTCGGTGAAGGAAGTCTTTCCATTGAGTTATATCAGGGTCTTCTCCAATAGGCATGTTGAACTTTCTCAATACCACTTGGTCAAGCCCCTCTTCCTGCATCATTACCGGCACTTCATAGATGGTAGATGCATTCTTAGATTCAATAACCGCATCAGTTGAAATGTTACAAAATAGTGCAACCTTTCGTCTAATATCTTCATTTATGGAATGTTCTGTTCTTAAAACTAGAACATCTGCTTGCACTCCACTTTCTAATAATTGTTTGACCGAATGCTGAGTAGGCTTTGTTTTCAATTCACCTGAAGCAGCCAAGTAAGGAACCAACGTCAAATGAATGACTATGCAACTAAAATCAGGGTCCCACTTTAATTGCCTTACAGCTTCAATGTATGGCAATGATTCAATATCACCGACAGTTCCTCCAATTTCTGTAATTACAAAGTCGTATTTGCCTGTATGACCTAAAAGTCGAACTCTTCTTTTAATCTCATCTGTAATGTGAGGGATAACTTGCACTGTTTTGCCTAAGTACGCTCCTGCTCTTTCTTGATTAATAACGTGCTGGTAAATTCTACCTGTAGTTACGTTGTTCGCTTGGGAAGTATTTGTATCCAAATACCTTTCGTAATGTCCAAGGTCTAAATCAGTTTCAGCGCCATCTTCAGTAACAAAACACTCTCCGTGCTCATAAGGGTTCAAAGTACCCGGATCAACGTTGATGTATGGATCCAGTTTTTGAATTGTAACCGAGTGTCCCCTAGCTTGTAATAATTTAGCCAAAGATGCAGAGATAATTCCTTTCCCCAAAGAAGAGGTAACTCCCCCAGTTACAAAAATATACTTAGTTTTAGAATCAGGCATTAGAAATAGTAACAGTTTAGTTTAAACTGTTCGCAAAATTAAGATAATAAGATGGGCTTAAAAAGCCTTATTTCTAAGTTATCATTAAAAAGTTAAACTAATACCAATCGAAGGTAAAAAAGGCAATTGATTAACTCTTTCATTTGTAACTCGATTCACATAAAAAATATTTTCTCGATTGTAAACATTGGTTATACTGCCTGTTGCCTCCAAGATTGAATTTTCAGTAAGGAAAAACTTTCTTTTAATTGAAACGTCGAATCGGTGGTACCAGGGTAAACGACCTTCTCCTAAACCACCATACTGAATTCCTAATATTCCATTTTGAGTTGTAATATCTTGTCCTATGTTACCTTGCAGTGCTATGTTTTCGTAAAACCCTGTTGTTTGCGTTAAAGGAAACCCTGAACCAAGATTCCATCGAGCATCAAATGACCAAACTTGGTCTTCCCCAAAAAGGTACGAACCCAATAAATTAATATTATGTCTTCTATCCCAAATTGGGTTGTAACGGTTAATCCCATCCCAACGGTCAACATAACTCCAAGAATATACCATAGAAACACTCAACTGTTTTTTTTCATATTTAGCAGAAAAGTCAACCCCATAAGCGTTTCCTGTTTCTACTATAAAATCCTTCTTTAATGCATCGGGAATTTCACCTCTTACCCTATTTTCATCGTATAATTTATTTCGATTCAAATTGGTTAACTGATTAAACCACTTGTAATAGCCTTCTACATTTATATTTAAGTACCTACTTACATCATATTCAAAACCAAGAATCGCATGCCTACCCAATTGCAAGGGAGCTCCAACTTCTGTTGTTGAACCATCTTCATTCAATATTTCATCTTGCAAGTTATCTGGCCCTGATAAAAATCCGTAAAACAAGTTAACCACATCACGATCAGAAGTAGCACTAATTAAATTTTGTGAGTAGAAACCACCGGCTCCTTTTATTCTTAGTCTTTTAGTAGCATTAAATTTAAATCCAAGTCTTGGCTCTGGAGAAAACGTAGACAAGGAAGCGTAATACTGAACTCTAAAACTAGGCTCAATCACAAATTTTCCGACGTTGTATCTATTTTGCAAATAAAGTGCCAATTCCGTAGTATTTTGCTGTTGACCCACCGTTTGGTTAACACTATTTAAAAATGAAAAGTCTGTTGTAAATCCCAAAATCTCAAACCCAAACTTGGTCTGATTTTCACCTTTAAAACTGGTAAAGTTCATACCCGCATTAAATCCTGTAATCTCACTTTGTCGATTAGAGATATCTGCGCCTTCACCACTTTCAATAGATTCTATATTGTAGTTACTGTAAGCTATTGTTCCATCGATTATGGTTGTCGACGCTGCCGGGATAAGCACAAAGTTTGTACCTCCACCAAACTCTGTCCATTTAAAACCAGCGACATTAGGATAGTTTACCTCATCGGCATATCTAAAACCAAAGAAACTCGCCTTACTTCCGTTCGAACTCTTTAATGAAATCTTTCCATAAACATCATTAAAACGATAAGGCAAGCCTGCTGTATCTGCGTACTCGTAAAGCACCGGCGCTGTTTTATCGATAAAAGAGTTTTTATAAGACAAGATGAATGAACTCCCACCGGTACCTATTTTTTTAGGTTTACGAAGGGGTCCCTCAATAAACGCTTTCGAACCAAATGTACTAGCCGAAATCTTTCCACCAAAACGTTGGTTATTACCATCAATGGTTTTAATGTCCATAATAGAAGATACTCTACCTCCATACTCAGCACCAAAACCACCTGTATAAACATCTGCAGTTTTAATGATGTCCGTTTCAAAAACAGAAAATAAACCAATGGAGTGGAAAGGGTTGTAGACAACCATTCCGTCTAGCAGTACTTTGTTTTGAATAGGTGAACCTCCTCTAATATACAATTGCCCGCCTTGATCTCCTGTAAAAACGACACCGGGTAACACTTGTAAGTACTGAGCTAAATCCGGATCTCCTCCTATTGAGGGCATTTTCTTTATTTTCTTTGGAGTCAACCTACTAACTGACATCTTAACAGTAGTCATAGCTTCCTGTCTTTCTGCTGTAATGGTTACATCATCAATCCGAACAGAAGTTTCACCAACAGATAAATTGTTGGACAAGACTTGCCCAGCTCGATCAAGTGTAACTTTTTTATAGGCAGTATCAAATCCAATTGAAGTAGCCATTAATGTATAAGTTCCTAATGGCACGTTAGACATAGTATAATAACCATTCTCATCAGTAGTTGAACCAACTGCAGTTCCTTTCAAAACAACGTTAACAAATATTGCAGGTTCACCAGATTCCTTCAAGTAAACAAAGCCTTTCAATGACCCCGACTGGGCAAATCCGGATGCTAAGAAAGATAAAGAACAGACGACTAGTAATGCAATTTTAGAGAATTTCATAATTTTTTTTTAAGGTCGCAAATGTAATTAATCAAACCAGCCTAAAATAGACAGTATTCGCAAAAGACAACTCCAAAGGTTAAATTGTTGTCTCTAACTATGAATGATTTCAAAAACCATTTCCTGTAATATTTCGTGATTACTCATACCTGAAACTCCAATCCCTTTTGAGAGGTTATCAGCTTTGCGCAATGAGGCAATAGCTCTTGCTACTTTTTTTGTATTGTAGTTTCTACCGGCAGCAATAAAATCACGGACAAAAAAGGGATTTACTCCCAATTTTGATGCTATTTCTCGCTCTGAGCTATTTCGCACCGTTTGGTACAGTAACATTTGTGAAAAGAATCGATAAATACTTGGTAAAATCATTGGAAGAGGGTGTGCTTTTTCGTTCTTGCCCATGTAATTAATAATCTTATTGGCTTTTACCACATTCCTCTCCCCCAATGCCTTGTTGAGTTCAAAAACGTTAAAATCTTTACTGATCCCAATATTCTCTTCAATAATCTTAGGTGAAATCTTGGTTCCTTGAGCTAAGTTAATTGTCAGCTTATCCAACTCATTACTAACTTTACTGAGTTCTGTCCCTAAAAAATCAACCAACAAAAGGGTAGCTTTCGGTTCTATGAAATACCCTTTTCGCTTGAGGTAAGAATCAATCCAGGGTCCGACCTTATTTTCATACAGTTTCTTGGATTCAAAATAAACTCCCGACTTCTTTACTTCTTTAACAAACGCTGACCTCCCATCCGCTTTAGCGTGCTTATAATTGATTACCAAAATAGTAGAAGTCGATGGGTTCTTTGCATAGTTAGCAAGTCCGTCCAGTTTTTTTAAGCTTTGCGCCTCCTTAACAATGACAACGTTATACTCTGACATCATTGGAAAACGCTTCGACTCAGCTTCAATGGTAAGTAAATCTGTTTCTAGACCATAAAGAACCGTTAAATTAAACTCCTTCTCCGCTTCGCTCAAAACGGTATCTTCTATTGCATCACTGATCTTATCAATGAAATATTCCTCATCGCCAGTTAGCACATAAATGGGCTTGAAAGACTTATTTTTAATGTCTCGAATTATTTGTTCGAATTCCAATGGGACTCCTTATTTTTGTGAATAACAGATGAAAACACTCAATCTTCCTACTTATCAATTTAGCTTCAAAGAGGAGAACAAAAAAACTAAAATTTTTGATGCAATACGGAAGAAATACTTAGTTCTTACTCCTGAAGAATGGGTTCGTCAACATGTTGTTCGCTTCTTGGTCGAAGAGAAAGGCTTTCCTTCTAACCTGATTGCAATTGAAATGGGGCTAAAATTGAATGGGTTGCAGAAAAGAGCGGATATTTTAGTTTATTCTAAACAAGGCAAACCCATACTTTTAGTAGAATGCAAAGCTCCGCATGTAAAAATAGACCAAAAGGTATTCGACCAAATTGGACGATATAACATTACCTTTAAACTTCCGTATCTACTAGTGACAAATGGAATGGAACATTTTTGTGCCCAAATTGATTTTAATAGTAAAGACTTTTTCTTTTTACAAGAAATCCCTGAATATGAAAAACTTGAAGCATAGCATTGTGCTCTTATTTTTATTGAGTTTTGGCATGTATACATCTGCCCAAAATTCAACTAAATACGGTTTTGAGTTAAGAGAGTATTTAAAAACAGCAGAGGTGAACGAAAATGTTCCGCTTTTAGTAGAAGGGGATGAACAGCAAATAAAACAACTAACCGAGCAACTTGGTGGAACAGTCCGATTGCAATTCGAATCTCTATTTTCACTAGAAATCCCCGCTCAAAATGTAAGTGTATTTGCGGAAAGCGCTGCAGTTAAAACATCGAATTCTCAACAACTCCAGGTCGTACACTTTCAGATACCATGTTGGTGCATACCAATGTGGACTCAATTATTCAGCAAACAGCACCGTTACGACAAGCCTACACGATTAAAGGAGTCCTTTTAGGTGTGATTGATTCCGGCATTGAATTGAATCATCCTGACTTTCAAGATAGCACAGGCAAAACGAGAATCCTTTACATTTGGGACCAAAATCAGGCCTTTAATCCTGCTCAACAAGCGTTAACTTACAATTATGGAATTGAATGGGATTCTGCTGCAATCAACTCAAGAATTTCTACCCACGACGATAAGGCCAATGAATTTGGTCATGGGTCTAATGTCACAGGAGCAGCAGCAGCATCAAATGGTTTAGCCAGCGGTCAGTTTCGCGGAGTAGCACCAGAAGTAAATATCATAACAGTTGCAACAGATTTTAGCAAGGTCAATTGGTTGCAGACAGTGGCGGAAGCCGTTGACTATATTTTCAAAAAAGCGGATACACTTGGTATGCCTTGTGTAATTAATGCAAGTGTTGGAACCTATGTTGGCTCGCATGATGGAAAAGATATTGCTGCAAGAATTATCGCAGGGTTAATTAATCAAAAATCCGGAAGGTCGTTTGTGTGTGCAAATGGTAATGCCGGAAGTCAAAAATTTCACCTGCAACAAGCGCCAATTAACGATACAGCGTTCACCTGGTTTGAAAGCACTCCTTCTCAATGGTCAGGTTTAGGTGGTTTATATTATGAGGTTTGGTCGGATACAGCAGACTTTCAAAATCTGCAATTTTCCATTGGCGCTGATAAAGTAATCAATGGCGCTTATTCTTTTAAAGGGCGCACCAACTTCTCGGGCATTCAGAACCGACTCAACACTGTTTACTACGACACCTTGCGTGACCAACAAGGAATTAGACTCGCCGCAATTCAGACATACGCTGAGCAAAACCAAGGACGTTACAAATTAGAAATTGCTATCATCAACCCAGATTCTGCTCAATTTTTATTCAGATTTGAAACCAAAGGTACCGGTAAGGTTGACATTTATTCTTCAAATTCATTTTTTGGTCATAGCAATATGATCAGCTCCAACCTACCTAATCCACAGCAGTTTCCGCCAATACAGAATTACGTCAAACCAGACTCTATGCAAACCATGGTCAGCAGCTTTACGTGCTCTCCTTCTGTAATTTCTGTTGGTAACCACTACAACAGAAGACTTTATACAGATGTAACTAGAACCGTTAGAAACATGGGAGTTACACCTGGGCAAATAAGTATCAATTCCAGCCTAGGCCCTAATCGGCTCGGTGACCTAAAACCTGATGTTAGCAGCGCAGGGGACCTTATGTTTAGTAGTGGCAGAATCGCGACGATTCGAAGTTTACTTAATTCTAGCCCAGAAAAAATTAGCACCGACACCTTACATTGGAGAAATGGCGGAACTTCAATGGCCTCTCCAACAGTGGCAGGAATGGTAGCCCTTTACCTACAGATGTGTCCAAATGCAACACAAAGTCAGATTATAGCAGACTTAAACTCGAGCGCTAAGAAGGATCAGTTTACAGGAACTCAAACCAACTTTACATACGGAAATGGAAAAGCAGATGGTTTTAACTTTTTAAAAAGGAAGACCTTCCTCCCTAGTTTAGCTGCTATTCTTCCAAATCTCTGTATGGGAGACAGCCTACCCCTTTCCTTGTCCCCAACCTACACTTCATATTTGTGGAATACAGGAGACACTGTTTCAAGTATTCTTGCTACCCAAAGTAATAATTACTATGCGACTGTTGAAAATCAATTCGGCTGCAAAGCAACTACAGATACGCTCAACCTTCTTTTTAATGCGCTGCCAATTAAGCCAACCATTGCTCGCTCAGGGAATACATTAAGCATTTCCGGAAATGGTTTTTATCAATGGTATTATAATAATACTAGAATTATGGGTGCCACGAATGCCTCATTTTTAGCTCAAGCAAGTGGAAATTACTATTGCTCTCTAACTGACAATAACGGCTGTAGTATTAATTCCGATACCGTTAACATAATAATTACAGAACTTGAAGAAGCAACACTACAATCTCTTTCGGTACAACCAAATCCAAGCAACGGAATAATCCTAGTAAAAACTAACAACAACGTGCAAATAGAGCGAATAGAGTTGTTCAACGTGGCGGGAAAGTTAGTTTGGAATGAAAAAATACAGCAAAGCGGACAACAATTCAGCTTAAATTTGAGTCTTATTATTAAAGGAATTTATTTTTTAAAAGCATATAGTTCAAAAGGAACTATTCAGAAAAAACTATTGATTGAATGAGAGCATTTTTATTGATTACTTCCATACTTCTGTTAAACCTAGGCTATGCTCAAGAACAATCAAGTTTTGTTGCAGGAGAAATTATTGTAAAAATAAAGCCCAACTATGGAGATAAATGTCAAAATTCTACCATTCAAATTCCCGAAATTGAACAAGTAGTTCAAAAAAATGCAATCACTGCAGTTCGAAAGCTTTTCCCTAACCACCAATCACCAACAACTAAGAAGGGTGGTCCCAAATTGGTTGATTTAAGCACCATGTATTCCGTTCAAGTTGATCCTTTAGCAGATGTAAAAAAGATAATTGCTCAATTCAACAGCATGGAGTCGGTAGCATATGCAGAAGAAAAGGTAATTAACGAGTTAGCATACACGCCAAACGACACCCTACTTGGAAGACAATGGTACATAGGAGCTGTAGACTTACTTAGGGCTTGGGACATTCAACAAGGAGACACAAGCGTAGTTATTGCTTATACTGACACAGGCACAGACATTGATCACCCAGACATGGTAGCAAACTATGCCTACAATTACAATGATCCGGTCAATGGTATTGATGATGACAACGATGGCTACATCGATAATTTTTTAGGATGGGATGTGGCAGATAACGATAACGATGCCGGGTTTGGAAGTTCAGGACATGGAATAAATGTCGGTGGCTTAATCAGTGCAGCTACCGATAATGTTACAGGATTAAGTGGAGCAGGCTTCAAGACAAAACTGATGCCAGTCAAAATTGACCAATCATCTACTGGTCAATTAACAGCAGCATATAAAGGAATTGTGTATGCAGCAGACCACGGCGCTTTTATTATTAATAACTCATGGGGAGGAACAGTATATCGTCAATACGCGCAAGAAATCATTAACTACGCAGCAGTCAATAGAGGTTGCCTGATCATTGCTGCCACGGGTAACAATAAATTTGAGAATCGCTTTTATCCAGCAGCTTATGATAACGTGCTTTCCGTAGGTTCGTTAACTACGCCGGACACAGTAAAGTCTGACATAAGAGGTTCAAATTATGGCTATTGGACAGACATCATGGCTCCTGGAGACAACATTCTAACAACTAATGCGATTGGTGGTTATGGAATCAACGGGGGAACTTCCATGGCCGCGCCAATTGTTGCAGGAATTGCAGGCTTGGTTAAGGCGCAATTTCCTAATTATACTTGGCAACAAGTTACCGAGCAAATCATTAATAATGGAAACAACATCGATGCATTCAACGACCCCATATATGCCGGAAAACTTGGTGCAGGAAGGGTAAATGCATTTCTAGCAGTTACAGACTCTTCCAAACCCGGAATTCTATTTCAAAACAACACGATTTACGATGCAAATGATGAAACGTTTGTGATTGGAGATACACTTAGAATTGTCGGTGCGTTCGTGAATTGGCTGAAAGATGCGAATAATGTTACAGTTAACATTAGTACGATTAATAACAAACTTCAACCGCTAAATTCTACAACTGTTAACATAGGAAACTTGAATTCGTTAGATTCATTTTCAATACGAAATAATCCCATTGAATTTAAAATTGGTCAAAGTGTTGGTTTCGATGAAGAAATTGAGTTCGAGGTTACCATAACTGCAGATGGCTACAGCAAGAAGCAATACCTTTCAAGAATTATAAACTCTGACTTCTTAACAATAGATGAAAATAACTTAACAGTAACTGCAATTAGTGACGGTGGCATTGGTTACACGGCTCCAAATCGTTTAATCGGTGAAGGAATTAAATATAAAAATGGAAACTCGCTTTTATGGGAAGGGAGCTTACTTATAGGTGCTAGTAACAGTTTTGTTGCAAATAAATTCAGAGGAGACAATGGAAACGATGATGATTTTGAGATAAATGCAGCAATTCGTCCGGAGACCCCAAAAATAGCAGACTTCCAAACATATAGTTCCTCCAGTTTTAACTCTCCGGCTAATGATGGCTTACGCATTGAAAATAAATGTTATGTCTTTAAACATTTACAAGCACAAAACTCCATTATCTATGAATATAAAATTACCAATACGGGTGCGGTGAATTATAACAACTTATTTGCAGGCCTTATTTTAGACTGGGACATCGTTAATTATGATCGAAACAAAATAAGTTACGATGCTGCTAGAAAAATGGGGATTAGTTTTGTAACAGATTCTGCATTGTACTGCGGCGTTAGAGTGTTAGCAAGAGATTCATCCTATGCTACAACCCATTACGCTATTGATAATTCGTCAAACAGTCAAGGAAGTGTAAACTTATCTGATGGGTTCTCTGATGCAGAAAAAATTCAAGTTTTATCAACAAACAGACACTTTGCAGGTGCTGCAACTCCAGCAGGAAACGACATCATTGATGTAAACTCAATTGGACCTATTTCTTTATCAACAGGAGAAACGTTCTATGTCAGTTTCTTAGTCACTATATCAGACACACTCGCAAATCTGCAAACCGAAAGCGATACCTTAAAAAATCTTTACGAGAGAATAGCGCTTTCTAATCAAGAAATAGGGCTAACTGCAGCTAACAATGAATTAAAAATATATCCGAATCCAGCTTCAAGAATTGTCAATTTAGAACTGAATTTGACAAAACGAGAAGAACTTGACATCAACATTTATAACATAAAAGGTCAAAAAGTTTATAACTTAGCAGGCAACTCTTATAATAGAGGTAAAACGCGAGTTGTACTCAATAACCTAGATCTTGAAACAGGAATCTACATTATCGAAATTGAAGGAGAAGGTTTGTTATTCCAACAAAAAATGGTGGTTGCTCGATAATTTAACTCTACTTTCATGAAGAAGTTAAACACTGCTTTTATCGAAAAACCTAAATTAGGTAGAAGACTGGTTATATCTGACATTCACGGTTGCAGTAGAACATTTAAGAAACTTCTGAAAAAAATTGAGTTTACTAAAAATGATCAGCTTTTCATATTAGGTGATGCAGTAAATAAAGGTCCAAATTCAAGTAAAGTCTTAAATCAAATCATACGATTACAACAAGAAGGTTACCAGGTATTTTTCATACGTGGCAATCATGAGCAAATCATTTTAAATTGCAAAAAGAAAACACTAGGACAGCGAAAGCGAACACTAAAGAGTGTAAATGCTCTTGAGCTGCTAGAGGGCAAAAAAATTAAAGCCGAATTTGTTGCGTTATTAAAAATGAGCTACCACTACATTGAAACGGATACACACTTTTTAGTTCATGCAGGGTTTAATCATATAGAGAACACATTCTCAGACATGAAAGCGATGCTCCAAACCCGCAGCTTTCAATATTGCGAGCAGCTTTGTAAGGGGAAGCAAGTAATAATTGGACACACACCAAGTTCGATTAAAAAAATAAAACAAGATATTGAGGAACGGAAATCTATCGTCTGCATTGATAATGGATGCGTTAACATAAATGAACAAGGACAAGGAAAATTGTTGTGCTTAAATCTTGACACTATGAATACCCATACTCAGAAATACACTGAGCGTTAAAACAAAAAAGGCTTCTCGAATGAGAAGCCTTTTTTACTTAATGTCGTTTAAGAAACTTAAATAGCTGAAACGTGCTTCGTCAACTTAGACTTTAAGTTAGCAGCTTTTTTCTTGTGAATGATGTTTTTCTTGGCTAATCTGTCAATCATGCTGACAACTTTAGGTAAGGCAGCAGTTGCTTCTTTCTTGTCTTCAGTTCCTCTTAATACAGCAATTGCATTACGAGTAGTCTTTGCATAATATCTGTTCTGCAAATTTCTTTTTCTTGACTGTCTGATTCTCTTTAATGCCGACTTATGATTAGCCATAGTTTTGTTTTTTATTTGCAGTCCGTAGGGGAATCGAACCCCTGTTACCAGGATGAAAACCTGGCGTCCTAACCCCTAGACGAACGGACCGTATATTATTCCAAAAAATTTGGAGTGCAAATGTACTAGAATTTTAAATATTGAAAAACTTTTTTTGTGTTTTTTTTAGTGCTTAACCTATAAAATTTTAACTTGTTGAATTATAATAATATAATTGGTTTAAAAATAAAGCCAGTAGCCTCTAAAAAGCCATACAAAGCGCTTTGCATCACAACAAATATTTCTACCCCTCAAAACTAAACTTAAACCCTACTCTTTTTCCTGTTTTTAATCGCATCCCAGACGCCTCATTTAACAATTGACCGACAGATATTTCCTGAACATGACGGTAAGGGGGCGTAAATAAATCAAAGTCCATAGAATACAATATGGCTTGCTGTATAATATTTAAAACGTCTTGCTCATTCACGGTTTGACTCGTAAAGTCATTGTGAATAAAGTTTAATTGGCGTTTACCTTCTACAAAAAAGTGATTGTCTTTATTGATAAAAATTCTTCCAATTAAATATCCACTGTCATCGTATCGATTGTATTTCAGAGAATCTGCTAAGAAGTTATAAATATTTATAATTCCACAGTAACTTCTGCTGGAGTCTTCTTTCAAATAAGCCGTTTTCCAAAGCGCATGAGACTTATCGAATTCAAAAACATTGGTGTGCATGTGGAATAAAATAATGTCCCCACCAATCTTTAATTGGTATTCAAACACTCCTTTTTCTTGGTAAACAATACTTACTCCATCATCGAAATTTGCCGCCTCTTTCACCAAATTCTCTACAACATTTTTAGAGTTTTCTTTAAACTGTAAAAAACCTGCTAATGTGTTTCTGTAAATTTTCTGCTTGAGTGATGCCTTGTTTTTGACAACTTCTACAATTTGTCGAAAATCTTGTTCCTCCTTTTCTCCCATAGTTTAGTAAGCTTTTGCAAAAATTACACGTTGTGCTGAATGCTTTCCGGTTACCATGCACAGCCCTTCTTCTTTCTTTGCAGTAAAAGGAATACATCGAATGGTTGCTTTCGTTTCTTTCTTAATCAGTTCCTCAGTTTCTGCTGTTCCGTCCCAGTGAGCATAAATGAACCCTCCTTTGTTTTTTAGGATGGTTTTGAACTCATCATAGCTGTCTGCTTTGTTCGTTCTTTCTTCTCTAAAATCTATTGCTCTCTGTTGCAAGTTATTTTGAATATTCTCCAAAAGGTGATCTACTTTATTCGCGATATCTTTCTGCTCGTATATTTTCTTTTCGAGGGTATCTCTTCTAGCAAGCTCCAGATTTCCCGCTTCCAAATCACGCATACCCATGGCAATTCTAATAGGCACTCCTTTTAATTCGTATTCTGCAAACTTCCATCCCGGCTTCTGCGTATCTCGGTCATCTAGTTTAACCGATATTCCTTTTGCCTCAATTTCAGCCTTAATTTCTTTCATTCGGGCTACCACTGTTTCCTTTTGCTCATCTCCTTTATAAATAGGTATCATCACCACTTGAAACGGAGCTAGTTTTGGAGGAAGCACTAAGCCGTTGTCGTCTGAATGAGTCATGATCAGCGCACCCATTAATCGAGTTGAAACGCCCCAAGATGTTGCCCAAACATACTCCTGTTTGCCCTCTTTGGTTGCAAACTTTACATCAAAGGCCTCAGCAAAATTTTGACCTAAGAAGTGAGAGGTTCCTGCTTGCAATGCTTTTCCATCTTGCATCATGGCTTCAATACAATAGGTATCTTCCGCTCCGGCAAAACGCTCACTTTCTGACTTTACTCCCTGAATTACAGGCATGGCCATCCATTCCTCGGCAAATTTTGCATACACCTCAACCATGGTTTTTGTTTCAGCTAACGCTTCTTCCTTTGTAGCGTGAGCAGTATGTCCTTCTTGCCATAAAAATTCTGCTGTTCTCAAGAACAGTCTTGTTCTCATTTCCCAACGTACCACATTCGCCCACTGATTTACTAAAATTGGTAAATCCCGATACGATTGAATCCAGCCTTTATACGTATTCCATATGATTGCCTCACTGGTAGGCCTTACGATTAACTCCTCTTCTAATTTTGCATTCTCATCAACAATTAACTTACCTGGATTCTCAGGATCTGTTTTAAGCCTGTAATGGGTAACAACAGCACATTCTTTTGCAAAACCCTCTGCATTCTTTTCCTCCGCTTCAAACAAGCTTTTAGGAACGAAAAGTGGGAAGTAAGCATTTTCATGTCCAGTTTCTTTGAACATCTTATCTAGCTGAGCTTGCATTTTCTCCCAGATTGCGTAACCGTATGGCTTTATCACCATACACCCTCTAACTGCCGAGTGTTCAGCCAATCCTGCTCTACCTACGATCTCATTGTACCATTGAGAATAATCTTCTTCTCTAGTTGGAAGTCCTTTTGCCATTTGTGGTATAAAATTTGTTTAACTATAGTAAATCAAAAACAAAAGTATCAAAATACTTGCTGCTTAAGTTGACGAAAATTTTAAAATAAACGCCATGAAGACGATTCACACTTTTACTACTCTTTCAATTGTTAGTTTACTACTTGCAAGTTGTACTGTTTCAAACACGCCTTACGCATACGATGATTTGTATTACAATCCTTCTACTGATCCAGTGCAACAAGCTAGAATAGACCCTAATTATTCGAATCAAAACAACTCTCAAGCTGGCACTTATAATGATCGATACATTCAGGACAATGAAACGAATCCAAATGCAGCACAATATCAAAATAATTATGCTGAGGATGGCGCACAACAAGTCAACCCGAACAATCAACAAGCACAAGATGTAGAATATTATGACGAGGATTATGCGCAAACCTTACAAACGATTAATGCACCTGTAAGGAGTTTTAATACCTATGACCCTTACCAAAGAGATCGAATTATGTATACTCAAAATCCGGTCTTTGCAGCCCCAAGCCTTTATGGAGGGTATCAATTTTGGGATCCTTTTATGCCTTCTACAGGCTTAAGCGTTGGTTGGAATTCATTCAACGGTTGGAACGTTGGTGTTAATGCCGGTTTTGGTTTTGGCTGTGGTAGAGCTCTTAACCCATACACAAGCTTTTATGATCCTTTTTGGGGTAACAATTTCGGATTTTACGACCCTTTTTGGGGACCACGATTCGGTTGGGGAAATAATTTTGGATGGAACAACCCTTGGAGCTGGAACAATGGCTTCAATAATTTTGCCTACCAAAATGGCTATAGAAATGGCTTTAACGACGGAGCATTCTTTAACTATAGAAATTACGCCGTAGGAAACAATGGAACGAATGGTAGAAGACAAATTGTGGCGCCTAGAGGCAGTGTAGGTTCTAGAAATGTTTCAACCGGAAGCGGAAATCGACCTGTAAGACCTGTAAGAGGCGGCACTCAACCAGATGGAGCGAGAACTACAACGACGGCCCCTCGAACAAACGAAGCAAGGCCGACGCGTCCAACTCAGTCAAATGGCAATGCCCCTGCGGTGGAAAGTAGACCTGTTCAAACTAGACCTAATACTACAACTAGACCTGCGAGAAGTACTAGTACTCCTGAAAGATACAGGGTGACTCCAAATAGGCCTCAGCAAACTAGACCACAGCAGACTAGGCCACAACAAACGAGTCCAACTCAGTCTAGACCGACTACGCAGCCAACAAGACCTGCTACTCGACCTGTTCAGAGCACGCCAACCAGACCGACTTACAACAGGCCTGCTCAGCAGTCTCGACCGAACTATACAAGGCCTGCAACAAGACCTGCTCCACAACAAGCTAGACCGGCTGCAACGCCGCAACCTAGACAACAAAGTAGGCCTTCGTATAATAACAGCAGACCTACATACTCTGCACCTCGGAGTATAGGCGGCGGCAGTAGAGGAACGAGCAGTCCTTCAAGAGGATCTACAAGACCATCAAGAAGATAAAAAGAACGATTATGAAATACATTATAGCATTATTAACCCTTGGGTTAGCAAGTACAAGTTTTGCACAGAATTATTCTGATGCCCTGCAGTTTTCAAGAACCGACATCTCAGGATCGGCAAGATTCGTGGCTATGGGTGGATCTTTTGGAGCCCTTGGGGGCGAAATTTCAGGTATTTCTGTTAACCCAGGAGGAATTGGAGTGTACAGAAACTCAGAATTTACTTTTACTGCAGGGTTTAACAATTACAATGCAGAAACAACATTTAGGGGCTCGAACGCGGTAGATGGAAGGTTCAATATGAAGTTACCGAACGTTGGTTATGTAGGTAATTACAAAATCAACTCAAATGGATGGAAAAGCTACTCTTTTGGAATTCTGCACAACAGATTAAATCATTTTGGCTCGGAACAAAGAGCATCAGGCAATTCAAACAATTCCACCTATATTGACCAATATGTTAATGTTTTAAATCAAAACAACCCAAGTATTAGTAGTTTAGAAAACTTTGACTATCCATTTGGTAGCTCACAAGCATGGTGGCTTTCAATGGTAGACCAAGTTGAAGACCCAAATGATAGAAATTCCTTAATCTTTATTCCTAGAATATACAACACGAGCGTGCTAGGAGCGGGAAGATCGATTGAAAAAATTGAACAGTCTAGAACATTGGACACTCGGGGAAATCAAGCTGAAACACAATTTGTCTTCGGGGGTAACTTCATGGATAAGCTGTATGTAGGAGCTAGTGTATCCGTTCAAACCGTGAGCTTTGAAAGGGAAGTAAGTTTCAGAGAAGAGTATAGTTACCTACCAACAGTTACAGCTCAAGACTCCAATTTAGTTGTTAATTATCAAGAAGATACTAGGTTGTTATCAGAGGGTCGAGGTGTAAACTTGAAAGTTGGAGGGATTTACAGAGCGACTGAAGACCTGCGTGTTGGCCTTTCTTTCCAAACACCAACTATTATGAGGATGGATGAAGTTTTTTCTATTGATGCAAGCTCCCAGTTTGCAGATGGATTTGAGGTAGTTGCAGAATCCGTAGAGTCTACTTTTAGTTACAGACTGCGCACGCCGGCAAGAGTAACGGCTAGTTTAGCTTATATTATTTTGCAACGAGCGGCCATTAACGTAGATTATGAGTACATCGATTATTCTACAGCTTTTTTTAACGATCGACAAGGTTTTCAAAACGACTATTCATTCCAAAACCTAGAAATTCAAGATATTCTTACCAATGCGCATCATGTAAGAGTCGGAGGAGAATTTAAAATTAATCCTTTCGTACTTAGAGCAGGTTACAGTTACCAAGGCAATCCGTACGACTCCGAGTTCTCAATATCTGACGAAAGCAGAAATACCTATTCTTTAGGCGGCGGTTTTAGAAACAAAAACTTCAACTTTGATGTAGGAGTTAATTGGAGACAAATGACACTAAATGAAAGGTTTTATAGCTCAACAGATGCAATGGCGGCAATAGAAGAAACAGAAACCAATGTAATATTTACATTTGGTTGGAGATGGTAAAAGTTTATTGAACGGAATAAAAAAAAGGGGAAGTAAAGCTTCCCCTTTTTCTATTGATTTTTTTTGTAATTAAAGCTTGCGCCGTTGCATGTATATTTTATCTCCTTGTTCAGGTTCATTACCTTCTACCATTCCATTCTTTTTTAACAGCTTCTTATACTTAATCCCATATTTCTGTGAAATGTCCCACATGGTTTCTCCTGTGCGTACAATGTGAAACTCTTCTTTTGCTTTTGAACGTTTAGGTTGTAAGAAAAAAACTCCTTCATCAAACAGTTCGTTGTCTTTATCCAGGTCATTGTATTTGTACAATTGCCAAGTTCCCATGTCAAACTCTTCAGCAATCTTTTCAAAGCTATCTTCGGGCTTTACCTCAATGTATTTAATATTATTCTCGTGCAATTGCACAGCGTGACTTCCTTTTTTCTTTGATTTAACAACTTCTTCAACAACCTCTTCTTCTTTCTTTTGATTTTTTGAAGATTTTCCAAGTTTTACTTTATCAAACTTTGCCAAGTCATTCTCTTCTATTATGCGAATCAACAGCTGTGGATATTTTGGATTTGTAGCGTAACCTGCTTCTTTTAAACCCTTCGCCCAACCTTTATAATTGGTAGTTTTTAACTCGAACAAAGCCGCGTATCGCTTTCGTTTTAAGAAATCAGAATGATCTTGAAATGACTCGTAAGCTGAATTATACTTCCTAAAGCATTCATCCTTTGAGTCGTCATCTTGAATAAAAGTTTTACCGTTCCAGCTGCTGTGGCACTTAATACCAAAGTGATTGTTAGCGTATCTCGCCAATGGGCTATTGCCATCTCCAGACTCTAAAATTCCTTGAGCAAGGGTAATACTGGCAGGAACCCCGCTGTGATGCATTTCTTTAATTGCAGCATCTTTATACATATCAATGTACTCAGACCTTGTTATTCTTTTACTCGCCGGCTGTGAGAATGCAGCGATTGAAAATCCGAATACTACAATGGTGAAAATTAATTTTCTCATGCCTCAAAAGTATTGAGCTTGTCAACGTCCACCGCCATCAAGTGAATAAAGTATTAACAATACTTTATTCATTAGTAAATTCAATTCCCTTGAAGCCCTCCAGTATGGATTGCTAAAATTTTACTTCCATTCTTAAAATAACCCTTCTTGATTAAATCAAACAATCCAAACATCATTTTTGAGGTGTACACCTTGTCTAGCTCAACCTTGTATTCATTGGTAAAAGCAGACAAAAATTCCAATTGCTCAAGCTTTGTTTTTCCATACCCTCCAAAATGATAGTCTACCTGAAGTTGAACATTTTGGAGCTGTTCTTTCGAGCAATAATGTTTCATTTCATCCAGTATAAACCCACCTCCCTTCAATGCAGGAAACACAAACAGGTTTTCATCTTTTAACTGTCTACATATTCCAGATGCTGTAGTTCCGGTGCCTGCAGAAATAGCAATCACATCAAATTGTTGATTGACCTCAACCATAATTTCTTCACTTCCTTGAACACCTAATTCATTTGCTCCTCCCTCAGGAATTAAATAAAATAGCCCAAATCGATGTTTTAAGTTTCGAATAAATTGATCTTCGGATTTTAATTTATACTCCGCTCGACTTACAAAGTGAAGGTGCATTCCATTTTCCTTAGCGTCTTGCAATGTTTTATTCTCAAAACCTTCATCTCCTCGAATTACTCCGATAGTTTCAATTCCTAACAATTTTCCTGCAGCAGCAGTAGCTGCTATATGATTCGAAAATGCACCACCAAAAGTTAGAATCTTTTTAATTCCTCTTTTATCTGCTTCGGCAATGTTATACTTCAGCTTGCGCCATTTGTTCCCAGATATGTCAGGATGAATCAAATCATCTCGTTTTAGCCATAGTTCAACCCCATGTTTTCGTAAAAACATAGAATTGAGCTGTTCAATAGGGCTTGGTAGATTAAAAAAACGCATACTCCTCAAAATTGAATAAAAATGAACCAAATTGTGCTTTTATAGTTCCTTAATTTTACACTTTATGGAAGGCTTTTCAATTTTTGACAAATACGACAAGGAAGATTACTACCTTAGTAAGGAAGGATACGTGGTTTTCACTGCGAAATATCATCTCAAAAGAGGGTATTGCTGCAAGAATGGTTGCAAGCATTGTCCATACGGATTCGTAAAAAGCAAAGGCAGAATCATCAAAAAGTAGAATACTCAAAAAGACAAAATCAGTAGCAATTATGAAAACAACTACATTATCATTCAAAACACAAATTTTACAAGGAATTCCTGCGGAATTACCGGAAGCAAAAACGGTCAACCCTAAAATTAATCACGCTCCGGTAAGAAAACAGATTTTAAATGATGCTGAAAAAAAGCTTGCACTGAAAAATGCCTTGCGCTATTTTGATAAAAAACACCATGCAGTACTCGCCAAAGAATTTGCAAAAGAATTAGCTGATTATGGTAGAATATACATGCACCGTTTTCGCCCTGATTATGAAATAAAATCAAAACATTTTGAGGATTTTCCTCACCAGTCGAAGCAAGCAGCGGGAATAATGTTAATGCTATCCAATAATTTAGATCATGCAGTAGCTCAGCACCCCCACGAATTAATTACTTACGGTGGTAATGGAGCTGTTTTTCAAAATTGGGTACAATACCTCTTGTGCATGCAGTATTTAGCTACCATGAATGATGAGCAAACATTGGTGATGTATTCTGGTCATTCCATGGGACTATTCCCATCACACAAAGACGCGCCGAGAGTTGTAGTTACAAACGGAATGATGATTCCTAACTATTCAAAACCTGACGACTGGGAAAAATTCAATGCTCTTGGAGTAACGCAATACGGCCAAATGACTGCAGGTTCTTTTATGTATATCGGACCTCAAGGTATTGTTCATGGGACGACTATTACCCTATTAAATGCGGGAAGAATGATTTCTGACGAAGGTTTAGGAGGTAAGTTATTTGTAACAGCAGGACTTGGAGGAATGTCAGGAGCTCAACCTAAAGCAGCGAAGATTGCCGGAGCAGTGAGTATCACTGCCGAAATTAATGCAAAAGCAACTCATACAAGGCATTCTCAAGGTTGGGTTGATGAAGTATATACAGACTTAGATGAATTATTAGCGAGAACAAAACAAGCTCAAAATAATAAGGAAGCGGTTTCTTTGGTCTACCAAGGTAACATCGTTGAGCTTTGGGAAAAGCTCGTAAGCGAAGACTTTAAGGTTGATTTAGGCTCAGACCAAACATCGCTTCACAATCCTTGGGCAGGAGGATATTATCCAGCTGGGTATACACTAGAAGAAGCCAAAGAAATGATGGCGAACGAGCCAAAAAGGTTTAAAGAAGAAGTTCAAAAAACATTGAGAAGACATGTAGTTGCGGTCAACACGCTAAGTGATAAGGGCATGTATTTCTTCGATTATGGAAATGCCTTTTTATTAGAATCTAGTCGAGCAGGAGCGGATATAATGGATGGATCAAATTTCAAATACCCATCCTATGTTCAAGATATAATGGGGCCAATGTGTTTCGATTATGGCTTTGGACCTTTTAGGTGGGTATGTGCATCAAATGACTCAAAAGACCTAAAAATTACAGATAGAATAGCAGGTGAGGTGTTAGAAGAAATGTCGAAAGAAGCACCAAAAGAGATTAAACAACAAGTTGAAGACAACTTAAAATGGATTAGAGCAGCGGAAGAAAACAAAATGGTTGTTGGTTCGCAAGCTAGAATTTTGTACGCAGATGCAGAAGGTAGAATGCGAATTGCCAAAGCTTTTAATGATGCTGTAAAATCCGGTGAGCTTTCTGCTCCAATAATTCTAGGTCGAGATCACCATGATGTGTCAGGGACAGACTCACCTTACCGTGAAACTTCTAACATCTACGATGGTTCTCAATTCACAGCAGACATGGCCATTCAAAATGTAATAGGAGACTCTTTTAGAGGAGCAACATGGGTTTCAATTCACAACGGCGGCGGTGTTGGCTGGGGTGAGGTTATTAATGGTGGCTTTGGAATGCTGATAGACGGAAGTAAAGACTCTGAACGAAGACTTACTTCTATGCTTCATTGGGATGTGAATAATGGAATCGCAAGAAGAAACTGGGCGAGAAATGAAGGCGCTACTTACGCCATTAAAAGAGCAATGGAAATGGAGCCCAATTTAAAAGTTACCATTCCTAATTTAGTAGACGATGCAGATTTAGAGAACTTGCTATGAGTAAATACGACGCAAACAACATCACTTGGAAACAACATGGAATAGGGTTTGGAGTCTTTATTTACATCCTAAACACTTTTGTTATTCCTTATTTTAGTGGTCAAGAAGTCACATTAGAGTCCATCTTATTTATGATTCCTATTTGCATAGCCGCAGGCTTTGCTTTTGGTAGATTCAGAAAGTGGCAGGCAGAAAGGAATAATTAAATAATGCACAGCCATTACCTGATCCATAAACCTTATGGCTACCTCAGCCAGTTTGTAAACAACGGACCAAAGCAAGGAAAGAAGAAGTTGCTCGGCGAATTGCATGACTTTCCTGAAGGAACCATGGCAATTGGTAGGCTAGACGAACCATCAGAGGGACTGCTATTATTGACGACTGACGGCATGATGAGCGAGATGGTTCGTGGAAAAAAGGTAGAGAAAGAATATTTTGCGCAAGTAGATGGTTTAGTGAACCAAGAAGCTATCCGCAAAATGGAGGAAGGTGTTGAAATTGGTTTTCACGGAAAAAAGTATGTAACCAAACCATGCGCTGTTTGTATTATTAATGATCCTAAGTTTCCAAACAGAACGCAAAAGATTCGCGACCCAAAACACGGTCCCACTTCTTGGATTTCAATTACACTTAAAGAAGGAAAATTTAGACAAGTTCGCAAAATGACCGCGACCGTGGGATTTCCTACCTTACGTTTAGTAAGGGTAAGAATAGGCAACTATAAAATGGAAAAATTTACTTCAGGCGAGGTTCTTCCATTGAAAGAAATTGAAGTTTAACTCCTCCTACTTTTTCGGTCAAAGGGAGTATTTCGAGTGTGTGTTTGAATTAAACGTATTTGCTCTTCTTTCACTTTGGGATGTTTTCTGTGCCCCCAAATCTTATCTCTTGCAGTTTTAGAAGCTTTTTCAAAATCGATAATAGGATTGGGATAGTCTAAGCCTAACTCAAAACCATACAACTGCTGTTCCATAGGCGTTAGAGACCACGGCTCATGAATAAACTCAGAAGGTAAAACACCTAATTCAGGAATCCACTTTTTAATAAAAATACCTTCTTCGTCATTGTCTTTAGACTGCTTAACAGGGTTGTACATGCGAATCGTATTGATACCGGTAGTTCCTGCTTGCATCTGAATTTGAGGATAATGAATACCAGGCTCGTAATCTAGAAAATTATGACCCAAGTGAGAAGTAATTAAGCGCCAATCTAAATCCAAGTGATGACAAGCAAATGAAACCAACATGGCGCGCATTCTAAAATTAATCCAACCTGTGGTAATTAATGCTCGCATGTTTGCATCAATCATTGGAAAACCAGTTCTACCTTCTTTCCAAGCTTCTAATTTTGCCGGATTATTCTCTCGTTCTAAAAGTTCATACCCTCTATTAATGCACTTCTTTTCATAGGCAACTTCCACTTCGAATTTCTGAATAAAATGACAATGCCATTTCAGCCGTGTCATCATATTTTCAAAACTGCGCGAATATTTCTTCCTATTGGGATGAAAGTGGACAAAGTGAAGAACCTGCCTCACAGTGAGGTTTCCCCAAGTGAGGTAAGGTGAAATTCTACTACACGACTTTCTACTCAGTAAGGGTTTTGAAATGTGATTGCTATAATTCTTACCCCGGTCTTCGCAAAACGATTGTAAATATTTCCAAGCATTCTTTTCTCCGGAAGGCTGAAAATTTTCCGGCAACATATCTATTCTTTCCTCCAATTCTGGTGATAATGGAAAGTTATTTTGAAATATCAGACTCTCTTTGTGTTTGTAGGTATTTTTAATGGGCTCTTCGCTCATGGTCTCATTCCACATTTTGTCCCAACCGTTTCGATTCTTAATTCCGCGAACAATTGCATCTCGCTGAAATTCTTGCCAAACAACACCAACAGAATTAAACAACTTTTTTATGGCTTTATCACGATTCCATGTCACCTGCACTCCGCTTTCTTGATAGCTAAAAACATTTTTAACATCGTATTGATTTAAAATACTTAGAAACCCATCAGCAGCATTGCAGTGCATGGTCAGTATTTGTTGATTAAACGTCTGCAAACTTTCCTTCATTTCTTGAATACTTCCATAAATAAATTGCAAGTGTCTGTCTGAAGTAGCTGAATGTGCTAGCAGCTCAGGCTCAAAAAAATAGACCGTTAAGTAAGGTAAGCTGCTCTTTTCTGCAGCAGCAAAAGATTCATGATCCTGCAGTCGCAAGTCTTTCTTCAACCAAACCACGTTTATCTCTTTCTTTCCCATCCTCAAAAAGAACCTTCAAATAAATAAAAAGTTTGAAAAACATGAGATTCTAAAAATTAGTCTACTTTTGTAAGTGATTACTCACTTTTAATGAAATCAAAAAAAGAACTCATACTTGAAACTGCACTTGACCTTTTTGCAAAAAAAGGGTTCAATGCAACAAGCACGTCTAAAATAGCCAAAGCAGCAGGGGTTTCAGAAGGTCTTATATTTCGTCATTTTTCGAATAAAGATGGATTATTACAATCTATTTTAGATTTAGGCAAAGAACGGAGTGTGAAGCTTTTTGAAGGAATTTCAGAATTGGAACTACCAGCAGACAAGCTAAAATACATTCTCCAAATTCCCTTTAACATTCCATACACAGAATATGCCTTTTGGAAATTGCTATACGCTATAAAATGGCAGGCAGATAAATATGATGAAGAAATTTCAAATCAATTGAAATCCATTGTAATTGACATTTTCAACCAATTAAATTACCCCAACCCTGAATTGGAGGCTGAATTTGTCATGATGCTTTTTGATGGAATGGCAACGGCAGTGCTGTTAAAGGACAGCAACGAAAGCGAAGAAATAGAAAAATTATTACTTCAAAAATACAACATACCTATATGAAAATGAATAAAGTAATTCTAATAACTGGGGCTTCTTCAGGCATCGGAAAAGAAACCGCCAAAAAATTAATCTCAGAAGGCCACACAGTTTACGTTTCTGCAAGAAGGGTGGACAAGATGGATGACTTAGTCCAGATCGGAGCAAGATCGATAAAAATGGACATTACTATCGATGAGGACATCAAGAATGCAGTAGAAACAGTGCTCAAAGAAAAAGGCAGGATTGACGTATTGGTTAACAATGCAGGTTATGCCATTTACGGAGCAATGGAAGATACCTCCATTGAAGATGCACGAAGACAGTTTGAGGTAAATCTATTTGGATTAGCGCGTATTACTCAGTTGGTATTACCAAGTATGCGAAAGGAGAAGTCGGGCACCATCATTAACATGAGTAGTATGGGTGGTAAAATTTACATCCCTTTTGGTTCTTGGTATCATGGAACGAAACACGCTTTGGAGGGCTGGTCTGATTGTCTGAGAACAGAGTTAAAAGACTTTGGAATTAAAGTAGTTATTATTGAGCCGGGTGGAATAAAAACTGAATTTGATGACGTAATGCTCGAACCTATGATTGAAAGATCAGGTAAGGGACCGTATGCTGAATTAACAAAACAAGTAGTAAAAGGCGTTAAAGATACGTATCATAGTGATAAAGCATCTCAACCAATTGTTATTGCAAATTGTGTTTCTAAAGCGGTGAATTCAAAAAAACCTAAAACCAGATATCGCGCAGGTTACATGGCAAAACCAGCCGTGTTTATTCGCACATTTTTAGGTGATAGAGTATGGGATTGGATTATATCAAAAGCAGCATAAAATGATAAAAAAGATATTAAAAATGATTGCATTAACTATTGGTGGAATTATCCTACTACTCGTAATTGTGGGAGTGCTATTTGTAAACTTGAGCCCTGAATTCGGAGGAAAGCACAGCAAGTCAGACCTTGAGCGTTACGCAAATTCTAACCATTTCAAAGAAGGGAAATTTGAGAACATAAAGGCCACAAAAATGGACATGAGCTTTAGCCAAACCATGGGTACGCTGGTTGACTTCATAAAAGGCACCGCTAATTCAGAACCAGATTTCGAACTTCCAGTCAAAAAAGTTGACTCGTTGGGTTGGGAGCAAAATGATACCACAAACAGATTGTTTTGGTTCGGTCACTCTTCGTTCCTGTTAAAACTAGATGGAAAAAACATTTTACTAGACCCGATGCTTGGCGAAGTCCCCTCACCTCACCCATGGTTAGGAGGTAAAAGGTACTCCAAAGAGCTTCCAATAGAAATTCAACAATTACCCCAAATTGAATTGGTGTTAATTTCTCACGACCACTATGACCATTTAGATTATGGCAGCATAAAGTTGTTGAATGAAAAAGTAGGTATGTTTATGGTTCCTCTTGGCGTAGGCGCTCATTTACGAGAATGGGGAGTGAGTGAAGAAAAAATTCAAGAGTTTGATTGGTGGCAAGAGTCTTCCTTCAAAAATATTGAATTAGCCTTCACCCCTTCAAGACACTTTTCAGGACGAGGGTTAACCGATCGATTTTCTACCCTTTGGGGAAGTTGGGTCATCAAAGGAGAGTCGAAAAACCTATATTTCAGCGGAGACAGCGGCTATGGTGACCACTTTAAAAAGATTGGAGAAAAATTTGGCCCTTTTGACTTTGCCATGATGGAATGTGGTCAGTACAACGAAAAATGGGCAGACATCCATATGATGCCTGAAGAAACTGTGCAAGCGTCAGCAGATGTAAATGCAAAAAAAGCTATGCCTATTCATTGGGGTGCTTTTACTTTAGCTTTACACACTTGGACGCATCCTGTGGAGCGATTTACGGCAAAAGCAATCCAGACTAACTTAAGTTATATCATTCCTAAAATTGGCGAGGAGCTTGACTTAAATGAGCTAATGGTAGATGAGAACAACTGGTGGAAGAAATAGAACAATTCCATTACAAATTGTGCGTTTTACGAAAAGGCTTAGCAGTTCTGCTAAGCCTTTTTTACTAGCTCGGTAATTGCATTTGCCACCATAAACCCTCCGGTCCATGCCGCCTGAAAATTAAACCCTCCAGTATATCCATCAATATTCAAAACTTCTCCTGAGAAATACAAATTCGGAATAAGCTTACTTTCCATGGTTTTCATATTCACTTCTTTTAACTGTACCCCTCCTGAAGTAACAAACTCTTCCTTAAAAGTAGTTTTGCCGTTCGCTGTGTAATCGTCTTTCGAGAGCAACTGAATCAATTTTTCAATTTCTGCCTTATTCAAATCAGCCCAACGTTTTTTACTATCAATTTTTCCTTTTGCCAATAAATACTCCCAAAACCGACTTGGGAAGCCTTCTATTTTAGTATTTGAAAGCTGAGTGCTTGCTTTTGGTTTACGAAACGAATGAACCACTTCATCTCCATTAGCAATCCATTCCACCTCGTATTTGAATTGATAAGATTTATCGAATAAATACTGCGCTGCTTTAGCAGAAAGTTTTAAAATACCCGGTCCACTCATTCCCCAATGGGTGAACAAAACCGGTCCATATTCTTCGTATTTCGTGCCAACAATTCGCACATTCGCATTCAATGCCAACCCCATCAATTGATTAGAGGTATGATTTTTTAAATTGAACGTAAATAAACTAGGGATAGGATTTACAATAGTATGGCCTAATCCTGCAATCCATTCGTAGTGTTTTAATTTGGAATTTCCTCCAACAGCCAAAACAACATAGTCTGCTTGCAATTTACCTTTATTGGTAACAACTTCAAATCTATCCTGCTTCCTTTGCACTTGAGAAACCTCTGTAGATAGTTGAACTTTTATGCCGTGTTTATCAACCTCTTTTTGAAAGCAATTGATAATGGTCTGAGAAGAATTACTAACCGGAAACATTCTTCCATCTTCCTCCATTTTTAATTCCACTCCTCTTTCCGAAAACCAAGCAATGGTGTCTCCCGTCATGAATGTATGAAATGGCCCAAGCAACTCCTTTTCACCTCTAGGGTAAAATTTTGATAATTCTTTCGGTACAAAACAAGCGTGCGTCACATTGCACCTTCCTCCTCCGCTAACTTTCACTTTAGACAAGGTTTTGGTGGTCTTCTCTAAAATCACAACCTCAACATCTTTAGCCATTTCTGCAATATTTATAGCAGAAAAATAGCCCGCTGCTCCCCCACCAATCACCACCACCGTTTTTACCATATTTCAAAGAAACTTAAAGCAATTCAATTATTCCAAAAAGAAATGAAGGCATTTCTATATTTTTACGGCACATTATGAGATTTTCACTTCTTTCAGTTACATTGGTGTTTTTAGCACTGAGCTCGTTTTCGCAAGAAACGTTAATTCTTGGAAAGGATAACATTGTCATACAAAATGTAGAGACTGAGATAGAACTGATCAACCTACCTGCGAACTGCTCTAATTGCACAGCTACAATTAACGGAACCTCCAAAAAACTAATTGTTGATGAATACGGAGAGAGTAGCCTCAATATTTCGGTTGATCAAACAACTTCTATAGATATTTTTACCGGCGCTGATACGTTAAAGTCTAAATTACAGGTAATTCCCCTTTGGCTTTCCATTATTCCACCATTGTTGGCAATTCTTCTTGCTTTAATCTTTAAGGAGGTTGTCACCTCACTAATTATTGGAATTTTCTCTGGTGTGTTAATCATTCAATTACATGCCAATACATTTTTTGCAGCCCTACTTGTCTCTTTTACAAAAACAATAGACACTTACATCTTAAATTCATTAAATGACTCAGGTCATCTTTCAATCATCGTGTTTTCAACCTTAATCGGTGGAATGGTGAGCGTAATTTCGAAAAACGGTGGAATGCAAGGAGTGGTGAATAGAATATCGAAGTATGCCACAACCGCAAAAAGTGGTCAACTTGCTACGTGGTTCTTAGGCATAGCGATTTTTTTCGACGACTACGCAAATACCTTAATTGTGGGTACTACTATGCGCCCAATTACCGATCGACTTAAAATATCTCGAGAAAAGTTAGCTTATCTAGTAGATTCAACAGCTGCGCCTATTGCGGCCATTGCATTTATAACTACATGGATTGGCGCCGAATTAGGCTACATTGAGAGTGGAATTGAAACGATTGAAGGGTTGAACGAAAGTGTGTATTCCATCTTTATCTCTTCCCTGGCCTACTCCTTCTACCCTATTTTTGCGCTTCTCTTTATGCTCATTCTTATTCTAAGAGAAAGAGATTTTGGTCCAATGTACCTAGCCGAAAAACAAGCGAGGCTCGGAAATAACGATGAAAAGCGGGGAGTAATTAAAAATGAAGAGTTAGATGAGTTTACAGCTAAAGAAGGCATTAAACATAAGTCCTACAACGCCATCATTCCTGTTATTACAGTAATTATAGGAACCATTATTGGGTTAATTCATACCGGTTGGGATCAAACGGTTATGGAGGATGAAATGCTTTCTTTTGGCAGAAAAATTTCGACTATTATTGGTAATGCAGACTCCTATAAAGCATTGCTGTGGTCTTCTTTAGCGGGGCTTTTTACCGCAATTTTACTCTCGGTTACTCAGAAACTTATGAATATCCATCAGTCTGTAAATGCAGCCATTGGAGGATTTAAAACAATGCTAACTGCTATTATTATTCTCGTTTTAGCTTGGTCGTTGGCTTTAGTTATAGAAGACCTCCATACCGCAGATTTATTAACTTCAATCATGTCAGACAACGTTAGCCCATATTTCGTTCCCACGCTTACTTTTTTGTTAGCGGCTATTGTTGCCTTTTCAACAGGTTCTTCTTGGGGAACTATGGCAATTTTATACCCCTTAATGCTCCCTTCATCGTGGGCAATTTGTTTGGCTGCGGGAATACCTGAAGTTGAAACGCTATCAATATTTCATAATGTTGTAGCTTGTGTCCTTGCAGGGGCAGTACTTGGAGACCATTGCTCCCCTATTTCTGACACTACTATTCTAAGCTCACTTGCTAGTTCTTGTAACCACATTAATCATGTGAGAACACAAATGCCCTATGCATTAACCGTTGGCTCTGTGGCAATTGTTTTTGGAACTATACCAGCTGCTTTTGGAGTGCCTTTTTGGATCACCGTTCCCAGTGGCATTCTTACCCTCTATCTTATAATTGGTAAGCTTGGCAAAAAAATCCAGAGTTGAACCACTCATTAGCATTCAATCAGCAGCCATACTAACGAGTTAACACCAAAGGGTTAATAACTTCAGAAATTCCGACCTAATATCTCTCTGCTCTTTAGATAGCTTTGAAAGGTAAGTTTTCAACACTATGTTGAAAAGTCTGCTTTTAACTAAAGTAAATTAGCCATGACCAAGATATTCCTTATTAGCATGAACCTGATTATTGTATTTGCACTGAAAATATTTTTTGGTGGAGATGTAAAAGTCGAACAAAAAATGCAAGAGACAATCAAACCTGGTGAAACATTAAATGTTAAACTAGAAATCACGAAAGGAGATCGAGAAGGCTTTGCAAAATGGCAACAAACGCTCCCAGAAGGTTTCATTGCGAGTTCTGTAGAAATGAATGGAGCAACTTTCTCGTTTAAAAATCAAGAAATTAAAGTAATATGGATGGAATTACCCGCGACTGAAACGTTTACCATTCAATATAAGATTGAAACTAGTGTGAGTGTGATCGGAGAGCATAACTTGGGTGGCAAATTTTCGTTTATTGAAGAAAATGAGAGAAGAGACATCAATTCTGAAGTCTTTATTTTGACAATTGATGGAGAATTAATGGCTGAAAACAAACCTGAAATTTCTCAAGAGGATAGCACTCAAGTTGAAGAAATTGTATATGCTAAAGAATCTTTGTCTACTGAACAAACTGAAGCGTCAAAAACGGGTAAATCCTTAAACAACACTGCAAAAAATAATTCAACCAATGATAAATCATTAATAAATAATTCTTCAGACCCAATTGCATCAATAGCTAACAGTGAAGTGTCAGTTGAAAGAAATATTAGACACATTGAAAATGGAAATTATGAAGTAACCTTAAGTTTTAACAAAAATGGCCTAAAAAGTTTCGGAAAAATTGAAGACTTCCTTCCACCTAATTACAGTGCTTCTGAAATAGAAAGTAAAGAAGGAATATTTAGTTTTAAAAATAACGCAGTAAAAATCTTATGGATGACCTTACCGGAGGTTCAAGAGTTTGAAGTAAAGTATGCATTGCAAAGTACTCCTGACGGATTAGATAGCGCTACCATTCATGGTGTATTTTCATACCTCGATAAAGACCAATCAGTTCAAAGCAATGTAGCTCCCACAAAATTAAAGAACTTCTTAGTTCAAGAACAATTAGCAGATACCGGCAATGAAAATCCCTCAACTGCTAATGAAACAGAGTCGAATGATAGTGAGAATAACGAGCAAGAAATAATGAATACAACTCAAAATTTGGACGCAAGTACTCAGGCGGCGAATTCTACTTCAGAAGATTTGACCAAAAAGATTACCAATATTCCTGCACCTGAAGCTGCAATAGCATATAAGATTCAGATTGCTGCTTCACACAAAGAGGTTAACCAACAATATTTTAAGGAAAGGCATAATATAAAAGAGCCCGTTGCAATAGAATTTCATGAAACTTGGTACAAGTATACAGTTGGTTCATTTCCCGTATATAAGGAAGCAAGAGATAAAAGAAACCAAGTATGGGCAGAAAACAACAAGATAAATGATGCCTTTGTAACTGCTTATAATTCAGGAGAACGCATCTCTGTGCAGGAAGCATTAATGATTAGTAAACAAAAGTGGTTCAAATAATCTTATTAAAAAAATAAGAATTATCTTTAACCCTCAATTGTTTAATACAGAATGAAATATTATTTACTCAGCATTATTTTTATTTTAACAATTAGTGTTGTTAAAAGTCAGGACATTGACGCTGATAAAGAAAGCGATTTGAATGTTACCAAAGTTTACGGCCCAACTGTTGGCGTTGGTATAGGCACCATTGCAATTTATGGGGACTTGAACGATAGAAATTATGGTTCTCCATTTGCATCAAATATCGGATACAACGTATATATATTGCAACCAATCAGTCAATCTTTAAATGTCCGATTTAACTTCTTCTTAGGTAAAGTGAGAGAAGAAGAGCGTTCGTTGCAAAGGAACTTAAACTTTGAAACTGATATACGTTCAGCTTCTATCCAAATGGAATATAATTTTGATGCCCTTCTCCCTGAGGACCGCTCTATAACTCCATTTGTTACAGCCGGTTTTGAAGTAATTGAATTTAACCCAAAATCTGACTTAACCGCAAATGGCGGTGAACCTTATAACTATTGGACCGATGGAACTATTCGGAGCGTTTCAGAAAATTCTGTATCCGCGAATCAAGCGAAAATAATTCAACGGGATTATATTTACGAAACAGACATTAGAGAAACCGGTTTTAACAATAGCACAACGTACGCAGAAAGATCTTTTTCCATTCCTTTAGGAGCCGGGTTGAATTTTCATTTAACGGATCAAGTAAACTTTAGGTTTGAAAGCATTTTTCATTTAACATTTACAGATTACATAGATGGAGTGACAAGAACTACTAAAACTAACTTCTTAGGCGATAAACCGGCTAATGGACGCAACGATCACTTACACTACAACGGAATATCAGTCAATTATAACTTTGAAAAAATTCAGCCTGCCGATAACTTAAATGTTGTTACCGAAGAAGCTTTTGATTTCTTGGCTAGTGGAAATAGTGAAGATTATGACAGTGATGGAATAATTGACCTTATTGATTTGTGTCCTAACACTCCACCTGACATTGAAGTAGACACCAATGGATGTGCTATTGATACTGACGGAGATGGAATTACAGACTATCTAGACGAAGAAATCAATTCAGAGTACCCACAATTTGCCAATGATAAAGGTGTATCTATGACCGATGAAATGATTTATAAATCATATATGAGTTTTAAAGATTCAACATTGGAATTTGCAGAGATAATACAAAGAGATTTTACGGGAAATTCGATTACGGGATACACAAAAACATATAAAAAATATAGAATTAAGATTGGAGAGTACAATCGAGGTGAAGAACCTGAAAACCTTAACGCCCTTCTTAGTATTTCAGACTTGAAAAAAGTAGACCAAGGGGATAAGTCGATTTACACCGTTGGAAACTACAAGACACTAAAAGAAGCTAATTTGAGGGTACAAACCCTTAAAAATAGTGGATTTGAACCAGAAGTTGTAAAAAGAGACCCATCAGGTAGTATTTCGACAATTAACGAACAAGAGCAAGAAATACTTGCCATTGAAGCAAAAACAATTCAAAAGAATACTGCTACTTTAGCAAAAGAAGAAGGATTGGCATTTAGGGTTCAATTAGGCGCTTTCAAAATAAAGCCAACAAGTGCAAAGTATAAAAATATTCCTGACCTATTCATCATTGAGAGTGATGGAATATATAAATATATGTCAGGTTCATTTCAAACTTTCCAAGAAGCTGCCAAGCACAAAATTAGAATGGTAGTTGCAGGTTTCGAAGGAGGTTTTGTTGTAGCTTGTAAGGATGGGCAAAGGGTCAAGTTAAACACCGTTGGTGTAAAGCAAATTGAGTCTAATCCATTAATTGGTAAATAGCCCCGTCAATACATCCAATATTCCATTTAAAACATTAGTCAATAGCTTAACGTTAATTAACGTCGTATCCATCGTGTAATATTTACATTTGATGTATTAAGATTAATAATATGAAAAAAATAAGCCTTACTCTCTGTTTCTTATTCGTAGCAATATTTGGAACTTTCGCTCAGCAGAAAATCGAAAAACAGCTAAATAAAGATTCTATCCAATACGACAAATTTGGAAAATTACTGTATACAGTAGTTAGCCAGTACGTGGATAGCGTTGACAGCGAAGAGTTAGTTGAAAATGCAATTATAGGAATGCTTAAAGAGCTTGACCCTCATTCTGTATATATTCCAGAAAAAGAAGTAAATCGCATGAATGAACCTCTTGAGGGTAATTTTGAAGGAATCGGAATCCAATTTAACATTTTAAATGATACACTTGTTGTGGTTGCTCCTATTTCCGGCGGGCCTTCCGAAGAAGTTGGAATTGCTTCTGGTGATAAAATAATATTTGTTGGAAAAGAAAACATTGCAGGAACTGGATTGCAAAACAGTGATGTTCAGCGATTATTGAGAGGAAAGAAAGGAACTTTAGTTGAAGTGCTGATAAAACGAAATGGAGAAAACGACCTCCTGCCATTTGAAATCAAGAGGGATAAAATTCCAATTTACAGTATAGATGCATCTTACATGGCTTCGCCTGAAACAGGATACATTAAAGTGAATCGATTTGCGAGAACTACAATGAGGGAATTTGTGCAAGCTATCGATACATTAAAAAGAGACGGAGCAAGAAATTTAATTTTAGATTTACGCGGCAATGGTGGAGGATATTTAACTACAGCCTTTCAACTGGCTGATCAGTTCTTAGGTGCAGGTAAAATGATCGTATATACTGAAGGTGAAAAGCAAATTAGACAAGAGTACAAGGCCACAAGAATAGGAACTTTCGAAACAGGAAAACTAATCGTTTTGATTGATGAAGGATCAGCTTCTGCCTCAGAAATTGTATCGGGTGCAGTTCAAGACTGGGACCGAGGAATGATAATTGGTCGGAGATCATTTGGGAAGGGGTTAGTCCAGAAGCCATTTAACCTGCCTGAAGGCTCTATGATTAGATTAACAACAGCTCGTTATTACACTCCAACGGGAAGATCAATTCAGAGACCATATGATGAAGGAAAAGAAAGCTATTATAATGAATTGAATAGACGATTTGAAAATGGAGAACTAATGGAAAAAGACTCTATTAATTTTCCCGATTCATTAACCTATTACACCCCCAACAAAAGAGTTGTTTATGGTGGTGGAGGTATTATGCCAGATATATTTATCCCGTTAGACACAGCTTTAAATACTGAACTAAATCGAAATCTAATTAGACGAGGAGCTTATAATCAATTTGTTTTAAACTATTTAAATAGGAATCGAGAAGAGTTAAAAATTAAATATACATCTTTTCAATCATTTAAAACATGCTTTGCATTAGATGACCAACTAATGGACGAGTTTTTCATCTTTGCCAAGAAGAAAAAAGTAAAAATTGAAGAAGGAGAGTATGAAAAATCAAAAAAACTAATTGACACACAGCTCAATGCATTATTTGCAAGAAACCTATACTCTGTCTCTGCCTATTTTGAAATTATTAATGAATTAAACGATTCTTATATTGAAGCGTTAAAAGTTCTTAAAGGTGATTCATTTAAGGAGGCTAAACTCAACTTTGAATAATTATATTTGTATTTCGAAAATTTAAAAAATAAACTATGAACGATAATGTAAAAACGGGCCTTTTAGTAGCCTTCTCAATTCTAACTTTGGTCAATACTGTTATGATCTTTTCAGATGATGATGTTTCTTATGACAGACCTGAACGAAGTGTTTCTACTTCTGCTCCAATAGCTCCTGCTACTCCAACAAATACAGCAATTGACAATAATGCAGCGGTTGTGCCTCAGAATACAGGACCAAAAACGGCTATTCAATTTACTGAAATGGAACATGACTTTGGAACCATTGAACAAAACACGACAAACCCTAAAGTATTTACATTTACAAATACTGGAGACGAACCTTTGATTATTTCCAATGCAAAAGGTAGCTGTGGTTGCACTGTTCCTGAATACCCAAGACAACCAATTGCTCCGGGCGAATCAGGAGACATCAAGGTAGTTTATAGTCCTGGAACACAAGCGAACCAGCAAACTAAGTCAATTACAATTACTGCAAACACTGAGCCTGCAACAACTGTTTTAAGAATTAAAGCAAACGTAACACCCGGCGCTAATCCAGATCCAAAAACAGGCTCTGCTCCACTACAGGTTGGAGGGTAGACAGAAATAATAAACTTGACATAGTACAGAAAGCCACCTTGTTTTCAAGGTGGCTTTTTTATGCCCAATTTTTTCACATTAGAACCCGCAGGCTATTTTTTATACGTCGTTCATTACCGTATAGGGTTAGTCCAATTAAATCTGAACTCAAATCATTTAACCTTATGAATCAATCTATATAGTTACTGCTAGGTAATTACTTTGTGCACATAAACCCAATAATCAAGAATCAAATCCTTTACTAAACAAGATTAAACGATCTATAATAGTATGATTTAAGCCAAAAAAACACCCCCTGTGCATCTGCACAGGGGGTATTTAATCAATAGATCAATCGTACGATTAAGCTATAATTAAGTTACTATTTCGTCACTGAAACTTTTCGTGTAACCACTTGGTCACCGATTCTAACATTAACAAAGTACATTCCACTTGCTAAATTGGCCAAGTTCAATTGCATTCTTTGTTTTCCGGCTGACATCACTCCAAAATCCTCAAGAAGTAATCTCTTACCTGTAAAGTCAATAACTTCAACGATTACCGCTGATGAATTATCTAAATTTAATTCCAAGTTTGTTAAATCACTTGTTGGATTAGGGAAAATATTTAAACTGCTAGCATCTTTCTTAATTTCTTCAACACTAGTTGTTAAATTATTCAACTTTATCTCAACTGAGTTCAATACTTCTCTTTGTGCGGTATTTGCGTTAAAATAACTTACAAAACCAACTAAAGAAATATCTTGAGCCTTCCATGCGCTATTCATTGCGAATGTATAAGACGTGTTGTAGTTTGAATTTGGACCAGGATTTGTTGCAATAATACTTGGTGCTCCCCACGCGTTATTGGTAGGATAAACATCTCTTAAAACATGTTTGTGAACAAAACCTACAATTGGGTTACCTGCACCAGCATATGGATGGCCCGCTGAATTGTTATAAGCATTTACTTGGTTGTATCCAGAACCGACACCTGTAACACTATCTTCTACTACGAACAATGTTAATCTTAAATCACCTGGCACAGCATAGTCAACAAAATCTGCATCGATATTTACAGTTGTCATTCTTGTACTAGGATTAAATGTACCTGTCAACGTAACATCAACCGGGCTTAACACAGCAGCTTGAGTAATACAATTAGCTGCCCAAGTTCCTCTTCCGTGAGCTACACTAGATTCTCCAGGAAATAGAACTCTATCTACACTTGCAGTAGGTGCTCCAGAACCAAATGCACTACAATAAGTTGAAGCCTCAGGAATAGTCATAGCGTCAGTTCCAAAACATGCATGCTCTCCAACTGCTATTACAACAGGATTTGTTGCTAAAATTTGTTCAACTCTAACAGCTCCATCTGGACAAAATTGACAAGGAGCAGTAGTAAACTCTTCTAACAAAACATTTCTTGAAACTGAAGTTCCATTAGTTACAAATGTTGTTGCTGTTAACGTATCATTTGTATTATTAGGATCTGCAACCGCATTTGGACTAGAAGAGTACACTTTAATATCATGAGACTGTCCTGCTGTAGGAGACCAAGCCGTTCCATGAGTAAAAGTAAACGATCCTTGTGGAGCAACATTTGCTGTGTACGACTGGCTATTTGGAGTGCCATTCACATCTTCCCAAACAATATTAAAGCTTGTTAAGTTTGCTGAACCCTTATTTACAATAGTTCCACTAAGTGTAAAAGGAGAAGTAATTGCAGCTGATACATTAATATCAGATAACTCAATATCTTCTGTTGGTCTAACACCTTGAATAAATTCATAATAAACATTATCTGTAGGATCAGAAGCATTTCCGCCATTTGTTACAAAAGAAGGAGTGTTTGGAGCTCCTGCAATTGAAAACGCTGTAGCAGTATCAATTTGCACACCTATTGTTAAAGATAGTGGAGTCACATAAGTTCTTAAGTCAACAATATAAATGTTATTTGTTGTTTCTTCCATTACGATACCCCAATAAGTCCACTGACTTCCTGAGGCTCCTGGAGCTCCAAAAGATGCAAAATTTACCCAATGTTGGCGATTAGGCGCAGTTCCATGTGTTTTATTAATTACACCATCGTTTGCAGAACCACCTGCTCCTTGTTGCAAGCCCCAAACCATAACAGACATATCTGGAATACTTGCATTCGGAATTGTTGCGTTTGCAAAAGCAGGAATTGTAGTAGCTCCGGTTGAAAATGTCAATACACCAGAATTCGAAACTTTATATTGCGTAACCGGTGTTCCATTAAAGCTAAAAGGAAATGGAATTGTTTGAGTCGGAGACCAAGCCAATGTGGATCCTCCTGCTGCAATTACAACTGAATAACCGTTGGCAGCAGTTACACCAGCAGCACCAAAAGGCTGTTCTGCATCAGTATTTAACCCTCCGGGATTCATTCCAGCCGGATTGTAAGTATTTGAGTAATACTGTGCAAAAGCTCCTGTAGAACACAATGCAACAGCTAAACATGTAATAATTTTTTTCATATTTATAAAAATTGATTAATAATTGAAATTTAAGTTGTCTAAGTTAACGGTAATATGTCGGAAAACCAAATGACAAAAAAAGGCCTCTCTATTGCTAGAAAGGCCTTATCAATTGACAAAATGTAAATTCTATCTATTCACTGAAAGCTTTTTAGTAATTACCTCTTCTCCGATTTTCATTGAAGCAAAATAGATACCATTTGTAAGATTTGTTGCATCAAATGCAATCTTTTGAACACCCGCGCTAAGAGTTCCAAAGTCTTTTACAATTACTTCTTTTCCAGTCATATCTCTAACACTTAACAAAACAGCTTTTGAAGTACTTAGATTAAACTCAATAGTAGAAACATCTGCAGTAGGATTTGGGTAAATTGATAAACTACTTGCATCTTTTTCAATCTCTCCAACACTTGATGTTAAGTTATTTAACTTAACATCAGCAGCATTTAGCACTACTCGTTCGTCAGTGTTAACATTATAGTAACTTACAAAAGCTACTAAAGAAACATCATTTGACTTCCAAGTACTATTCAATGTGAAGGTATTATTCTTAACATAATTAGTGTTCAATACCGGTGAAGTAGGAATAACTGTGTTGTCTCCCCACGCATCGTTTGTTGGGTATACATCTCTAAGCACGTGTCTACGAACAAAACCTACAATAGGATTACCTGCTCCTGCGTATGGATGACCCGCTGAATTGTTATAAGCATTTACTTGATTATATCCAGAACCTGCACATGTAACGCTATCTTCAACAACAAAAAGAGTAACTCTGATATCTCCCGGCACTGCGTAATCCGCAAAGTTTGCAGTTACATCGGCATTCACTTGTCTGTTTGTTGCGTTATATGTTCCAGTCACATTCAAAGTAACTGGTGAACCTATAGCGGCTCTTGTTGCAGCATTTGCTGACCAAGTTCCTCTTCCATGAGCAACAGATGTCTCTCCAGGAAACAAAACTCGATCTATACAAGCAGTTGGAGCTCCTGATCCAAATGCACTACAATAGGTAGAAGCTTCTGGTATAGTCATAGCATCAGTACCAAAGCAAGCATGCTCGCCCACAGCAATAACAGCAGGATTACTAGCTAATATTTGTTCTACAACCACGGCGCCATCTGGACAGAATTGACACGGAGCTGTAGTGAATTCTTCCAATAAAACCTCTCTAGAAACTGTAGTTCCATTATTCACAAAGAATCGTGTTCTAATTGTATCGTTAGCGTTCAATGAATCTGCAACACCATTTGGATTAGATGTCCAAACCATCAAATCTGTAAATAATCCAGGATTTAAAGCTGTTGCAGTTATAGTGTGAGTGAAAGATGTAGAGCCGAAAGAAGCAGTACTTGGTGTAAGTGAATTCGTATTTACTGTAACCCCTCCATCTGTACTCCAATTAATATCTACCGAATTTAATGTATTTAAACCCGTATTCTCAATAGTTCCACCGATTGTTATAGTAGAATTAGTAACATAAGTATCGGAAATTGTTAAATCTTCAACACCAGCATCATTTGAAATAACTTCTTTAACCTCGATATTATCAACTGCCAAAACAAATTGATCATTGGAGTTATTTCTCCAAGCAATATGCACCGTTTGGTTGGCGTAAGCACTTAAATCTATTCTTCTACTATTCCAAACAGTTGCGGTTTCAGCAGGAACATTCAATAAAACAGTAGACAATGCCGCTACGGTAGAGTTCGTTGTTGAAAGTCGTACTTCATACCCGTCAGGGAAAGAGGCATCTAATGCTTGTGCATCGAAAAAAAAATAGTTATTGGAGGTTAAAGTAATCGCAGGAGTCACCATGTAATCATCTGCTGCTCCTGCAGGACTATACTAAAGCAGCAGGCTGTCCACCTACACCCAATACAACCCAAGCGTCATTAATGGCTCCAACATTAGCGGCCGGTGTTCTTGCATCTACATTGTGTAAAGTCCAAGTTGAAAGTGGAGTTGTTCCACTAAAATCTTCAGAGAAGATTGGCTGAGCGCTAGCACTAAAAGCTGCCAAAACTACACCAACAAAAAGTAATTTAATTTTTTTCATAATCATTTTTGTAAAATTTATAAGAGTTTAATTTAAGTTTAAATGCTTTACCCTCGTTGACTTTAATTTCATAATTAACAAAAAAATCAATTATATCCATTGTCTGACAAAAGGAAAGATATTTATTTTACTCTCGGGTGAAATTGAGTTATCGCTTCTCTCAAATATTGACGGTCTAAGTGAGTATAAATTTCAGTTGTCGTTATAGATTTATGCCCAAGCATTTCTTGGATTGCCCTCAAATCTGCTCCTCCATCTACTAGATGCGTAGCGAAAGAGTGTCTAAATGTGTGTGGGCTTACAACTTTCGTAATGTTAGCCTTCTCACAAAGCTTTTTAATTATGGTAAAAATCATAACTCGAGTCAAACCTGTACCTCGATTATTTAGAAAAACAATATCGTCCGCTTCTATTTTAATTATTTGATGGTTTCTGCGGTGCTCAAAATAATATTGGATAAACTTAATTGCTGATGCCCCAATCGGAACAATTCGCTCTTTATTTCCTTTGCCCGTCACTCTAATAAAACCCTCCTCAAAAAGTAAGTTTGAAATCTTTAAATTAATTAACTCTGAAACCCTTAATCCACAACCATATAACGTCTCCAGAATTGCCCTATTCCTCTCCCCTTCTTTACTACTTAAATCAATTGTTTTAATTATTGTATCTATTTCCTCAATAGAGAGTACTTCTGGAATCTTCATACCCAACTTAGGCCCTTCCACAAAGGATGTTGGATTTAAGTCAACTAACTCTTCCATTAACAAATAATTGAAGAAAGCCTTTATCCCTGATAAAATTCTTGCTTGAGAACGCGCTCCAACCTTAATATCATACAACCAAGCCAAAAAGTCTTGCACGTGGCTTGTTTCAACTTCACTAGGTGAAGGATTTAATGACCTCAATTCTAAAAATTGAAGGAACTTGAATAAGTCTCGTTCGTATGCTTCTATAGAATTGGAAGAAAGTGACTTTTCTAATTTCAAGTAAGATTGGAATCCTTTTTTATAGTTCAGTAACTTCATCATTACAAATGTATAATTTTGAAATTGACATGAGCCAACTAAAAATTGCAATAATTAACGGCCCCAATTTAAACTTACTTGGAGTTAGAGAACCTGAGATCTATGGGGTTCAAACATTTGATCAATATTATTCTTCCTTACAGAATAAGTTTCCAAATGTTGAGTTCAGTTACTATCAATCTAATTCAGAGGGGAGTTTAGTTGATTATCTTCAAGAAATTGGCTTTAGCGAAGTGTGTATTATTTTAAATGCTGGAGGTTACACTCATACATCAGTAGCCATCGCAGATGCAGTTGCTGCAATTTCAGCAAAAGTAATTGAAGTCCACATTTCTCATCCTGCAGCCAGAGAAGAGCAAAGACACATTTCTTTGCTTTCAAAATACGCCACAGGAAGCATCACTGGTTTAGGATTATTCTCATACGAAGCAGCTATTCAATACTATATTAATAACTTATAAAAATGAAAAAGATAATTCAGACGAACAAGGCACCTGCTCCTATAGGACCCTATTCTCAAGCTATATTGGTTGGTAGCACACTGTATACTTCTGGTCAAATAGCATTAGATCCGAACAGCGGAGAACTAACCTTATCCTCCATTACTCTTGAAACTAGAAAGGTAATGCAGAATATGCAAGAGGTCTTACTAGCAGCAGGAATGGGTTTTGAAAATGTAGTAAAGTCTTCTATCTTTCTTTCTTCAATGAAACACTTTGACGCTGTGAACGAAGTATATGGTAGTTATTTTAATGAACAGAGCGCCCCTGCCCGTGAAACTGTAGAGGTTGCCGGATTGCCAAAAAAGGTAAATGTTGAAATTTCTATGATTGCAATTAAAGCTGAATAGATCGAATTTTCGCGAGGCCCATTTTAGTAAAATAAAATACGCTGCCGACCCTACTTTAATTGTTGCAGTAAATCAATTTTACTTTTGCTAGTAGCATAGTATAGTTACTTTTAAATAATTCCATGCAGAGCTCCGCCAGCAGCGCCCATAGCATCTACTCTTTTTTCGACTTCCGGATCAAGCACCAAATAGGGAGCATTATGAGGTTTCATTCTACAATCTATAATAAGTGAACTCTTGCATCCCCAATGTTTGTGTTCCACAAAAGAATCAACCCCGTATATATCGTGAGAAGGGTTAGCTCTTGTAAATGCACTCCAAATCAAGTTTGAAAAAGTTTTCGCTATGAACCGTGCATCATCACAAATTACAATCAATGGGAAATCGTTTAGTTTTTCTTTTTGCTTTGAAAGGCAGGTGCATAAAGTTTGAATCAACTTTTCTTCACTTTCATAATCTGTGAACTTATTTAATTGAATAGCCAAAACTCCGTCAAAAGCACATTCAAAACCACTTACTATCTCAGGAAAATCCAATGATGGTTTTTCCGTTCCAAGAACTCTTTTTGGAACACCTACGGCAGCAATTACGACCTTAGAACCTGCATTTAAGTCTTTAGAACTATAATCCAACGTGTCGATGGTCGTTTTCGTTTGAAAGTGAAGGTCCCGATTCCAGTCTACTCTCTCCAAAATGTGCTTAAAAAATCCTTCTTTGTCATGAAGATTTAACTCAGGTGCATCTTCCTTTGCAGAAATAAATAGGAATTTAGCAAGAGACATTTGTCCGAAACCCAGAATGTGATTCGCTATCGTCAGTAACTCGGCAGGTTGTTTGGTCTCCAAGTATGGTGTATAACGTTCACTGCCTATGGCAAACAATAGCGGGTGAACTCCAGCTTCGTCTACTGCATTCACTTCATGTAAACCAGGAATCTCCTTAGGAATAATAGATCCAGTAATTTCATGTATCAAATCACCAAAACTTGTATCTTCTTGTGGTGGCCTTCCAACAACGGTAAACGGCCAAATTGCTCCGTCTCGATGGTAAACCTGATCTACCTTCATCAGCGGAAAGTCGTGTTTTAAGCTATAATAACCCAAGTGATCTCCAAAGGGTCCTTCCGGTTTATTTTCTTTTGGAAAAACCTTCCCAGTAATTACAAAATCCGCTTCTGAAGACAAGGTGTGACCATCTTTGTTAGTATACCTAAACCTCCTACCTCCGAGTGCTCCGGCAAATGTAAGCTCAGATAACCCTTCAGGAAGTGGCATTACCGCCGCAAAAGAATGAGAAGGAGGTCCGCCTACAAATATGGAAACATGCAAAGGTTTTCCCAATGCATTTGCTTTGGTTTGATGCACGCCAATGCCTCTGTGAATTTGGTAATGTAACCCGATTTCTTCGTTTGGGATGAAATCGTTTCCAGTTAACTGTATGCGATACATTCCTAGGTTCGAATTCATCACTCCGGGCTTTTCTGCATCTTCTGTATAAACTATGGGGAGTGTAACATAAGCTCCTCCGTCCATAGGCCAATGGTGAATCAGTGGCAACTTGTCTATTTGAGTTTTATTTTTAAGGATGGGTGCTCCAAACCTTGATTTTAACGGTAGCGCCTTTAAGGCAGCGGACGGGACACCTGCATACTTTAATGGATTCTTTAAGGCAATGGATGGGTCTCCTTTTAATTGAACCATCTTTTTGACATCATCCAATGTATCACGGAAAATAAATCGGCTTCGTTCTACCGTACCAAAAAGGTTTGAAACCGCAGGAAACTTAGAACCCTTTACATTTTCAAAAAGAATAGCTGGTCCTTTAGCAGCGTGAACACGAAGGTGGATGGATGCCATTTCTAGATGTGGGTCTACCTCCTCCTTGATTCGAATCAAATGTCCATTTTTCTCCAAGTCTGCAACACAAGCTGCCATGCTTTTATATCCCATCAATAATCAATTAGTTTATCAAATAACAAATTATTTAGACTTTTGATTACAAAAAAAAAGCAGCTTTTAGCTGCTCTTTTTTTTATCTTTCTGAAATCGACTTAAACGTTCTTAAATTGTTTCCGGTATATACTTGTCTTGGTCTACCAATTGGTTCTTTATTTTCTCTCATTTCCTTCCACTGAGCAATCCATCCCGGTAATCTACCCATGGTGAACATTACTGTAAACATAGAAGTTGGTATTCCGATTGCTCTGTAGATGATTCCTGAGTAAAAATCTACATTCGGGTAAAGTTTTCTTTCTACAAAGTAAGAGTCTTTCAAGGCTATTTCTTCTAGCCCTTTCGCTATTTCTAAAATTGGATCATTCACTCCTAACTTTTCTAAAACATCATCAGCGGCTTTCTTGATAATAGTCGCTCTAGGGTCAAAGTTCTTATAAACCCTATGTCCAAAGCCCATTAATCTGAAAGGATCATTTTTATCCTTTGCTTTATCCATGTACTTTTTAACATCACCTCCATCAGCCTGGATTCCTTCTAACATTTCAATTACCGCTTGGTTGGCACCACCATGCAATGGACCCCATAACGCTGAAATTCCCGCTGCTATAGATGCATATAAACTCGCATGTGAAGAACCTACAATTCGTACGGTTGAAGTGGAGCAGTTTTGCTCGTGATCAGCATGTAGAATAAGTAGTTGGTCCAATGCTTTTGAGATAACTGGATCTACTTCATATTTTGCTGAAGGAACAGAGAACATCATCTTTAAAAAGTTTGAACAGTAGTTCAATGCATTGTCTGGGTAGTTAGCTGGATGTCCTATCTCATTTTTGAATGCCCAAGCTGCCATTGTCGGTAATTTGGCCAACAAACGCTTGATACTCAAGTCAACTTCATCAGCAGATCTATTAGGATCAAGTGACTCAGGGTAAAATGCTGTTAATGAAGAAACCAAAGAAGATAAAACTCCCATTGGATGAGAATTTGACGGAAAACCTTCTAATATATTTTTTATATCCTCATGAATTAACGTGTGGTGTGTAATTTCTTTTTGGTACGCTTCTAATTGCGCTTTATTTGGCAACTCTCCATAAATTAGCAAGTAAGAGACTTCAAGAAAAGTAGCTTTTTCTGCTAAGTCTTCAATAGAGTATCCTCTATATCTCAAAATTCCTTTCTCACCGTCTAGAAATGTAATTGCACTTGAGGTAGAACCCGTGTTCTTATAACCTGGATCTATCGTAATGTATCCTGTACTACCTCTCAATGAACTAATATCGATTGCTTTTTCATTCTCAGTTCCCGTAACAATTGGTAATTCAATTGTTTTTCCATCAATAATTAATTGTGCTTTTTCTGACATTTCTCCGTGTGTTTAGTTTTATCTTGTTAACGTAAAAGGTTTAAAAAAGTTCCTAATTCTTAACCCTTTCTAAGCTGCAAAAATAAGTAACAGCATCTTGCTTTACAATAATCCTTTTATTAAATAAACTTAAAGGAATCTGAAGGATATATTGCTGTCCCTCCTAACATCTCTTCTATTCGTAACAGTTGATTGTATTTTGCCATACGATCTGATCGCGATGCAGAGCCAGTTTTGATTTGCCCTGTTGAAAGTGCCACAGCTAAATCCGCAATTGTACTATCTTCAGTTTCTCCTGATCTATGACTCATAACTGAAGTATATTTATTCTTTGTTGCTAATTCAACTGCTTGAATAGTCTCAGTCAAAGTTCCAATTTGGTTGACTTTGATTAAAATAGAATTTGCAATATTTTCATCAATGCCCTTTTGCAATCGGTTGACGTTTGTAACGAACAAGTCATCTCCTACTAGTTGAACTTTATCGCCTACCATCTTTGTTAATTCGGACCAACCACTCCAATCGTCCTCATCTAATCCATCCTCCAAAGAAATTATAGGGTACTTAGAAGTCCAATTTTTCCAATAACTAGCCATTTCTGATGAAGTTAATTTATCTCCACTAGACTTATGAAAGTGATAGACTTTCTCTTCTTTATTGTAAAACTCAGACGCTGCTGCATCCATCGCTATAAAAACATCTGCTCCAGGTTTGAACCCTGCGGTCTCAATTGCTTTTAACACGTACTCAATTGCTTCTTCGTTTGAACCTAAATTAGGAGCAAATCCCCCTTCATCACCTACGTTTGTTGAAAAACCTTTATTTTTTAAAACATTCTTTAAGTTATGGAAAATTTCAGTTCCCATTTGTAATGCATGAGAGAATGAGTTTGCCTTCACAGGCATCACCATAAATTCTTGGAAGTCTATACTATTATCTGCATGGGAACCACCATTTAGTATATTCATCATCGGAATAGGTAATGTATGCGCATTCACTCCTCCGATGTAACGGTACAATGGCATCCCAATCTCTAATGCCGCAGCTTTTGCCGCTGCAAGAGATACACCTAAAATTGCATTGGCCCCTAAATTTGATTTATTTTCAGTTCCATCTAAATCTATTAAAAAGCGGTCAATCCCAGTTTGATCAAACACATTGGCTCCATTCAACTCAGTATGAATACTGGTATTTACATTTTGCACAGCCTTTAGAACTCCTTTACCTAAATACATTTTAGGGTCTCCATCTCTCAATTCCATAGCCTCATGAATTCCTGTAGAAGCTCCGGATGGAACGGCTGCTCGTCCTACTGTACCATTTTGAGTTGTTACATCTACTTCAATCGTAGGGTTACCTCTTGAATCTAAGATTTGTCGCGCGTGTATATTAGCAATTAAACTCATGTTTCTTATTTTTTACGCTGTGCAATGTTTTCTATGAAATTGTCGAATAAATACCTCGAATCGTGAGGCCCAGGAGATGCCTCAGGATGATATTGCACAGAGAATGCGGACTGATTTTTCAATCGAATACCTGCAACAGTATTGTCGTTCAAGTGCTCATGTGTTATCTCTACCAATTCACTTGCTTCTGCTGATTCACGATCAACAACAAAACCATGATTTTGGGAGGTCACTTCACCTTTACCTGATAATAGATTTTTAACAGGATGATTTATTCCTCTATGACCGTTATGCATCTTTACAGTCTTCAGACCACACGCTAACGATAATAACTGATGCCCTAAGCAAATTCCAAACAGTGGCAATTTAGACGCTAACAACTCTTTTATCTTTTCAATGCTGTCGTCCATAGCAGATGGATCTCCAGGACCATTACTTAACATAATTCCATCCGGCTTCCATCCCAAAATATCAGTTATGTTCGCTTGCATTGGAAATACTTTCACATATGCTCCACGTTCTGTTAAGCACCTTGCAATATTCATTTTCGTTCCAAAGTCTATAACAACTACTTTGTACTTTGCATCTTCCTCGCCTAAAAAGTATGGCTTGCTAGTTGAAACCTTTGAAGACAGCTCCAAACCTTGCATAGAAGGCACTGTCGCCAACTTCGCTAAGAGTACATCAACGTCAAATTCCTCAGATGATATTATTACATTCATTGCTCCTTTATCTCGAATTCTCCGAACAACTGATCTAGAGTCAACATCAGTAATCGCAACAATTTTGTTTAATTCAAAGTAATTTTGCAATGACCCATCCGCCATTGGTCGAGAGTAGGTTTCTGAGAATTTTTTACAAATTAATCCCGCTATTTTTACACCATCCGACTCTATCTCATGATCCTCTACACCATAATTACCGATATGTGCAGTTGCGCAAGTCATTACTTGACCAAAATATGATGGATCGGTGTATATTTCTTGATATCCAGTCATGCCTGTGTTAAAACATATTTCACCTGTACTAGTTCCTATAATTCCGGCGGATGAACCATGAAAAACTGTTCCATCTTCTAATACTACAATGCCTTTACCCTTTGAATTATACTTCATTATATATTGCGCTTTATGTATTAAAGTTTAAAGCAAAAAAAAGGATAAAACATTAAGCTTTATCCTCTTTAAAATTATTTTATCAACGTAAAATTAACTTTTAGTCTTTATCGTTTTCCTTAGTTTCTGCTTCGTCAGGTTTCACTTCCTCAGTAGCTGCATCAGCAGGTGCCTTTGCAGTAGCTTTTCCAGAACCTCTTCGGCTTCTAGCTTTTTTCTTTGGAGTCTTCGCCTCAGAACCGTAAATATCATTAAAATCAACTAACTCTATTAAACACATTTCTGCGTTATCACCCATCCTGTTTCCAGTCTTGATAATTCGAGTATATCCACCTGGTCGACTAGCAACTGCAGGTGCAACGTCTCTAAATAATTCAGAAACTACGTATTTATTGTTTAAATACTTAAACACGATTCTTCGAGAATGAGTTGAGTCGTTTTTTGACTTTGTAATCAAAGGCTCAACAAATACTCTAAGCGCCTTTGCTTTGGCAACAGTAGTGTTAATTCTTTTGTGTTGTATCAAGGAACAAGCCATATTTGAAAGCATCGCTTTTCTATGAGATCTTGTTCTACCTAAATGGTTAAATTTCTTTCCGTGTCGCATAATTCTTAATCCTTATCCAATTTGTATTTCGCAACGTTCATTCCGAAAGTCAAGTTTTTATTTTCAACCAATTCATCTAACTCAGTTAAAGACTTCTTACCGAAGTTTCTGAATTTTAATAAATCAGACTTATTAAATTGTACTAATTCACCTAACGTATCAACATCAGCAGCCTTTAAACAGTTTAAAGCTCTAACTGACAAATCCATATCAATCAATCGAGTTTTTAACAGTTGTCTCATGTGTAAAGAATCTTCATCAAATTCTTCTACCGCCGACTTTACTTCTGTCTCCAATGCAATCTTCTCGTCTGAGAATAGCATAAAATGTTGAATTAAAATTGTAGCCGCTTCTTTCAATGCTTCTTTTGGGTGAATTGATCCATCAGACTCAATGTCAATAACCAATTTTTCATAATCAGTTCTTTCCTCAACTCTATAATTTTCAATGCTGTAATTAACATTTTTTATTGGAGTAAAAATTGAGTCAATTGGAATAAACCCAACCGGTGCATCTTCTACATCGTTCTCTTCAGATGGAACATATCCTCTACCTTTTTCAACAGTTAATTCCATTTGAATTTTAACCGAACGCTCCATGTTACAAATTACATGGTTAGGATTCAACACCTGAAATGCAGATGTAAACTTTCCAATATCACCTGCCGTCAATTTGTCTTGACCGGAAATCGAAATGTTAACTTTCTCTGATGATGTTCCTTCAATTTGTTGCTTAAAACGAACCTGCTTTAAGTTTAAAATCATAGATGTAACATCTTCTACTACTCCATCAATCGTCGAGAATTCGTGATCAACATTCTCTACTTTAATTCCAGTTATTGCATAACCTTCAAGAGATGAAAGCAAAATTCTTCGAATAGCATTACCAATTGTAATACCATAACCTGGTTCAAGTGGCCTGAATTCGAATTTTCCATGTTGGTCATTCGATTCAATCATAATCACCTTGTCAGGCTTTTGAAAATCTAAAATTGCCATATATACTTTTTTTTTTAGAATGTTATTACTTAGAGTAAAGTTCTACGATTAACTGCTCCTTAATATTCTCATTAATTTGAGCTCTTTCAGGAGCATTAACAAACTTAGCTTTCATGTCTTGAGCATTCCACTCTAACCAATCATGCTGATCTCTTCTATTTGCTAAAGAATCATTAATAGCCTCTAAAGACTTAGATCTTTCTCTAACCTCAATTACATCTCCTTCTTTACATGAGTATGAAGGGATATTCATTACAGTTCCATTTACTAAGAAATGTTTGTGACCTACCATTTGGCGAGCACCTCTTCGAGTTGAAGCTAAACCTAGTCTATAAACAACGTTATCTAAACGAGACTCACAAAGCTTTAACAAGTTTTCTCCTGTAATACCCTTCGTTCTAGATGCTTCCTTAAACAAGTTTGAGAATTGTTTCTCTAATATACCGTAAGTGTACTTCGCCTTTTGCTTTTCCATTAACTGGACAGCATATTCAGACTGCTTACCTCTTCTCTTGTTTGGTCCATGCTGACCAGGAGGATAGTTCTTTTTTTCCAAAGCTCTATCTGGTCCAAAGATTGGTTCTTTAAACTTTCTTGCAATTTTCGATTGAGGGCCTCTATATCTTGCCATTATTCTTCTATTTTATGCTTTACAATTAAACTCTTCTTCTCTTCGGTGGTCTGCAACCATTGTGAGGAATAGGAGTAATATCAATAATCTCGGTTACTTCAATACCGTTGTTATGAATCGTTCTTATCGCGGATTCTCTTCCCGCTCCAGGACCTTTAACGTAAACCTTAACACGTCTTAAACCTAAATCATGAGCTTCTTTCGTACACTCTTCAGCTGCCAATTGAGCTGCATACGGAGTATTTTTCTTTGAACCCTTAAACCCCATTTTACCTGCAGATGCCCAAGATATAACTTGACCATTCTTATTGGTTAAAGAGATGATAATATTATTAAACGACGCATGAATATGAGCCTCACCAATTGATTCGACTTTTACGCTCTTTTTCTTTTTCTGTGTAGATTTTGCCATCTTGTTAAACGTTATTCGCTTATTTATTTAGTAGCTTTCTTCTTGTTAGCAACTGTTTTCTTTTTACCTTTTCTCGTACGAGCATTATTTTTTGTCTTCTGCCCACGTAATGGTAGACCAGATCTGTGTCGCACACCTCTGTAACAACCAATATCCATTAAACGCTTAATGTTTAATTGAACCTCTGATCTCAAAGTACCTTCAACAGTAAATTCCTCGGTAATGAGCTCTCTAATTTTTCCTAAATCTTCATCATCCCAGTCTTGAACTTTCTTATCAACACTAACACCTGCTTTATCAAGAATCGACTGAGCTGAGCTCCTTCCAATTCCATAGATATAGGTTAAACCTATTACTCCTCGCTTGTTTTTTGGTAAATCAATACCTGCTATTCTAGCCATAAATAATGTTTTTTTATCCTTGTCTTTGCTTGAACTTTGGATTCTTTTTGTTAATAACATATAATCGCCCTTTTCTTCGAACGATTTTGCAATCAGCACTTCTTTTCTTAATTGATGCTCTTATTTTCATGAGTCTCGATTTATTATAATACTAATAAAACTTTTAGTCTTACTTATATCTATAAGTTATTCTTCCTTTTGTTAAATCATATGGCGACATCTCCACTTTTACCTTATCTCCCGGCAATAACTTGATGTAGTACATTCTCATTTTACCAGAAATGTGCGCCGTTATAATGTGCCCATTTTCTAATTCCACTCGAAACATGGCATTTGATAATGCCTCTGTTACTGTTCCATCTTGCTCTATTGACGCTTGTTTTGCCATTTATTATTTTACTTAATCTTATTTTTTAATACTTCTTCAATCAACTCATGCGTTGATAATACTTCTGCTTTTCCCTTCCTGACCAGAACATCATGTTCAAAATGTGCCGATGGTAATCCATCCTTTGCATAAATTGTCCAACCATCTTCTCCTTGCTTAACATGCCTTTTACCCATGTTAATCATTGGCTCTATTGCTATCACCAATCCCTCTTTCAACTTCGCTCCTTGCCCTCTCTTTCCATAATTAGGGACTTGTGGCTCTTCGTGCAACTTTTTCCCTAGTCCATGTCCAACAAGTTCTCTCACCACACCATACCCATTATCCTCTGCTACTGTTTGAACAGCATAACCGATATCTCCGACTCTATTCCCTGCAACTGCAGCTTCAATACCTTTTTGAAGACAGAGCTTGGTAACAGACAATAACTTTTTGATGTCATCCGCTACTTCTCCAACTTCAAAAGTGTAAGCTACATCTCCATAAAACTCATTCATCAAAACACCACAATCAACAGAAACAATATCTCCATCTCTTAATGGCTCTTTCGAAGGTAAGCCATGAACAACAGCTGAATTAACCGAAGTTAATAAAGTACTAGGGCAATCATACAGACCCTTAAATCCGGGCACTCCACCATTATCTCTAATAAACTCTTCTGCCATCTGATCTAACCTTAATGTCGTGACACCAGGTTCAATTAGCTTAGCAACTTCAGCTAACGTTTTTCCAACAAGTAAAGAACTCTCTCTAATTAATTCTATTTCCTCTTCCGTCTTCAAATACATGACTTGACTATCCCGCCATGTTTATACTTGAACGTCCCTTTATTCTTCCAGACTTCATCAAACCATCATAGTGTCTCATTAACAAATGACTTTCTATTTGTTGAAGTGTATCTAACACAACTCCTACCATAATTAGCAATGATGTTCCCCCAAAAAATTGTGAAAACTGACCATTTACTCCGGCCTTAGCTGCAAAAGCAGGCAGTATTGCTACAATAGCCAAAAATATTGATCCTGGTAGTGTAATTCTAGACAAAATTGTATCTAAGAACTCAGCAGTCCTTTTGCCAGGCTTTACACCTGGAACAAAACCACCATTTTTCTTCATATCATCAGCCATCTGATTAGGATTCACTGTTACCGCTGTATAGAAGTAAGTGAAAGCAATGATCATAATTGCAAAAATAAGGTTGTACCAAAATCCTGTAAAATCACTTAATGCCTGAGTTATTCCAGTCAACGAATCAGTATCAGCAAAACCAACTAAGGTTATTGGAATAAACATGATTGCCTGAGCAAAGATAATCGGCATAACACCTGCAGCATTTACTTTTAGTGGAATGTATTGTCTAACCCCTCCGTACTGTTTGTTTCCGACAACTCTCTTTGCAAATTGTACAGGAACCCTTCGAGTACCTTGTACCAATAATATAGTTGCTATAATAACTAACAACAGAATCACTAGTTCAACTAGGAGGATCACTAGGCCACCACCGTTAATTCTTGAAGCAAATTCTGCGACAAAAGCAAATGGGAGATTAGCAATAATACCGATCATGATAATCAACGAAATACCGTTTCCTAAACCTTTCTCGGTAATTCTCTCTCCCAACCACATAACAAACATGGTACCAGTAATCAATATAATTACTGTTGAAACCCACCAAAATGCATCATCCGGTCTAACCATTGCTCCGGCTTGTGTAAATGCAGGAACTTGAGATGCAATATAGGGCCCAGCTTGGAAACCTACAATTGCGATGGTCAACATTCGTGTAATCTGATTAATTCTTCTTCTACCACTTTCACCTTCTTTCTGAAGTTTTTGAAAATAGGGTATTGCAATTCCTAGTAACTGCACCACAATCGAAGCAGAAATGTAAGGCATAATTCCTAGTGCAAAAATTGAAGCTCTAGAAAAAGCACCTCCTGCAAATAAATCCAACAAATCAGCTATACCGCCTCCGTTGTTTGCATTTGCTATGTCAAGAGCAGCAGAATCAACACCCGGTAATACAATAAAAGAACCCAAACGATAAATTAACAGCAATCCAAGAGTATTTATGATTCTTACCCTAAGATCCTCAATCGTCCAAATATTCTTTAATGTTTCTAAAAAACGTTTCATATTATGCTATAGTTTCAGTAGAACCGCCTTTGGCCTCAATCGCTTCTTTAGCGTTTTTTGAAAAAGCATGAGCCTTAACAGCAACTTTTGCGTCAACTGTTCCTCTACCTAAAATCTTAACTAATGTATTTCTATTCGCTAAACCATTGTCAATTAACACGTCTAAATCGATTGTTTCTATGTTCTTTGATGACGCTAAAGTTTGAAGCGTATCTAAATTGATACCCTTAAATTCTTTTCTGTTAATGTTGGTAAAACCAAACTTAGGAACACGTCTTTGCAATGGCATCTGACCACCTTCGAATCCAACTTTCTTTGAATACCCAGATCTTGACTTAGCTCCTTTATGACCTCTTGCAGAAGTACCACCTCTACCAGAACCTTCACCTCTACCAACTCTCTTACCTTTGCTTTTTACAGACCCCTCTGCAGGTGTCAAATTACTTAAATCCATGATTAATAACTTTTAAGCTAATTATACTTTTTCTACTGACACAAGGTGTTTCACCTTGTTGATCATTCCTAAAACTTGTGGAGTATCTTCATGCTCTACAGTCTTTTGATTTCTCGTTAACCCAAGAGCATCTAACGTTAATTTCTGTTTCTTAGGTCTGTTTATTCTACTCCTTACTTGAGTAACTTTAATCTTTGACATTTCTTTCGATTTTATCCGTTAAATACAACATCAAGTTCAACACCTCTATGCTTCGCCACAGTGTATGCGTCTCTCATTTCTTGTAACGCCTTTATTGTAGCCTTAACAACGTTGTGAGGGTTTGAAGAACCTTTAGACTTAGCTAGTACATCGTGTACCCCAACGCTTTCCAACACCGCACGCATCGCACCACCGGCAATAACACCAGTACCATTTGATGCAGGCTTGATGAAAACTTGAGCTCCACCGTACTTTGCTTCTTGTTGGTGAGGTACAGTACCATTCACAACAGGAACCTTAATAAGATTTTTCTTAGCATCGTCAATTCCTTTAGAAATCGCTTCTGTTACCTCGTTAGCTTTTCCTAATCCGTATCCAACGATTCCATTCTCGTTTCCAACAACAACAATTGCAGAAAAACTAAAATGTCTTCCACCTTTTGTTACTTTAGTTACTCTTTGAATACCAACTAATTTATCCTTTAGTTCGATTTCGCTCGACTTAACTCTCTTTGTGTTTGCGTTAGCCATAATCTTTATAATTTCTTCTCTTTATTAAAAGTTCAATCCACCTTCTCTGGCACCATCAGCAATAGCTTTTACCCTACCGTGATATAGATATCCATTTCTATCAAAACTTACTGAAGTTATTCCGGCTTTAGTAGCTTTTTCAGCAATTAACTTTCCTACTAAAACAGATTTTTCAATTTTAGTTCCTTTTTCACCAACAACTTTTTTCTCTGTTGAAGAGGCTGCTAGAATAGTTTTCCCAGATTTATCATCGATTAACTGAGCATAAATCTCTTTATTACTTCTGAAAACGGATAATCGTGGACGATCAGCAGTACCTGTAACTACTTTTCTAATTCTCCTTTTAATTCTTAGTCTTCTATTTGACTTTGTTAATGCCATAACGATATATTATTTAGCAGCAGACTTACCTGCTTTTCTTCTAATGTACTCTCCAACAAATCGAACACCTTTACCTTTGTATGGCTCTGGTTTTCTCATTGATTTTATTTTTGCAGCTACCTGACCAATCAATTGCTTATCAAATGACTCTAAAGTAATTATTGGATTCTTACCTCTTTCAGAAGCAGTAGTTACCGTTACTTCAGGAGCAATCTCCATTACTATTGGGTGCGAAAATCCAAGACTTAACTCTAAAATTTGTCCTTTATTTGCCGCTCTGTAACCAACACCTACAAGTTCTAGATCTTTTTTGAAGCCATTCTTAACACCTTCAACCATATTATTAATTAGCGAGCGATATAAACCGTGCTTCGCCTTATGATCTTTTTGATCTGAATGTCTTTCTAATACAATTGAATTTTCTTCCTTCTTTACAGTTATGTTAGAGTCAACATTTTGATGCAATTCCCCTTTTGGGCCTTTTACACTCACAACATTCTTGTCTGAGATTGTTATCTCAATACCTGCAGGAACTTCAATTGGTGCTAAACCGATTCTTGACATGTTATTATAATCTTATTTTTTTAATATATGTAGCAAAGTACTTCGCCACCTACTTTCTCTTTTCTAGCTTCCTTATCGGTAATTACACCTTTAGAAGTAGAAATAATTGCAATACCCAAACCATTAATTACACGCGGTAAGTTAGCAGCAGGTGCATATTTTCTCAAACCTGGCTTACTAACTCTGGTCAGGCTTTTAATAGCCGGAACCTTAGATACAGGATGATATTTCAATGCAATTTTAATTATTCCTTGAGGGTTCTCACCTTCAACAAATTTATAACTCAATATATAACCTTTCTCAAAAAGAATTTTTGTCATTTCTTTTTTAAGGTTTGAAGCAGGAATATCTACTATTCTATGCTTCGCGCTTGATGCGTTTCTTATTCTTGTCAGAAAATCTGCAATTGGATCTGTCATAATTCCTTTTATTAATTTACCAACTAGCTTTTTTAACACCAGGAATTATTCCTGAACTTGCCATCTCTCTGAAAGTTACACGTGACAAACCAAATTGTCTCATGTAGCCTTTAGGTCTACCAGTTATCTTACATCTATTGTGCATTCTTACCGGTGCAGAGTTCTTAGGTAATTTTTGTAACCCTTCGTAATCACCTGCAGCCTTTAAAGCAGCTCTCTTTTCAGCATACTTTTCAACCATTAATGCGCGCTTTCTTTCGCGAGCTTTCATCGATTCTTTAGCCATGGCTTATTGTTCGTTTTTGTTTTTTTGAAATGGCATTCCGAACTCTTTCAACAGAGCTCTAGATTCTTCATTCGTTTCAGCTGTTGTCACGAAAGTGATATCCATACCACCAATATTATTCACTTTATCAATATCTATTTCCGGAAAAATAATCTGCTCTTTAATACCTAAAGTATAATTACCTCTTCCATCAAAACCCTTGTTATTAATTCCTCTAAAATCTCTAGTACGTGGCAATGATACCGCGATTAAACGATCCAAAAACTCGTACATCTTCTCACCTCTTAAAGTCACTCGAACACCAATTGGCATTCCCTTTCTCAACTTAAAGTTAGAGATATCCTTCTTTGAAAAGGTAGCAACAGCTTTTTGACCAGCAATCGCGGTCATTTCAGTTATTGCTGAATCAATCAATTTCTTATCCGCTACAGCTTTACCAACTCCTTGGTTAATACAAATTTTTTCCAACCTTGGAATTTGCATTAAACTTTTGTAGTTAAAAGCAGACATCATGTTCTTTTTGATGTCTTCGTTATACATTGTTTTTAATCTTGGCTCCATTACTTAACTAGCTCTTTAGATTTCTTAAAATAACGAACAGACTTTCCGTCTTCTTGTCGTCTACCAACTCTATCAACTTTCCCAGTTGAGGAATCCACCAACATCACATTTGAAATGTGGATTGGTGCATCTTGCTTTATAATACCACCATCTTGGTTGGTAGCATTTGGCTTGGTGTGCTTACTATCTTTTCTAATATCATCACCTTCGATAATGACTCTAGAAGTTGAAGGCATAACTTTTAAAACCACTCCTTCTTTACCCTTAGAAACTCCAGCTACTACTCTTACAGCATCACCTTTTTTAATGTTTAACTTCTTCATGATATTACTCTATTATAGTACCTCAGGTGCTAATGATACAATTTTCATAAACTTCTTATCTCTCAATTCACGGGCAACAGGTCCGAAAATACGCGTACCGCGCATTTCTCCCGTTTGACCTAATAACACAACTGCATTATTATCAAATCGAATATAAGAACCATCTTGGCGTCTAATCTCTTTCCTTGTTCGAACAATAACAGCTTTAGAAACTGCTCCCTTCTTGATATTACCAGAAGGAATCGCAGACTTCACTGAAACCACTATCTGATCACCTATAGAAGCGTATCTCCTCTTTGTTCCGCCTAACACTCTAATACAAAGCACTTCCTTTGCACCACTATTGTCGGCTACCGTTAACCTTGATTCTTGCTGTATCATAATTACTTCACTCTTTCAATTACTTCTACTAATCTCCAATTCTTGTTCTTACTCAGTGGTCGAGTTTCCATAATTTTCACAGTATCACCGATACTGCAATCATTTTTCTCATCATGCGCCATGAACTTTGAAGTTTTCTTGATAAACTTCCCGTACATAGGGTGCTTCACCTTACTCTGAACAGCAATAGTTATGGACTTATCCATCTTGTTGCTGACGACTACTCCAATTCTTTCTTTTCTTAAGTTTCTTGTATTTTCCATCGGAATACTTTATTTCTCTTGAGCTTGTGTCAATTGTCTTTTTCTAATCTCTGTTTTTAATCGAGCAACGGTTCTTCTTGCTGACCCGATTTGCATTGGATTCTCCAAAGGAGAAACCGAATGATTCATCTTCAACTTAGCAAGTAGCTCTGATTGCTCTGCTAAATTTTCATTCAAATCATCCACACTAAGGTTTTTAATATCTGTTTGTTTCATCTCTATAACTTATTAACCTTTGTAATCTCTTCTTACGATAAACTTGCATTTAACCGGTAATTTTTGAGCAGCTAATCTCATAGCTTCTTTTGCAATTTCCAATGGTACACCATCAGCTTCAAACAAAATTCTACCAGGCTTTGCAACTGCTACCCATAATTCAGGGGCACCTTTACCTTTACCCATTCTAACTTCAGCAGGCTTCTTAGTAACAGGCTTGTCCGGAAAAACACGAATCCAAATCTGTCCTTCTCTCTTCATATATCTCGTTACCGCAATTCTAGCCGCTTCAATCTGACGAGCTGTAAGCCAACACTCTTCTAACGTCTTAATCGCAAAACTTCCAAATGCTATCTGGTTCCCACGTCCGGCATTACCCTTCATGCGTCCCTTCTGCATTTTTCTAAACTTCGTTCTTTTCGGTTGTAACATTTTCCTTTTATTTTAAGCTTGCTTCCTTTCTCTTAATTATTTCTTTTCTTACCGCCTCTAAAGCCGCCTCGTCCTTGCTGTGATTTTGGACCTGGTTTGTTAGATACAATATTTGGTGAAAGATCTCTCTTACCATATATCTCACCTTTACAAATCCATACCTTCACACCAATTCGTCCGTAAGTTGTATGCGCTTCAGAAAGGGCATAATCAATATCAGCTCTAAACGTATGCAATGGAATTCTTCCCTCTTTATAAAACTCAGTTCTCGCCATCTCTGCTCCGCCAAGTCTTCCACTTACCATGATCTTAATTCCTTCAGCACCCATTCGAATAGTTGAAGCTACTGACATTTTTGCAGCTCTTCTAAATGAAATTCTTCCCTCAATCTGACGCGCAACACTATCGGCTACTAACTTTGCATCTAATTCAGGTCGCTTAATTTCAAATATATTGATCTGAATATCTTTCTTCGTTAACTTCTTAAGCTCTTCCTTCAACATATCTACGTCTTTACCACCTTTTCCAATGATAATTCCCGGTCTTGAAGAGTTAATTGTTACTGTAATTAACTTTAATGTTCGTTCAATAACAATTTTAGAGATACTCGCTTTTTGCAGTCTTGCCATGATATACTGACGAATCTTATCGTCTTCAGCAATCTTATCACCGTAATCTCTGCCACCGTACCAGTTAGAGTCCCATCCTTTGATGATTCCTAAACGATTTGCTATTGGATTTGTCTTTTGTCCCATTATCGCGTATCTCTTATTTTGTTAGGTTTTCTTCTTTTAATCTATCAACTGTTAACGTCACGTGGTTTGAACGTTTTCTGATTCTATGACCTCTTCCTTGTGGAGCAGGACGCAATCTCTTCAACATTTTTGCACTGTCAACTTTAACTTCTGAAATAATCAAATGATTATCCTCTGGTCTTTCTCCTTCGTTTTTAGCTTCCCAATTAGCAATCGCTGAACGAAGTAATTTCTCCATTCTATTTGACGCCTCTTTTGGACTGTACTGCAACATTGACAATGCTTTTGAAACTTCAATGCCTCTAATCATGTCCGCTACTAATCTCATCTTACGTGGAGAGGTTGGGCAATTGTTCAACATTGCAAAACTTCTCGTTTTCTTAGCCTCTTTTGCAGCCATTGCTGCATTTTTTTTACGTGCTCCCATCTTAAAGTCTTTTTATCGTTTGCCTTTATCCTTTTTACCACCGTGGCCTCTGTAAGTTCTCGTTGGAGCAAATTCTCCTAACTTATGACCAACCATATTCTCAGTTACATATACAGGAATAAACTTGTTTCCATTATGCACCGCAATTGTTAAACCTACCATATCAGGAGAAATCATTGATGCACGAGACCATGTCTTGATTACAGACTTCTTAGTAGACGCCTGAGCTTCATCAACTCTTTGAGCTAATTTGTAATGTATAAAAGGCGGTTTTTTAAGTGAACGACTCATATCTTAATTATTTCTTTCTTCTTTCGATGATGTACTTACTTGATAATTTCTTTGGTGCACGAGTTTTATACCCTTTTGCCGGAATACCATTTCGTGATCTTGGATGTCCTCCTGAAGAACGTCCTTCACCACCACCCATTGGGTGATCAACTGGATTCATTACAACACCTCTTACTCTTGATCTTCTTCCCAACCATCTTGATCGGCCAGCTTTACCTGATCTCTCTAACATGTGGTCAGAGTTTGAAACTATTCCTATGGTAGCAAGGCAAGTTCCTAAAATTAGTCTAACTTCACCTGAAGGCATCTTAATACCTACGTACTTACCTTCTCTAGAAACCAACTGAGCATAAGAACCAGCACTTCGTGCCAATTTACCTCCTTGCTCAGGTCTCAATTCAATGTTGTGTAGCATAGTACCCATTGGCACTTCAGACAAATACATCGCATTACCAACTTCCGGCTCAACACCTTTTCCAGATTTAATTGTTTGACCAACTTCAATCCCTTTTGGCGCCACTATGTAACGCTTTTCACCATCTACGTAATTGATCAAAGCAATACGTGCAGTTCTATACGGATCATATTCAACAGAAACTACTTTCCCAGGAATTCCAAACTTATCTCGTTTGAAATCGATGGTTCTGTAACGTCTCTTGTGACCACCACCGATATTTCGCATGGTCATCTTTCCCGTATTGTTTCTTCCACCTTTTCTTCCCTTACCTTTCAATAATGATTTTTCGGGAGTTGCCGAGGTTATGTCCTCAAAAGACGACGCCACTTTATGACGCTGTCCTGGTGTTGTTGGTTTTAATTTCTTTACTGCCATTATCTATCTTCTAAATATTGCTGTAAAAATCAATAGTATCTCCTTCCGCAAGAGTTACGATTGCTTTTTTAAACTTATTCGTTCTTCCTTCTACCCAACCAGTTTTAGTGTATCTCGTTTTGTGCTTTCCCTTATAGTTCATCGTATTCACTCTGTCCACGGAAACGCCATACATCTCTTCGATTGCGCTTTTTATTTGCAATTTATTGGCGTTGTGATCCACTACAAAACCATATCTGTTCAACTCCTCTGTTAAGGAAGTCATCTTTTCTGTTATAACAGGTTTTTTTAATGTACTCATGACCAATTTATTAACTTAAAATACTTTCTATTACCTCTAATGCTCCCTGCGCAACAACTACTTTACTAGCGTTAACTAAATCGTAAGTGTTTACATCTGAAGGAGATACCACTTTGGCACCCTGCAAATTTCGGGATGACAAATATATGTTTTTATTTGATTCAGAAACAACCAATAATGTTTTTTTATTGTTACACTTTAAATTGCTCAAAATCTGAGAGAACTCACTCGTTTTTGGGGCGTCCATTTGAAAATCTTCCAAAATAAGTAGGTCTCCAGACTTTGCTTTGTGTGATAAAGCAGAACATCTAGCTACATTCTTTAGTTTCTTATTCAATTTGAAAGAATAGTTCCTTGGTCTTGGACCAAAAACAGTTCCACCGCCTCTAAACAATGGTGACTTTATACTACCAGCTCTGGCAGTACCTGTTCCCTTTTGTTTCTTAATTTTTCTAGTACTACCAGAAATCTCAGCTCTTTCTTTAGACTTGTTTGTTCCTTGTCTTTGATTCGCCAAGTACTGTTTTACGTCTAAATAAATTGCATGGTCATTCGGCTCAATAGCAAAAATCGCATCTGACAACTTAACCTTCTTACCGGCTTTGCCGTCTTTATTTAAAATACTTAATTCCATTTCTTACTCCTCCGTATTTTAGTTATTGATGAGAACCATCGATCCGTTTGCACCTGGCACTGAGCCCTTAATTACGATTAGATTCTTTTCAGCATATACTTTAACAACCTTCAAGTTTTGAACGGTTACTTTAGCATTACCCATTTGTCCAGCCATACGAGTACCCTTAAATACTCTTGATGGATCAGAACCTGCTCCAATAGAACCCGGAGCTCTTAATCTGTTGTGCTGACCATGAGTTGCATCTCCTACTCCGGAGAAACCATGTCTTTTAACAACACCTTGGAAACCTTTTCCTTTAGAAGTAGCAGTAACATCTACCCACTGGCCTTCTTCAAAAACGTCTACTGTAATCTCATCACCTACTTTTCTATCCTCATAGCCTTTTACCTCAACCAACTTTCGTTTGGGTGTAGTATTTGCTTTTTTGAAGTGACCCATCATAGCGGCAGAAGTGTTCTTCTCCTTTTTGTCGCCATATGCAATCTGAACAGAATTGTAGCCATCTGTTTCTTCGGTTTTTACTTGCGTAACAACACAAGGACCGACCTCTATAACTGTACATGGTATGTTTTTACCCTCGGTACTAAAGACACTAGTCATTCCTATTTTCTTTCCTAATAAACCTGGCATGTTATTGCTTTAAATTATTTATACTTTAATCTCAACATCAACCCCACTTGGCAATTCAAGCTTCATTAAGGCATCTACTGTTTTAGAAGTAGAACTATAAATGTCAAGTAATCTTTTATAAGAAGATAACTCAAACTGCTCTCTAGCCTTTTTGTTAACGTGAGGTGACTTTAATACTGTGTAAATTCTCTTGTGCGTTGGCAATGGAATTGGTCCACTTACAACTGCTCCAGTTGACTTAACAGTTTTTACTATTTTCTCAGCCGATTTATCAACTAGGTTGAAATCGTATGATTTAAGCTTTATTCGAATTTTCTGATTCATACTTTCTTGTTATTGAGCTTGTACTTTTCCTTTAGCAACTGCAATTACTTCATCCGCTATCCCTTTTGGAGCAGCTTCAAAATGAGAGAATTCCATACTTGAAGTAGCCCTACCTGAAGACATTGTTCTCAAAGCAGTAACGTATCCAAACATTTCTGACAACGGCACTTTGGCTTTAATCACTTTTGCTCCGTTTCTGTCGTCCATTCCATCTACTTGACCTCTTCTTCTGTTCATGTCACCAACAATGTCACCCATATTTTCTTCTGGTGTAACCACTTCAACCTTCATGATTGGCTCCAATAGAACCGGTTTTGACTTTGGAATAGCTTCTCTAAATGCCATTTTAGCGGCCAATTCAAAAGATAACTGATCCGAATCCACTGCGTGAAAAGAACCATCTAATAAAGTCACTTTCAAGCTATCCATTGGGTAACCAGCTAGAACTCCATTCTTCATAGAATCCTTAAATCCTTTCTCCACAGATGGAATAAATTCCTTTGGAATACGTCCACCTTTAATTTCATCAATGAATTCTAAACCATCAGCCTCTTCAGCATTATCAACAGGCTCAATCTTAACAACGATATCGGCAAACTTACCTCTACCACCTGATTGCTTCTTGTAAACTTCTCTGTGATCCGTAGAACCTGAAATAGCCTCTTTGTATGCTACCTGAGGAGCACCTTGATTACACTCTACTTTAAATTCTCTTCTTAAACGATCTAAAATAATATCCAAGTGCAACTCTCCCATTCCACTCAATACAGTTTGACCTGAATCTTCGTCAGTATGAATTGTCAATGTTGGATCTTCTTCTGATAACTTAGCTAACGCCATACCCATCTTGTCAACATCCGCTTGAGTTTTTGGCTCAATTGCAATACCAATTACAGGGTCTGGGAAATCCATAGATTCTAAAACAATTGGCTTTCCGATTTCAGTCAAGGTATCACCTGTCTTAATATCTTTAAATCCAACTAAGGCTCCAATATCTCCTGCGTGTAGCTTATCAATTTGATTTTGCTTGTTCGCGTGCATTTGGAAAATCCTTGAAATACGCTCCTTCTTTTGAGTACGCATGTTCATGACATAAGATCCAGAGTCTAACATCCCCGAATATGATCTCACGAAACAAAGTCTACCTACGAAAGGATCTGTTGCAATTTTAAATGCCAAAGCAGCGAAAGGCTCATCCACAGATGGCTTTCTTGACTCTTCTTTCTCTGTATCTGGATTCACTCCTACAATAGCTTCTGTATCCATTGGTGAAGGCAATAATTCCATCACGTAATTCAACATACTTTGAACTCCTTTATTTTTAAAGGCAGAACCACATAACATAGGAACAATCTTCAAAGAAATTGTAGCAGCTCTTAAGGCACTTAGTATTTCATCAACTGAAATTGAATTCGGATCTTCAAAATACTTTTCCATCAAAGTATCATCGAACTCAGCGATAGCTTCTAAAAGATACTCACGGTATTCATCAACTTCCGCTTGCATATCTGCAGGAATTGGAACTTCTTCATAGGTCATACCCATGTCGTCTTCGTTCCAAATAATACCCATATTGTAAACTAAATCAACAACTCCTCTAAAAGTCTCTTCTCCACCAATTGGTAATTGCAAAGGAACGGCTGTGCTCCCTAACATATCCTTCACTTGCTTACAAACCTTTAAGAAGTTAGCACCTTGACGGTCCATTTTATTTACAAAACCAAGTCTTGCAACATTATAGTTATCCGCTAATCTCCAGTTTGTTTCAGATTGCGGCTCTACACCATCAACTGCTGAAAACAAGAAAACCAACCCATCCAATACTCTTAATGAACGATTTACCTCAACCGTAAAGTCAACGTGTCCCGGAGTATCGATAATGTTAATGTGATATTCTTGATCTTTATATTTCCAAAATACAGTAGTTGCAGCAGACGTAATTGTAATACCTCTTTCTTGCTCTTGCTCCATCCAGTCCATTGTAGCTGCTCCATCGTGAACCTCTCCAATTTTATGACTTACACCTGCGTAATATAAAACTCGCTCAGTGGTAGTCGTCTTTCCTGCATCAATATGAGCAGCAATACCAATATTTCTAGTAAGTGTTAAATCTCTTTTAGCCATTGCTATAATTTCTTTCTGATATTAAAATCTAAAATGAGAGAATGCTTTGTTTGCTTCCGCCATTCTGTGCGTATCTTCTTTTTTCTTGTGAGCAGCACCCTCTTCCTTAGCAGCAGCCATTACTTCATTTGCTAATTTCTGAGCCATCGTCTTCTCATTTCTTTTCTTAGAATAAAGAATCAACCACTTCATACCCATTGACGTTTTTCTATCGTCACGAATAGGTTGTGGAATTTGAAAGGTTGCCCCTCCAACTCTTCTACTTCTAACCTCAACTGCTGGAGTCACATTTGTCAATGCTTTCTTCCACGTTTCTAGGCCACCTTCTTCTACCTTCTCATCTACAATCGCCATAGCGTCATAGAAAATACTGTAGGCGATGCTCTTCTTTCCATGAAGCATCAAATTGTTTACAAACCTTGTAACTAACTGACTCTGAAATTTAGGGTCTGGAAGTAGAGGTCTCTTTTTCGCTCTCGCTTTTCTCATTTTTTCCTACTTAAATGATGGTTATTATTATAATTTATTTCTTCGGTTTTTTAGCACCGTACTTTGATCTTCTTTGAGTTCTACCTGCAACACCTGCAGTATCTAGAGCTCCTCTTACGATGTGATACCTCACACCTGGTAAATCTTTAACTCTTCCACCTCTTACTAACACGATAGAGTGCTCTTGTAAGTTATGACCTTCACCAGGAATGTAGGCATTCACCTCTTTCTGATTAGTCAATCTTACCCTTGCAACTTTTCTCATTGCAGAGTTTGGTTTCTTAGGAGTAGTAGTGTAAACTCTAACACACACACCACGTCTTTGGGGACATGAGTCTAGTGCAGCAGATTTACTCTTCTTCTCTAGTTTAATTCTACCTTTTCTTACTAATTGTTGTATAGTTGGCATAAGCTTTTAAATATGTCAATGTAATATTTGCCCCAAATTTTGGGGACGCAAATGTAATAGTTTATTTTCTAAAATCAACCGCCGAAATCTTTTTTTTTAAAGCAATTGTTGATAAATCTTTAAATCGAGGCTGAGAGCGGAATAGAGAATATAATCTAGGGGGACAAAAATCGGCAAATTGTTTAAAAAATTGACGAAATCAAAATCACCTTCAACTTTTTTTGAGAATGTGTAAAACTTAACTTGTCTGTTCGGTTTTTTTAGTGAGAGTTGGAAAGCTACTTCATTACCTTTGCCACATGGATTATTTAGACGGACTAAACCCTTCGCAGAAAGAAGCAGTATTAAACACCAATGGCCCTTCCATGGTAATTGCCGGAGCAGGTTCAGGCAAAACAAGGGTATTGACAGTGAAGATTGCACATTTAATGAAAAATGGCGTAGATCCTTTTAACATACTCTCCCTAACATTTACCAACAAGGCGGCTCGAGAAATGAAAGAGCGAATTGGGAAAATCGTTGGTGAAGGAGAAGCTAAAAATATATGGATGGGTACGTTTCACTCCGTTTTTGCTAGAATCCTTAGAACAGAGTCTGAAAAATTACACTACCCTTCAAACTTTACGATCTACGATACAGCTGACTCAAAGAGTCTACTAAAAGGTATAATGAAAGATATTGGAGTGGATGACAAGGTATATAAGGTAGGTTTGGTGTTGAATAGAATTTCTTCTGCAAAAAACAACCTGCTTAATGCAAACGCCTACCTAAACAATACCAACATTCAGGCGGAAGACCGACAAATGGCAAAACCAAAAATTGGAGAAATATATAAAGAATACGAGCGGAGATGCTTCAAAGCCGCCGCTATGGACTTTGATGATTTATTGTTTAAGACCAATATCCTACTAAAAGATTTCCCGGAAGTGCTAAATAAGTATCAGCACCGCTTCAAATACATTTTAGTAGATGAGTATCAAGATACGAACTTCTCTCAATATGTAATTGTAAAAAAACTTGCAGCCCTCAATGAAAATGTTTGTGTGGTTGGAGATGATGCCCAAAGTATTTATGCTTTCCGTGGCGCTAACATCCAAAACATCTTAAACTTTCAAAAGGATTATCCAGATTCGAAGACGTTTAAGTTGGAGCAAAATTATCGTTCTACCAAAAACATAGTCAACGCTGCGAACCATATTATAGAGAATAACAAGGACCAACTCGACAAAACGGTTTGGACCGACAATGAGGAAGGGCAGCGAATTAAAGTAAGCAGAACATTAACAGATAATGAAGAAGGCAATTTAGTGGCGAATAGCATTATTGAGTTAAAGCACAACAATCAAGCACAAAATTCAGCCTTTGCTATTTTGTACCGCACCAATGCACAGTCTAGGGCCATGGAGGAGTCGCTTCGAAAAAAGGATGTCCCCTATCGGATTTATGGTGGAACGTCGTTTTACCAAAGAAAGGAAATTAAAGACTTACTCTGCTATTGCAGACTTGCCATAAATCCTGACGATGATGAAGCATTGAAAAGAGTCATAAACTATCCAGCTCGAGGAATTGGAAAAACGACTTTAGATAAGATTATTTTTGCGGCAAATGCAGACGATAAAAGTATTTGGAAAACAATTAGTACATCTGAATTCAATTCTTTCCCAATACAAAGTGGTGCCAAAAACAAAGTAAAAGGCTTTGTAGATATGATTCGCAATTTCAATATTCTTTCTACGAAGAAAAATGCTTTCGAATTAGTAGAAGACATTGCCAAGACCTCTACCCTATTGAATGATTTATTCACGGATAAAACACCGGAAGGAATTGCTCGATACGATAACATTCAAGAACTATTAAATGGTGTTAAAGAATTTGTGGAGGATGATGTAGCCAAAGCGATTGATTTGGATAGTCCACAAATTGAAGAAGGACAGGAAAAATCGTTGGCAGTATTTTTACAAGACATTGCACTATTGACGGATACCGATAAGGATGACAAAAGCGATAACAATAAAGTATCATTAATGACAATTCACGCTGCAAAAGGGTTAGAATTTCCATATGTTTTTATTGTTGGATTGGAAGAAAACCTATTCCCTTCGCAGATGTCACTTTCCTCAAGACCCGATTTAGAAGAAGAAAGACGACTATTTTATGTAGCTTTGACACGTGCTGAGAAGGAAGTACGACTATCGTATTCAGCTAGTAGGTATCGATGGGGAAACTTAATATACTGTGAACCAAGTCGTTTTATTGAGGAAATTGACGAAAAATTCTTAGAATATGACACTCCTCAAGAAAAGCCTCAAAGCTCATTTGACGATGAAAGAGGCGACTTTTTTGGATCTCAGCCAACAAATTATAGAAGTACATTAAAAAAAGGTATGTCCAAAGTCACAAAAAAAAGTCCAAAAACTCCAGAACCAAAAATTATTCCTCCGCATAAAAAGATGGTAAGTATTGATGCAACAAAAAGAGCTGTTGATCCTTCATTTGCTGCTTCTGCGAGTAAGGTGGAAGTTGGTTTAAGAGTAGAGCACTTGCGTTTTGGAAAAGGTGAGGTTACAGAAGTTGAGGGAACAGAACCGAATCGTAAAGCGACTATTAAATTTGATGCTGTTGGCGAAAAGCAACTTCTATTGAAGTTTGCTAAGCTTAGAATTTTAAAAGCGTAGGATTACCTCAATCTTTACCATCGCCGCCTACAATAGTATAACAGAGAACACATTACAAAAAAATGAATTACAATACAAGCCGTTCTAAAATGATTATTCCTGAATACGGAAGACACATTCAGCAATTGATTGATCATGCAACAGAACTAGAAGATAAAGAAGAGCGCAATAAAATGGTACTGGCCATTGTGGACGTTATGGGCCAGTTAAACCCTCATTTGAGAGATGTAGCTGACTTTACGCACAAACTTTGGGATCATGTTCAAATTATGTCTGATTTTAAATTAGATGTAGATTCGCCTTACCCTACACCTTCTCCAGAGCAATTTATGGAAAAACCCAACCCAATGGGATACCCGGAAGGGAAAATAAGGTTCAAACACTATGGATTAGGTACTGAAAAATTAATCAACAAGGCTGTTGAAATGGAAGACGGCGAAGAAAAAGATGCCTTAATCGAGTCCATTGCCAATTTAATGAAGAAGCATTATTTGGCTTGGGGCAGAAGTTCCGTTGATGACGCACAAATTATTTCTGATATCAAGAGAATATCAAGAGGTAAATTAGAAGTGAAAGAAGACTTAGAATTAATGGCAACTAAAGACATTAGTCCAAGAAATACCGCGATGAGCTCTAACAATACCAAGGGTAGAAAAAAACAGGGCGCAAAACGAAAAAATTACAAAGTAAAAAAGAAATATTAAAGCAATTATAAAGGGGACCTTGAAAAAGTTCCACTTATGATAATTCCATTGTTGATAAAACAAAAACTTGTTGTCTGCAAGTGTTTCGAATTAAACAGAATTTAGTTTAATGGGAACATTTGAAATAACCGGTGGCAAAAAATTAAAAGGCGACCTGACTCCTCAAGGAGCAAAGAACGAAGCACTTCAAATTTTGTGTGCTGTATTACTCACACCCGAAAAGGTAACCATTGCAAATATTCCAGATATTATTGACGTTAATAAGTTAATTGACTTGTTAAGAGATTTGGGTGTTAAGGTTGAAGAAGTACCGAATTCAACAACTGCTGCAGGTTGTAAAACCTTTACTTTCCAAGCTGACGACATTGACATTGAATACTTAAACACACAAGAGTTTAAAAAGAAGGGTTCGGGACTAAGAGGATCGGTTATGATTTTAGGACCACTGCTTTCCAGATTTGGTAAAGGATACATTCCGAGACCGGGGGGAGATAAAATCGGTCGAAGAAGGTTAGATACTCACTTTATTGGCTTTCAGAAGCTAGGTGCTAAATTTATTTACAACAAGGAGAATAAGTTTTATAAAGTTGAAGCGAAGGATTTAAAAGGTTGTTACATGCTTTTAGACGAAGCTTCAGTAACCGGAACTGCGAACATTATTATGGCAGCAGTTTTAGCAAAAGGAACAACGACTATTTATTACGCAGCTTGTGAGCCATACTTACAACAGCTTTGTAAAATGTTGAACAGAATGGGCGCTAAAATAAGCGGCATTGGTTCAAACCTGGTTACCATAGAAGGAGTTGAATCTTTAGTAGGGTGCGATCATCGTATACTTCCTGACATGATTGAGATTGGTAGTTTTATTGGTCTAGCTGCAATGACAGGTTCGGAAATTACCATTAAGGATGTGTCGTACCCAGACTTAGGAATTATACCTGATACCTTTAGAAAGCTAGGCATCAAGATTGAGCTAAAGGGGGACGATTTGTATATCCCTGCCCAAGAAGGTTATGAGATTGAAACCTTTATTGATGGCTCTATTATGACTATTTCAGATGCGCCTTGGCCCGGTTTTACTCCAGATTTATTAAGTATTGTTCTAGTTGTCGCTACGCAAGCAAAAGGCTCTGTGTTGATTCACCAAAAAATGTTTGAAAGCAGGTTGTTTTTCACTGACAAGTTGATTGACATGGGGGCTCAGATTATTTTGTGCGATCCGCACAGAGCTACTGTTATTGGTTTGAACAATCAAAATAAACTCCGTGGAATTCAAATGACCTCACCTGACATTCGAGCTGGGGTATCTCTTTTAATTGCAGCAATGTCAGCAAAAGGAAAAAGTACCATTCATAACATAGAGCAAATTGACAGAGGTTACGGTAAAATTGATGAGCGTTTAAATGCTTTAGGAGCAGAAATTAAGCGAACCAACGGCAACTAACAAAGTTGTTCCAACTTATTTTAACAATTTTTGAATACTCTATTCTTACTTTACTTGTAATTTTAATTCTTGGCATTGTTTGTGCCTACATCTGAAAAAAATTATTTTATGAAATTGAATAAATATGCAGGAGTTTTTGTAATTGCTTTATCAATATTTCTACCGGCTTTTACGAACTCCAATACTCCGAAAGAAACAGTTGTTATCAATGGTGACCAAGTAACTGTTGGCTTAAATATTGGCAATAAAGCACCTGAAATTAAACTAAACGACCCGAATGGCAAACCGATAGCTTTATCTGACCTGAAGGGTAAAATGGTTTTAATAGACTTTTGGGCAGCTTGGTGTGGACCATGTAGAAGAGAGAATCCGAATGTAGTAGCTACTTACAATAAGTTCAAAGACGCTAAGTTTGAAAATGGAAAAGGTTTTACCGTCTATAGCGTATCATTGGATAAGGACCCTAAGCGTTGGCAAAATGCAATCATGCAAGATAAATTAAGTTGGTCAAACCACGTTAGCGATTTTAAAGTTTGGGATACAGCTCCAAGAGCTGATTACCGATTCTCAGGAATCCCATTCGCTGTGCTTATTGATGGAAACGGCATTATCGTTGGTAAAGGAGGCAGTGTTAGAGGACCGAACTTAGGGATGCTACTAACGAACCTAATGAAAAAGTAGACTCTGCTTTATAAAGTATGTAAAACGCCTAGAATTTTATTCTAGGCGTTTTTTAGTTCAACTAAATTCTAAAGCCATAAAGCTAAGGTTGTAGATCATCATAAGTTTCAAAAAAATCAAACAATCTTGGAAGAATTAGATTCTGTCAATATGGCAATCCTTATTCTTGGCAAAGCATTTGAAAAGGAGTTTGAGACATTAAAAATTTCAAAATGAAAGACGAAAAAAGTTCAGTAGAAAATCACGAAGAACCATTGGAGGATGCAGTAGAAAATGAAGAGACTGCAGAACAAGAAGATTCCAATCCAGTGGAAGAACTAAGCGAAATCGAGAAGAAAGATATTGAAATTCAAGAGTTAAAAGACAAACACCTGCGTTTATATTCGGAGTTTGATAACTTTAGACGAAGAACTCAAAAGGAAAAATTAGAGTTGTACAAAACAGCTGGAGAAGATATTTTTAAGGCACTTCTGCCTGTGATGGATGATTTTGAACGTGCCAAAAAGTCAATGGAAGAAAGTAATGACTATGACAGTTTGAAAGTAGGAGTTGATTTAATTTACAGCAAGTTTTTACACCTATTCAAGTCAAACGACGTGGAACCAATGACCGATGTTGTAGGCAGTACTTTTGATAGTGAAATTCATGAAGCAATTACTCAGGTTCCTGCGCCTAGCGAAGATTTAAAAGGAAAAGTAGTTGATGTAGTAGAGCAAGGCTACACGTTAAAAGACAAGGTAATTCGCTTTGCAAAAGTAGTTGTAGGACAATAAAACCCACTCATGGCTAAAAGAGATTATTACGAAGTATTAGGAATAGATAAAGGTGCAACGACTCAAGAAGTAAAAAAAGCATATCGAAAGCTCGCATTAAAATATCATCCCGACAAAAATCCTGACGACAAGGAAGCGGAAGATAAATTTAAGGAAGCGGCAGAAGCTTATGAGGTCTTAAGCAACGAGGAGAAGAAAGCAAAATATGACCGTTTCGGCCATGCTGGCATGGGCGGCGGCGGCTTTGGCGGCGGCGGAGGAATGAATATGGACGACATATTCTCTCAGTTTGGCGATATTTTCGGCGGTGGCGGAGGCGGCGGATTCAGCGGTTTTGGCGGTTTTGGCGGCGGAGGTCGCGGCGGCCGAAGAGTTAATCGAGGAAGCAACATTCGTGTGAAAGTGAAAATGACTTTAGCCGATGTGGTTAATGGAGTAGAGAAAAAGATTAAGGTTAAAAAGTTTGTAAGCTGCAAACCTTGTTCAGGCTCGGGAGCTGAAGGTGGATCCGGAGGTTTTACAACTTGCGACACTTGTAAAGGTGCAGGGCAAGTAAATAGAGTTACCAATACCTTTTTAGGACAAATGCAAACCGCATCGACTTGTCCTAGTTGTGATGGAGATGGTAAAATAATTACCAATAAGTGTAATTCTTGTCACGGAGATGGCATTGTAAAAGACGATGATACCATTGAATTAAAAATTCCTGCTGGAGTTGAAGATGGCATGCAACTTTCTGTTTCTGGAAAAGGGAACATGGGTGCCCGCAATGGAGTTGCAGGAGACCTAATTGTTGCCATTGAAGAAGAGGAACACGAAGTGCTGAAAAGAGATGGAAACAACATCTTGTATGACTTATACATTCCATTTCCTGACGCAATTTTAGGAACAGATGTAACCGTTCCAACCGTAAATGGAAAGGCCAAAATTAAAATTGAACCGGGCACTCAAGGTGGCAAAGTCTTGCGATTAAGAAACAAGGGTATTCCTGAAGTAAATGGATATAGGACCGGTGACCAAATGGTAAATGTTAATGTTTGGACACCGCAGACGCTTTCTAAAGAAGAAAAGAAAATGGTTGAAAAAATGAAAGATTCAGAAAACTTCATTCCAAATCCAACCGACCAAGACAAGGGGTTCTTTGAACGGATGAAAGATTATTTTAGATAACAAAAAAATCCCGCTTTTAGCGGGATTTTTTATTTCATCATCTTGGTGACAACATCTGCTACAGCAGGACACAATCGAGTATTCTTTGCTGTAATGTCTAAAATTTGATGCATTCGTTTGCGGTTGGTGTGCGGAAATTCTCTGCATGCCTTCGGTCGAGAGTCGTATGCCATGCATTTATTGTCTTCCAATAAAAATGGACAAGGAGAAGATTTTAATACCTGATCCCCATCTTCATCAGTCTTCAAATATTCGTCATAAAAAGTTGCAGGTTTCATTTTGAAATGAGCTGCCATACGCTCTACATCTTTATCGTAAAAAATAGGAGATGTTGTTTTGCAGCAATTGGCACAATCCAAACAATCGATACTTTGAAAAGCCTCATCGTGTAATTCATGAAAGGTATCGTCTAAATTTTTAGGTGGGCGTTTTCCAAGTTTACTCAGATATTTGTTTATTTCCTTTCTATTCGACTTGGCTTGCTCTATTTTTTCTTTTAATTCGGGTTTCATTCTTGAATGTTGAATGTTGAATAAATTTATATATAATTAATATACATATAGTTAGTT
>JABAZP010000033.1:78253-141892 GCA_018608405.1 Flavobacteriales bacterium
TTGAATGTTGAATGTTGAATAAATTTATATATAATTAATATACATATAGTTAGTTAACTATATGTATTTTCCACTCTAATTCTTATTTATCTTTCCATGCTCTGCACATTTCGCGCTTCCCTCCTTTTGGTCCTTTTAACTTCTCCACTCTAAAGCCTACTGCTTGCAGCCTACGCCTGATTACTCCTTTCACACAATATGTTACTAAAATACCTTCTGCCTTCAGCACATCAAACATTTTTTGAAATATTTCTTCCGTCCACATCTCTTCCTGTTTTTCAGGTGCGAAAGCATCAAAATAAACAACATCAAAAAATGCTGCACGCAGTTCCAATTCGCTCAGCTTTGAATGAAACTTGGAAAGCTTAAAATTATCTTGAAGCAGATTCTCAATTTCCCAGGGAACAGTATGAATCCTTAAAAAAAGTCCTTGATCCATTCCCAGTAAACTTGAAAAATTAATTAACCCCAGCTCCTCTTCTTTAATTGGAAATGCTTCTACAGTATGATAATTGACCTTTAGCTGGTGTTCGTCTGCTGCCTTGATTGTGGTCATTACGTTCAACCCTGTTCCCATCCCAACTTCAAAGACAGAAATTTCTTCTTGACTTGACTTTGGTAACAATCCATTTTTAATAAAAATGTGGTTAGACTCTGCTATCGCTCCATGCTTCGAGTGATAATGCTCGTCCATTTCTTCCAAATAAATGGAAGTAGAACCATCTGCTGTTTCAATAAATTTTCGCTTCACTGGTGATTAAATTTTGTGTCACAAAAATACCTTTTCAAACTGTCGTTCGACTTACCTTTTATCTGGAAGTTGAACCTTAATTTTGACAAAAAATAGTTTATGCAAACACCAACCGATTCAATTATTACAAAAGAAGTACTCGATTCAGCAATGAGCCACGATAGCTATATGAATTTATTGAATGAGCTAATGAGTCAAGGAAAAACGACTGGAAACGACCAAAGCGAGGCAATGGTTGGATACGGGAAAATGAACGTGCAACGCATGAAACGTTTGAACAAAACGATTCAACTGAAGCCAGAACTTGAACAAGCTTTAAATGAATTGACTCGAAAAATTACTTTTCTAGTCATAACCGAAGGTTGGTGTGGCGATGCCGCCCAAAACGTACCTGTATTCAATAAACTGTTGGAGCACACCGATAAAATAGAACTCAAACTTATTTTACGCGATGAAAATCTTGAGGTAATGGATGCTTTTTTAACCAATGGTGGGCGTTCTATTCCTAAACTTATTGCCTTGGATACTGCAACTTTAGAAGTAATTGGAACTTGGGGTCCTAGACCAGAAGCCGCGCAGTTTATGGTAACAGAATTCAGAAAAATTGAAAATGGAGAATACAGCGAGTTTGTAAAAGAAGTACAATTATGGTATGCAAGGGACAAAACGCTCTCCATGCAAAACGAAATAATCGATTTATTTAAAGCCTGGAATAAGTAAGGCAATATTTCAAGCTTTCATCGTTTATAGGCATATATTTGCACCTATGAAAATTGGACGTTTTCTTCTATTGATTCTTATCGTGAGTGTTGTTTTCTCTTGCAGAAAAGACAATAATTTTATAGAAGATAATAGTGCAAAACTGGAGTTCTCAACTGATTCCATCTCATTTGACACAGTTTTTACCACCATTGGCTCCGAAACAAAGAACTTTAGAATATACAACCCTCACAACCAACCCATTAAAATTAGTTCGATTCGACTAAATGGAGGTACAAACTCCAACTTTCGAATAAACATAGACGGGTTGTCTGGCAATAATTTCCAAAATCTTGAAATTCCTGCAGAAGACAGTTTGTTTGCATTTATAGAGGTTACCGTTGACCCTAATAACACCTTCAATCCATTTGTTATAGAGGACTTTATTGAGTTTAATACCAACGGTAATCAACAAAAAATTATTTTAACAGCTTGGGGCCAAAATGCTATTTACTACACCCCTACTTCCTTCAACAGAGGTCTTCCAGACTTTACTTGTTTAACAGGCCCGTGCAGCGATTTGGTACCCCCTGTTGACGTAACTTGGACAGATAGCTTGCCCATTGTCGTTTACGGTTTCATAGCCATTGATACGCTAGATAAATTGACCATAGAGGAAGGCACCAAAGTTCACTTTCACAATGGCGGTGGAATGTGGGTATACCGAGGAGGAGAACTAGATGTGAATGGCACAAAAGAAAAACCAGTTATTTTTAGAGGCGATCGATTGGAGCCTGGATTTGATGACGTTCCAGGTCAATGGGATCGAATTTGGATCAATGAGGGAGCTATCAATGATATTAACTACGCCGTCGTTCAAAATGCATTTGTCGGAATTCAAGCTGAAGCATTATTTTTAAATGGGAATCCCACTCAACTCGGAAACCTGAATTTAAGAAACACCATCATTAAAAACTGCTCAGGAATCGGTTTGCTTACTGCTTACTTTAATGTACTCGCTGAGAATACAGTTATTTCAGACTGCAGAGAATACAATGCTGTAATACAATCGTTGGGAAACTGGAGGTTCGACCATTGTACTTTTGCCAATTATGCAGGAGGAGGCGGAAGAGAAACACCAGCTGTTTTTATTAAAAACAATTATACCGCAGGTGCTACTATTTTTGTCGACACTCCAAATGTGGCAATTAGAAACTCCATTGTATACGGTTCAATAGAGTCAGAATTTAACATTAAGGTCATTAACAATGGCAGCACGAACGTTAACGTTGTGAACTCTATTTTAAAAACCGATGAAAATACATCTGATGCCAACAGGTATTTGAATATCTTAAAAAACCCACCGAACGAAATTTTTAACGACGCCGGTGGTGGAGATTTTGAGTTGTACGACAATTCAAGAGCTCGGGATATCGGAAATGTAACCATTGGGAATAGTATTCCACTAGACCTGAACGGAAATTCCCGTCATTCAAGTGATGGCCTTCCTGATGCAGGAGCTTACGAATTTCAGTAATTCCTTAATTCAACAGAAATTCAACAGTATCAACTCCATCGGCGTAATCCCACAGTTCCGGAGATTGAGCTTTCCCAAAAGGCACCTTTTGCGGCAAGGCGGCATTAGAAACTACGCACTGTAACTCGTCTTTTCGATTTTCTATAATGGACTTTACTTGCTCAATCGTATCATAAAATTCGTAAAACAATACGCCTACCGGAGAGTGAATCCCTTCATCCTCTTTCATCAATAGAAAGCCATTTTCTATCAATTCAATTTTATTTAGCAAGTAAACCGCTTTATTGTAATCGTAGTTATTTGCATACTTATTGTGATTTGCTATTTCTTGGTAATGAAAGAGCGCCTTAAATACCTGATCTAAGTCGTAGCCTTTTGGAAGGTATAGTTTTGTAACATTTCTACAACCCAATCCAAAGTGTCTAAAAATATCATGACTCAATCCATTTAGCTCCTCTTCACTTTCATCGCCATTTAAAACAGCAATAGAAGTTCTATTTTTCCGAATAATTCGTTTTTTGTCTTTAAAGTAGTAGTCAAAGTACCGCGCAGAATTATCACTTCCAGTTGCTATTAAGCTATCAACGTCTTTCAATTGTTCTACAATTTTAATCTGCTCAGGGTTTGGGATCATTTTTTGAAGAGCCGTTAAAACAAGCATCATTAAACTTCTGTCTTTTGACGAAACTTTTGCGTGTAGAACGTTTCCGCTGATTAACACGGATAAAGCGTCGTGTAAGCCAACCAATGGGAGATTACCGGCCATAATTACTCCTACCTTTGAATTCTCATTAGCTTCTAAATCATAAGTCGATAACCATTTTTCAACTTTTTCATGTTCCAAAGCATTTGCCCAAGCTTCATAAACGGCAAGCACTGAATCTTTTGTAAACCAACCATTCTCACTATGAACGAGGTCAATCAATTCAGCAGCCTTTTTTATCTCGTCTTCAAGCTTCGTATTAGACGGAATGTGACTGTTATCCTTGTAAAAAATAACCGAGTCTTTAAAGAATTCTCCTAACGCAATAAGAGTTGTTTTTTTAGTCGCTGAATTCATGTCTATAATTATACTTAAAACGTTAATTTTGCAAACGAATTTGAACCAATTGAATCAATCATTGGTTTCGATACAAAATTACAAACATAAAATAGACCTCAATGGCAATTATTATAACAGACGAATGTATTAACTGCGGAGCTTGTGAGCCGGAATGTCCAAACAATGCTATTTACGAAGGTGGTGAAGAATGGAGATTTTCTGATGGAACAGGAGTTTCAAATGACTATAAAACAAGAAAAGGAGATGTAATTGGTGCTGACACTGAGAATGAACCTGTGAGCCTTGATTACTACTATATTGTACCAGACAAATGCACCGAGTGCGTAGGATTTCACGACGAACCACAATGTGCTGCCGTTTGTCCTGTTGATTGTTGCGTTGATGATCCGGACGTAAGAGAAACAAAAGAAGAACTATTATCTAAAAAAGAAGCGCTTCACATTTAGTAAGCCTCTTTCATACGATTTCGGTGCAATTGTTGTTTTATATCCGTTAACATTCTAACTTTACGAATATGCGGATTCTGTCAGCCATTGCACTTTTTTTTTGCACTCAGTTTTATTCATCAGCTCAAACAACCGATTCTAAGCAAACGGATTACCAAGACATTGACCAAGACCGGATAGAAAGTTTGGCCTATGCAGTGTTGCAAGAATTACCTAAAATTGAAAAGGATAGTCTCAATGCATTACTTAAAAAAGAGTTAACTCGCAGCTTAACTAAAGAAAGTGCATTCCGCTATTCATTTGATCAAGTGAAAAGTCTCAGCATTTTAACCTCACCAGATTCTGCTTTTAGAATTTTTAATTGGGAAATAGCTTATCTCAATGGCACTAACAGGTACGAATGCTTGCTACTAAAAAAACAAGGAGCTGCGTTCACCTTAGAAACGCTTCAACCACTAGATTCCGTTTTTGTGCGACAAAATTTAGAGAACCAACAACTAGGAAAAGAAAACTGGTTACCGGCCATATACTATAAAATTATTCCAGTAAAAAGTCGTTTTCAAACCTTTTATACCCTGTTAGCTTGGGATGGTAATGACTTACTAACCAACAAGAAATACATTGACGTCTTGTGGTTTGATAAAAAAGGTGAAACCCATTTTGGTGCCCCCATTTTTAAAGATAACAGAACTGCAAAATCTAGGGTAATTTTTGAATTTGGTGGTCAAAATGCAATGACTTTAAATTTTGAAGAAGAGCTAGAGCGCATTTCTTTTAGCCATTTAGCCCCGCCTAGTTCAAACTTAGAAGGAATTTATGAATACTACGGTGCAGATATTACTTTCGATGCTTATCAATGGAAAGGAAATTACTGGCAATTGATTAATGAGGTTATTCCTGCATGGGCAGATCCAAAAGGAAGAACTGAAACGAGCGTTTCAAAAAAGAAATTCGAAAAGGAAGACGTTGCAAATCCTAATACTGCTGTAAAAATTCTAAAGGAATCAGAAAAGAGGAAGAGGATAGCCGATGATAAATTAAAGGAAGAAGCTGAACAACTTAAAGCAGCTCCTCAATAATTCTTTCGATAGAATACCCCTCTGCCTCAGCCTTATAATTTCTAACTATTCTGTGGCGAAGTATTGGCTCTGCAACAGCCTTAACATCTTCAATGTCCGGAGAATATTTACCATTAATTGCTGCATGGCACTTTGCTCCTACAACCAAAAATTGAGAAGCTCTTGGTCCCGCTCCCCAACTTAAAAAATCGTTCACCATTTGCGGAGAATTAGCTGTATTTGGCCTTGTGCTAGCAGCTAATTTAACAGCATATTCCAACACATTGTCAGGAACAGGTATTTTGCGAATCAATTGTTGGAAAAACATAATTTCTTCACCATTCATCACATTATTTACAGAAGCTGTTAAGTTAGTTGTGGTAGACTTTACGATATTTACCTCATCCTCTAAGTTCGGATAGTCCAACCAAATGTTAAACATAAACCGGTCTAACTGTGCTTCAGGTAGAGGGTAGGTTCCTTCTTGCTCAATTGGGTTTTGAGTTGCCAACACAAAAAATGGCTGTGGTAAATCATAGGTTTTACCTGCAGTGGTTATTTTTTTCTCTTGCATGGCTTCTAATAAAGCCGATTGTGTTTTTGGTGGTGTTCTGTTAATCTCATCTGCTAAAATCAAATTAGAAAAAAGTGGTCCAGGTATGAATTTAAAACTTCTTGATTCATCTAAAATCTCTGATCCAATAATATCCGAAGGCATTAAATCAGGAGTAAACTGAATTCGATTAAAACTTAACCCTAACGCTTCTGAAACGGTATTCACAAGTAATGTTTTTGCCAACCCCGGCACTCCAACAAGCAAACAGTGGCCATTGCTAAAAATTGAAATCAATAAATTTTTAACTACGTCCTTTTGTCCTACAATTACTTTACCAATTTCTTGATTCAACTCATTGTATTTCTGAACTAAAGCGTCAACCGCTTCTGCATCTGAAGAATATTGTTTCATATTATTTTGCGCTATTTTCAATCCAAGCTTGCTGAAATTCACAGGCAGAGCAATATTCCATGTTTAACCTCATATAGGTCTTTGAAATGTTGTTCTTAATCCAATCTTGCAAAGCTTGCTGTTCTTTTTCAGCTAATGCTGCTGCTTTTATTTTCTGATAATCTTTTTCTAGACTCGCTCGATGTGGTTCTGTTCGCTTGATCATTTTAACTATTCTATAACCTGGCTTTGACCTTGGATCACTAATAATTACAGGTTTAGAAATATCTCCTACTTCCATTTCATCAATAACAAAAAACAGGGCGGGATCAATTTCATCCATCGGTGTCATTGAACTGCTCGTTTGTGGGTTTGCCATAACACCACCGTTATTTTTGGTATTCTCATCTTCCGAATACTTCTTAGCGGCTTCTTGAAAACTTATTTTATTACTGTCAATTAAACTGGCGATGCTATCTAATGTTCGCTCTGCTTTCTCAAATGAGGCTTTATCTTGTTTTGGTTTTAGTAGAATGTGACGCACGTTCACTTTATTACCTCTACGTTCAATTAACTGAATGATGTGAAAGCCATACCGGGTTTCGATAATTGGAGAAACATTCCCCGTTTTTAATTTAAATGAGGCCGCTCCAAACTCAGGTTCAACCTCTCCCTTTCCTACAAAGCCTATATCTCCACCTTTAAGAGCAGAACCTTGATCCTCTGAGTACAATAAAGCTAGGGTAGAAAATTTCTCACCTTCGTTAACTCGTTTTCGATATTCATTTAACTTGTCCTTTACTGCCTTAATGGAGGACACAGGAGTTTTTGCATAAATAGCAATCTGAGCCAACTCTACTTCTGAATTGATCAATGGCAAACTGTCTTCTGGTATCTTCTCAAAGTATTGACGGACATCATCTGGCGTAACCGAAACTCCTGAAGTAATCTCACCTTGCATTCGCTGTATGGTCATTTGCTCACGAATGGGATCTCTGAACTCCTTTTTAATCTGTGCTAGTGGTTTTTTATAGTATGCCTCCATTGCCTCTTGCGAACCAATCTGTGCCATGTAATACCTTATTCTTCTGTCTAATTCACCTTCAATTTGCGCTTCATCCACCACCACACTGTCTAACTCAGCTTGGTTCACCAACATTTTAGAGTACAGTATATCTTCAAAGATTTGGCATTTTGTATTATCATCCATTGTCGCACCTTGCTTCAAATATGCCACGTATTTATTCTCTAATTCTGACTTTGTAGCAATCTGATCTCCCACAACGGCTATTACCTCGTCTAAAATCGTACCTCGCTGAGCAGACGTAAATAAAGATAGCGCGAACAAAACACAAAAACTTAAATAGGCTTTATTCATATACTTCATACTCTTTTTTTAAGGTTGCTGACTCAACTATTTCTTGCTTCACTTTGGCAATCAACTCAATCTTTCGTTTGTTGAGAATAATACTTTTCAACTCATCTTTAACCCACGAGAAAGGCGCTGTCTGTCCTTTAAAACGAATTGCATAAGAGTTGATATACATTGTTCTTAAACTATCCTGAATCAAATTATTACCTGTCGTAAGATTAAGATTTTTATCTGCTGGTAGTTTACCAATTTCCTTAATTTTTGCTAAAGGAATCCATTCCAGCGTATCCAAGTGGCAAGCAATTGCAAACTGCGAACAGAACTCTATTAAATCTGCTTTGTAGTAGGCCACGTCTTGAGACATCCATTGCTCTAAAGAGTCTTTACCAGGAGCGGTGTTAAGAGTTGCAACAAAAATACTTTGAGTTACATCTTCCCGCAATTTGAAATTCTCCGCATTCGACTTGTAATACTTCTTTAATTCTTTAACAGTTACCAGTGTATCCAACTTTTGATTCACAAGTTGATTCTCAAAGGTGTAGATTAACAAGGAATTTCTATAATTCTCTAATTGCTTTTCAAAGCTTGCAGATTTTTCAGTAAGGTTATCCAACGCTTTCTGAATCAGGAGCTTTTCCTTAACCCAATTGTCAATATATAGGCTTCGTTGTGCTATTGAATCCACTTGACTTCCATCACTCGTAAAGCTGGGAATATCTGATTCAAAAAGAAATTGATCACCTACCCTAGCTACTTTTTCCCTGTCGTCTTCCTTGGTGAATAAACTACACGAGCTTAAGCCCATAGAAACTAAAACAAGAAGAGCGTGTGTAAGCTTCAAATCTATTAATTTAACTCCGTTTTAAGTTCCTTCAGAATTTTCTTATCCACCTCAAACTTATTCTTAGATCTTAAGGACTCAATCCATTCTTTCTCCAAAAAGTTCTGATAGTCAGACGTGATTAATCCTCGAGAATCGTCTAACGCTTTATACGTTGGTTCAATCACTTCTTCAATCTGAACAAAGTGGACTCGACCATTCAAAGAAATATTTTCAGAAATTCCTTTTTCCCATTTCACTTGGTCAACAATCTCATTCTCTCCTTTTAAATACTTTTTAGTTTCGTACCTTAAATTCAATTGTGAAGCTCTGTTGATCTCTTCCATAATTTCTTTTGCATCCTTCCCTTCCTTCAACATTGTCTTCACTGATTCTGCTACTTTTTTATTCAAAGCTGAAAACACCACTGCATCTACTCGCCGATCCCACTTGTAGTTTTCTTTATTTTTAGTGTAAAAATCTTGCAATCCATTCGTATCCTTCACAGCTTTTGACCAAACCAATTCGTCTGTTAAGTTGAACAATAAAATCCCGTCGTGATATTCTTGCATCAAGTATCTAAAATCAGGATACTCTTCATCTAATTTATTGTTTTTATATTCCAATATGCTTGCTCTCTTAAATGCATCATAGCGCGCATTTACGAGCACTCGAGAATCGATTACTTTTTTCGACTTGTTGTTTTCTAGGTAGTTAGCAAAATCTTGTTGACTAACAGATTTATCTCCTATTTTAAGTATTTCTTTTGTCAATCCCTTGGCGGCCTCAGCTGTCCAAGTTCCTTTGAAAAAACTAGAGTCAATAATTTTATAAAAATCATCCCGCTCTTTTAAGTTTTCAGAGAATCCATATTGATTTTTGATTTTATTGATAACCGAAGCCTGACTCAAGTTAGCTCGACTATCTTTTTTAATTTTTTGCATCATTTCAGCTTCCACTGTTTCGAAAGAACCTATTGGGGCATGTTGTATTCGCTTTACAATGTGCCACCCATACGGTGTAGAAAATGGTTCCGAAATATCTCCATCTGCTTTTAGGTCAAATGCAGCTTTTTCAAACTCAGGCACCATTCTTCCTACACCAAACATTGGCAAAATACCACCATCAGCAGCACTTCTTGTATCATCAGAAAACTGAGCAGCTAAATCTTCAAACTTCTCTCCTTGTTCAATCTTGGCATAAATCTCCTTGATTTTACCTTCTGGGTCATCTGTTTTAGAAAGCTCTTGATCGTTAGAAATTAAGATATGTGCCACTTGAATATTTCCAACCGACGGTCTTTTATCAACTACCTTTAAAACGTGGTAACCAAATTGAGTTCTCACTATGTCAGAAATTTCACCCACTTCAGTGTTGTAGGCTGCAGACTCAAATGGATACACCATGTAAAAAGCAGTAAAGTAACCTAAATTCCCGGCATTCGTTTTTGCTGAAGGGTCATCAGAATACTGTTTCGCCATCAATTCAAAGTCCTGACCATTTTCTAAATTCTTTTTTACCCTAACCGCACGCTTGTATGCTGCAGCAGTATCTTCAGGACTTGCATCTTGGTCCAATTTTATTAAGATGTGTGACGCTTTTACATCGTATTGCAATCTATCGTATGCTTCTTTTTTTAATTCCTCAATAATTCCGTCTGCAGTAAGGTATGGCTGAGCCAATTGCTTTCTATATCCGCTTAATTCGCGAATAAACGCCGGATTCTTATCCATTTCACGGCTAACAGCTTCTTTTACTTTTAATTTGAAATTAATGTACAAGTCCAAATACTCGCCTACCATACTTTTGGAGATTATTTCTCCACTGTTATTTTTTTGGTAAACCCTTTTGAACTCAGCTTTGGTAATTTTTTCGTCACCAAAGTCTATAAAAATAGCATCATCTTTACTTTGGGCTTGAACCGTTGCTACTGAAAATAAGAAGGCAACAACTATTAAATACTTCAACTTACTCATGTTTCTCAATTTTAAAATTAACGGCTATAATTAGGTGCTTCTCTTGTTATGGTTACATCGTGAGGATGACTTTCTCGAATTCCTGCGTGCGTTACCTTAATAAAAGTAGCATCGGTTTTTAACTTGTCTATGGTTGCGCAACCGCAATATCCCATTCCGGCTCGTATTCCTCCAATCATTTGATAAATTACTTCACTCAGGGTTCCTTTAAAGGGAACTCTTCCACTAATGCCTTCTGGAACTAATTTTTTAATATCCTCTTCCATGTCCTGAAAGTATCTGTCTTTTGAGCCTTTCTGCATGGCTTCCAATGAACCCATTCCGCGGTAAGCTTTAAACTTTCTACCCTCATAAATTATTGTTTCACCGGGTGATTCTTCTACTCCTGCGAATAAAGAACCTGCCATAATTGTATCTGCTCCTGCAGCAAGCGCCTTAACAATGTCGCCTGTAAAACGAAGGCCGCCGTCTGCTATAACAGGAACACCTGTTCCCTGCAATGCTTCTGCAACCATCATTACCGCTGAAAATTGAGGTACACCGACCCCTGCAATTACTCTTGTTGTGCAAATTGATCCAGGACCAATTCCCACCTTTATACCGTCTGCCCCTGCTTCTGCTAGGGCAACAGCTGCTTCTTTTGTTGCGATGTTTCCAACAATAACTTCTAACTCTTTAAATTGAGACTTTACTCGCTTTAGTGTTTCAATAACTCCGGCAGAATGTCCGTGAGCCGTATCAATAATTACTGCATCGACTCCAACACTAACTAATGCCGAAACTCGCTCCATTACATCTCCTGTAACGCCAACAGCTGCAGCTACTCTTAATCGTCCAAACTTGTCCTTACAAGCATTTGGCCTTTCCTTTACTTTAATGATATCACGGTAAGTGATTAAACCGATCAGCGTGTTTGTATCATCAACAACTGGAAGTTTTTCGATTTTGTGTGCTTGTAAAATTTGCTCTGCTTCTGTCAGGTCTGTGCCCATTTTAGCAGTTACAATGTTTTTAGAAGTCATTACATTGGCCACAGCTTCTGACAGATTCTTTTGAAATCTTAAATCTCTATTGGTAACAATTCCAATTAGCTTTTTATTTGCATCCACTACCGGAATACCACCAATCTTATTTTCTTTCATCAAATTAAGCGCATCTGAAACTTTAGCTTCAACATGCAGCGTAATAGGATCTAGGATCATTCCACTTTCAGAACGTTTTACCTTTCTCACCTCAGCTGCCTGCTGCTCAATTGTCATGTTTTTGTGCAAAACACCAATTCCTCCTTCACCAGCAATTGCAATTGCAAGTGCAGACTCAGTGACTGTATCCATTGCAGCAGATACAATTGGAGTGTTTAATCGTATTTTTTTTGTAAACTGCGATGATATGTTTACTTCTCTTGGCATAATCTCAGAATAAGCCGGAACTAACAATACATCATCGTAAGTAAGGCCTTCAGGTAGAAAACGGCTTTCAGAACTTTTACTCATAGTGGCGTTTTTTTAAGCTGACAAAAATAATCATTCTGCGCCCGCTTTAGCTGTTAATTTAAACTAAAAATGGGAGCTATTTCTAGCTCCCATTTGATAATCACTTATTGGATGTTGAACTACCTAATCAAGGTAACACTTCCCTTTCTTCGTTTCTCTTCTCCATCACCATCTCGGTAACGAATCATGTACACATAAGAGCCTGTCGCAGCATCCTCTCCGTCAACTGTTCCGTCCCATCCTTTGTTGATGTCGTTCGTCAGGTAAACCTGCTCACCCCATCTGTTGTAAATGGTCATCTCAAACTGATCGAACTGGAAGAACTGTCCTTTTGGTCCAAACGTGTTGTTGATTCCATCCGGTGCAAATGCATTCGGAACATACATCAATGGATCTTGCAAAGCTTCAGCAATGTTCGAATTTGATACTTGCGGAGTTAAGTCATTCGGGTAACCGTTCACTGCACTTGGCAAGATTGGCCCTTGAACTGCTTCTACTCTGTAGTAGAATTTTCCCGTTGACGTTACATCATCAGCAATCTCATCTACAAACACATTGTAATCATACGCACTGTTTGGCATTACTTGTTTGTAAACTGTTGTTGAGTAGGTTCTACTAGTCGTTTTATAAACGTTGTAATACGCAACCGTACTATCCCAATCTACATATCGGTTCCACTTCAAGGTGTTGGTTAAGCCTTCATCATCAGACTCCACTACCAAGTGAATGGTTCGACCGAAATTTGACGTACTGGTTAGAATGTCACAGTCGTTTTGAGATACTACTTGGTAGTAATAATCCTCTGCATTCACATCAGCTGTCTCATCAATAAAGGTAAATCGATCATCCGTTCCCAACCCACGTGCATCAATGTATGCCTGTGGCAACAATTCATTTCGGTTAGTTCCTCTAAATACCGTGTACCCTTTTACCGGAGTTAACACATCTCTAAAGTATTTAACTTCTACTTGTTCGTTTGGCAACACCGTTGCATTGGTTAAGTAGTAATACAATGGCGTATCTTCATACACCGAGTATGCTGAATCTACATTAGAGAATGGCGTTACGTAACCAGGAACTGTTGGATCTAACGATTTAGCTTGAACTTGATAATAATACGTCAAACCTCCATCAGTAATCAAATGGTCAAAAGTTGAATCCGTTGTTGTAGAATTCGGAATCTCTCTCCATGGCGAACCATTGTCATCACTGTACCACACTGAATATTCAACATCAAAGTCAGGGTTTAAGCCAACATACTGTGTCCAAGAAACCGTGTTTACTGAATCACAAACCTTCCACTCCACATCAACATCCATTGATTTATGGTAAACCGGTGGAACTTTTGTAACGTTATTACACTTGTCCTTCGCGATTGAACCAACCATTCTAACGGTATCCGTAGCATCTAAAATAGCTTGTGGAAAAGCTACGGATCTAAATGGTGCATTGTTGTCAATCCATACAGCATCGCCTGTTAAGTCAACATTGTTTGGTTGACCAGAATTAACTCCAATAATGGTGTTAAAGTTCAAGCTGTCTACTCCCAATCCATTTCCTAACCAATGCGCTACAAGCGACTTAGACACTCTATCAAAAGTTAACATGGCTAAGTGCTCAGGCTCTGGCGGAACTGTGTCTAAGTGAACTGTATCAGCAACGTTAGACTGCACTTGACAAGTAAAACCAACTGCTTGGTACAAGTCATCCGTATAGTTCAATCTGTATCGAACAGGCAATACACAGTCATCTGTTTGAATGGTTTCAGAATGAACCCCTCCAAATGGAGCTGAACTCGTATTGGCTAACGGATCTGTATTCTCACCGATAAAAAGATCAAAGAACTTACCTGTTCTACCACTGGCATAATCAGGACCCGCAGGATTCCAAGTTAAGTCAGTTATTACTTGCGGCACTCCTTGTCTTGGTGAAGCCGATAAGAATATAGAGCTGATTTCGTTGTAAGTAGAATCTTGCAAACCATCGCAACCTGCTAAACTTGTGATTCTAAAATCATACTGCTCATTTTGAGCGTTGATTCCCGTAATCGTGTAGTTATCATCTCCTATTACTAAGAGTTCGTCAGCATCTCCAGGAATTTCATTCCAAGTAGCTGCAGTAGCTCTTTTGTACTGAATGTTATAGTTTGCAAAGTTATTGACCCTGTCTATCGCAGGTACCCAAGATAATTGAACCGAGCCATCTGCATTCACAAACGTACAACGAGGAATTGGAGGACCAACTAACTCATCGGTTGCTAAATCAACGGGTGCGGTGTAATTATGAATAGCTGAAATATTCACTTTGCCTCTAGAATCGGTAGCAACCACTTTAAATTGCACCGTGTTTCCTCTTGTCATACCTCCTATTACGGCGGTAGTCGTATTTCCGTTGTTAATAAGATTATTATTATCTACTACAAATCCTCTTCCATCATTGTAATTCACATACACGCGGTACCTGGTAACGTTGTTCGGAGCTGCAGGTCGAGTTCCTATGGTGCTCGCCGGTTGATTCCAATTTAACGTATATTCTCCTGCACAAGGATCTGATAAGAAGCCTGTCGGCACCATGGTATTATAACTACTTATATACTGACGGTTAAGCGGTTTACATGCATCAATGGCTTGTATCAAAATATTTTTGCTCGTTAAATCTGCTCCTGTCAGCACTACTACTGAATCATTCAGTGCATTTACGGTTGTCAGTAAATTGGCTGGAGTGGTATCGTTTTCAAAAATTCGGTAAGAACCTGTTGTTCTTTTTCCCTGCAAATTGATTCTTAAGAAAACAGTACCATCTGCTCTCACCTCTACTGTATCAAAAGTAGGGTCTGGAATAAAGGACGGAGCTACCATAAACGTGGTATCGATTGTACTAAAGGTACTGAAATACAAGGTATCCAAACTATCTGAACGGATACCTGAACCTTCTTTCCACTTAATTACTGTATCTCTCGCTTCAACTCTAAAACCTACATAATTGCTACAAGAGGTTGCTCCTACATTATAAGTCGTAGCATTGGTGTCTCCTATAATGTACCAGTTACTAGCTGTTGCTACTCCTCCGTTTGAAATAGAGTCATTTGCGTAAATATAAAAATGCGTTGGTGACTCATAAGTAAATGGTGCGTCATTTAAATAAGGATACGTTTTAGAACCCAATGGCTTTGGTCTATTCCAATCCAATCGAGCAAGCGATCTTGTTGGGTTGACTACAGTTCCCGCTCCAGCAGGAGTTGCATTTACCTCCATAATTCTTGCAGGTTCTGACCATATTGATGCATTGGTATCTGTACAACCTGACAATGTTCTCATTCGAACGTAGAAGTCAGAAAATATTCCTCGATGAGAATCTTTTGACTCCAAAATATTGTAGCCACTAGTAGGATCGTTCACATCATTATAGTTGTATGGACTAAATGCTACATCTCGCTTGTCTTGTTGGTAATTCGTTATGAACGCATCTCTCGACTGCCAAAAAGTTGGCTGTTGTGCATTTCTAGGAGTTGAACTAGTTGACTCGAAGTGGTCATTCCTTCTATCGGGCGGATTAAACTGTCGAGCTGAATCCAAAGGTGGCACCCAACTGTAACGCGTTGTTCCATCCAATAGCACAGACACACCTTTCATAATAGGCTCCGTCAATGGAATAGGATCTTTTACTCGAACAGTTACCGTTGGATAGTTAATTCCCGGTATTGGACAGTGATCATCCGTTACCCGCATAACAAAGTTGTAAATTCCCACATTCGTTCCAGGGAAACCTGTTTTTGTTTGAATGTGCTTACAGTCGGTTTGCCAAACAAACTCCACCCCAATTACTCCTAGTCCTTTTACTACTGTAACCGGAGGGGTTGCCGTTTGATCTACGAAGGGTGCGGGGTTACCTTTTAAGTAAGCACACGGGTGTACATCTTTACTGTTAATAATACACGGCTGTCCGTTCGGATCTGCAGCATAGCCTTTAGAAGGACCGGTCCTAGATCGCGTAAATAGAAGCCCATCGGGTATCATGGTTAAAATTTGAGAAAAAGGAGCCACATTAATTCGATCGTTATCAAGAACCTGAATTGGAATCGATACCGTTTGTCCAGCGGTTATAGTAGAAATAGTGTTATTGGTGGGCACCCCATCAATAAGTACAGTTGGCACATTATTTTGAACACCAGGAGATCCTGGTAAATCTGGACAATCAAAAATAGAAATCGGTATTTCTCGATAAACTGTGGCAATTCGTTGACCTTCTCTGTAAGCATCTACCTGAACAACGGTAATGTACTTTTTAATTCCAACACCACTGTAAACTGCTAAACGAGTAACTCCTGTTAATGGATTCAACGTTGCAGGAACATTGTTAATGTTTCTGTTTTGATCCGGAGTAGGATTAGTAGGTGAGAAACCAATTTTATAAGTTAATGCTTGAGGGTTACCTTGTGGTGGGTTGTAAGGTCTGTCCCAAGAATAAATTAATGAATCTAAATCATCATCAATAGCGGTGTGATTGTAAGTAAAATCATAACCTCTACAAATTAATGTAGCAGGAAGCGCTCTAAAGTTAGGTGAAGAATCAAAACATGGATCTGCAGGTGCACCTCCTGGAAGCGGATACATTACTGCTCTCAAAAGCATACTTCCGTTGGTATTTACATTTTCAATGTCATTTGGTCTACAACATGGAGAAGTCCAAAAGAATTTCCACCCTGCTGAGGGAGGAGTTCCTGTAAGTGTAACAGGATTTGAATTATAAGTAAACTGCTGCACTGTACCTTGATCTCCATTGGCACAACTACGTGGCTGGTTTTCATAAGGAATACAATCCGGGGAAGTATCTCCATTATTAGAGTTTTGAAACCTTACCCTATCCGGCAACATTGTAATGGTGTTCACTACAGACCCGCCAACACCATTTCTAGGTAATGGGTTTCCAACGATGTTAATCGTTTCGTTTTGGAAGGTCCACTGAATACCGGTACAATCTCGGTAGATAGACATGGAAAAAATGTATTGACCATTCGGCAAACACCTCCAACTAATTTCTCCTCCCAATACGTGAGAAGCTTTTGCATTTGCTGCAAATCCAATGATTACAGCTAAGAGCAGTATTATCTTTTTCATAATTTGATTTTTTACACCTTAATGACGTAACATTTTTCAATGGTTGCCTACAAATTTAAAGTTTTCCAACCACTATTTTTTTTAGGGTAGCATAATTCATATGGGTCCGCGCTACCGCTTGAATTTTTTCAGCCTTCATTGTTTTAATTTCTTGAATTAAATTTTGATAGTAATCATACCCTAAGCCTTGGTGGTTTAACATTTGAAATCGAGCCATTGCGCTAAAAGACCCGTCAAACCCTTTCATGATGTTGCCTAAAATATAATTTTTAACCAATTTAAGTTCCTCTTGAGAAACCAATACGTTGCGCAATTGGTTCATTTCAAATTCAATTTCCTTTAAAGTAGCAGCAGTCACTTCTGCACCTACTTCTGTTGAAACAATAAAATACGATAGCCCCTCAAGATGAATTACTCCGCTTCCAATGCCGTACGTGTACCCTTTGTCCTCTCGAATATTACTCATTAAGCGAGAACCAAAATAACCTCCTAAAATGGTATTGGCCACAAATAAAGCAGGAAAGTCTGCATGGCTTCGGTTAATGGTAACAGCTCCTAAACGAATTGCAGACTGAATTGCACCCTTCTTTTCGATCAACTTTACATCCGAAACGTTGTTTTCGTTCCCCATCATTACTTCCGATACACCGTGTCGCTCAATACCCTTCTGATTAAATACGTTCTCCACAGTTTGTAACACCTCAGTAGTGACCTTACCTGACAAATAAACCTGAAAAGTGGCCGACTTGTAGCGATTGTTGTAAAATAAAATGAGATCTTCCCGTTGTACCTCTTTATAGTTACTAGCACTCACTTTCCAACTGTATGGATGGTCCTGCCCAAGTAATTCCTCCATGAACTCATTTCGAGCTACCCAACCCACTTTTTCTCGATTTACTTCAAATTTCTGAGCGTTAATTTTTAAGTAGGTATCAATTTCGTTTTGCGGGAAATTTGCCGTTGACAACACCTCTTGTAAATAAGGTAATAGTTTAGGAATGCTTCTTTCTAGGCAATGCAAAACAACCGATGCCTTATCGGCCGAACAAGAGGTATCTAAAAAAGCACCTTCATTGTCGAAAAAACTGGCAATCTCATAGGCCAAGTATTTTTCACAGCCTTCTAAAATCAAGTTATTTACCATTGCTGCAATCAGCGCTTTGTCTTGAAACTTTGAACCTGCTTGAAATTCTATTTCCATTTTAACCACCTTACAATCGTCTTGAAGGATACTGTGGCATTGAATTCCTGAACTAAAAATGGTGGTTTGCGCTTTTGCAAATTCTATCTTCTCAATCTCCTGCTGACTGGGAGCTACACTTCTATCCATCATCCTTTTTTAGCTTTGTAAATTAATTTCGAGCGGTTTTCTCTGCGTAGCACATGTTTTGCCACCCGCTGTATATCTTCTGCAGAAACTTTATCGTATAAGGTAAACTCGTAATTGAACAATTCAGGTTCTTTTACCAAGGCGCAGATGGCCAAGCCCATGGCTTTGTTTAGTGCCGAGGTTTTTCCAAATTCAAAAGTTGACTCTGCTTTGTTCTTAACTTTTTGTAATTCCTCGTCGCCCACACCCTTTTCTATTATTTCCAATAGTTGCTCATCAATAGCCGCTTCCGCTTGCTCATACGTAACACCTGCACTAAGTTTCGCAGCAATAATAAACAGGCCCGTTTCTGTGTCCCCAGTTACAAAGGCATCAATCTCCGCGAAGAGGTCTGTTTTTTTCAACAAGCGCTCGTAAAAGCGAGAAGAGTCTCCTCTGGAAAGTACATCCGAAAGTAAATCTACCGCGTAATAGTCGGCATCATTCTTAGAAGGCATGTGGTAGGCATAGTATAATGCGTTTAGCGGAACATCTCGCTCCACTTCTAACGTACGCTCTTCCTTTTGCAAGGGCTCAACAGGTAGTTTTCTTAATTCTTTTTTTCGAGAAGGAATATCTCCAAACCATTTCTCGGTCAACTCTTTCACGGCTTCAAACGTCAAGTTGCCGGAGATTGAAAGAATTGCATTTCCGGGATAATAATGGCGCTTAAAAAAAGCTTTCACATCTTCCATGGTTGCCGTTTCAATGTGCTTGATTTCCTTGCCAATGGTTGCCCATCGGTAAGGGTGTTTTTTATAAGCCAATGGGCGCAGCAACAAATACACATCACCATAAGGTTGGTTCAAGTAGCGCTGCGCAAACTCTTCAATCACCACTTGACGCTGCACTTCTAGACTTTTCTCTGAAAATGCCAAACTCAGCATTCGATCTGATTCCAGCCAAAAGGCAGTTTCAATGTTATTTTTTGGGAGCGTAATGTAATAATTGGTCATATCGGTTGATGTGAAGGCATTATTTTCACCACCAACCGTTTGCAAAGGCCCATCGAATGATGGGATGTTAATCGACCCTCCGAACATTAAATGCTCAAATAAGTGCGCAAAACCAGTTTTGTTCTCGTCTTCGTCTTTTGACCCAACATCGTATAATAAGTTAAAAGCTACAATCGGTGTCGTTTTATCTTCGTTAAAAATTAAGCGAAGTCCGTTCTTCAATTGATGCTCTTTAAATTCAACCATATCAAAATATTCCTAAAATTTGATTCCCGAAATTAAGTTAAAATGAAGCCGAGTACAACATTTATTTAAAGAGTGTTAGATAGGATAAAAATAATTTTTACGTTATATTTGTCACTATGAAAAAGGTAAGTTTTCTTTTAATCATTTTTTGTAGCCTAGCTATCAACTCCTCAGCACAATACAACATGGACTTTGGCGTAAATTTAGGCGGCGCAAATTATGTAGGTGACATTGGAGGTAAACAATCAGAGGCTCAACCTTGGCTTTTGGACATGAATTTGTCTCAAACGCGCTATAGTTTTGGAGGATTTTATCGATACAATTTTACCAAAAACATTGCAGCCAAATTATCTGTGAATTATGCTCGCATCGCCGGAGCGGATAGTTTATCGGAAATTGTTACCCAGCGAGCACGAAATTTAAGTTTTAGAACAGACATTATTGAAGCAAACATTACAGCTGAGTATTATTTTTTCACTATGAATAATATCAGTAGAGCTTCCAATTCAAGAATTGATTTTGGATCCTACGTTTTTGCTGGTGGTGGTGTTGCACTATTTTACCCGTACGCGCAACTTGATAACAAGTGGTATTCTTTGAGACCACTTCAAACAGAAGGTGTAGATAATGCATACGATGAAATGACGGTTATTGTACCCTTAGGTGCAGGAGCACATTTTACCTTTAATAAGAAACTAAGAATAGGAGTTGAATTAGGCTACCGCTTTACCTTTACTGATTATTTAGATGACATTAGTACGCGTTATGCTCCAGAATCTGATTTACCATTTGTAGAATCAGTAGCTCTGGCTAATCGAAGTGCAGAGGCTTTTCAAAGAGGGGATGAAGAATTAGTACCCATTCAAGGTTTTTTTGCACCTGGAGCGCTATCTAGAAGAGGAAACCCTGAAAATAACGACGGTTACTTTTTAGGACAAATCTCTATAAGTTATGCCATCGTGAATCGAAATTCCTTTTCTAAAGCACGGTATAGAAGCACCATTTATAGAAAGAGAAGAACTCGATTGAAGTTTTAGAGGTAGAGGCAAGGAGTTAGAAGTCTTATTATAAGAGACAAGAGGTTAGACGTTAGAAAAAAGAGGTTAAGGCAAATGTTTTAACCTCTTTTTTTATTACGGCTCCTAGTTATTACACTTCTCTATTTCTCTTGTTGGTTTGATCACTACAGTTATGGTTTTCTGTTCCCCTCGATACAGTCTCGTAAAAACTAGACCACTCGGCGAGCGGAAAACGATTCAATACTGCAGACCTTAGATGCAGCAATAAAAAACAACTTTCCTATTCGCCTCGATACCGTCTCGTAAAAAATGAAAGAAAACTGCTGCAGCAGGCACGAAGCTAAGCCTGAAAATTAATTTCCTAAGACAGTAAAAGCAATGCTTGAAGTAAATCAAATGCTTTGTTAAATTTGTCCCTTGAAACTGTTTTTATAAAATCAAATAGTAACCTTAGCGCGATTGCTAAGCTCAATATCTTTGATTTGAGATCAAGCAACCAAGCTTTGATTGGTAGAAGATTGTTAAATTGAAGTTTCAGAGGACGAGCTTTTTGCTTCGTTTTTTGCGGTAAAAAATGAAGGAAAGCAAATTATAGTTCCATCAATTAATTTGCATTTCTAACATTTTCCTGCTCCCTTCGATACAGTCTCGCAAAGAGCTCGACCACTCAGAGTGCAAGAAAATGAAGCCACTTAATTTTACCTCTTCACATATTGAATTAGCTTTCTCAATGGCTTCACCAATAACGTAAAGGACTTTGGTTTTAATCCATTCATTTCCCACGCCATTCGATCTTCCTTATTCGCTTTAATTCTATTCTTCAAGGATACATTACTCATTCCCCCCACTCTCATACGCACCAATGGCCGTGGAAGGTAGCAGGTGGATAGTTTGTTCTTAAACAGAAATCGTAGCATTAACTCATAGTCGGCTGCAGACTTTAAGGACAAATTAAATTTTCCGAATTTTTGATAGGCGCTTCGTTTTACAAAAAAGGTAGGATGTGGTGGCATCCAGCCATATAAAAACTTTTGTCGGTTGTACTTTCCAGAAACCCAATTCCGAATTACTTTATTCGTATCTTCAGCTGCAACGTAATACAGATCAGAATACAAACTATCCGCCTTTTCTTCTTTCATTTTTGCCACTACCTCTCCAATAACGTTATGGTCGATGTAAAAATCATCTGCATTTAAGATCCCAACAATTTCGCCAGTACTCAGATTGATCCCCTTGTTAATGGCGTCGTACATGCCCTCATCTTTTTCGGAAATAATTTTTGCGATACCCTCCTTGTGTCGTTGTATTATTTCTATGGTGCTGTCTGTCGATTTTCCATCAATAAGAATGTATTCAATATCCGTATAGGTCTGACTTAGAACCGATTTTATGGTATCTTCTATGGTAACTTCTGAATTATAACAAACGGTAAGGATGGATACTTTCATGTTTACTGCTTAATGTGTCTCTCCTTAACGAATACCGCGGGGTTCCCTCTGTAAATCGCATTTTTGGGTAGATCTTCGGAACACACCGAACCAACAGCGAGCACAGCATTTTTATGCAGTGTTACTCCCGGACATACAACAGACTTTGCCCCCACCCAAGCGCCACTCTGCAACATTATTTCTCCAACCATTAAATCGAAAGTGGCCTTTTTATAATCATGGTTTCCTGTTAAAAGCATGGCTCCCTGAGAAACACAGCAGTTGTCCGCTATTTTTACCTCAGCCAGATTATCAATCCACACCTCCTCTCCTATCCACGAAAAATCACCGATTGTTAATTTCCAAGGATACTTTATATTCACCTTTGGCTTAATCACAACTCCTTTACCTACCCTCGCACCAAAAAGCCGCAGAAGATACACCTTAACCTTGTTAAAAGGAAGTAAGTATGAGTTAAAAACGAGGGCATTAATGATGTACCACAACAATAAAATTATTCTTCCTTTTCCCGGCTTGTACCAGGAATTGTTGAATCTCTTTAAATCTACTTTAGCGGCCATAGAATAATTTTTTATTTTCAATAACTACTTGCTCATTAACTACATATTTTTTAGCATACTCGTAACAGGCCATAGTCATCGTTTTGTACTCAGAACCATTCATAAAGTATGCCGCACGAAGTGCATCCATCCATGCCTGCTTATCACTCAATGCAATATCAAAGCCAACATTCTCTGACTTTAAATTTCTCCAAGGAGTATGTTGAGACAGTACCACAGGTAGTCCACTGTTTAAAGCTTCTACAATGGAGTGCCCATAATTTTCGTGCAAAGTAGGTAATACAAAAAAATGATAGCTACTTAAAACCGAATTAATTTCAACTGGTGTAATCACCCCCTTATATTGAACTCGTTTGTCTTTTTCAACAAGAGCATAACACGTATTCCAATACTCTTGATCTTCTATCGGACCATAAATATCCAACGTTACATCCGATAAATCTTCCATTAACTTTAAAAGCTCCAGAAGGAAGTATAGGTTCTTTTTTGATGATATTCTTGAAATAAAAACCAATCGAAGCTTTTGCTCCATTTTAAAATCGGATGCAATGATCCGTTCAGTAGCAGGTGAAGAAATATTCTGAGCTACTATGGTTTCGGCTGTTCTTCCAATCACCTGTTTCACCTCATTCGCTTCAGTTGGTGTTGAAGCATGCCAAATAACATCTGCAAATAGAAACTTTTTTGAAAGGAACAGAAATAACTTCTTCTTTATTGATTTTATTTCCAATGCGCCTTGACCTAACATTCCTCTAGGAGCAAGAATTTTTTTCACCTTAGAATTTCTATAAAACAAAAGCGGTAAAATGGTATACTTAATAGAAAATAGACTGTTGAAGTAAACGGAGTCACACGATAGCTGTTCTTGTTTTAAGAAATCCAACACAGACATCTGATCATGTAAATAACAAATCGAGTAACCTTCCTTATTGACCCAGGTATTGGAAGAAACAGAAAGAATCGTCCCGTCAACATCTTTATTGGAGGTCACCACTTTTATATCTAAATCTTGGGAAAGACTATTGATAATATTTAGGACAGACTTTACCGGTCCACCTGCTTTGTAGGCAGGATAAAACCAATCAATAAAAATAATTATTCTATGTTTAGATACCATCCGCCAATTTGTTGTACAAAGTAGTATACTTTTTTGCAATTTCTTCTAGATTAAACCGTTTCACATTATTCAAGCCTTCTTGAATTAACTTTTCTCGAGTTGTTGTATCGCGAATAATTTTCAAGACGGCTTCCTTAATTGCCTCAACAGAATAAGGGTCTACCAAAATAGCCCCCAATCCCGCAACTTCTGGCATGGAGGCTACATTACTCGTTAAAACAACTCTGCCTGCAGCTTGGGCTTCTAAAATGGGCAAACCAAATCCTTCATAAGTGGAGACGAATGCCAACAGGTCACACAAGTAATATTCAGCTATTATTTCTTGTTGGCTTATATTCATTTTAACTTCGTGCTGAATGCGATGAATTGAAAGCAATTTGCTCATCTCTTTACTTGGCTTACCAATAATAATCAGTGTGCACGGAATAGATGACAATGCTTCTATTAAGCGCGGTAGATTTTTATTCGCTTTAACACCAATGTGCAAAATTCTGGGTTCATCTGCATTGAATTCCTTAACTCGAAATTCTATAGGAAGTGATAAGGGATTCGGTATGACTTCAATTGGCGTTTTATAATTATTTATCGATGCAATTTCCCTTTTACTGAATTCCGAAATTGTAGTCACATGCGTTGCATTTTTAATGGGAAGGTCAAACCACAGCTTTTTAAAGAGCCATCTTTTTAGTCCTGTCTTTCTCTTTAATGCTTCAATATCGTGAATTGTAAGAATAGACTTTTTAAATGGAAACAGGAGCAGATAATGGTCATTACCGGTTATATGCAATAAATTGTTCCTAAAAAAAAGTAGGTCACGAATATTTTTCAGCCGGTTCCATAAACCTTTACTCTCGTGTTTTAGGACTACTTTTTTTGTTGCTAAAAAAGGAAGTAAGGTCTCAAAAACATTTTCTATGCTATGAAAACTTGGTGTATTTTTTCTAAAAACTATCACTCCATTATTAAACTCTGGAAATTATTAAACAAACTCCAATTAGGACTAGAAGGTAGAACCAAAACTAAGGTCTTTTTTCACGGATAAAATTGTCGTCAACTTATGAAGTTACTATATAATACCCTCATAAAGTGCTTCATACTCTAGGGCAATTTTGTCTGGGTCAAATCGCTTCACGTTCTCAAAACCCTTTGCAACCAAACTTTCTCTTAATTCCTGGTTCTCAATCACTATAATTAGAGCTTTCCTTAATTCTATTATATCATTCGGATCAACATAAATTGCAGCATCTCCTCCCACTTCCGGCATAGATAAAATATTGGATGTAATTACAGGTATTCCTACTGCTTGGGCTTCCAAAATAGGCATGCCAAATCCTTCAAAGGTAGAAGCAAAAAACAATAAATCTGCTGATTCGTAACAAGCAATTACTTCTTCAAAAGGAATCTCCACTTTGTTTTCGAACTTAATCTTTGCATTCTGCAATAGCTCCAAGTTATCTTCTGAAATTTTTCCTACAATAAGCAGTTTACAATTAACCCCCTCCGAAGCAGCTATCAACCCTTTCAAGTTTTTATTCGGTGCACTGCCTATTTGCAAAATGGTAGGACATTCACTATTAAATGATTTCTCAACTCGTTTAAAGGAGGTGCTAATTGGTACATAAATAACCTTTATTTTATCTGGGTTACAGTTTACATTTTTCAGCAGATCTTGTTTGGTAGCTTCTGATATAACTGTAACCCACTTGCTCCTATAGGTGGGCCATTTAAACCAGACGTCTAAAAGAATTCTCCGTCGCAAACCACTAGTTCTATGTAAAATACCTAAATCCAATATAGTAGAAATTGTTTTACCCTTTTTTAGAAGAAGAGCAACATAGTTAATATCGCCAGTAACATGGTTGATATCACCTTGAGAAAGTGAAGCTGAGAAAACATTCCCCAATCGATTAAAAAAGCCCGAGCTTACGTAAGGAACTATTTTTTTATTAATAACGTATCTATTTTGTAAGCGGTCTGCCAGATCGTTAAAGATCTGCTCCACACTAAAATTAGCACCCTTTCTCCTTTTTCTAAAATAATACGTTATTTTAGTCATGATAAAAATTGTTTTGATATTCGATTAGAATTCGCTCAAGTATCTTTGTGAAAGTAATATTATAGTACCAGCCAAGTTCCTTCTTTGCTTTAGAATTGTCCCCATAGATATCAATGATTTCCGAAGGCCTGTATAATTTCTTATTAATTTTGATTCTATCTAAATCAATATTTAGATAGTTAAATAAGTGGTGAATGATACTTCGTAAACTTACCGACTCCCCGCTGCATATAATATAATCATCTGGTTCATCCATTTCGACCATTTTTATCATGGCGTTTACATAGTGTGGTGCATGCCCAAAATCTCTTTTAATATCTATGTTTCCAACTTCTAATATGTCTTGCTTTCCATATTTTATATCTAGCGCCGTTTTAATAATCTTCATGATGAAAAACTCCTCCCTTCTGAGAACAGACTCATGGTTAAATAAAATTCCGGAATTCACATGTAAGTTGTAGGATTCTCGATAATTTCTGACCAAATGATGACAAGAAGATTTAGATATAGCATAAGGGCTCTGTGGGTTCAGCAAGGTATTTTCACAGATTGGTAGATTGCTTACCGAACCAAACATCTCACTACTGGTAGCTTGATAAAGACGTGTTTCAGGGCTAAAATTACGTATAGCTTCTAAAATATTTAGTGTGGAGTGTACATTGAAAAGTATCGTAGAGTGAGGATTCTTAAAAGACTCCGCAACGGAGCTTTGAGCAGCTAGATTAAAGATAAAGTCAGGTCGTTTATCTTTAATTAAATTATTGATTTCATTGGCGTTGCCTAAGTCTTTTTGAATAATTTCTACCTGTCCTCTAACACCAAGATAATCTAACCCAGTTCCAATAAAAAGTTCATTACGAACAACTCCAGTAACCTGAATGCCTTTATGAACCAATCTTTTAGCTAAATAGGCTCCATCTTGACCACTAATTCCTGTTATAATTGCCTTCATTATAAATTTTTACTTGGAATTAACTCTTCCGAAATACATTTTATGACTTTTTCATTAAAGAGCCAAAATACTTGAATAAATGAGACAATAAAATATGAATTTAATTACCAATAAATAAAATAAATTGAAAAAGAGCTTGGTTAGAACCTAATTAAACTTTCCCTTCAATTCAGTCGTTTGTTTTTTCAACCGGTCATTTACTTTCAAACAACTTATTGATTAATACTTTGTAGCCACTTACCGTTTCAGCAAGTGAGTAATTTCCAATTTTTAACTTTACAAATTTTTGAAAATCAAACCCTTCCCGTCTTTTTTCGATATATTGATCAATTCTATCCGTTAAGGCTTTTCGATCTAAAGACTTAAACACATACCCAGTCTTTCCTTCTTCAATCAAGTCGGCATGGCAGCCTACCGTGTCAGAAACAATAGCAGGGATTCCGTTCGTCATCACTTCATTTACAACTAGGCCCCACGTTTCGTATTGATTAGATGGCAATACCAAGACATCAAAAAGAGAGTAACCCTTTGATACTATTTCACTTTGATTTAAAAACCCGATAAAATTAACCTCTACTCCTAATTCTTTTGCTCTAGACAACAGAGCGTCTTTTAACGGACCATCTCCAACAACATTTAGACATATGTCACTTTTAAATTTTGAATGCGAAATCGCTTCTACTAGCATCAATGGTTCTTTTCTTGGAATTAGTTTACCGCAAAAACCTAATTGCACCTGATCACTTTCAAGTTTTTTCACTACCGCATATTTCTTTTCAAAAAACAGCGTATTAATACAATGAGCGGCTGGAAACAATTTGTCTTCTACCACCCCGTGGTAAACGTAAAACTCTTTATTTAAATTACCTACGTAAAGAAAGTAATCGTAAAATTGGAGGATTTGTGGAATGTAATACTTTTTTAAAAACATTTTCGCACGACTCTTCGTCATCCTTAGATTAGAATCCCCTCTACAAACCACCGGAATATGGTGCTTTTTAAAATACTTAGCAATCTGGACCATTCCCTTAGGGAACCAACCATTTACGAAAACTGCATCCGGTTTTTCTTTAGCATATAACTCCATTAAGTCTTTCACATCCAATACAATTCCGTTGTAACTAGAACTACTTGGATTCTTGGATTTGTTGTTCAAGTAAGCGTAGTCATAGCCATCGGTGAGAGGTATGTCCCATTCAAATGAAACGCCAAAACCTGCATTCGCGTGACCTTCTGCCGTTTGATGAAGCAGATAAACCACTTTCAAATCATACTCCTTTGCAAGCTCTCTGTAGATTGGCGCTTGATATTGAATAGGATGGGTGGAGAAGAATAAGAGCTTCATCTTGATTTTATCTTTTTAAATTAAAATATACTCTGTACTAAAAGATAAATGCATATCCGTAATTTGTCATAACCCTGTAATGTTAGCGACAACAAGCCTATCAAAGAGTTTTTCACCAAAATATCTTCTATTTAGCTTGTAACAAAATTCATCCAAATATAATTGCAAATATTTTCCTTTGATTTTGTGATAGTTGCCTAAAAGGTTTCTTTTGGCGTTGCTTATTGTTATGTGAACCCATTTTAGAGTTTCTTCGGTTGTCTTTTTATCTGATTTCTCCGTAATATGTAACTCCACATAATCAGCTATATCTACGTAGGATGCACTCTTATCTGTAAACACAATACTTTTCTCATGAATTGAATTGACGATAGTATTATTAATTTGATCTTTAGAATGTGACTCCAAAACTTTTGCTTTAAAATATCGACAATGCTTTGAATTTCTGTTCGTATTCACATCTCCCAAAGGCGTTGATTCAGCCATGATTGCAACATTTCTCTTACCCGCTGCACCTCGCCCTCTCAGTGCTTTATTCTTTTCAAATTCAGAAGATTTAACCGTAAAATAGCCTTCATCCATTTCAATCATGCCTTCTAAAGTATATCGATCATCTCTTTTACCCATTGCTTTTCTCAATTTATGAACCATTGCCCAAACAGGTTCGTAACGTTTAAGAGCCAACTATTTCTGTATTTCTTTGCTAGAAAAACCCTTTTTTGTCATACTTAACAGAAACATAGTTTTGTACCAGACTAAAAAGGAAAGATTTGAATTTTGCATGATGGTTCCGCTCCTGAGTGAGGTTCGGCTTCTACATTTCTTACATTCATAACTCCATTGACTTTTGATCCAATAATGTTGGACATGCTGACACCTTCGGCAACTAACTCCTATTTTGTCTCGTTCTAATTTAAAATGCTCTCTACAAGATATTTCGCTATCAAAATGAGCTGTAAAACTAAATACATTCATCATTTAAAATTTTCACCAAATTACTAATTATTAGTAATTACGGATATACATTAAATTAAATTATTGCAAATCATATGATTACAAAGCTAATTAATAAAACACCCATTTTAAGCAACAATTACACAATCAACAAAGCAAGAAAATTTTAACATAAGACTCTAACTCACAAATATTATAGGAGCACTCAGATTAGCTTTAGACTTTAAAGAATTAAACAAATCTATTCCATATTGATATAAAATTAACTTCAGGATGTAAAAAATCACAAGTGCCTTAACTAAATGATTAAAAACGGTTATAAAATTATTCTCCGCTTTCACCGTTTGAAAGAAAAACATGACAAACCAACAGAAAATTAATGGAGAGCCACCTCCTCCTCTCAAACAAACAAACTTAATCACCATGGCTAAAGTTAACCCATAAATAAACATAGCAATGATCCCTCCAAACACACCGTAATTCGCATAGAATTCTCCCACAACAGATAAACCCATCGATGTATTTTTGTTCAGTTTTAACCCAGTGACTTCTTGAAATAGTTCAATCGCGTACTCTCCACCAGCCTTATTTGGAGCCAACAACCTAGGTAAAACGCTTGCTTCTATTGACTTTACTATACTTTCACCAAAGAGATATGATTTGTTCTTGGGAATATTCGACATCGTTCTGCTGATGATCCAGCCTTGATTTAGTCTATTATTAACTTCAGCGTTTCGCGCCACCTCGCCTTCCTGCTGATTAAGGTAATTAGCGTTCGATGAACTCGTATTCGCAAACTCATTTAACAATAGCTCGTAGAGAACTTCTCCTGAATCTGCCTTATTAACTCCACTCCATGCGAATGTTCTGTAATCCTTTTTTACAGTTTGTATGGCAAAAATAAAAGTCCCACTTATAACGATGAAAAGTAACTTGGAAACAAACTTTGTGTCTGCCGAAAACAAAAAAAACAGTAAGAGTGCACCCACTAAAAAAAGTTCGTGAAACAAGGCAATTAATAAAGACTTAATGAGTGCATATAGCACCACCAAAAAGTAAGTCACATAACGTTTATCAGGATAAATTACCATAAAGTACGCTGCCGAAACGTAAATCAACAAATTTAATAAGTACAAAACAAATCCTAAACCAGGAATGGTAATTAGGTTTTGAATTCCCAAAGAAAGTAATCCGATGAATAAAATAATACTGGCATGCTTCAGTGCTTTTTGCTTATCAAATTGATCTTTGAACCATAATGCCTTAAAGTTTATTGGTATCTTTATTAGAAAAAGGCCAGCTGCAAATAATAGAGAAGCAATCACAACAAAATTCATATAGGCCTCCTCTTCCACATACATATAGTATCTATGATGAACCATGCCTTGCAGATAAGCTATTTTTGCCCCTAAAATCCATTGAGAAGAGGCGATAAGCAAAATTAATTCTTTCAATGGGAACCTTCTTCCTAGTGCATCTATAAACCTTAAAAACACCCAAAACGTAAAAGCCAGCCCTAATGCAGAAATAAAATAGTCTTTGAAATAAAGGTATCGAATCACCAAAAAAAATATGGAAACTAAATTTATAAAAAGCGTCATTGTTTTTTTACCTATTCTTTTTCAAAGGTAGCCTTATTATATTTTCGTTTCTGGCATAACTTAGCTTTTTTTTAGTGCATATTAACCTATTTTTGAAAAAAAACAATTGAAGAATTTTATAAAGAATATCACAGGTAATTCCTTGAAAAAAATATTCGAAAACACCGTTGGAATCGAATATCTCATTTATTTGAATTATGTTTTCCCTTCAACTGAAGAAAAAACAATTAAAAGCAAAAGGCTTTCTTTTTACCAGCAATTTTTAAACCAAGGAAGTATTTACTTCGATATAGGAGCCAACTTTGGGAACCGAATAGAACCCTTAATCCATGAAAATTTTAATATTGTTGCAGTTGAACCACAGGCAGAATGTGTGAAACTCTTAAAATTAAGGTATGGGAAAAAGATAACCATCATCCCAAAAGGGCTTGGAGAAAAAGAAGAGATAAAAGAAATGCATATAGCTGATAATTCTGTGCTATCCTCTTTTTCTACAGACTGGATTAAAACAACTCAGGAAAGCGGTAGATTCAAAAAATATAATTGGAACAATACACGTAAAATTGAAATTACAACACTTGACCGCGTTATTGCCGAACACGGAAAACCAAACTTTGCTAAAATAGATGTTGAAGGCTATGAACTACATGTTCTAAATGGTTTAACGCAACCAATCGAGATGATATCTTTAGAGTATGCTGCGCCAGAAGGAATTAATTTGATTGAGAAATGTCTCATTCGCTTGGAAAATATCGCAACAAACTCTATTGAATGTAATTATTCCGTAGGTGAAAGCATGGAGTGGGCGGGCAATAAATGGTATTCGTTAGAGGAAATGACTACGGTAATGAGAACGACTGAATTCGAGAACACTGGTTTTGGAGATATCTACGTTAGAAGCCTCTAGTTAAAGCTCAATTCTTGTATTGCTCGTTTAAGTTCGGTGTTCTCTTTAAAGGGTCCTTCGTAGAATAAGTTGTTATCTTCTGTATTTCTAATCGGTCTAATGTAGAAATTTGGGTGATGTAGAATGACCGCTTCCGAAAAGTAAGCTGCTAATAAACTAAAAGTGCTCGTAGCTGAAGTAACAATAACTCTGCATTTCGAAAGCATCAGCAAATCTTCAATATCTTTATTTCCTTTAACCAACTGCACTCGCTCTAACTCTAATACTTCTCTTAGGTCGTCTTCATTTCCATCACTAAATACATGAACCTCTACAGGTTTACCGGCATGCGCTCTAAGTGAATTTATAACGTCCACAAAATATCGAATAGGGGTTCTTTTAGAAGAGTTCTTTTCTGGATTAAAGTCGTCATCGAAGGTCGTATTAGGCATCCCGAAGTCTCCCATTCTAATGTGCACCCCTATATTTAAGCTTTCATAATTGTCATAATTAACTTTATACTTTTTTTTAAGGAGGTCTTTGAAAAAAACAGATTTTATCCTTTCTCGATGTAATCGAATTCTATCAAAAAACTCCAACCAATCCATATACGTATCAAACACAACTAAATCTGTACCCTTAGGGAAAGTATCCCCCTTTACGTTTTTATCTATTTTCAAAAACTTTGATTTTATTCGAATATTTAAACGTTTAAAAATTGAATCATTATTAAAATACCCAAAGTAAAATCGGAGACTATTTTCACCTCGTAAAATTGGACCAATAAATATAGTTAACCAGTTAGTAACTACCAAGGGCACATTATTTTCTTTCGCAAATACATATGCATTTGCCCAAACCAATATTTTATTCGCTAAACCTACCCTAGGAATTTTTGCCCAAACTACTTTTTTCATATTAATTCTTTACCAACCTTCGAAGTTCCTCCAGCGCGTACTCGGCTCTTTCCTTATAAGAATACCCAGAATTTATTGATCGCTGATACGCACTTAATCGTATTTCTTGGAGCGATTCATCACGTTTACTCAAAATCTTCCTTACCTGTTCTACCAAGTCTACGTCAGAGTTATAAAATAGCATCTCCTTATCTTTTTTAAACAAATAAAGATGTTCTTCACTTTCTGTTGAAATCAATATACAACCTAACGCAGGCATTTCGAAGGTCCTCATATTATGACTCCCTGCATTGTGTGGTCTAAAAATATTAAGATTCAATTTGTATTTTTGGGCTGTTGCATTAAAATCTTCCTTATATAAAGGAGGATTAGTGGTAAGGTAAGAAGTGTTTGTAAACTTCCACTTATCCCAATTGGATCCATAAACATCCACCTTAATATTATTTTTCAACAGAACATTTATGACACGCACTCTTTCCAAGTCAGGGTTTCCGATAAAACACACCTTAGATTCTAGCTGTTTTGAGAAATCAGGAACGACAGCTGTATAATAACCGAATGGCAGCCATTTTGCAGGAATGTTAAATTCATTTTCAATTAGTGCTATTATTTTCTTCGAATAACTAAAATGCAAATCATACAGCCCGACACTATCTGTTACATTTTTATTCCCAGAACCTTTTGAAAAGTGTTCAAAAGGATGGTCCCCATTATAATTCGCAAGCTTAATCCCCATTAATCTCAACTTTCTTAAGGTAGCAGGAAAAATTTCCATTCCCTTGAAAATAAAAACCACATCCGGAATATTTTTTTCTACTTCTTGGAGAAGATCCTTGTTAATCTTGTTTAATATAGTGGACAGGCCTAAACTATATTTAATTTTATTCAGCATAGATGACTTAAGGTAGTTCAAAAATACTCCATGTGCATTAAATAACCTACAATTAGTAACTCCTTTAAAAACGGAAACGTATGCGTTTTCCAACGCCCAAATTTCATCCGAACCAACTATTAATATTTTCATTCAAATAAATCATTATGATTCCACTCAATAAAATAATTATTAATTATCCAATAATTATTAATTATCCAATAATTATTTAACTGCAAAAGCAAACCGCTTTTCGCGAAGCAATATACCAAGTCTCTCATATAACTGACCTTTGAAAGAAGAAATTAACCATAATAAATTAATTCTAGGGATTTGATATATTACGATAGTTTTTAATTAATTCACAACACATAAATAGATGTTAATTGGGGTGCTTAAACTGAACATAATTATTAACGCTACTATTTTTTATTTTGGGAGACACGCTCTATTGGAGTGGGAAGTCTAACTTAACTAAGCATATAAAGATTTTCTTCGTCATGAAAATGTACAATACAAGATCTGTCCATTAATATTCATTATTTGCAGTATGTACTTAGTATTTATGAAATGTTCATTTTACTCATGATTTATTATCTTGATAATACGGGAACTAGAGTTCCCATCTCCATAGGGATTCATCAAATTCTTAGTATTATGTATTTTAAAGTTATAAAATGAATTAACAATACTATCCTTACTCATCCCAACCAACTTAGAAAACCCTATATTAACAGCCTCAGGTCGTTCCGTTGATTCTCGCAAGATTAATACTGGCACATTAAAAGAGGGAGCTTCTTCCTGAATACCACCAGAGTCGCTTATAATTACTTTAGCATTTGAAATTACTTTTAGTAAATCTAGATATTCTAATGGTGGAGTAAGAATAACATTTTCCTTTTTTGCTATTTTAGATGATAGAACGTGCCCTTTAACCGAGGGGTTAGGGTGCACAGGCCATACGAAGGTTAATTTACTATTTTGATTGCTTAAGATATCTATTGCATCAATTAATTCATCTAAGTACAAGTGATTTTCCCGCCGATGACAAGTTACAAGCACCATACCTTTAACTCCTAATAGCTCTTTCCGTGCAAACTGATGTTTATCTAGAATACTAGAATTTTTAAAATAGTGAAGTGTATCAACTACTGTATTGCCTACCACATGTATATCTTTTTCTTCAACACTCTCTTTCATTAAATTTTTTTTCGCAATCATTGTTGGAGCGAAATGATAAGATGCTGTTATTCCGGCAACCTTCCGATTAAACTCTTCAGGAAAAGGATTTAGCATATCTCCACTTCTTAAGCCTGCCTCAACATGAGCGAACTTAATGTTATGGTAGAATGCCACCATTGATGATGCCATTACAGTAGTAGTATCACCCTGCGCAACTATTACTTCAGGAAAAAACTGATTTGTGAGGCCTAGCAGTAATTTATCAATTGCGACTATTGCTCTTGCAGTAAGTGAAGATAAGCTTTGTCCCTTTTTTATGATGTTTAATTCATAATCAGGTTTAATATTGAACACTTTCCAATATGGTCGTAACAACTCCTTATGCTGTCCGGTAGAAACAACTCTAAATGACTTATTTCCTGCACACTTTAAATAATTAATAATTGGAAACATCTTTATCAATTCTGGACGCGTACCTATTATAAAAAGTATATTCTTGTCCAAAGTATTATTTTTCAAGTAATAACTCATTAATTCTTTCACGGAGATTATTCATGTGAATCTGCATTCTAAAATGTTTGTCAAAATACTCTTTTAATTCCCTACTTTTTTCATTCGAAGGACTAAAAGAATTTAAATATGCCATAACCTCCTTTCTATTGTCAAAATTAAGTAGAATTCCTTGAAAGTCGTTTTTAAAGATAAGCTTAAGACCACCTAATATACTTGCGATTACAGGAATACCGTACGACCAATATTCATATAGTTTGTTTGGTGCACAAAACTCATAATTGAGGTCAATTCCTTTATAAAGAATTATTCCAAGATCTATCCTCCTGTAATACTCGTTTAATAATTCATGCGATACCGCAGGTAAAAAAATAGCATTTTTAAATTCTAGATTTTTCAGTTTTTCATCCAATTCAGAGGACTTTAAACCTATAAATATAAAATAATACCTGTCGTTATTTTTTAAAGAATCAATCACTTCAAGAATCTCATTAAAATAATGGCGTTCCAGACCAATATTTCCCACATGACCCACAACTACCTTCCCTTGGGGTATGTTTATTTCATTATCATCACTAATATGCTCATTAATCTCGCAGGAATTTGGAATAACAATCGTTTTTAATGGATCCAAAGTAGAGTTATTAACATAATACTCACACCTCTTTATCTCAGGAAAAATTGCTAAGTCGATCTTGCTTGAAAGACTTCTAGTCCATTTAAACAGTATTTTCCTTACTTTTTGATGGAGGACTCCTATATCTACTAATTCATATTGATGATAAATTAATTTAGTACCCTTACCATAAACTACTTTTAAAATCAAAGCAATAAGTAAAACGGTATATTCATAAGTAAAAAGCAAGGAGTCATTTTGCTGGTAGGATTTCTTAATTTTTTTTGCAAGTTTAAAGTACCTATTGAGCATATTCATTTCATTTATGGAACTTTCAACGTTTAACTTATCTCGCGAAAAAACTGGATCAAACTTGACATTTGACAAATTCCCATAATAACTATTTACATTTTTAATTTGCACATCCATGACATCTATTGACGCACTAAATTCTTTTGAAAATAATTTAATAAAATAACGTAAAGATGGTATTCCTGAAATGTTAATTGTAGAAACTATAGTAATTTTCATTAGAGTTTATATTGACAGGTATATAGCAGTTGAGAAAAGTAGAAATCCCTTCATATTACAGTAGATGTTTTGGTCTATGCCAAATCAATCCAAAAAGGTTGCAGTCATAACCGTAAAATAAAAATACAGGGAGAATTTTGACTTCCTAAAATCAGACCAAAAAGACGATACTTTATCGACTTTAAACTATTTGTCAATCCATTAGTCGGTTTGATCGAGCACACAATTGCATCAAATTCAGGATTAGTCTTATGTATGCAATCTAATAGATTCAATATGGGAGGATATCTTTCTAAGTCAAAATAACGAACTATATGGAGACTTTCTAATCGATTCTTTTTCATTTAACACGCCTTAAATGTTAGTGCTTAACATGCTTTGAATGAAAAAAGATAGCATCTCCCCAGAGGATTTGACTTTCATTATAATAAGCTTCATAAATATCTTTCAAATGATAATCGTATTTCCTTAAAAAGGTTGCGATATCGTAAAAATCTGGTTGATTTAAATATTGTTTCTTAAAATAAATTTCGGTGAATATTAATGAAATTTTACCGTCCGATAACATTTTCTCTGCACCCTTCAAAATATTCAGCTCGCTTCCCTGCGTATCCATTTTTAAGATGTCAATATGATTTATATTGTTCTTTAAACAATATTCGTCAACTGTCGTAATGTCTGCCACTAAAACCCTTTCCGTTTCACAAGATTTATCTGAAGTTGCACCGATCTGAACCGTTTCTAAAAAAGAACTGGTATCTATACTTTTATTAATATTCAAGGTCAATTTTCCAGCAGTTTCAGATAGTCCTTTTTCATTCAAAAACACTTTATCGTTCCCAGAATGCTTTTCTTTAAACTGCAGGATTGCTTCAGGAATTGGCTCAAAAGCATGTATTTTTGCATTCGGGAATAGCGTTGCATATTTTTGGCTAACGTTTCCAACGTTAGCTCCTGCATCGATAATTTCATTCACTTTTTTACCTTCAAAAAATAGGGACTGCTCCATGAATGGATCATTCTTGAAAGAATTTTTAGACTGCTGCTCTATGTAACCTAAGCCATGCACCTCAGCACCGAAAGGCCTCAAAAATTTATTAATTATACTTTTATTCATTTATATCTATTTTAAAGAATTCGAAAAGCAACCAAGATTTATAAACCACATTCAATTAACCGAAATAAAAATTATTTTTCATCCAAGCATACTATTTATAAATATTTTTTGTAGCCATGTTTGTTGACAAAATCCAGGAGTTCATCATAATTCTCAATCTCATCCACTAAATACTTTGCACTTTGCTTTTTTTGCATAGTGTGAGTATCGGCAAGTGTAACGTTTAAAAAATTGAACACATTATTCATCGTTTCTTGCCTCTTTTCAGCCGGTGCTAAATCTGACTCGTAGCATAACTCAATGTGTGGAAATTTATTCATCATCTTTATTTGTGCTTCCTTAAATGACTCACACCATTGAACAATTTTCAATAATTTGTCAAATTCTAGCACTATTTTATTTTTTTCTTCCTTGTTGTGTGTTTTTAAAACGTACCCTCTGCCTCCTTCGATAAACTTATAAAATGAAATAGCTTGCTTTAAGGAGTTTTCTCTAATCAAACTAACAAACTTCCACCCATCTCTATGCATTCGTTCCAATTGCTTTAAGTAAGTATCCACATGCCGATCTCCTGTATTCATCTCGGTGAGAAAAAGTTTCGCTCCGTAACAACTATCACCCCTCCGGCTCGCCATCCCGTTCGCCAGCAAGCTAGGCATAAACGCACTGAATCGATACTTTTCATTATCCCATAATATCTCAGAGTTAGAGGCCAAAGAAGAACCTAATAGCATAGAACCCGAGCGTGGAATACAGACCACAAAGAATTTAGACCCTCTATTATTCGATTTTTGGTTAATGCCTTCTATATAAAATTTGCGATATTGTAATAAAAGATTAAGGTAAACAAATGGTTTTCTAGCGCTACCTTTAATAAAAGAGTATGACCTTTTTAAAGGATAAAAAAAATAGTTAGGATTTAAAAGCTCCATTTAATTGTTATAAGTTTATGCTCATGAGTAACCGCAAATAATTAATGCAAAAAACACTTATCCCACGAAAAAATCTAAAACTACAATTATATTTTCGAATGATTTAAATATAAAATTACAGCCGGATTTTACCAATACATTCTTCAATTCGTTCAATTTGCTTTGAATATGTATTGTCAAGAGCCAATTTTCTTCTCATTTTAATTAACTGGCTCGTGTTATATCTCTCTAAATTCTTGACTGTTTCTTCAAATAAGTGAACATAATCTGAATTATCATCAAACTTGGACATTTGAATTAAATCTCGATGCTGTTCGTAATGCAATACTTTATTTGCAACAATGACTTTTCCAAAGCTCAAATATTCTAAAATTTTATGACTATTAGAACCTCCATTTAATTCTAAACTTGGATTATAACAAAGCATAAAACCAGAATATTTTTTCAATAAGGTTGCTAATTCCATTGGAGATTTTCTCCCCAAAAACTCTACATTAGGTTGCTTTAATAATGATACTACTAAGTTATCTTTTTCCTTATAGTTACCATAAAGATGAAAACTCACGTTAGTAAAGCCAGTAACGACTTGATATAAAGAATCCTGATCTATACCTTTCATACTCAAATTACCGATATAAGCAAATCGCAGATTTTTGTCAGACTTATAAACAATTTCCTGCATGAAATGAGAGGACAAGCCATGATTGATAAAAAACCGAGGAACATTTATATGACGAAATTTTTCTAAGATATTATTGGATATAGAGAAAATAATATCAGCAGATTTCCCAACACTTATTTGGTGCTCTAAATCTATTGCATCTACCGGGTGAAAAATAGATAATTCAGATTTAAAAAGAGTTAAATTTGAGTATAAATTTGGCTCAAAACACCAAACTACATCTAAATTTCCTAGCTTTTTCCTTATTCTTTTAATATATATTGAAGCTAAAAAGTCATATAACCTTCTGAAATGGAATCGTATCTTAGGTCCAAATAGGAAATTATACCTAACAATAAAAAGATTGTCAATTCCTGAAGGTCTTACTTCTACATTACCAGACTTATAGCCAGGTGGTTCTAGAAAAAAAACCCTATTCCCTCTTTTTGCTAATTCTTCAGCATAGTGATGCTTAGAAACCCTTAGCCCATTCCATTCTTGCGGAGAAATCAGCAATATTGTTTTATTGAATAAGTTCATTATCTAAATAATCTTGAGACTGCCTTTAGCGGCTTTAGCATAGGGTAATGTTCGTGTAAATGGCCCTCTACCAAAAAGTCATCATGAGCTCGAGATTCTTGAGACATCAAGTCTTCAAACTCTTCAGCAGTAAATCCTAATTTTTTTATCACATATTCCTTATCTTGAAGAAGCTCTTTTTCGTTGTATAGTGGCTTTTTCAACTCTTCCAACGCTTCTTCTCTAGTTATTTGGCCAGAGCAAATTAAATTAGACAAATGAGCCTTGCGTTTGTCTACCTTAAATTTGTTGGGTAAAATATAATTCTGATAAAATTTCGTAAAAATTGATTCATGGTGTTTCCCTCCATAATCCTGCCAACCAATCTCTTCTGATATAATTTTTTTAACCTTTCTTTTATTATAAGGTGCCCAATTTAGTATACTGATAAAGTTTAGTTGTTTAAACTTTAAATAATAAGTTTTTTTCAAAACACTGAAGAAAGGAAATGTCTTTAAAATAGTTTCTCCATATTTAGCGTGAATGTCTTTAATATTTATAGAGTCCAGCTTCCCATGAACCCATGCATTTGGAAGAACCCCTTCTGTTTCAATATTCGAACCACTTATCACGTGCTTAAGCTTGTGTCTGGCTGCTAGTCTAAATAAAGTCCCAATAATTGCATGATCCGTCAAAGCTTCAATATCAATAACGCCCGCTCTTAAATAAGCCCGTTGTAAATCTCTAAACTCATCCCAATCTATAACTAGTGTGAATAAATCAGCATCTAAGTAGTCAATTATTTTGTTAATGTTCTGTACGGCAATTTCAGAATTCCACCCATTATCAAAATGCACCACCAATGGTCTTAACTTGGCTTCCTTTAAAAGGTAGGCGACATAAGTGCTATCTACTCCTCCACTAACCCCAATTATACAGTCATATTTCTTTCCTCTTCCCTCTTTTTTTAGTTGAGCAATAGTATCAATCCACTTCTTTCTTCCTTCCTCTCCGTGAATCAAATTTTGTTTCGCTTGCTTTAGATAATCATACCAATAATTGGATACCCCATTATCATCAAAAGATATATTAGGGTCAGCGATATTATCCATAACCGTTTTGACGCATTGTTGGTAATTCTCATTCTCCATAGTTGAAAAAAATGTACAAACTTACTTTAAACATTTAGAGATTGAAATTATAATTTTTTAAACACCTTTTCCACTAATTCTTCTTGACTTGGATAGTTTATCATTATTCCCTTCTGTTCCCCGCGATAAACAAATAAACTACCCGCAGCAACCGCCGAAGCACCATTTTGAATTGCCAAGGTAAAACTATTCACACCCATAGCCCCCCCGCATGCTATTAATGGCACTTTTGATAAAGTTGAATACTTTTGGATTAAGGCTAAGTCGTATCCTTGGAAAGTTCCATCCCTATCGATAGAGTTTAACATAATCTCTCCGACCCCTGCATTCAATATTTTATTAAAATAAACTTCTACCGGTTCTTTAATTTTTCTCATTCCTGAATGACTGTACGCATAATTTTTACCAAACACGTTTTTCTTTATGTCTATTGAAGCTACAACACTCTGTGCTCCGTATTTTTCCCCAATTTCTTTCACCAAATTCAGGTTGGAATTCAAGATGGAATTGAGAACCACCTTTTCAATTCCGGCTTGAAACAGAAGATCCACTTGTTGCAAGCTTTGAATACCTCCACCGTATGCAAAAGGCATAAAGGCTTCACTGCAAATCTCTTCTATTTTAGCATAGTTGGGTACCCGCTTTTCTTGACTTGCAGTAATATCTAATAAAATGATTTCATCGACCATTTTTTCATTGAATATTTTTACTGCATTCACCGGGTCTCCAATGTAGTTGGGTTTTCTAAATTTTATCGTTTTCACCAATTTATCGCCGGCAATGGTGAGCACAGGTATTACTCGCTTTTCAAACTTTTTCATAACCCTGCAAAGTTTTCGAGTAATCGCATGCCAAAAAAGTGACTTTTTTCTGGGTGAAACTGCACTCCGTAAATGTTACCTTGTTGCACAGCTGCTGCATATTCATAACCATAGTTTGCAGTTGCCAAAGTAACTTCTGTATCTAACGGAAGCATATGATAGGAATGAACAAAATAAAATCGTGCATCCTCTTCCAAATGTTGAAACAAATCTACACCCTTGTTTTTATTTTGCAGGGCTGTCTTACTCTTGCTAATCTTATTCCAACCCATATTTGGAATCTTACACGTAGGCGGCATTTGTTCTATTTTGAACTTTATAATGTCCATGTTAATCCAACCTAAACCATTCTCTGAACCTTCTTCACTTTTATTCCCCAACATTTGTGCTCCCAAACAAATACCTAATAAAGGCGTTTTTTCCTCCAACACTTTTTGGTTCAACACTTCAATTAAACCACTTTGTTTTAATTGTCTCATGCCATAATCAAAATGGCCTACTCCCGGTAAAATGATTTTTTCCGCATCTTGCACCGCTTGCTTCTCCGATGTTATGGTGCTAGGCACACCAATGCGCTTTAGCATGTTGCGAATGGACTTGATGTTACCTGCTCCGTAATCAATTATTGTTACCATAGACTTCAGATATTAATTTGATTTAATTTTTTCCTTTCCGATAAAAAGTAAGAAATCAGGATGATCAGGAACAGCAAACTTAACAAGGCTTTATATATTACAGCTAGGTCTTTTAGTAGAAAAAGTAAAACGGTGAACAAAATAATTACACCCATCCACTTCAGCTGATGGTATTTTTGATTACCCAAAGACCTGTATTGTTTTATATAAAAAGGTGCCAATCCAAGATATATTAATGAAAAAAGAGTTGTTACCGCAGCGCCGTATACCCCATATAATGGAATAAAAATGAAGTTTAGCCCAACGTTAAAGATTCCTGCCACAAAAGAAATCTTCCACAATTGATTCGTTTTTTCATAGAAAATTAACTTACTAACAGTTACCCAATATAATGGCCTATATGCATGTCCCATTATTATAATTATGCTTATTGGATATGCAGCAGATAACTCCTCTTTTCGAATTAAAATGTCAAATAACTCTTTCGCCCATAAGGATACGACTGCACAAATAAAAATAAAACCCACCTGCAATAAATAAACAAGGGTCTTAACTTGCTTCTCGGATTCTTCATTTTTTTTTGCGTACAACCCAGTAATATAAGGACCAACTGCCATTCCAACTGCATTTCCGAAGAACTCTATATATCCACCAAAGATATACGCCAAATTATAGACTCCAATTTGGTCAATTGGTGTCTTCAATTGATCCATTACCAATCGATCTGATGAGTTGAGCAAATAAGCAGAATAATTATGCGGAATGGTAGGCAGGGCAACTCTTAAGCTCTTTTTCCAAAAGTTTTTATTTAAGGTTAATATTGGTTTTAAATTGACTTGTTTAAATAATGGATAGGCATATAATACGAAACTTAATGCAGCGCCAAGCGCAGAAGAAATAAACCAACCAAGGTATCCAAGTTTAAGATGAGCAATTGTAAATAAGTTTAAACCAATCGTAAAAATTCCTACAACAGCAGTAATCAAGGCAATGTACTTGGGTTTTTGAACAAGCTGAAAATAACGGCCACCAAAAACATTCACAATATTGAAGAAAGTTGCCGGTATGACTATTAACCCAATCACAATCCATAAATTAGAGCCTACTTCTTTTGGCATAAATAGGTACAGCACAGAAATATAAATGACCGAGAAAATTATACTGTAGATAGATAAGCCCATAAAATAACGCCCCCAATATTCTAACCAATTGCTCTTCTTGAAAAAGCTATTCACCAATAAAACCTCAAAACCCATGATTTTAAGGCCTCCTAAAAGCCCTGAGTACGCCAATAATGTGCCGTATATTCCGTAATCCTCAGCAGTAAGGTATTGGGTAATTATGGGTAATACCAAAATATTAGCCAGCTTGGGCACTTGAGGTCCAATTGCATACAAAAAACTATGCGAAAATAATTTTTTAAGCATTGCTAGATTTCATTCTGATTAATTTAGCTGGAACTCCACCAAATATAGCATTCATAGGTACATTTTTGGTTATAACTGAATTAGCACCAACAATAGAGTTCTTACCAATAACAACACCGGGGTTAATAAAAACATTTGCCCCTATCCATGCATAATCCTCAATAATCACATTAGCCTTATTTATCAAACTACTTTTTGAGAAGTCCTGATCTGCAGTTTTACTTTGGGTATATATCCTAACATTATGACTAATACTGCAGTTGTTACCTATTTCAACCTTGCAACCATCACAGGCTAATACTGTTGACAGTTCTCCAATGTAGGAGTTACGACCACAAATAATTGAACCATCTCCATAAAATAATATATTCTCACCATTAAATCTAAACGAATCATTTATAGAGTATTTTTCTCGGAAACTAATTTCTTGCTGCTGTCTATAAAGTACTCGACCATTTTGATAAACTTTCAAATAAAAATAATTCAGTAACTTTCCTATCATATTTTATAGAATTTTAAAATAACTAATTTAGTGCAATAATCATTCAAACTCAATTGGGATTTTAAACGCTTTTTCCAAGATTTTTTTGTTGGGTCTTGTTACCATTGCTAATAAAAAACTCTAGCCACCTATTTAACTTTAGTTGTAAAAACTCTTCATTTTTAATTCCAGCAACTGAAATTTTAAACATTTCATTCAAAATCAGACTTTCCTTGTAATTAGCATCAATTGTAAGACAATTTTTATAAATTTTATCCATCGTTGAGTCATGTATAGATGTCCTTAGTCTTATTACCGGTTTACCTACGACTAGTGCATCCATAAAAATAGTAGAATGTGCACTTATTAAGACAAAATTCGATTCTAGTAAATCTTGAGACAAACTCTTTCTTGTTGAAAATTTAATAGAACTGCTATTCTTAAATAATGATTGATCTACACTGAAAATAAAACTTGGATGAAAACGTATGGTCACACTGATATTTTTATTTTTTTCCAATATTTTATTGACTATTTCCAACTCTTCATAAAATAACTTAGATGATGTAAGGCAATAAAGGACTTTAATCTGATTAGGATTATCCACAACCTTATTAGAACTCAGATCTTGCGTATTAAAAACATACAGAGGGTTACCAAATTCACGCACAAATTCTTTTGTTAAACTATTGTGTCTAAGAAAAAAATTTGAGAAATAAGAACCCCACGTTATGAAAAAGTCAGGTAAAGGAATTCCATTTCGACTACTAGTTGAAGTAGAATTAATTTCATTATCAGAAATATTGTAAACAGTATGGTTGTCTGAAAACATTCCGTGCTGCATACCATAAGTAGTAACAAGTCCATTGTTTGAGTTTTTTTTAGCTGCTGAAATCACCCTGCCACTCACGTAAAACTCATCTTCATAAATTGCCGTTAGGTTCACCGTATAATTGATGAAAAAATTCTTTAACCACAAATAAGAATAAACATGGTAAGGACGATTGACAATCGTGTCATTAATTTCAGAAATAATAAAATCTGAATCATACACTGCTCCATTTATCGTGATTTGTTCCTTTTTTAAGCGCACCTTCACGGATAACAATTGAACAACTGCAAACCATAACTGTAAAATTGTCGGACGAGAGGACAGCAGGGATTCATCCATTTTATCGTTACTAATCCATGCATTAATGTCTAATTCAGCTACCGAACTTTTAGGTATGACTTTTTCTTTGTCAAAAACCTCAACAACTCTGTTTACATATGACGATTTATTCAATTTTGAGAAAAACACAATTTCTTTCTCGACTCCTTTTTTTTCAAATTTCTGAAGAGAGCCTTGTCTAATAATTTTGATAATCAATTTAAAATTCGTTTTGAAAAACCGAATATAGTCAAGAAAGATACTATTGGTCTGTTTATAAACTCGCAGAGTGTTCATGGAAAATAGACCACACAGTAATGATTTCAAAAAATAGAATTTGGGTGGACAATAGATAATTATACCTTTTTCATCTACAACTCCCTCTATCAGTAGCGATTTTAATAAAAAGACGCTATATAAATAGTGATTATAAGGATGTTTGGCTGAATATTCAGTCAACCAATATAAAGGCAAACCTGAAACACTAAATTGTCTTATATCTTTACCATTCTTAAACTTTGCCATCGACGTTTGAGCAATAAACTCAATAAATTCTTCACGCGCAGCCTTGTTTAAAGTTTCTTTTTTCTCTGTAAAATTAAATTCTTGAAGATCATGTTTGTTCTTCACAGGATTCTTTGAAAGATTACAAAAATGAGAAATACTTCCGTCGGCGATAATTGACTCTATCTCTGAATCATTCACTGAATCGAAGAGTATAAATAGAATCTTTTTCAAAAATTTAAAGCTTATTGTTAATTATGTCTTCTAACACACCGCATTCTTCAAGTATTCGCTCAACAAACTCTCTAAAAGCCCCATCCCCTCCATTCTTCGTAGTAACAGAATGAGTTATTCGTTTAATATAATCTGGAGAGTTATTTGGGCAACAGCTATATCCAACCGATTTCAATAATTCGATGTCGCCAATGTCATCCCCTATATATGCGGCTTCCTTTAAATTAATGCCGAGTTTCTCACAGAGACTTTTTGCCACAGTTAGTTTATCAGAAATCCCTTGAAATAACAAGTCAATCTTTAGTTTCTTGGCTCTCCTTGCAACGATTTGTGTATCCTCTCCTGTAATTATTGCTATCGGAATATTCATAAGTGTACAAAACAATACCCCTGCGCTATCTGAGGTATTAAACTTTTTCAATTCATTTCCATTCTGATCATAAAACATGCCCCCATCTGTCCACACTCCATCGATATCTGTAATTACTAGTTTTGGTAGTTTCATATTATTTATAAATAGTATTTTCGGGCAACGATTTATCCAAGAACGAATTACCCCCTATTATACAATTATCGCTGACTTCAATTGGGCCTACGATTAATGCACCTGGATAAATTGTCACATTAGACCCAATGACAGGTCTACCGTTTTTCTCACCAAGTGTTACATTGTGATGAATTAAGCAATTATTTCCCACTTTTGACCTGGCACCGATAACAGTACTGACCCCATGATTAAACTTTATTCCAACACCAATTTCAGCAGTATAATACAGTTCCATCGCAGTAAAGTAAAAACTAAAAGTCGAAAACTTTTTTGCAGAATCTTCCATATTTAAGAGATACAATTGTCTTGAAATTCGGTATAGCAGGGTTGCAACTAAACCTCTAAAATGAATAATTTTCGTCAAATCTATGGCGCTATCGTAATAGCGCCTATAATCAAAGGCAAATTCTTCCTTCAATAATTCAATATTTATTAAGTCTAGATCTGTCAAATAAAAGTTAAAGTATGAATTTTCAGAAATAGTTGTTATGAATTCATATACATCTTCTTTTCTCATTTCAGATACCTTTTATAGATAATTTCATCTTTCGGAATATCTTCTAAGAGGGTCTTTCCTACTATTTTTTCGCGATCGACCCATTTCAACCCATCCCCGGGAGATAACAAGTGAATATCATTTTCTTGAATAACCTCCCCTGCTTTCATTTCTTTCTTTGTTGCGATAGACCGTTCTAGTTTATTTTTTGCTTTGATGACAGAATCATCAATGAAGATGTCTTTTTTACCCAATGACATTTCTAAAACCCGAATATCACGAATCATTCGATTTAAACCGTCTGGACCAAGAGAACCTGCTTGGTCTGTGCCTTTCATTCTTCTGTCTAAGGTAATGTGTTTTTCTATTAATTCAGCGCCCAAAGCCACTGCAGCAAGCGATGTAGAAATACCAACGGTATGATCCGAGAACCCGATTTTATAATTTGGAAAATTCTCCTTTAAATAAATTATTGAATTCAAGTTCAAATTATTAGGGTGTGTCGGGTATTCTGAAACACAGTGCAATATAGAAATCTGGTCGTGGTATTTACTTATCGTTTTCAACGCATCATCCAATTCTTTCTTACCGGCCATCCCTGTTGATAAAATCATTGGTATTTTAGTTTCAGCTAAGGCCTCAAGCAAAGGTAAATTTGTCAAATCGCGACTAGCCACTTTAAGCCTATCCGGTGTAAACAATTTAAGCATAGACAAACAACCTTTTGAACAAAGCGTTTCAACAAAGTCGAACCCGTAAGTTTTTGCATATTTATAACATTCAAAATGTTCTTCATCACTTAATTCAAGAAACTCTCTATGTTCGCCATAAGTCTTTCCAAATGAATTTGGATTGTTATACTCAGCTTTCATCTGCGAAGCAGATAGCTCCTCTTTTAGATCTCTTTTTGTTAATTTGATTGCATTTATTGGCTTCAAATTCAAGTGAAACAAGCCTTCAATAATTGGTCTAGCTACCATATCAATTAATAGCTTAGCCAAGTCAACAGACCCATTATGATTTTGTCCTATTTCACCTATTATGTATGTTTCGTTTTTACTTTTCATTTTTCAATATTTGCTCTTCCATAATTGCTTTATACTCTTTTTTTTGAGATAATTGAAATAAAATATCATCAATTCCTAAGGAGGGGTAAGTCAGTGAATATATTTTAGCACCCAATTCGAAATCTTCCAACGTATCTATCGTCAATCTTATGCTTTCACTCTCCACTAACTTTTCCGGAATTGAAATTCTATTTATTTTAAACTTATCGGGGTGCTCGTATAAAAAATTTGTAACGTGCTCAAGGTACAATGAGTCATTTGTTTGATAACTTACCTCCTTCAATGCCTTTAAACTTATAACTTCAGTAAATAGTCCAAGGTGGCTCTTAATAACAGGCTTTCCGTTAGAAAAAAAGTAAGAGGTGTAGTCAAAATTTCCGGACAAATGTTCCTCTATCAGCTTATAGATATACTCTACTTGCAGAAATGGATTATCGCTGCATACTCTTACTATTGTTTCAAATTCATTTTCTTCGGCACAACCGATAAACCTAGATAGAACGTTGTTCTCACTCCCCCTAAATACTTCTAATGATTGTTCTTCTGCTATTTCTTGAATATAACCATCCGCTTCATTAGTTGTTGTTGCAACAACAACTTTGAAATGTATCGACAGCTTAGCAATATTCTGAAATACAATTTGCCCTAAACTTCTATTTTCGTAAAATTCTTTTTCTAATTTATTTTTCAGCCTTGTAGATCCAAGTCTAGCCTGCACAATTACCCCCACTTTGCTATTTGTCAGCTGCACTTATTTACTTTTTTTACCTTCGTCTTCCGAATAATAACCGTAACCGTAACCATAACCATAACCATAACCATAACCATAACCGTAACCGTAACCGTAACCCAATGAACCACTTTTCTCTTTCACGGCATTCACCACTATTCCGAGGTTCTTAATCTTTCCTTCTGCGTATAGCTGGTTAATATTTTCTAAATAGGATTTTTTGGAATAACCGTGACGAACAATATAAATGGAAGCATCCACAAATTGATTGACGATTAGTGCATCCGTCACCAAACCTACAGGTGGAGTATCGATGATAATAATCTCATACTGCTGTTTGATTTCGGTTAAAAATTCATGCATCCGATCGCTTTCAATTAACTCTGCCGGATTGGGTGGAATTGGTCCTGAAGAAATCAAATCTAAATTCTTTACTTTCGTTTCCCGAACACAATCCTTTACTTCCCCTTTTCGAATTAAATAAGTACTCAGACCAATTTCATTGGTCAAACCAAAATCCGAGAAAATCTTGGGCTTCCGTAAATCTGCTCCAACCAATAGTGTTTTTTTGCCCGAGGCGGCATAGATAGCAGCTAAATTAATGGACGTAAAGGTTTTTCCCTCTCCAGAAATGGAAGAAGTAACCATCACCACCTGCCGTTCCTTCCCTTCTACCATGTAATTAATGTTGGTACGGATGCTGCGAAAGGACTCTGAAACTAAAGACTTGAGATTGTGTGTAACCAGAATATTGCTATCTAAATTCTTTTTATGTAGAATCGACCCCAGAATAGGTATCGATGTAATCTTCTCCAAGTCAGAACGGTCTATAATTTTAGAATTAAGAAGATACACACTAAGTATCAATAAAACCGGAACAGACAATCCAAACATGGCGGAAGAGAGATAAATACTTGAGACCTTGGGACCGATATAACTGCTCCGAAACTCGGTAGCAAAATCTAAAATTTGTGCCTTAGGAACATTAGATGCTTTTGCGATACTCGCCTCTGAACGTTTGTTTAACAAAAAAGTATATAAATCGCTCAATAATTTATTTTCTCGACGTAAATTAAAATACTGACGCTGCTCCTGCGGAATCCGCATTACTTTCTGCTCCTCCTTCGCAATTACTTCCGTCAGCGAGTCGATCAACGAATTAACCTGCCTCTTGCTTTTTTCGGCCACTAGCAGTAAGGCCTGCTTCTGACTTTTCAATTCTTCCAATTGTTGCTCGATTATCACATGGTTGCCCCGAATACTAAAGTTAGACTCTCGTTGTTTCTGCACTAATTCCTGAATTCGTTGGGTCATTAAATCCACATTAGGATCTTGAAACCCAAAAACCGCTGCCGAAGGAAATGCTGTATACGTTTCCGATTGCACGGTCTTAATCAAAGCAGAATAATACTCCCGTTGAATGCTCCTTTGTGTCAATTCCTCTTCCAACTCAATAACCTCTTGCATATTATTTTCGTCTTCAGAAATAAAAATACGGTCTGAAAAGTTTTTTTGTTGAAACTGTTCTAGCTTATACTCTGTAACTACTAATGAATCTGCAATCCCTCTGAGCTGTTCATCGACAAATGCAATGGTATTCGTTGCTATTTCATTGTTCTGATCCATTCCCCACTGAATGTATTGCTCCATGAGAGTGTTTAAAAAATCAACTGATTTTTCAGGGGTTCGATTGCTTTCGGAAAGGATTAAGATGGATGACTCCGTATTTTCTACATCAATTTGAACAGATTGCTGAAAGTACCTTGTCAAGCTTGGAAGGTGGTTGAATTGAAATGCAAAAAGTTGTTCCTCATTTATTGGACTGTCGCCCCTTTTGATTATTAACTCAGCAGAACCATAAGTGAAAGGCTGGTCTAAAAAATAAGTTGGGGAAGATTTTATATCCTGTCCATTTTCACTAAAATAAAAACGATTATCGGGAAGAAAAGCAACAAACACTCTTCCTAAAAACTTTTGCCCGGAAAGGAGCTCCACCGCGAAAGAAGATCCGGGGTACATTTCCGTTGTCTTAACATTTCCAACTTGGTAATAAGAAACTTCCCAGTTCAATTTTTTAGCAACTCGGTTCATTAATGTATAAGACTTTATAATTCCGACCTCGTTAATCAGTCTATTTCTAGTGCTGACTAATTCCATTCCAGGTAAGAAGTACTCTTGACCCCATGAAGAATATTCGTCCTCTACCAACATTCTGGCATTCGTGGTATATGTGGCAGGAGTGTACCTCGCCAGATAGAAAGCGTGTGCTACGCCACAAGAAAGTCCCATCACTACTAAGTACCAATATCGAAGCAGATAAATAACAAAAACACGTGGATCAATTTTAAACTGATTGCCAGATTTAGCATTATTTTGCATAAGGAAAACATCCAATTATGGAAATAGTTAGCAAAGGAACGAATTTAAATTATTGTTTCAAAAGGAATTTAACTCAACGAGGCCAAGGTCTTCTTCGGCAGCCAAAGAGTGGTTTAACGTTTCAACCAATTACCAATTGGAAGTATCCGTATTTACATACTACCATTATTCGCATCCTAGTGCTTCAGGCGCATTACGATTTATACACCTTTTGATCACCTCGCTGCAAACCTGCTTCAAGATTCAAAGATTAAATTACAAAAGTTAAAAAAGTAGATTTACAACCTAAAGAGCTCGCAATTTAAATGGGGGGTTTAATTAGTATTCCATTGCTTCCATGTCAGTTATATGGGTATTTTTATCTAATTGCTAAACTTACCAACACCTTAGGCTAATTTTTACCGTAAAATAACAAGTTTTAAATATGAACTTCAATAGCTTTAGGATAATTTGACCGTAAGATTGATTAAGAATTTTTTTTAGCTTAATTTTACAATTAATTATTTAGTGATTTTTAGATAAGATGAATAGAAAATATATTCCACTCGCATTGATTTTATTGTTCTCAGTAAATCAAGTACATTCTCAAACCGGACCTGGAGGAGTAGGCAATAGTAGCACCATGGAAACTTGGTTAGAGGCCTCAAAACTAACCGGATTAAGTAACAGCAGTCAACTATCCTCATGGCTAGACATATCTGGCAACAATAACCACGCTGTACAAGTAACTTCAGGCAATCAACCAACCTATCTAACCAATCAAATCAATGGTTTACCTGCAATTGATTTTGATGGAGTTGATGACTATTTAGACTTTAGTTCTCACATTACGACCGGAGCCAATTCTACTTTTATTGTATTCAAAGAAAGCGGCGCCAGAAACTTACAAACTATACTTTCAATGGAAAAGCACATTTTGTATGCAAAAGATGCATCATACAATGCCGCATATGGAACTCTATCTTCGGCATCATCGTTAACAATTAGACGTAGCCTAGGTTACTCGATATTTTCAGGTCAAACAGACGCATCAGTGGGTTCAAGTGACTTGCTTTTAACTTCTGCTGAGGGTTCAGTTACTAGAACAAGAACGGGCTTTTTAACACAACCAAGATCATCTATTGGAATTAGAACAACTGGTGACGTTTTGCCAATGTTTGGTCAAGTTCCGGAGTTAATCATTTTCAATGAACAACTGAATTCTGCTAAACGAAAAATTGTTGGCAACTACCTAGCAGCCAAATACAACCTAACTGCTGAACAAAATTTATATGCACATAAAAGTACTCACGGCAGAGATGTCATCGGTATTGGTCAAGAGGCAGATGGTAATCACGTTGAATCAAGGGGATTGGATTCTCTGCTCATCAACAACCCTTCTGCTTTAGGTAACGGGGATTATTTGTTAATTGGAAATGACGGTGGAGGTTTTAACACTTCGACAGATGTACCTATTAATCTACTTAATCGGTGGAACAAAGTTTGGCGTGCTAACGTTACAGGAACTCCAGGTACCGTGGATATGACGTTTTATCTAGGTTTAAACGACTTTGCAGGAGACCCTAATAATTATGTTGTTCTAGTTGAGAATGCAGATGGAAATTTCGCAAATGGCGGTACTAGCCTGCACGAAGGAGGAAGAACTTACGATGCTATAAACAAAACCATTAGCTTTACAGGTGTTGTGCTAGGTGATGGCAATTATTTTACCTTAGCTGTAAAGATTCCTGAAGTATCACTTCCTAATATTGATTATGGCCCAGGAGGTGTGGGCACAACAAGTAATATTGAAGCATGGTTAGACGCATCTAAATTAACCGGCCTTAATAACTCAGAGCTTTTATATTCTTGGTTAGATTTTTCCGGAAATAACAATCATGCAGAACAGATTCTTGCAGGAAATCGACCAACCTATTTAACAAATCAAGTGAACGGATTACCTGCAATAGATTTTGATGGAGTTGATGACTATTTAGACTTTAGTTCTCACATTACGACCGGAGCCAATTCTACTTTTATTGTATTCAAAGAAAGCGGCGCCAGAAACTTACAAACTATACTTTCAATGGAAAAGCACATTTTGTATGCAAAAGATGCATCATACAATGCCGCATATGGAACTCTATCTTCGGCATCATCGTTAACAATTAGACGTAGCCTAGGTTACTCGATATTTTCAGGTCAAACAGACGCATCAGTGGGTTCAAGTGACTTGCTTTTAACTTCTGCTGAGGGTTCAGTTACTAGAACAAGAACGGGCTTTTTAACACAACCAAGATCATCTATTGGAATTAGAACAACTGGTGACGTTTTGCCAATGTTTGGTCAAGTTCCGGAGTTAATCATTTTCAATGAACAACTGAATTCTGCTAAACGAAAAATTGTTGGCAACTACCTAGCAGCCAAATACAACCTAACTGCTGAACAAAATTTATATGCACATAAAAGTACTCACGGCAGAGATGTCATCGGTATTGGTCAAGAGGCAGATGGAAATCACTTGGAGTCAAGAGGGGTGGATTCTTTGCTCATCAACAACCCCTCTGCTTTGGGCAATGGAGATTATTTGTTAATTGGTAACGATGGTGCTGACTTTAGCACTTCAACTGATGTTGGAGTTTTAACTACTCAGCGATGGAATAAAATTTGGAGAGCTGATGTTACCGGCACTCCGGGAACTATTGACCTCGTTTTTTATCTAGGTAACAACGATTTCGCAGTTGACCCAAACAATTATGCCGTTCTTATTGAAAATGTGGATGGTGATTTTGGAAATGGCGGAACTTCTGTTCAAGAAACTGGAAGTTTATATAATGCGCTAACCAAAACGTTAACATTTACCGGTATAACTTTAAATGATGGGGATTATTTTACAATTGCAGAAAAGGGACCTATTACAGCAATTGCAACAGGTAATTGGGAAGCAACAAGTACATGGTCGTGTGATTGTGTACCTACAGCCAGTTCTGCTGTTACTGTTCCCTCTCCGTTCACAGTAAGTATTAATGAATTGGCCAATGCTAAATCTTTAACCATCAATACAGGTGGAACCGTAACCATTACAAGTAATGATACTCTTCAAATTGTAGAAAGCTTAACTATTGAAGGAACATTAAACTCAGGAGCGGAAGGAACAATTCTAGCAAATGGCACAACAGACCAAACCTTTGCGAACTCATCAGGAGCGAATATTGAGCTGGTGAATTTAGTTGCCAACAACCCAACCAACTTGTTTTTAACCGGTGGCTGGAGTTTAAATAACACGCTTCAAGTTTATGTTGGTACGTTAGATGTTTCCGGAGCGGATTCTTTGGTATTACTATCCAACATTACTAAAACGGCTGAAATCTTAGAATCTAACGGCAGCTTTGTCGGTGATTTTACCTTGCAACGATTTATTGGTGCAAGAAATGCCAATTACAGCAATATTGCGGCACCAATTTCTAATGCAACGGTAGCATCTATAGATGATGATGTAAAAATCAGTGGAGTTGGAGGAGTTTTTGGAAACGCGTGGGCAAATCCAGGTCGAGGTATATTTTATAGTATGTACCAATATGACAGATCTGATAACAACAGTTTAGATACCATACAATCTACTGCAACGGCATTAACGCCGGGTGTAGGCTATGAGTTGTATTTATTCACCACCTTAGGATCGTTTAGCGCTTCAACATTAGACTATGTTGGAACTCCAAACTTTGGTTTAGTTACTCCTCCTAGTATTTTATCTGGGTTTAACTTAGTTGGTAATCCGTACCAATGCCACTTAGAAAGAACTAACCTTGACAATTCAAATATTGGTGCAACAATTTACATATTTGATTCCAGCACCGGAGGATATACTACCTTAGGAGCATCAAAAATTGCCCCCGGACAAGGATTTTGGGTAGATAACACTTCAGGTGGTACTGTGCCGTTTAACTTCGATGAAACAGATAAATCAGCTACAGGATCTTCGGCTTTTTTGAGACAAAAGAACAATAAAGACTTTACTTTAGAATTGTCTAACAATGTTAATTACTTTAAGAATACGGTAACTATTGGATTTGACTACTCTGCAACAGAGAGCTTAGACCAGTTTGATGCAAGGTTTTTGCCCTCTCCAATGGACAATTCTTCGGAATTATACTTTACTACAATTACAGAAGATAGGTTAATGAATAATACCTTAAATCAGTTGGAGGAAAATCATGTAGTACCAATGGAAGTTAAAATTGGCGAGGCAGGGACTTATACCATCAACTCTTCTAATATTTCTTCCATTTTAGAGAATTACTCTTGTGTGTACTTAAAAGACAAAGCTACGGAGGAAATCGTAGATCTTAGCGTAGACCAAAACTATACGTTTGAAGCCGTTTCAGGCGTTTCAGAACGATTTAAACTAGTGGTAAGTAATTCTTTTGACGCATGTGACAAAGCCTTGAATTCTAAAAGTACTGTGCAAAAGTTAGGCAACAACTTGAAATTAAGAGAATCTTATGGAAATTGGTTTTTAGATTACAACTTAGGTGAAGAGGTTGAAACTGTTGTTGTTTCTGTTTACGGAATGAATGGACAGCAGGTTTTGTCTAAAATGGAACTAAGCCTATCCGAAAACGGTACCCATAAACTAGACGAGTTAAACAATTTAAATGGTATTTTTTTAATTCAAATAGTGGGTAGCAAGAACATTCTTAACCAAACAATCAAGCTATAACAAACACTACAAGAAAATAGAATTCGTATGAAAAAATCGCTTTTACTTTTAACCATTACTTCTTTCTTTGTTTTTGTAGGTGTAACTGATCTAGCTGCTCAACCTCCCGGTCCAGGTGGTGGTGGCACAGTTGTTCCGGGCTGTGATACTCCGGGGTGTATTCCAATTGACGGCGGCATTAGTTGGTTGCTCATTGCCGGAACAGTATACGGAGGCAAGAAATTGTACAATGCCAATAAAGAACAGAAAGAAGAATTTTAAAACTTCAAAAGGAACGCTTTTAGCGTTCCTTTTTTTTTGAAAGCTATTGTTCATGAAAAAGCTGCTTTGGTTTCTTTTCTTGCTGCTGCTTGCCATACTCAGTTATTACCGAGAAGTTCTTTTTATAAGTATCAATGCAGTTATTGCCGGCGAGCAATTCTTTTGGGCAAAAACAACCCAAATTGACTATTTCATCGGTAAAAGCCCTGAATTCCTAGTCCGGTTGAAATACATTATGACTGTAGGCTTAACAGTACTGTTTGCTTTATTTACAATCGTAGGTCTTCGGGTCTCGTTTAAAGAAAAGACTCCTTTCCTTTTAGCCTTGCTTTCGTATGGTTTATGCGGTATTGTTGCTGCAGTAGTTCTCCTCTACTCTTTGGTCACGAATAGTTTTGACAGCGTTTATTCCTTTCTTCGACTAATTATAGAATACCTGCACAATCCACTTATTTATTTAATATTAAGTGCGTCTTTTTTAGGCTTTTCGTTTTCACAGAAACAGTCTAGTTAAAACATTAAGGATAAAAAAGTTGGTCACATTGAGTGTTCTTTGTAGCGCAGCGAAAAAGAATGTATCGAAATGCAGACAAACAACTAGAACTTCAATAAATCCGAAAACTCCTCTCCTCCTACTTTTCAGTTTACGATCTTACTCAATTGAGAACATGTCATTACTCTCGGTTCTTTTTATTCCACGAATAGAGTGTAATCTTAGTTAGCTTGCGTAATTTTAAGCCTCAAATACACATTTACTGCTATGATTAAAGATAAGTTGATTGCCGATCTTATAGATGACGAAAGAGACAGACAAACTAGAGGAATTGAATTAATTGCCTCTGAAAATTATGTAAGTGACTCGGTAATGAATGCCATGGGCTCTGTGCTCACCAATAAATATGCTGAAGGCTTACCGGGTAAAAGATACTACGGTGGCTGTGAAGTAGTAGATGAGATTGAAAACATTGCAATAGACCGTTTAAAACAATTATTTAATGCTGAATGGGCAAACGTTCAGCCTCATTCAGGAGCTCAAGCGAACGCAGCAGTTATGTTGGCTTGTCTGAATGCAGGTGATTCCATTTTAGGTTTTGATCTTTCTCACGGTGGGCACTTAACACATGGTTCTCCTGTTAATTTTTCAGGAAAACTCTATAAAGCTCATTTCTACGGCGTAGAAAAAGAAACCGGCAGAATAGATTACGACAAAGTTGAAGCGAAAGCAATGGAAGTAAAACCCAAAATGTTGATTTGTGGTGCATCTTCTTATGTAAGGGATTGGGATTTCGAGCGATTTAGAGCTATTGCAGACAAAGTTGGTGCAATTTTATTGGCTGATATTTCTCACCCTTCGGGTTTAATTGCCAAAGGAATTATGAACGATCCACTTCCTCACTGTCACGTTGTGACAACAACAACTCACAAAACACTACGTGGTCCAAGAGGTGGTGTTATTATGATGGGAAAAGATTTTGAAAACCCATTTGGATTAAAAAACCCAAAAGGTGAATTAAGAATGATGTCTGCCTTGTTAGACTCGGGTGTTTTCCCTGGAACGCAAGGAGGCCCTTTAGAACATGTAATTGCGGCTAAAGCTGTAGCGTTTGGTGAAGCGCTTGAAGATTCATTTATGACTTATATGCTAAAGGTTGCGGAAAATGCAAAAGCAATGGCCAATGAGTTGATGAAAAGAGGCTACGATGTAGTTTCCGGAGGTACAGAAAATCATTGTATTTTAATTGATTTGAGAAATAAAGACATTAGCGGCAAGAAAGCAGAACGACTTTTAGGACTTTGCGATATTACTGTGAATAAAAACATGGTACCTTTTGACGATCAATCCCCATTCATTACGTCTGGAATTAGAATTGGAACACCAGCTATAACCACACGAGGCATTGGCTTAGAAACAATACCAACCATTGTAGACTTAATTGACCAAGCGTTAACGATAGACGAAACGTCAACGGAATTTGCAGGAATTAAACAAAAAGTAAACAATTTAATGTCTCCTTATCCATTATTTAGAGAAGAAGCATAAAAGGAACGAATGAAAGAACTCCTGCTCAACTTAAAGAAGAATAAGAAAGCGATTGTCTTCGTTGCTTCGATGCTAGGAATCTATTTGGGTTTTCAGTCTCTTTATGACTATGTGATCAGTCCAAATACAGCAATAGATTCTGTTCTCATCGACTTGATTATTTCACAATCTGAAGGAATCTTGCAATTTTTAGGATATGAACTTCTCACTCCAAACCCAATGTATACAGACCACATGGGAATTAAAGACTCAGCTGGAGTAATTATAGGCACACCTTGTGACGGATTAAGTCTCTTTATTTTATTTACTTCTTTCTTGCTAGTATTTAGTGGCAAATGGTGGTTCAAAATCATTTACATTCTACTTGGGATTGAGTTAATTCATTTTCTGAACGTAGTTCGGGTCGTGGCGTTGGCTCTCATCGTTAAGTATTCACCAGAGTCTCTCGATTTTCACCACTCCTACACGTTTACCCTATTCATCTATTCCATCATCTTTATGGTTTGGATGTTGCGGATTAAGCTTTACAATAAATGGAAAGTGTAACAGATAGGCGTATTTGGAAAGAGGAAGTGAATCTCATGAAATTATTCAATCAACCTAAATTCGTCAAAAATTTATAATCAGAGATATAGATTTTATCCGTTTCTATAAGTTGCTTTTTCACATTTCACAAGTTTACCGTCAATGGACTTCCTACAGAAACACTGCTTTACTATAATACATTTGAAAGCTTAGAGTTTAATGTTCTCAGGGATAAGCTTTGGTATTGTGAGGCAAAATAAAATGTCGATTAAACGTAAGAGGGAACCTTAGAAGCAAGCAACTCGCAGCATCGCTTTTACAAGTACAAAAGATTAAACTTATATTTGAACTATCAAACATCAGATAATGTGTTTTATAATTTAATCAAAAATTATTTTAACCTGTAGCCATATTTCACGACTTGACTTTAAACAAAAAAATAAATACAATTTTTATCAGAGCATTAAATAAATTTAGAATCCTTAATTTATTTAATATTAATGGTGCGATTAGTTTAAATAAAAAAACATTTAAAATACCCATCTTACAAAAAATTGGGTTTTCAAATTTATTTATGTCTGAACCATGGATGATTGACATTCTTAAAATAGTCTTGCCAATTGAAAACAAAAAATTTATAGATGTTGGTGTAAACATTGGACAAACATTATTAAAACTGAAAAGTGTCTCATCTGAAATTGATTATATAGGGTTTGAACCTAATCCAATATGTGTAAACTATGCAGCCAAATTGATAAATGAAAATAATTTTGACAATACTCTAATAATTCCCTCAGGAATTTCAGACAAAAATGAAATGGGGGTATTAAATTTTTTCTCTCAATCAGAGACTGATAGTGCTGCATCTATGATAGAAGATTTTCGCCCCGACCAAAAAACATTTAAGAAAGAATTTATCCCTCTTTTTAACCTAGATAGTTTAAAAAACAAAATAAACCTTGATTCAATTTCAATCTTAAAAATTGATGTCGAAGGAGCAGAGCTAGAAGTATTAAATAGCTTTAAAAAAGAAATAGAAGAGAAGAAGCCTATTATACTTATTGAGATATTACCAGTATATAACGCTCAAAATGTGAGAAGAATAGAAAGGCAAAATAAGATACAAAATATGCTTAAGGATTTTGACTATTCAATTTTTAGAGTCATAAAACAAGATGACATTCTTCTAGATTTACAAGAAATATCAGAAATTGGAATTCATGGAAATATGAATGATAGTGAATATGTTATGGTTCCGAAAGTAAAGAAGGAAGTATTTAAAAATAATTGCCAACAAAGGCTGAAAAGAAACTAGGTTCAATTCCTACCCTACTGCGCTTAACCAAGTCGCTAGCGGGAATAAGAATGACTATTGAAAGAGGAGTGTAACATGGTAGTGAAAAATTTTCAATAGATCATGGACTCTTTTACCTTAGACCGAGAGAACTTGCAATAAATAGAAATTACATAAGTTTTGAAAATAAAGACTTAAGATCTGATTTATATACAAGGTCCACTGCAAGCAACATATCAGAGTCTAAGTCTGGAATTAAATGGACAAAAGGACTCCAATTTGAAATTGAATCTAAATATCAAGCCTTTATAAGATATCATGGTAGCGAGGTAATCAAAATTTGTTTTAAATCGGTTTATGGATATAAAAGAGAAAAATTGCAGAGGTTAGCTTCATAAATGAATATATTACCATACAAGTAGACAGAATTTTGTCTCTTTCAGATACCCAAATTCACAGGGAGCATGTAGGCACAAAAAATTACAATACATATTTTGTAACATTCTTGGAGTTACATTGTATTAAAATGGAGAAGCCTACACCTTGAGTGAATTTTCATAAAAATTTAGAAATGGCTGTTTGAAATTCAGCTTTAGCTGAATGAGTTGCCGTTTCATTCAACGTTTTAGAAGTAATTTTAAAAAAAATTAAATCACGGACTGAGCTTCTTGCCTGCGGCAGGCAGGTTTCGTTCTTTTTGCTCAGTTCCACTGAGCGGCAGCCGAAGTATCAAAAAGGACAAGAAGAAGAATCTTAACCAGGTAGGTTTTACAAAATTTTATCTAGGTTGAAACTAACCTCTCGGATTTATAATCTTTGTAACGCAATGAAAAATATATTAGTTTGTCACATTGAGTGTTCTTTGTAGCGCAGCGAAAAAGAATGTATCGAAATGCAGACAAATCAATTAAAATTCAATTCATTTCATCTAGGTTGATTCACTCAAATTGTGTCTTAAAACAATTCCCATCCCCCTGAGCGATCGAGTTTTTAACGAGATTGTAACGAAGGGAATTGGAAATTATTCAAAATAATCGATAGAATTAAGTTTAACTTCTTTTCATTTTTTCGCTACTTAAACTGATGCTCAATATACTATAGAAAACCAAACCAAAAAGCAATTAGACTAATTTCTTATGTTTTCTTTTTGTGTGGAACAAAAAGAAACAAAAAGTCCACAACTCGATAAAATTTTAAAAAATGCTACGCAGACTGCGCCAGACCAAACGAACTCGTTTGGAGCTAGCTCAAACTCAAACATCGTTTGATCTTCTATCCCACCCAAGCTTGATTTTTAGAAAATTTAATCTAGGTTGATTATCATTTAATCATACTGGTTTGTCACATTGAGTGTTCTTTGCAGCGCAGCAAAAAGAATGTATCGAAATGCAGACAAACTTGTTCAACTATAACCAAATAATCTCATAAAAAAAGGCGAATCTTTCGATTCGCCTTTTAACTCTTATTCAATTATAAATTAAAATGATTATCCGTACTTATACCTAAATTCATTTTTATAACTAACAGAAGCAAATAACAATCTGTTAAAGAGTGATTCACCAAAATATCTTCGATTAAATTTATAACAGAATTCATCAAGGTAACTCTGCAAGTATTCCGGCTTTATATCGTGATATGTATTTAACAATTGTCTTTTGGCATTACTGATTGCAATATGAACCCACGGTAATATTTCTCCAACTTTATCTTTTGGTATAACTTGTGAATTATGATTAGGAATATAATTTTTGATTTCAGTGTATGAAGTCGAATCATCTGTATCTACCTCAGTGGCATCTGTTGCCAATTCTTTAACGCACTTGTTGATGGTTTCCCTAGTTAAATCATCTATAACCTTCATTTTTAAATAACCAACCCTTCTTGGTTTCTTGCCTGGTTTGGGAGATTCAACAACTTCGCTTTCAGCCATCACTATCACTTTAGACTTCTTCTGACTTCCCCTTCCTCTTTTTAAAGGCTTATCCTTTTCTTCGGCAGGAATTTCTGTTGAAAAATAACCTTCATCTAATTCAATTCTACCTGCTAGTACGTATTCCTCATCTCTAGTTCCCATTGTTTTACGGAGTTTATGAACCATATGCCAAATAGGAGCATAACGTTTGTGACCTAATTGACGTTGTATTTCTTTTGCAGAGAAGCTCTTTTTAGTAGAAGTTAGTAAGTACATGGTTATAAACCAATAGCGATAAGGAAGCTTAGATTTATGTAAGACAGTTCCACTTTTTAAAGTTGTTCTAGTTTTACATTTTTTACATTCGTACTGTTCTTTATCCGATTTCCAGTAATGTTGAGTTCCGTTACATTTCGCACAGACAACTCCTGCCTGATCTCTATATTCTTTAAACTTATTCTTACAGCTCTGTTCGTCGGGAAACTCTGAAATAAAACTAATTAGCGACATATAATTACATTTTTAACCTAAGGTAAATATACGGATATTCATTTAAATTAAATATCAACATTTGCGTATTTAGCATTTTTTTCGATAAATGCTCTTCTTGGTGGAACTTCGTCTCCCATCAGCATCGAAAAGGTTCTGTCTGCCTCTGCTGCGCTGTCTACAGCGATTTGTCGTAATGTTCTAGTTGATGGATCCATCGTAGTGCTCCACAATTGCTCGGCATTCATTTCACCTAAACCTTTGTAACGTTGAACACTTACGCTAGACTCCTTCCCTGCCCCCTTGAACTCTTCAATGGCAGCATCTCTTGATTCATCGTCCCAACAGTACTTTGATTTTGTTCCTTTTTTCACTTGGTACAACGGCGGCGTTGCAATGTATATATTTCCACCTTCTACCAACTCCTTCATGTGTCTGAAAAAGAACGTTAGAATCAAAGTTTCAATATGGCTACCATCTACATCGGCATCACACATAATGATCACCTTGTGGTATCTTAATTTTGAAACATCAAGTGCTTTTGAATCCTCTTCAGTTCCTACTCTTACACCTAAAGCGGTATAGATATTTTTGATTTCTTCATTTTCAAAAATCTTATGGTGCATTGCTTTCTCCACGTTCAAGATTTTACCCCTAAGTGGCATAATGGCTTGAAATTTACGATCTCTACCTTGCTTGGCTGTTCCACCTGCAGAATCTCCCTCTACAAGGTAAATCTCACATAATGAAGCATCTTTTTCAGAGCAATCGGCTAGTTTTCCCGGCAAACCAGATCCGGTCATTACATTCTTACGCTGAACCATTTCACGCGCTTTTTGAGCAGCATGTCTAGCTTGTGCAGCAAGAATAACTTTTTGAACTATTGTTTTTGCATCATCTGGATTCTCCTCTAAATAGTACGCCAACATTTCAGATACTGCTTGAGAAACAGAAGCAGAAACTTCTCGGTTACCTAATTTAGTTTTAGTTTGCCCTTCAAACTGAGGTTCTTGTACTTTAACAGAAATAATCGCTGTTAAGCCTTCACGGAAATCATCCCCTGCAATTTCGAATTTCAACTTTGAAAGCAAACCTGATTCATCTGCATACTTTTTTAAGGTATGTGTTAATCCACGACGGAAACCGGAGAGGT
>JABAZP010000005.1:0-294787 GCA_018608405.1 Flavobacteriales bacterium
GTACCCAGGGCCGGGCTCGAACCGGCACGTCCGAAGACATTGGTGTTTGAGACCAACGCGTCTACCAATTCCGCCACCTGGGCAATTGAATTGGGAGGCCAAAAATATTGATTTTTTTTAAATCAGTAGTTTATTTATAAAAAAAGGAGAGAGAAGAGTATCGTTGGAATTCTGAAATCTAGACTGAAGACATCCCGATTGGATCGGGACGCGTGAGCCAATTCCGCCACCTGCAGAATTGAATTGGATTAACGGAATTATCCATTTTTTTTACTTTTGGAAATAGTTTCTATTTTTATTATTTCATTGATTTAAGTAATCACTTGCAGACGCTAAGAATAATTGATATTTTTGCACCCTTTTTACGGTAGGAAAGTTATGCCAAATCAAGTAAAAATATTTTCAGGTTCAAGTAACAATGAACTAGCACAAAGTATCGCTAAGAGCTTTGGCGTTGAATTAGGTAAAACATCTATCAACCGTTTTTCGGATGGAGAGTTTCAGCCCGCATTTGAGGAATCAGTAAGGGGATGCGATGTATTCATCGTTCAATCTACTAATCCACCAACCGATAATATTTTCGAATTATTGTTGATGATTGATGCTGCAAAAAGGGCTTCAGCAAGAAGAATTATTGCCGTTATACCTTATTTTGGCTTTGCTCGACAAGACAGAAAAGACGCTCCACGTGTTCCTATTGGGTCGAAGTTGATGGCGAATATGCTCACGGGAGCAGGAGTTTCTCGTGTAATGACAATGGATTTGCATGCGGACCAAATTCAGGGCTTTTTTGAAGTTCCTGTAGATCACCTATACGCATCTGCAGTTTTTTCTGAAGCATTAAGAGAGTTAAACTTGCCGAATTTAGTAATGGCCTCTCCTGATATGGGTGGATCTAAAAGAGCATACGCTTACGCAAAACATTTGGAGACAGAAGTGGTAGTTTGCTACAAGCAACGTAAAAAAGCAAATAACATTGACAAGATGTTCTTGATCGGTGAAGTTGAAGGCAAAGATGTAATGCTGATTGACGATATGATTGATACAGCAGGAACCTTAACAAAGGCAGCAGACATTATGATGGAAAAGGGAGCAAATTCGGTGAGAGCCATTTGTACCCACCCAATTCTCTCAGGTAAAGCATATGAACGAATCGAGAACTCGAAATTAACTGAGTTACTTGTTACCGATTCAATTCAACTGAAACAAAAAAGCGACAAAATTCGAGTTATTTCTGTTGCTGATTTGTTTGCAAAAGTTATTTACAAAGTACACAATTATGAGTCAATAAGCTCATACTTTATATTTTAATTAATTAACCTTAAAAGATAGATATTATGAAATCTGTTCAACTAGAAGCTACAAGCCGAAGTGAAGTGCGTAAAAAATCTGCACTTAATGCACTAAGAAAGGAGGGTAGAATACCGGCCGTTTTATATGGTGGTAAAGAAAATGTTAACTTTCATGTTAACGAAATTGCTTTTTTAAAGCTAATTACAACACATGAAGTATACTTTATTCATTTAAATTTTGGTGATAAAATCACCAAAGCAGTGATAAGCGATGTGCAGTTTCATCCGGTAACGGATCGACCAATCCACATAGACTTCATGGAAGTTTTTGAAGATAAATTAGTGACTATTGGCGTTCCTGTAGCTTTTACAGGAGCTTCAAGAGGTGTCCTGAATGGTGGTAAGAAAAGAGAAAAGCTGAGAAAGTTGATTTGTAAAGCTTTCCCAAAAGATATACCTGAAACAGTAACAATTGATATCACGGAAGTTAGAATCGGACAGTCAATTAAAGTGAAAGACGTTTCAATTGATAATGTAGAGTTGTTGGACAATCCTAACTCTGTAATTATAGCCGTTAAAACTTCTAGAGTTGCTGTTGATGTTGACGAAGAAGAAGAAGAAGGTGAAGAAGCAGCTGAAGGAGCAGAAGGAGCTACTGAAGAGGCAGCATCTGAATAATTTAGCAAATGAAATATTTGATTGTAGGACTTGGTAACATTGGTGCTGAGTACGAAAATACAAGACACAATATTGGATTTAAAACATTGGATGCCCTAGTTAAGGCATCCAATGTTGTTTTTACCCCTAACCGTTTAGGTGATATCGCTGAGGTGAAACACAAGGGACGTAAGCTTTTATTGCTAAAGCCATCTACGTACATGAATTTGAGTGGTAAGGCTGTTAATTACTGGATGCAGGCCGAAAAAATTCCTTTAGAACGTGTTTTAATTATCACTGACGACTTGGCTTTGCCTTTTGGAGCGCTTAGATTGAAAGGTAAAGGAAGTGATGGGGGCCATAACGGCCTTAAAAGTATTAACGAAATACTGGGCTCTCAAAATTATGCCCGCCTTCGTTTTGGTGTAGGGAATGAATTCGCCAAAGGCAAACAAGTTGATTATGTTTTAGGCGAATGGTCTGACGATGAGAACGAGAAATTAGAGGATCGACTAGATAAGTGCTGTCAGATTATAAAGGCTTTTTCAGTGAATACCTTAGGAAGAGTGATGAGCGACTTCAACGGGAAGTAAGTTATCGTACCTCAAAATCATCAGCATCCATTCCAACAGGGAACTTTTTTCTAAAATCGTTTAGCTCATCCAAATAGATTTCTGTTGTACTAGACTCCTCTTTTGCATCAGCAGCTTTCCAAATTAATTCACCTTTAGGGTCAATGAACATTGAATTTCCAATACAATTTACCCCTTCACCGTCAACTCCAATTCTATTTACCGCAGCTACATAACATTGGTTTTCTATGGCACGGGCATACAGTAGTTTTTCCCAGGCTGCGGTTCTAACTTCGGGCCAATTGGCAACATACAATAGCAAATCATATTCTTGTTTTTTGTTTCTACTCCAAACAGGGAAGCGTAAATCATAACATATTTGAGGGCAAATTTTCCAACCCTTTAATTCCACAATTAGTCGCTCTTTACCTGCTGTGAAGTGATTGTGTTCATTGCCCATTCGAAATAAATGACGCTTGTCGTATTTTTCGAAAGAACCATTGGGGCGCATCCAAATAAAGCGGTTGAATATTTGATTATTTTCTTTTAAAATGGCACTTCCCGCAACTACTGCATTTTTATTTTGTGCTATTTCCGCCATCCAACTCATGGTTTTCCCATTCATGGGTTCAGCCAGAGTCTCGGAATTCATGCTGAACGATGTGCTGAATGTTTCAGGTAAAACAATAAGGTCAGTTGATTCTATGGATTGAATCTTCTTTGTAAATGCCTTTAGGTTTGTATCTACATCTTCCCAAACTAAATTTGCTTGAATGATGCTTACGGTTAGTTTTTGCATCAAATAAATTTACGATTAAATGGAATTAATGATTTCCGCAGCGTGCAATAAGGTTTCATCTTTTTTTGCAAAACAAAAGCGAAGCACCTGTTGCTCTACTTTTCTACCATAAAAAACAGAAGTAGGGATTGACGCTATTTTGTGTTCTTTCGTTAATCGCTCTGCGAAGGCAATATCATGCTCTTCAGAAATATTGGAATAGTCCAGGAGTTGAAAATAACTTCCAGCTGTTTCACCTAGTATAAAGCGTGAATTTTTAATTGCATTTTTAAATAAATCTCGCTTGTATTGGTAGAATTCTTTTAATTGGATATGGTCGTTTGAAAGGCTGAGGTATTCTGCATATGCTTGCTGTGAAGGGCTGTGAACCGAGAAAACATTGTATTGATGTGCTTTTCTAAATTCTTTCATTAATTCGGCGGGAGCAAGGCAGTAGCCAATTTTCCAACCTGTGGTGTGATATGTTTTCCCAAAGGATGAGATAATAAAGCTCCTTTCCGCTAGTTTAGGGAAGCGAGCTACACTTTGGTGATCATAACCATCGAATATAATGTGTTCGTACACTTCGTCGCTTAAAACTAAGATATCTGACCCTTGCAGCAGTTTCTCAAGCTTCTGCATGTCTTGTGCAGTCATAATTGTTCCCGTTGGGTTGTGCGGCGTATTGATGATAATCATTCTGGTGCGCTGATTGATTACCTTCTTTACTTGCTCCCAATCTATTCTGTATTCAGGTCCTTGCAATTCTATGTGAACAGCTTTTGCACCAACCAAGTCAATGGCAGGTTCGTAGCAGTCGTAGGCAGGGGTGAAAATTATAACTTCGTCCTCTTCTGAAACAGTGGCTAAAATGGCCGTAAAAATTGCCTGTGTTGCGCCTGCTGTAACGGTGATTTCACTTTCCGGATGATAAATTCCTGTATATAAATCTTCTGTTTTCTTCGCAATTGCTTCCCGTAAACTCATTAAACCAGGCATTGGGGCATATTGATTCATTCCGGAATACATTGCTTTGGTTACAAGTTCCTTTAATAGTGGGGCACAGTCAAAATCAGGAAAGCCCTGAGACAAGTTCAGGGCTTTTTCTTGAGCAGCCAAGGCTGACATTTTTGAAAATATGGTGGTTCCTACTTTAGGTAGTTTGCTTTTTATGCTTGCACTTAAATTGGGCATATTGCCTTATTTACTGATTGAAGCCGATAGGAACTCTCTATTCATTCGTGCTATGTTTTCAATTGAAATTCCTTTAGGGCATTCCACCTCGCAAGCACCTGTATTTGAACAAGGACCAAAACCTTCTTTCTCTGCTTGTTTTACCATGTTCAATACTCGATCCTTTGCTTCAATTTTTCCCTGTGGCAATAGCGCATATTGAGAAACCTTTGCTGCAACAAACAATGATGCAGAAGCATTTTTACAAGCTGCAACACAAGCTCCACAACCTATGCAGGCTGCCGAATAAAATGCTTCGTCTGCATCTTCTTTTTCAATTGGAATGGCATTGGCATCTTGTGTATTTCCTGAAGTATTCACTGAAATATACCCACCTGCATGTTGAATACGATCAAATGCACTTCGATCGACCATTAAATCCTTTATTACAGGAAAAGCTTTTGCTCTAAAAGGCTCGATGTAGATTGTTTCACCGTCTTCGAAAGAACGCATGTGCAATTGACAGGTAGTTACAAGTCTTGACGGACCATGAGGCTCTCCATTAATATATAATGAACATGAACCACAAATACCTTCTCTACAGTCATGATCGAATGACACAGGGCTATCTCCCTTATTAATTAGTTCACTATTTAAAATGTCTAACATTTCAAGAAAAGAACTGTCAGGAGAAATATCTTTTAACGGATAAGTTTCCAAGCTACCTTTAGCATTGCCATTTTTTTGGCGCCAAACTTTTAATGTTAAGTTTAATTTTTTTGCTGCTGACATATCTGTTATTTATAAGAACGAGTTTTTAACTCTACGTTTTCAAAATCTAATTTATCTTTATGAAGAATGGCATCTGATGGCTTTCCTGTGTATTCCCAAGCAGAAACATAGGCAAACTCTGCATCTCTTCTCAATGCTTCACCATCTTCAGTCTTGTATTCTTCTCGAAAGTGTCCACCACAAGATTCTTCTCTTTCTAATGCATCTCTAGCAAACAATTCTCCTAGTTCTAAGAAGTCTGCAACTCTTCCTGCTTTCTCTAATTCTTGGTTTAACTCATTTGCCTCACCGGGAACTCTTACATCCTTGTAGAACTCTTCTCTCAAGGACGCAATTTCTGCAATCGCTTCATTCAATCCTTCAGTAGTTCTTGACATTCCAACTTTGTTCCACATGATCAGTCCCAATTTTTTGTGGAAGTAATCTACTGCTTTTGTTCCGTTGTTATTTATGAGCTTGTTTATTTCGTCTGTCGCTTTCTTCTCAGCTGCTTCGAACTCTGGAGTATCTGTTGAAATCTTTCCGGTTCGAATATCGTTTGCTAAGTAGTCACCAATGGTATATGGCAACACAAAATAACCATCTGCTAAACCTTGCATGAGTGCAGATGCTCCGAGTCTGTTTGCTCCGTGATCTGAGAAGTTTGCTTCTCCAATCGCATACATACCTTCGACGTTAGTCATTAAGTTGTAATCTACCCAAAGGCCACCCATGGTGTAATGCACTGCAGGGTAAATGCGCATTGGAGTTTTGTAAGGGTTGTCATCGGTAATCTGCTTGTACATGTCAAATAGGTTACCATATTTGGTTTCAATAACCTTTTCTCCCAATGCAGTGATTTCTTCTTTCGAAGCATCTGAAATTCCTTTTACAAGCGCTTCTTCTTTTCCATAGCGTTGAATTGCCGCTGCGAAATCTAAGAATACTCCTTCGTTAGTATCATTATCAACAACTCCAAAACCTGCATCACACCTTTCTTTTGCTGCTCTTGATGCAACATCTCTTGGCACCAAGTTTCCAAAAGATGGATATCTTCTTTCCAAATAGTAATCTCGATCTTCTTCTTTAATAGCGGTAGGCTTTAATGTTCCTTTCCGGACAGCCTCAGCGTCTTCTAGTTTTGCTGGCACCCAAATTCTACCATCATTTCTTAAAGACTCTGACATCAAGGTCAACTTAGATTGCTGCGTTCCATGAACCGGAATACAAGTTGGGTGAATTTGTGTGTAACATGGGTTTGCAAAGTAGGCACCTTTTTTATGTGCTTTCCATGCAGCTGTTACGTTAGAGCCCATTGCATTTGTTGAAAGAAAGAAGACGTTACCATATCCACCAGAGCCTAAAACTACTGCGTGAGCCGAATGTCTTTCAATTTCTCCTGTCACTAAGTTTCTTGCAATAATACCTCTGGCTTTACCATCAACAATTACTACGTCTAACATTTCGTGACGATTGAACATTTCAATCTTACCTTTCGCAATTTGACGGTTCATTGCTGAGTAGGCACCCAATAGCAGTTGCTGTCCAGTTTGTCCTTTCGCATAAAATGTTCGAGAAACTAAAACTCCCCCAAATGATCGGTTGTCAAGTAATCCACCATAGTCTCTTGCAAACGGAACTCCTTGCGCAACGCATTGGTCAATAATGTTTGTTGAAACTTCAGCTAGACGATAAACGTTCGCTTCTCTTGATCTGTAATCACCACCTTTAATGGTATCATAGAAAAGTCTGTAAGTTGAGTCACCATCACCTTGATAGTTTTTTGCTGCGTTAATTCCGCCTTGAGCCGCAATTGAGTGTGCTCGTCTTGGGGAATCTTGGTAGCAAAACGCTTTAACGTTGTAGCCTAATTCTGCTAAAGTTGCAGCAGCAGAGCCACCGGCTAAGCCTGTTCCAATCACAATAACGTCAATGTTACGTTTGTTGGCAGGATTCACCAAGTTAATGTTGTTTTTATAGTTAGTCCATTTATCTTTTAATGGACCTTTTGGTATTTTCGAATCTAAACTCATTTCTTCTTGAATTTGAACGGGACTTAGGCCGCCATTATAAATAGATAAACAGGGATTATAGCGAACAATAGTGGAACTATAACCGCGAAAGCGTAACCTATTTTGATAATTGCAGGCGAATACTTTTTATTTCTTAAACCAATAGATTGGAATGCACTTTGAAATCCATGTATGAGGTGAAAACCCATAGCTATCATGGCTAGCACATAAAATACTACTAGAATTGGATTAGCGAATCCTTCCATAACAATGGTGTAAAGGTCTTTCATAGCAACTCCGATGTTCTCTCCTGCTAGCATTACATTTCCGGTACTAGTAACTGTTGCTCCTTCTGCAATGGTTCCGTCTTGAAGCAACGGCGATAAACCATCTTCTGACATCATAAATTCAGTTTTACCGAATTTGTACTCATACCAGAAGTTCTGCATGTGCACAACGATGTAAACTAAGATGATGGTCCCAAGAATACCCATGTTTCTTGATGACCAAGGAGAGTTTTTGCCTGGCTTACTGTATGCATAACCATCGGGTCTTGCTTTTCTATTCGCCATGCTAATTACAATTCCGTCAATAGCATGAAATAATATGCTAATGTAGGTCACGTAAGATAATAGCTTGACAGCAGGATTAGTTGTCATAAATACGGCGTATTCATTAAACTGTAATTGACCTTCGTAGCCTGTCAAGAATAATTGTAAGTTACCTGCCAGGTGACCGGTTAAAAAAAGCATGAGAAATAAGCCCGTGAAAGCCATCCAATACTTTTTAACGATGTGTGATTTTAATAAACCTTTCGATTCGCTCATCCGAATACATTTTTGGGGTTGATAAATATTAATGCAAAGGTAACCCTAGAAGTGCTCATAACAAAGGGTCAAATGGAGTCTAAGTTATTTAGACACATTCTTAATAAGAACGCATTTGGATTGGTTAAAATAAAACAAAATTGAGGTAGTTAAGTTTAGCGTGGGTATAAAAAAGCCTACTCTAAAATTAAGAATAGGCTTTTAATAATGATTAAATTTTTTTTAAAGGGTGTCTTTAAATTATTTTACAACAACCTTCTTTAAAATTTTCTCAGCACCATCCTCAAGGCTTACAACATATACTCCTTTTTCGAAATGTGTTAAATCCATTTGCTTGGTAATCGTTCCATTTACGGTAATATTTTCAGTGTAAACTTGCTGCCCTAATAAATTTCTAACGTTCAAATTGTAAGTTGTTTTAACCCTGTTACTAATTTCCAAATTGAACAATCCGCTGTTGGGGTTCGGACTTACTGAAAAATCTAAGGATTTGTTAGAATTTTCTTCAATTCCAATAGTACCATATCCTCCATATGGCAGATTGCCCATATTTAGTCGAATGACGGGGTTCGCATCTACCCATCCCCAGCCTGGTGCGTGGGCTAGATCAACAAAACAAGTAACAAGTTTTTGAAATTGTCCAGATGATGCGTCAGATTGAATTTCAAAGCTATTTCCTCCATTGGTATTGAGTACCTCCCAGCCAACAACATATTGTCCTGAATCTAATCCGTTAAATACAGCTGTTCCATTATCCAACGGCAGAGTTAATAATGAATTTGTATCAGCAGAGAGGATGGTGTAAGGTATAAAGGCTGAAGCAACTTCGCCTCCCGCAAAAGCAGAATTAATTGTGCCTGCAGTAAAAAGTGAATCTTCGCTGTAGCTCCATATTTTGGGAACAATGGTTACACCAATGTTTGATGCCGCATTAGAAACTGCAAAGGTAATCGAGGTAGGAACCTTCCATGTTCCTCCATTTCCTGTTCTAGATTCAATTATATACATAGTTCCAAATTTGTCACGTGCAGCCGTTCCGCCGGTTTGTCCAGCACGGGCATAAGACCCGGGACCTATTCCTCCACCATATCCATTATCATCTCGAGCAAAAATGGTATCCGAAGTAGTGAATGTTTGAGAATAATCTTCGTTACCTAAGTTTTCATCTACACTATCAGATGTGGCAATCATATCTACTCTAAATTCACCTAGGACCGGAGGTACGAATCTTGGATTATTGGTAACTGCATAATCTGCAGTATCTCTAATAATTCCAGATTGTAATGCAATCGGAGTAGAAGATGTAGCACAGACAAGACCAAGACCAGGACCGAGAATGTTGCCAATTCCTGTAGCTGTATTAAAAATATCGCCTTCTAATCTAACTCCGGTCAAATCATTTGATCCATTATTGTAAACAAATCCTGATAAAGCAAGTGGGCTGAACAAATCACAAGGGATTTGATTATAAAAAGGATTGTAGGTATAGCTGGAATTAAATTCTAAATAGGGGTCTCTTAATTCTAAGTCGTTCCTAGGACCCTCTATAATTGCTAAATCATCAATCATCCAATAATAGGCAACATTCCCCTCAGCTAAGAATCGAATTTTTACTGCAGAAGAACCAAGAGTAGCTGTGCTAATATTGATCGCATTCACCACCGTGCCAGAGGCAGCACTCAACGCTAACCCATTTGTTGCATCATATTCTTGAAACGTTACAAAATTATCTGTGCTAACTTGTAACACATGCTTAACTGATCCTAAGCAACATCTTCTTAGCGTTTGTTGGTAGGTTACAATAATATTTGTAGGAGGAGTAATTGTACCTCCTTTTGTTAAGTCTATTGAATCAGATTCAAAATAAGTATCCATTGAAACACCTCCGGTTCCTGGAGTAGGAGTGTTATAAAAGTCTGAGGGTAATGACATGAAGCCATTGGCAGCTGTGCTTGAAACAATGACGTTGCCAGGAGAAGAGAATTGTCCGTTTTGATAAACCGTATCCCATTTCCAAACAAAGTTGTTTGAACTATTATTATTGACAATAGACCACCCTTGTGGTAACCCTCCCGTAAAATCTTGATAATACAAAGTATCTCCGACTGCTTTAGAAAATTGTATAGATTGCTTTGAAAAATCTGGATCTACACTTTTTGCTTTACTTGAAAAGGCTGCTTGCTCTTGTGGGATGTTGAAATCAAGCTTGTTCTGTGCATTTATTACAAATGAAAAGAGGAAGGCGCTAAAAATCAGTAGTTGCTTCTTTTTCATAGTTAGTCTGTCTTATTTTGTTCTTAAAGATATTGCATTTTTAGTTCAAAAGGGAATAAACAAAAAAAGCCACGCAATTTGCGTGGCTTTCCTTAATCTATTTTAAGAAAAATTATTTTACAACAACCTTCTTTAAAATTTTCTCAGCACCATTCTCAAGGCTTACAAAGTAAACACCTTTTTCGAATTGTGTTAAATCCATTTGCTGTCTGTACGTTCCATTTACATTGATGATGTCAGTGTAAACTTCTTGTCCTAACATGTTTCTAACATTTACATTGTAAGTAACAACTTCTGTTGAACTCACAGTCATTGTAAATAAACCATTGTTAGGGTTAGGAGCAATGTTAAACTCAGTAGATGAATTTGTAACATTTCTTACGCTTGTTGGAATAGGAAGATTTGCCATATTCAATCTAATTACTGGGTTAGCACGCACCCATCCCCATCCTGGGGAGTGAGCTAAATCGATGAATGCAGTAACATCATCTTGGAACGCACCTGAAGAAGCATCAGCTTGTACTTCAAAGCTATTTCCACCGTTAGTGTTTGTTACTTCCCAACCAACAACATATTGTCCTGAATCTAATCCATTAAATACAGCTGTACCGTTATCCAAAGGAAGAGTCAATAGTGAATTTGTGTCTGTAGATAAAACAGTGTAAGGAATAAACGACTCTGCTACTACACCACCAGAAAATGCTGCAGCAAGTGTTCCTGACGCAGGAGCAAAAAGAGAATCTTCTTCATATCTCCAAATTTTTGGGGTTATTTCTACTCCAATATTCAAAGGGTCGTCAGAAACTGCATATGTAATTGATGTAGGAACTTTGGTTGTTCCACCGTTACCTGTTCTAGATTCTACAACGTACATTGTTCCAAATTTATCTCCTACAACGGTGCCTCCTGTTTGTCCAGCTCTAACATATCCTCCAGGTCCGGTTCCACCACCATATCCGTTATCATCTCTAGCAAAAATAGTATCTGAGGTAGTGAATGTTTGAGTATGAGTCTCGTTTCCTAAATTTTCATCAACACTGTCAGAAGTAGCAATCATATCAACTCTAAAATCACCCAAAACAGGAGGGATAAATCTTGGTGAGTTTGTTACAACATAATCAGCAGTATCCCTAGTGCTGCCGGACAGCAAAGGAGCCGGAGTAGAGGATGTAGAGTATACGAGACCAATACCTGGTCCACCTGGAGTTGCTGTATTAAAAAAGTCTCCTTCGATTTTTACACCAGTTGCATCATTAGAACCGTTATTGTAAACAAACCCAGATAATGGAAGCGGTGGGAATAAATCGAAAGGAATCTGACTGTAGAAAGGATTATATACATAGTCATAGTTAAACTCAAGGTACGGAGTCCTTAATTCAATATCGTTTTGAACACCTTCAATTACAGCGAAATCATCAATCATCCAATAGTAGTGAGAGTTTCCTGAAGATAAAAATCTAATTTTAACTGAAGTAGAATTGGCAGCAGCCGTGCTGATATTAATTACGTTAGTAACTGTACCAGAAGCAGCGTTTACAGCTATTGCATCTGTAGCATCATATTCTTGAAACGTTACGAAGTTATCTGTACTTGCTTGAAGAACTAATCTGTTTGCACCAGAACAACAGTATCTTAAAGCTTGTTGGTAGGAAACCAAAACACTACCGAAACCGTTTGGATTCAATCCATTATTGGTAAGGCTAATTGTATCTGATTCGAAATAAGTATCCATCGCAACAGCTCCTGTTGTAGGAATAGGTGTGTTGAAAAAATCACCAGTCAATACCATGAATCCATTTGCGGCAGTCGTTGAGGTAATAATATTTGTTGCTGCAGAAAACTGTCCATTTTGATAGACTGTATTCCAAACCCACTGGAAGTTATTTGGATTATTATTTACAACTGACCAGTTTGTTGGTAAACCATTCGCAAAATCTTGATAATACAAAGTATCTCCAAAAACTTTCGCATTTTGTTTTGCTTTTTTTAAGAAATCTGGGTCAGCTGATTTCGCTTCACTTGTTAATGCTGCAGGAACTTCGAAGCCTGCCATTGTCGCATCGCTCTTCTTATCTTGAGCAAAACCGAAACAAGACGCTAACACCAAACCTGACAGTAAAATGTAATTTTTTTTCATGTTAAAAATTTTAGTTAAACAATTCTTTCAATTCATAAAGATAACCATTTTTTTAATATTGGCTTTATCTTTTCAGTGAATTATGTCGTGAATTATACAATTATATCTTAAAAGATGATTTAAGCATATTCCTCAATAGAAGGACAGCTGCATATTAAGTTTCGATCGCCATAAGCATCATCTACTCTTCTTACACTTGCCCAAAACTTATTACCTCTCTGACCTTCCATAGGATAGGCTGCTTGAGATCTGCTGTAAGGTAATTTCCACTCGTCAGCTGTACACATGTATTCTGGGTGTGGAGCATTTTTCAAAACATTGTTTTCCTTCGTCGCCACTTCCTCCTCAATTGACTTAATCTCTGAACGGATAGACTTCATGGCCCCTATAAATCGATTTAATTCTACCAGACCTTCACTTTCTGTAGGCTCTACCATAAGTGTTCCTCCAACAGGGAAAGAAACTGTTGGCGCGTGAAATCCGTAATCAATTAGCCGTTTTGCGATGTCTACTACTTCGATTCCTGCAGTCTGTTTAAACTGTCTGCAATCTAAAATCATTTCGTGTGCAACGGTTCTGTTTGCTCCTTGATATAAGATTGGATAATCTTCTTCTAATTGCTGTTTGATATAATTAGCGCTTAGTATTGCTGCTTCTGTTGATTTACGTAAGCCCTCTTCTCCAAGCATTTTAATGTACGCGTAAGAAATTAGTAAGACCAACGCGCTTCCGTAAGGTGTAGCTGAAATAGCTGAAATAGCTTCCTTATCTCCAATTTTTACAATTGGATTTGAAGGCAAAAATGGTGCAAGGTGTTCAACAACACCAATTGGTCCCATGCCCGGGCCACCGCCACCATGAGGAATCGCAAACGTTTTGTGCAAGTTTAAGTGACAAACATCGGCACCAATATTTCCCGGGCTTGTTAAACCAACCTGAGCATTCATGTTGGCACCATCCATATATACTTGTCCTCCGTGTTCGTGAATTAAATCGGTTATTTCAATTACAGATTCTTCAAAAACCCCGTGAGTAGAAGGGTAGGTGATCATTAGCGCAGATAAATTGTCTTTGTGCAATTCAACTTTTTCCTTCAAGTCTTCTAAATCAATGTTTCCTGCTTCATCACACTTCGTTACAACTACTGTCATTCCGGCCATTACAGCGCTTGCAGGATTCGTCCCATGTGCTGAAGAAGGAATGATTGCAATATTCCTGTGATGATCGCCACGACTCATATGATACGCTCGAATTACCATTAAGCCTGCATACTCTCCCTGCGCTCCTGAATTTGGTTGTAATGAAGTGCGATAAAACCCGGTAATTTCAGACAAATCCCTTTCTAAGTTGTGCAACATCTCCAAGTAACCTTCTGTTTGGTTCTGCGGCGCAAAAGGATGAATATTTGAAAACTCATTCCAGGTTAGTGGAAGTAATTCTGTTGCAGCATTTAATTTCATGGTACATGAACCAAGTGGAATCATACCGTGTACTAACGAAAAGTCTTTATTCTCTAATCGCTTAATGTAGCGCATTATTTCTGTTTCTGAATGATAGCTATTAAAGATCGGGTGCGACAAGTAACTACTTGTTCTGATTAATTCTTTAGTTGCTGTTGAGTTTCCTTTGGCGTTTTCAACAGCGGTGAAAGACTTTCCTTTAAATTCAGCGAACAACCTGATGAGGTTATTTAGTTCATGTAATTCCACAGTTTCATTTAAACTAATGGACAACTGTGAAGAACTAACTTTTCTTAAATTAATATGATGTTTGGCGGCAAATGAGATTAACTCATCCACTTTGCTATCAGCATCTTCAATTAAAAGTGTATCAAAGTAATTAGAATGAACAACATTGTAGCCGAAGTTTTTAATTTCTTTTGCCAGGGTTGAAGTATAATTATGAATTCCTTCTGCAATCTTTTTAATTCCGTCTTTTCCGTGATAAACTGCATACATACTTGCCATTACCGCCAATAATACTTGAGCAGTGCAAATGTTTGAAGTAGCTCGATCACGTTTAATGTGTTGCTCTCTGGTTTGAAGCGCCATTCTTAGAGCAGCTTTGCCATCCATGTCAACAGAAAGTCCAATAATTCTTCCAGGGATACTTCTTTTATAAGCATCTCTAGTTGCAAAATAGGCTGCGTGCGGACCTCCAAAACCCATTGGTATTCCAAATCGTTGAGTGGTACCACAAACAATATCTGCACCCCATTCACCCGGAGGGGTAAATAAAGCCAAGCTCAATAAATCAGCAGCAACAGTCAATAAGGCACCTTTTTCATGAACCTTAGTAGCAAATTTTCTGTAATCTTTTATCTCTCCATTAATAGATGGATATTGAAGCACCGCTCCAAAGATTTCATCAGAGAAAACATATGTTGAGGCGTCTCCAATAATTAACTCAATTCCAAGAGGCTCACTTCTCGTTTTTAAAACATCTAACGTTTGAGGAAAGCAGTCATCCGCAACGAAAATCTTTTTAACGTTGGCTTTCTTTAGTTCCTTTCCTCTTACATTATACATCAATGTCATTGCTTCTGCTACAGCAGTTCCCTCATCTAACAAAGATGCGTTTGCTAAATCCATTCCAGTTAGGTCAGTTACCATGGTCTGGTAATTTAGGAGTGCCTCTAACCGTCCTTGTGCAATCTCTGCTTGATACGGAGTGTATGCTGTGTACCACGCAGGATTTTCTAAGATGTTTCGCTGAATAACTGCAGGAACTTTAGTGTTGTAATACCCTAAACCAATATAACTTTTAAAAACTTTATTTTTAGAAGCGATTTCCTTTAAGTGGTTAATGTATTGGTATTCACTCATAGGTTCGCTCAAACTAAGCGGTTGAGCTAAGCGAATTGAATTTGGAATCGTTTTCGCGATTAAACTTTCAACACTATCTTCCTTAATGGCTTTTAGCATTTGAGCAATATCTTCGTCACTTATTCCGATATGTCGAGAACTGAATGGAGCTGAAGTCATTTTTTAAAAATTTTAAGAGTGCAAATATAATTTAAAGTTTATTTTATTGACTCACTTTTGACGATGAAACGCATTAGTGTGGATAAAGTTTTGCAGCTCTTTTGTGTTTTAGTAAGCAACTTAAAACCAACATTTTAAAACCATAAGGTTGCTAACTTTCTGTTGTTGACAGGTTGAATGTATTTGATGGCCATGGACACTGCATTTTCTATTCCATGAAAAGTGGATATTTTGAGTTTTTAGATGATGTTTTATGGTATAGCTTTTTCTCTTCTTACGAGAACTTAAAAACACCTAATCGCGCCTATGGGAAAGTATGTCATTTAAAATTTAAATAATTCATCAGCTGAAAATTTTATTTTTGCGAAAACACATTGCAGATAATTAGGCATGTTAAAGTAACAGGTTCCATCAAGGTTTTTGGCTTATTAGTAGTTGTCGCAATTGGTTACCATCTGAGGCGAACAGAGTAGAATTGCTCTTGGTTAGTCCAATTGTAATCGTAACTTTAGAAATTGAAAAATTGATTAAATGATCTATAGTAATACCATTGAATTTGCAAAAAATCTTGACCATCAAGATGAGCTAAAGGAATTCAGAAAACAGTTTCATTTTCCTCAACATAATGGTGAAAATAAAATTTACTTTACCGGAAATTCATTAGGACTAATGCCAAAAAAAGCAAAAGATGCTTTGCAGCAGGAGTTGGATGATTGGGCAGAATTTGGAGTTGACGGGCATTTTGAGGCAAAGAACCCTTGGTTTTCATATCACGAAATGTTTAAAAAAGGCTTAGCTGAGGTAGTAGGTGCGAAACCTTTAGAGGTAACACCAATGGGCGGGCTAACTTCGAATTTACATTTTTTAATGGTGTCTTTTTATCGTCCAAAAGGGAAACGGGTAAAATTATTGTGTGAGGGCAAAGCTTTTCCTTCAGACCAATATGCTTTAGAAACACAAGTAAAGTTTCACGGGTTAAACCCAGAAGATACGATTGTAGAGCTGTATCCTAGAGAAGGAGAAGTTGGAATTCGAAAAGAAGATATTTTAAATAAAATAGAAGAGTTAGGCGATGAGTTGGCGTTAATTATGATTGGCGGAGTAAATTATTATACCGGTCAAGTTTTTCCGATGGAGGAAATAACGAAGGCTGGACATGCTGTTGGCTCCGTTGTTGGTTTCGACCTTGCACATGCGGCAGGAAATGTCAAGATGGAGCTTCATAAATGGGGCGTGGACTTTGCTGCTTGGTGCTCTTACAAGTATCTAAATTCAGGGCCGGGAAGTGTTGCAGGTATTTTTGTGCACGAAAGGCATTCTGAATGCAAAGAATTAGATCGTTTTGCAGGTTGGTGGGGAACACCTTCTGAGGGAAGATTTCAAATGCCCAAAGGCTTTATTCCTGCTGCCGGAGCAGACGCGTGGCAGCTCAGTAATGCTCCTGTTTTAGCTATGGCAGTTCACAAAGTGGCGTTAGATTTACATTTAGAAGCAGGGGTAGATCGCTTGGTTGCTAAACAAAAAAAATTGACAGCATATTTAGAGTTTGTACTGAAGGATATATCTGACCGATTATCATCCGTTAACTTCACTGTTATTACGCCAAAGGAACGAGGTTCGCAGCTTTCCATTTTAACAGAAGGAAGTGGCGGGAAGGATTTGTTCAACAAAATGACCGAACTAGGTGTTGTTGCAGATTGGAGAGAGCCAAATGTCATCAGAGTTGCACCAGTTCCCATGTACAACTCATTTACCGATGTGTTTAATTTTGGTCAAATTATTGAAAAATCGCTTGAAGAAATAAAATAGTATGGAAAAGGTAATTATTGTTGGAGCAGGGTTAGTTGGTTCTTTGCAAGCCATATACATGGCCAAAAAAGGGTATAAGGTAGAGGTTTATGAGCGCAGACCTGATATGAGAAAGGTGAATTTAGTGGCCGGAAGGTCAATTAACTTAGCACTATCAAATAGAGGTTGGAAAGCAATTTCGGAAGCAGGAATTCAATCGGAAATTGAGAAGATTGCAATTCCTATGCGCGGCAGAATGATGCACGATGAGGAAGGGAATACTACATTTCAGCAATACGGTAAAGATGATGAAGCAATTTATTCTGTTAGCAGAGGTCTGCTCAACCAAAAGTTAATGACTTGTGCAGGAGACTTTGAAAACGTAAGCTTCTTTTTTAACCATCAATGTTTGGATGTGAACCTAGAAAACAATGAATTAACCTTTCTTAATACGGAAACCAATGAAAAGAAAAAGGTAACGGAAGGTAAAATTTTTGCTACCGATGGAGCGTTTTCTGCTATACGGAAACGACTGATGAAAACGGACCGGTTTAACTATCAGCAAATGTATTTGGAGCACGGTTACAAGGAACTTACAATTCCTGCTGCAGATGGCGGAGGATTCAAGATTGATAAAAATGCATTACACATTTGGCCTAGAGGCGAATACATGATGATTGCTCTTGCCAACGAGGATGGAAGTTTTACATGTACCCTATTTTTCCCTTTTGAGGGAGAGAATTCTTTTGGGTCCATAAAAACTAAAGCTGACGTCGAAAAATTCTTTAACAGGGTATTTCCCGATGCAGTTGAATTGATGCCTAATTTAGTGGAAGAGTACTTTGAAAATCCAACAGCCTCTTTAGTCACTGTTCGTTGCTCTCCTTGGAACTATAAAGATCAAATTATTATGATGGGCGATTCGTCACACGCAATTGTGCCTTTTTATGGTCAGGGGATGAATTCGGGATTTGAAGATTGTACGGTTTTCAACGAGATTTTTGAGTCAAACAAGAGAGACTGGGAAAAAAGTTTCAAGGAGTTTTTTGACACACGAAAAAAAGATGCAGATGCTATTTCAAATTTAGCCTTGCAAAACTTTATTGAGATGCGAGATTTGGTTGCAGATGAAAGCTTCTTGTTGAGAAAAAAGATTGAAAAGAAAATTTACAGCAAGTATCCAGAAAAGTGGGTTCCTTTATATTCTCAAGTTACCTTTAGTCATACACCTTATTCAGAAGCGCTAGCTAATGGTAAGCGCCAAGAAAAAATAATGGATTGTATTATGGCAAAGGAAAATATCGAACAATTATGGGACAGCCAAGAAGTGGAAGATGAGATTTTGGAAATGATATAATTCATGAAACAGCTAATAATACTTGGGTTTTTTCTATGTCATATTGCAATCACTCATGCACAAGTCAACCGTAAAACATTTCCACTTTCAAGAGAGTTTAAAAAGTCAGGCTTTAGCATTTCTCCGTTAGCAACAGTTTCTTTTGGGAACAAAAGTGATCAAAGTACATTTAGCAATGAAGCGGCTTTTGAATGGGAGCATGTTCAGGTAGGCCGAGGAACTTGGAATGCCGGAGTTGAGTTAGGATGGTTTAAAACCTTTGAAGGTTATCAGGTAGGTGACTATTTTGAAGCAGCCATTTCTTACAGGCGGTTTAGTGGAGTTCATTATTTAGAAGAAACCAACACTAAAGTTCCTACAGTACAGACTTTATTGCCATTTAGAGAGTATGAAAATAGTTGGAGATATGAAACTGTCACTGCAGCGGTTAGGATCATTGATATAGCTTTTCAAAAGCCAAATAATTTTTTAACTTGGGGTATCGGGGTAAATTATGATTATTTAATTGCCAGCCGTTTCGACGCTGATTATCCGCAGGGTTTCCTAGCTAACAATCAAACCCCATTTGACAATAAACACGCTGTAAGAGCTCACTTTCAAGTAGGTTATGGGTTTAAAATGTCGAAGCATTTGTTTTTGATTCCAACATTAGAAACCCCGTTGCTCACCATCCTTCCGACCTCAACGTTTAACCCATCCATACAATTTTTGGATGTGAATTACCAACCCTTAATTATTGGGTTAAAATTTATGATTCTAAGAAAGGACCCTGTGAATTGCAATGCTCCTCAGTTGACAAATCCACCCTCTATGTAAAGAATGGGTTGGTATTTTTTTCAACTCCAATTGTTGTTTCGGGTCCATGTCCTGAAAATACCTTTATAGATTCTTTTAGCGTAAAAATTTTGCTTTCAATATTGTCTATTAAGTCATGGTGGTTTCCACCGGGCAAATCTGTTCTACCTATACTACCTTTAAAAAGCACATCGCCCCCAATCATAAAGTCTTCCGCTTCACAAACTAAAACAATGTGATCCGGAGAATGACCGCGAACGAATAGAACCTTTAATTGAGATGAGCCAAAGTCAATTGTGTCGCCTTCAGCTAAAAAATGAGTTGGTTTAGGAGATGATTTGTAGGGTATGCCATATAGTTCCGCCGATCTCTCTGCCATAGCTGGCATGTCAATTTCACTGTTAAATGCCGTTACTGGGATGTTGTATTTTTCTGCAACAAAGCTATTGCCCAATACATGGTCAATATGAAAGTGAGTGTTTATTAAATAAATTGGAGTCAGACCTTCAACTTCAATGTAATTGCTCAACTCATTTTCTTCGTTTGCATTAAAACAGCCCGGATCTACAACAATGCACTCATTTTTGTCGTTTATCAATACGTAACTGTTTTCTTGAAAAGGATTGAAAGTAAACTTCTTAATTCGGATCATAGCTATTAAATCTTGTTGCGAAAATACGGCAATTGCTCAAATTGCTTACTTTTATTGTCCTTATAATTTTTCATTGAAAAAGGTATTTTACACTCTTCTTTCAGCTGTTTTATTGACCCTTAGTCTGGTAGGGTCTAAGTCAATTTCTGCCCAATTTTACAATGGGACAAAAATTGACTTTGGAAAAAATAGAGTGCAATACGATGACTTTAAGTGGCAATTTTATCGGTTTAATAACTATGAAACCTATTTCTACACAGGGGGAAAAGAACTGGCAGTTCACGCTTCTAAGTATTTAAAGGTTAGAATACCGGAGCTAGAGCGGTTTTTTGAATTTAAGATTTCTGACCGCATTCAGTTTGTAATCTATAACAAACAATCACATTACAGGCAAAGCAACGTAGGCTTAAACACGGAAAGGAATCAGAACTTAGGAGGTATTACAAAAATTGTAGGAAGCAAGGTTTTCGTTTTTTTCGAAGGAGACTATGATTCTTTCGAAAAGCAATTGGATGCCGGGCTAATTGAGGTTTTAATTAACCAGTTGGTATATGGTGGCAATTGGCGACAAGTTATTCGAAATTCTACGCTCGTGAACTTACCAGAATGGTACACTAAAGGGTTGATTTCTTACTTAACGAACAACTCAGATCCGGTTATTCAAGCTAAAATCAAAGACGGTGTTTTAAATAATCGATTTAAGCGGTTTAACACCTTAACAAATGAGCAAGCCGAGATAGTCGGACACGGACTGTGGGAATACGTTTCTAAATCATATGGAGACGAAGTGATACCAAACATCCTGTACATGACTCGAATAGCAAGAGAGGTGGATGATGGGTTTCTCTACGTTATTGGCTTGACTTTAGACCAATTATATGCGGAGTGGCGGGCGCAGTCCAAAATCAAGTACAGTCAATCTAATCCCGTTGAAAATGGTAATATGGGAGAAGCGTTAAAGATTAAAACGAAAAAGAACCGTCGTTATCAAAATTTTAAAGTAAGTCCCGATGAGCGATATGTATCTTACTCTACTAACCAAGAAGGGCAGTATAAAGTCTACATTCATGACCTTCAGACGAACAAAAAGAAAAGAATATTTAAAAAAGAACACAAATTAGAACGGCTTCAGGATTATTCTTATCCGATAGTCGAATGGCATCCTTCGGGAGAGTTTTTGACCTTTATAACCGAAAAGAAAGAAGAACTCCTTTTTTACAATTACAACATAGAGACAGAAGAAACTGCCGTTAAGCCAATCTTTAAAATGGAGAAAGTACTTTCTTATCAATTCTTAAAAAGTGGAGGGCAGTTTGTTTTTTCAGGAGTAAACGAAGGACAATCTGACTTGTATATATACAATATTTTGGGCAACACGCAAAAGAAACTCACAGATGATATCTATGATGACCTTATGCCCGTTGTAAGTGAAGATGAGTCGACGGTGTTTTTTGTTTCAAACCGAATGAATGACAGTCTAAATACAGAACACAAAGAGGCGGAGTTTTATCATGAAAAAGACATATTTGTTCTTAATTTAAATGAAGACAACTATGTTCAGTCAGTTTCGAATACTCCCGAAATTGAAGAGTCTGCACCACTTATTGTGGACGGGAAATTAAACTACTTAATTCAAGAAAAAGGGGAAACAAATCAGTACGCAGCCACTTATGATAATGTCATAAGTAAGGTTGATACCATTATTCACTATCGTTATTTCTATCGTGTTGAAAAGGTAGCAACATATTCTTTACCGGTTTTATCTCAATCAGCAACTCCAGATGGTATTATTTATCAAATGGGGTTTGATGATGGATCGTTTAAATTTTTCAAAAAGGAGCAAGGCGAGAGTCAGTTAAATCTTGTCACAGATGGTGAACAGGTTGAAGTTGAGCTTCAACAAGAATTGCCTCAGGAGTCATTCAAGGTTTTTGATATCGAAGAACCGACGGTGGAGTTTGACTACATGAGCTATGAATTTAATAATACTGCTTCCAAGCCAGTTAAAAGTATTGCAACAACCGGTGCTGAAGAGGAAGTAGATTTTGACGACATAAAATTTCCTACTCAACGCTTATATCGATTGAACTTTAGGACAGACAACACAATGTTGCAGCTGAACCACACCTTTATTAATGGTCAATACCAAGCATACAATGGAGGTCCTTACACTAATTCGGGATTGGGAGTTAATACCAAAATTGGGATAGTAGACTTGATGGAAGACCATAAGGTATATGGTGGATTCCGATATGCAGGGAACTTGATAGAGTATTCTTTGAGTTATCAAAATTTGAAGGACAGGTTGGACAAGGAATACACCATTATGCGGACGAGAGATCGTGTTACTTCAGGTCAGCCATTCATTAGAGGAAATGTTCGGATTGCTTCTCCATATGATTTAAAAACACTTCGTGGTGTTGCTAGTTATTCGTACCCATTTTCAGAAATCACCAGTGTGCGCGGAGTAATATCGGTTAGAAACGATAAAATTATTCCGCTGTCGACAGATCAGGGAGCTTTGGAAACGAATATTTTTGACGAATACTATGGCTCATTAAAAGCAGCATATGTTTATGATAATACGCGTGAACTAGCTGTAAACATTCTCAGTGGAACGCGATTTTGCATATTTGGAGAGCATTATGAAAGGCTATATTCCGATGCTCGATCGGGGTCCTCTAACTTTCAGGTGTTAGGTGTCGATTTTAGACACTATCAAAAAATTCATCGAGAGATCATTTTTGTTACCCGTATTGCAGGGAGTAAATCGTTTGGTAAAACTCCTTTGATATACTACTTAGGTGGAACAGATGAATGGATTAGTAATGATTTGTTTGATCGAAGTACGCCAATTGACCAGAGTCAGAATTACGGATTTCAAGCACTAGCTGCTAACATGAGAGGGTTCAAACAGAATGTTAGGAATGGTAGTGCTTTTGCATTGTTAAATACCGAGATACGTTGGCCTATTATTAAATACTTTATGAGAAAACCCGTCGAAAAGCCATTTCTTAGAGATTTTCAAGTGGTTGGATTTGCAGATATAGGAACAGCTTGGGAGGGAAACTCACCTTTTGATGAAGGCAATTTATTAAACAGCGAAACACTTTCAACAGGTCCAATTACAATTACCTATGAAAACATTAACGATCCAATTGTTGGTGGTGTAGGTTTTGGCCTACGATCAACAATTCTTGGCTACTTTGTGAGAGCAGACATGGCATGGGGAATTGAAAACGGAATTATAAGTGATGAAAGAATTATAATGTTTTCGCTTACTTTAGATATTTAGATGAAAAATATGACTGTTTCCACCCTTATTATTTTGATTTGTATTGGACTGGTAGCGGGCTTCTTAAGCGGAATGATTGGTATCGGAGGAGGAATTATAATTGTTCCTGCCTTAGTTTATTTACTTGGAATTTCACAACAATCTGCACAAGGAACAAGTATTGCATTAATGCTTCCCCCGATAGGTGTTTTAGCAGCAATGAACTATTACAAAGCAGGTTCGCTGAACGTAAAGTATGCGCTGATAATAGCTGTAACTTTTATCGGCGGCGGCTATTTAGGATCTAAAATGTCTTTAGCATACTTTAGTGAAGCTGCCATGAAGAAGGTCTTCGGTATAATTCTCATGGTTGTATCAATTAAGATGATCTTTTTTTCTAAATAGGAATTATGGAATCTAAAATTAAAACACTTGCAACTGAATATTTTGTTGAAATTCAAGAAATAAGAAGGCATCTTCATGAAAATCCTGAATTATCATTCGTAGAATTCGAAACCTCTAGTTTTTTAAAAAAGAAGCTAACCGAGTGGGGGCTAGAAATAGATGCAACATGGGTTAAAACTGGTTTTACGGTTGTTATAGATTCCGGCAAGCCGGGCAAAACAATTGCGGTAAGAGCAGATTTAGATGCTTTGCCAATACAGGAAAAAGCGGATGTTAAGTATGCTTCAAAAGTGGATGGTAGAATGCATGCTTGCGGACATGATGTGCATTCTGCATGCCTAATGGGCGTTGCGAAAATTTTAAAAGCGACCAAAAACGAATGGACTGGAAGGGCAGTGCTAATTTTTCAACCAGGAGAAGAAAAGCTACCCGGAGGTGCGTCTTTGATGATTGAAGAGGGGATCTTAGATCGATACAAACCAGATTTAATACTTGCGCAGCATGTTTACCCGGAATTTGAAGTTGGCCATGTAGGTTTTAAAAGTGGCATGTATATGGCATCAGCAGATGAGATATACCTTACAGTAAAAGGCGTAGGAGGGCATGCAGCATTGCCCCACAGAAACATTGACCCAATAGTAATCTCTGCTTCAATCATTTTAAATTTACAAACGTTGGTCAGTCGAATTTCTCCACCAACCTTGCCAACCGTCTTGTCATTCGGAAAAATTATTGGTGAAGGAGCTACTAATGTTATTCCTTCTGAAGTAAAACTTGAGGGTACACTAAGAACTTTTAATGAAGAATGGCGTGCTGTTTTTCATGAAAAGATTAAGGAGGTATGTGAATCAATTGCTGCGGCGCACGGAGGTGAATGTGTAGTTGACATCAGAAAAGGCTATCCGTTTTTAGTGAATGACAAGGATATTGCCGAAAATTCAATCCAATATGCCAATCAATACCTAGGTGAGCAGAATGTTGAACAATTAGAGTTGAGAATGACAGCAGAAGATTTCGCATACTTTTCACAACAAGTACCTAGTTGCTTTTACAGGTTAGGTGTTGGTAACAAAAGTCTTGGAATAGATAAAAGTGTTCATCATCCAGAGTTCCAAATTGACGAGCAGGCATTAGAGACTGGAGTAGGATTAATGGCCTACTTAGTAACTCAGCACCTTAGCGACTAGGAATTAGTCCAAGCTTTAATCTACTACTATTACTAAATACTTACTTGCATTCCAGAATGCATCTACGTCTTTAATCACCAGACTATCGGCTGCACCTTCAGCGCCCATAATTTCGTAAGATTCAGGCGGATGAGTTGTGATTAATTTTGCCTTCTTAGCATAAAGTAAAAATGATTTTTGGAGCCGCTTGTCTACTTTTGAGAAATAGTCTTGGTTGAAATTGTCCTTAAGTTCTTTATTTTGACCAATTCCTAAAAATCCCCCTTCTTTTGTGAGTACATTTTTTTCCTTTAGCTCTTTAAAAGTTCCGTAAGCGTAAAAAACTTCATTCATAGCATCGATGGTATTTTCTAATTTCTTCTCCGTGACTTCGTTCTCATATGCCAACGAATCATTTTTAAAATAGAGCTGCCCGATTAATATCTTTTTATCAGTGAGTTGCTTATTGAGAGACTCTATTTCCAGGTTTTTATTTTCAACTTGTCCATTTAAATTTTTGATAAGTCTTTCGAACTGAGTCATTTTTATGTTAGATTTTCTTAGCTTTCCGTTAAGGTTTGCAATCATCTCTTCATTTTGTTTCATTAACTGGCTAATTGTTTCTATGTCAGAGCTTATATTGTCTGCAATATTTCCAGTGTTTTCTCCACTCGCTTCTACTCGGATAATACCTTGACGTTTTTTAATTTCAATCAAATTCTCCTGAATTTGATTGAATGAACCTAGCATATCCTCAATCGATTCTTCCTGAGTTTGCGTTAGTTTAGAAAGTTCTGAATTTTCTTTGTTCAGGTTGTCAATTTTGTCCTGGTTACAAGCGCTTAAAAGTACTAATGCCGTGGAAATAAAGTATAAAAGTGGCTTTTTCATTGGTTACAATTTTGCCCTAAAGTTAATGGATTTATAACTGACTTTTTACCACAAGCCCATTAAAGTAACTTAGATGAGAATTAAAGAGTTACTTTTGCAAAAAAATTAAAACGATGAATTATAACAAACTAAAATTTACACTCAGTATTGTTTTATTACTTTATGGTACAGTGCTTTCTGCTCAGCGCTTTGAGCAAGCAGTAGTGGATAAAAAATCTGAAATGAATGTTTATTATTTCGATAATGAACCATATGCGTATAAAAATGATAAAGGGGTTTTGGAAGGAATCGAAGTTGATATCATGAAATCTTTTGTAAACTGGTTGAAAGTAGAAAAGGGAATTGAGTTAACTTTAAATTTTATGGCGTTTAACGAATTCAATACCTTTTACAACGAAATGAGAGCTGCTCCGGTTAATACAATCGGGCTAGGTTCCGTCACGATAACTGATACTCGTGCGAAGGAAGTGAAATTTTCGGCTCCTTATTTGAAAAATGTGTCTGTTCTTATAACTGATGGATCGGTACCTACTGCAAGGAATGAGGAAAATTTAAGAAATGATGTTATGAGTTTAGCGCCAGTGACAATTAAAGGAAGTATTCATCAAACTCATTTAGACGAAATGTATCAAAATGACAGTACTTACCGCGAGTATGTTTATGTAAATGACGCTATTGAAATTCCTATGAAAATAAAGGAGAGTGCTAAATACTACGGCTATGTAGATGTAATATCATTTTGGAAGTATTTAAAATCAAACACAGAGCATTACGTTAAAATGCATGCTATTGCAAATAAAACGGATGAAGTTTTCGGATTTGTGCTACCAAATTCTACTGACTGGGATACTGCGATCAATGAATTCTTTGAGAGCGGCTTTGGATTCACTGCAACTAAGGAATACCACAATATTTTAGAAAAGCATTTGAGCTTTGAAATAATAAATAAGGTTGAGTTGGATTAATTAAGTGAATAATATAAAAAAAAGGCCGTGCATCGCATGGCCTTTTTTATGCCTTCGCCACAACCCAGTCTCCGTGTTCTTTTATTAAATCAATTAACGCTTCCACCGCTTGTGCCTCCGGCACATTTTTTTGAACTACCTCTTTTTCTTTGTATAAAGTTATCTTTCCCGGTCCTGTTCCCACATACCCGTAATCAGCATCGGCCATTTCTCCTGGACCATTTACAATGCAACCCATTATCCCTATTTTGACACCTTTTAAGTGAGAGGTTACCGCTCGAATTTTAGCCGTAGTTTCTTGCAAATCAAATAACGTTCTGCCGCAAGAAGGGCAGGAGATGTATTCAGTTTTAGATATTCTTGTTCTAGTAGCTTGTAAAATGCCAAAAGCAGTGGAAGTAATTAATTTATTACCACCGCAATTAGCTGCCTTAATCCATATGCCGTCTCCAATGCCATCAATAAATAAGGCTCCAATTTCTGCAGCGCTTTTTAGCTGAAAGCTTTCGGCATCCATATCTGCATATTCTCTTTGGAATAGAATTGGAGTTTCAATATTAGCTTGCATCAGTTCCATTACAGCCCTCCTTAATTCTACCATCGCATTAATATTGTTGCTGGTTAACACCAATGCAATGTTTTTTGCTTCAGATAGTTGAATTAGCAAGTTTTTATTATCAATAATCTCAGCGGCATCAACTTTTACGAAGATGAGCTTGAAATTAATTTTATCTATAGAATCTATTTGGTTTGAGCCAATTAAAGGATAGTGTCTTTCTTTTGCGTTCCAACTTTCTATATTTTGAATTAGTCCAAGTGTGCCGGGTATTTCAAAATTTGTGGTATTGTTTCCTATGAACAAGTAGTCAACAGCTTGGTCAGCAATATTCCACTTGTCTAATGGTACCGAATAATTGTAACCGAAAGCGAAAAAGTGACTTGGTTTTAATTCTTCTAATTGGCTTAAATCTCCTACAACTACAGGAACATGACTTGCCCCAACATTAACAACCTCTGTTGTTTTCCGTTTATTATAATTATAGAAGTCGATAGGGGAGTTATCCATTTCAGGAATTACACTGTGCCCCTTCAACTCTGCGAATGCGTCAACTAATTTTTCTGCTACTGGAATTTCGAACTCAGGCTCCTCCGTTAAAGACACTCGAATGGTATCGCCTAATCCGTCCTGTAATAGAGTTCCAATTCCAACAGCGGACTTTATTCTACCGTCTTCTCCATCGCCGGCCTCCGTTACACCAAGATGTAGTGGGTAGTACATGTTATTTTCTTTCATGGTCTTGACTAACAACCGATACGCTTGAACCATTACCAAGGTATTACTTGCTTTCATAGAAAGCACGATGTTGTGAAAGTCGTTCTTAATACAAATTCTCAAAAACTCCATTGCAGATTCTACCATTCCTAGGGGAGTATCTCCATATCTACTGAGAATACGATCTGACAGAGATCCATGATTGGTTCCGATGCGCATGGCAACATCATTTTCTTTGCAAAGTATTACTAATGGGGTAAATTTTTTCTCAATGCGTTCAAGCTCTTCTTGGTAGCTATCGTCTGTATAGTCAATTTCTTCAAACTTCTTTTTGTCCGCGTAATTTCCCGGATTCACCCTTACTTTTTCAACAATTTTTGCAGCAATCTCAGCTGCATTAGGGGTAAAGTGAATGTCTGCGACTAACGGAGTAGTGTATCCTTTGGCTCGAAGTGAATCTTTTATTGCTTGAAGGTTGTCTGCTTCTTTTTTACTTGGTGCCGTGATCCGAACCAGTTCACATCCTGCTTCAATCATTCTTATTGATTGATTGACTGTACCCTCTGTATCCATCGTGTCGGTGGTTGTCATCGACTGTATCAAAATCGGATGATTGCCGCCAATTGCCTTATTACCAATGGTTACTTCTCTTGTCGGGTTTCGTTTAAATGAATGAATGGATTCGCAGAAATCAGCCATGTTTTTTTACAAATTTAACGTTTATCCTCTTTTTTTAGTTTAAAAAATAAAATTTCAAAATTAATAGCAAGACTCAACGTTTCGAAAACGATTTTATAGCTTTAAAAACTTCTTCTTTCCTTTCTACAAGACTCATGTGGCTAGCATCTTCTAACAGCGAATAAGAGCCGTTGCTGCCTATTTTTGTTTCCTTAATTAATTGAGTAGAGTCTAAGACCGAATCATGGGCACCAATGATGTAGTGATAAGGGTACGGTGCAAATTTTAAAACAATCTCTCTTTCTCTTCTATTTTTCATTCCTTCTGCTGCAGCAATTATGGATTGTTCGCTGCAATTTTGTGCCATTTTCAAGTAGCGCTTAATTTGCCATGTAGTTTTTCGATTTTTTATATTGAAAAAGCTAGGTACTAAAGAGCCTAATAATTTTAATCGGTCTTTTTTGACCATCCGTATCAATTGGTTTCGAGACTTTTTTCTATTGTCAGAATCACCTTTTGCAGTAGAGTTTACTAACATTAAACCTAATACTGAGTCAGGAAACTTTTCGCCAAAGGCCAAAGAAACATATCCGCCTAATGAATGACCAACAACAATTGCTTTTCTTATTGACAAATATTTCAGTAAGCTATTACAACATTCGGCTAATAACTCCATATCGTGAACATATCCAATACAGTCAGATTGTCCATGTCCTGGTAAATCAATGCTAATTACTTTAAAGTTTTTAGCCAGTCGAATCTCCAATTCTTGCCAAATTTCTTTAGCACCTAAAAATCCATGGATTAATAAAATAGCACGGCCTTTGCCTTTAACTGAATACGCAATTTTTGCACTGCGGAAATCAAAAGTGCCAAGCATTTTATGATTTCATTGCAGCCTCTATGTCATCGGCCTCCAAAGGAATGTGAGCCATCAAGTCTATGGTTTCATCTTCACCAATATAGAAATCATTCTCTAAGCGAATTCCTAGGTTTTCTTCCCGAATGTAAATTCCGGGTTCAATAGTAAATACACTGCCTGCTTCAACCGGTGAGTAATAGTTCCCCACATCGTGAACATCTAATCCAATGTAATGAGAAGTTCCGTGCATGAAAAACTTTTTATAAGCAGGCCAATCCGGGTTTTGGTTTTCAACATCTTTTTCAGTTAGTAAACCTAACTTAATCAACTCCTCCGTCATGTACTCTCCAACTCTTGCATGATAATCTGCTATTATAATCCCTGGTCTTAAAATAGCTTTTGCTTTCTTAAATACGTTCAATACAGACTCGTACACTTCTCGCTGGCGCGCTGTAAATTTTCCACTGACTGGGATAGATCTGGTTAAGTCGGATGCGTAGTTTCCGTATTCCGCACCAATGTCCATTAATATAACATCTCCTTCTTTACACTCTTGGTTATTTTCAATGTAGTGCAAAACACAGGCACTAAACCCTGAAGCAATAATCGGGGTGTATGCAAAACCTCTAGACCGATTGCGCAGAAATTCATGCATCAATTCTGCTTCAATTTCATACTCCATCACTCCGGGCTTAATGAATTGTAAAACTCTGTTTACTGCTTTTCCCGTTATGTTGCATGCCGTTTGCATCATTTCAATTTCTTCAGGTTCTTTTACGGCTCTGAGGCTGTTCAAAATTGGAGCTACGCGCTCATAGTTGTGCAACGGATACTTTTCTCTGCACCATTTTCTAAAACGGTCATCCCTTGTTTGGACAGCTGTGTCAGCTCGAAGGTGTTCGTTATCGTTTAGGTAAATTGTTTCGGCTTCATACATTAAAGTCCTTAGAGTTTTATGAAAATCCTTTAGCCAAAAAACAGTTTTAATTCCTGATGTTTTGAAGGCAGTTTCTTTTGTCAGTTTTTCTCCTTCCCAAATTGCGATTTCTTCATTTGTCTCTTTTAGGAATAATACTTCCCGGTGCTTTTCATTCGGTGCATCTGGAAATAGCATCAATATGGATTCCTCTTGGTCAACCCCGCTCAAATAGAACAAATCATTGTTTTGTCTAAATGCCATTGTACCGTCGGCATTTGTAGGAAAAATATCATTTGCGTTAAAAATTGCCAAAGAGCCGGGCATCATCAGCTCCATCAACTTTTTTCTGTTTTTGACAAATAATTGAGAATCAATAGGGAGGTACTTCATGCTTAAAATTTTTATTGAATTTCAAATATAAGCAGCACTTCTGGTCTTCTAAAACTTTAGGTTCAATCCTATCATGTAATTTCTCAAAGCTTGCGGGTAAACAAAATTTTCGGTCACCTTTGTTCCATAAACATAAGAGTAAGTGTAGCCATTTGACGAATACTGTTCTCCTAGAATGTTGTTTACCAAAACCTGTAACTTCAATTCTTTGAACAACTTTTGAGGTACCACAGCTTGAAACCTTAAATCATTTATAAAATAGGCGTCTAACTGTCGACCTTCAAATTGAGTATTGTCTAAATATTGACTGCCAATATATCTAGAAAGCAAAGCAATTTCTATACCTTCTGTAGGCTGATAAGATAATTCACTTGTAACAATAACGTTTGGAGAAAAAGCTATGTCAGTATCCTCTAATTCAAACGAGTAGATTGAGTCTAAACCAAAGTTCTCATCATATGCGTAAAGTAACTCATTGTACTTTTCGATTTTATTTTCACTGATAGTAGCAGTAACATTCCAAGTTAGATTTTCGATAACCTTAACTCCTGCTTGTAATTCTATCCCTCTCCTATAGCTTCGGTCTACATTTTGACGAAGAGGTGAGCCTACATCGTTTAATTGGCCTGTTGCAACTAGTTGGTCAATGTAGTACATGTAGTATAGGTTAGCTGATAAACTATATCTATTGGTTTTGTACTCGGATCCTAATTCAATATTGTACATTTTTTCAGCCTTATTAGCATCTTTTTTAGGTGTGTTTGGTGCTTGGTCTATAAAATCTGATCGATTTGGTTCTCGATTTCCGATTCCGGCGAAAATGTAGGTATTCCAATTTGCGTCAATTTTATAGTTCGCCCCAACTTTTGGATTAAAAAAGGTGTAGTTTTCGTTGATTTTAATCTCTCTTAAATCGTTGTCGTTGCCCTTCGCTGTATAATTAATTCTCCTTAGCTGAAGATCCGCCATTAAACTAACCTTTTTGTTAACTAGATAGTTGGTTTTAAGATAAAAGTTGCCATCTAACTTTTGTGATTCACTGCTGTAATAATTTTCGGTAGGGGAACCATCAGATGCGAATTCAGCCCAAATAACTTCACCAAAATGGTCTCCTTCATAATTGTTAATGGCTCCACCAAAATCAAAATTCAGCTTTTTAGTTGCGTCATAATTTAAAGAGTAGGTCATGCCATAAAAATCATTATCCAACCACCTCCTTCGAATTAAATCTGTGGACTCTACTGTTCCATTTCCAACAGTCACCTCTTGCAACCCATAGTCGGATAAGTCTTCCCCTTCTTTAAATTCTTCAAAATAGCCATATCCTTTGGTGTAATGCAATGCAGCTTTTGCTGTTAGCTTGCTATTAAACTCATGGGCCATGTGCAACTGGTAGTGGTCTTGATTGTAATTGTCTACTTGATTCTCGTATTCATAAAGGTTGTAGGTTCTTCCAGAATTCAACAAATTCTCAGTTTGGGATGGGCTAAGACCGTTGTTAGCCGCACTTGCCAACATCCCTTCTCTGTCATTATTTATTCTAGCTTCTGGCGTCCCATTCCAAGATTGGTAAGTGACTTCTTTTCCACCAAACGTAATGGCTTTTAGAACTGTTTTTTTGCCGTAATACGTGCCAGATAAGAAGTATGATTTTAAGTCGGCAGTAGCGCGATCTATGTAGCCTTCAGACTGAATGTTTGACAACCGACCCTCAAAGGCAAACTTGTTATTAATCAACCCACTTCCAAATTGAACAGTGTGTTTTCTATTGTTGTATTCCAACTTTCCGAATTCCTCATTGGTCTCTAAAAACCCAACTGAATTAGATATTTCTCCATAGGCTTCAGTACTGAGTAGTTTTGTTTCCAAGTTAATAGTTGCGCCAAAAGCTCCGGCACCATTGGTTGAGGAACCAACTCCTCTTTGTATTTGAACGGAGTTTAAAGAAGAAGCGAAGTCCGGCATATTTACCCAAAAAACACCATGAGATTCTGGGTCATTCAGTGGTACGCCGTTTATGGTAACATTGGTTCTACTAGCATCACTACCTCTTATTCTTATACCAGTATATCCTATTCCCGTTCCACCGTCAGAAGAGGTAACAACTGATGGGGTTTGCTGCAGTAGATAGGGTAGATCTTGCCCTAAATTGTTTTTTGCAATAGCCTCTTTTGATGCATTGGTTTTGGTTGCCGGTGCATTGCCTGCAACTCTGGTACTACTCACTAAAACCTCGTCTGACTGATAACTAAATGGTGTTAGGTAAAAAGTGAGTGGTTCTTTACTAGAAATATCAACCAATATAGTGTCTGTTTTGTAGCCGATATATGAAACAATCAAAGACACTCTTTTTGCATTTACCCTTTTCAGGCTAAATTCACCTTCCTCATTGGTATACGCTGCATCAAATCCACCTTCCACGTAAACATTTGCTCCAATTAAAACATTGTTGGTCTTTTTATCAACTACTTTCCCTTGCACTTCATCTTGTGCTTGAGTAAAAAAAGGAATGGTTAAAAAGAGAATGGTAAACAGCTTTTTCATTTTCATATTTTTATTATGAAATGCACAAAAACTGAAAATCCGTTGTGGAAATGATAAATTCACTTACTCCCTTCGCTCGCATTATCGAAATCAGGTTCAACGGGTATAATCTCAGCCTTTCGGCACCCCTGTGTGTAATTTTTTACAAAGTTATATTATTTTTTGCTGTCGCAGTGAATTTAGTGCAACATTTAATCTAATTTCATTTGAACCGCTTATAATTGAGTGCTTTAGATTGAATTTATTGAGCTCCTTTTTGAAAAGTGCAAATAGCTCTAGCCTATTTTTTAAAGAACTATTCTCCCTCAACGGGTCATCTTCATATGGTAAATCAGGTCGTAGGAGCAGGTAATGATTGTAGTCTGAATCTAAAATCATTTGTTCAATGTACTCGCTAGTTGAACCAAACTTATATTGTGACCAAACTTTGAATGAAATAGGATCTCCATCACAAATCAAAATAGGATGGTTATACGTGTTTTCAGACAGTAACTGCTGTTTCAGCATAAAGTCTAAATCATGCCGATTGTAACTGGTATTTTCGTTGAGGTGTGTCCTAGCAAATTCAGGAACCCATTCGCAATTTAGCGTTTCACACAATTGCTTGCACAGGGTTGTCTTTCCCGAAGACTCAGGGCCAACAACAGCTATTTTTATTTGGGTAATAGTTTTTTCCATTTTAAATATCCAAAAATCGCAACGACAGTGTAAATTACAAATAGCAATGCTGTAAAATAAAGCTCCTTGTATAGATACATTCCTGCAGCTACAGCATCAACTACAATCCATATTAACCAGTTTTCAATTTGACATTTAACCACCATATATGTAGCAATAATTGCAAATACTGTGGTGAAGGCATCGAAGTACGCTAATTCTGCTGAAGTATAAAAATCTGCCATGGTTGCAGCAGTTAAAAATGTAATTGCGCCTCCGGCAATAGTGAAAACTAACCTTTTTGGAGACGTTTGCTTTACTACAATAGTCGAAGTACTGGTTTGACTAGACCACGCGAACCAGCCGTAGAATGACATAATTACGTAGTAAGCATTAATGGCAACATCAAAATAATAGTTGAGCTTGAAGGTAATGTACACGTAAATAGCAGAGCTAATTAATCCGTACAAAAAGCACCAACGGTTTCCTTTCGAGGCTAAGTATATATAGATCAATGCGGTAGCAACTGCAATAACTTCCAACGTATTAAATACCTCAAGTTCTGCTAGCAATTTTTGCCAAACACCGAGCATATAATTAGTTGTTAATCGAGTTCTTCAGGTTTCCTAGCTCAATCAAAAAGTTAGGGTCCTCTTCGATTCTATTGCCCACCACAACGATATCCGCTCCGGCTGTAAAAGCATCTTTGGCTTTCTTAATGGTATTAACACCACCACCAACGAACAATAGTTGCTCCGTGTAATCTTTAACTTTAGAAATCATTTCAGCTGGTACCGGTTTCTCTGCTCCACTTCCTCCGTCTAAGTAAATTATGTCCATTCCAAAATAAGTACCTGCCAAAGCTGTACTCGCAGCAATTTCAGGTTTATTCGCAGGTATGGGATTAGAATTACTCATGTACGATGCAGTCGTCTGCTTCCCCGAATCAACTAAAAGATAGGCCGTTGATATAACCTCTAAGTTTGTTTTTCTCAAATACGGAGCAGCTGTGATTTGTTGCCCTATAATCATCTCTGCATTTCTACTGGATAATAGAGAGAGGTATAAGATTCCGTCGGCTTGGGTAGATATTTGGGAGACGCTTCCAGGAAATAAAATGATTGGTAATGTGCTCTGAGATTTTATTGATTGAATGGTTTTTCCCAAATCACCATCGGTCAATAAACTCCCTCCAACTAAAATAAGATCAACCACGGCCTCTTTTGCCTTTGCTAGTATGCTTTCTAAACTTGCTTCATCTACTTTGTCAGGATCAATTAGTAAAGCAATCATTTTATTGCCTTCTTTTTGCTGAGTCTTTAAAGATTGGTAGATTGGTTTCTCCACGGTTTATTTTTCTGCTACAATATTAATAATTCACACTGTAAGCCATCACATAATTCCCCAGCTTTCTAAATTCCATTTGTTGAACCTTTTCCTTTTTTTGTGTTCTTGTAATTCCAATTGCAGAGCCCATGCTTCCATCAAATTTGAACGCTTGCACTTCAAAGTTCTCTTTTAAAAAAGCATCCTTTTTCCCATAAATTTTAAATAAGGCCTCCTTAATGCTCCAGTAGCAAGTTAGCTCAGTTGGATTTTGTCCGGTAAGTCTTTGTTCTGTTTTATTCAAAAATTTAGACTTTATCCGCACAATCTTATCAGTTATAAATTGCAAATCTACTCCGGTTTCATATTTGTCGTCAATAGAAATCGCTACCCTCTCATTCGAATGAGAGATGCTTAAAAATGAATCGGAAAGTTTAAAAGTTGGCTTTCGATGTTCATCGTAAATGATATCTTCCTTTGCCGGCATGGTCTTACAAATGATTTCGCGAATGAACAGCCACTCTGCTTTTCTTTTGTCATTGCTGATGTTTTGTAAATGACTCATATCTACTCCCTTTTTAACAAGAAAATGAAACATTTCTTCCATTCTATCGTATTCAACTGCTGCTGTATGAATAGAATTTGAAGGAGATATTTGAAAGCTTTCAAACATATCTTTTATATAACTGTTTAACACGAAAATAGCATTATTTAATTTGGTAAATTTACCATCCGAAAAGTAAAAAAATAAAACATGAGTACAAGTGTAGAATACTTACCGTATAAAGTTAAAGACATATCTTTAGCAGAATGGGGTAGAAAAGAAATTGAATTGGCAGAAGCAGAAATGCCTGGTTTAATGTCGTTAAGAGAAGAGTATAAAAACGAGCAGCCTCTAAAAGGAGCTAGAATTGCTGGTTGTCTTCACATGACTATTCAAACTGCAGTTTTAATTGAAACATTAACAGCTCTTGGGGCAGAGGTTACATGGTCTTCATGTAATATTTTCTCTACTCAAGATCAAGCTGCTGCTGCCATTGCTGCTGCAGGTGTTCCTGTATATGCGTGGAAAGGCATGACTGACGAAGAATTTGATTGGTGTATTGAGCAAACTATTTTCTTTGGTGAAGATAGAAAGCCTCTTAACATGATTTTAGACGATGGTGGTGATTTGACAAACATGGTGTTTGATAATTACCCTGAATTAGTGGATGGCATCAGAGGATTGTCAGAGGAAACCACTACAGGTGTTCATAGATTATATGAGAGAGAGAAAAATGGCACATTAGTAATGCCTGCAATCAATGTAAATGATTCAGTGACAAAGTCAAAGTTTGATAACAAATATGGTTGTAAAGAATCATTAGTTGATTCGATAAGAAGAGCAACTGATATCATGATGGCAGGAAAAGTTGCCGTAGTAGCAGGTTACGGAGACGTTGGTAAAGGTTCTGCAGCATCTTTGAAAGGAGCAGGAGCAAGAGTTATCGTTACTGAGGTAGATCCAATTTGTGCACTACAAGCTGCAATGGACGGTTTTGAAGTGAAGAAAATGATCAATGCTGTTGAAGAAGTTGACATTGTTGTTACTGCTACAGGAAATAAGGATATTATTTCTGAGGCGCATTTCAGAAAAATGAAAGACAAAGTTATCGTATGTAACATTGGACACTTCGATAATGAAATTGATGTTTCTTTCTTAGATAACTCAGGAGCTGAAAAAGTTGAAATTAAGCCACAAGTTGACAAGTACAGATTAGACGGGAAAGACATCATATTATTAGCGCAAGGTAGATTGGTGAATTTAGGTTGTGCTACGGGTCACCCTTCTTTTGTAATGTCAAATTCTTTTACGAACCAGACATTAGCTCAAATTGAACTTTGGAAGAATAGTGATAACTATGAGAATAAGGTTTACACTTTGCCAAAACATTTAGATGAAAAAGTTGCTAAACTTCACTTATCTAAAATTGGGGTTGAGTTAGAAGAGTTAAGACAAGACCAAGCAGAATATATTGGAGTAACTGTTGAAGGGCCATATAAGCCAGAGTATTACAGGTATTAATCCAAGCTCATTAATAAAGTAAAAGGCTATTGCAGAAATGCAGTAGCCTTTTTTAGTTAGTTACGGTTAAGATAGGGTCGTTAAAGTTTGCAGTATATTCTTTTAATGGAAGGATTGCAGGAGGCTTGGAAACGGCGCCTGTGCTCAATAGGAAACTTGACCCACAACAGTTGTCAGTAGCTGTAAAACGATTTTGATCAACTGACACTAACCCGCACGTGTTAGAAGGTTCAAACGTGCAATGTCTATCGTACGCTTTTATTTCGTCAGATGACACTCGATAAAGAATAATTCCCCTTGAGCCTCCAAAAACTTCCACTGACCCTCCGATAGTTTGAAGTTCTATGTATTCTGGTAAATTGATGTTGTATTGAAAATTCACTTGAACCAAGGGAATATTAGTGGCCTCATCGGAATTGCAGGCAGGAAAGAAGAGAAGAGTTATGAATACGACAAAAAGTAGTTGGTTCTTTACAGGAAGTATTGTTATTTTCATCATCTTTAATTTTTTCAAAACTTAACTACAATATTAGGGTGAAAATAAACGAAAAATGAAAAAAAATATTATCCGAGGCGTCGTTTTCTTTTTTTTGTGTGTCATGGTTATGAATGCACAAGCTCAATCTCAGAAAAGAGTTGAAAAAACGGTCGAAAAGAGAAGCGAGCAACTAGAAAAAGATAAAGAAGCAAAAAAGAAGGAAGCGCGCAAACAAGAAGAGGCAAAAAGAAAAGCGCATATTGAAATGCAAACAAAAGCAGTTCAAAAAAGAATGAAAAAAACGAGGAGAAAATCCAAACGAAACAACGATAATAAAAAAGAATTTTTTGTAAAAAGATGGTTCAAGAGGCGATAAATAAATGGAAAATAAAGAATTAAGAATTTAGTGTAAAGCCGCTGTTAAAATTTGTTATTCTTTTTATTAAATGTATACCTTTACGGCCCTGTAGTTTTTTACAACGAAACGATAACATAAAATTTCTATTATGCTAAGAAAATTACTTTTCACGCTAGCGATAGCGTTGGGATTTGCGACCACTGTAAATGCCCAAGTAGGATCAGGAACCATTAAAGGTACTGTGATTGAAAAAGCCAACGGTGAGCCGGTGCCATTTGCGAATGTGGTACTGTTAAGAGGAACAGAGCAAATATTGGTAACTACTACTGATTTTGATGGGGTGTTTACCTTAAAGCCAATTCCACCTGGGACATATGATGTTCAGTTTTCTTACGTAGGGTTTACTCCTAGTAGAAAATCAGGTATTACTGTAACTTCAGGAAAGTTAAAAAAACTAGATGCTGAATTATCTAAGGGTGTGAATATTGAGGAGGTTCAAGTTTATGCTGAACCTATAATTGAGGTAGATCAGACAGAAATTGCTCGAAGTGTAGGTAGAAAAGAAATTACTCAAATGGCTGTTCGTAGTGTTGCAGATATTACAAAAGCTGCGGGTAATGGTATTACAGCAAGAGATAATGGTTCAGGAGCTAATAATGTTAGAGGACAACGTTCAGGTAGCTCTATTACCTTTGTTGATGGTATAAAAATTATCGGATCAACAAGTTTACCGAAGTCGGCTATTGAAGAGGTTTCTGTAAAGACCGGTGGAATATCGGCGCAATATGGTGATGTAACAGGTGCTGTAACAACTGTAACAACTAGAGGTGCTTTTACGGAATACTTCGGAAGTGCTGAGGTATTGTCATCAGGATTTAAGACAGGGGAAACAACTTCTTTTGGTTTAGATAAATGGGGCTATAACTTATTTGGATTTGCATTAGGAGGGCCAATTATTAAGAAAAAAAATAAAGATGGAGAAGTAACCTCGCCATTTGGCTTCTTAGTAACTGGTGAAATTAGACATGCTTTGAGTGGGCAAAGTGTTACACCAATCTACAAACCAAAGGATAATGTTGAGCAAGAAATAAGAAACAACCCGCTTATTTTTCAAGAAGGGAATAATGGAGTAGTTCAAAGGGCACAATTTCTAACAAGAGATGATTTTGAAGAAATAGACTTCAGGCTGAACGATGATAATTTAAGTCTTGCGGTTAATGGGAAGTTTGATGTTAAGTTAACCGACTTAAGTTCTCTTTCTTTTGGAGGTACCTACAATTATGCTAAAGGCAACAATTGGAATAGAGCCTTTTCATTATTCAACTATGAGAATAATACTCAATCATTAGCTACGGATTTTAGGTTCTACGGAAGGTATGTTCAAAGATTTGAGAATGCGAAGGAAGATGCAAACACTAAACAGGAAGATAAGTCTTTAATTAAGAATGCATTTTTTTCTATACAAGCTGATTTCTCTAGAGCAAACAGATTAACTGAGGATAGAAACCACGGGAGTGACTTCTTTAAATATGGATATTTAGGCAGGTTTACTGCAAATACTGCGCTGTCATATTCTGATAACAACTTCAACCCTGTAACATTGGATAATGGGACAGAATACAGAGGTAGATTTTTAACAGCCTTTGATAACCCTATTTCTTACGACTATACAGCGTCAAACATCAATCCAATTCTAGCGAACTATACTAGTAATTATTACGACTTTTTTAAGCCAGGAGATCCTAGGTATGCAACAGCAGTTGCAGTAGAGGGAAATGGTGGAATTATTAATGGAGGAACAGTTATTGGTAATGTCTATAATCTTTGGACTTCCGCAGGTGCTGTGAGCAATGGTTATAGTAAGTTAGAAAATGATCAAATAAGACTAAGTGGTAGAGGTTCAGCTGATATAGGTGACCATGCAATTGTTTTAGGGTTTGAATACGAGCAGAGAATAGAGCGTTTTTATCAGATGAATCCAAGAGATTTATGGGATTTAGGACGGCTTTCAGTGAACAGTCACATTTTACAGATTGATTCAAATAACTACTCAATCGATTATGCGTCCCCAAATCCAATTGATCCTACCGTTACTTTTGAGAGAAGATACGATGAAGCAAATAGGAGTTACTTTGCATATAACATGAGAAACGCCTTAGGCTTAGATCCAAGTGGTATTGATTTTATTGATTTTGATTCATACGATATTGATCTTTATAACATGACTTATTTTGCAGCGGACCAATTAATAAATCCTGCAAATAACATTAACTTACTTTACAGAGGATACGATTACAAGGGAAAGAAGTTAAATTCTTCTCCTTCTCTAAACGATTTCTTCAATGAAGAGAATGAGTTAGGGTTTAAAACAAGACCAGTTCCAGCTTATCAGCCGGTTTATATTGCGGGTTACATTGAGGATAAATTTGCCTTTGATGACTTGATATTTAGAATAGGTGTTCGTTTAGATCGATTTGATGCAAATCAACCTGTATTGAAGGATCCGTTCTCACTATTTCCAACCAGAGATGTAGCTTACGCTAAAAGCCAAGGTTTAGGAGAAACCCCAAGTAATATACAGGATAACTTTATTGTGTATGTTAATGATATCGAGAATCCTAATTCAAACGGAATTGTTGGTTATCGAAACCCTGAAACAAATGAATTCTTTAATGCGCAAGGTGTGCTTTTAAATGACCCATCTGTTTTGCAAGCTGGTTCTAGCATCGCACCATGGTTAGTTGATCCTTCTAGAACTTCAACATCCGCAGATATGAATACAGAGTCTTTTGAAGATTACGAACCACAGTATACATTAATGCCAAGAATCTCATTTTCATTCCCAATTTCTGATGAAGCTACATTTTTCGCTAACTATGATATCTTGACTAGACGTCCTTCCGGGGAGAACGGTTTAGAGCCACTAGATTTGATTTACATTACGAATCACAACAGAATTATAAATAATCCAAACTTGAAGCCATCTAAAACTATTTCTTATGAAATTGGTTTCAAGCAAAAAGTAGGTAGTAGTTCTGCATTAACATTGTCTTCTTTCTACAGAGAACAAAGAGATGAGATTCAAGTTAGAAGATTAATTGGTGCGTTTCCAGAAGATTATTTGACTTATGATAATTTGGACTTTGGAACGGTTAAAGGTTTTACCGTCAATTACGAAATGAGAAGAACAAAGAACCTATCATTAAGGTTGAATTATACTATTCAATTTGCTGAAGGGACAGGTTCAGGTTCAACAACTGCCTTGAATTTAGTTAATTCAAATCAACCAAACCTAAGAACAATTTTCCCATACAGTTATGATCAACGTCATCAGATAGTATCTACCTTAGATTACAGATATGGTAGTGGAACGGGATACAATGGTCCTAGAGTTGGTGGAAAAAATATTCTTCAAAATACAGGACTTAACGTTGTGTTTATAGCTGGTTCAGGTCAACCGTTTACTCAAAGGTCTTTAGCTGGAGCAAATGAATTGCTCACGGGTTCTCGAACGCCACAACCTGTTGAGGGAGATATAAATGGTTCACGTTTGCCATGGACCGTTCGAGTTGATGCTAGATTAGATAAATCTTTTGACATTAATTGGGGAGCAGATACCGAAGCGAATAAAGAAGCTTGGAAACAGGGTAAAAAGCAATCGAACTTAAATGTATATCTGCAAGTATTGAACGTGTTAAATGCTCAAAACATACAGCGTGTTTACGGTTTTACGGGAAATGCTGACGATGATGGGTACTTAAATGCTGCTCAGTTTCAGAATGAAATTAGACAAGAAGTAAATGAGCAAGCATTTAGAGATCAATATAGCTTACGATTGCAGAACCCAGGTAATTTCGAATTGCCAAGAAGAATTAGATTAGGAGCTCAATTAAGTTTCTAAGGTTTTTAAAAGAGATAGATTATGAGAAAGTTAAAAATTTCAATTTTGATGGGTCTTTTGGCGCCAATGATCGCTTTTGGAGCGAGTGCTGAAAAAGACAAGAAGAAGCCAAGACAGCAAGTTAATACAGCGGCTGGTTGCGCTCCTGCGAGTAGAATAATATTTCTTGAATTCAACAATGTCCGTACTCGAGTAGAGGCAGGTGGTATTTGGTGGCAAGATAGAGCAAACGGTGTTGCTGATTACGAGGTTCCTAAGGGTTCTAATAGTTTTTCTATATACGCAGGTGGTCTATGGTTAGCAGGTACAGATGTTAATGGGCAGTTAAAAGCTGCAGTTAGTAAATTTGGTCAAGGAGTAGATTATTATACAGGACCACTTGACGTTGTAGGTACTGCTGAAATCAACGATGTTACCTGTGATGAATATGATCGCTTTTTCGAATTGACTAGAGCAGAGGTAGCGCTATTTAATGCTTACAATCAGGCAGTAATTAAAGGAACTGCTTTAGAAGATTTTCCTGACTATCAAATTCCTACAGCTATTTTAGAATGGCCTGGTAACGGTGATGTAACTCCGGGCGTAGATCAAGATTTTAGACTTGCTCCATATATGAATGTAGCTGGTGATGAATCATACGAGCCTGAATTAGGAGATTATCCTTTTTATGATTTAGTAGGTGATGTAGATTGTAGAGAAAATAGGGAAGATCGATCAATTAGTGGAAGACGTCCATTGTTTGGAGACCAGACGTATTGGTGGATTTTTAATGACAAAGGTAATCTTCATACTGAATCTAATGCACCTTCTATTGGAATGGAGATTCACGGTCAAGCATTTGCTTTTGCAACAAACGATGAAATCAACAACATGACGTTTTATAACTTTGAGTTGATTAACCGGTCAACTTTTACTTTAACTAATACTTTCTTTGCAAGTTTTGTAGATCCTGATGTAGGACTTTCTTCTGATGACTATGTTGGTTGTGACGTAGCTAGAGGTTTAGGGTATGCTTTTAATGGTGTTGAGGATGACATTGGACAAGGTGGCCAAACTGGCTATGGAGCCAATCCTCCATCAATCGGAATTGATTTTTTCGAAGGACCTTATCAAGATGCGGACGGTATTAACAATCCTGTAGGCGTTGGTCCAGGAGAAGCACTCAATGGGTTGGGTTATTTCGATCCAAATGCAAGAGAGCCGGACTTAGTTCCAGATAACGAAAGGTTTGGAATGAGACGTTTTGTATATTATAACATTGGAACGGCTCCAAACGGAGATCCTGAATTAGCTGTTCATTATTACAACTATATGAGAGGGATTTGGAAAAATGGTAGAAGAATGCGTCATGGTGGGAATGGTTTTAACACAGCTGGTGTTGAAGATATCCCAACTGACTTCATGTTCCCCGGAACAAGTGACCCATTACATTGGGGAACAACAGATGAAAATGGATTTACAACAATTCCAACGAACACAAATTGGTCAGAAGATAATCCTGGTGGAGGCGAGCCTCAAAATGCCGTGGGAGATAGAAGATTTTTACAGTCAGCAGGACCATTTACTTTGAGACCAGGAAACGTAAATGATATTACGGTAGGAGTAGTATTTGCTCAAGCTCAAAACGGTGGACGTTTAGCGTCTGTTGAGGATATGTTTACTGCTGATGATAAGGCTCAAGCCTTGTTTGATAATTGTTTCCAAGTATTAAACGGACCCGACGCTCCTGACGTCACTGTTCAAGAATTGGATAAAGAACTCATTTTCTATCTTTCAAACCCTGATGTTTCTAATAATGCTGGAGAGAATTATGAAGAAAGAGATCCTAATATTGTGACTCCAGAATATTTAGCCAACCTAACAAACCCTGTATTTTTAGATGATAGGTATAGATTCCAAGGGTATCAAGTTTATCAAGCGGCTGGACCGGGAATATCTATTAATGATATAGGAGACTTGAGTAAAGTAAGATTGGTATTCCAATGTGATGTAAAGGATAACGTGGCTAGTTTAACGAACTTTACATTCGATCGAGGATTGAATGCAAACATTCCTGAAAGAATGGTGATAGCAGAGAATGAAGGAATTCAAAGAAGCTTTTCTATTAATCAAGATGCCTTTGCTGTTGGCGATGCAGCCTTAATCAATTATAAGACATATTATTACATAGCGATAGCTTATGGGTATAATGAGTTTAAACCATATATACAGGGTGTTGCGCCAGACTTAAACGACACAACTCTTCCGTTGTCGGGCGCGTTTGATGGGCAAACAACTCCATACATAAAAAGTAGAAGGTCTGCAACCGGCGGTGAAGTTGCTACGTTTACAGCAATACCTGCACCACCGAAATTCGAAAATGGAGGGACAATTGTGAACTCAAGTTTCGGAGAAGGTATAGAAATTACAAGACTGCAAGGAGCCGGAAACGGCGGGAATGCCTTAAGAATTTCGCGTGAGTCTGTTGAAAATATATTACAAGATAAAGCATGGGACTCAGAAGATAGTACAGTGAATGAAATTGACTATGTACTCGGAGAAGGTCCATTTAGTGTTAGTGTTGTTGACCCACTTAATATTGTAGATGGGAACTACTACGTTCAATTTATCGATAGTTTAGATAACCAGCGAGTAACAGATAATACCTATTGGAGAATTTGGAGAGAAGGTGGAATAGATACTGTATACTCTGATAAGTCAATAGGGTTTTTAAATCAACAACTTTTATTAAGCCCAAATTGGGGACTGGCCATTACAATAACCAATGGCATAGAACCAGGCTCAAGAATTGAAGGGACTGATAACGGATTTATTTCAGCATCCATTGAATATGGAGATCCTGAGCGCCAGTGGTTATCGGGTATTCCTGATAATGATTTGGAAGGCCCATTTAACTGGATTTTATCCGGAACAGGAGAGCAGTCTCCTTCAGGATTTTTCTTTGATTATGCTGTTTCTGGAAACTTTATTGATCCAGATCAAAACTATGAAAGCATTTTAGATGGTACCATCGCTCCTTATCGATTGGTAAGGTATGAGTTAGGTTTGGGTGACCCTGCTGCTTTAAATGCACCTGCAAGGGGAAAAGCTGATGTTGAGGGTTCGCCTTTGAATAAACTGATGTCCATCCAATTAGTAATAACAAATGACAAGTCAAAATGGACGAGGTGTCCTGTAATTGAGACGAAGGACGATGGTTTAGCTGACCCAAATAATCCAACGGTAAATCTTCATAATAAGAACCAAGTTAAAGTTACAAAACTATCTGTAGATAAGGATGGTAACCCAGTTGATACAGCAGGACTTGGTAATTTGACAATAGCTGAAATTACAGATACATTAAGAGCGATGGGGGACACTTTAGAGGATGATGCAGCATTTATCAACGCTTTCGGTATGGGTTGGTTCCCAGGTTATGTGATAAATAAGGAAACAGGAGATCGTTTGAATATGGCTTTTGGAGAAGATACCAGGTATAGCTTCAATAATGGAGATGATATGTTGTGGAATCCTACTTCTACAGTTATTGAGGGAATTGATCCACAGTTTATTAATCAGATATGGGGAGGAAAGCACTTTATTTATATCTTCAGAGAAACTGAGGGTAATGAACGTGATTCTGTTCTATACTCTCGATTCAATGCAAACATGCCAGTTTATGACTATGGAGAACAGGCTCGAGATCTTTTAAGCCTTCAAGGTAGCGGGCTGAATGGTTTAAGGACTAGGCTAGGATGGCAGAGTTGTTCGTGGGTGTCTGTGCCGTTGTTGCAAATTGGAGAGACCTTGTTATCAAGTGATGTTCGTATAGATGTGAACGTTAGTAAGCCTTTTGTTGCTAATCAGTCAAGTATCAGAACAGGAAACACTTCTTCTAATTTGGCACTTGAAAATGAAGGTGTTCCCGTTTATAAATTTAGCACAGCTGGTAAAGGAACATTAAAAAGTCAAACTTCATTGCTTAAGAGTGCACTAGAAGAAGTGAATGTTGTTCCTAATCCATATTACTCTCAAAGTGGTTATGAGTTCGACCAACTCGATAATACGGTTAAGTTTACAAACCTACCTGAGAATTGTACCATAACTATCTACAATACAAACGGAACTTTAATAAGGAGATATTTTAAGGCAAGTCCTGATAAATATTTAGATTGGGATTTAACAAACCAGGTGGGAGTTCCAATCGCCAGTGGTGTATACATCATCCATATTGAGGTCCCTAATGTAGGAGAGCGAATATTGAAATGGTTCGGTACAATTAGACCAGCTGATTTTAACAATTTCTAAAAAATGAATATGAAAAATTTAACTTACACATTAGCCTTGGCATTGGCCTTTATTTCATTCGATGCTTTTTCTGGAAATGAGGATAGAGCGGGTGAAGCCGGAGCTTCAGAGTTGTTAATAAATCCATGGGCAAGAAGTTCAGGTTGGGGAGGTGCAAACACGGCTAGTGCAAGAGGTTTGGAAGCTATGAACTTGAATATCTCAGGTTTAGCTTTCACGAAAAATACTGAGGTGTTGTTTTCTAACACTAGCTGGTTAAGTGGTACAGACATTAATTTGTTGAGTTTCGGGTTTGCCAAAAAATTGGGAGATGCTGGTGTAATGGGGTTAACCGTGACTCGAATGAGTTTTGGTGAAATTCAAATTACCACTGCAGACTTACCGGATGGCGGCATAGGAAATTATGAACCAAATTATTTGAACATTGGATTCGCTTATTCGAAGCAATTCTCCAATAGTATTAGTGGGGGTTTAGTTGTTCGTATTATTACGGAGTCCACTGCAGATGTAAACGCTAGCGGCGTTTCAATTGATGCGGGAGTTAGTTATAAGACAGCAAAGTACGATGCATTTAAATTTGGCATAACGCTTAGAAATGTAGGACCAACCACAAGTTATCGTGGTAACGGTTTGTCAATTCAAGCAGATAAGCTTAATACAGATCAGACACTTACGTTCCAGAGAAGAACAAGTGATTTTGAATTACCTTCTCTAGTGAACATAGGAGCTTCTTATGATTTCTTTTTAACGGAAGTTGAGGAAAATGAAGACGGTTCATTCATGGCTGAACATAGAGTAACTGCAAGTGGTACATTCACTTCTAACTCGTTTACTAAAGATCAGATACGTGTAGGTGGCGAATATGCATTCCAAAACAAATTTATGGTTAGAGCCGGTTACGTATTCGAAACTGATGCTACTGATGAAGTAGAGTCTAGAACAACGTCTGTAGGTCCAACCATGGGTGCAACTCTTGAAATTCCAACAAATAAAACAGGTTCTACTATTGGTTTAGATTATTCATACCGATTTACAAGAACTTTTGATGGAACTCACGCCATTGGATTAAGGCTGACATTCTAAATTTTAAAAAAATCTTACATTTGAAAAGAGAACTTCGAAAGGGGTTCTCTTTTTGAATTGTATATACTTAGTACATAGGAAATGAGTCAAATAAGTTATTTCACGGAAGAAGGGTTACAAAAGGTGATTGATGAATTGAATCACTTAAGAAAAGTTGAACGACCGTCTATTTCTGCACAAATTGCAGAAGCTAGAGACAAGGGTGACTTATCTGAAAATGCAGAATATGACGCCGCTAAAGAGGCTCAGGGTCTGTTGGAATTGAAGATTAGCAAATTGGAGACCCTTGTTGCAAATTCGAGAGTTGTAGACGAGTCAGAGTTGGACACAACGAAGGTTCTGATATTGTCTAAAGTAAAAATCAAGAATTTAGCTAACGGATCAGAAATGCAATACACCATCGTTTCAGAAAAAGAAGCAAATATGGCTGAAAAAAGAATTTCTGTAGAATCTCCAATTGCGAAAGGTTTACTTGGGAAGAAGGTGGGGGATGTTGCAGAAGTTATAGTTCCGTCAGGCTCAATGAAGTTTGAAGTGATTGATATTAGTAGATAATGGCAACAATATTCTCAAAAATAATTGACGGAGACATTCCTAGTTTCAAGATTGCAGAGAATGATAGTTTCTTGGCATTTTTGGACATTCAGCCACTAGTATTAGGTCACACGCTGGTCATTCCAAAAAAAGAAACAAATTATATATTCGATATGGAAAGCGACGAATACGCAGAAATGTGGAAGTTCGCTCAAGTTGTTGCTAAAAAAATAAAAGAGAAAGTAGACTGTAAACGAATTGGCATTGCAGTGATTGGTTTGGAAGTAGCTCATGCTCATATTCACCTAGTTCCAATAAATAACGTTAACGATATTAATTTTGCTGCACCAAAAATGGATGTATCCATGGAAGTGCTACAAGAAATAGCAGACAAGATTAATTCTTAAGCCTTTCTTCCAGGATTGTCTTTTAAGAAAGAACCCCAACCCGAGTAAGATTTTTTATTTCCCACCTGTGCATTTCCTTGAAAATGGTGACAAATTGCGACTGCTAATGCATCAGTAGCATCTAAATAATTGGGGTCTTCTTTGTATTGTGTGATAGATTTTACCATAGCAGCAACCTGTTGTTTAGAGGCAGCTCCTTTGCCTGTAATTGCTTTCTTAACTTTGGTAGGCATGTATTCAGTTGCAGGCACTTCTCTGGTCATAGAAGCTGCCATTGCAACCCCTTGGGCTCTTCCCAACTTTAGCATCGACTGAGCATTCTTTCCATAGAAAGGCGCCTCAATGGCCATTTCGTCAACCTTGAATTCGTCAATTAGTGTAACAGTTCGTTCAAAAATCCTTTGTAGCCTAAGTGCATGATCTCCTAATTTCGCCAACTGAATTACGCCCATCGCTAGTAATTTTATTTCGCCCTTGAAGACAGAAATAATTCCATAACCCATGATTGAAGTACCTGGATCGATACCCAAAATAATCTTTTCTACTTCTTTAACTTTAGCGCTCATTGGAAAAGACAAAGCTATATAAAATAGGTAATATTCTGGTTACCGTAATTATTGTATTCTTGAGCATCTACTACCTGAAGCTAGCATTGGATTCTAAGGTAGACATTTTAGATTGGGAAAGTCTTTCTGAGGTCATCATATCGAATTTTCTAATTTTTATGACAGTTGTAGCGCTTGTTCCCGTGAATTGGGGGATAGAAGCCCTAAAGTGGAAATGGGCGCTAATCAATACGCAAACTTTGTCTTGGTCCTCGTCCATAAAGTCTGTGTTAACAGGGGTAACCCTATCAATCGCAACTCCAAACGGAGTAGGAGATTATGGAGGTAGAATGATAAATATCGATAAGGATAAGCGGAGTCAAGCGCTTTATTATAACGGTTTTTTGTCAATGAGTCAATATCTTACAACTGTTGTTTTTGGTTTGCTGGGTTTATCAAAAATAAGTGAACAGTTAAGCTTTCCTATGCACCGCTTACCGTTGTTATTTTTGATTTTTGCATTGATAGGAATTTGTACTTGGTTTTATTTTAGAACTAAATTCCGATTTGATCTTCTTAAAACATTCTTATTAAAATACAATCAAAAGATATCATTTGAGATTTCTCATGGCCTTAGGGTTAAGGTTTTAATGTTAAGTATGTTGCGGTACTTCGTTTTTTCTTTTCAGTATGTGTTGTTAGTTCGCTGCTTTATCCCTGGTATAGATTTAATTACAACATTTAGCTCTATTGCATTCATTTTTCTGTTAACCGCTGTTATTCCAACCGGTTGGTTGTCGGGTGCACTAGTAAGAGGGTCGGTGAGTTTTTTTGTCTTTCAAAGTGTCGTAAATGGAGGAGAGTTTGGTTTGATTGCTTCTTCCTTACTTTGGGTTATTAATTTGCTTTTTCCGGCAATGGTTGGTTTATATTTTTTAAAGTCATTCAAGCTGTTCCCAATCATTAATCCTGAGAACGTATGATCGGATTTATCTTCTTGTTGTATGCAATTATGATGGGGTGGTTAATTTTAGCGAAGAAACCCGAGCGCGAGGTTGCAATTAACGCCGCACAAGAGCCAGTATCATTAATTGTCGTTTATCGTAATGAGAAAAATAATTTAGAACGATTAATCAAAGGGGTGGAAAGTCAGTCAATTGACAAGGCTAAATTGGAATTAATTCTAGTAAATGATCACTCAACTGATGGAAGCTTTGAATTGATTCAGGAGCTTGTTAAACTTTCTAGTCTAACGTTACGGCATCTTTACTTAGAAGGGGAATTCGGTAAAAAAGCCGGAGTTTGCTTAGGGGTTCAACAGGCAAGCCATGAGTTAATTCTTTGTACTGATGCAGACTGTGATTTACCTCCTAATTGGGCAATAACTATGATTCGGCCATTTGTCAATAAAGAAATTCAGATGGTTTTGGGCGCAGTGCGATTAAGTGGTTCTTCAGGATGGTTTAAGAAGCTGCAAAAGATAGAGTTCAGCACTCTAATGGCTATTACTCTGCTAACCTGTCGAAGAGAACGCGCTATTCTTTCAAATGGTGCGAACTACGCTTTTAGAAAAGGGGCCTTTGAAGAAAGCAAGGCATATACAAACAACTTAAAAATTAACACAGGGGATGATGTTTTTTTACTTCATGCTTTAAAAAGAAAGTTTGACAAGAGTTGTATCGTGTTTTCGGAGAAAGAGTCTTCAGTAGTTGATACTCCTGCTAAAACGAGTTATACTTCATTTTTTGAGCAACGAATTAGGTGGGCTTCAAAGTCTAAAAATTACAAAGACCGAGATACTGTGAAGCTTGGAACAATAATATTTGCAGCAAACTTGTCTATTTTATGGGTGTTTACAGGAACTTTATTGCAATTGTATTCACTGAAGTTTTTAATTGGTTGTTTTATGTTTAAGTGGGTGCTTGATTTGCTGCTTGTGCAGCAGCTACCATTTTTTCTTCGACCATTATCGATGGTAAAGTGGACATTTATTTTATCAATTTTATATCCGCTCTACTCTGTAGGAATTGCTTTGCTATCTTTGTTTTATCGGCCACAATGGAAAGGGCGTAAAATCTAAGCAGTTTGAGAAAGCAAAACCAGTCCCCAATTCGATTAGCCTGGAACAAATTATTGCAAAATAAGATTGCAGTAATTGGTCTTTTTGTAATTGGAGCGTTTTTGTTTGTTGCAATTGCAGGCCCAATACTTCGTCCAGATTCTTCTCCTAAGGCGAACATTCAGCACTTAGAATTGGCTCGAAAGTCACCTGGGTTCACAGTTCAGATGCTTTTATTACCGAACCCTCAACAGTCGTCCCCGTCCTTCTTTCAAGAGTTTATTTATGGGTTTCAGCCTGATTATATAGAGATTCCGGTTGCTAACTATTCTATTAATAGGAATGAAATTGAGGTTGAAAAGTACACTGGAGATGATTCTAATCAAGGGGAATTACTTCGTTTTAACTCAGTAGAATTTGAGTCATTTATAGAATCAGAGATTATCACAAGAAAAACGTATTGGCTGGGAACAGACCGATATGGACGAGATATGTTGAGCCGATTGATGGGAGGCACTTGGATATCGTTTACAGTGGGGTTTATTTCAATTCTTATTTCTTTATTTATCGGGATTAGTTTTGGAGCAGTAGCAGCCTATTATGGCGGGGTTGTAGATGATATAATTGTGTGGTTCATTAATGTAATATGGTCAATACCAACCTTATTGTTAGTTATTGCCATGACCCTGGCCTTAGGGAAAGGTTTTTGGCAAGTTTTTGTTGCCGTTGGACTCACCATGTGGGTTGAAGTAGCTAGAGTGGTTCGAGGTCAGGTAATGAGCACCAAGCAAATGGAGTTCGTAGAAGCAGGAAAGTCATTTGGGTTTACAGATGCTAGAATTATTGTTAGACATATTTTACCCAACGTAACAGGGCCGATTATTGTTATTTCAGCATCAAACTTTGCAGCGGCTATATTAATTGAAGCCGGCTTAAGTTTTTTGGGCTTGGGCGCTCAACCACCACAGGCAACTTGGGGTAAAATGATTGCAGAGCACAAAGGATATATTATTACAGGAGATACTTATTTGGCGATTTATCCTGGTGTAGCAATCTGTTTGTTGGTGCTCTCATTTGTTATTTTAGGAAATGGCTTGCGAGATGCTTTCGATACTAAAAATGTAAAGCAAGTAGGCGTTTAAAAGAGGAGAAGGACTCCGACGTAAATGGTCCCTGCTACCACCATCATTAAAAGTGTATAGGGTAAAATTTCTTTCGCACTCAACTTGGTAATTCCTAACAGCGGCAATGCCCAAAACGGCTGTAACATATTGGTCAATTGGTCTCCGTAAGCTAATGCCATAATACTTTTCGGTAGCGAAGTTTGTAAACTTTCAGTTGCTTGTATAATGATTGGCCCTTGAATTGCCCACTGACCTCCGCCGCTAGGCACGAATACGTTGACTAGCCCTGCACTGAATAAGGTAAATATTGGAAAACTTGTTGCTGTTGAGTTCGATACAAAAAAGTCAGAAACGAGGTGAATCAATCCCGACTCCTTCATGATTCCCATGATGCCAAAATATAATGGAAATTGAATAAGTATTCCCGAAGCTCCGCCTATCGCATGATCTGTTGCTTTTAAAAACCCTACAATGTTTTTATGGAAGAAAAACCCTAGACCGAGTAGGCTTAAGTTGATGAAATTGGGAGTAATGAAGGTAAAGCTTAACATTTCAGTTGATTGTGCAATTCTAAAGCCTAGGTAAATTAAAATGATTGATCCAACTATTTTTGTTGTGAAAGTGGAATAGTCAATTTTTTCAGCACCTATTGTTGTTTTTTCTTGATTCACTTCAACCTGACTTGTGTCCAATCGATCCAAGTTAGTTCCTGAACTGCGTTTTCCAATAAGGTACATCAATAGGGGAATAACAATTAATACTGCTGCACTTGCAAAAAGATTCATTGGTGAAAAAACCGTCTCTGAGAATGGAATAGTTGCCGGTAAACTCATCAGTTGCTCTTTTGGTAAAATGCCATCCATCAAAGAAGCTAAATGACCTTGCTCAGCCACCTTAGTTGTAGAAGACCCAGAAATACCACCATGCCAGACCATGAGACAAGAATAACCCGCAGCCCCAATTAACGGGTAGTTTAGTTCAAAACCTTCCCGTTGGGCTTTTTCTCCAATTTTGCGGGCGATAATAGCACCAAAAATTAAACCTAAACCCCAATTGAAGAATGCTATCGACATTGTGGAGAAGCAAACCAAGGCAGCTGCCTTAGCATTAGATGTTGCAAAGACGCTTATTTTATCGATGAACTTGTCAACGAAAGGAGACATTGCAAGTATATGACCGAGCACTAGCATTAACATCATTTGTAGAGCGAAAACCATTAAGCTTTCGTTCCATAATCCTCGTTCCCAATATTCTAAAAGAGTTATTAAATAGTTCTGCTCAAGTGATACTGGTTTAGCTGTAAAAATATAGGCAACTACAATTGCTATTAAGCTCAATAGTAAAGCAATACTTAACGGGGAAGGCAATAATAATTGAAAAAGTCGGCTGTATTTCTCAGTGAATTTCATGTTGGTATATTATCATTTAAAAATAACATAAATGCAATTGAATTAATAATTTTAGTCTAAATCTAGAAGGGACATGGATGTTTTTCAGGCACAAGAAAGAATAGTAGAATTGAGTGAGCTAATTCGTAAGCACAACCATGCTTATTATATGAGTGATACTCCTGAAATATCAGATTATGAGTTTGATCAGCTGTTGGAAGAGTTGCAAAAGTTGGAGAATGAGTTTCCTCAATTTGCCGAAGAAAACTCCCCGACAAAACGAGTAGGAGGGGCAATTACCAAAAAATTTGAAACGGTAGTGCATCGCTATCCAATGCTTTCTTTAAGCAATAGTTACAACCGGGAAGAGTTAATCGATTTTGACCAACGAGTGCAAAAACTTGCCGGCAAAAAAGTAGAATATACCTGCGAATTAAAGTACGATGGGGTTGCAATCGGGATTCAATATAAGAATGGTCAGTTACACAGAGCGGTGACTAGGGGAGACGGTAGTAAGGGAGATGACATAACAGAGAATGTGAAAACTATTCGGTCTGTGCCCTTAAAATTAGCAGGAGACTATCCAGATGATTTTGAAATACGGGGTGAAATATTTTACCCTCTTTCCGTATTTAAAGCCTTGAATGAAAGTAGAGAGGATATTGGAGAAGATCGGTTAGCGAACCCTAGGAACGCTGCTTCTGGAACACTTAAAATGCAAGATTCAAAAGTAGTTGCTTCTCGAAAGCTAGATTGTTATTTGTACTATGTTTTGGGAGAAATCCTTCCATTTAAAAGTCACGAAGAGAATTTGAGTGCAGCAACAAGTTGGGGTTTTAAGGTGCCTAAGAAGAGTGAGAAACTGTTTGCTACTTATCAATCCATTGAGGAAATATTTGAATTTATCGATTACTGGAGTAGCGGACGAAATAAGCTAAACTTTGAAATTGACGGTATCGTTATTAAAGTAAATGATTATTATTTGCAAGAAGAGTTAGGCTACACAGCAAAAAGTCCACGTTGGGCAATTGCTTATAAATTTAAAGCTGAGCAGGTTGAAACTCGATTAAATGAAATCACTTATCAAGTAGGAAGAACTGGAGCAATCACCCCCGTAGCTAACTTAGAGCCAATTTTATTGGCAGGAACCACAGTTAAAAGAGCCTCACTTCACAATGCAGATCAAATTGCAAAGTTGGATATTCGAGAAGGTGATTTAGTTCAAGTGGAAAAGGGAGGAGAGATTATACCAAAAGTGGTGGGGGTAAACTTGAGCCAACGCCCTCCAAACTCCCAACCGACTGAATATATCTCCCAGTGCCCAGAGTGTGCTACTGAGTTAATCAGAGTTGAAGGCGAAGCAAAGCATTATTGCCCTAACGAAACCGGTTGTCCTACCCAAATTAAGGGAAAAATGACCCACTTTATTTCTAGAAAAGCGATGGATATTGATGGTCTTGGGGAAGAAACTATTGAGCAACTATTTGAGGGAGGGTTAATTCAAAATTACGCTGACCTATACACTCTGCAAGAACAAGACGTACTCAAGTTAGACCGAATGGCTCAAAAGTCCGTTTCTAATTTATTACAAGGGATTGAGAATTCAAAGCAAATACCTTTTGAAAGAGTATTGTTTGCGCTAGGTATAAGATACGTTGGCGAGACCGTTTCAAAAAAGTTGGCAAAGCATTTTAAAAATATGAATGCAATCTTAAATGCTTCGTTGGAGGAAATGACGGCTGTGGATGAAATTGGGGAGAAGATAGCCGAAAGTCTGTATTTCTTTTTGCAGAAGGAAGAGCATCGGGAGTTGATTAATCGGCTTAAATCTTACGGATTGCAGTTTGAAATAGTAGAAACTGAGAGTACCCAAGTATCCACTATTTTTGAAGGTAAAACATTTGTGGTGTCAGGAGTTTTTGAGAACTATTCTCGAAATGAATTGAAGAAAACAATTGAAGATTACGGAGGAAAGAATGTTGGTTCTATTTCTAAGAAGACTGACTATTTAGTAGCAGGCTATAAAATGGGCCCGGCTAAAAAGGAAAAGGCGGAGAGTTTAGGTGTAACGATTCTAAGTGAGCAAGAATTTGGTGATATGTTGGATTAGTTTAAGGAGTAAAACAATCCATCAAATTTTAGTTTTCCACTTTCAGTTAAGAAATCGAGTAATTGAACCAGCTCTTTTTGATGCTTACTACCATGTAAAAGCTCATCTACTTTTTTAGGGCCTTCTTTCATTTTTTTAATTAGGGAAATTTCTAAGAACTTGGAATCGACCGAATCATTTGCTTTCTTTTTACTGAGACATACGTCGCATGCTCCGCAACTTGAATTAATTTTTTCACCAAAATACTTAAGAAGCGCATTACTTCTGCAAATCGACTCATTCTCTGCATATTGAATTACCGAGTTAACTTGTTCGAAGGTTATTTTTTTTCGCTCTTCATAATGTACCTTACTAATGTGAACATGATCTACCCTTTGCTTTGTATAAGTAATTTTTGGAAGTAATCCCTTCGGTATATAATCAATTACCTCAAGTTTCTGAAGTCGATGTAATGTTTCAATTACCTTGTTTTTGTTGCTTTTTAAGTTTCCGGCAAGTTCACTTTCATTAATAGAAACATAGCCTTCCATTAAACCACCATAGGTTCTGAGTAGTGTTTTTAAGAAGAAATCATACGTTTTATGAGAGACTTGAAATTTGTAAAAGTCTTGTTTTGTTAGGATTATATTTACCTTGCTAGGCGTAGAAAAATTTTCTGATAAGCTAATTAATCCTTCTTTTTCTATGAAATGTAGTGCTCGATACGTGCTTGAAATATTAAGTTTATACTTGTTACAAAAATCTCGAATGTCAAAATCATAGCTTTGATCAAGACCACCGTGAATTGGAATTTGAAAGTAGTTAGATAGGCTTAGGTAACATTTTTTAATGAATTCAATCTCTGGGAACTCCAACTCTGTTTTTTGTTTTAAATCACCTGTCATAGAAGGACTGAGTAGAAGAACAGCAAAAGCTTTTCGTTCATCTCTCCCTGCTCTTCCCGCCTCTTGGAAATAGGCCTCTAATGAACTAGGCAAGTCCGCATGAATGACAAACCGCACGTCTGGTTTGTCTATCCCCATTCCAAAAGCATTAGTGGATACAATAATTTGTGTCTTATTAGAAACCCAATCTTGCTGTTTACGCTGTCGCTCGTCAGAAGATAATCCAGCGTGATAGTAATCTGCTTTTAGGCCATGTTGCAATAATGTGTTGGTAATTTCCTTTGTTCGTTTTCTAGTAGCAGTATATACAATTCCTGATCCGCCTACTCCATCAATTACTTTAAACATAGTTGCGGTTGTGTTCTCTGTTTTACGTACGATGTAGGCCAAGTTTTTTCGTAAGAAACTTTTTTGAATAACATTGTGCTTAGTAAATAACAATTTTTCTTGAATGTCTTGAACCACTGTTGGTGTTGCAGTAGCAGTTAAAGCAATAAAAGGAACGCTGTTTAATTTTTCTTTTAAAGCGGCAATATTCAAGTAGGCTGGTCGAAAATCGTATCCCCATTGCGAAATACAGTGTGCTTCGTCAATGGCTACCAAATTGATCGCCATTTTCTTTAGTCTGGCTTGAAAAAGCTCAGTTTCCAATCGCTCAGGCGATACGTATAAAAACTTATAATCGCCATAAGCAGCATTGTCGAGCGTGATGTCTATTTCTCTCTTACTCATTGCAGAATGAATCATAAGAGCCTTAATTCCTTTTACTTTTAAGTTTTGCACTTGATCTTGCATTAAGGCAATAAGTGGAGAAATTACCAAGCATATTCCATCTTTCGCGAGGGATGGAATTTGAAAGCAAATTGACTTACCCCCACCTGTTGGCAAAAGGGCTAGTGTGTCTTTTTCATCCAGAATGGATAGAATTATTTCTTCCTGTTTGGGGCGAAACTGGTCAAATCCCCAATAGGTTTTTAAAATATCTTGGATGGAAGGGTTTGCCGACATGGTTTGATAAAATTAGGGGTTAATTGTGAACTATTCCTTTAAATCCAAGGCTGAAAGTTTAACTTTGAATTTCTTTCTTAAATACTATGATAACACAAGATCAATTAAAATCCATTCAACAAAGAACTGAAGCTCTCAAAGGCTATTTAAATATTGATGATTTATTAATTGAAATTGGTGAGGAAGAGCAGCGAACTCAACTACCGGAGTTTTGGAATGATCCAAAATCTGCTGAAAAGTTGTTAAAGCAAATCCGCAACAAGAAAATTTGGACGGATGGTTACAAGGCGGTAAAAACTGCTGTTGAAGATACTGAAGTCTTGTTTGATTTTTATAAAGAAGAAGCAGCAACTGCTAAAGAAGTTGAAGCCTCGTACAACAAGGCCGTGATTGCTCTGGATGACCTAGAGTTTAAAAATATGCTAAGTGCTGAAGAAGATTCGCTGAGTGCTGTGCTTCAAATCACATCTGGAGCAGGTGGCACTGAAAGCTGCGATTGGGCCTCCATGTTAATGCGCATGTACTTAATGTGGGCGGAAAAGAATGACATGAAGGTAAAAGAGCTTGATTTACAATATGGGGATGTTGCAGGAATTAAAACGGTAAGTCTGGAAATCGAAGGGGACTTTGCCTTTGGGTATTTGAAGGGGGAGAATGGCGTACATCGCTTGGTTCGTATTTCGCCATTCGATTCGAATGCAAAACGACATACATCTTTTGCATCAGTTTATGTTTATCCATTAGTAGATGACACCATTGAAATTGATGTAAATCCGTCCGATATAACTTGGGATACGTTTCGTTCCGGAGGAGCAGGGGGGCAGAATGTGAACAAGGTAGAAACCGGTGTTCGATTGACGCATAAACCAACGGGAATTATTATTAATAATACTGAAACCCGCTCGCAATTAGGCAACAAAGACAAGGCAATGCAACTGTTGAAGTCGCAACTTTTTGAAATGGAGATGCGGAAAAAACTAGAAAAGAGAGCGGAAATAGAGGCGGATAAGAAGAAGATTGAATGGGGATCTCAAATTCGAAATTATGTAATGCATCCCTACAAGATGGTGAAAGATGTGCGAACAGGTCATGAGACATCAAATGTTGATGGCGTTATGAATGGTGGACTTGATGAATTTATTAAGACCTATTTGATGGAGTTTGGTACAAGCTATTAAAAATCCTTTGCTAATACAGTAAATCTATTTTCGAGAATTAATTTCAATACTTCTACGGTGCCGTTAGCATAAAATTGGTGTTTCCCTGCGGCAGAATTTTTATTAAGTAAATCAAATTGAGTTAACACCGCCTTGGTTTGTTTGGCCACAGCATAACCCGAATCGATAATGGTAATATTTTCTGGTAAAATTTTTCTCAAGTTAGGAATTAAATAAGGGTAATGTGAACAGCCTAACACAAGGTGATCGATACCTTTCTCAACCATGGGTAAAACGTAGCTTTTCAATAAAAGCACCATTTCCGTTGAGTCTAACTTTCCATTTTCAATAAGCTCTACAATACCGGTGCCTTCTTGCTCAATTATTTCAATTCCCTGGTTGTATAAGTTAGTGGTTTCTTGAAATAACGAGCTGCTTAACGTACCTTTCGTAGCCAAAATTCCGATTACTTTACTTGCAGTCTTTAATGAAGCAGGCTTTATCGCAGGTTCAATTCCAATAAATGGGACATCAAATTTTTTTCTCAAATAGTCAATAGCGTTTGTTGTAGCGGTATTGCATGCTACGACAATAATTTTACAGCCTTTCTTTAGTAATAAGGCCGTGTTTTTATCACTTAACTTTATAATTTCGTCTTTTGACCGAATTCCATAGGGAGCGTGCTTGCTATCTGCCAAGTAGATGCTATTCTCTGAAGGAAGTAACTGATTGATTTCATTCCATATGGAGGTCCCTCCAATGCCAGAATCAAATACTCCTATTGGCTTAGAACTGTCGATATTTTGATTTTTTTTTTGCATAAAAAAGCCACGCTATAGCGTGGCTTCTAAAGTAGATATTTTACAGGTATTAAATTAAACCAAGTTTCTTTTTTACCAAAGGCATAATGTCGTCAGAGTCTTTTTGGTATAACAACACTCCAACACCAGAATCAAAGATGTAAGTGAAGCCATTTTCCTTCGCCACATCTTCAATCGCTTTCTTCGCTTTATCAATAATTGGTCTTAAAAGCTTTTCTTCTTGAGCTTGCAAGTCTTTTTGAGCAGATTGTTGAAACTCTCCAATTCGTTCTTCTAAGTTGGTTATTTCTTTTATTTTGTCTTGCTTAATAGCGTCTGTCATGGCAGCTTCTTGCGCTTGGTACGTTTGTACTTGAGATTGGTACTCTTTTGTTAGAGCGGCTAATTTAGATTCTAAATCTTGAGCTGTTTTTTTAATATTTGCTTCAACAGCAGCTCGCTCAGGCATTGCCAATAATAATTCGTTTGAGTTAATATGTCCTAATTTTTGACCGAAAACTGCACTACTCAAAAGTGTAGCGGCTACTAAAATTATGTTTTTCATCTTTTTCATAGTTGATTGTTTTTGTTTGTTGTTTTAATTGTTGATTTATTTTGAATCGCCTTCGGGCTTTATTCCCATTCTTCTTAGTATATCGTCACTTTTATCATATTTTGGGTTAGAATATACCATAGTTGCATCACTAGCTTTGTCAAATATTACAGAGTACTTACCAACATTTGCTGTTTCTTGTACTGCTTTATAAATTTTTTCCTGTATTGGTTTAATTAATTCTTTACGTTTCTTAAATAATTCTCCATCAATTCCAAATTTCTTTTTCTGAAAATCTCTCGCTTCTTGTTCTTTTGTTATTATTTCTTCCTGCCGTTTATTTTTCATGCTTTCTGTTAGCAGAATTTCTTCTGCTTGCAAGTCTTTGTGCATTTTCTCAATTGCTTCGTATCTTTTTTCTACTTGTTTCTGCCATTGTTCCGAGAGTGCATCTAATTGTTTTTGGGCTTCTTGATATTCTGGTACTTTACTAAGAATATACTCCGTGTCAATGTATGCGAATTTCTGCGCTTTACTAGCTATAGACAAAAAGAGTACCAAACTTAAAAAAAATATCTTTTTCATTGTAATTCAGTTTTATATAATTACCAACCTCCAATGTTTCCACCAATGGAAAAGTGAAATTCTGTTCTACTGTTTGGATCAACTCTTCCTGGAACATCATCAAATCGATATCCCCAATCTAGGCCAAGTAAACCAAAGAATGGCATAAATATTCTTACACCTACACCTGCAGCCCTTTTAACTTCAAAAGGATTAAATTCTTCTATATTTAACCATGAATTACCTGCTTCCGCGAATACTAATCCATATATAGTTGCACTCGGGTTTAAAGTAAACGGATAACGAACTTCCATGGTGTATTTGGATACAACAGTTGCTCCTGTTTCAGGAGAAAGTGTTCTATCATCATACCCTCGTTGAGCAATTATTTCACTACCGTCTAGGTTGAAACCACTTAATCCATCCCCACCTAAATAAAATCTTTCAAATGGAGACTGACCTAGCCTATCATTGTATTCTCCTAAGTACCCAAATCCAACTTTTGTGTTCAAGACTAATTTTCGTTCATTACCTGCTAAAGGAGTGAACCAAGAGGAGTTAAATTTCCACTTGTGGAATTCAATAAATTTATAACGTTCTTGGTTATCCAATTCATCATAGTTATCCTTGCTATCAAAGAGAGAATAAGGGGGTGTTAATTGAATTGATAAAGTAGTTTGAGCTCCTCTAGTGGTGTAAATTGGAGCGTCAATAGAATTTCTTGAAAGGTTTGTTTTAAAACTTAAATTGTGTGCAAAACCAGAGCGGAAGATGAAGTTACCCCAGTTTTGTAGATCATAATACTGATAACTTACTTCGTTGTATAAGGTAAAGAAATCATCTGGCCATTGTAATCGTTGTCCCAATCCAACGGAAACTCCCCAAATACCTAAAGCTTGTCGGTTAGGGTTGTCTACTTGTTCTCCACTTACAGGGTTTGTAATTGTTCTAATTGCTCCATTAGTCTGTCTTGAGAAGTAACCTGTAACATTGAGGCTATTTGGCTTTTTGCCCCCTAACCAAGGTTCAGTGAATGAAATATTGTATGATTGGAAGAATTCACCATTGGTCTGAGCCCTAACACTCAGTCTTTGGCCATCTCCTGCAGGTAAAGGTCTCCAAGCATCTTTCTTGAACATATTCTTAGCACTGAAATTGTTAAATGTAACACCTAGGCTACCAACAATTCGGCCGCCACCCCATCCACCGGAAAGTTCAATTTGATCAGAGGGTTGCTCTTCAACAGTATATTCAATGTCTACAGTACCGCTCTCTTGGTCGGGAATTGGGTTAATCCCCATTCGCTCTTGGTTAAAATAACCTAACTGCATTAACTCTCGTTGTGATCTTATGATGTCAGCTCGGCTAAACAGATCTCCGGGATTTGTTCTAAGCTCTCTGCGGATTACGTGGTCATTGGTTTTTGTATTTCCAATAATCCGAACTTCATTAATTCTAGCCTGTTGTCCTTCTCGCAAACGAATTTCAAAGTCAATGGTGTCACCTCTAACTTCAGTTTCCACAACACTTGGCTGAAAGAACAGGTATCCATCATCAAGGTACAATGAGCTAATATCTCGTCCATTAGGGTCTTGGTAAATTCGTTGGTCAAATAGGTCTTGATTAAATAAATCTCCCCTTTCAATACCTAAAATTCTATCTAGTTCTGAATTTGAATATTTAGTATTACCAATCCACTTTAGATTCCCAAAATAATACTTTTTCCCTTCAGAGATTGTCATCTCTATCATAATCCGGTTGTCTGATATTTTATAAAGGGTGTCAAAGTAGATTTTAGCATCCCGATAGCCTTGAGCATTATATTTTGCTATAATTCCTCGTTTGTCCTTTTCAAAGTTACTTTTGATGTATTTTGAGGGCTTAAACAAACCGTATATTCTCGCTTTTTTCGTGTTTTTTAAGTATCTCCGTATTTGTTTATCCGTGAAGAGTTCATTCCCTTCAATTCGGATATTTTCAATCTTCACCCGTTGGTTTTGGTCGATGTTAATAGTTAATACTTTGGTGTTTCGAAGTGTAGAGTCATCTTCCTCTGTTATCTCTACTTCAGTATTAAAATAGCCCTTATCAACAAAGTACTCTTTAATTTCTTGCTTCGTATTATTAATAAGGTTGGCAGTTATCACTTTGCCACGAGTCAGATTAATCTCGTCTCGCAAACTTTCTTGTTTTCCTTTTTTTACACCTTTAAACCTATACTTTGATAATCTAGGTCTTTCTTCTACATGTAAATTCAGAAAGATCAACTCGCCTTGGACTTTTGTTGCAGAGATTTTTACATCGGTAAAAAGTTGCTGCTTCCAAAGATTGGTGACGGCACTCGAAATTATATCACCGGGTACTTCAATTTCTTGGCCGACCTCTAGGCCTGCTATAGCAATTAAAGCGCTATGGTCTAAGTTTTGAGTACCGGAAACAGTTATCTCGCCAATTTCATATGTTCTTGGCGAGTTGTAATCAAGGATTTCTAAAGAAGGGTCCACTGTTATTTGCCCTGAGACATTACTAACAAATAAGATACACAAGAAAGGAAAGATTGATTTTAAATATCTCATTTTAGTTGTTCACTAGTTTTGCCAAATCTTCTTTCTCTATTTTGGAAATCAGTGACAGCATCCCAAAGGTTCTCTTTTCTAAAGTCGGGCCACAAAATATCAGTAAAGTAAAATTCGGAATATGCAGCCTGCCACAGCAAGAAATTACTTATTCTGTGTTCCCCACTTGTTCTAATAATTAACTCTGGGTCTGGTATATTTTTGGTGCAAAGGTAATTATTGAAAACTGTCTCGTTTAATGTGGCTGCGTCTAATGTCCCTGATTTAACATCATTTAACAGCGATTTAATAGCAGCTAGAATTTCCCATCGTGAGCTGTAACTAAGTGCTAAAACTAAGGTCATCCCGGTATTTGAAGAGGTGTTTTCAATGGCTTTTTCAAGTTCTGACTGACAATTTCTCGGCAGGGAGCCCAAGTCGCCTATTGCAGCTAATCTTATATTGTTTTTATTGAGTGTTTTTGTTTCTCGAGAAATCGTTGAAACTAATAGTTGCATTAATGCTGTAACTTCAGCTTTTGGCCGGTTCCAATTCTCTGTAGAGAAGGCGTAGAGAGTTAGATACTTTACCCCCGCTTCTGCAGCACCTTCTGAAACGCTTCGTACAGATTTGACCCCACTTTTATGACCAAATACTCTTGCTTTCCCATTTTGTTTGGCCCAACGTCCATTCCCATCCATAATTATGGCAATGTGCTGAGGAACATTTTCGGAATTAAAATGAGATGGGATAGGCATTTACTAACAGTTTTCAGGGCCGCAAATATGCGAATTTTAAAAGGAGTTTAAAAATTATAAACAGGACAAGGTCCCTCTCTGGTAATTTTGTAAGTTAACATAAATCCACTTACTACAAACCAATCATTATCATAGGTTTTACCGCTTTCGAAAACGTCGTTCACTCTATTTTCAAGACCATCGATGAAATCATAACCCGTTTTTCGAAAGCCCCACTCCATAGAAAAAGCCCACTTTTGACCTAAACTTAGCTTTACTCCAGTACCAAATGGTATCGCGAACCTACCTCCACTTTCTTGACTTATTGGAGCCGGGTCAAAACCTTCTACAGTTGTTGAAACATCATTTAGAAAGTAGCTCAACCCAACAAACAAATAAGGACTAAAAAAATGCCGCTTATCTCCCATTTTGTAAGGTAGAAAATTGAACTCAACCTCTCCTGCAAATTCTGTGATTGTATTTTCAAACGATGCTAAGCGTTGATTATTGAATTGGAAGCTTTCCCATTCATCGCTGGCAGTTAATGTAGTTCTAATGACGGCACCCTTTAGTGAATAGCGATCATTTAGATTGTACCGAAATATTCCACCCAATGTCAGGCTTCCAACTCCATTTCCCCAATGTGTTCTTGGATTTAGTTCGCCAAGATAATAGGACCTGCCGACAAGAATTCCCACTTCGGCTGTTTTCTGAGAAAAACCAATCGCTGAAAAAAATAAGACAAAAAATAATGAGAGACTAAACCTTCTTATCATTTACGTGTAACGTGAAAAACTAGAGATTAGTATTAAAATTTTGGTCGGCTTCGACGGCGCTTAACGATTTTCTTGAAACACTTATCATGACAGTCATAAATGAATCATTGTTGTCTGGATTGCCTCTTATTTCGCCAACTAAATCGTTTCTATCAGGATCGAATGGATCACGAAAATCATTTGCAGGATTGCCACCTTGTCCTAAACTGGGATCAGACAAAACTGCAATTCTTCTGATTTCGGCATCTGATAGCTGACCTTGATATGCATCTCTGAAGTTCTTTCTTCCAAAATAATCACCACTTACGTCATCAATGTAATCAGAAAATGTTTGTTGGAAGGTCATTTCAAGATTAACTCCCCAAAATCGATCAATTGACTTACTAACACCAACGCCATAAGGAATCGTAAACGTTGTGCGGTTATATTTGTCGGGTTGACCAGGTAATCCTTGACCTTCAGTCTCTAAAGGTTGCAGTTTGTGCCACGTTCCTTGGTACTCTCCTTTCGGGTTGAAGTACATGAATCCGATTCCACCAAATACATAGACATCTAATTTCAGTGCATTTCTTCCTCTAACTCCTCTCAAACGGTAAAGATTACCTTTCGCCTTTTGAATAAGATAAAACTCAGCCATCAAGTCCAATTCAAAATACCCAGTGCGGAATTTTAAATTTCTATTCCCTCTAAATTCTTCTGTTGTATACTCATCACTTCCTTTCAGAATGCCCCACTGAACATTGGCTCTACCAAACATGAAGTTGTTCAGTTGGTATCTGTAGCCTACCATCAGTGATGGTCGCGTCGCCGCAATGTCTGCATCCCAAATAAAACCTCTTTCAACTCCTGGACCTCCTCCTAGATTTCCTAAGAAACTAGTCACCCCAACTCCTCCAATCACTTGCTTACGGTATCTTTTCCACTGCTGGGCATCAGCTAAGCTAGGAAGTAGCACCATCGCTACAATTACAATGAGTATATGTTTTTTCATTTCTTTCAAAATACAATCGACAAATATAATTAGTTTGTTAAAACTAAGGAAATTGATTTCAATAAACTAGCTGTTTCTTTGGTCTAGTCCCCAATTTAATTTATTTCTTAAACTATTTACAAAACTTTGGTTTTGAAGTTGCACAATAGAAATCTTGTAATCTGCTTTTTGGATGGTTAACACTTCGCCATTTTTCATTTCTTCTGATCTGGAATCCATCGCTACAAGATTTTTCTTAGCTCGACTTTCTACAACAATTTTTAAAACAGCATCATCATCAATAACAATTGGCCGAACATTTAAATTGTGAGGGGCGATTGGAGTAATTACAAAATTACCGGATCCGGGCATCATTATTGGCCCACCACAACTCAATGAGTAAGCTGTAGACCCTGTTGCAGTTGATATAATAAGCCCGTCTGTCCAATACGAATTTAGGTGTGTTCCATTTAGCTCAGTATGAATTGTGATCATTGATGAGCTGTCACTTTTTAAAATACTAATTTCGTTTAGCGCATGATTGTCATTTCCAAAATGATTTTCACTGCTATCTAGGCGCAAAAGAGAACGCTCTTGTGTGGAGTAACTTCCAGTTATTATATCGTTTACCGCAGATTTAATTTCAGATGTTGGGGTGTTAGACAAAAAGCCTAATCTTCCGGTATTTATACCTAAAATAGGTATTTTTAAGTCTCTTACCAAAAGAATTGTATCTAAAAAAGTGCCATCGCCTCCAATACTTAGCAAAAAGGAAACTCCACTAGTTTTTAAGTCATCATAAGAATTATAATAATCGACCGATTCAAATGTAATGAGGCTGTGTTTTTTAACACTTGCCTCTAATTGACGATGAACAATGTATTGAATTCTTTCTTTTTGAAGTAAGGTAAACAACTCCTGAATTTTCGAAACGTCTTTGGGTTCTATTTTTTTGCCGTAAAGTGCTATTTTCATCACTTGATTAAATTGGTGCTACAAAATGCAGAAATAAACCGCTTTCTCCAAATTTATTAAAGGAATATTCTGCTCGAATAACTATGTCGTAGTAACTCACGAAATCAAGACCCACGCCATATCCGAATTGAAGTTCATTGGCTAAGCTGTTCATGGGATAACCGACTTGATCGTCGACGTACGCAATGTCATTGAAAATTCCCAAATAAAAGGCATAATGAAACTTACCGAATCGTTCTGCTAGTCCTGTCAAATTCATGGATGTAGGTTTTACAATTTGGTAGCGAAGCTGTACTCTGCCCAACCCAATATTTTGCCCGTCTATTACGTAATATTCATATGCTCTTATCCCAAATGAACTGTAACCTAAGCCGTTTCGCAGTAAATAAGGTTGGGTTTTATTCGGTGTTAAAAGAGCTCGTGCACTTCCTGCTAAATATAACCTTGGTTTTACCTCAATAAACTTTTTGGCTTCAATATTTAAGTTCAGTAAACTCAGATCAGATAGTATTCCCAAGCCGTATTGAGTAATAGAAGCTTTTAAAAAACTACCTTTTAGGGGATAATTCCGCGAGTCCCTTTTGTCGCTTGTAAATTGATAGCCTATTCGAAAATAGTCTAACCTATTCTGACTATTTAAAAGATAATTTTCATTTAACGTGACAACGGAATCAGTTACCGTGTTTCGACTATAGTTTAAAGTAAAGGCATGAGTATTGAATATCTTATTTCGATATGTTAATGTAACGGAGTTGGATAAGTTTCGAAGTGCATCGCTATCGGCATCCTTATATTGTAAACGTTCATTATTTAAGGAGTTATATGCAATTTCATCTCTTCTATTGTAAGATAAATCTATGTCTAAACCAAGCTTTTGAGATTTTGTTAAATACGGGATTCGGTACTGTAGTCGATATCTTTCTGTGAAGCCATACTTTGCAGTTAAAGTTAATTTTTCTTTCCTACCTCGAAAATTATAGTGTGTTAGGTGCATCCCGTAGTTAATTCTCGAGGCATCTTTGGTGCGCCACCAAGTATTAAAATTATTATCATCTATTTCAATGATGGGAAGTGGAAAAATGTACCACCTCTCAGTGAGCTGAATAATGATATTGGCATGAACACTGTCAATAAGTGCAACATTTAAATTCGCAAAATTGAATAGTGAGGTATTCAATAAATTCTTTTTTGATTGAGAAATTGCAGCTGTTAATTCTTGATTCGAGAGGCTGTCACCAATTTTGAATTCCAACTCACGTAGTATAATTTTATCTTTAGTCGTTTTATTCCCAACAATGGTGATGTTGTTAATCACTTTCACATTAACTTCCTTAAACGCAATGGATGGTTTAAATGTATCAATTTGAAAGGCTTGAGAGTGTAAGCTCAAGTTGAATACTAAGAAAAATGATAGTAGGATGAAGCGAAACATCTGTAGACTTAGATGTTCAAGTAGTTGATAAATTCATTGTATCGCTTTTTTAATTCATCTTGCATTTCGCTTTTATGAAAAGATGCAACGATGGTGTAATTGTAGCGTTCAAATGTTTGAATGATTGGAGACAAGTCTGTTTTATTCACTTTTATCGTTACATCCATTTTAGTGGAGTCATCATGAGTGTGAATGTAGGAGCTTAAAATTTTTGCACCGTTGCTCTCAATAATAGAAGATATCTCGGAAAGAGAATAGTCATTAATGTTCACTTCCAACTGTAAAATTCCTCCCAAATCTTTAATTGCAGCCAAATTGCAGATGCTTTGTATCAGAATTGGAAGTGATATTACACCTAAGAAGGTATTGTCGTCGTCTAAAATAGGAATCAAACTAAGTTTCAACGTGGAAATTTTAGAAAGCACTTCGTAAATATGCTCATAAGCATTGACTGCCGATTTTTCCAGTGAAAGGTTGTGGTTTCCGATGGGAGCATTTGGATCATCCAAATCTAAAATATCACTCTCCGTAATTAAACCCAAGAAATCGGTGTTGTTTACTATTGGAAGCTCAGTAAGTTTATACTCCTCCATTAGTTCCAATGCCTTTTTTCCTGTATCAGAGGTTTTTAAAGCCGGGATTTCATCACTAATTAATTCTCTTGCCAACATTTTACGTCCTGCTTTGTATGTTATCTATTAAAACTAATTTTGAGCGTCGTTACACAATATTACTGAATTATTCATGAGTAGATTAAGCGTAAACATCAATAAAATAGCAACACTAAGGAATGCTCGAGGAGGTGATGTTCCAAACTTAGTACAAGTTGCTTTAGATTGTGAAAAGTTTGGTGCCCAAGGCATCACCATTCATCCTCGTCCTGACGAACGACACATTCGTTATAAAGACGTTTATGACCTTAAAAAAGTTGTTACTACTGAATTTAATATAGAAGGTTATCCCAATAAAAAGTTTATTGATTTAATATTAGATGTTAATCCTGAGCAAGTTACGTTGGTTCCTGATCCTCCGGGAGTGTTGACATCAAATGCAGGATGGAAGGTAACAGAGCAGAAGGATTTTTTGAATGATGTATTAAGCAAGTTCAAAGATGCTGGAATTCGCACTTCTATATTTATGGAGACCGACCTGGAGCAAATTAATTTCTTACCCAATATCTGCACCGATAGAATTGAATTTTATACCGGACCCTATGCAGAGAAGTTTAAGGTAAATCCGGAAAAAGCCACAAAAGACTATGTTGTGGCTGCCCAAAGGGTTGCAGAATTTGGTCTCGGAATTAATGCCGGGCATGATTTGGATACTGAAAATTTAGCTTTCTTCAAGAGTCAAATCCCTCAATTGATGGAAGTTTCTATTGGGCATGCATTGATCTCTGATGCGCTTTATTGGGGTTTAGAAAAAACGATTCAAAACTATTTAAAAGCATTGCAGTAACAGTATGGAGTTAAATTACAAAAGATTAGGAGAAGGTCAGCCTTTAATTGTTTTACATGGACTTTTTGGTTCGCTGGATAACTGGATGACCTTAGCGAAGAAATGGTCGAATGATTTTGAGGTTTACTTAGTTGATCAACGAAATCACGGACAATCGCCACATTCAGATCAGTTTTCGTATCCACTAATGGCAGATGACCTAAAGCAGCTGATGGATCAACTAGGACTAGAAAGTGCCATTTTGCTGGGCCACTCAATGGGAGGTAAAACTGTAATGGAGTTTTCTATGAAATATCCTGAGATGGTTGAAAAACTAATTGTTGTAGACATAGCACCTGTAAGTTACAATGTTCATCATTATACAATTATTGATGCCTTGAAAAGTGTGCCGCTAGAAGATATTTCTAGCCGGAAAGAGGCAGAGGAGTTTTTAAGTCGGTACATCAAGGATTTTGGGACGAGACAATTCTTACTCAAAAACCTGTATTGGCAAGCTAATGACAAACTGGCTTGGCGCTTCAACTTAGAAGTATTAGCGGATGAGATTTTGCCGATTAGTGAGTATGCTATCATGAAAGGGACTTTTCAAAAACAAACACTTTTCATTGCAGGAGCAAAATCAGATTATATTTTACCTGAATATGGCGCAACTATTAAGTCTAAATTCCCTAAGTATGAATTAGAAAGTATTTCGGGTGCAGGACATTGGGTGCATGCAGAGAAGATGGATGAGTTTTTGCAAGCTGTGATGAACTTCTTGAAATCATAAGAGATCTTTAACATCTTTTCGGAATTCTGTTAGGAAATAGCCATTGAAATCTATGGACCTTTCACTATTTTTACTTTATTTATAAAAGCATGCTATCAAAATTAGTCATCATTCCAACCTACAATGAGTTGGAGAACATTCAAAAAATTATTGCTAAAGTGATTAGCCTCGAAGGAGATTTTCACATTTTAGTAGTTGATGATGGTTCTCCCGATGGCACTGCGGATATAGTAAAAAGTTTGCAATCGAAATATTCTGGGAAGCTGCACATAGAGGAACGCAGTGGTAAATTAGGCCTAGGTACAGCTTATATCCACGGGTTTAAGTGGGGGATGAAGCATAAGTATGACTTTCTTTTCGAAATGGATGCAGACTTTAGTCACAATCCTGATGACTTAATTAAACTCTATAACGCATGTGAATTAGAAGGTGGGTATGTTGCTATAGGTTCTCGCTATAAAACTGGTGTAAATGTAGTAAACTGGCCAATGGGAAGGGTCTTAATGTCTTATTATGCATCAGTCTACGTGCGATTTATAACGGGCATGCCTTTTAGAGACACAACTGCGGGATTTAAGTGTTATAGGGCCATCGTTTTAGAGACAATAAACCTGGATAAAATTCGGTTTAAAGGATACGCTTTTCAAATCGAGATGAAATTTCGTGCATGGAAACTAGGTTTCAATGTAGTTGAGGTTCCAATTATTTTTACGGATAGGCAAGAAGGAACAAGCAAAATGAGTGGAGGAATTTTTAAGGAAGCTTTTTTTGGTGTGATTTATTTAAGGTTATCAAGTATTTTTCAAAAACAAAGCAAATGAGCATGAGTGATTCAACTTATTTAATAAAGAATGCAACATTAGTAAACGAGAATAAAGTATTCGAAGCAGATGTTCGAATAGAGGGAGAGCGAATTGCAGAAATAAGCACTACAGGATTAACAGCAAAAGAGAATGAGGAAATTATAGATGCAAAAGGACTGCACTTAATTCCTGGAATGATAGATGATCAGGTTCACTTTAGAGAGCCTGGGTTAACGCATAAAGCTGAAATTTATACGGAAGCTAAAGCAGCCGTTGCTGGAGGGATAACCAGTTTTATGGAAATGCCCAACACCGTTCCGAATACCTTGACTCAAGATTTGTTAGAGGATAAGTATCAAATAGCAGCAAAAAAAGCATTAGCGAATTACTCCTTTTTCATGGGAGCTTCAAATGATAATTTAGATGAGGTTTTAAAAACGAATGCAAATGACGTTTGTGGAGTAAAAGTATTTATGGGCTCCTCTACCGGGAATATGTTAGTAGATTCCGAAGCAGTATTAGATAACTTATTTCGGAACTGTTCTATGCTAATTGCCACGCATTGCGAAGACGAAGCAACGGTTAGAGCTAATATGGCGAAAGCAGTAAAACAGTATGGAGAGGATATACCGATTGCACAGCATCCAATCATAAGAGATGAATTAGCCTGCTATAGATCTTCTTCAAAGGCAGTTGAGTTAGCAAAAAAGTACAACACTAGGTTACACGTTTTGCATATTTCTACAGCAAAAGAACTTGAACTCTTTAGTAATAAATTAGATATAGAGGAAAAAAGAATAACAGCTGAAGCTTGTATTCACCACCTGTGGTTTACTGATGCCGATTATGAAAAGTTTGGGACTCGAATTAAGTGGAATCCTGCAGTAAAATTTAAATCAGATCGGGATGCCATAAGAAAGGCAGTAAGCGATAACATTATTGATGTAATTGCTACCGACCATGCACCGCACACAAAAGGAGAAAAAGCAAACAAATATGCTAAGGCACCGAGTGGAGGCCCCTTGGTGCAACACGCATTGCCGGCCTTATTTGATATGTACCATCAAGGTGTTTTTAGTCTAGAAAAAATTGTCGAGAAAACAAGTCACTCACTGGCTAAATTATTTAGAATAAAAGACCGAGGTTTTATTAGAGAAGGTTATTATGCTGATCTGGTACTAGTAGATTTGAATAAGCCGAATATTGTTACCCCTGAAAGTTTACTTTACAAATGTGGGTGGTCTCCTTTTGAAGGACAGCAGTTCAAAGCGAGTATTCAAAAGACTTTCATAAGTGGGCACTTGGCCTTTAATGAAGGGGTTTTTGACGAGTCCAAAAAGGGACACCGGTTAAAATTTAACGCATGAAGCTTCTCGCAATAGTTTTAGTATTTATTTCAATTATGGCGTGCCAAAAAAAGGTAGAGAAGCCTGACTACCTGATAGAAGAAGATGGCTTTGTTGAGGTATTAACGGATTTTCAAACAGCCGAAGCAATTGTCCGTCTAGGGTATAATCGCACGTCAGACAGTTTAATTTTGAACGATTCAGTTTTTGCCGCCGTATTTAGAAAACACGGAATTACTGAAGCTGTTTTTGACAGTAATTTCAGTTACTATTCAAATAGACCGAAAGAGTTTGAAAAGTTATTTGAAAAAGTAATAACTAACTTGAGTACTAAATCAGCGAAAATTCAGGAGAAAAGCGTGCCGGAGCCAACGAACAAAAAGTAAGATTTCCGGTCAATTCAGATGTTTTTAGTCGTCTAACTTCAATACAGCTAGAAAGGCGTTTTGAGGCACTTCTACGTTCCCAATTTGCCGCATCTTTTTCTTTCCTTTCTTTTGCTTCTCCAATAATTTCCGCTTTCTAGAAATATCTCCTCCATAGCATTTTGCCGTTACATCTTTTCGAAGTGCTTTCACTGTTTCTCTAGAAATTATTTTCGCTCCAATAGCAGCTTGTATGGCAATGTCAAACTGTTGTCTTGGAAGTAATTCTCTTAGCTTTAAACAAATTCTTTTACCCAAGTCATATGCTTTGTCTTTGTGAATAAGAGCAGAAAGTGCGTCAACTTGGTCTCCATTTAGAAGCAGGTCCATTTTCACTAACTTAGATTCTTGATAGCCTATCGGAAAGTAGTCAAATGAGGCATAACCTCTTGAAATTGTTTTTAGACGATCGTAAAAATCAAAAACAATTTCAGCTAACGGAATATGAAAGGTAAGCTCTACACGGTCTGTTGTTAAATAAACTTGATTTTGAAGTTCTCCCCGTTTGCTAATGCAAAGTGTCATAATTGCACCTACAAAGTCTGATTTTGTTATAATTTGTGCTTTGATGTAAGGCTCCTCTACTCGGTTTAGCAAGGTAACTTCAGGTAGGTCTGAGGGGTTATTAATCAAAATTAACTCATCCGGATTTTTGTTTAAAAATGCATGGTAAGAAACGTTTGGAACTGTCGTAATAACGGTCATGTCAAACTCTCGTTCTAGCCTTTCTTGAATTATTTCCATATGAAGCATTCCTAAAAAGCCACAACGGAAACCAAAACCTAGTGCTGCAGATGATTCTGGTTCAAATGTCAATGAAGCATCATTTAGTTGCAATTTCTCCATAGCATCGCGCAACTCTTCGTATTCATCCGTATCAACGGGATAAATTCCTGCAAATACCATTGGTTTTACATCTTCAAATCCCTGAATTGCAGATGTACAAGGTTTGTCAACGGTAGTAATGGTGTCTCCAACTTTTACCTCACTTGCGGTTTTAATGCCAGAAACGATATAGCCTACATCTCCAGTTTTAACTACTTGTCTTGGTTCTTTTTTTAATTTTAGGACTCCGATTTCATCAGCTCCGTATTCGCTTCCGGTATTCACAAATTTTACCTTAGAGCCTTTTCTAAGCTCTCCATTAATAATTTTGAAGTATGCTAAAATTCCTCTATAGGAATCATATACTGAATCAAATATCAATGCCTGAAGTGGGGCGTTAGGATCTCCAACAGGTGCTGGAACTCTTTTGATAATCGCTTCTAGCATTTCGTCAATTCCTTGTCCGGTTTTACCACTAGCACTTAAAATATCTTCTCTGTCGCAGCCAATCAAATCAATAATTTGGTCTTTTACCTCCTCAGGCATGGCCGAAGGAAGATCAATTTTATTTAAAATGGGAATAATTTCTAAATCGTGTTCTAGAGCAAGGTATAAGTTCGAAATTGTCTGAGCTTGGATTCCTTGAGCAGCGTCAACAATTAAAAGAGCTCCTTCACAAGCGGCAATAGACCTTGAAACTTCGTAAGAAAAATCAACGTGACCAGGTGTGTCGATTAAATTTAAGATATAAGTGGTTCCCTCATGCACATAGTTCATCTGTATCGCATGACTTTTAATGGTAATGCCACGTTCTCTTTCTAGGTCCATATCATCTAGAGTTTGGTTTTGTAACTCTCGTGATGTTATTGTATTTGTGGCCTCTAAAAGTCTGTCGGCCAAGGTGCTTTTCCCGTGGTCAATGTGTGCAATAATGCAAAAATTCCTTATCAACTCCATGTCTCAATTTATGTGTGACAAAATTACTTTATTATATTCCTCTAAACATTCTTAATTTCATGCAACGCTATTCTTTTTATTTGCGTCTCTGTACTCTTAGAGAAAGACTATTGTAAAGAAGTGGAAATTTCTGTTACTTTACGTTTCGTCTTTTTTTAAAGCATTTTGAATTAAACTTTATTTTATGAGAAAGTACATTGTTGGGCTTTTTGTTTTTGTTAATTGTGCATTATTTTCTGCAAGTGTTTCTGCACAGGCAATTTTCGCAGGAGGGGAGATTTATACAAAATATATAGGAGATGGTAGTGAAACTTGTAATGACCCCTTACCATATGAGATAACATTCCGATTTTTTAGAGATGCGCCGACGTCAACAATAGACCCATTGCCACCCACAGCAAATGTCTGGGTTGTAGACATAACTTCAAAAGACCCTAACACTCATGCTTTCCAAGAAATTACCCTAGATAGTTTATTGGAGTTCCCTACTCTGAATAATTTATGTATTCAAAACAATGAGGTTGTTACTGATGGGGGGTATTACTCCAACCGCACGCCTGTTTTGTTAGACGCTAATAAGCGGTATAAAATTCTTTATGGAGAGCAAGCACCTGGAGGCTTCAGTTATATAGGGTATGAGTTTCATTCTCCCGCGAATTCAAATATAAACGCAGGACAACGTTTTTTTCTAAAAACAGAGGTGCATACTTTTTGTGATACCGTTCGGACTTTTTCAGATGATACCCCTGCAAACCAACAAGTGGTGTACAATACGGGTAAAAATAGTGGAGCGCTATGGAGTGCGAAAACAGAGATTTTAGAAACTATTTGTGAAGGCAATAGTTATCGCTACGCTTTGAGTGATTACGTAAGAGATCCTGACCAAAGAGTTTATAATATCACCGATATTACTAACAACACGGTTGTTCAAGGGCCTATTACTTCTAGAGATTCTCTGTCTTTTCGCTTGAAACCTGTAGTAACAGGAGAAAATCGAGCAGCTATTTACGTAAATCCTAGAAATACATACGACCCTTTCCCAACAGCTGCTTCTGACCCCTTTAGGTTTAATGAAGCTACAGGTGTTATGACATTTACACCTCAGCTCGCTATCGGAGAAAGGATATACACAGCTCCAGTTGTTTTTGAAGTGACGGAATGGAAGAGAGTTTTTGTGTTAGAGGATGACGGTAGCGGAACTGGAAGTTTCATTAGAAGAACTAGATGGGATACAGCTGCGATTACTACGAGACAAATTAGATTCCTTATTGCGAATCAAAGTTTGTGTGACGATAATTTACCAATTGTAGAATCAGAAAAGTGGAATTTAATCGAACAAGCCTGGGAGTTTGATTGTGCTTCAGATACACTAGAGTTTAGGTTTAACAAGCCAATGCTTTTCAGAAGTCTAGCATTAGAAGCGCCATTTGATTTTAGAGTATTTAGAGGTACAGATCCAAAAGCTCCTGTTGATCAAAGCGCATACAATCCTGATGAAATTTTTGTGAATCCTGACAGTATAAATGAGTTTGGTGAGTTTAGCACCTTTAGACTTTATTTTGGAGAAGGTTTAGGACCAGGCAGGTATACTCTATTTACTAGAGTAGGAAATGATACCAACACAATAGAAAATAGATGTGGATTTTTTATGCCAGAATTTCAGTCTACGCCGTTTATCATAAACAGAGAGTATGAATATACTTTTAAAGATGACGATGACAGAATACAAGTACTTAGTCAGAAAAATTTCTGTTTTCCGGGAGATGCACCAGTTTTTAATTTGGATGCACTTGCCAGACAAAGAAGGACTATTGTGGCAAAGGCAGATTCTTTTCATTTCTCATACAGAGGAACTGTTAATCCGGGAGCGCCGCCCAGAATTGTAGATTCTGCTCAGTTGAATGATAGTAGGTTTAATGTTTACAATACCCTTACCATACCTGACCCATATGATTACGATACTACTCCATTGGGTAATGAAACTGAAGGTTTTTGGAGAGTTGGCGTTGGATTAAACTTTCCTTGGTATAGTTTTAGCGGGACAAAAAATGATGAGCGTTGTTATGACGACGACTTTACAGAGGTTACGTTCTTTACTCACCCGAAGGTAAGTACAGTTGATATAGATTTGTGTCGACAAGAACGTTGGCCGGTGATTCGAGATTTAGTGGATCCAAAGTATAAAATACCTGGGAGCCCGGGTAATCCTGTAAGTTATTCTTGGGTAAAGTATAGCGACAGTGTTAGAACAGTTATCGCTACTAACGCGCAAGGCGATGTAATTGGCTTTCCTGGTGATACAGTAACGTATAACATCATTCCGGTTGGAGGTTCTTCGAATGGGAATTCTCAAGCAGCCGGTAATGTCAATGATACATTAGACCTAGAGCTTGGTGTTGGAACCGGTGTAGGATTCGGTTCATTGCAAAAGGTGAAAGTGTATGTTACTTTCCCAAATGGCTGTATTGATTCTAATGCAATACAAATTGTTAAGCAAGATGTGAATGTGAAGTTGGCCCCTGAAATTGTAAGTAACTTCGGAATCAAGGATACTGTAATTTGTCGTGATGAGGCTTTTGAGATGTTTAATACTCTTTCTGAAGAATATTTAAGACCAGAGTTTATGTCGAGACAGTGGTACTATGGCGAGAATACTGCAAATATTGCAATTCCAAATGACACTACAGACACGCTTTCTGCGAATTCTATGCTTCAAAACGGAAAGGGATGGTACAAATTAGTGGTTACGAAAACAACCGATAACAGTACTTGTGAAGGAACAGATTCGATCTACGTTAACATAGCCGACTCTTTGGATAAAACAGAACCTGAATGTTCCATTGTAACTTTTGATAAAAACACAAGACAGATTAGACAACGTTTTTATTGGCCAACTGTAGAAGGAGCTGAACGATACGAGGTTCGGGGAGTTGATCAACTAGGTCGACCTTTAGATAGTTTAGGAACAGATACTACAGTGAATGGGCAAGTACTTTGGTTTAGAGCCAATGATACGTATGGAATTCATCATTGGATTGAGGGGAAAGAGGTTCGATTATTCGTTCGTGCCGTAAATAATGAAGTTCCTGAAGGCAGATCTTGTAAATATGGTGAAGCTATTTTAGCAGAGGCATGCGAAGTACTTGTTAAACCAACAAATGTTTTCACTCCAAACGGAGACGGAATTAATGATGTATTGAGATTTGACTTATTAGAATTATTTGATGGCAATAAGTTACAGGTTTTTAATCGTTGGGGTAAACTAGTTTTTGAGGATAGTAATTACCAAAATGATTGGGATGGAGGTGATTTGAAAGATGGAACTTATTTCTATGTTTTAGACATTGATGACCCAAGTGGGACACAAGATATTTTTAAAGGAACTGTTACAATTCTAAGATAGATTGCTAATTAACTTTTCTACTTTTAAAGGCTTTTTGCGAACAAAGGGCCTTTATATTTGTACCTAATACAAAACATTACGACTAGTGATAGAGCGATTAAAATCAACCGACAAGCCTCTTTTTTCATTCGAAATCTTACCACCATTAAAAGGTAAAAGTATACAGTCTATTTACGATGGAATAGACCCACTGATGGAGTTTAAGCCCGCATTTGTCAATGTTACTTATCATCGGGAAGAATTTATATACAAGAAAAGAGAGAAAGGATTTCTAGAAAAAATAGCTATTAAGAAAAGACCGGGGACGGTAGGAATTTGTGCCGCTATTATGAATAAATATAACATTGAAGCCATTCCTCATTTGATCTGTGGGGGTTTCAATAAAGAGGAAACTGAGAATGCTTTAATAGATTTAAATTTTCTTGGTATTGACAACGTTTTGGCCTTAAGGGGAGACCCAATAAAAACTGAATCTCATTTTGTTCCTGAGCCTGGAGGGAATGAGTATGCAGTTGACTTGGTAAAACAGATAGTCGAGTTAAATAATGGGAACTACATGGACGAAAATATCGAAAATGCAACTCCGACAAATTTTTCGATTGGCGTAGCTGGTTATCCCGAAAAGCATTTTGAGTCACCAAATATGACTACCGATATTAAGAGACTGAAAGAGAAGATTGATGCCGGAGCAGACTATGTGGTAACTCAATTGTTTTATGATAATAAAAAGTTTTTTGACTTTGTTGATGCGTGCAGGTCAGCGGGAATAGACGTGCCTATTATTCCAGGTATAAAACCAATTGAGTCTATGCGGCACATCACGTTTTTACCAAAGTTTTTTAATATTGATTTACCTTCGGAGCTTACTGACGAGTTAGATAAGTGCAAATCGAATGAGGACGTTAAACAAGTGGGTACTGAATGGGCGATTCAACAGTCGAAAGAGTTAATTGAGCACGGTTCTCCATGCCTACATTTTTATACTATGGGAAAATCCACAACGGTAAAGAAGATAGCTCAATCTATTTTTTAGACTTGAACCATTCGCTGGATATACTTTCCGACTATATCAAATTCAATATTTACTAAGGAACCTGCAGCTAATTGGTGGAAAACAGTGTGCTCATAAGTGTACGGTATAATGGTCACTTCAAAAGAGTTGTCTGTAACGTTAAATGCTGTAAGACTAGTACCGTTAATGCAAATTGATCCTTTCTCAACAATTAGTTTAGAAGGGGCTCTTAATTGAAATTTGTAAATCCAACTTCCTTTTTCTTCTATTATAGATTGAACTGTAGCAGTTGAGTCTACATGACCTTGGACTATATGACCATCTAAACGCCCATTCATTTGCATGCAGCGTTCTAAATTAACTTTTTGACCAGCTAGCCATTCTCCAAGATTGGTTTTGTCAATCGTTTCTTTTACTGCAACTACTTCGTAACTTGACGTATTAATTTTCTCAACAGTTAGACAAACGCCATTATGAGCAACACTTTGATCAACTTTTAATTCATTCAATAGAGTAGAGTCAATCTCTATCCTAACATTACTTCCTTCATTTTTAAGAGACTTAATTTCTCCTAAACTTTCAATAATTCCTGTAAACATTTATTGCTTTTCTTGTAATATTTTTGAGTCCAATACGGTTATCGTTCCCTTAATAATTCTTGGTTTTTGAGGATCAAGGCTTAATTCAAACACTTCACAAACGTAAAAATAAACAGCTGAATTGACCTTAGTTTGATCTAGGTTTAGAGCTCTTCTTGCTTTCTCACCTCTAATGTTTTGGTGTTCGCCATTCCAATTAATATCAATGTTGTTAGTGCTAAAGACAAGTTCGCCCCATCTATTATAGATTTGAATTTGAATTGAGTCAACATTCTTGTACGGTTGAATCGGGACAAATAAATCATTTTTACCGTCGCCGTTTGGTGTGAAAACATTAGGTAATTCATATACTGGGCAATAGGGTGCGCATTGAAATTCTGTTTCAATACTTTCATTTCCTGTTGAATCTACTGCAGTTACTGTATAACAACCTCCTACACTATCTGCCGGGGCTTGATAAGTGGTATCATTTAAATCGGTTGTTTCAAAAATTAACCTCTTGGCAGTTCTTCTATTTTCAGCAAAATAAACTCTATAACTAGCGAGGTCAGGTGCACAATTTCGTTGAACATCATTCCAAGTGAGTTTTAAAAAGCCATCTTCGCACTCATTTTCTAATGAAAATATTGGACTGCAAGGCGATACATTATCTTCAGGCGTGGCGCAAGTTATTTGAGATGAATTAACGATTGGCTTTACCACACTGTTCAGGTTATACTCACCAATAGAGCGAATGTAGTAACAATATTCATCACCATTTATCAAATTGAGGTCAGTATAAGTAGGTTTGTTAGTGCTTCCGATAGAATCAAATTGTGATGTTCCAGAAAGACTTCTGAAAATGTCATACCTTGAATTCTTCCATGGCGTATTGTCTGTCCACGTGAGCGTAATTTGCTCGTCACTGATGGATGTGCTTAAAAATAGTGACGCGGCTGTTGACGTTTTTCCAACTTCTTGCCTGCCATTTCCCAAGCTTAATAAGGAGATTTTAAATCTTCTGCTTCGACTTTCTGTGTCCGTATTGTTTAGGTTGAAAATAGTATCATCAATACTGTTCGTTGAGTCAATTAGTTGAGCAGGGCTCTCTTCATCGAAAATATGATACTTATATGGAGCGGGGAACGCAACTGTATCAAATTTTTCTGGTGGAGACCAAGCTAAAAATAATTCTCCTAAGGTTGAAGAGGTACTCGTTATTGATACATTGGTAATGACAGGAATAATTTTCTCAATTTCTGCACATACCTCATTCGAAGCATAACTTTCATCTCCGTCTGGATAGTATTTTGTAATCAAATAACAATACTTCTGCCCGGGAACTAACTCCTCGCCACTATTGTCATCATTATAAAATCGCACGCTAACATCATTAATTATTGCAATTCGCTCGTATTGTATGCCATCAGGAACTCCCGGTATACAATTCGAGGAAACAAAACCGGAAGAGTCTCTTCTTCTGTAAACATAATAGCCGCTTGCATTTGGACATTCTAGGTTATCCCAATTCAAAGAAATTGATTTCCCTGTAGCCTGCGCTGTGGCATTTTTTGGTCCGGGAGAAATAACTCGGATATTAAGACTCTTAAAATTTACTAGGTTGACAGACCCTCTGGCTTCGGCGTTGTCTTCTGCTCGCAAGTTAAGGGTATAATTATTTTTTCTAACGTCATCACAGGTGGTGTTCCATTCAAAGCTTGTATTTACGGGATTAGAAGCGTTCTGTACGATAAAATTTGTTCTCTGATTTATGGGTGATTCTAGTAATTCCCCCGAAGCAGTAAGTGTAACCTGATCTGATGGGTCAGAGTCGGAGCTGCTTATCTGAGTAATTAGTCGAGTTCCTGCTTCTACACAAATCAAATCACTAGAAAAAATCGCTGGTGCTGTATTGTTGCAATTGCCCTCTACTAATATTTGAATGTCTCGGAGGACACTTCCAACTTTAAACCCTCTTCGAAACTCGGTAATTACGATAGCGACGTTGTAAATCCCGGTTTGAACAGGAGTATCCCACATTAAATCTCCTGTAATAGCATCAATTGAAAAGCTATTTGAAGCTTGGGGAAAAGTAAAGTTTGGAGCTATTACATCTCTTGCTGCTTTACTCGGAGCAAGAGCATAGGACAATGAATCTTGGCCATCGGGATCAAAGGCCCCGGGGTTATAGATAAACTTAATTCCTGCACAGGCACGGTCAATAGGGTCGTTTCTAAGTTGTACTGAGTTGTTTTCATCGCCAGTAAAGGCGGGTATTGTCAATTCGGATTGAATGGTAAATGGAACGTTAATTGAATTACTCATGTTCAATACATTCGCATTTCTGTTTGGATCCTCTACGGATATTCGATAAGTGAAAGCCGGTCCTGGAAACGTATGTGTTGCTTTCCAAACTCGCTTAAGTATCGGGAAAGGATTAGAAGCTATTTGTGTCTGATTGTTTAAGTTAATTGAATCTAACTTTGTGTTGTCTCCCCAATTTACTTCTATCTCCCTGCGTTCTATTGCCGGGCTATTTCCGTCAGCGTATATTGTAAAGGTAAATTCATAAGTTAAGCCGCTAATATGACGGTATGTAATCTCTCCTGCAAGATTATGTGTAGCATAGCTTGAAATTGCTACGAACAACAAAAAAATAAAGCCGAAGAGTTTACGAATCATATACAGTTAGACGTCAATAGTTAATAACTTGTTGCTCGATGTTTTGAGGTAATTCTCGGTACTCATATTGCTGGGTTCTCAGTTGAGGTATGAAGCCTGCTTCCCGAATTGCATCTTGTATTCCATCGGCAGTAAAGCGGTGAGGAGCACCTGCAACTGAAACTACATTTTCTTCTATCATAATTGACCCCATATCGTTAGCTCCTGAATGTAAGCAAATTTGAGCTACTTCTTTCCCAACTGTTAGCCAACTCGCTTGAATGTTTTCCACGTTTGGAAGCATAACTCTAGAAATAGCAATCATTCTAATGTATTCGTCTGCAGAGACATTATTGCTAACACCTTTTAACCTTTTTAGTAAGGTGCCATCATCTTGGAAGGGCCATGGGATAAAAGCTAAAAACCCTTTTGCATGTTTCGGTTTCTCACTTTGTATTTCTCTTAACCATACTAAATGTTCAAAACGCTCTTCTAATGTCTCAATGTGACCAAACATCATGGTGGCAGATGTGGTAATATCCAATTGATGTGCTGCCCTCATTACATCTAACCACTCTTTTCCAGTGCATTTCCCTTTTGAAATGAGCCTACGTACTCTGTCATTGAGAATTTCTGCACCTGCTCCCGGAAGCGAATCTAAGCCCGCTTCTTTTAGTTGTCTTAGTACTTCAATGTGACTTAAACCTTCAAGCTTACAGATATGCGCAATTTCAGGTGGTCCTAAGGCATGCAGTTTTAGATTTGGATAAAGACTTTTGAGCTCTTTAAATAACCCACAGTAATAGTCTAAACCTAAATCAGGGTGATGTCCGCCTTGCAGCAGCAATTGTTCACCTCCGTATTTTATGAGCTCATCTATCTTTTCTTTGTATTGAGCTATCGTTGTTACATATGCTTCTTTATGGCCGGGAATTCTGAAAAAGTTACAAAACTTGCAGTTTGCTAAACAAACATTGGTAGTGTTTGCGTTTCTATCAATAATCCAAGTGACTTCCTCGTTGCCCTTTTTTTCAATTTTTAATTGATTGGCAACAAAGGCCAAGTCAGCTGTTGCAGCATTTGTAAATAAAAACTGGCCTTCTTCTGCGCTTAAAAATTCTTTTTTTAATGCTTTACTTAATAAATCTTCTGTGTTCAATGCAAATGTATTTGAATGATAACTGAAATTGTCCGTGTTAATTGTGTTAGTTTTGTAGCTGTAAAATTACGCATTAAAGCCACTTCTACGCTATTAACAGCGGGACATATGGCTTGTTCAATGGAAATGTAAAATGACAAAGACAAAATCAACAAAAACTAAACTTGGTATTTCGATAGGAGACCCTAACGGAATTGGAATTGAGGTAATTCTGCGAACGTTGGCGGATAATAGATTGATGGAGTTATTTACGCCAATTATTTTCGGAGGGAAGAGTATTATTTTAAGTCAGACGAAAACATTTCAATTTCAAGACCTTAAATTCAACTTTATTGAGTCTGTTGAAGATGCAAAGAACGGGCAGATTAATGTGGTTACCGTTTGTGATGAGTCTTTTGAACAGAACTTTGGAAATGAATCGGGTGAAGCAGGGAAGATATCTTTTGAGTCTCTTTCGGCGGCAGTAAAAAGTTTGAAGTCAAATGAGATTAATGCCTTAGTTACTGCCCCAATTAATAAAAATGCCATTCAATCTGCAGATTTTGAATTTCCGGGACATACTGAATATTTACAGCAGCAAGATGAGGCTAGCGATTCGTTGATGTTGATGTTGAGCGATAGTGCTCGAATTGGTGTGGTAACTGGACATGTGCCGTTAGCGGAAGTAGGAAAACAATTGACGGATGAGCTTATTTTGGCAAAGTTGACTATTTTAAATAAGAGTTTAAAAGAAGATTTTAGTATTCGAAAACCAAAAATTGCAGTTATGGGGTTGAATCCTCACGCTGGAGACAATGGGCTTTTTGGGAAAGAAGAGCAAGAATTAATTATTCCTGCAATCAATCAAGCAAAAAGTATTGGGATTTTAGCCTTTGGACCGTATGCCGCAGATGGCTTCTTTGGTTCTAACGCCTACGCCAAATTCGATGGTATTCTTGCCATGTATCACGATCAAGGTTTAATACCTGCGAAAAGTTTTTCTTTTGGATCAGGAGTCAATTTTACAGCCGGACTTTCTTTTATTAGAACATCACCTGATCATGGCACCGCATTTGAAATATCAGGTCAAGGTGTTGCAGATGAAGGGTCGTTTAGAACTGCACTTTACACTGCAATTGAGTTGTGTAAAAACAGAGAATTAAATGCTGAGTTAGCAGAAGGGGCTTTAGTTGTAAATAAAAGTCGGAATTAGTAGTTAGGAAGTATTATTTTGTTAAATTTGCCGACTTCTTTTTTGGGAAGATAATGATGAAGAAAGAGAAACAAAAATTGATAATTCCCTTTGTAGGCTTGAAGCCGGGGTTACATCGGTTTGAATTTGAGATAGATTCTACGTTCTTTGAGCAATTTGATTACTCAATAATAAAAGAGGGAGACTTTAAGATTAAAGTTGATTTTGAAAAGAAAAAGAATCTTTTTAATTTGAATTTTAAGATAAAGGGAAAAATTACTGCAAGTTGTGATCGGTGTTTAGAGCCGCTAACACTTAAAGTAAAGGGAGAGGAGAGCTTGATTGTTAAGTTTGGAGAAACAACTTTTAATGAAACAGATGAAATTAAAGTTATTTCACCTGCGGAGTACGAGCTGGATTTAACAAATGATATTTATCAATATGCTCACTTGTTAATGCCGACAAAAGTGACCCACGAGAACAAAAAGGATTGTAATCCTGAAATTATTGAGCAGTTATATAAGCTTACAACAAAACAAGAAAGTAAAAAAGTAGACCCACGATGGGCTGCCTTATCAAAATTAAAAGATAAAAGCGAATAAAATTATAAGATTATGGCACATCCTAAACGAAAGATATCCAAAACGAGAAGAGACAAGAGAAGAACGCACTATAAAGCTGAAGCTCCAACAATTGCGACTTGTCCAACAACTGGCATGCCGCACCTGTATCACAGAGCACACTGGTATGAAGGGAAGCTTTATTACAAAGGGAAAGTGGTGATGGAAAAGGCAGAAGCTTAATTTTCTAAATAAATTTTTTTGAAGGTGGACTATGCAAGTAGTTCACCTTTTGTTTTTAACAGCTTTTATTGAAAAGCTTCTTGCTTTGAGCTTTTATTACTTCTAAGAATGGAGTACATTAGCCACCTTAAAACATTTATAATCGCAGAATGAGTAAAATCCGAGCAGCAGTAACTTCAGTTGGAGGTTACGTTCCTGAATACAAGTTGACCAACAAAGTTTTGGAAACCATGGTTGACACAAATGACGAGTGGATCATGTCTAGGACGGGAATCAAGGAAAGGAGAATATTAAAAGGAGAAGGGCTTGGCACTTCAGATATGGCAGTAGAAGCAGTAAATGAGCTTTTGAAAAAAAGAGGGATTTCTGCTGATGAGATTGATTTGTTGATTTGTTGTACAGTTACTCCGGATTTAGTATTTCCTGCTACAGCAAATATTATTACTGATAAAATAGGAGCAAGTAATGCTTTTGGTTTTGATTTAATGGCTGCATGCTCAGGGTTTTTATACGGTGTCACAACGGGCTCTAAATACATTGAATCAGGAGCTTGTAAAAAAGTGATAGTAGTGGGGGCAGACAAGATGTCTTCCATAGTTGATTACGAAGACCGTCAAACTTGTATTATTTTTGGAGACGGTTGTGGGGCAGTTTTGTTAGAGCCAACGGAAGAGGACTTTGGAGTGATGGATACCATTATGAAAAGTGATGGTTCGGGTCGAGTGCATTTACATCAAAAAGCAGGTGGCTCAGTTAAGCCTGCAAGTCATGCAACGGTTGACGCTAAGGAGCACTTTATTTACCAAGAAGGCCAAGCTGTTTTTAAATTTGCTGTAACAAATATGGCAGATGTTTCAGCGGAAATCATGGAGCGCAACAATTTATCAAGTGATGATATTCGATTCCTAGTGCCACACCAAGCGAACAAAAGAATTATTGATGCTACCGCCAGAAGAATGGGCGTAGGAGAAGATAAGGTGATGCTAAATATTGAAAAATATGGCAATACGACCAGTGGAACTATTCCTCTCTGCTTGTGGGAATGGGAAAAACAATTAAAAAAAGGGGACAATTTAATTCTTTCTGCTTTTGGTGGAGGATTTACTTGGGGTTCTATCTATTTAAAATGGGCCTACGATAGCAAGTAATAATTATACTTTTCAAGATATTTTATAAATTTAACGACATAATTAAAAGAATTACGACCTATGAAAGTTAGTGAAATTCAAGAACTGATTAAATTCGTTTCAAAATCAGGTGTAAGTGAAGTTGAAATTGAACACAAAGATTTTAAAATCAATATAAAAACACCTCCTTATAGAAAAGGGAAGGGGGTTGAACCTACTGCGCCTCAGCAGCAAATGGTCCCTCAAATGATGCCGGCTCAGATGCAACAAATGCCAGCTCAAATGCCTGTGGCGGCAGCTCCGGCACCTGCTGCTCCTGCTGCGCCAGCAGCTGAAGCTCCAAAAGCTGATGAAAATGCCAATTACATTGAGATTAAATCTCCAATGATTGGGACCTTTTATAGAAAACCTTCACCTGATAAGGAAGAGTTTGCAAAAGTTGGTGATGTGATTAGTGAAGGAGACACAGTTTGTGTTATTGAAGCTATGAAGTTATTCAACGAAATAGAAAGTGAAGTAAGTGGAAAAATAGTGAAGGTGTTGGTTGACGATACAACTCCTGTTGAATACGACCAAGTTTTATTTTTAGTTGATCCTGCAGGTTAATCCCTGTTTCTTTTCATTTAATACGTAGAAATATGTTTAAGAAAATATTAATTGCCAATAGAGGAGAAATTGCTCTACGGGTAATTCGTACTTGTAAAGAAATGGGCATTAAAACGGTGGCTGTTTACTCTACTGCTGATGCTGATAGTTTACATGTACGATTCGCAGATGAGGCAGTTTGTATTGGACCTCCTTCAAGTACCGATTCGTATTTGAAGATGACCAATATTATCGCTGCTGCAGAAATTACTAATGCAGATGCCATTCATCCCGGTTATGGGTTTTTGTCAGAGAATGCAAAATTTTCAAAGATTTGTGGAGAACATGCCATAAAGTTTATTGGTGCTTCTCCAGAAATGATTGATGGCATGGGTGACAAAGCTTCTGCAAAAGCAACCATGATTAAAGCAGGAGTTCCAACTGTTCCAGGTGTGGAAGGTTTGATGAAGGATTTGCAACATGCAAAAGACTCTGCCAAAAAAATTGGTTATCCAGTTATGATGAAGGCAACTGCCGGTGGCGGTGGTAAAGGAATGCGAATCATTCGTTCGGAAGAAGGAATGGAAGCTGCTTGGGAAAGCGCGCGCCAAGAATCACTAGCTGCTTTTGGCAACAACGGAATGTACATGGAAAAGTATATTGAAGAGCCTCGCCATATTGAAATTCAGGTTGCAGGAGACCAATTTGGCAATTATTGCCACATGTCTGAGCGCGATTGTTCAATTCAAAGAAGACATCAAAAACTAGTGGAAGAAACGCCATCACCTTTTATGACTGCGAAGTTGAGAAAAGCAATGGGAGAAGCTTCTGTTAAAGCTGCAGCAGCGGTAAAATATGAAGGTGTTGGAACTGTTGAATACTTAGTTGATAAGGATCGGAACTTCTACTTCATGGAAATGAACACTCGAATTCAAGTGGAGCATACCATTACTGAAGAGGTAATTAACTTTGACCTGATTAAAGAGCAAATTAAGATTGCTGCAGGGCATAAAATTTCTGGGAAGAACTATGAGCCTAAAATGCACGCTATTCAGTGTAGGATAAATGCTGAGGATCCTGAAAATGGATTTAGACCTAGTCCTGGAGCAATTACTACCTATCACGCACCTGGCGGGCACGGTATTCGAATTGATACGCATGTTTATGCAGGATACGCTATTCCTCCATTCTATGACTCGATGATTTCTAAATTGATTACGGTTGCACAAACGAGGGAAGAAGCAATCTTGAAAATGGAGAGAGCGCTGAGTGAATATGTAATAGAAGGAATTAAAACTACCATTCCATTCCACAGACAGCTAATGCAAGATCCTCTATTTAGAGAAGGGAATTGTACTACAAAATTTATGGAAACCTTTGAATACAAAGCACCAAAGGATTAGTAGTATTACTACTTATTAAAATCGAAAAAGCCCTAAGGAGATTGTTTCTTCTTAGGGCTTTTTAATAATTACGTTTAGCTTACCGAATTTAATCTACTGTCCAAACATTATTTCCTCTAAGCAACTGATCTAAGTTTCCTTTTCCCATCTTGTCCGTTGCAAAAGCAATTTGTTCTTCCATTGCTTCTTCATAACGGTAACGATCTTCGGCATAAAATACTCCAAATGGTCTAGGTAAATGTCCTTCGTCTTTCGGATTGTCGAAAAAGCTAGTTAGTACTTGAGCTTGAAAGTGGTTCGTTTCGTCGTGAATCATTAAGTCACTTTCGTTTGCTTCGGCAATGTTTACGACTCTAGGGGTTGTGCCATCTAAGGCAATTGCTTTTTCTCTATCTGCACCAAAAATCATTGGCTTTCCACTTTCTAGGAAAAGAGTTTCTTGGAGTTTTGTCCCCTTATCTGTGAATACCTCAAATGCCCCGTCGTTAAATACATTGCAGTTTTGGTAAATCTCAATCATAGAAGTTCCTACGTGCTTGCTCCCCTGCAGTAAAACGTCTCTTTGATGTTTAGGGTCTCTGTCCATCGTTCTTGCAATGAACGTTGAATCTGCGCCTAAGCAAAGTTTCAAGGGATTAAACGGGTGGTCTAAAGATCCAATAGGTGTAGATTTTGTCACTTTTCCTTCTGGAGAAGTAGGTGAGTACTGACCTTTCGTTAGGCCATAAATTTCGTTGTTAAACAATAAAACATTGACATCGAAATTTCGTCGAATCATGTGAATCAGGTGGTTCCCACCAATGGAAAGAGAATCTCCATCACCTGTAATAATCCAAACGCTTAATTCCGGTCTGCTAATTTTTAGTCCACTAGCAATTGCAGTAGCTCTGCCATGAATACTGTGCATGCCATAGGTATTCATATAATACGGAAAACGAGAAGAGCAACCAATTCCTGAGATAAATACGATGTCTTCCTTGTCTCTGCCCAATTCAGGCATAATGGATTGAACTTGCTTTAGTATGGAGTAATCTCCGCAGCCCGGGCACCATCTTACATCTTGGTCCGTTGCAAAATCTTTTGCGGTCAAAGGTTTTGTTAATATTTCGCTCATGCTAGTTCAAATTTTTGTTCAATGGCCGCTACAATTTCTTTTGTAGAAAACGGAATCCCTTTAATTTTATTAAGGCCTTTTGCATCCACTAAAAATTGATCACGAATGATTTTAACCAGTTGGCCATTGTTTATTTCTGGTACAATAATGTGCTCATAGTTTTTTAGTAAATCGCCTAAATTTTTTGGAAATGGGCTAAGGTAGGTGAGGTGAATGTGACCAACAGCCATTCCTTTTTCATTACACTGTTTTACTGCAGTTTTTACAACTCCAAAGGTGGAGCCCCATGAGAGCATTAAAACCTCGCCTTTTTCGGCTCCGTTATTTACTTGTTGTAACGGAATATCGTCTGCTATTTTTGCAATTTTTTCTGCCCTGATTTTTACCATTTTTTCATGGTTTTCAGGGTCATAAGAAACATTCCCGGTGTCTATCTCTTTTTCTAGACCCCCAATTCTATGTTCGTAGCCTTTCATACCTGGAAGTGCCCAGTCTCTAACTAAGTTCTCGTCTCGCTTGTAAGGCAAATATGTTTCATCGTCATTTTTCGTGGGTACAAACTTTGGACTAATGCTCGGTAACTCATCTGTTGATGGAAATTTCCATGGCTCAGAACCATTTGCAATGTAACCGTCTGACAATAAAAATACAGGGGTCATGTGTTCCAAAGCAATTCTGCATGCCTCGTACGCTGCACTAAAACAGTCTGAAGGAGTAGAAGCTGAAACAATTGGCATTGGTGCCTCACCATTTCTGCCATAGTATGCTTGTAGCAAGTCAGCTTGTTCCGTTTTTGTAGGTAGCCCTGTAGATGGCCCACCACGTTGAACGTTTACAATAACCATCGGCAATTCTAACATAATACCTAATCCAATGGCTTCACCTTTCAGTGCAATTCCTGGGCCAGAAGAGGCTGTTATTCCAAGCTTTCCTCCAAATGAAGCACCTATGACAGAGCACATGGCAGCTATTTCATCTTCGGCTTGAAAAGATCTTACACCAAAGTTTTTATGCTTTGCTAATTCGTGTAAAATGTCTGAAGCAGGAGTAATTGGATATGAACCGTAGAACAAATCTAACCCAGATTTTTGCGAAGCTGCAATTAAACCTAATGCAGCAGCTTGGTTTCCCATTATATTTCGGTAAGAGCCGGAAGGTAAACTTGCGGCTTTTACGTTGTAGCGAGAAGTAAAAACTTCGCTCGTATCTCCAAAATTATATCCTGCCTTTAATACATTCACGTTGGCCTCAATTAATTCAGGCTTTTTCGCAAACTTCAATTTGATAAACTCAATAGTTCCTTCTAACTTTCTGTTATACATGTAGTATAAGAAGCCCAAAACAAACATGTTTCTAGACCGATCTATTTCTTTTTTACCTAAGCCGCTATCTATTAAAGCTGTTCGGGTCATTTTGGATACATCTATTTGAATGGTTCTATAGTCATTTAAGGATTTGTCTTCTAGTGGGCTTGTTTCGTAGCCTGCTAATTTTAAATCTCGAGTATTAAAACCATCCGAATTGATGATAATAGTCCCGTGTTTCTTCAATCTTGCAATGTTAACTTTAAAAGCTGCAGCGTTCATTGCCACTAAAACATCGCAATCATCTCCTGGTGTTGCAACTTCAATACTTCCGAATTTAAGTTGAAATCCAGATACTCCAGCAAGCGTACCTTGTGGCGCTCTAATTTCTGCAGGATAGTTTGGAAATGTGCTTATATCGTTTCCATATAGCGCATTAGTATTGGTGAACTGGGTTCCAGTTAACTGAATTCCATCACCAGAATCACCTGCAAATACGATGGTTACCTCTTGTTTTTCTTCGACTTGTTTTGTCATTAAGACTTGGTTTTTTTCTCCTTGTAAAATTAACTAGAATTACTATAAGTAACAGTTAACGGGTACATGTGTTTTAAAACGGATTTTTTTATATACTTTTATCTTTCATTTTTTAAATTTAACGAATATGAAAAAACTGTTACTGCCTTTATTAGGCATTCTACCTTTGCTTTCCTTTGCAGGAGGGTTTCAGGTAAACCTTCAAGGAACAAAGCAAACTGGGATGGGTCACTTGGGAACAAGTTTCCATTTAGGTGCTTCTAGTGCCTATTTTAATCCGGCTATGATGGGCTTAGATTCAAATAAATTTTCAATTGAGGCAGGAGCTAATTTTATCATGTCAAGCGTCCAATTTCAAAATGGGCGAACTGGAGTTTCTGAATTTACTGATAATCCTTTAGGAACGCCGTTTTATCTTTATGCCACATATAAAATTAACGATAAACTTTCTGCAGGATTAGCTGTCTACACACCTTTTGGTAGTACTGTAGTTTGGGGAGATGACTGGTCAGGGAAGTATTTAATCCAAGATATTGCGTTAAGCGCCATATTTATTCAGCCTACTTTATCATACAACATTAATGATAAATTAAGAGTGGGAGCTGGTTTTGCAATTGTACAAGGCCAGGTAGAGATTAACAAGGCCGCTCCATTACCTATTGGAAACAGTTCTACAGTAAATTTGCAAGGGAGTGCTACTTCTTTTGGCTTTAATGCAGGTGTACATTATGATGTGAATGAGAAGTTTAGTATTGGATTAACACACAGATCTAAGGTAGATGTTGAGTTAGATGGCGGAGATGCCGATTATACTGTGGACCCTGTTTTGGCATCGAGTTTTCCTGATGGAAAATTTTCATCAAATTTACCTTTGCCTGGTACAACAACATTAGGTATAGCGTATAATATTTCTGAGAAGTTTCTTTTGTCATTGGAAGGCAGCTTTGTTCAGTGGAGTGATTATCAATCTTTAGACTTTGATTTTAGTCCAAACACATCTCTTTTAGAGGATTCAGAGAATCCTAGAAACTATGAAGACGCAATGATTTTTAGAGTCGGAGCTCAATATTCATATAATGAAATGTTTGATTTCAGAGCAGGATTCTATTACGATCAATCACCAATTCAAGATGAGTATTTTAATCCTGAAACACCAAATTCTGATAATATTGGTTTGACGTTAGGTTTAAGTGGTCATATTGGTGAGCGATTTGGATTTGACGCTTCCTTTCTATACGTAATTGGTACAGAAAGAGAATCAGAATATCAGCCTGCAAATTTTGGCGGGACATATGCTTCAAGATCATCAATCGTTGGATTAGGAGTTAATTACAATTTTTAAAAAATAAATACAGATGAAAAAATATAAAATATTATACCTTATTCCGGCCGCCCTTTTATTTGGATGCGAACCTGATATAGATGTTCCAGCGACTAATGGAGGGAGTGCAGATTTTTCTGTCTACGTTGCCGTTGGTAATTCGTTAACCTCAGGAATTCAAGGGGAGTCATTAACACTTGAAGGTCAAGAATACTGTTATCCAAATATTATTGCTACTCAACTAAAACCACTTGGTGGTGGAGAATTTAAACAGCCTTTGTTAAAAGGAGAATCCGCTACTAGGGGAGTTTTTACTACATTTTATCCTGAACCAAGTAGTAATTTGGTCCTACCATCTATAGTATTAAAAGCTACACCTTCTGGTCCTGCACCAGTATTTCCAGATCCAACAACGGACTGGTACGCTGCGCCAGAGTTTTTTGAGAATATTAGCGCAGAAGGGCCATACAACAATGTTGGCGCTTCTGGGGCAAAAGTTGGATCTCTGAATGATCCAACTTTTAGTAGTACTAACAATTGGTTCGAAAGATTTTCAAGCACAGGCGAGACTGTTCTAGAGGCAGCTATGAAGAACAACCCAACATTTTTTAGCCTGTGGATAGGAGCAAATGACGTATTGGGTTATTCAACTTCTGGAGGCGACGAAGGTGGAAGGGCAATTACAAGTGCATCTGAATTCGCAGTAGATTTAAATGAAGCATTAGACACACTGACAACAACTGGAGCTAAAGGTGTTATTGCAAACATTCCAAGTATAACTGGTATTGCATATTTTAACACTATACCATTGGGAACTATTCTTGACTCTGCAACAGCTAATCAACTAAAAGCGGGTTACGCTGGGTATAATCTAGCATTGAGAAACCCTGCTTTCGGTATTTCAGATGCAGAAATTGCTCAGAGAACAATTACTTTCACTGCTGGGCAGTTTAATTATTTCGTAGTTACAGACCCCACTTTAAAAACGGATCTTACGGCACTAAATATACCGAATATGAGACAAATAACATCAAGTGAGTTTTTAATACTTCGCACACCTCAAGATTCCTTGGCTATTGGCTGGGGAACGGCAAAACCAATTCCAGGAAATTATCACTTAAATCAAGAGGAAGTATCTAAAATCAATGCAGCAACAGTAAATTACAATACAACTATAAAGAATGCTGCTGATGCAAGAGGACTTGCTCATTATGATGCATATGCAGCATTTAATGTTATTTCTACTACAGGAATTATTGAGGACGGGATATCTCTAAATGGAAAATATATTACTGGAGGTATGTTCTCCTTAGATGGAGTTCATCCAAGTACAAGAGGCCACGCTGTAGCGGCAAATGGTTTCATTGATGCTATCAATTCTAAATATGGGTCAAATATTCAGTCTGTTTCAGTTTCTAGTTATCCTGTTATTGAAATAACACCGTAGAGATAAAAAACTATAACATACTAAAGGCTTCATTTGAAATTTTCAAATGAAGCCTTTTAATTTCAATCTGTTTAGCCTTTATTAATAACCTTAGGTACCTTAATAAAATCAGAATCTTTTTCCGGGGCATTTTTTAGCGCATCCCGCTGAGTAATGGTTTCAATTACTTCGTCTTTTCGCAGTTCAGCTTCTTCTTCCAACATATAAATAAGTGGTTTTAAACCTTCCGTGTCAACAGCAGATAGCTGCTCAACAAAGTCTAGCATGCGGTTCATGTCGCCAGTCATTTCCTGTTTCTCTTTATCACTAAATTCTAATTTTGATAAGGTAGCAATTCGTTCAACCGTTTTTATATCTACAGCCATGGGTGTGTATTTTAAATGGAATCTAATTGAGATTCTATTGCTTTTCTAGTTTCGTCCCGTAAAGTTAGTAAATCTACTTCACCATTTTTAGGAAAAACAGGTGAGTGAATGTACACTCTACTTTTGCCTGGTCGGGTATTGGCAAAGAAGCCCCAATCATCCTCAAGGAGTTTATAATTATCTTTAAATGTGATGGGAACAATAGCTTTGTTGGTTTCTGTTGCGGCATAAAAAGCCCCATTTTTAAAAGCTTTCATCTTTGGTGTAGTAGTAGGAATTGTACCTTCTGGGAAAATAACCAAGTTGGTTCCGTTTTTTAACTTGTCACAAGCATTTAAGATGGCTTTGTGAGCTGCTTTTGGATTAGCTCGATCTACCAATAGGTTCATTTTTTTAAAGTAGATGTTGAAAATAGGAATACTTCCCAATTCTTTTTTCCCAAGAAAAATGAAGTAGGTTGGAAAGGCAGCGTACAGTAATAAAATATCTAAATATGAACTGTGGTTGGGGCAAATGATATAAGAAGTGTTCTCGTCGTTAGGAATATTCCCATGAATTTCTTTACGAACTCCAATAAGAAACAAAATAGCTCTTGCTTGAAAGCGTGTGAGTTTAAATCCTTTTTGGAAATACTTTTCATTCGTAAGTAACACTATTTGAATGGGATATAAGACTATTATCACCAACATCACCACGATCAGGAAATAAAATTTCCATGCATTAGCAAATATGGCCGTGATAAATTTCATGGGCTCAAAAATAGGTTTATTTGGTATTTTTGAAGCATGGCAAGAATACTAACGGGAATACAAAGTTCAGGGCAAAGTGGAGAGGTTCACTTGGGTAATATTTTAGGTGCAATACAACCTGGAATCGAACTTTCAAAGAAAGCAGAAAATGAGGCCTTTTTCTTTATTGCAGACTTACACTCTCTCACAACTGTGAAAGATGCCGAAGTTCGAAGAGCAAATGTTTATGCTGTTGCAGCAGCATGGTTGGCGTTTGGATTTGATACCGATAAGAATGTTTTTTACCGTCAATCTGACGTTCCTGAAGTATGTGAATTAACGTGGTACCTGAATTGTTTTACCCCGTATCCAATGTTGGCGAATGCACATTCTTTTAAAGATAAAGCGGAAAACTTAGCCGATGTGAATGCGGGGTTGTTTGATTATCCAGTATTAATGGCTTGTGACATATTATTGTATGACGCAGAATTTGTTCCCGTAGGTAAAGATCAAAAACAGCATTTGGAAATGACTCGCGACATGGCAAGCTCATTCAACCATAAGTTTGGAGAAACCTTTGTGATTCCAGAAGCACTTATTGATGAACGAGTGATGGTTATTCCAGGCACAGACGGGCGAAAGATGAGTAAGAGTTACAATAACTATATCAATATTTTCTTACCAGACAAGCAGTTGCGTAAAGTGGTCATGAAAGTAGAAACGGATAGTACTCCTTTAGAAGAGCCTAAAAATCCAGATACCTGTAATGTTTTTGCCCTTTATTCTTTACTCGCAGGTGAAGGTCAAATTGCGGAAATGCGAAAAAATTACGAGGGCGGGAACTATGGTTATGGTCACGCAAAACAAGCTCTGTTTGAATTAATTATTGAGCGCTACGCAACTGAACGAGCGAAGTATTTCGAATTGATGGAAAACAAAGAGGCTATCGATGAGTTGTTGAAACAGGGTGCAGAAAAGGCTCGAAAAGTTGCACGACCTGTATTGAATAAGGTTAGGGAGAAGTTGGGGTATAATTAACTTTCTTCACTTCTTTTAATATCCTGCACCATTAATTGCAAGTTAGTTCTTCCTTGCCATTCGTTTTCTTCAATGTGATAAACAACATCAAAGGGTTCTCCGCTTTTTATAATCTCCATTTTTTTACCCATGTTAAAAGCGATGCCCGCGATGCCTCTAGTGTCATTTTTATGTGCAACTACTTCTAGTTTTAAGTGATTTTCTCCTACAATTCGTGCTTGACCTTTTTCATAAACACCCTTGCTTATAAACGTAGGTTTCATGTTAAGCGGGCCAAACGGTGCAAACTGCTTTAGTACTTTGTAGAATCTAGGTTCAATGTCACTTAAATTTAGTTCTGCATCAATTTCAATTTCTGGAATAAGTAAATCATGATCAATGGTGCCGGCTACTACTTCTTCAAATTTTTTCTGAAAGGCAGGAACATTTTCAAGTGGCATGGTCATACCTGCAGCGTATTTGTGACCACCAAATTGCTCCAATAAATCGGAACACGCCTCAATGGCATTGTACACGCTAAATCCTTTTACAGAGCGCGCCGAACCGGCTGCCATGCCTTTACTTTCTGTTAAGATAATGGTAGGGCGATAATAATTTTCAATACAGCGTGAAGCGACAATTCCAATAACCCCTTTATGCCAATCGTTCTTGAATAAAACCGTTGTTTTTTGAGCCTTTAATGCCTCATCTGCTTCTATCATTCCCAAGGCTTCTTTGGTAATGGTTTTGTCCAATTCCTTGCGATCCGTATTTTGTATGTCAATATAATTGCCACCTTCATCTGCCAACTGCGGGTTTTGAGAAAGCATTACTTCAACTGCTTTGTTTCCACTTTCAATTCTACCGGCAGCGTTAATTCTGGGAGCGAGCGTAAAGACAATATCGGTTACTGTAAGCTCCTTTTTTTTGTTGTTGGCAATTTCCAACATGGCCTTAAAACCAGGTTGTGGATTCTTATTTAGTTTTTGAACCCCATAATGACAGAGAACTCTATTTTCGCCTGTGATTGGGACAATGTCAGCACAAATGCTTACGGCTAAAATGTCTATAAATGAGAACAAGGGGTCAACTTCGTGCTTCTCTTCTTCTGCCCAAGCTTGCATAAATTTAAAACCCACCCCGCAGCCGGAAAGCTCTTTGTAAGGATAGTTGCAATCTGCTTGCTTTGGATCTAAAACGGCAATTGCATCGGGTACTGTATCACCGGGTAAGTGGTGGTCGCAAATGATAAAGTCAATGTTCTTTTTATTGGCATAATCAATTTTATCAACGGCTTTAATACCACAATCCAAAGCAACGATTAAGCTAATATTATTTTCTTCAGCGAAATCAATACCTTGGTATGAAATTCCATAACCTTCCGTATAACGGTTCGGAATATAATAGCTTAAGTTTTTATAATAAGAAGAAAGGTAAGAGTAAACTAAGGCAACTGAGGTGGTGCCATCCACATCATAATCGCCATAAATGAGAATGTTTTCATTGTTGCGTATGGCTTTTTGCAGTCGAGCAACTGCCTTATCCATATTTTTCATTAAAAAAGGGGAATGCAATTGATTCGTGTTTGGGCGAAAAAAAATTTTCGCCTTTTCATAATCGTCAATTCCTCGATTAATTAAAATATTGCAAAGTGTTTCGTTGAGGTTATTCAGCGAAGAAGATAGCTTTTGAATCGTTTCTTTCTCAGCTTGTGGCAATAAGGTCCAACGTTTTTCCATACCTTAAAAGTAGGAATTATAGCAGGTGAATTACAAGGGGGTACTAAGGATTAATTTGTAAAATAGTTACCTTACCGATGCGATCAAAGAGGTGGTAATTAGCTTGAATCCTTGTATTGTTTTCGTAATAATTTTTTGATTTTTGGTAGACAATGTATTTAGGATTCTTATCTAGCATTTTATTCATTTCCATTTCGGTGTCAATTGCAAAAGCTTCACTATGATCAAAAATTAAAGTGGGATGAACATACTTTGAAGGTGGCGACACATTTAGGAGATACTGTGTTAATTGCAATTGTTTATCCGTAATTATAAAATCACTTTCATTGATAGTCGAGGTCAATCTTTCAGCAATTTCTTTCACACGGTCCGGCTGTGTCCAGAAATAAGATTGGTTGATTATACCAATCACAAATGCAAGTACTAATGATAGGCAAGCTACCTTGTTTTTTGTAGTTGCAGTGATGGACTTAGTATTTAATAAACTGTTAAATGCAAGAGGAATAATAAGGCATAGCGAGGGGAGTAATTGCAAGTAGTAATGCTTGAAAGGTTTACCAGGCAAGATGACCATCACCCATGCGAGGAGAAACCATAAAACGGCTAACTTCCGTAACTCTGAATTTATGCTTTTGCTAAATATTCCCATGTAGAACAGAATGACAAATGGCAGGTATGACAAGTGAAAATTGAGGAAAAATTTTAACGAATTAGCCATTGAAAATTCTGAGGAGTAGCGGCTAGTGACGTTATAAATTATTTCGTAAAAGTCATCAAACCGCCCATTGACTTCAAAATAGAGGTGCGTAAGTACAAATGGGAGCAATACACCAAGTAGACCGAGCAAAAATTTTAGAATTTTTGTAAGGATATTTCTAAAAACAGACTTTTCTACGAGGAAGAGTAAGGCGAATGCACCAAAACTGGCTAATACAACATATTTGAAAATAAATCCAATTCCTATTAATAACCCTCCTGCGAGCCATAAGCTAGTTTTATTTTTTCCTTCGGCCTTCAGTAAAACAAGCAACCCGACTAAGGCAAACAGTGAGAAGAACATTTCTGTGTTAACCGCTAGTCCGGTACGATAACAAGAGAACGTTATTATGTAGGACAAGCCAGCTAAAAATGCAACCGATTTAGTAACATTAAATTGTCGCGAAATGAGGAATAAAAAGAACGCGGAAAGACTGATAATCAAACTGCCAAAAACTCGGATACCGAAAACACTTTTCCCAATCACTTTTTCTACCATAGAAAAGGCGATGAAAATACCTGGGGGTTTCGTGTCAATTATATCAGTATATAGTTTTGCGCCCTTGTTTAATTCGCTAGCAATAAGCAGGTAAGTGGACTCGTCATGGTCAATAACAGAGTAGCTGAACGATAATGCTCTAAACAACAAGCTTGCAAGTAACAAAGCCCCAAAAACCTTCCATTTTGAGTGAAGTAGATTTTGAAAAATAGAGGTTAGCCTTTTAAACATGAAATCATTTTACAGCTAGGCCTTCTACCACCAGAACAATTTCTCCTTTCAGGGTATGCGTTTCGTAATATTGGATTAATTCAGTAAAAGTACCTCGAACTGTTTCTTCGTGCATTTTACTCAACTCCCGACTAACACTAGCCCTTCGTTCTTCTTCAAAAAATTCTAGCAATTGTTTAAGCGTCTTGATTAGTCTGTGCGGAGATTCGTAGAATACAATGGTTCTTGTTTCTTGTGCCAAAAACTTTAATCGAGTTTGACGACCTTTTTTGTGCGGAAGAAATCCTTCAAAAACGAATTTATCACAAGGTAATGCAGAGTTTACCAAAGCTGGCACAAAGGCCGTAGCACCTGGAAGCGTATCCACTTCTATGTCATTTTCTGCACAAGCACGAACCAGTAAAAAAGCAGGATCGGAGATAGCTGGAGTTCCGGCATCTGTAATGCAGGCCATACTTTCCCCGGACTGCAAGCGTTCAATTAAAGCATCTGTTACCTTGTGTTCATTGTGTTGATGGTAGGAGAACAGCGGCTTCTTAATTTCGTAATGTTTGAGCAGTTTTCCGCTCGTTCTTGTGTCTTCGCAAAGAATTGTATCTACATTCTTTAACACCTCGACAGAGCGAAAAGTCATGTCGGCCAAATTGCCAATTGGTGTAGGAACGATGTATAGCTTAGACATTCGTGAAAAGTTTAGCCAAAAGTAATTCTTTAAAAGCAAATTGCTTTTCTGAATAGATTGAAATAAATTACCGTTATTTTGCAGCATGCAGGTTCAACTATCAGCTGTTATTATTACGTTCAATGAAGAAAAAAACATTGAGCGCTGTGTGCTTTCTGCTCAAAAAGTTGCGGACGAAGTATTGGTGGTGGATTCCTTTTCTACAGATGACACAAAGACGATTTGCGAGAAGCTAGGCGTTCGGTTTATAGAACATGCTTTTGAAGGGCACATACAACAAAAGAATTGGGCAAAAAGTCAAGCTGAATTTGATTACGTTTTATCCTTGGATGCAGATGAGGCGTTGGATGAAAAGTTGACTCAATCTATTCTAAGTGTTAAAAACAATTGGATAGCAAATGCCCATAAAGTGAATCGGTTGACAAACTATTGCGGACACTGGGTTCGACACACTTCGTGGTATCCTGATACTAAGATTAGATTATTTGATCGGAGAATTGGGAAGTGGGCTGGATTAAATCCGCATGATGAATATAAGGTACCTATAACGGAGACTGTTCCGCATTTAGAAGGGGATATTTTGCATTACTCTTTTTACACAAAAGCAGAACATTTATTGCAAATTGAAAAATTCTCTACGATAGGTGCTCAAGCACTATTGGAAAAAGGCAGTCGCTCTAATTTGTTGAAGATTATAATTAAGCCATTGGCGCGCTTTGTAAAGAACTATATTGTTCGACTTGGCATTTTAGACGGGAAAGCAGGTTGGGACATAAGTACACTTTCTGCTTATGCGAATTATCTGAAATATAAAAAATTAAGTCAATTGCAAAAGCAAGATGGTTAGTATGAAAGCGAACGTTTTACAGATCGTTACGGCGTTAAGTTGGAGAGGAGGAGAGCAACAGGCTGCTTACTTAATTCAGGAGTTGAAGCAAGAGGTAAACAATTTTGTGCTTTGTTCTTCTGGGTCAAAAATGGAGGCTTTTTGCAGAGAGGAAGAAACAACTCATTTTACTCAACCCAAAAGAGGGAGCATCGATTTTTCTTATGCCAAAAGAATTAAGCAACTCTGTGTTGAACAGAAAATTGACCTCATTCACGTTCACGATGCCCATGCGCATACCTTCTCGATTTTGGCCGCCAGTATTTTTGGAAATAAAATACCTATTGTTTTAAGTAGAAGAGTTGACTTCCCAATAAAAAAGAACCTATTCTCACACTTTAAATACAACCACAAGCAGGTTAAAAAGATTCTATGCGTTAGCGATACCATCAAAAAAATAACCGCTGCAGGGATTAAAGATCAATCTAAATTGGCAACCGTTTATTCTGGAATTGACCTTGATAAATTTAAATCTTCTACAGGTCGCTTAAGAAAAGAATTAGCAATTGGGGAGGATGTTTTCCTAGTTGGGAATACTTCTGCACTGGCGGATCATAAAGATTATTTCACCTTTATTGATGTGGCTGAGAAAGTAATCGGAAAACACGAAAACTGTCACTTTGTAGTGATGGGTGATGGACCGATGAAAGATGAGATTCATCAATATGCTCAGTCAAAAAGATTGAAGAGTCAATTTACTTTTACAGGTTTCAGGAATGACATTTCTGAAGTATTAGCTGATTTAGATTTGTTTTTAATTACTTCTAAAACGGAAGGTTTAGGAACTTCCATACTGGATGCGTTTGCATGCAACGTTCCTGTTGTTGGAACAGCGGGTGGTGGCATTAAAGAGTTAGTTGAAAATGAAAAAACGGGGCTACTGTGTGAAGTGAAAAATGTTGAGCAGCTTACCCAAGCTGTTGGGCGAATGATTGCTGAATCTACTTTAAGGGAAAACTGCACTTCAGCGGCAAAAAGAAAAGTTCAATTGTTTTCGAAACAGCAAACAGCAAAAAATACCTTGAAGTATTATTTAGAGGTTTTAGACCTAAAGTCATTCAATCCAAACAAGATGACGCAATAAAAGAAGGCATAAAGTGTAATACCGGCCTGAGTCTCTAACGTATCTTCGGTTACGAAAGAAAGGCTTACCAATAACATAAAAGCCATTCCCAAAGTTGGATTAGCTCGAAGCCGAAACATTGGGTAATAAATGGATAAAAGAATAATTATAAGTCCAACTATTCCAAAACAAGCTAAAAAAGTGATATACTGATTATGTGCCCTGTTGCGATATACAGGGTCAAGCTTCGAGTCCTGTAGTTCATATTCCTTTTTAAAAGCACCTTTAATATCTCCAGTTCCAACCCCGAAAACAAGGTTTCTTTGGAAAATTGACAAGCCTGTTTTCCAGTATTCTAAGCGCATTGCAATTGAGTAGCCACTTGCATTTCCAGTTCGCCGAAACTCACGAATTTCGTAAAATATTTTATGCAATCTGTTTTGCAAGTTATTGTGAGTAAAGTAATAATGGTTAGCCATGCCATTTTCTATAGCTGTAATTTCATCCTTACTTAGAGTAGAAAACCCAGCAGAATCTTTTTTTAGACCTTTTGAAGACATGTATCGATATAGCCTTTGTGCAATTGGGTTATCGATGCCTTTTTCATTTTTAAATGGAAGTGAACTTGCCTTTTCCCACTCTTTTTGAATTTCACTTCTTGCAATATACCTTCTAGTGTACACTCCGTTTTCCAATCTTTGGTCTGAACCTTCATGGCCGTATACTTCTCCATTTATAGTCTGTGAGGGACTCATGTCTTCCTGATCGTAATTGAGAGTGACGGTGCTGTTGAACGCCTTATAAATTTCGATTACTTGATAGCTAAGGAAAACTCCTACTGCAATGCAGAATGCAAAATACAATCGAATAAAACGTGACTTTTTAAAGATTGATTTTCTTTTAATAACCGAAAGGATAAAAATGACTACTGCTAAAATTATTAGTCCTGTAAACAATTGAAATAAGACCAGACATATTGCAAACCAGATTGCTAGAAGAAGGTTAAAGACTTTATTCGAAAAGGGATTATACCAAAGCGATAAAATAGCTGCAAATGCTAAGTTTAAACCGTAGCGGATGTGCGAAATGTAAATGGATAACTCTCTTTTATCGTGAACCTCCGCACCCCATAAATCGAAGTATTTGCCTAAACTTGCGATGGTTAAGATGAAAAGCGTTATTGCATAAACTCCTAAAAGCAATTTCCACTCAACAAGTCTTAACTTTTTTGTGCTTCCTATAATAATTGGAAAAGCAAGTAAAGGAAGCTTAGTCGTTATGTCTTTAGAGGCGTATTTAAAATCGGAAGTCCATAATAAGCCGACAACATGAATGAGAAATAGGCCAAGAACAATCCAGATAAGTGGGGTCGTTTTTAGTTTGGCTAGTTTGCGTTTAAAATCAAACTCAATAATCCAATTGCCAATGATAATAAATTGACCGATGCTCATGAGAATATTGGACCACCCCAAGCCACAAAGAATAGTAGCTAAACCAAGTAAATACAAATGCCTGTGGTTTAGCCACATTGCAATTGGATGATCTGGTTTTAAGAAAATGTTTAGTAAGCCCAAGTGATGCTATTTGTTCGGAACAAACGTACCGGCAAGGATTTCATTGTATTGCTTCTTGTTTTTTAATAATTGCAATGCTTCCCTAACATCTGGATCACTGTTTAGCGACTGTTCAATTCTTCCATCCTGAAAATAATACCTTGAAATAATTTCATTTTCCAAAATCATTTTTATCTCCGATTTAAATTTTATTAAATCGTTTTCTTTTTTGGGAGTTAGCTTTTCCAACAAAGCTTCGTATTCACCTTCAGCACTTTCAAAATATTTTTCGTTTTGTGCCACCTCTTTTAACTTTTTTAGAACCTCCTCGCTTTGTGTAGAATAGTTGTACTGTTTATCACTTAAATGTGCTATGAATTCATCATATTCCTTGTCACTTAACTGAAAATCCTTGGCTGGAGCAATTTTTGGATGATTTAAATAATACTGAGTAGCGTAGTTAAAGATGTTGTAACTGCGCATTAAAGTGGCAGTGATGATGCTCATGCTTTCTTCTTCGGTAAAAATGTCCGGCTTAATTCCTTTTCCATCTTTAACCGGTCGTTTGTTCAACACAGTTTTAAATGAATTAATCAACGAGTCAGGTACTGTTTGTGCTTTCCCTAATTCATCTTTGGTAGAGTAGTCAATTCTCTGAATACACCTCCCACTAGGAATGTAATACTTTGCAACCGTAACCTTTAGTTGTGCATTATAACTTAACGGTCTGGTTTGCTGTACTAGTCCTTTGCCAAAGGTTTGGCGGCCTATTATAACGGCTCGATCATAGTCTTGTAGTGTTCCTGAAACAATTTCTGAGGCAGATGCTGAACCCGCATCCACTAAAATTGCAATTGGAATTTTTATGTCCAACGGCTCTTTTCTAGTAAGGTATGTAGCATCCCATTTTTTTAGTTTACCTCTTGTTTCTACAACTTTTTGCCCTTTGGGAATAAAAATATTGACGATGTCAACCGCTTCAATTAGAAGTCCTCCACCATTTCCTCTCAAATCGAACACCAATTCCTTCATGCCTTTCTCTTTTAATTCATCGAAGGCTGCAATAAATTCTTTCGAAGCAGTTTGGGTGAAGCTAGATAGTTTAATGTATCCAACCTCTTCGTCTAACATCTTAAAGTAGGGAACGTCATTGATTTTTATTGTTTCTCGAACAATTTCTTTCACCATTGGCTCAGCAACATTTGGTCGTTTAATGGTTACATTTAATGAGCTTCCGGACTGGCCTCTTAGAAGTTTAGAAATATCACCCGAATTTTTACCTTCTACTTCATTTTCATCTACTTTTAAAATAACATCTCCCGCTTTTAACCCTGCTTTGAAAGCCGGAAACCCTTCATATGGTTCTGATACAATTATCTCATTGCTGTCTTTGTGGATCAAAGCTCCGATTCCTCCATATTGGCCTGTTGTCATGAACCGATAGTCTTCAATAGCGGATTCGGGAATGTAGTTTGTATAAGGGTCTAGCGATTGAAGCATTGCATCTATACCTGTCTTCATTAACTCTCCAGGCTTGGTATCGTCAACATAATAAGTGTTTAGCTCTTTGAGCAAAGTGCTAAAAATGTCAAGGTTTTTTGAAAGCTCAAAATAATTATCAGCAAAACCATAGGATAGGAATGCTGAAATTGAGATGCTTATCGCAATAATAATTTTTTTCGTCTTTTTCATTTATTTCTTTTTTGGAACGGGGTCAATTCCGCTGCCTCCCCATGGATGACAAGATAAAATTCTTTTGAGCGCTAGCCAAAAACCTTTAAAAGGCCCGTGAACTTGAATGGCTTCTATGCTATATTCTGAACAAGTTGGCATGTACCTGCAATTAGCTCCTAGAAGAGGAGACAGTGCAACTTGGTAGATTTTTACCAATAAAATCAAAAATTTACTGAGAATCTTCTGCATATATCGCCTGCAACCGTTGTAAAGTTAAGATTATTTTCTGCTCAATTATTTCATATTTCATAGCCTCTTTAGAAATGTAAATTAACATAACATGAAGTTCGATGTTTTGCTCCTCACAGTTTGTTTTAAGAGTATTTCTATGTAAGCGATAAGCTTCTTTGCATCTCCTTTTTAGTAAGTTCCGATCAACTGCTTTTTTAAAAAGGCGTTTCGGAATGCTTGCTCCAAACTGCAATGAAGTCCCGTCATTTTCAGTTGCTTTTCTGTGCAGAACCTTAAATGGAAATTCTTTAAAGTGCTTACCCTCTGAAAAAAGTAGATTTATATCGTCTCTTTTCGAGAGGATTTCATCTTTTTTAAGGGTAAAACGTTGGTTTTTCATTCAGTTTAAAAATAAAAAAAGGCATTGACTCAACGGAGCAATGCCTTCTAAAAATTCGATAAGATTTTTATTTCTTACTCTGCTTCTTAATGTATTGCTCTAAAGCCATTGTCATTGAAGGGGCTTCAGGTTTAGGTGCAGCAATATTTATTTCCAGTCCTGCATTTTCTGCAGCTTTTGCTGTTGTTGCTCCAAAAACGGCAATTCTAGTGTCGTTTTGCTTAAACCCCGGGAAATTCTCATAAAGAGATGCGATTCCTGCAGGACTAAAGAACACAAGCACATCGTAATTTACATCTGCCAAGTCTGACAAATCACTGCAAACTGTTCTATACAACATTGCTTGTTGGAAGTTAATACTATTTTTTTCTAAAACTTCCGGAATGTCCTTCTTCAAAATATCAGCACAAGGCAAGAGAAACTTTTCGCCTTTGTGTTTTTTAATTAATGGCATTAAGTCCTCCATCGTTTGTCTACCGTGAAAAATCTTTCTTTTTCGGTACACCACATATTTTTGAAGGTAATAGGCTGTTGATTCTGAAATACAAAAGTATTTTAAATCGTCAGGCACATTATACCTTAGCTCTTCGGCTATTCTGAAAAAATGATCAACAGCATTTCGGCTCGTAAAAATGATTGCACCAAAATCTTGAATGTTCACCTTTTGAGTTCTAAACTCTTTTGAGTCTATTCCTTCTACGTGAATAAATGATCTAAAGTCAACTTTGACTTTACATTTTTCCGAAAGGTCAAAATAAGGTGACTTTTCCGTTTCTGGCTTTGGTTGAGAAACTAAAATTGTTTTTACTTTCAAAGTGTAAAATTTTTATAAATTAGTAACCTAAAGAGGTTGAAATTATAAACTGATTTTTATCCATTTTGCAATGACAAGCCAGGGTAAAATTTCAAGGGTGCAAAGATACGCAATTATAAAAATTAATTGCTTCCCATTCTCAAGTCCAATTATGAACCCTCTAACTATTTGAAAAAAAGCTAAAAATGCTATGGCAATCAATCCAATTTTAGCTAAAGTTAAAAGTTCGATTGGTGAATAAACGACCAATGACGTTAAAAAAAGGAACGCAACACCCGAATATTTATTAAACAGGTTAGATTGAAAAAGATACTCCTCAATTACCGGTTTTTCGTTCCATAACCAGCCGCTAAATTGATATAGCCCTGTTTTTGCTAATAAGTAAATAATAAGCGGAACCATTACCATGAAATACTGGCTTTCAATAAGCGTATCTGGGTTAAAAAGTTTCACGTAAATCAGACTAAAGAATAGCGGTACAGTTAAAATAAAATTCAATGTCAGTAAAATGTTGACCGGATGGATATATACTTTTTCGTACCGAATTATTTGCTTTGACAGCTTCCAATTACCTAATGTTTTATATAGCGTATCGAACCGTTTTCGATAACCAGAACGGGAAATAGCCAAACAGGAAAACCCAATTAATAAAACAATGATGATCCATGCGGAGGAGGAAGGTGGAGCGACAGTACCCTCATAACTTACGGGGTTTATAGAAAACCCCTCACCATGAATAATCAATGTATCTACCCACGCATTGTGATTTAACTCTCTCAACGGAAGGTTGAAGGGAGTAAATTTAGTTGTAGGAAGTAACTGAATTGTGTCTTGCACGAATTGTAATTTGAGAAACAAAATTAAGCTTTGACTGTCTTGTTGAAGAGGGAAAAACTTCTTTTTATGACTAATTTTGCACAAATAGATAATAAACGATATGGCTAGCGATAGATTTCAAGCACCAGACTATTACTTATTAGATGAATTGTTGACGGAAGAACACAAGTTAATCCGAGATACGGTTAGAGAATGGGTAAAAAAAGATGTTTCTCCAATTATGGAAGAGGCGGCTCAAAAAGGAGAATATCCTATTCACTTAAACAAAGGAATTGCCGAGTTAGGCGGTTTTGGACCTTATATACCAACGGAGTATGGTGGTGCAGGGTTAGACCAAATTTCTTATGGTTTAATTATGCAGGAATTTGAGAGAGGTGATTCAGGATTAAGATCTGCTGCATCTGTTCAGAGTTCTTTAGTGATGTATCCAATCTATAATTACGGAAACGAAGCGCAACGAAACAAGTACCTTCCCAAATTGGCATCTGGTGAGTGGGTAGGTTCTTTTGGCTTAACCGAGCCCGACCATGGTTCAAATCCAAGCGGAATGATTACCAATTACAAAGACATGGGAGACCATTACTTGTTGAACGGAGCAAAAATGTGGATTACCAATTCACCAATTTGCGATGTGGCTGTTGTATGGGCTAAAAATGAAGAGGGTAGAATTCATGGACTTGTTGTGGAACGAGGAATGGAAGGATTTACGACTCCCGAAACTCATGGTAAGTGGTCTTTGAGAGCATCAAGAACCGGAGAGTTAGTGTTTGATAACGTAAAAGTGCCAAAAGAGAATTTATTACCGAATAAGTCGGGATTAGGAGCACCACTAGGTTGTTTAGATTCTGCTAGATACGGAATAGCCTGGGGTGTGATTGGGGCAGCGATGGATTGTTATGATTCAGCTTTGCGCTACGCACAAGAAAGAATTCAGTTTGGAAAGCCAATTGCAGCATATCAACTGACGCAAAAGAAATTAGCTGAGATGATTACTGAAATTACGAAAGCTCAGTTACTGACTTACCGATTAGGGCAATTAAAAAATGAAGGCAGAGCAACGACACAGCAAATTTCAATGGCAAAAAGAAACAATGTTGATATGGCGTTGAAAATTGCAAGAGAAGCGCGTCAAATTCATGGAGGAATGGGTATAACGGGAGAATACCCAATAATGCGCCACATGATGAACTTAGAGTCAGTTATTACTTACGAAGGAACGCACGACATTCACTTGCTAATTACAGGAATGGACATTACGGGACATTCAGCTTTTAGAAGCGACGTATAGTTTTTTGAAATAGATTTTTAGTAAAGCCATCTCGAATTTCGAGATTGGGCAGAGGCCATAAATTTTCATAGCGACAAAAAGATGAAACCTCTAGAAGCGCTAGATTCTATTTATGGACAACTGCAAGTAGGGAAAGAAGATCCAATTATTGTGTACTGTCATAGTGGGGTCCGTTCGGCTCACACAACTTTTGTATTAACACAATTATTAAACTATAACAACGTAAAAAATTATGATGGTTCATGGACAGAGTGGAGCTATTATAGTGATTTACCATTTGAATTAGATCATTTAACACAAACAAATAATTAATTATGGAAACTTATTTAGAAGCCTTTATAAACGCCTTTACAGGCACATTGGAGTGGACATGGAAATCAATCATCTTTCAAGTACCTTGGTACACGAATTACTTTTGGGGTTTAATTGCGATCTCACTTTTTGCATGGATTTTAGAAATAATATTCCCGTGGCGAAAAGACCAAGCTATCATTAGAAAAGATTTTTGGATGGATGGATTTTACATGTTTTTTAATTTTTTCATCTTCTCCATTGTAATCACCGGTGTTTATGACATTCTAGCATTGCTATTTTCAAGTGTAAACATTACCATGAAAAGTCTTACACTTTTTGATATTTCGGAATGGCCAATGTGGTCACAATTGTTGGTGTTCTTTATCATTTTGGATTTTGTACAGTGGTTTACGCATGTACTGCTTCATAGATATCCCGTTTTATGGAAATTTCATAAAGTACACCACAGTGTGAAGGAAATGGGGTTTGCTGCCCATTTAAGATACCATTGGATGGAAAATATTTTTTATAAGCCCCTGAAGACTTTTGGTGTAATGCTTATTGGTGGGTTTGAGCCTGAACAAGCGTATATTATTCACTTTATTACCATTGCCATTGGCCACCTGAACCATTCGAATGTTAAAATTACATGGGGTCCGTTAAAGTATATCTTCAATAACCCTGTGATGCACTTATATCATCATGCTTCAGTATTACCTGAAGGGAGGTATGGTGTTAATTACGGAATTAGTTTAAGTCTGTGGGACTATATTTTCAAGACAAACTACATTCCTGAAGAAAGCGGAACTGTAGAAATTGGATTTGAAGGAGACGATAAATTCCCAAACGATTTTATTAGTCAAAACATATATGGCTTCAAAAAGGGTCAGCAGTAGACACAAACTGTTTTGTGTTGTTTGAAACCGAAAAAGCCTCTTCAAAATTGAAGAGGCTTTTTTGTACCCGGAGTCCCGCTATAGCGGGACGCGGCCGCAATGGCCACAGGATTTTAAGAAAACTGAATCTGCTGCAAACGAATGCAATGCATTACATTTCGGCAGAAAACGATGCATTTAAGTGTAAATGCACACTCCAAAGGAACACTCTATCAATTTTAAGTCACAAAAAAAGGGACTGCTATTTCTAGCAATCCCTTTATTCTCAATGTACCCGGAGCCGGGGTCGAACCGGCACGGCCGCAATGGCCACAGGATTTTAAGTCCTGCGTGTCTACCAATTCCACCACCCGGGCAATTGGTACATTCTAAACTTACGCTTAGAAGACACTTCCATAAAAAAATCCTCTCCGAAAAGAGGACCTTGAGCGGGAGACGGGATTCGAACCCGCGACCCCGACCTTGGCAAGGTCGTGCTCTACCAGCTGAGCTACTCTCGCGTTGTTACTTTTTAAGAACTTTTGTTGTCCGACTAGGGCTCGAACCTAGACTCTTCTGTACCAAAAACAGACGTGTTGCCAGTTACACCATCGGACAATTTTTGTAACGGGTGACAAAAGTAAAAAAAACTTCACAAATATTTATGCTTTCTTAAGAAAAGTATTTGAACCCATTTGAAGTAGTTTTTTTATCTTCGCATCCGTTCTGAAACCAGCACTAAATAAAGTACATGACTACATTTAAAAAATTAAACCTCAGCATAGGATGGATTACTTGGATAATCGCTTCTGCAGTATATCTGTTAACCATCGAGCCAACCACAAGTTTTTGGGATTGTGGAGAATTTATTGCAACTGCCTTTAAATTAGAGGTTGGACATCCTCCGGGAGCCCCCTTATTTATGATGTTAGCACGTTTCTTTAGCTTGTTTGCATCTCCTGAAAAGGCGGCACTAATGATTAATTCGCTATCAGCATTAGCGAGTTCATTCACTATACTTTTCTTGTTTTGGACCATTACCGCTTTCGGTAAAAAACTGGCTTTGAAGAGCGGAGAATTAACAAATCCTAAAGTTTTTGCCATCATAGGTAGTGGATTAGTCGGTGCATTGGCCTATACTTTCTCAGATTCTTTCTGGTTTTCAGCAGTGGAAGGAGAGGTTTACGCTTTATCATCCTTGTTCACTGCGGTTGTTTTTTGGGCCATTGTGAAGTGGGAAGGAGTTGCTAACGAAAGTCATAATTTAAGATGGATTATTCTGATTGCCTACCTCATGGGACTTTCAATTGGAGTTCACTTGTTGAACTTATTGGCAATACCGGCTATCGTAATGGTGTATTATTTCAAAAAATATAAACCAACACCTAAAGGGATAATTATCGCTTTAGGACTTTCTGTGGTTATTCTAGCTGCTATACAGTACGGTATTATTCCAGGTCTAATCGTTATGGCTTCTTGGTTTGAGTTGCTGTTTACGAATAGTTTTGGATTACCATTTAACACAGGCTTCTTCTTTTATTTAGCACTTATTGTTGGCGGTTTGGCATATGGATTACATTACACTCAGAAAAATTCGAAGGTAGTGTTGAATACTATTTTCTTGTGTGTTTCTGCCATTATTTTAGGGTATTCATCTTTCGCAGTAATCTTAATTCGCTCCAACGCCAATACTCCAATGGATGAGAATAACCCGGAAAATGTTTTTACTTTTCTTTCTTATCTAAATCGTGAGCAATATGGTGACAGACCCCTGTTTAATGGACATTCATTTAACACACCATTAGATACTAAAGATCAATACGGAGATGGAAAACCGGTTTACTTTCAAGACAAGGAAAGTGGCAAGTATATAATCACTGACGATCGAAAGAATTCCGTTCCTAACTATGACAGTCGTTTTAAAACGGTTCTTCCAAGAATGTGGAGCACTGAAGCTAGACACAAAAGCCAATATGTTAAATGGTCTAACTTTAAAGGAAAGCCGGTTCGTTATCAAGATGCGAGTGGCGAAACGAAAGTGATTAACACGCCAACATTTGGTGAGAATATGTCGTACTTATTCAACTACCAAATGACATGGATGTATTGGAGATATTTCATGTGGAACTTTGCAGGAAGGCAGAATGACATTCAAGGACATGGCAATGTAATTCATGGAAACTGGATTAGTGGAATAAAGTTCATCGATGAAATGAGGTTGGGTACACAGGATAATTTACCTGAATTGATTACCGAGAACAGAGCGAATAATAAGTACTACTTGCTACCCTTGATTCTGGGAATAATTGGTTTGGTTTTTCAATTTACCAGAGATAAACAAGATGGCGCGATTGTTATGCTCTTGTTCTTTTTTACAGGCTTAGCAATTGTATTGTACCTGAATCAGTATCCGCTTCAACCTAGGGAACGTGATTATGCTTATGCAGCATCATTTTACGCCTTTGCAATTTGGATTGGTTTAGGTGTTTATGCACTGTACGACCTTATAAGTAGAGGAAAGTCGAATGGAATAGTTGCCATTGGAATAACTGCAGTTACCTTAATTGCTGTGCCCGGGCTTATGGCTTCTGAAAACTGGGACGATCATACAAGAGCGGACAGATATACGGGAAGAGACTTTGCGAAAAACTACCTTGACTCTTGTGAGCCCAATGCAATACTATTTACAAATGGAGATAACGATACCTTCCCACTATGGTATGTGCAAGAAGTCGAGGAGTACAGAACAGATGTTCGAGTAATTAATTTGAGTTTGTTGAACACAGATTGGTATGTGAATCAGATGCGATTAAAAGCATATGAATCAGATCCAATTCCGTTGACTCTTCCTGAAAAGAAAATTCGACAGGGAACAAATGATTACTTGCCTGTTTATGAAAGAAAGCAGATTAAGGGACATATTGATGTGGATGATTTAATCGATTTCATTAAATCGGATAATCAACAAACAAAGATTCCTGTGGGAACCGGTGAAAAAATTGACTACATCCCAACAAAGAAATTAAAGATTGCAGTTGACAAAGAGAAGGTGTTGGCGAATGGCACAGTACCTGCAGACAAAGCTGATCAAATTGTTGATGAGATTGCATGGGAGATTAAAAAATCTTACGTATTAAAGAATGATTTAACGATTCTAGATATTTTAAGTTCAAATAATTGGGAGCGACCTATTTATTTTGCCAGCACAACAGGCTTGGCAAGCTACATTGGCTTAGAAGATTATTTTAGAGCCGAGGGTATGGCTTATCGATTGGTTCCAATTAAAAAGCAAGGACGAGGAGATGGCAACCCAGGTTACGTTAATTCTGATATTTTATACAAGCGTTTAATGGAAGACTTCCATTGGGGTGGAATGGATACAGATGATATCTATATGGATGAAACAAATCGTCGAATGACCATGAGCTTGAGAATTACATTCTCTCGTTTAGCGGATCAGCTAATCGCTGAGAATAAATTGGATAAAGCGAAGTTAGCTTTAGATAAAGCTTTTGAAGTAATGCCTGAGCACAATGTACCTTATGATTACTTTGTCATGTTCTTAGCAGAGAATTATTACGGAATTGGAGAGTTTGAAAGAGCCAACGAAATCGTTTTACGCTTAGTGGATATCTATGAGAAAGAGGTAATTTACTATCAGAGTTTAGATCCGAAGTATGCAATAACTGTTAAAAATGACCTACAGCAAGCTCGTGGTATTTTGAATAGATTAGTTGTGATGACCAATCAATTGTATCCTCAAAAAGAATTTGGACAGGAATTAAATCAGCGGTTAGCTCCATATTTTGGTGCAAACAACCAGTAGTATTGCTAAATTTACGCTAAACCAACCATATGAAAAGCGTTAAATTAGTTTTCAGGTATACTTTAGTTGTTGCATTTTTAATGCTGTTTAAGGTTGATGTTATTGCAGGTTCCCTAGATAACTTGGAGCTAAAGGGAGTGATATTTAATAATAAGTCAAGAGTAAAAGATGTAGTGGTCAATATTTACGATCACAACAAATTATTCGAGCGCATTGAGGTTAAGGCCTCGAATCGTTTCATTACCAACCTACCTCTTAATACAATATTGACGATTGAGATAACTGCGCCAAACTTTCATGCCAAGCGATTTGTTATGGACACTACAGTGCCGAATAAACTAAAGAAGTCAAAATTAAAATATGATTTTGATATTGACATATTTAGTGAGGAAGAGTTAGCTAATGTGAACACTTCTTTTTTAGACTTTCCAGTAGGGTTGGTCTCTTTTGATCGGAAAAGGAAAGCTTTTCATAGAAATAAAAAATATACTAACCGAATGAAGAAAGCCTATTTGAAACTATGGGCTGAATCGCAAGCAGCTAATCGGCAAGCAAAAGGACTGAAATAAACTGAAAGCCACAGCAATTTATTGAAGTGGCTTTTTTATTTGAATAAATGGAGAACATAAAAATAAGGGAGGTTGTAAGAGAAGATAACTTTGCATTAGCAAAAATTATTAGAGCTGCTTTTATAGAGTTCGGAGCTCCTTTAACTGGAACTGTTTATGAAGACCCAACTACGGATACTTTGTTTGAGTTATTCGACTCTGAAGAATTAGCAACATTATATGTAGCTGAAGAAGATGGCAAAATGTTGGGGTGTTGCGGCGTTTTTCCAACAAAAGGATTAGAAAGTGAATATGCGGAGTTAGTTAAATTCTATTTAGCTAAAGAGGCCCGAGATAAAGGAATAGGTAAAGCATTGTTTGAGAAGTCTATTCAAGCTGCGCGAGATTTTGACTATAAATTCCTGTACATTGAAAGTCAGCCTAGCTTTAACAAAGCAGTTAAAATGTATGAGCAATACGGGTTTAACTATCTAAACCATTCCTTAGGAAACTCTGGTCATGACAATTGCGATGTTTGGATGCTCAAAACCTTATAAAAGTTAGATATGGATAATCATAAAAAAGTTGCCTTACTTATATTGGATGGTTGGGGCTATGGCAAAAAAGATCATTCAGATGCTATATTTAATGCCAAAACTCCTGTTTTTGATGAACTATTGGTAAAGTATCCAAATGCAAAACTAAAAACAGATGGTAGGTTTGTCGGATTGCCAGATGGTCAGATGGGTAACTCCGAAGTCGGGCACTTAAACATTGGTGCAGGAAGAGTGGTGTATCAAGATTTAGTGAAAATAAATAAAGCCTGTGAGGACAATTCTATTGCATCAAACGAAGAATTGTTGAAGGCTTTTAAATACGCCAAAGACCACAATAAGCAAGTTCACCTTTTAGGGCTACCCTCTGATGGTGGAATTCACTCCCATCAGAAACATTTAGTGAAGTTATGCCAGTTAGCGGAAGAAGCTGGTGTGGAAAAAAGCTTCATTCATGCTTTTGCTGATGGAAGAGATACGGACCCTAAAAGTGGAATCAGGTTTATAGAAGAAGTGGAGAGTGCTGTTGAAAATACCCAGACAAAAGTTGCAACTGTTATTGGTCGATACTTTGCCATGGACAGGGATTTGCGATGGGAAAGAATTCGAGAGGCTTACGATTTAATGGTTCTTGGAAAGGGAACAGCCGCAAACTCTGCGAAAGAGGTATTTCAGCAGTCTTACGCGAAGAATATAACTGATGAATTTATTGAGCCACACTTTGTAAAAGATAAAAATGGCAACCCCATTTCTACGATTCAGCCTGATGACGTTGTGATTTGTTTTAATTACAGAACTGACCGGTGCAGAGAGATAACAAGAGCGCTGCATCAAGAAGACCTTGCAGAGTATGGTATGCACAAGCTGCCATTGTATTATGTTACCATGACAAATTATGATGACAGTTTCGAGGGAGTAAAGGTTCTCTTTCAAAAAGATAACTTGAAGAACACACTTGGGGAAGTTATTGCAGCGGCAGGGAAGAAGCAAATTAGAATCGCGGAAACGGAAAAATATCCCCACGTTACCTTCTTCTTTTCAGGAGGAAGGGAAATTCCATTTGAAGGCGAAAAAAGGCTAATGGCAAATTCTCCTAAAGTGGCCACCTATGATTTGCAGCCAGAAATGAGTGCAGATGAAGTTAAAACAAAAATTATTCAAGAAATTGAAGCCCAAAGTGCAGAATTTATCTGTCTCAACTTTGCTAACCCTGATATGGTAGGGCACACAGGAGTGTATAGTGCTATTTTGAGAGCAGTAGAAACCGTTGACGCATGCACCGGAGAAATCATTCAGAAGGGATTAGAAAATAACTACTCTTTCATTGTTATTGCTGACCATGGGAATGCAGACTTTGCAGTGAATGAAGATGGAAGCCCGAATACTGCTCACACCACTAATTTGGTTCCTGTAATCCTAATAGATAAGGATTACAAGACTATAAAAGATGGCAAATTGGCTGATATAGCACCAACCATTTTGACCATGATGGGAATAGCAATTCCTGAAGAAATGAACGGGGAAGTTTTGGTGTAAATTAAGGGAAAGCAATTTTTCAAATCGTAATTTTAAGATTCAAAAAAGTAGAGAGAACATGAAAGAAGTTTCAGAATACATTCAAGCCAATAAAGATCGATTTCTAAATGAATTAATAGAACTGTTAAAAATCCCATCAGTAAGTGCGGATTCCACTTACAAAGGCGAGGTTATGAATGCGGCCGAAGCGGTAAGAAAATCGCTAGAAGCAGCAGGAGCAGATAACACAGAATTGTGTGAAACAGCAGGATTTCCAGTTGTTTATGGCGAAAAAATTATTGACTCTTCTAAGCCAACGATACTTGTTTACGGTCATTACGATGTTCAGCCTGCAGATCCATTGGAGTTATGGGATAGCCCACCGTTTGAGCCTGTAATTAAAGATGAGAAAATTTATGCAAGGGGAGCCTGCGACGACAAAGGTCAAATGTTTATGCATGTAAAAGCCTTTGAATTAATGATGCGCACCAATCAGCTGCCGTGTAATGTTAAATTCATTATTGAAGGTGAAGAAGAGGTAGGATCAGTTAATTTAGAAAGCTTCATTACGGAGTATAAAGAAAAATTAAAGGCAGATATCATTTTGATATCCGACACTTCCATGCTTTCTATGGAAAATCCATCAATTACCACAGGCCTAAAAGGGTTGAGTTACATTGAAGTTGAGGTTACTGGACCCAACAGAGATTTACATTCAGGAGTTTACGGAGGAGCAGTTGGAAACCCAATTAATATTTTGTGTGAAATGATTGCCTCATTGAAAGATGAGAATAATCACATAACAATTCCTGGGTTTTACGATAACGTGCTAGAAGCTAGCAAAAAAGAGAGAGAGTTAATGGGTAAAACACCTTTTAACTTAGCAGATTATAAATCCAAATTAGGGATTGATGAGGTTCATGGAGAAACTGGTTATACAACCATCGAACGAAAAGGAATCCGTCCAACACTAGATGTGAATGGAATTTGGGGAGGCTACATTGGCGAAGGAGCGAAAACCGTTCTTCCTTCAAAGGCATCTGCAAAAATTTCCATGCGCTTAGTTCCGAACCAATCAGATGAGGAGATTACAGAGAAATTTAAAAAGCATTTTGAATCGATTGCGCCAAAATCAGTAAAGGTAGATGTTCGCCCACATCATGGTGGTGAGCCATATGTTATGCCAATTGACATTCCGGAGTACGAAGCGGCTAGTGAGGCCATTGTGAAAGCTTTTGGAAAGACACCGGTTCCGGTTAGAGCTGGAGGAAGCATTCCAATTGTCGCTCTCTTTGAACAGGTATTAGATTTAAAATCAATTTTACTTGGTTTTGGCTTAGATACAGACGCTATACACTCACCCAATGAGCATTATGGAATAGAAAACTTCTTAAAAGGAATTGAGACTATTTCATATTTTTACGAAAGTTATTCTAATAAAAAGTAGATGAGAACGATTTATAAGTTCAGTGTCATTTTAATTCTCATTCTGAGTTTTAGTTCGTGTGCTTATGAAGAGGTAGAAATTACCGATATCAAATACGTTAAGCTTATAGAGTTTTCTCAAAAGGGGCTGGTTGTAGAATCTGAAATAAAGATTAAGAACCCGAATGGTTTTCAATTAAGTATGGTTGATTCGGAATTTGATATTTATATTAAGGGGTCAAAATTGGCAAAAGCTAACGTCGATAATAACATTAGGATTCCAAAAAATTCAGATGAATACCACAAAGTTGTAATGAAAAGTAATTTTGAAGACTTTGCTGATGGAGCTTTGGTCAGGCTTCTAGGATTGACCCTTGGAAGTAAAGAAATTGACTTTAAAGTGGATGGTTACGTGACTGGAAGAGTATTTCTTATCAAGAAAAAAGTTCACGTTTCTCATGAAGAAAAGGTCCCATTAAGGCTCAATTAATTAATCCGTAAGTAACGTTATTGTCCCTTGGTAATCTAATATTTGATTTCGGAAGTCACGGATTGTAATGGTGTAGAAATATACACCTGAGTTCAACGGCCGACCTGAAACTCTGCCATCCCAGTTGATGTTTAAGCTATTACTTTCAAATAGCTTTTCACCAAAACGGTTGAAGATTTCGATTTCATAGTCGTATACGCCGCAGGTTTGCATTTTATACACATCATTAATGTTGTCTCCGTTTGGAGTAAAGATGTTGGGAATAATAAATTGGAATTCATCGAACACAAAGATTTCCGCTGTGCTTGTATCTTCACAACCAAAACTATTTGTTGCAATGTATGCGACCTGAAAATGGCCGGTATCCGTAAACTGATAGGTTAAAACATCGCTTTGAGCAACTTCTTGACCATTAATTAAATATCGTGATGAAATCGCGGATTGACTTCCAGTATTGGTAAATTCAAAAAGTGCTTCCTTCAAACTTTTAGAAGTGTCTAAATAATTGATTTGAGCAATTGGTTTAGGTAAAACTTTTATCGCATTACGTACAGCTGTGCTTATCGTGTCAACGCACTTCTCACTTGTAATCAGTAACAAGCCTATCGAATATGTGCCTGTGTCTGTGAAGGTGTACCTGGGGTTCTGTAATCCATTAAAATTTGACCCATCCCCAAAATCCCAAAAATACTGAGGTGTCCCTAGAAATTTTGAAGAATCTAAAAATTGCACGGTCAATGGCAAACAACCTTCTTTTGGAGAAAAGTCGAAACCTACCTCATTGGTGCTGTATTTAATATCCGTCTCAATATAGGCCGGTTTAGTTAAACTCAATGTATCCACGCATTTTTCGGTTGTTTGAAGAATAAGCTGAACATCATAAATTCCATCATTTTGATACGTATGGATTGGGTTTCTTAGTTCAGAGCTATCACCATCACCGAAATACCATTTAAAATTCGCAGCGCCTTCAAAAAATGAGGTGTCGGTAAACTGAAGCTCCACTGGTGCGCAACCAGTATCTTGGTTTACTGTAAAACCAATTCTATTTTTACTGGAGTCTAATGAAATATAGATGGCAGAATCAATAGTTTTTGTCAATGTCTCAGCACAGCCTCCAACAGTTGTCATCGTTAAACTAACATCATAATATCCGTTGGCCGTGTATGTATGGAGTGGCTCGATTGCTGTTGAATTTGCAGATCCATCTCCAAAATCCCACAAGTAAGTTGCCGTTCCGTCGAAAGTAGAAAGGTTATTAAATTGAACCTCTAGAGGGTAGCAGCCAGCGAGGGGAGTAGCTGAAAAATCTGTTTTATTGTTACTAAACTGTGGGCCAATACGAATTAAATTCGTTTTTTGAATTACCAGGGTGTCAACACAAGAGCCTGTTGACTCATATGTTAAAGTTACGTCGTAGCTACCATCCTGTGTATATTGGTGAGTTGGGTTAGGTAGGTTGGAAATCGGAGAGCCATCACCAAAATTCCATTTGTAAATACCTACATTACTTCCGGCACCCGGGTCGTTAATAGTACTAGAAAAGCGAACATTAAGGGGCGAACAACCGGTGGTGTCAATGGTGATAAAACCACCGCTTGGATTAGCGAATACATTTATAGATTGGTTTATCGTATCAGTGCAGCGACCTTGTGTAACAATTAATCGAACGGGAAAAGAGCCTGTATTTGTAAAAGTTACATTAGTTACAACTGGCAACGTGCTACTTTGAGGCACTGCTTGTGGCCCAAAATCCCATTGGAAGGTTGCATTACTTTCGAATGCTCCACCAGCGTTGAAATCGAAACGATTATTATCAAAACATGAATTCCCTGTTACGTTAAGTATTGGTGCCAATAGACGGTTTACTTGAAAAGGAACAACAGTTGTGTCGCTGCATTCAGGATAATCTGGATTTACAATTAGCGTAATAAAATACAATCCCGTGTCTGGGTATGTGTAACTGGGGTTTGTTGCGCGAGAGGTATCATTTGTTAGGCCATTCACGCCAAAGTCCCAGAAGAAGTTGGGCACATTGCCATTGGATGCTGAATTGTTAGTGAACTGCACATTTAGCCCATCGCAAAATTGAGTTTGGTTTTGAATTGCAGAAACAATAACCGGAGAGCAATTGGCAGTTGAAATTTGAATGTCTCTTTTGAAATTATTGATTAAAACGCCGTTGCGATATTCTTCTACACAAAACCCCAACAGGTAAGCTCCTGTAGACATTGGAATACCAGTAAGTACCCCTGTTCTGCTGTTTATTGTAATTTGGGGATTTGATGGAATGGGGTTTGTGGAGGTTTGTGGCGCTTGAAACAAAATGTTTAGATAAGGAGGGGCATTGGCTGTATCAGGGTTTGGAATGGTTTGCCCAACGTTATTTAGTGGTAATTGACTTTGATTAAAATCTAGGGGTGCACACAATGAATAAACTAACGAATCACCGTCAGGATCTACAGCAGACATATCTAAATTAATATCAAACCCTGCGCAAACAACTATTGGTGGCTGGGCGTTGAAAATTGGTGTTGAGTTACAGGCAGTCAGCGAGGGAATATCTACAGCAAAAGTATTGCCATAAAAATCTGAACTTCCTACCAAGTTATTTAGAATGTTATTTTTACAGCACCGTTGGTAAACTAATTTATGAAATCTGCTTTTTAATAAGTTCACCGTATCCCGGTATAAATATTCCGCCACTGATCTAGCAGGACTTGAAACTACACACGGGTTATTAACATCGTCTGGAATAACGGTTATGCCTATTAAGTTACTTAGGTAGAAATAGTCTACTTGAAGGTTACTAGCATCAAAAACAGTTATGGGAATTGAATCGCCTGGAGTATTTCCGGGCCCAAGGCGAATGGAATCCACATAAAAGCGAAAGGTTACTTCAAAAGTATTCTCTAACAAGTTTGCTGTAGGAAGGCACCTGTATTCTAAGTACCCACCTACCTGATGTGCACCATTTACTTGGAAAGTGTTTAAAAGAAAAATTATTGGAATAAGTTTCTTCAAAAAATTTTTCATAATTCAAATGTATCGCATTGCGCTGCCACTTATTAGACGTAATCGAAAAGTTATTTGTTGTCTAATGTTAATAATGACGACTTTTGGACGTTTTTAATATTCATAGTTATCTTTTTTGCAATAATGAGCAACCTGTCTTTATGAAGTGTTTTCTTTTCTTTTTTTGCTCCTTTTTTTCTTTCTTTTCCATTGCGCAATTCGACCCTAGCAAAGAGTGGTTTACACTGGAAGATTTTTTTGACTTACAACTCATCCAAAACAAATCAGTGAAATCAATAACAGTTTATAAAAGCGATAAGAAAGATGATGAAGTGTTTAGCGCAGAAACAAAGTTTACAGCGTATTTTTTTTCAACCAAAGGCGAGTTGGAAGAAAGCAGAAAGTTTGTATCATTAAGCGGTAGGATTGATACTTCTGTTTATGAGTATAAATACAATCGAAGTAAATTAATTTCAAGAACAGAAATTCAAGGACCGTTTAGTTTTAGGTACCATTATTCGTGGATAAATGACTCCTCATTTCAAGAAATAAAAATTGACAATAGGACTTTAGATACAAATTATGTTCATCGAGTTGAGGTTCGAAAGGAAGAAGGATTAAAAAAGAAATATACCTACTATAATTCTGTCGGAAGACCTATGAAGACTCAATGGGTAACTACTAACCTTTTGGGTAAGGTTATTTCAAAAAAAGAGAGTTACGCTCGCTCAGCAAGTTTTGTTGTAGATAGTTTTACCTGCGAAGTAAATCAACTAATACATAGGTCGAAACAAAATACAATCGGCGTTAATAAAAAAACAACGTGGGAATTTACGTATCAAGAAGACTATTTGGACTTTATTAAAGAAATGAAAGACGGAAAGTTGATTAGAAAGTTTGCAATACTTTACAACGATTTGCAATTGATTAAATCAATTATTCAGAGGGATGTTAGCGAGAAAACGATAAGTGTTTATAAAGTGGAATATGAATACTACACTACTCAAAGGTGACTGTAATTTCAGTGTCGTTATATTCGTTTAACTCAACCAATTTATCAGCGACTAATTTATTCCAGTTAATTTGAGCTTGGAACATTCTAGCATAGTTTGTCTCAGCATCATAGAGATCTTGCATTTCCCGGTAATCCTCTTTCCAGATTCTGTTTACTATTTCTTTTAGCTCAGATTCATAATTCTCTACAGAAAATTGAGCAGCAAGAATTGCTTTTACAATGAGTCGTCTATGGATTTCAGCTATATCAAAATGTAATTGCTCATGACCGAGTAACACGTTATTTTCTTCGCCTTTTTTGTACCAAGAGTCGTTTTTAATAAACCTCGTAGACAATTCAATTGTTAAGTCAACTTCTCCATCAGATGTGAATGTGTATGGAATTGCTATTTTCGAAAGTGCAGATAAATTTAACTCTACCACTTCTTCGCCTTGAAAGTCGTCCCAACTTAAGTTGTATTCACTTGTCCATTTAACACTTGACGTATCTTCTTGGGAGAACAAGTTACTGCAAACTACAAGTGAACAAAGAAAAAGTATTACTCTCATGCATCCAAATGTAAAGAAAAATATATTGCGCTAACTTGTTCGGTGTAATACACCTATATCCCATCACTTTAGATCTTGCAAAAACAATTAGTCTAAACTTCCTTTTTTGCTTTTTAGCGCAACGAACTCTTTTAGATAATAGGGTTCAAAATATGCTACATCTTCAATTTCGGAGCTAAGGAATTTTTTATATCCTTCCTTTCCTAAGTAACCCGCTGATGGCAAAAAGTCGCCTCTGAAAGCACGGTTTTGTCCTTTCAATAAGTTCTGGCATTTTTCGGCGCCATCTCCCACGAAAACAATAGAGTTATCTTCAAGTAGCTCTTCATAACTGCCAACTTCAATTACGTCTGCTGAAATTGACTTTAAGCGCCTCAGCTCAAAATCATAGATTGCAGAATAGACCTCCATTCTTCGTGCATCAATCATTGGACAAATTAAATCTGTTTCTGGATTTTCTGATTGTTTCCAACCTAAGGCTAATGCATGTAATGTGTCAATACTAATTAGCGGAATATCGAGAGAGTAACAAAGACCCTTAGCAAAAGAAATACCAATGCGCAAACCAGTATATGAGCCTGGCCCTTTACTTATTATTATTCCAGATAAATCTTTCGCACTTAGGTTGCTGTCTGCTAAAAGCTGACTAGTGAATTCGGCTAAATTTTCTGCATGGGAATAAGCACCTTTTTCCTCTTTCAACTGAATTAGCTGATCGTCTTTAAAAAGTGCAACTGAGCAGACTTTGGTAGCTGTTTCAATAGCTAGTAAGTAAGACATAATTATTTTTTACTTGCTGTGAAAAGGTCTTTTTTGTCGACAACGATGATACTTTGCCCATCTTTTAAGATTTTTGAAACAAGGGTATAAGGAGCAACAACTATTTCTTGTCCTTCTTCTAACCCATTTAAAATCTCTATGTACATGGTATTCTGAATTCCAGTTTCTACTTTCACCATTTTTACTTGATCTCCGTCCCTAACAAATACCACTTCTACCTTTTCTTTTTCGTTATCCTCTTCGCCCTCTAACACGTCAGCTTCATTGCTTGTACTAAGTGTATCTGTTCTAATCGTAACGGCTTGAATAGGTGCGGTTATAACATTGTTAACCTGAGTTGTTCTTATATCAACTGTAGCCGACATTCCTGGACGAAATGGAGATGAGCTATCGGCTCTTTTTTTCAACAAATCCTCATAAGAGTACTGCAGCATCCGGATTTTTACATCAAAATTTGTAACCTGATCTGCACTCATACCTGAAGTATTTGCAGAGTTTGCAATTTCTGTTACGATACCTTTAAATGTTTTATCCAAATAGGCGTCAACTTCAATTTCTGTTGTATCATTTATAGATACTCGAACAATGTCATTTTCATTTACTTCAACCGCAACTTCCATAACGTTGAGGTCAGCTACCGTCATGATTTCGGTACCAGCCATTTGTGCTGTTCCAACCACCCGTTCACCTTTTTCTTTATTCAACTTGGTAATTACTCCATCCATAGGAGAATAAATAGAAGTTCTTCCTAAGTTTTCTGTTGCTTCTTTTAATGTCGCTTCAGAACTTCTAACGTTAAACATCCCAGCTCTAACACTTTCTTTAGCAGCTTCTACATCTGCAGAAGCAACTTCATAGTTGGCTTTGGCTTGATCGAATTCTGCTTGAGAGATCACCTTACTCTCGTGTAATTGCTTACTTCGCTCAAAAGAGGCTTTAGAGTTTTGGAATTGCGACTCAGACTGAGCCAATCGTGCCTTTGAACCAGCTAGGTTGGCTTTAGTAGTGTTTAAAGCAGCTTCAGCTCGACTTAATGCCGACTCCACAAGGTCAGGATTAATTTTTAATAGTAAATCACCCGCCTTAACACGATCTCCTTCTTGAACAGGCATTTCAATAATTTCACCTGAAACATCTGAACTAATTATAACCTCGGTTTCGGGCTGAATCTTTCCGCTGGCTGCAACGGTTTCGATAATTGTTCGTCGCTCCACCTTTTCAACAGCAACCTTTTTCCCTTTACCACCAGACTTACCTTTTATAACTCCTGCGACTACAAGAATAACGACTATTATTCCTAGTGCTACTAACCACTTTTTTGAATTCATGCTATTGTTTTATTTAGAGAGTGAAATGCTTCCTCCTTGGTAAAAGTCTAAAACTTTTGTGCTAAAAATATAATTGTATTTAGCTTGTAATAATTCTGATTGAGAGTTAATTAATCGATTTTTTTCATTGTTAAAATCAAATGAATTGATAATACCGACATTGTACCTTTCTTGGGTATATGCAAAAGAAGTCTCCAACGCAGCGACAGACTTTTCTGCTGCTCTGTATCTTTTTAATGCAGAAGCAGCATCGTTATGGGCAGATTCGATGTTTTGTCTCAGCGTGAGCTTTGCTGATTCGTAATTTAAATCAGAAACCTGTTCTTGAATTATTGCACGTTTTACTCCAAGACGCGCACTGAAACGGTTAAATATTGGTATCGTTAAAGAGAATCGAATGGATTTATTTTCGTTATCAGAAAATTGCTCCGAGAAAGGCTTGTCCTTAAAAATAGGAGTAGCTGTTGTTGTAAATATGTCTTCTCCACTTCTTGTGAAGTCTGCAGTTTGAATTACTTGTGGATCTCTAAAGCTCACTACTTGTCTGTTTGCACCCGAGTAACCCGTTCCAATTGAACCAGAAACGCTAAGTGTTGGCAAATAACCACTTCTTGCAATTTGAGTGTTTTTGTGTGCAGAGTAAAGACTGTATTCAGCGCTTTTAACTTCCGGCATCGTTTCCAAAGCAGATAAATACAATGCTTCGGGACTAACCAACTCTTTAACCCCTTCAAACGAACTTAAATTAGGGCTTACAATTTCGAAGTCCTCGAAACTTTCTAGTCGTAGTAACTGTGCTAAATTTAATTTAGAAATGTTAAGTTGATTCTCTGCGTTCACTACATTTAACTCTTCGCTAGCAAATTGTGCATTAATATCTTTCAACGCTCCTTCGGGAAGTGCCCCGGCTTTTACTTGCTTTTCAATTCGGTCAATCTGCAGTTGGGTTACTTTTAGTTGGCTTTCGGCGTTTTTTAATAACTCTTGGTTAAATAGTATGCCTAGAAATGAGTTTGCAATGTTCAGAGAAATGTCATTTTTCATTTTCTCTAAATCGAATTGAGATGATTTTAGTTGTGCTTGATTTCTTTTAATTGTATTAATGTTTCTAAAGCCATTGAAAATAGTAAAAGTTGAAGATGCAGAAAAGGAATTTGACCGAACCTGTGTATTCGCAAATTGGTTGGTAAATGGGTCAATTGTCTGACCAAAATTATATGCGTGCGAAATAAATCCGTTTACATCTGGAAGAACGTTATACTTTGCTTGCTGTAAATCAAAGCCTGCGAGTTTCTGAGATAATTCATTTTGTTGAACTTGCAGGTTGTTTTCTAAAGCATATTCAATGCAATCCTCCAAGGTCCAAACTTTATTTTGAGCTTTATTGCTGGTCGATATACCAAAAAACAGAACAATACCTAACGATATGCTTTTCCATTTAAATTTACAATTGCCCATGAGTTAGTTTAGTTTGAAAGTAAATGTAGCACAATGGTTCTGTTGCGGAGGCAAGGAATGTATAATCGGTTTTAAGCTAATGTAAGTGGAAGATTAAAGGTATCTTCTCTCAATGAGATTAAAAAGTGCTTGCGCAAGCTCATTGTCGTCCTCCCATCCATATGTATTTCTTAACCCACTCTCAAAAAATGATTTGGCTTCCATAACACTTTCAAATTCATTTAACATTTTAATTGCGTTTTTGAATTCTTGCATGTCACCTTCAAATAAGTCATTTGCATACAAGTACCGTTCGTTAAGTCCAATGGCGCTCATTAAGTCGGTAATAGGTTGTTTTTGTAAATGCCCGCTGATGCTTGAATCTTCCGTTGCAAAAGCTTCATTGATATCTGGTTTAGAGGAAATTTCATTTTTATCTTCGAGTTGCTCTACCAGCTGATCTGCTTGCCCAGCTTCTTTTTCATCATCTCTAGCTTCACCTAGAATTTTATTCAAGAAATCCTCATTCAATTCTGCGCTTTGATTAGTTTGATTCTCCGAATCATCCTCTTCAGTTGTTTCCAGCTCTACTTCGTTGTCAGCTGAAGGCTTTTCCTTTTCCTCTTCAACATGAATTGTTGCCTCAACCATTTGGTCTAAGGCATCATTCGTGTCATCCTCTTTTTCAGAAAGCATAGCATCTTCCTCAACAACCTCGTCTTTAACAGGTTTAGGCTCATTCTTTTTTTCTGTTGATTCTTGTACATCTTCCTCATTCGAAACTGCAGTCGCATACAGTTCGATTGGATGCAAATCAACTCTTTTTCCTTGCTGTATTTCGCAAAGGTGTTTCAACACTATTGCTTGCTCTTGCAACTTGTTAATTTTTGATAGAATTACAGCAATCTCAAGAACTGGAATTGTTCCTAGCCCATTCAAACTGTCAGAGTGCTTTTTGATGTTTTCCATTAATTTTGTAATCTCTGAAAGCTTATTTTCAATCTTCATTTTTATGCTTCTTTTGTTCTTTAAATAATACCTTTGTGTAACAAGTTTTAAAAACGAACCGGGTATATATGTTCCTCGAAAATACTATTAATTCTGAAAATCGCAAGGGCTGGATCGAGGTAATCTGTGGCTCCATGTTTTCAGGTAAGACAGAGGAACTTATTCGTCGATTAAAAAGGGCTAAAATAGCGCAACAAAAGGTTGAAATTTTTAAGCCTGAAATCGACATTCGCTACGATATAGAAGCGGTAGTTTCGCACGACTCCAACCAAATTCATTCTACTCCGGTGCCTGCTTCAGCAAACATTCCCTTATTAATAAATGATGAGCAAGTCATTGGGATTGATGAAGCGCAGTTTTTTGATATGGAATTAGTTGGCGTATGCAATCGTTTGGCAAACCAAGGAATTCGAGTTATTGTAGCTGGCTTAGATATGGATTACAAAGGGAAGCCTTTTGGTCCTATTCCTGCGCTTCTTGCTACTGCCGAATACGTAACGAAGGTGCATGCCATCTGCGTAAAATGCGGAAATCTTGCAAATCACAGTCATAGAAAAACCATCAATGATAAGTTGGTAATGCTTGGCGAAACAGAAAGCTATGAGCCTCTTTGCAGAAATTGTTTTTCAATAGCGGAGGGATACAATGGGTAAAAACAAGTCGTACTTTTTAAGCGAATACAGCGATAACACGTTGGAGGTGAGTTGGGAGGCCGTTGAGCATAACATCCATTGTTTCCGGAATAAATTGAAGCCTTCTACCAAAATAATGCTAATGGTGAAAGCTGCTGCATATGGCCACTACACAAGTGTTATTTGCAAAAGAATTGAAGCCAACGGAATGGCAGATTTGCTTGGGGTTTCAGCAATTGCCGAAGGAATTGAATTGAGGGTTGAGGGAATACAGCTTCCAGTTATGGTCCAAAATGTAAATCCAAAACATTGGGATGTTATGGTTGAACATTGTTTAGAACCGGTTATTCATTCCACTGAAATTCTCGCATCATTTTTACAATTCTTACAGTCCAAAGAGAGTTTAGCAGAAGGGCTTTACCCAATTCATATAAAGTTAAATACCGGTATGAATCGTTTCGGATTTAATTCGAATGAATTGGAAAGTGTAGTAAAGCAATTAAAGAGTCAAAGGGCAATTAGAGTTGCTTCAATTATGAGTCACCTGAGTAGTTCTGGGAATTTAACTGCAGAGAATTTTACCTTGAGTCAAATTCAGCAGTTTGAAGTCATGTGTGAATCTTTGAAAAGTTCGTTGCAAGTCAAACCCATTTGTCACATTTTAAATACTGATGGAATTACGAACTTTTCCGCATACCAAATGGATATGGTGAGATTGGGAATTGGACTATATGGGGCTTCCGAGGCAAGTGATTTAAAAAAAGATTTAAAACCAGTTGCGCGCCTGTTGTCGAAGGTTGTTGCAGTTCGCAGAGTCAGTGCAGGCGAATACATTAGCTACAATAAAAGTGGGTCCGTTTCAGAAGATAGTAACATTGCATTACTGTCTTTGGGTTATGCTGATGGTGTTCCTAGAAAGTTGGGCAACGGAAATTGGAAGGTAGAGATTAACGGTAAGCTTTACCCAACGGTTGGAAATATTTGCATGGATATTTGCATGCTCGACCTCGGACAAGATGAAGTGAAAGTAGGTGATGAGGCAATCGTTTTTGGAGGAATGAAATCGATCTTCGATTTCGCAGAGGCACAGGAGACAATTACCTACGAAGCGCTAACCAATATTGGTAATCGTATGAAACGAAAATTGGTTTAGCACATTTTTAAAAATGCCTGAATCGGCTCTTTTAGACTAGGTAGCTCCGTTAATTTCCCTTCAGTGGATTTCTCTAAACCTGAGAACGCGCGTTCTAAATTTAAGTTCTCTTGACTAGCTAAAACAAACAACGGGTGTTTATTGAGGTGCTGTGCCAAATATTTTTGCTCCGTTTGCCCCGGGGTCGGGATTAAAACTGCTTTTTGATGCATGGCCACTAAGTCCATAATGCTGGAATAGCCGGATCTTGTAATTAGGAATTCGCTTTTTTTGGTTTCCGCCAAAATTTCATCTGCAGTTAAGTAATCCACTATATCTAATTGATTGCTAATTTTTTCGCGATTGTTTTTCTCAGTCACAACTCCTCTAACAATAAGAGCATTGCATTTTAGTGTGCCTAACTCTTGAATTAACAGGGCTTCTAATTGACTTCTGTATGGTTCGGGGCCGGAAAGGATAGCCAACACTTTGCGTTGAATGACTTTTTCTTTTATTGGGGCTGAAAACCGCGATAGTAGACCGATGTACTCAGTTTTGGGTATTAACCGTCCGGAATGAGAAAGCCGACCACTTAAGTTTTCCGAACCGGCTAAATCTGGCACCCAGCAAACATTGAATTTTGAAATTAATTTTCTAACCATCAAGTGCACTGTTTTTTTAAAACTAGGGGTTTCAATGTACAATTGATGTGTAATTAAAGCGGAGGGCTTTACAGCATGGTGCAACCCGTAACGATTGTCCGAGATTACACCATCGATTTCGTGCTGCCTCACCAATTTTTTGAGCACTGCATTTTCTTTCTTTACATGACTGTATAACCTCGGAATACGGATGGCAAAGTAGAGCAGGAAGCCACCACTTTTAGGGTACCGTATTTTTAAGTCTGGAATAGAAATGCTAAGCAATTCTGGAAATTCTGTTTTTAAATAAGCTAACGCCATTCCGTCTCCACCTATTATTACTTCAGCTTTTTGCCGTTGAAGCTCTCGAATTATTGGAACGCATCTCGCGGCATGTCCTAATCCCCAATTTAATGGGGCAACCAATATTTTTTTTTGTTGAGCCATTTCTAATTCAGTCAAATATAGGGAAAGGAGATAAGGTAAATTGCATTATTTTTGAGGAATGAAAGCAGTAATATCAGGAGCAACGAGAGGAATTGGGAGAGCAATAGCTGAGAAGTTGGCAGTAATTGGATATGACTTGGTGCTCCTTGCAAGGAATAAAAAGGATTTGGAGCAATGTAAATCAGAACTGATTAAGTTCAATGTAACTGTAGAGTACTTATCTATCGATTTGGCTCAGCCAAATGTGGAGCTGCAGCTAAAGGAATCTACTTCAATTTTTAAAGACGTAACTCTTTTGGTTAATAATTTAGGACTGTATTCCATGCAAAATGTCATTGAGATAGACCTAGATAAATTAAAAGGGCAGATGAATGTCAACTTGTACAGTTCAATAGCACTAACACAGCAAGTTCTAGGACAAAATAAAAATCAACTGAAGAACATCATCAATATTGCATCCGTAATGAGTTTAAAGGCAGCAACATTTGCTGCAGATTACTCTATGAGCAAGCATGCATTTAAGGCTTGGAATGATTCGTTACGACAAGAATTGCGTGGGCAGGGGATAAAAGTTTCGGCAATTTTCCCTGGTTCAGTCAATACTTCTTCGTGGGATGGTATTGCAGTTGAACGTACTGAAATGATTCAAGCAGAAGATATTGCAGAAATGGTAAGTTGTGTACTTGCCATGAAAAAAAATACTTTACTTGAGGAATTTCATGTTTCTCCATTAACGTTTAAACCCTAGGCTGCATAAAGTTTATAGCCCTTACCTTGTATGGTTTCAATTGTGTTATTGCCCACTTTTTCCCTTATTTTCCGAATGTGAACGTCAATCGTTCGCATTTGAATGCGATCAAAGTTTTCCCAAAGTATCCGTTTAATTTCGTCTCTTGAGAAAACCCTTACAGGAGCTGAGTATAAAAGCGCCAATAGTTCAAATTCTTTCTTGGGTAAATAAATTTCTTGACCATCTTTCACAATTAGGAATCGTTCATAATCTATGTAAAAGGATGATTTTTTATTGAATTCTTTGGGTTTTCTGCGTTTTAATAATGCGCTTATTCGTTTTAATATTAACCTACTCGTAATTGGTTCTACCCAAAAATCATCGGCGCCTGAATTTAATGCCATTATTTGTAACTCTTCTTCTTTGTATCGACTGACCACAATTATAAATGCTTCATCAAGTGACTGCTGTAAAATCAATTGCTGAAAAGTGTCGAGCACATTTACGTTTCCTGATTCTATTGCAATAATAATTATGTCTGCCTCGCATTGATGAATTTTTTGGTTTAACAAGTTTATGCTTTGGGCTCTTGTTACCTGAAAATTGCTTTCTTCTAGCATTTTTGACATGCTTGAAAATTGCTCTTTGTTCCCGTCTATCAATAATATGTTGGCTATTTGCATGAGGTAAGTTTAGTGTAACAAACCTATTATTCAATCTTTTGTCTATTGTTAAATCGAGTTTAACAATAAGTCAATATTTCAAGCGACATCTCCTTTGATATTAACTTGATTTTAACCTTCACGAACATAATGAATGGTTGAGAAACCCTTGTATGCTTAACGTTATATTAACATTCGGCAGTTTCAGTCTAGTTAGTTTTGCGCATTATTTTTACTGTTATTTTGTATCAATGAACTTCACTTTTGTAGATTTTCTAACCTTATTTGGTGCACTTGGATTTTTCATTTATGGAATGAAAGTCATGAGTGAAGGCATTCAAAGAACTGCAGGTTCTAAATTGCGAGATATTTTAAGTAGTATGACCAAAAACCGCTATTTAGGGGTTTTTACAGGGTTTTTAATTACTTGCTTGGTTCAGTCATCTTCTGCAACTACCGTAATGGTAGTAAGTTTTGCAAATGCCGGTTTACTAAGTTTGGTAGAGTCAATAGGTGTAATTATGGGAGCCAACATTGGGACTACCATTACCGCATGGTTAATTGCATTTTTTGGTTTTAAAGTTAAAATATCGGCTTTTGCGTTGCCCATTATTGCTATTGGATTTCCATTAATGTTTGCCAAAAAGTCAACACTCCGCAGTTTGTCAGAAGTGTTAATCGGTTTTGCTTTATTATTTTTAGGATTAGATGCATTGAAAAGTTCAGTGCCAGATTTGAATCAAAACCCTGAAGTGCTTGAGTTTTTAAATGGGTTTACAGGATATGGTATTCTAACAACCATCTTGTTTGTTGCTGTGGGAACCGTTGTTACCATTGTGGTGCAGTCTTCATCAGCAGCTATGGCCCTTACGTTAACTTTGCTGTTTAATCAGGTTATTACTTTCGAGATTGCAGCAGCAATGGTGTTGGGTGAAAACATAGGGACTACCATAACAGCGAACCTTGCTGCAATTATAGCAAACGTTCATGCCAAACGGGCGGCGCGAGCTCATTTAATATTTAACGTTGTTGGGGTCATTTGGCTCATTTTAATATTCCCTTGGTTTTTAGATTTTATTGCCTACTTGTGGGGGCCCGCTCAGGACTTTTTGGCTCAAATTATTTCGGATATTGGGAATTCAGAGGCTGAGTTGAAGTTGTCTTTATTCCATTCTGTCTTTAATGTGATCAACACCCTAATCATGATAGGCTTCATTCCGCTAATTGCAAGAATTGTGACCAAAGTTGTGCCTTCAAAAGGAGGAGAAGATGAAGAATATCATTTGGAATACATTAGCAATGCTACCATGATTAATACAGAAGGTTCTATTCTGGAAGCAAAGAAAGAGGTGGTGAAATTTGGTGCCATGGTAGCTAAAATGACTTCCTTTGTTCCTGAACTATTGGTAGAAACAGATAAAAAGAAGTTCAAGAAAAAGGTTGAACGAATTGAGAAGTACGAACAAATAACTGATAACATTGAATCGGAAATAGGGGTTTATTTAGCTAAGGTTTCTGAGGGGGAATTAAACGAAAGAAGTTCGCTACAGATTAGAGCCATGCTAAGTATTGCCAATGATCTAGAGACGATTGGAGACATTAATAACTCCATGGGTAAGGTATTGCAGCGTAAAATGGAGTCGAAAATCTACTTCATTCCAAAACAACGTGAAAACCTGTTGGAAATGTTTAAACTCTTGAACGTTGCGTTAGATATTATGCAAAAAAACCTCAGTAATGGATTGCAAGGCAAATTCCTTGTAGAAGCTGAAGAGGCAGAAAAGGCAATTAATAAATTTAGAAACCAACTAAAAGAAGATCATCTAAAAAGCATTGAAAAAGGCAAGTATAAGTTTGATAGTGGAATGATTTATACCGATTTGTTTGCAGCAATTGAAAGTATTGGGGACCGGATTATCTCGATTAGTGAAGCAGCCTGCGGAAAAATTAGCTAGTCTAAGAAAATAGGTGTTTGAATGCTGTTACTTTGATTGAAAGCTCGGTCAATAACATAACCCTCCAAATACATACTGTCAATTCCAGAGCTTCGATAAGGATTAATCTCTAATTCGAACCGGAATTCACCTTCGATACCATTTCTTGAGGATACGTTTTCGGAAGCAGGAATGCGATAATCCTGAAGTGCTGGTAATGGAATGACAACCCCATTAACATAACGATAGCCCGTTACGATAAAGTTGTTTAAGTCCGCCGTGTTTCGCACTCCTATATTCCCATCACCATCTGTGAAACCAAGTTTCCATATTGCTACAGGGCCGGAAGCTTGACCAGTTTCTACAATTTGAAAATCGCGATAAAAAAGTTCAGGAGCATCTGAAAAGTTTTTATCCTCTTGGCAAGCTGAAATAGCTGACAAGATGAGGAAACCAATTCCTATTTTTACAAAACTTTTCATGCTTTAAAATTAATCAGAATAATTCTTTTCCATTGAACTCAAAAATTACTGCATTTCATACGTCATTTGAGAAGAGACTTTTTACTTCCAGTGTTGATTCCTTTAACGATCTGAGTGTAGAATTATTTCAATTTCAATATGATAGTAATGAAACCTACAGATCTTATTGCGAGTTAATTAAGGTAAAACCTGAGCTAATAGACGAGTATTTAAAAATCCCATTCTTACCCATTGATGCATTTAAATCTCATGAGTTGAAATCTGGAAGCTTCACGGCAGAAGCTACCTTCACAAGCAGCGGCACTTCAGGTGGGCAGACAAGCAGGCACCTCGTTCAGGACCTTAATTTGTATGAAAGAAGTTTTCAACTTGGGTTTGAGCATTTTTATCATGACATACAGGATTATTGTGTATTAGGGTTATTGCCGTCTTATTTGGAACGAAAAGGTTCTTCGCTCATATACATGGTAAATGATTTTATAGAAAAGAGTACCCATCCTTCAAGCGGCTTCTTTTTGAATAACCAAGATGAATTGTATGCTATTTTAGTGAATTTAGCTGAAAAGAAAACTAAAGTGCTGCTCATCGGAGTTTCTTTTGCATTGCTTGATTTTGCGGAGCGCTATCAATTAAGTTCAAATGAAAATTTGATTGTGATGGAAACAGGGGGCATGAAAGGTAGAAGGAAAGAATTAATTCGGGAAGAATTACATTTCATTTTATGTAAATCTTTCGGAGTTAAATGCATTCATTCAGAATACGGGATGACTGAATTATTATCACAAGCCTATTCTAAAGGAAATGGAATTTTTGAAACTCCACCGTGGATGAAGGTTTTAATTCGTGAACAAGATGACCCATTTCACCTGATAAACAGCGGAAAAACTGGCGCTGTCAATATCATTGATCTCGCTAATATTTCGTCTTGTGCATTTATTCAGACTGACGATTTAGGTATGTATGTTTCTAATAATCAGTTTAAAATTTTGGGGCGCTCAGATGTTTCTGATGTTAGAGGTTGTAACTTAATGGTGAGTTAGTTTTTTTGGGTCGAGACTTTTTAAATTCTTTTACTAATTTTCAAAAAGCTTTATTACGGTTAAAAAGATATGTTACATCGCCTAATTACTATTCTAATATTTTGTAGTACTTCCATTTTGTATGGTCAACCTAATGCTAGTGAATTAATTGAGGAAGGTGTAGCGTTGAACGATCAGGGAAAGTATCAAGAAGCAATTTCAAAATACGACAAGGCACTTCTTGCTGATGGGAAAAATCTACATGCATTAGCAGAGAAGGCTTATTCTCAGATGGGAATGCAAGAATATAAATTAGCGATTGCAACCTGCAAAAAAGCACTAAAAATAAAGGTTGAGGAAAAAGAACCACTTAAGCTAATTTATATTACCTACGCCAATGCTCTTGATCTTTCCGGCAAGCCAAAAGAGGCTATAAAAATATACGACAAAGGACTCACCGAATACCCAGGATTTTATTCATTGCTTTATAATAAGGGAGTTACCTTGAGTGGAATGGGCAATTGGGATGAAGCCATATCGTGTTTTCAGAAATCGGCAAAAGCAAATCCAAGCCATGGTAGCACTTATTTGGCCTTAGGCAGGTCACTTGGAACGAAAAAGCAAAATATCCCGGCTTTATTGAGCTATCTAAGGTTTCACATTATTGAGCCGGATAGTCCGAGATCAAAAAAGAATTTTGAAATGATACAAGAATTGATGTTTTCTAATATCGAAAAAACCGGTGATCATTCAATTTCAATTACCCTTCCTTCACAAAGTTTAGAAGAAATGGGAAGTGCTGAAAAGACGGAGTATAGTTTTAGAAGTATTGAATTAATTCTCTCCATGCAAAGTGCTTTGGACTTGGGTGAGAATCAATCAGAATTAACCCATGTTGACCGATTTGAGAAAAAGTTGAACTCAATGTTTGAGTCATTGGACGAATCAAAAAAAGGGAATTCAGGATTTTATTGGGAGTTCTTGGCTCCTTATTTTATTGAGTTGGGAAAGAATAATTATGAAAATGTTCTTGCCCATTTGGTTTTTTCAAATCAAGAAGATGATAATGTTTCAGGATGGTTATTAGAGAATGAAAGCAGCGTTCGTAGTTTCTACGAATGGTCTTCAAATTATAAATGGGATTAAACGTGCCTGTAAAAGTTATTTTCCTCCCACTAAGTTTTTAATTTCATTCAATTTCATGAGCGCTTCTACCGGAGTAAGAGTGTTAATGTCCATTTTCGTCAACTCCTCTTTGATGTTTTCTAAAACGGGGTCGTCAAGCTGAAAGAAACTTAGTTGAAAATCATCTTTTAGGTCATTCCCAAGTTCTTGGATTTTTTCTTTGTTGCCTTGCGAACTATTTTTCTTTTCTAATTCTACTAACAGTTGGTTCGCCCTGCGAATTAAGGTTGCAGGCATACCAGCCATTTTTGCTACATGTATTCCAAAGCTGTGATTTGAGCCTCCAGAGACTAGCTTTCGCATGAAAATAATTTTCTTTCCAATTTCTTTTACGGAAACGTTAAAGTTTTTTATTCGAGGAAAACTCTTCGTCATTTCGTTGAGCTCATGGTAATGTGTGGCAAACAAAGTTTTAGGTGCGGCTATTTTATTTTCATGTAAATATTCTGCTATGGCCCAGGCAATTGAAATTCCATCGTAAGTGCTTGTCCCTCGGCCTATCTCATCTAATAAAATAAGACTACGCTCTGAAATATTATTTAAAATACTTGCGGTCTCGTTCATCTCAACCATGAAAGTTGACTCTCCTGAAGAAATGTTGTCAGAAGCTCCGACTCTGGTAAAAATCTTGTCAACTAAGCCAATTTTAGCATGCGTAGCCGGCACAAAACTACCGACTTGTGCCATAAGTGTAATTAACGCCGTTTGTCTTAATAAAGCAGACTTACCCGACATGTTAGGTCCTGTGATCATGATGATCTGTTGACTTTCGTTATTCAGATAAATATCGTTCGATATATACTCTTCGCCTGCATTTAATTGCTGCTCTATAACCGGGTGTCGGCCTGACTGTATTTCGATGGCTAGACTTTCATTTATTTCAGGTTTTACATAATTCCTCGCATCTGCAAGGGTAGCGAAGGATAAAAAACAATCAAGTTGTGCAATAAGGTTGGCATTTAATTGTATGGGAAGAATGTATTCAGTTGTCTCCTGCACCAAGGCTTGGTATAGATTAGCTTCCAAAATGCCTATTTTTTCTTCAGCTCCAAGTATTTTCGTTTCGTATTGTTTGAGTTCTTCGGTAATGTATCGCTCTGCGCTCACCAGTGTTTGCTTTCTAATCCATCCCTCTGGAACTTTGTCTTTGTGTGTGTTACGTACTTCAATGTAATATCCAAAAACATTGTTGAACGCAATTTTTAATGAAGAAATCCCAGTTGCTTCTGTTTCTCTTTGTTGCATCTCAAGCAACATTTGCTTTCCACCTGTTTGAAGCTTTCTCAGTTCGTCTAGTTCGTCACTTACTCCAGCCGTTATTACATTTCCTTTCTGAATTAACACAGGGGGTTCTTCATGTAATTGTTGCTGAATTTTATCCACAAGAGATTCGCACAAATTCATTTGTTCTGCAATTCTCTTTAGCGTGTTGTTTTTTGATGTTTTTGCACATTCTTTAATCAGGCGAAGTGAAGCCATGGCCAAAGAAAGTTGCTTTAACTCCCTAGGATTTATTCTGCCCGTAGAAACCTTTGAAATGAGACGCTCCAAATCACCAATTTGTGAAATATGCTGACGAAGTATTCTGGCTGTTTCATTTTCATTGAGAAGGTACTCGACTGCAGAAAGTCGTTCTTGGATTGGGTTTATTTCTTTCAAAGGAAGCGCAATCCATCGCCTCATCATTCTAGCGCCCATGGGAGAAATGGTTTCATCCATTACATCCAAAAGTGTTGTTGCACCTTCGTTAGACGAATACATTAATTCTAAATTGCGAATCGTGAACCGATCTAACCACACATAATTATTAGCATCAATTCGTGCAATTTTATTGATGTGCTTTAGTTTGTCATGACGAGTATCTGCCAAGTAATGCAATGCAGCACCTGCTGCAACTATTCCTGCATGTAAACTTTCAACACCAAAACCCTTTAACGATTTTGTTTCAAAATGTTTTAACAGAATGTCTTCTCCAAACTCTTTTGTAAACACCCAATCATCAAGAAGATAGGTAAAAAAACTCGTTCCAAATTGAGCCTCAAATTCTTTCTTATACTGTTTTTGAAACAAGACTTCACTGGGTTGAAAGCTCTGAAGTAGTTTGTCAATGTGTTCTGAGTTTCCTTCGGCTAAGAGAAATTCTCCGGTAGATATATCTAGAAATGAAACACCAATTAACCCATTGCTTTGCTTCCCTGAAGCAAAGTGAACTGCTGCTAAGAAGTTATTGGACTTTTGTGACAAGACTTCATCGTTGTACGAAACCCCCGGAGTTACGAGTTCGGTAACACCTCTTTTTACAATGCTTTTCGTTTGTTTAGGATCTTCTAGCTGATCGCAAATGGCTACGCGGTATCCAGCTCTAACTAGCTTTGGTAAATAAGTGTTGATGGAATGGTGAGGGAACCCTGCTAAGGCAATTTCATTGGCCGAGCCGTTGTGCCTTTTTGTTAATGTAATGCCTAATGTTTTCGCTGCTTTTACTGCATCATCACCAAAGGTTTCGTAAAAATCACCTACTCTAAAAAGCAATACCGCGTCAGGATACTTTCCCTTAATCTGATTGAACTGTTTCATCAGAGGGGTTTCCTTTGGCTGCTTCGACGATTTTACTTTTTTGCTCACATTACATTTTTAGAAGCTTAAAAGTAATAAGATCGCTTTGCAGGGTCTACTTTTGACACTTCTTACTTATCATTAGTTTTTCACAAATAGACTGAAACATGAACCGGAAATTAGCAAACGAAGAATTAGGAAGAATAGACCTTGAAAGCTTTAAAAATTTTAAGAAAACACCCATTGTAGTTGTACTAGATAATATTAGGAGCTTAAATAATATTGGGTCCGTTTTTAGAACTTCAGATGCCATGGCAATTGAAGCTGTTTACTTGTGTGGTATCACTGCTCAGCCACCTCATCGAGAAATTAATAAAACGGCACTTGGGGCAACTGAGTCTGTGGATTGGAGCTATTTTGAAACCACGAAATCTGCTGTTCAAACTTTGAAAGACAATGGATATACTATTTTGTCTGTAGAGCAAACTGAAGGGAGTATTTTATTGAATCATTTTGAAGTGAAGAAGGGGCAAAAGGTGGCGTTAGTATTTGGACATGAAGTGAATGGAGTAGAGCAAGAAATAATTGATAGGAGTGATGCTGTGATTGAAATCCCCCAAAAAGGGACAAAGCACTCGCTGAATATATCGGTAAGTACTGGTATCGTTTTATGGGATTTATGTTCTAAATTTGAGTAGGTAGGATAGCCTTTAGGGTATGGCATACTCTTTGAATAGTAATTGGGAAACAATCATTATGAAAAAATTAATTTCTTTTTTCAGCATCTTCTTCTTTTTCACTTTTTGTGTTGTTGCCCGCGCTCAACCTGAAGAAAAGCAAAAGGGAGATTCATTAACCGACCGACCATTCGAATATCGAAAAGTAGAAAACAAAGCATTTAAAGATGGCGAATTTTTAAAGTACAAATTGGCCTATGGCATTATGAATGCGGGTGAAGCAACACTGGAAGTAAAAAAGGTTAAAAAGAAAATTCAAGGTAGAGACATCTTACACATTATTGGCAGAGGATACAGTATTTCAGCTTTTGATTGGTTTTTTAAAGTGAGAGATAAGTACGAAACCTATTTAGACGAAGAAGGTATTTTTCCGTGGTTGTTTGTTCGCAGAATTGAAGAAGGCGGCTACAAAAAAGAACAGGACTACAAGTTTTTTCAGAATCTAGAAAAAGTTGAGCATGTTCAGAAAAAAGAAGAGTTTAAAGTCCCACATGGCGTGCAAGACATGATTTCTTCCTTTTACTACGCTCGTACAATTGACTTTAGTAATGCTCAAAAAAATCAGGTGTATGAATTTGATTCTTTTGTTGACGGAGAAGTTTATCCGATTAAAATAAAATACGCAGGAAATAAAACGATTAAAGTAGATGCCGGAAAATTCGACTGCATGATTTTTCATCCTGTAGTGCAAGAGGGAAGGATTTTTAAAAGTGATGATGATGTGACGGTATACATTACAAAAGATGAAAACAAGATTCCTGTTCTGGCTCGGGCTAAAATATTGGTCGGTTCCGTTCGCATGGAGTTGATTGATTACAAGAACCTTGCGAACCCAATGGCGAAGCGATAGGTATGAGCTATTTTCACTTTTTACAGCCGATTCTTATTTATTTACAGTTCTATAAAAATAAAATAACAGTTACTCGATTGGATAACGGTAAATCAATCACTCGAATGGCTGACCCTTTATTCTCTTCTGAGCGGATGATTCTGGCAGATTTTACAGCTGCTGAGACCCTTGTGAGATTTTGTATTGGAGAGTTGGTAAGAAAAAAAATGGTGTCGAAGCCATTATCATTTGTGATTCAAGTTATGGAGGGTTTTGAAGGGGGTCTTTCTAATGTAGAGTTGAGATCATACCGAGATTCTGCCATGTTTTCGGGAGCGACGAGAGTCGGAATTATTTGGGGTTCATCCCATTAGAGACAAATGAAGCTTTAGAAGTGATTTCAAATCAACAAGTCTCAGCGGTAAAAGGCATGAAAGTTTTTCGATGACTTTTTTCAATTTAGAAGGGATAGTTTTAAACCAAATTCAGACAAAATTGCTTTACTACAAAACAGAGATTACATGCACTTTACAGACCTCTTCAAATTTTTAGAAACACTTCAAAAAAACAACTCAAAAGAATGGATGGATGCCAATCGGAGATATTACCATGAAATAAGAGATGCGCACATTGCATGGTTAGATCAACTTAGCTTGAAGTTGGCGAAAGTGGATAAAGACTACACGCCAACAACCGGGAAGAAGGGAATCAATAGGATCAATAATAATTTAATGTTTCACCCCAACAAACCAGTGTACAAGGACCATTTTGGTGCAGGCTTGGATCAACAATCCAAGCAAGGTGATTTTTACATTCACATTGGCGTGAATGAATCTTTTATAGCTGGTGGTTATTGCAAGCCAAAGTCAGAACTGCTAAGTAGCATTCGAGAAGCCATTGATTTTAATGGTGAGGAATTGAAAAAGATTATAATTATTTGCCATGGCACTGTTTGTATTTTTTACCACTTCCGCAAGGACAAGGTTCGTTTCTTCCCACTTTTGCTTCCGCTCTAACGGGCTGTGGTTTTGGTCTTGGGGCTTCTGCATTTCCAGTTTGCCTTCCTCCGTCATTTCCTTTGCTAAAAGAAGGAGTTTCAGTTCTTGAGGTTTGTAACGCAGGTTGTTCTTGTCGCGAAGCATTTGCTTGCTGCACCTGCGGTTGTTGCTGTTGAGGTAAATTTCCTTTCATTAAGAAAGTGATGATTTCCTTGTTTGTTCGGTCAATCATTTGCTTAAATAATTCAAAGGCTTCGAACTTGTAAATCAATAAGGGATCCTTCTGCTCATAAACAGCACCTTGAACGGATTGCTTCAAGTCATCCATTTCGCGTAAATGTTCTTTCCATGAATTGTCAATCATGGCTAAGATTACATTCTTTTCAAATGAATTAATGAGTGATTTTGCTTCAGTTTTATATGCTTCTTCTAAAGGCGTCACAACTTGAATGGTTTTCTTACCATCTGTAAATGGAACAACAATGTTTTCGAAGCTATTTGATTCGTTTTCGTATACATCTTTTATTACAGGAAAGGCTGTTCTAGAAACCATTTCCGATTTATTCATGTAGCTTTTATAAGCAATGTCATAAATGCTTTCAGTAAGCTCATCTTCTTTACTGTTCATGAATTCCTGTTCACTTACAGGGCTGTCCATGCTAAAGTTCCGAATCAATTCAAATTTAAAATCTTCAAAATCTTTTCCCTCTAACCCATACTGCACGATGGTTCCGGTGGAGTCATACATCATGTTTGAAATGTCTACATTTAGTCTTTCACCATAAAGCGCATTTCTTCTTCGTCTGTAAATTACCTCACGTTGAGAATTCATTACATCATCATACTCTAATAATCTTTTACGAATGCCAAAGTTGTTCTCCTCTACTTTCTTCTGTGCTCTTTCAATGGACTTGGTAATCATGGAATGCTGAATTACTTCACCTTCTTCTAAGCCCATCCGATCCATTAATTTGGCAATTCTATCAGAACCAAATAAACGCATCAGGTTATCTTCCAACGATACGTAAAATTGAGAGCTACCTGGATCTCCTTGTCTACCTGCTCTACCTCTAAGCTGTCTGTCTACTCGTCTCGATTCGTGACGTTCTGTGCCAATAATTGCAAGTCCACCAGCTTCTTTTACTTCTTTTGAAAGCTTAATATCCGTTCCACGACCAGCCATGTTGGTAGCTATCGTAACCGCGCCTGATTTTCCTGCTTCCGCAACCACCTCAGATTCTCTTTGGTGCATTTTCGCATTCAAAACGTTGTGTTTGATGTTTTTCATCTTCAACATTCTGCTCAGTAATTCAGAAATCTCAACAGAAGTTGTACCTACTAATACAGGTCTGCCTGCCTTTACTAGTGTTTCTGTTTCTGCTATAACTGCGTTGTATTTTTCTCGAGTAGTTTTATAAACCAAATCCTCTCGGTCATCTCTGGCAATTGGACGGTTGGTTGGAATTACAACCACATCCAATTCATAGATATCCCACAATTCTCCTGCTTCAGTTTCAGCAGTTCCAGTCATCCCGGATAGTTTGTGGTACATTCTAAAGAAGTTCTGCAAGGTAACAGTCGCATACGTTTGCGTGGCTGCTTCCACTTTAACATTTTCTTTCGACTCAATCGCTTGATGTAACCCATCGGAATATCGTCGGCCTTCCATGATCCGACCAGTTTGCTCATCAACAATTTTAACCTTGTTGTCCATCACTACATATTCGGTATCCTTTTCGAATAGGGTATAGGCCTTTAGTAACTGATTGATGGTGTGAATTCGTTCCGCCTTAATCGAGTAATCTTGAATAATTTGGTCTTTTTCTGCAACAATTTCGTCGTCACTTTTTCCGGACTTTTCTGCTTGTTCTAGTAGCGTGCTTAAGTCTGGTAACACAAAGAAATCTTTATCTCCGTCCGTTCCGGAAAGCAAGTCAATTCCTTTTTCTGTTAATTCAATAGAGTTGTTTTTTTCATCGATGGTAAAGAACAACTCAGCATCCACCAAGTGCATTTCCTTCGATTGATCTTGCATGTAGAAATTCTCTGTTTTCTGAAGTTGTGCTCGAATACCCGGTTCACTCAAAAATTTAATTAGAGCTTTGTTTTTTGGTAAACCTCTAAAACTTCGAAGTAAAGCCATTCCTCCTTCCTCTGAAAGTTTTTTCTGTTCTTTGGAATCGCCTCCTTCTGCTGTTAATTTCTTCTTCGCATCAGCAATTAAGGTGGTAATTAACTTCTTTTGTGCACTCACCAATTTGTCAATTACCGGTTTCAATTCGGCAAACTCGTGAATGTCTCCTTTCGGAGTAGGACCGGAGATGATTAAAGGAGTCCTTGCATCGTCAATTAAAACAGAATCTACCTCATCAATAATGGCGTAGTGAGGCTTTCGCTGCACCAACTCTTCTGGAGTACGAGACATGTTATCTCTCAGGTAGTCAAAGCCAAATTCGTTGTTAGTTCCGTAAGTTATGTCAGCTTGATAAGCTGCTTTCCGCTCTGGCGAATTTGGTTGATGGTTATCAATACAGTCAATCGTTAAACCGTGAAACTCAAACAAAGGTCCCATCCACTCGGAATCTCTTTTTGCCAAGTAGTTGTTTACCGTAACCAAATGAACACCTCTTCTTGCCAATGCATTTAAGTACACAGGCAAGGTCGCAACTAATGTTTTTCCTTCTCCTGTCGCCATCTCAGCAATTTTTCCGGTGTGCAGGGTAATTCCACCAATCAACTGAACATCGTAATGAATCATGTCCCATTTAATTTCTGCACCTGCTGCGTTCCAAGTGGTCGCCCAAGTTGCCTTGTCTCCGTTCACCTCAATGCTATCTCTTTCTGCTGCGAGGTTTCGGTCCATTTCAGAAGCAGTTACTTCAATGCTTTCGTTTTCTGTAAATCTTCGAGCAGTTTCTTTAACCACAGCAAATGCTTCGGGCAAAATTTCCAACAACACTTCCTCTATTTTACCATCTATGCTTCCTTCAATTTTATCGATTTCTGCATAAAGATCTTCTTTCTGGTTAATATCAGCTGTTTGCTCTACTTTCGCTTTTAGCTCTTCAATACTAGATAATTCAGCGGAAATGTGTGCATCGATTCGAGCTTTAAAATCTGCTGTTTTGGCCCGTAACTCATCGTTGGATAAGCTGGCTAAAGCGGGAAAAACCGCCTTAATCTTCTCCACCATTGGCGTTACTTCTTTTAAATCTCTGTCTGCTTTACTTCCCATTAGCTTTTGGAAAGTTTTAGTTAGTGATCCGAACATAGTTATAGTTTCTGTTGGGTAATTTTTATGAAAACGAGAGTAAAGTTAATCAATTAAAGACTGCTTTTGGGCTCCTATCGTGCTTATCCTATGGCAATAGTCAGACCTTTTTTAAAAGTCGGACAAGATGTCGTTTGGGCATAAAAAAAGGCTGCTCCAAATAAATGAAACAGCCTTTATATCAGTTTTATATGACTAGTATTCGTCTTCGTTAAAGAAGAAGTCTTCTTTCGTTGGATAGTCCGGCCAAATGTCTTCAATGGTTTCATAAGATTCTCCTTCATCTTCAATTTCTTGAAGATTTTCTACTACTTCTAATGGGGCTCCAGCTCTAATAGCAAAGTCGATTAATTCGTCTTTAGTTGCTGGCCAAGGTGCGTCTTCCAAATAGGAAGCTAATTCTAATGTCCAATACATTTCCCTTCTCTTTTTTGATTCTTCGCAAAAGTAATTTTTTTGCTTCTATAAATCACGTATTTAAAATTTCTTTTCAACATCTTAGTTTTCTGCTAATCAGCAGATAGCTATTTTTTTGGTACCCAGGCTATTTCATTTGCGTCTAAATCTTTCGTCAATTTTCGCGATAAAGTAAAAAGGTAATCCGATAAACGATTTAGGTAAGTAATGATCTTTTCGTCCACTTCACTTTCTTCTGATAAATGCACGGATATGCGCTCTGCTCTTCTGCAAACACACCGGGCAATATGAGAGTACGACACTACTGTATTCCCTCCGGGTAGGACAAATGACCTCATTTCCTCCAAGTTGTCATCCATACGATCAATTTCATCTTCTAAAAAGGTAATATCCTTTTCAAATAATTCTGGCAGTACCATTTTTGATTTTCCTGGCTCTGCTGCCAAATGGGATCCGATGGTAAACAATCTATCTTGAATTTCTAAGAGTACTTCAATATCTTCTTTAGCAATGTTTTGGTCTCTAATCAACCCGATGTATGAGTTTAATTCATCTACTGTGCCGTAAGATTCTATTCTTAAATGGTGTTTTGGGACTCTCTTACCTCCAATTAATGAGGTTGTTCCGTTGTCGCCTTTTTTGGTATATATTTTCATGTATTGAAGATTCTTTTCTTTTGATTCTTATTCTCGTACAAGAATACGCATGTACTATTGAATTGTTCAGCTATTTGTGAAAAGGAATGATTCGTTAATTAAATCGTAATCCTATTTTTCGAAGGAGGTGATGGATTTATTTAGCTCATCGCTTTCAATATTTCCATCTCTTAATCGAATAATTCGATGTGCGTGCTGAGCTATGTCTTCTTCATGTGTAACTAGAATAATTGTGTTTCCTGCCTTGTGAATGGTATCAAACAGTCCCATTATTTCATAAGAAGTTTTTGAGTCGAGATTACCTGTTGGCTCATCTGCTAAAATAATAGAAGGAGAGTTGACCAATGCTCTAGCAACCGCTACCCGTTGGCGCTGACCACCGGAAAGTTCGTTTGGTTTATGTTCCATCCGATCACTTAAGCCTACTTCTGTTAAAACCTCTACCGCTCGCTCGTCTCTTTTTGTTTTCGATAGACCGGCGTAAATTAATGGAAGTGCTACATTGTCTAGAGCCGTTGCTCTAGGTAACAGGTTAAATGTTTGAAATACAAATCCAATTTCTTTGTTTCTGATTTGCGCTAAATCATCGTCAGAAAGCTGACTAACGTCTTGATTATTGAGAACGTATGTTCCTGAAGTGGGAGTATCTAAGCAACCTAATAGGTTCATTAGTGTGGACTTTCCAGAGCCTGAAGGTCCCATTAAGGCTACGTATTCGTTTTTTTGAATGGAAAACGATATTTCCTTTAAAACTTTAATTTCTTGTTTTCCCAAACGGAAGTTCCGAACAAGTTTCTCTATATCAATAATCGGTTTTGATTCCATATTAACTCAAAAGTAATTCTTTAAACACAATGTGAAACGGCTTAATGATAAACGGTAAAATGTTGTTTAGCTTGGTCGGTTTTGAAAAATACGAAACCCATGGCATAACAGTCAATGGTAACGGTAACGCTTGGGTGCTTTTGAATCGTTTTCCACGTTTGGGTCATTTCTTTAGACCAATAAATGTCGTCAAAAACAAATATACTTTGTTCGTTAGCAAACCGCAACGCTTGCTCAAAATAGCGCAGCGTTGGCTCCTTACGATGGTTGCCATCAAAAAATACAAAATCAACCGATTGCAAACGATTTAATGTAGGTTGAAACGTTTGATCGAAGTTACCGGCTACAAGGCTCACGTTTTCAATGTTCAGTTTGTTGAAGTTAATTTGTGCAACCTTGGCAAGTTCTTCGGCACCTTCCAAAGTAGTAAGTTGACCTTTAGCGTTCGCCTTAGCAACATAGGCGCTTGTGATGCCTAAACAGGTGCCAAGCTCTACGATTTGCTTTGGTTTAAAATGATGAATAAATCGATAGAGTAATTGGGCTGTTTTAGCAGGTTTTAAACTGTTTTTAGCAATGGTTCGTATCGTTCTTTCTTTCGATGAATTTAGAGTGGACCCTGCTCCTAAATCATTAATAATAAGCTTTTTTTGAGTAAGTAAAAGTTTCGCTCGAATAGATTCTATTTCGCTGAAAGCATAGAATTTCGCCTTTTCTTTGAATAACTTTTCGTGCAGTTCAAAAACAAAAGGGGAGTGAATCCCATGCAAGTGAACGCACCGTTGCAGATACAAGAGGTATTGCCAAACTTGCCATAACTTATTTTTCATCTTCTGGTAAACTTTCCCACTCCTTAAATTTTTCAATGTCAGTTTTCAACGAGTTGGTTACAAATGCTATAACGGTAATATCATCTAAGAAACCGCTAAGAGGGATAAAGTCTGGAATAAAATCTAGTGGCGTAACAAAGTAAAAAACTGCAGTTGCCGCGTATAATATTGTTTTCCAAGGCACCTCTTGGTACTCCTTCTTCCACCACGCTAACACCTGTCTCAAGAGCGCTTGGAGGTCACTCCAAGCGCTTTTTAATTTTCCTTTTTTTTCTTCAGCTTTCTCTTTTGCTTCATCTATCAGCTTAGACAGTTTCTCTCCGTTTTCCAGAAGTTCCTCTGTTTGCTGTTTGGCTTTGGAAAAACCGTTTGGCTCTTTTTCTTCTTCCTTCATTTTACCAAATCACAGCTTTTGCTGAATCAGTGTTTACCATTGGGTCACTAGATTCGCATCCGAAAGCTTCAGCAAACTCACTCATGTTTGCCAACGGTCCTTTTACTCTATATTCTCCGGGAGAGTGAGAGTCGGTAGCAATTCGTTTACGTAGTTCCTTTTCTGTCATGTTCATGTGCCATACTTGAGCCCAACCTAAAAAGAAACGTTGTTGATAGGTGAAGCCATCAATAGGCTCAGGTTTACCAACTCTTACAAGCTCCTTTTCTAAGGCATGAAAAGCCATGGTAGCACCACCTAAGTCAGCAATGTTTTCTCCTAACGTCAGTTCTCCATTTACATGTAAATCAGGTAGTGGATAGAAGCCATTAAATTGTTCTACAACCACATTTGCTCGTTCTTCAAATCTAGCTCTGTCGTCTTCTGTCCACCAATTCGCTAAATTTCCTTTAGCGTCGTATTTGCTTCCTTGGTCATCAAAACCGTGGCTAAATTCGTGTCCTATTACCGCACCAATTCCTCCGTAATTCAATGCTGCATCAGCATCAATAGAGTAGAAGGGAGGTTGTAGAATTCCTGCTGGAAATACAATTTCATTCTGAGAGGAACTGTAATAGGCATTCACAGTTTGTGGGGACATAAACCATTCGTTTTTGTCTACCGGTTGACCAAGCTTTTCAATCATTTCATAGAAATTAAACCTTCTGATGTTCATTATATTTTGCACTAAGTCAGCTGAAGTAATTTCTAATTTAGAGAAATCTGTCCATTCGTCGGGATATCCAATCTTCATTTTGAAAGCGTCTAATTTCCCGAGAGCTTTTTCCTTAGTTTCTTTGCTCATCCAGTCCAAGTTTTTCACTCTTTCTTTAAAAACAGCTCGTAAATTCTCTACCATTTGCCTTACATCTTCTTTTGACTCTTTGGGAAAGTGTCTTTCCACAAAAGCTTTGCCCACGAGTTCTCCTAATCCTGAGCTTACTTGTCTTAGGGCTCGCTCTTCTCTAGATTTCATAACCGCCGTTCCACTTAGTGTTTTTTTGTAAAATTCAAAATTTGCATTCACAAATTCGGAATTCAGGTATGGTGCATAAGAATCGATGAGTTTCCACTTCGAATATAATTTCCAATCATCTACAGAAATATCTTTTAACATTCTATTAAGCCCTTTATAAAACTGCGGTTGACCGACAACAACGCTGTCAATGTTTTTAAATCCTAAAATTGAGAAGTAAGCATTCCATTCTAATTCATCAACAAGTTTTTGCAGCTGAGCAAAACTCATTTTATTATACGTTAATTCCGGGTTTCTTCTCTCCACTCTTGTCATCGACACTTTCGCCAAAGAGTTTTCCATGTAGTAAATTGTAAGTGCCGCTTGTTCTGTGTTTTCTTGACCTGCCATTTCAAGAATTTGTGCCATATAGGCCTTGTATGATTCTTGTATTTCAACAGCCTTTTGGTCCGTATTTGTGTAGTATGAAACATCTGGTAGTCCTAGGCCTCCTTGTGATAGAAATGTAATGTATTCGCTGCTGTTTTTGTCATCTTGGCCAACGTAAATGCTATTAAATGAGCTAATTCCAAAAGACTTCCATGCTGCGGTAAGTTCTATATACTCTTCAGTTGTTGAAACTTCCTCCAACTCTTGTAAAAGCTCTTCAAGAGGCTCAAGCCCCCTTTTTTCAGTTGTTGCAGAATCTATTACACTTTTGTAAAAGTCTCCTATTTTCTGCTCCATTGAACCTTTTGTAAATTCCTTAGAAGAAAATTCTGTGAATATTTTTTTTAGTTTGGCATTATTTGAATCTGTAACTACATTAAAGCTGCTCCACCTGCTTTCAGTCGAAGGAATTGGGTTGTCTTTTAACCATCCTCCAATTGCATATTGATAAAAGTCTTCACAGGGAGATACGGTTGTATCTAGATTAGTTAATGGGAATGGTAGTGTTTTTTCTGCGTCAGATTCTCCTGTATTCTGTTTTGTGCTGCATGATGCAATTCCTAGGGTAAGAGCAATGGCAAGAATGAACTTATTCATAGTCGTATATTTTTTTCAAACTTAATTTTTTTAAGAGGTCTAGCAAACTGTTTTTTGAAAATTGCGCATAAAAAAAAGCGCCTCGAATATCGAGGCGCTTTCGGTATTACAATTGAAAGCCTCTATTTAAGAATCAACTTTTCATTGATTATACTTTCTCCATCAACAATGGTGATGAAATAAATACCTGCAGATTCTTCGTTTAAGTCAAATGACTTAGTAAAGTTTCCATTGGCATTATTTACAATCTCAGATGAAATCAATCTGCCACTGATATCTCGAATCGAAATATTAACTGTAGAGTTATTGAATCCACTAGATCTAATTTCAAATAAACCATTTGTTGGATTTGGAACTAAACTGAATCTTGAAGTTTCAACATCAACATTCTCAATTCCTGTAGACAATCTACAAATTGTTAAGTCTGACCATCTCATTGGGAAAATTTGATACCCATCTAAGAACGGAGCGCTTGTTGAGCTTGCATATTGACCACCGATTCCAAATAATCCACAGATGGTATCTCCAGGCACAATTGGCATTCCTGATGCTGTTAAGCTATCATTGATGTCTGTGTCTGAATCTATTCTCATGGTGATGGTATCAACTCCATTGGTTAAATCAATGTTAGAACTGAAAGAACCACTGGTGCTTAAAGAAACCCAACTAGTTGGAATGCTTAACCATTTTGATTCGGTCGTTTCATCAAGATTGCTCACTACAATAGGAGTAGGGATATTATTTCCTGTGGAAAGTACCAAGATTGAATCTGGTGATAATTCAGTCAATCCTCTGAATTGAATAATGTCTCCATGAACCAATATTTCATCACCCTCTGTAACAACATAATTACTTACATCATTGAAGTTGAAAATATTCATTCCTTCTTGGAAACCACTCTCATCATCAATAATGGTGAAAGATATTCCGTTGTTGCCATCCAAATCAATGCCGACAACGATACCGCTAGTCCATGCATCAACATTTAATGAATCTGCAACACCTGAGGCGTCTTCCGTATTTAACAATGCAATAGGATAAGAAGGGTCTCTATCATAGATTTCTATGTTATCAACTCCCATTCCATCACCATTCGTGTTAGCATCAGAAGAGAATACTATTCTCAATTGAACGTTGGCTTGACCTCCAAGTCCGTTAAGTTCATGAGAAGCCTCAATCCATCCATTAGTACCATTTACACCGGAAATTGAACCATCGCCTGTCCAAGAATCTCCGAATGCACTGTAGTTGTTATCTACAGCAACTCTAGAAGTATCATTGTACCAGTTAATGATATCACCTTCGTTTCCGATTGTATTCCAAGTTGCTCCTCCATCTGTAGTAGCTTGCAAGAATGCGCCATCCCATTGTGATTCAATATCATACCAGATATCTAAGTTAATGGCTGGATTAGCAACAGTTGAGAAGTCAAAACATGGACTAGTAAGGAATGCGTTTAAGCCATCACCGTAGGCTGCATCAAGGTCAGTAACCCAAGCTTGAGTTCCATTCGCAGCAGTGTCAATAACGAAACCAATCGGTGCACCAAGCTCCCAAGAAGCGTCTCCAGTTGCAAACCAACTGTCGTTGCTTGTTTCAAAACTCGTAGCATATGGGAAAGCAGAAACTGACGCAAAACTATTAACAGTAACACCTAATGTATCATTTGATGTATCAGCATCACCTGTCAACAATGTGTACGTTTCTATGTCATATGTTCCTGAAGTTCCTAATGCAGCAGTAGTACTGAAAGTATAATTCATCGTCATACCCGCACCAAGTGTTGCAGAAACCGTCTCAGGTGTAATAGCAACTCCGTTAATAGAATATCCAATATTGAATCCTGTTTGAGCTGCACTACCAAAGTTGGTAATCTCTACTTCAACAGAATCAGCACCTAAGCCACATCCTGATGATGGTCTTAATATGTCTGTGATTCCAACTTCAGCAGCAGGAGGTAAGTCTAACCTTACATCATCAATCGCAATATCACCCGTGAAAGAAGTTCCTCTAACACCGACAAATACCAATCGAATTGTTTGGTTAGCGAAACCATTTACCACGTGTTTAGCGCGTAGATAAGGATCCGCTGTCACAGTTTGTTGCTGACCTACTATTGTTCCAACTTGAGTTAAAGCTCCAGAAGAATCTTCAACCCACGCTTCTAATGAACCAATGGTTGCTCCAAACATGTGATACCAATAACTCAACTCTAGTACATTTTGATTCGCACCAACTGAAATTACAGCTGAATACAAAGTATCTGCATCTCCCGCTACTCCCGGTACAGAAGTCTCTAAGTAAACAAATCTTCCTGTTGCAGTACCTGTGGTATGATCTACAGTTGGACCTGTTCCACTACCAGCTGAAGGAGTAGTACCTTGGTCAACCAACCACTGTGGGTTTGATGTCTTAAAGTTCGACCATCCTTCACTGCTCGGAGAACCATTTGTAAACGCTTCAAAGTCTTGGAAATAAGGAACCCCGTTAAAGGTTGCAAAACTTCCTACAAGACTCCAAGGACTTGTACTTGTAGCACCACAGTTCGCTCTGACATAAAAGTCATAAGTAGTACTTGCTGTTAAACTGGTTAAGGTTGTACTAGTAGTACTTGAAGTAACTTGAGTTCCTGCACCTGCAGTAAATCCAACTGGGCCATAACTTACTTCATAACTAGGCGCTACCGGTGTATTAGCAGAAGTCCAAGAAACTGATGCAGTAGTAGTACCGGTTCCAGTTCCGGTTAATCCGGTAGGCTCTAAACATAATGGAATTGCGCTGTAATATGCGACTACTGTCCATGATGCACTGTCTACTTTGTTGTTGAAAGTACTACAACCAGCGTTTCCTGCTGAACTCCAAGTTCTTATCGCGTGCAATTCAACAACAACGGTATCAACACCACCATTAGCGAAGGTTAATCCGCTTCGGTCATAGTTCATAGTACCTGCTCCGTTACCTGCACCCGCGCTAGCGCCCGGCTCAATATTCATAGTAGTAGGCGAGTATAAGTAAGACTCTTGTTCAGACATCCATGCTCCATTTTGAGCGGTCATGTCGTAGAATGATCTTACACTATCAATACGATTACCTGTTGGAATAATTAGATCCATTGAACCTGGACAAGCTGATTGTGCAGGATAACTAACGGCATCATCTGTTGAAATGTCACCTGCAGTATACGTGTTACAAATGGCACCTGCTGGGCATTGGAATGCCGTTTTGAAGCTACTCATCACTGACCATAAACTGCTATCAGTTGGACTACATAATGAGCGAACTCTCCAACTATATTCTGTTAGAGTTGATAATCCACTTAAAGTAAAAGGATTAGCATTAGCGCTTACTACAGTTCCTGTTCCTGGGGTAAACCCTACAGGACCCCACTCAACTTCCCAAGTTGTTGCCGCATTGTTTTCCGTCCATCCTAGTACAGCTGAGTCAGCCCCAATAGAAGTAGTAACAAGAGAACTAGGCTCAATACATGATGGTGGAATGTCAAGTGTTACATCATCAACTGCCATATCTGATCTAAAAGATGCTCCTGAAACTCCTAAGAAATGGACTGTTACTTGTTGTCCTTCGTAGCCATTCAAAATATGAGAGCCCTTCATCCAAGGGTCAGCTTGATTTGCTTGTTGCTGACCTACATATGTAGTTAATGAATCCCAAACTCCATTCGTATCAACCCAAACTTGTAAATCTCCCATGGTAGAACCATGCATGTGATAATAATAATTTAATTCTATTGAAGTATTAGTAGCAGTGAATGTTACCGCTGGACTTGATAGCGTATCTACTACACCAGCTGTGGTTCCGGATGTTTCAGTATAAACAAATAGTCCTGTTCCAGTTGTATGATCTTGTAATGGACCTGTACCTGAAGAACCTGTTGAACCACCTGCAGTCCAATCAGGAACTGAACTTCCTCTAGAATTTGTCCATCCTTCAGAAGAAATATTTCCTGCTGGGAAGGCGTCAAAATTCTGTGTATAAGGAATGCCGATTACGTTTGGCGGATTTCCAAACTCTACATAGTCAACATAATATGTTTCTGCAGCTGTTGGTGAAGTACCAAAATTGTAGAAAATTGACATTTTGTTGTAGGTATTTGCAAAATTAATTGCAGCAGTCGTTGGTGCTTGAACCGACATATCAAAGTTCAATGTATCCCATCCGTTAGCTACTGTAGTTAACACTTCAGTTTCAACACTGATGGCGGGATTGTTATAATCTTCTACTTTTAATCTGACAGGTGTTCCTGCAGTTGGAGAATAAACAACCGCTCTAATGGTAGTATTACCTGCAGAGAAAGGAATAGCTGACGCTAAACTATCTCCAAATGTAGTACCACCCCAAGTTTGTGCACCTGCGCCTTTGATTGATTGTAAAACAATGTTTGTTGCATTTGTTGGATCTGCAACTGACATTGAGTTATTACCACCAAAGTCAATTACAGAATAGTCAACATTCGCTGTATCATCCCAAGTTATTGGTAAAGCAATTGCTGCTTTAGCAGGAACTGGAGGTGCTGCATTAGCGCTTACGTCTTCTACGTAATCAACATAAAATGTTTCTGCAGCAGTCGGTGAAACACCGAAGTTGTAGAAAATTGACATTTTATCGTAGGTGTTCGCAAAGTTAATTGCTCCCGTACCTGCGGCATTGTTGGTAAAGTTGAAACTTAAAGTATCCCATCCGTTAACAACCATGGTTTGTACACCAGTTTCAACACTAATAGCAGGATTTGTTTTGTCTTCAACTTTTAATCTAACTTCAATACCTGATGTTGGAGAATAAACAACTGCTCTTATGGTAGTCATTCCTGAAGCAAAAGCAATCGGTGTTGCTAATGAATCTCCAAATGTAGTACCACCCCAAGTTTGTGCACCTGCACCTTTAATAGATTGAAGTACAGTGTTACTTGCATTTGTTGGATCAGCTACTAAAGTAGAAGTGTTTCCACCAAAATCAATTGTAGTTAAGTCAACAGTAGCGCCATTATCCCAAGTAATTGGTAAAGAAATTGGGGCTAATGGTGCTGGGCTGTGATATGCAATCACCGTCCAAGTGCCATTATCTACCTTGTTTTGTGCTGTTCCACATCCAGATCCGCCCCAAGAGCGCTCTGCATGCATTTCAATTGCTACGGTTCCGGTGACGCCATTAGCAAATGTTAAGCCATCTCTAGAGTAACTGAATGTACCTGCAGAAGTTCCTGAACCATTATTACCTGAAGCTTCAAAGTTCATCGTAGTAGGAGAGTACAAATACGAACCTTGCTCACTCATCCATGCACCACCTGCAGCGGTCATGTCATAGAAGGTAGAAATACTATCAATTTGATCTCCCGCAGGGATAACTAACGATAGACTTCCTGGACAACTAGATGGTGCTGGGTAAGAAACCGCATTGTCCGTTGGGATGTCACCCGCTGTGTAAGTAGCGCAAGTTGCACCTGCAGGACATTGGAATGCCGTTGTAAAGCTTCCAGGTCCAGCAAAAGCACTAGAATCACCGACCCCACAAATTGAACGAACATAATACTCGTAATCTGTACTCGATGTCAGTCCACTAATACTAAAAGGATTAGAAGATGTTGTGTCTCTTGTGCCTGTACCTAAAGCAAATCCAAGCGCACCATACTCTACTTCCCAACGGGTTGCTGTTCCGTTTTCTACCCAAGTTAAACTAGCAGTTGTTGCTGTTACACCATTTGATGCTAAACTACCTGGGGATGCACATGCAGGTGGAGCAAATTCATCTGCACCAATATCAACCGTTGTTGAAGGAGCTAATGGTCTTGTGTCACCATCATAATCCACTGTGATACCAACTGTGTTGTCTCCTGCGTCATTAGCAGTAGTTCCCGCCGCATGTAAGTCTGCAGTTCGGTCTAAAAATACAGGGTCACCGGAAACTGAATTTACATTCAATGCAGTTTGTCCAGCTTGGAAAGCTGCTAAATCTGCATAGGTTGGTGTGCCAAATTTTGCTAAAGTAGCACCAGTTGTATAATATAAGTTGTAGTCTAAGGTAACAGTAGTAGAGGCATCTAATGAGTAATATGCAATGTCGCCTCCATCACTCATGAAAATGTTATTTCTAAAATCTACATTGGCATCATCATTAACATAAACACCATAATCAGCACCAACACATGAATTGTGAAATACATCTACTTCTTCTACATCATCAAAATAAAGACCGTCGTCACCTCCAATAAACATGTTATTTGCAATTAACGATTTTGATGTGACCGTATTATCAAAATTGTAGTCTCTCGCTTCGATTCCATTGTCTCCACCTTTAAATCTGTTGCCAGTAATAGTGAAGTTTTCTAAGTCAGAAGAATACATTCCGTCACTAAAGGCGTTTGTTAGGCCATCAACATAATTGTCAGTAATGGTAACATTGTTATATCCTACGATATAAAACCCGTTATCGTCAGCATTTTGAACATCATTATTGTGAATTGTCAAATTCTGACTACGGGAGGAAGCCGTAAAGTTTCCATAAATTGAAATTCCTCTTTCACCCCCTGTTACAGTGTTGTTTGAAATGGTAATGTCATCAACATCAGCAGTTGTGTTATCGCTAGTTTCAGAACCAGAAACCATGATACCAACCACATCAAATGTAGTTCCAACAGGAGTGGTAATAATGTTGCTATCGATAATTACATCATTGGCGTCATTCCAAATATGAATAGCCCAAGATTGCGAGCCTCCCGTAGCTGCAATGGTCATGTTTTTGATAGTTATATCAGAAGTGCCATTTAAATTAAGGGTTGAATTTCTGATTGATTTATCGTGTGTTAAAATGGTTGAAGCAGCAGAAGCACCGTTAAAAGTAATTGTATTTGTATCACTACTACCAATAATAGAACCGATAGAAACTTGTTCGTTATAGGTTCCTGCCGCAACGTTAAACGTTACTGCTCCTGAAATTCCTCCAGACATTGCAGTTACAGCTGAAGCAAAATTGATAAAATTAGTTGCTGAAGCAGCTTGTGTACCATCAATAGTATAAACTCCTCCTGCCATTGAAGTAACTAACGTTACCATAGTCGTATCATTCGCAGTATAAGGATCTGCTACACCATTCGGTAAAGAACTCCAAACGGATAAGTTTGTAACTCCTGTGAAATTGTACATTCCTAAGTTTATAGATGTTGTTGCATTAGGTGCGAGTGAACCACTAAAAGTAGTTCCTGTTTGCGCAACGCCATTTGCTGACCAATCGATATTCGCAGACGTTAATGCTGCGGTACCGTGATTGGTTAACGTTGCAGTAACTGTCTGCATACCCGGAGCGAATGGCTGTGATGGGGCATCTACTGAAGAAATACCTGCTTCGTTTGGAGATAATAGTCTTGGAGAAAAAGTGTAATATTCTAAAGCAGTCCAACTTGAAGTGGTAACAATAGGAGAAATATTAGGAGAACCTGCGACTTGAACTGCAGTTGCAGTATCTTTCTGAACACCTATAGTCATCGATCCTCCGGTTCCACCCATGTAGTTATCAATCATATAAATGTTGTTAGTCCCTTCTTCTAATACTAAGTGTCCGTAAGAAAAAGATCTTCCTCCCGTCTCGTAACTATAATACTTTACATAAAACTGTCTATTAGGGGCTGTACCAAAAACACCTGTCCAAACATTATCGTTTGTGCCTAAAGATGCTGAACCATTAGCGAAATTATCCCAAAAAATAGAGATTGTATTATCTGGTAGGCCGGCATTTGGCAATGCTGTGTTATCATTTAAGCCAGCATTAACAGGTAGTCCTGCTCTCGAAGTGTCAAAAGACACAAGGTAGTTTTTGCTAACAATAAAATGGGTTACCGGAGTACCGAAGAAATCAAAGGCAAATGGCAGCGTTTGAACACTTGACCATGTATTGCCGGTTCCTCCTGCATTATAAGCATGAATATTGGAAAAACCTGTAGTGGTAAATCCAGAACCGGTAAACAAGAAGTTTGAACTTGAATATGGATCAGGACCTAAATTGTCGTAAGTGTATTGCGCATTAGCCATAAATGACAATAGTCCAAGGCTAAGGAACAACGAGAATGTAATTTTTCTCATAAGTGTGTTTTTAATTAATAAAATAGTTAAACCTCTTAAAAAAGGGGCATTCAAATCTACCCTAAAAAAATTAGTTAACAAACGATTTGTTAAGAAAATTTAACGCATGCTAAAACGAGATGGGAATCAGGGCTTTATAGTTTGGAAATATGTAATTATATTTAGCATTTTTAAAATTAGGAACTATGAAGGTGAACATATTTGTTTGTTTAAGTGTATTTTTTATTAGCTTTTTTACCATAAGTCTAAATGCTCTAGCCGGTCAAAATGATGACCATCGAACTGTCATTTTATTCGAACAAGATCACCATTCGGAATCTAGTGGAACAGCAGAGATACAGGAAGCAGAGCATCATAGTGGGGAGCATGAAGAAGGACACACAACAGATACTGCTCCTTTATTATTTATTATACTAGCAATTATTATAGGAGTAGCAACAAGGCATTTTGTAAAAAAGAGCCCGTTTCCGTTCACTGTTCTTCTATTAATTATAGGATTGGTGCTAGGAGTTGTAAATCGACTGGGCTATTTTGGAGGGTTTCATTTATTTAATTTCGAATTTGAGTTTACCGCAATTAGTAAGTCGATTGATTTTGCTGCACACATGGACCCACATATGTTGCTTTTTATCTTTTTACCGATTTTGATTTTTGAAGCGTCCTATGCAATGGATTTGCATACCTTCAAGAAAACTTCGACCAATGCAATACTATTAGCAGTACCTGGAATATTGATGGCTTTAGGTTTAACTGCGGCAACGGCTATGGGATTAAAATATGCAGGCATAGGTTTAGGAGCCTGGAATTGGCCATTGGCGTTAATGTTTGGGGCGATCGTTAGCGCAACTGACCCGGTTGCAGTTGTAGCACTACTGAAAGATTTAGGGGCAAGTAAAAAATTGGGGACCTTGATTGAAGGGGAATCACTTCTAAATGATGGTACTGCAATTGTGCTGTTTATGGTATTCTTTTTAGGTATAACTGGAGAAGCTTCGGATAATAGCCCGATTGTAGAATTCTTTAGAGTTGCCTTTGGAGGTCTCTTTATAGGCGGATTGTTTGGTTTCATCGTACTGAGGTGGATTAGAAATGTTTTTAATGATGCCTTAGTTGAAACTAGTCTAGTAATTGCTGCGGCATATTTGACATTTTACGTTGCTGAGCATACTTTCCATGTCTCTGGTGTTTTGGGTCTTGTTGCTTTAGGTTTGATTATAGGAGGTGTTGGAAGGTCAAGAATTAGTCCACAAGTGGAGCATTTTATGCACGAATTCTGGGAATTAGCAGGTTTTATAGCCAACTGCTTAATCTTCTTAATTGTAGGAATCGTGGTAGCGGAACGAAGTGTTTTTAGTTTGAACGATTTTATGTTATTGGGTATATTCTATGTGGGAATTCATGTGGTCAGGGCCTTAGTAATTTTCGTATTGTATCCTTTAATGAATCGATCCGGATATGGGTTGCCCAAAAGCGATGCAATTATTGTTTGGTTTGGAGCGTTGAGAGGAGCTATCGGTCTGGCACTAGCTTTAATTGTTGCCGGAGTTGATGATCAGTTCATCTCAAAAGAAATAAAAGATCAATTTTTGTTTTTTACTGCAGGAATTGTGACGCTGACCCTTTTGATTAATGCTTCAACCATTAAATATATTGTTCAAGCCATAGGACTTACCAAAGTAAGCCCGGCGAAGGCTCAAATGCTGACGAATGCGAGAGACTACCTGCATGATAGTACAAAAAACCAAATTGAAAGATTAAAGTCGGATCGTTACATTAAAAGGTCAGATTGGGAGGCAGTGCGTAAGTACTTGCCACGGGCGCCTCAAGTTTTAGCAGATGAACAAGGAGTAGCAGAGAAGGAAAATATTGCTGAGCTACGAAAACGTTTTCTGGAGGCAGAAAAGAGTAGCTATTGGCATCAATTTAAAGATGGATTGTTAGGACCTGAAGCTGTGAAGATTCTCAGTGATAATATCAGTCATTTATTAGACGAAGGTGGGAAAGAAGGTTTAGATCAACGCAAGGATTTAGAAGAAAGCTGGGCGGTGCCGACAATTTTGAATAAAATTAAAAGCTACCCGGTAATCGGTGACATGGCAAAAAACTGGTATTTGGATCGGATGAGCTTAAGCTACGATTGTGCTGTGAGTTTTATTTTGGCTCAAGAAGAAAGTTTGCGGCTTGTGGAAAGTTTAATGGCTTCTGGCAAAGACGATAAAATAGCTTTGGAAACTATTGAAAGTGAAATTAATGGTAACAGAATTGAAGGTCAAACATTCATTCGAAACCTTAGAAAGCAGTACCCCGGAGTCTATAAGGCGGTATCAACGACTCAGGCAATTCGTTCATTATTAAACTACGAATCAAAAACCATAGAACGTCTTCAAAAAAGAGGAAGAATTGACAATGGAGAGGCGGCAAGAATGATGAGTGAGATTGATAAACGGAACAAACAACTTCAAAAGCACCCGCCTTTGGTAGATTCAGAAGCTATTCCTGACGATATAAAATAGTTATCGAAGTATTTTTCTTACGAAAGCTACCGTAAAGTAGGACATCAAAAATACCCCTGCCCAGCCCTCTATTGCAGAAAGCCAAGTGATATGACCGGAGGGGAAATAATCACCGTACCCGATGGTAAAGAATGTGATTGCACTATGATAGAAAGCTGTACCAAGGCGGCTTAACTCTCCTGTATGCTCAACGGATGGAAGAATTGCTGCATCGACAAAGAATGGGAGGATAGCATAAAGCAAGGAAAAGAACGTTAGCACCACAATCATGCTGATAAAAACACGTAGAGGAGCTGTAGCAAATAACCCGGCTTTATCGAAAACGAGCCACCTAAAGAAATAAGATATTTCAGATTTGAAGAATTGAAAGCCTCCTGCCTCTTTGCCTAATTTTCTGTCAGAAGCCATTTCATACCTTTTAAATGCCACGTAGGCACTGTCCTCGGAATTAAACTTACCGTTCTGATGGAAACTTTCTTTTAAAATATGGAACTGGTTTGCCTTACTTTCAAAGGAGGAGAGCTTTTGAGATTGAATCAAGTGAAAAGCATCGTTCTTCTTCCATGAAATAAAAAGTTTTCCCATGTTCTTAATACCTTCTATTTTCAATGTTTTGAGATACATGTCCGAGTTGCCAGCATGAAAGTCTACAACATCTTTAATGACAGAATAAGATAAATCTAAGAAGTTTCCCTTTTTTACTCTAAAGTCACAATGCCCGCCCAAGTTGCAGTCTGCAAGCGAAAGTAGTTTGAAAGTCGAATTTTTAAAGCAAAGCAAGCCTTCCTTAAAAACAGTACCATCAAAATACACGTCGTTATCTCCAAAATCTACATTTTCAAACTTTTTTTCACCACTTCCGAATAATGATGATCTAAAACTTATTTTACCTACTTTGAATTCTGATTCTGAGAAGTTAATGTTCCCATTTCCAAAATCTACTCGTTTAAAATCGGTCTTACCGTTTCCAAACTCTACTTTTCTAAAATCGATAAAATCTCCTCTAAACTTAGACTTGTCAAAGGTAACGTCTCCATTATCAAATCTTGCGTATTGAAAACTGACATGACTCTCACCGAAATTTGCTTGCCTAAAATTTACATTGCCTTTACCAAAGTTAGTGTTGGTAAACATTAGGTCAGTACAATTAAAATTGGCTCCTGAAAACCGAATGTCACCCTCTTCAAATTCTGCAAACTTTAAACTCAGCTCTTCAAGGTTGAATTCAGAATGGTTAAAATTTAGATTTGTGGCACACTTGGTATAGTTGAAATTCACTCTTCCTAAATTGAAGGTGCTATAAGCAAACGAGCTAGACTGGCCACCAAATTCAGCGTATGAAAAGTCTGTACCATACTCACTTTCAAAAAAAGAGTGGTCTGCTTGAAATGATGTTAATTTAACCGGGGCTCCATCATCAATATTGTATAATGTTCGATATGTTTTGAGTGAAAAATCTTTAAAGTAGCAATGTGATAAGTTTAGGTTCTCTTTTTCATTTATCTGTTTATATATCTCTTTTAAATCAGGAGCTCCAAGTTTCTTAGTACTTAGTTTTGATTGACCTTTAAATTTTTCGATTACTGCAGTTCGTTTAAAGCTGCGGCCATCTTCTGTTTTGAAGGCTTCTTCAATAATTCGAGTGATATAGTGTACTGTTCTATTAGGCAACTTGTCAGATTTATGAAGGCGGTAAGATAATGATTAATCAGTACCTTGCCAAATAGCATTTTTCAGTCCTTTTGTTGTTATTTTTAATCGTTTTAGCTTATGCCACTAAATAGCAACTCCTTTTTGAAAGACAAAAAACCAACATTTTTTGTTGGATTTTTCTTTATGACGCATACTGGATGACCTTCGGTGATCCAAGTAAGAGCCTCTTGTGCCCATCCAAAGCATAACTCACTTCGTTCGTTTCACTTTTTCATTTTCTTTGCTCACTGAAACAAGTTTCGCTCACGGAAAATAAAAAAGCTCGACACTTTGTGTCAAGCTTTGGCTGTGAGGCATACTGGATTCGAACCAGTGACCCCTACCCTGTCAAGGTAGTGCTCTGAACCAACTGAGCTAATGCCTCAAAAATATCAATGGCATTAGCGAAGTTGCCTGTCCCGAGAAGTCGGGAAGCTAATGCCTCGTGAAGAAGACGAAATTAATGATATTCTTAGGCTTAACCTTAGTTGGCTTTTCGAATTATTCAAATTTGTTTCAATAGAGACATTTGCACAGCTACTTAAATAAACCTTTTCATTTTTTTATAAAATAAACCAAACCTACTTGGCAGGAAATACTTCGCAGAGAACTGTATGGTCTTGTCTTTGGTAAATTACTAACTCCGAAACTTATTGCGTTGTTTAAGGATATTGCTAAAGATTCGCTAATTGATTTTTGTATTCTTAATCCAAAACTTGCACGAATTAGATTGTAAATAGAACGTGAGCAAGCACCATGGTGTAAAACAAAAAAAAGTCCAACACTTTCGTGATGGACTTTAGGCTTTGTGGGCGATGAGAGATTCGAACTCCCGACCCCCTCGGTGTAAACGAGGTGCTCTGAACCAACTGAGCTAATCGCCCGAAAAATTCGGAGTGCAAATATACAAGAATAGAATATTATGACAATCAGAAATTAAAAAAAAATCAAAGTATTTCAGCAACCACAAAATTGCTACCACCAACATATACAATTTCAGCTTCTTGGCAGCTAGCCATTGCCATTTCAAAAGCCTCTTTCACCGTGTTAAAATAATGGCCTTCGTAACCCAACTTTTTTGATATGCTGATTAAATCGCCTATAGCAAGCGCCCTAGGAACCTCTGCTTGACAGAAATAATACGTTGCATTCTTTGGAAACAACTGTAAAATCTCTTCCACGTTCTTATCTTTTACAAAACCAATCACAAAATGATACTGTTTAGCTTTTAAGGCTTGTAATTGAGATAGCACAAGTTGCAAGCCTTCTTTGTTGTGGGCAGTATCGGCAATGACCATTGGCCGTTCTTCGATAATTTCCCATCTCCCTCTTAGGTTTGTGTTTTTAACCACGTGTAGAAAGCCCCTTTTAATTGCTTCATCCGGAAGGTTCCAGCCTAGGGTTTTAGCTTCTAAACAAGTTAAATAAACTCCACGGATGTTTTCTTTTTGATAGATTCCAGCTAAATCTGATTCGAATGAAGGGATAGCGTCCGTTTCATTTGCAAAAATAATCGGGCTATCTAACACTTTTGCTTTTTTCTCAAACACTTGTTTTTCTCCTGAATGATTGGAAATAACAACAGGGGTTTTTGCTTTAATTATTCCAGCTTTTTCGCCTGCTATTTCTTTCAGAGTAGTCCCTAACATGTCCATGTGGTCATAGCCAATATTGGTGATCAGACATACTTCTGGGTGAATAATATTTGTAGAATCTAATCTCCCTCCTAAACCGGTTTCAATTATAGCAATATCCACTTTTTCAATTGCAAAATAATGAAATGCTAGAGCAACTGTCCATTCAAAAAATGAAGGATTAATGGTTGCAAATTGATCTTCAAAATCAGAAACAAATTCAACCACTTGATTTTCTGGAATCATATTGCCGTTAATTCGTATTCTTTCTCGAAAATCTTTTAGGTGAGGAGAGGTGTAGAGCCCTGTTTTATAACCTGCCTCTTGAAAAATGGAAGCTAGCATATGTGCAGAAGAACCTTTACCATTTGTGCCAGCTACATGGATACTTTTAAACTTACTTTGAGGATTCTTAAGGATTTTACAAAGAGAGAGGGTGTTAGTCAAGTCTTTTTTAAAGGCCGACTTACCCTGCCGCTGATACATGGGCAATTGCTTGAAAAGATAGTCAAGCGTTTCTTTGTAGGTCATTAATTTAAAATGAAAATAAAGGTCATCGTACCTTTTTGTTGATCGGCATCGGGGTTTGCACTAAATCTAGTTTCTAAAGCTGCTTTCGTCGCTTTTTCGTATAAAACAGGACTAGTAGTGTTCGAACCTCTAGCTCCGGCGTTAGCTCGAATTACTTTGCCGTATTTGTCTACAATGATATCAACTACAACAGTTCCTTCATCTTGAGAGTTGTCCTGAATTTTAGGAGGTTTTTTCATGCTCCTTCCCGCAAGGGAAAAGGAAGGCCCCCCTCCAGAACCTCCCAAACCACTGTAATTTTTGCTATTTGGGTCACCGTTTATTTTTCCTTGGTCTCCAGCTTCTCCTGTAACTCCATCACCGCCGCCTTCCGTCGTATTTGTACTCTTCATACGATCAGCCATATTCAATGTTCTGTTGGGTTTCGGTTCTGGTTCCTTTTCCTTCACCACTTCTTTTTCTTCTACCTTCTTTTCTTCTTTCTTTTCTACGATGGCAGGGGCTTCTTCCGTATCCTGGGTTAATACTTCTTCATCAACTTGGTCGGCAGTTTCCGGCTGAGCGGGCTCTGGCATAGATTCGCTAGGAGGTGAGGAAATGTCAGACATCATCCCATCGTCAGAAGTTCCAAAATTTATTTCCATACCTCCCTGTTCAGGTGGCGGATCTAAATATGTCATACCATAAAACGCAAAAAGCACCAACAAAGCTGCGTGCACAGCAATGGTAGTAATTAAGCCTTTTCTTTTGGTTTTATTTTCTGACTGCTCTTGACTCATTTTGATTTTGTCGCTAATACCAACTTGAATTTATTCTCATTTGCAATATTCATCACCTTTACGGCTTCATTGATAGGAACCGTTTTGTCGACATGCAATATGATTGAGTTGCTTGGATCATTTCCCATTTCTTGCAACAACAAGGGCTCTAACAAGTCAAACTCTACCTTATCTTGATTGATATAAAAATCAAGCTCCTTTGTGATAGAAACAGAAACTGTTTGTTTTGTTTGGGTTTTTGAAGAGCTGCTCGGGAGCAAAAGATTCAAGGCATTTGGACTGACTAACGTAGAGGTTAGCATAAAAAAGATCAGCAACAAGAAAACAATGTCAGTCATAGACGACATGTTAAAATTTGGACTGACTTTATTTCTAGACCGCAACCCCATTACTTCGTAGGTTCGTTAAGAATGTCTAGAAATTCAGTAGTTCTGGCTTCCATTTTAAAAACTACTTTTTCAACCTTGGCAACTAATAAGTTGTATCCAATAAAGGCTATGATACCAACTACTAATCCGGCAACGGTTGTCACCATGGCAGTATATATTCCTTCAGACAACATGGCCACGTCGATGTTTCCACCTGCTGCTGCCATTTGGTGAAAGGCTAAAATCATTCCGATTACAGTTCCTAAGAAACCAATCATTGGTGCAGCTCCGGAAATGGTAGCTAGTGTCGCTAAATTATTTTCTAATTTGAAGAGCTCTAGTTTACCGGTATTTTCAATTGCAGCTCCAATGTCTGCAAGTGGTTTGCCAATTCTATTTACCCCTTTTTCAATCATCCTAGATATTGGAGTAGGGGTGCTTTTGCAAAGGGATCTTGCAGCTTCAAGTTTTCCGTCGTGAATAAAATCTTTAATTTGATTCATAAAGTTCTCATCCTCTTTTGCTGCATTTTTAATAGTAATGTATCGTTCTATAAAAATGTAAACTGCAATAATGGACAGCACTAATAAGGAGAGCATAATGATTGTTCCACCCACTCCGCCAGAAGTTGTTAATTCAAGAATGGAGAGTGTTTTTTCAACAGGAACTTCTGCAGCCAGGCTATCCACCATGGGTTCTGCAACATTTATTTGACCTAATACGATAGAATTCATCAGCTATTTATTGATTTTAGAATATGCACTAAGTTATGCCTTTAGCATGCGCATGCACTATCAATTAATGCTAACTATTAACAGTGAAATGTTAGTTTTATTGCTTTAGTGGGCAATTACCAATACGTAGTATGCTGCTCCTGCAAGGTATCCTAAAATAGCAAAGAGGCTCATATTTTTCATGTACCAAATAAAATCAATTCGCTCCATACCCATTACTGCTACTCCTGCTGCAGAACCTATAATTAGGGCTGAACCACCTGTTCCAGCGCAATATGCAAGGAATTCCCAGAAGTTACCATCTTGAATAAAGTGCCGGTAATACTCAGCATCTGCAGGGCTAAAAGCTGCAAGCATTTCTGGTGAGACAATTGGATACATTCCCATTGATGCTGCAACTAACGGCACATTATCAACAATTGCCGAAAGTAAACCAATAACGATGTTCACTGCGTAAATGTCTCCGATAGTATCATCCAATATCTTTGCCATCGCTGTCAAATGACCTGCAGATTGCAAAGATGAAATAGCGATTAAAATTCCCAAGAAGAAGAGCACACTCACAATGTCAATCTTTCTTAAAACACCAATTACAGATAATTCTGACTTTACCTCATGATTTTTTGTTCTGTGAATGACTTCGGTTACTACCCACAGCACACCTAAGCCAAACATCATTCCCATATAAGGAGGGAGGTGAGTAACGGTTTTGAAAACAGGAACAAACAAGAGTAAAGCAAGTCCCAAGAAGAAAATTAAATTTCTTTCGAACGGTGTTGTTCTATTTCTCATGTGCTCCGCTTCTTTGGATATTACAGGACGCTCAACCTCACCTTTTTGGGTAAAACTCAACCAAATTAGTGGAACTAAAATGCATATTAAACTTGGCACGAAAAGTTCTGTAATTACATTGAAGGCAGTGATTTGTGTTCCAATCCAGAGCATTGTTGTGGTTACATCTCCAATTGGTGACCAAGCTCCACCAGCGTTGGCTGCAATAATTACCAAACCGGCAAAGAACCATCTCTCTTTTTTATCAGCTACTAGTTTTCGAAGTAATGAAATCATTACAATTGAAGTGGTTAAGTTATCCAATGCTGCAGAAAAGAAAAACGTAAGAATGCAAATAATCCAAAGGAGTTTTACTTTATTTTTAGTTGTAATCTTATCCGTAATAACAGCAAACCCTTCGTGAGCATCAATCAGTTCAACAATCGTCATCGCCCCAAGTAAAAAGAAAATGATTTCAGAATGATGCGTTAGGTGGTGTGCAAGTTCATGCACAATAAAGTGATTTCCATGCTCTGCTATAACGGCTGCGATATCGTAGTTTTCAGGTAAGCCAAACGTTTCATCAACATACTTTAGGAAGGTTCCGCTATTCACTAAAATTTCGTCCATGCCAAAAACATAGGCGGTCCACCCTAGAACCGCGATAAGTAGGGCAGGTGCCGCCTTATCAATTTTCAAAGGATGCTCAAAGGCAATCATTACATAGCCCAATACAAATATGGCAACCATTAAAGTATACATAGCGGAGTGTTTTTTAGATTTGGTTTAAACCAATTTGTTTAATGCAATAGTAAAAGCGGTTTTAGCAATATTTGTTTTACTTGAAGACACCTCGAACGTTTCTTCCATTGCTTTTTTGATCGTTTCGGAAGTATCGTTGAAAATTCCTTTGTCTGTCATTTCTATGCTATCGGTCATTAAATAGGCAAAAACTCTTGCCATTCCACAGTTCGAAATGAAGTCCGGTATAACACTTATTTTACTATCTGTGTAGTCTGCAATTGGGCCAAAAAAGATTTCTTGATCAGCAAATGGAACGTTTGCTCCTGCTGCAATTACCTCAATGCCCGAACTAATCATCTTATCAACTTGCTCTTTTGTGATTAATCGAGAAGCAGCACATGGTATAAAAACCTGTGCGTCTATGGACCATATTTTACTATTTACTTCATCAAAAGAAAGCATGTTTTTAGCTTTTAGCTGATTGCCCTCTTTGTCTAGAAATAACTGCTTAATCTCTTTAAAAGTAAAGCCACCTTCGTTAATTAGACCGCCTTCACGGTCTATAATTCCAACGATTTTTGCACCACTTTGAGCTAAGTAATAAGCTCCTGCTGCGCCAACATTACCCCAACCTTGAACAATTACTTTCTTTCCTTTCAAGTCTCCACCATAAATGGAGTAGAAGTGTTTTACCGACTCAGCTACGCCGTAGCCTGTAATCATATCTGCTACAACGTATTTATTTTCAACTTTCGGTGTAAAGTTTGAATCTTCAATTACCTTTAAAACTCCGTAACGAAGTTGACCAATTCTATTTATTTTTTCTGCTTCTGTAGGCTTGAAGTGACCATTAAATACTCCCTCTTGCGGATGCCAAACCCCTGACCTTTCTGTAATTGGAATAACTTCGTGAATCTCATCTACATTTAAATCTCCTCCAGTTCCATAATAGTTTTTGAGTAGCGGCGCTACGGCCTTATACCACCTTTCTAAAACTCCTTTTTTTCGAGGATCTTTTGGATTGAAATTAATTCCTGATTTCGCTCCGCCAATTGCCGGGCCTGAAACCGTGAATTTTATCTCCATGGTTTTTGCTAGAGAGGTTACTTCGTGTTTGTCTAATCCAACTCTCATCCTTGTGCCGCCGCCTGCAGCTCCTCCTCTCAATGAATTTATTACTACCCATCCTTCAGCTTCCGTTTCTGAATCTTTCCATTCAAAAACTATTTCCGGCTGTTTGTTTTCGTACTTCTCAAGTAACTCTTTCATGAATCTAATTTGCGTTCAAAATTAAAAAAAAACACTGTGTTAAATTCTTAAAATTGTTAACAATGCTTATGGTAGGTAAATAGCTCCACCACAGCTGTTTTTGCTTGCTCCAGTCACACTTTTTAGAGTGTTGGTTTCCTTTATTATTCGCTTTAATCCAAGGAAAGCAAAAATCAGCGCTTCTTTGAAATCTATCATTTCAACTGATGGCAATTCAAACTGCAGTCCTTCTGCTTTGAGCATCTCTACAAGAAATTTGTTTTTGCTTCCTCCACCTGTAAATAAAATGTTATTTGATATGTCGTTTGATTTTAAAGTACTCGCTACTTGATATGCAATGTGTTTTGTAAAAGTGAAAAGTTTGTCTTCTAAAGTTTCCTTGCTACTTTCGATGAGTGGTATGATATGTTCGAAAACCCATTCCTTACCCAAAGATTTTGGCCCTACTAGTTTAAAGAATTCAAATTCGTTTAATTCACTGAGTAGTTTAGGAACCAGTTTGCCTGTTTTACTATACTCCCCATTGAAATCAAATTCTGACTGTTTGTATTTTTTCATGAAATGATTTAAAACCATATTACAAGCACATACGTCGAAAGCAATTCTTTCCCCATTCTTTTTAAATGACATGTTTGCAATTCCTCCTAAATTGACGCATGCAGCATAAGAGTGGAATAAATTTTCATCTCCAAATGGAACTAAAGGAGCACCTTGACCTCCTAAAGCTACATCTAAACTCCTGAAATCAGTAACCGTCTTAACACCTGACACCGCAGCTATTGATGTGCCATGCCCTAATTGATAAGTAAAGCCCTTTTCAATTTGGTGAAAAATAGTATGACCGTGAGATGCTATTGCGTCAACATGCTGTTTCTTTTCTGAAAGGAATTTAGCAGCAATTGCGCCCAAAAAAGTACCGTACTTAAAGTCTAATTCAACTAAGTCAACTGCTGATTTAGATTCAATGTTTCTTAACTCTTCTTCCCATTCATTTGAATATTTTATCGTTGAGGTAGCAATTATAGCATAAGCCCATTCGTCGTTAATTCGTTTAAATTCAGTTAAGCATAAGTCAATTCCATCGAGGGAAGTTCCCGACATGATGCCTAGAACTTTGTAGGTTTTATTTTGTTGATTCACTATAGCAAATGAGTTATTTTTGCACCATAAAAGAATTAAGCTAAAGATATGAATATAGAATTGACTGAAGAGCAAATTGCGGTTAGAGATGCAGCACGAGATTTTGCTCAAAACGTATTGAAAGAAGGAGTAATTGAAAGAGATGAAACGCAAACATTTCCTACTGAGCAAATCAAACAAATGGGTGAGCTCGGATTTATGGGAATGACGGTTAGTCCGGAATACGGCGGTGGCGGTATGGATACAATTTCATATGTCCTTGCGATGGAGGAGATTTCGAAAGTTGACGCTTCTGCTTCAGTTTGTATGTCTGTAAATAATTCTCTTTTTTGTTGGGGATTAGACAAATTTGGTACGGAAGAGCAAAAGCAAAAATACTTGGTTTCTACTGCAAAAGGGGAAACAATTGGTGCTTTCTGTTTATCTGAGCCTGAAGCAGGATCTGATGCAACATCACAAAGAACGACGGCTTTTGATAAAGGAGACCATTATTTGTTAAACGGAACAAAAAACTGGATAACAAATGGTAGTACTGCATCATATTATATTGTAATCGCACAAACAGATGTTGAAAAAGGCCATAAAGGAATAAATGCTTTCATCGTTGAAAAGGGAATGGAAGGCTTTGTAGTAGGGGCGAAAGAAAATAAGTTAGGAATTAGAGGTTCAGATACTCATACGTTAATGTTTACCGATGTAAAAGTTCCAAAAGAGAATAGAATTGGTGAAGATGGATTTGGATTTAAATTTGCGATGAAGGTTCTTTCTGGAGGAAGAATTGGTATTGCTGCACAAGCACTGGGTATAGCTTCTGGAGCTATGGAATTGGCAATTGCATATTCTAAGGAAAGAGAAGCTTTTGGAAAACCGATTCACCAACACCAAGCCATAGCATTTAAGTTAGCGGATATGGCTACAGAAATCGAAGCCGCGAGATTACTTTGCTTGAAGGCCGCTAGTTTGAAAGATGCAGGACAGAATTTTGATAAACTATCCGCTATGGCGAAAGTGTATGCGTCTAAAGTTGCTATGGAAGTAACTGTGGAAGCGGTTCAAGTGCACGGAGGTTATGGTTTCGTTAAAGAATACCACGTTGAGCGATTGATGCGAGATGCAAAGATTACTCAGATTTACGAAGGAACTACTGAGGTTCAGAAAATAGTAATATCACGAGCTGTATTAAGCGAATAAGGTGAACTTGAATAAGAATGTAAAAGTCCCATTTGAATTATCAGATGGGACTTTTTTTTGGATACCATTTTACACCTCTAAAATGGATTCTAGTTTCATTCCTCGAGAGCCTTTTAGAAGCAGAGTAGATTCTTTCCAAGAATTAGCTCTAAACCATTTTTTTGCCTCCTCAGTAGTCTTAAAGAATGCTACCTTTTCATTTTTGTAATAATGTTCGTAGAAATGTAATCCGACAAAAACACAAAGTTGTATCGAATGGTATTTTTTTGCTTGATCTATAATTTTTTTGTGCTCAGCTGCAGCATCATCTCCTAGTTCAAACATATCGCCAAGTATCGCTACCTTTTTTGATGCTTTAACTTTTTCAAAATTCTCCAAGGACAAACTCATGCTACTTGGGTTTGCATTGTAAGCATCCAAGTAAATTTCTGCTCCTAGTTTTTTTACTAATTGAGAGCGATTCATATCTGACTCATAGGTGTTAATGGCATCATCAATGTCTGATGCTTTTACACCAAAGTAAGAAGCGATAGACCAGGCGGCTAAAATATTGTGAAAGTTGTAGGCTCCATATAGGGCTGAGTTGATTTGGCCAGACTGTGAATTTGATTCCCATGTTCCAACTAAACGTGGGTGCGTCTCTAGTAGAGTCCCCTTGTAGTTAGCTGACTCCTTTATGCTGTAGGTAATGGAGTTGATATTTTTAGGAACGGATACTTTTATTTTCGGGTCATCTAAGTTGATAAATAAGGTTCCCTTGTGCTCATCGATGTATTTAAACATTTCAGTTTTACCTTTTCTAACTCCTTCTTCTCCACCAAATCCTTCTAAGTGAGCTTTCCCAATGTTCGTCAGCATTCCATAGTTAGGCGCCGCAATTTGACAAAGAAAAGCTATTTCGCCTTGGTGGTTGGCACCCATCTCTATAATGGCAAGTTCATGTTGCTGATTGATACGCAAAAGGGTCAATGGAACTCCAATATGATTATTGTAATTGCCCAGAGTATAAAGCGTATTAAACTTTTTAGATAGTGCAGCAGCAATTAATTCTTTGGTGGTTGTCTTACCATTACTGCCGCTAATGGCAAGTACTGGAATGCTGAGTTGTTTTCGGTGATAATGCGCCAATTGTTGCAAACTTTCCAACACATCATCTACCAGCAAGTACCGATTATCTTTCCATACTTTTTCTTCATCAATGAGAACATAAGCAGCGCCTTTTTTTAAGGCATCATCAGCGAATTCATTTCCATTAAAGTTCTCTCCTTTTAATGCCAAATAAATACAAGATTCTGTTATGTTTCTGCTATCCTTTGATAGAGTTGTATGCTTGAGGTAAATGCTATAAAGTTCTTCTACGGTTGTCTTCTTCATACGTGCTAAAATAAAAAAGGCTTCCAAATAGTTTTGGAAGCCTTTAAAATATGTTTTAACAATTAATTCTTAGTAGCCTAAACCTACTGGGCTACCCACTCGAATCATTGCGCATCTAAACCCAATTGTGCTGGTAGATTGGTCTTCTTCTAAGAATCTTCTCGTACCTGGTGTCATCCAATACGCTCTATCTTCCCAAGAACCTCCTTTGTACACTCTAGACCTATCGCTAATTAGAGATGTTTGACCAAAGTCATACATGGCTCCTTCACTTCCTCCAGCTTCTTCGAATTCTCCTAAGTTGTTATAACTAACTGAAGACTGAAAGTCTCCATCTTCGTAGTTTATAACATCCGCTTTCTTGTAGTTTCTTCTATTAGCTAGGTTATCATCTTCTGCATTTACCTCTCTATATTTTAATCTACCTAGACTGTCTTTCTCTGCAATGTAGCCTTCTTCATCTCGTTGTAAAGTTTGGAACACATTTCCTCTGAAAGGTCTAAAATCATCGGCATCTTGGTTCGTCATTGGTCGGTACACATCCATAACCCATTCAGAAACATTTCCTGCCATGTTATATAGGCCATAGTCATTTGGCCAGTAAGAATAGACCGGAGCAGTAATCTCAGCGTTATCATTTAATTGCCCGGCAACACCCATCATGTCACCTCGACCTCTTCTAAAGTTAGCGAGCATCTTTCCTAAGTATTTATCGTCCGCATTTCTAACCCCATGTCCATTCCATGGATAGAATTTTCTCTCTACGATTAACTCTCCATAAGAATTTCCAATTAAACCAAGTGCAGCATATTCCCACTCAGCTTCTGTTGGAAGTCTATACTCAGGCAATAAGATTCCGTCCTCAATTCTAACGTTTCTTGTTTCTTTATTAGGATCTAAATCAACTAGTCCATCAATTCTTTTACCACTTTCGTATTGACCGTTTAAATAGGCCTTTGTATTAAAGTTGTCCTCATTGAACTGATTAGGGTTGTGCTCAAATAAACCTTCTCTAATAAGGATAATTTCGTTTACTCTGTCTGTTCTCCAAGCTGCGTAGTCGGCAGCCTGCAACCAACTAACACCAACTACAGGGTAATCAGCGTATGCAGGGTGACGTAAGTAATACTCTACGTATGGTTCGTTAAATGCTAGTCTACTTCTCCAAACCAATGTATCAGGCAATGCTTTTTTGTATACCTCAGGATAATCAGCTCCAAATACCCGACCTACCCAATACAAATATTCTCGGTAGTCAATATTTTTCACTTCTGTTTCATCCATATAAAAAGAAGAAACTGTTACCGTTTTTTGAACGTTGTTCCAATCGTAGAAAATATCTTGTTCGGTTCTACCCATAGTGAAACGTCCACCTTCAATTAGAACCAATCCTGGACCTGTTTCTTGTTCAAAATAAGGAGGCTTATCAAAGCCACCATTATCTGGATCGTTATAAGCCCATCCTGTTGTACTAGACCGTTCCTTTGAACAAGAAGCAAGTACAAAAATCACACCTAAAAGGCTATAAATTATAGAGTTATTTATTTTTTTCATCACTAAGTAGTGTTAAATAAGACTTTCAAAGATAAAGAAATATTGTTAGTAACTAAAAAGACGGACAATTTATTGTCTCGAATCTAGGTTTTTTAGGGCTGCAAGGGAATACATACGACAATGAAATTTCGTGAGATCCTCCAGTTTGACCATTTAATTGACTTACAGTAAAGTCATAACTGTAGCCAATTTTTAATTCATTTGTTTCTATTCCTACAAGCATAATTAATGCATCCCTATTACCCTTTAAACTTGCACGATACCACATTCCAACTACAACAGGGCCTTTAGAAAAATAATTTCCAGCATTTAACTCCATGGCAGTTCCTTGTGTTTGGAAAATAATATTTGGAGACCAGCTTTGGTCAGCTCTTCTAATACCCAGCGGAATTTTCGCTCCAAAGTGTCCAGTTATTCTCATGGGTAAAATTGCCTGATTAATGAACCCCTCGTCTGGTGCGGTTAAATGATGAACAGCGCCACCAAAATATAGTTTTTTACTAAATCCAATTAAACCAAATGAGAAGTCAGGATAAAAAACTCTGTCGTTTTCGATTTGTTCTTGAGACTGATACACAAATCCTCTTCTAGCGTCAATCATATCTCCAAATCGGAGGTTACTTACATTGATTGATTTCTGCACGACAGTGGCTTGAAAACCAGCTCGCACAGAAAAGTTTCTTGTCGCTTTAAACTGATAAGAATACATAAAAGCAGCAGAGGTAGTGTTCAAAACACCTTCTCCTGCTTGATCTCTCATCAGCTGTACACCAATTCCTCCGTGAATTCCGTCTATTTGTTGATCGTAACTTGCAGCATAGGTTATAAAACTATTGTCAATACCTGGCCATTGGTTCCTGTAGTTTAGCGAAAGTCTAGGACAATTAGTAGTTCCTGCAAAGGCAGGATTTAAGTATAGCCTATTAGAAAAAAATTGAGAGAACGTAGGATCTTGCCCAAAACAGTAACTATATACGACAACAGAAAATATGATTAGTAGATATCCTTTCTTCACTCCTTTAAAAAATGCAGCCTGATCGCAAATATAGATAAACTAGATTACTCAATTGATGTTATATCTTTACAATCTTACTTTATGCAATATTTTTGTTTGCATATCGTTTAAAGTTCACCTATTTACAGTTGGTAGGGAAATAGATAATTATGAAAAAAATTAATTTAACATTTATACTTCTATCGTTAATGACCTTCTTGTTTGGTCAAGAATCAACGAACGTTCAGTTGCAATGGAAAGATCCAATCCAATACGGACTTGAAGGAGAATTAAATAAAAGGGCGCTAACATTTGAGGATGCTCAATATGATTTTTCAATATCCAATTTGCCTTTTTTCATTCAAGAGTTTGAAGGACAAGAGTTGAATAATGTGCGTTTGGAGAATGTTATAACAGAGGTAGTGCCAACTGCAGAAGCAGATATTATAGAGAAAAGTGAGCTAGATAATTACTTTGGGGTTCAGTCAAGTGCAGTTACTATCAAAAAGCGCAGCAGCTCTGTTGTTAAAATTGTACCTCTAAGAGTAATAAATGGTCGAGTTGAGCGGTTAGTTTCTTGCGATATTTATGCTGCTGATGCAGTAAAGAAGAGGTTAGGTAGGCAAAAGAGTTTAACGTTTGCTTCTCAATCAAAACTTGCAAATGGTAATTGGTATAAAATTGCAGTAACAGAAGAAAAGGTTTTTAAATTGACAAGAAGTTTTCTTGCTAATTTGGGTTTAGACGTTGAACGTGTAGATCCTAGAAAAATAAAAATATACGGTTATGGAGGTGGTATGTTGCCAGAATTGAATTCCATCGAAAGACCTGACGACTTAGTAGAAAATGCTATTGTCGTTGTAGGAGAGCAAGATGGTTCTTTTGATCGAAATGATTATGTATTGTTTTACGGTGATGATCAGGTAGAGTGGTCTTATGATACAACATCACAGTTTTTTAGACATACCTTGAATAGATTCAGTGATACTACATTTTTTTTTATCAACGCGGAAGGTGCCAACGGGAAAAGAATGAATGTAAAAGGAATATCATCGAACCCTGCTGTTGCAACAGTAACTGAATATGATAATTACAACTACCATGAGTTAGAATTATCGAACCTATTGAAATCAGGGAGTTTGTGGGTTGGAGAGCTGTTTGACAACACCACCAATTTGAATGTAGGAATCAATGCTTCAAACACGGTAGTTTCCGAAAGGGCTAAAGTTGAGATGAGTGTTTTGGCAAGGTCTGGGATAATTAGCAAGTTTACATTGTCAGTTAATGGTCAGTCATTTGATACAGAGGTGGGTTCAACGAATTTATCCCGCTACGAATTTAGGTTTGCCCAAGCAGCGAGAGAAATGTTTGAATTTATACCTACCTCGGGCCCCTTGTCGTTTAATCTTAATTACAATAAACCTCAGGTTGTCTCTAAAGGATGGCTGAATTACTTGACCGTTAATTTGAGGTCTAGAATTGCAATGGTGGGGAATCAAACTACTTTTAGAGATGTTAGGTCGGTTGTTTCAAATGGTGGACCCAACGCAGAAGCCGTATTTCAGTTTCCTAATACGCCAAACTTAAAAGTATGGGACATCACCGACGTTCAGAATGTGGAAGAAATGACGATTCAGAATAATGGGAGTGCTTCTGCTTTCCAAAATGATGTTACCCAGCTTAGGGAATACATTGCGTTCACGAGCACTGATTCGGTAGGAATATATTCAAAAGGGAAAGTTGAAACTCAAAACTTACACGGATTGCCTCAAGCGGATATGTTAATTATAAGTCATGAGAAGTTTGTTGCAGCTGCTGACCGCCTTGCGAATATTCATAGGAGTGAGGGACTGCAGGTAAATGTGGTAACAACCGAGCAAATTTTTAATGAGTTCTCTTCAGGCGCGCAGGATTTGATTGCCATGAGAACGTTCATTAAAATGTTTTACGACAGAGCAAGTGGTATAGGAACTCCGCCAAAGTATGTCTTAATGATGGGTGATGCTTCTTATGTATTTAAAAACCCAACATCAGGAGGTACAAATTACGTTCCTTCATTTCAATCAATAAATTCTGTTGATCCGGTTAACTCTCATGTGTCAGATGATTATTTTGGTCTACTAGACGATACCGAAGGATTGTGGAGAGTTCCTAGCACAGATAGAATGGATGTGGCCATTGGGAGATTTCCAGTTCAAACCTTGGAGGAAGCTCAAGCAATCGTTGATAAGGTAGAGTCTTATTACTCTGCCGCTACTTTTAAAGACTGGAGAAATAAAATTGTTTTTGTTGGAGATGATGAGGATGGTGTAGTTCACATGAGTCAAGCAGACGACTTATCTAAATTGGTAGATTTAAAAGGAAAGGATTTTAACACGCAGAAAATTTACTTAGATGCCTATCAACAGCAGTCAACAGCTAGTGGAGCAAGATATCCAGATGTGACAAACGATTTAGTGCAAACGGTAGAAGACGGGGCCCTTTTTGTAAACTATACAGGTCATGGCGGTGAAACAGGCTGGACCGCTGAGAGGGTGTTGGGAATATTTGAGATAACAAATTGGAAGAACAAACAAAATTTACCAGTTTTTGTCACGGCTACTTGTGAATTTAGCAGATTCGATGACCCGCTGAGAACCTCGGGAGGTGAACTTCTATTGTTAAACCCCAATGGTGGTGGAATAGGTTTGATGACAACAACGCGTTTGGTGTTTTCAAGTCCTAATTATTTACTGAACAGGTCCTTTTACGATAAGGTGTTTGAGCCTCGACTAAATAATGAACCCATGCGCTTGGGAGATATATTTTTAGAGGTGAAAAACTTTAATGCCTATTCAACCAATTCAAGAAACTTTTCGCTTCTAGGTGATCCTGCAATTCGCTTAGCAATTCCTAAAGAGAATGTTGTAACAACAACGATTAATGGACTCCCCTTGGCACAAGCAGATACGTTAAATGCTCTATCGCAAGTAACCATTGCAGGAATTGTGGCTGATGCTAATGGAAATAAAATTTCAAACTTTAATGGTTTTGTGTACCCAACAGTGTTTGACAAGATCGAAACAAAGACTACACTGAACAACGATGGTGGTGGGGTTTTTACTTTTCAGACAAGGGATCGTAGAATTTTTAAAGGAAAAGCAACCGTTACGAATGGCGATTTCACATTCACTTTTGTAGTGCCTAAAGATATTTCTTATAGCTATGGTAGTGGTAAAATTTCCTATTACGCAGAAAATCAAGCTATAGATGCAAATGGATATTCTGAACAAATAATTATAGGAGGTAGTAATCCGAACTTGGTTCAAGATGAAGAAGGACCACAAATGGAACTTTTTTTGAACGACGAGAATTTTATTTACGGAGGCGTTACAGACGAAAACCCAAGACTTTTATTGAACCTAAGGGACAATCAAGGTATCAATACCGTTGGAAGCGGAATTGGTCATGATATAGTTGCAACATTGGATGGGAATTCTGAAAATTCTTTCATTTTAAACGACTATTATGAAGCCGCTGTAGATGATCACACCAAAGGTGTTGTTTCTTTCCCTTTTACTGATTTATCTCCGGGTAAGCGCAGCCTTAAGGTAAAGGCGTGGGATGTTGCGAATAATTCTTCTGAAAAGACAATAGAGTTTACTGTGGTAAAAGACCAAGAGGTGAAGATTGAAAACTTGGTGAATTATCCTAATCCATTTACCACCAATACCGAGTTCATTTTTCAACACAACCAATCAGGAGTTGTAATGGACGTGAAATTGGAAGTCTTCACCATATCAGGTAAGCTGGTGAAGTCGATTGACAAGATGATAGTTAACGACGGGTTTGTTTCAAAGGATATACGGTGGGATGGCAGAGACGATTTTGGAGACAGAATAGGCAAGGGAGTCTATATGTATAAACTTCAGGTAAAATCTGCAAATGGCTCGACTTCGGAAAAGATAGAAAAGCTAGTGATTCTATAAGCTCTAAATAAACCTTGTACCTCTAATCTTTGTTATATTTGCACTCATTCAAAAAAAATCTTTTGAAAAAACACACGATTAAAATTGTAGCTTTTGCTTTACTTGCTTTTTTAGCAGGTTCAAGATTAACTGCTCAGAATACAGTAAATGCGCAGCAACCGCAAACAGAAGCACCGTTAAATACGATAACCACTGCAGTGCCTTTCCTACTAATTTCACCTGACTCTAGGGCAGGTGCATTGGGTGATGCTGGAGTTTCTACCTCACCTGATTTGAGTTCTATTCACTGGAATGTGGCAAAGTCTGCGTTTATTGAGGGCAATATGGGGTTCTCATTAAGTTACTCACCTTGGCTCAGAAATTTAGTTGGAGACATTAGTTTAGCCTATTTAACTGGGTTTTATAAATTAGATAGGAGGTCAACCGTAAGTGGTTCCTTACGTTATTTTTCTTTAGGAGATATTACGTTTACAGATATCAATGGGAATGTAATTGGCAATTTCAGGCCTAACGAGTTTGCTGTAGATGTAGGATATGGGTTGCAATTGTCTCGACAGTTTTCTTTTGGAATGGCGTTGCGCTATATCAATTCTAATTTAACCAATGGTGTAAATGTAAATGGCACGGACACAAGAGCAGCGCAGTCTGTTGCGGCAGATGTTTCTGCTTACTGGTTTAAAGATGACTTAAAAATTTCTGAATACGATGCAACACTAAGAGCTGGGATTAATATCTCCAATCTAGGTGCAAAAATGTCTTATTCAGACAATGACGAGAATGACTTTCTACCTTCTAATTTGCGACTTGGGTCTTCTTTACAATTAGACTTTGATGATTATAATTCGATGACTTTTATTGTTGAGGCCAATAAGTTATTGGTGCCATCGCCACCTACCTATTTAATAGACTCAACTGGAACTGTGGTAATTGATCCTGCAGGAAACCCTGTGGTAGTTTCAGGAAGAGACCCGAATGTGAGTATTGCTAGTGGTGTTTTTGGCTCATTTGGTGATGCGCCGGGTGTTGTTACGGCTGTGAATAACGATGGTTCAGGTGCTGTTATTGAAGAAGGTAGTAGACTAAGAGAAGAGCTAAGTGAAGTGACTTTGTCTGCCGGTATTGAATATTGGTACGACAAGCAGGTGGCAGTGCGATTGGGGTATTTCTATGAAAACCCTTTAAAAGGGAATCGAAGGTATTTAACTGCTGGTGTTGGTTTTAAATTAAGTGTTTTCCAGTTTGATGCATCTTATTTAATCGGAAATGCTCAAACAAATCCTCTTGCGGGTTCTGTCCGTTTCTCACTAGGGTTTAGTTTCGATGATTTCGCCAGCCAAAACAAGGACTAATAGTGAAAGTTAGAGTAGGATTCGGGTTCGATGTACACCAATTAGCTGATGGGGAAGATTTTATTTTAGGTGGAATTCACATTCCTCACAGTAAAGGGACTTTTGGGCATTCTGATGCAGATGTCCTCATACACACCATTTGCGATGCATTGTTAGGTGCAGCTAATCTCAGAGATATAGGATTTCATTTTCCACCTAGCGACAACCAATACAAAGGGATTGACAGTAAAATACTGTTGAGAGATGTGGTAAAAATCTTAGCTGAAAAAGGCTATAAAATTTCTAACATCGACTCTACTGTTGCTTTAGAGCAGCCTAAAATTAACCCACACATTCCAGCCATGAAAAAAGTTTTGGCCAAATGCATGGGTATAGATGAAGACGATTTGTCTATTAAGGCAACCACAACTGAACGATTGGGTTTTGAAGGCAGACAAGAAGGTGTTTCGGCCTATGCTACCGTTCTAATCTATAAAGATTAGTTCCTCTTCGCCTATTCCTGTTCAATTGTTTATCTTGTACATAAAGTGTTTTTTATGAAGGAAAATCAAAATATATCAATTCAATACACCTCTTATTCTCATTACTCCGAGTTAGATAAAGCAGAACAAGAATTGTTAGAGAAAGCAGTTGAGTTATCCGCTGATGCTTATGCGCCCTACTCTGAATTTAATGTAGGCGCCGCTGTGTTGTTGAAAAATGGAAAAATTGTAGCAGGTTCTAATCAGGAGAACGCAGCTTATCCATCTGGGTTATGTGCCGAGCGAGTTGCCTTATTTTCAGCTTCTGCTAATCATAGGAACGAGGTAATGCAGACCATTGCTATCTACGCAGCTTCAGAAACTACAGCTCAAAAACAGATTTCACCTTGTGGTTCTTGCCGTCAAGTTATGGTTGAATATGAGGTAAAACAATACAGTAATCTTAAGGTTTTATTGATGAATTCAAGCAAAGAGGTTTGGGAGTTTAATAGCTGCAAAGATTTACTCCCGTTAGCCTTTGATGCAACAGCGTTGAAAAAGCAGTAAGAAAGTAAAAAACAAACCTTTTTATACTAAATTTGTCAACCACATTTTTGAGCGACTATGGCAACAAAAACTACAACAAAGAAGGCGAAGACAAGCGCCAAGAAAGGAGAGAAATTCGATAAGGCAACGTACATGAAATGGTACGAATCAATGCTTTTAATGCGAAAATTTGAGGAGAAAGCTGGTCAGCTTTACATTCAGCAAAAAATTCGTGGATTTTGTCACCTATATATCGGACAAGAGGCGTTAGTTGCAGGAGCTATTTCAGCTACTAAGCCAACTGATAATTACATCACTGCATATAGAGACCATGCACATCCAATTGGATTAGGAATGGATCCTAAATACGTTATGGCCGAATTGTACGGTAAAGAAACTGGTTGCACTAAAGGAAAAGGTGGATCGATGCACATGTTTAGCAAGGAATTAAACTTTTTTGGTGGTCATGGAATTGTTGGTGGTCAAATACCAATGGGAGCAGGTATTGCTTTCGCAGATAAGTACAAAGGAAATGATAATGTAACACTTTGTTACATGGGTGACGGAGCAGTTCGTCAAGGTGCATTTCACGAAGCGTTAAATATGGCTATGTTTTGGAAGTTACCGGTGATTTTCATTATTGAAAATAATAACTATGCCATGGGAACTGCTGTAGATCGTGTTTCTAATGTTACCAACTTAAACATATTGGCTGAAGGGTATGAAATGCCAAACGAGCAAGTAGATGGTATGGCATGCGAACCTGTTCACAATGCGATAGAAAGAGCTGTAACAAGAGCGAGAAAAGGAGATGGACCAACATTGCTTGAAATGAGAACGTACCGTTATAAAGGTCATTCAATGTCAGACCCTGCAAAATACCGTACAAAGGAAGAATTAGAAGAGTACAAAACATTGGACCCAATAGAGAATGCGCTTCGGGTAATAAAGAAAAAGAAATACGCTACCGATTCTGAATTGAAAGACATCCAGGATAAGCTAAAAGCACAAGTTCAGGAATCCATTAATTTTGCAGAAGAATCCGATTATCCTGATGCTTCAGAATTGTATACAGATGTGTACGTTCAAGAAGACTACCCATACATTAAAGACTAAAACCAAAAACAAGATTTTGTTATGGCTGAAATAATTAAAATGCCCAAATTGAGCGACACCATGGAAGAAGGTGTTGTTGCAACATGGCATAAAAAAGTAGGAGATACTGTTGAAGACGGCGAATTGTTGGCCGATATTGAAACGGATAAGGCGACTATGGAGTTCGAATCCTTTCAATCTGGTGTGATTTTATATCATGGAGTGAATGAAGGAGAAACAGCAGCCGTAGATTCTATTTTAGCAATTGTTGGTGAAAAGGGCGAAGACTATTCTTCATTGGTTGAAGAAAATAAATCCAATTCGAAACCAGAGGAAAAGAAGGAAGAGTCGAAAGACAGCAATGATTCATCTAAAACTGAAACGATATCTTCCGAGAATAAGATAGATACGTCAGATGTAAACGCAGTCATTATTAAAATGCCAAAGTTGAGTGACACCATGACTGAAGGAACGGTAGCTTCTTGGGTAAAGAGTGTAGGCGATTCTGTAGAGTCAGGAGAGATCTTGGCAGAAATAGAAACCGACAAGGCGACGATGGAATTCGAGTCTTTTGAAGACGGTGAGTTGCTTTATCAAGGTGTAAAAGCAGGTGAATCTGCAGCGGTTGATGCTATCTTAGGAATCATAGGTGAGAAGGGAGCAGATTATCAAAAATTGATTGATGCTGTTGACGCAAAGGGAAGTTCTTCAGATGAATCGAAAGAGGAAACCCCAAAAGAAGAAAAAACTGCAAACGACGAACCGAAAAAAGAAAGCTCAAGCCAGCCTAGTGCTCCTAAAGCTCAATTGAATTCTGATGGAAGAGTGAAGATTTCACCGTTGGCTCAGCGTTTAGCGGACGAAAAAAACATTGATATTTCTACCCTTGACGGATCAGGAGATGGCGGTAGAATTATCAAAAGAGATATTGAGAACTATAAACCGTCGGCTCAGCCGAAGGCTGCAGGAAGTGTTTCTGCTCAAGCACCTGCGGGAGTTGAGAGCTTTGAAGATACTCCAGTTTCTCAAATGAGAAAAGTAATTGCAAAGCGATTGGGAGAGAGTAAGTTTACTGCGCCGCACTTCTACTTGACCATTGACATAGATATGGACCAGGCGATTGCTGCACGTAAAGCGATTAACGAATTGCCAGATGTTAAAGTATCTTTTAATGATTTGGTGATTAAGTCTGCTGCTGCTGCACTAAAAAAGCATCCTGCTATTAATTCTTCTTGGTTGGGCGATAAGATTAGAACCTATTCTCATATTCACATGGGAGTTGCCGTCGCTGTAGATGAAGGCTTAGTTGTTCCTGTAGTTAAAAATGCAGATACGAAACAGCTTTCTCAAATAACCGCTGAGGTGAGAGATTTTGCAGGAAGAGCAAGAGAAAAGAAAATTCAACCCAACGAAATGGAAGGAAGTACTTTCTCTATTTCTAATTTGGGAATGTTTGGAATCGAAGAATTTACTGCTATTATTAACCCTCCAAACGCTTGCATTATGGCCATTGGAGCCATTCGTCAAGAGCCAGTGGTGAAAGATGGTGAAATAGTAGTTGGTAATAGAATGAAAGTTACCTTGTCTTGTGATCACAGAGTGGTGGACGGAGCAAAAGGTTCTGAATTCTTAAATACCTTCAAGACTTTCATGCAAAACCCGGTTACTATTTTAGGATAGTACTTTTTAAATAAAATTGTAAAGCCCCTTCCAATCCCGTTGGAAGGGGCTTTTTTGTGTTTAAAATAATTAATTTAATTTCCGCTAGTTATAGGTATGATTTTAACAAAAATTAGTATGATTAAACAACCTTGACTTTGCAGTTTTTAATAGACAAATGATTTCCATTTATCAAAACGGAAAATCGGCGAACCCTGCAGATTTGCCGAAAGCTGCTGTTGAGAAGTTGCAATACAACAATGGCTCTAAAGGAGACGAGGCAGAGGCCTTATTTGCTTTATTGAACGATGAGTTTAAGCACCACCCAGTTGTAAAGAAGAGAAGGAGATATCAGTACCAAAATTCCTCAGAAGAAGGAATTAATGTTTTAAGTAAGTTCTCTATTTTCCCAAACCCCAGCAACGGAATGGCAAGCATAGTATATGAATTGGAAGGCGATAAAAATGCAACACTACAAGTGTTTGATGTAAGTGGCAGGTTGGTGAAAACACAAACATTAGCCACCCAAGCAGAACGACAGCAAATAGATATCAGCTATTTAAATAACGGAATCTATCATTTTTCAGTAACTTTAAATCAAGAACGCTTGTTTAACGGAAAAATGGTAATAACCAAATAATTTTTAATTGCTAGTGGGCAAAAGCCGACAAATCAACCTAGTCAAGTAACACTGAAAGTAGGAATAACTAAATGAAGCATATAATTTCTATCATCTGTATTTTATTCTACTTATGATTTTAACAATGGGTCAGATGGGGGGTTTAGAATTTTAGAATCAACAAACAGTCTTACTATTTTTGGCAGGAAAACTTCAGGCACTAGGGGAAGTAAAGCCTTAAAAATAGATAGCACTGGAATTATCGTATATCACAGAAATTATTCTTTTGTAAACAACCCCTCTTTTGAAGGAGGGATTAAGTTTTATAACAACTATTTGGGATTTGGGGCTAAATATAATCCAATAGAAGGCGCAGCTGATGGATATTTGCTGGTAATCGATAATCTTGGAGATACAGTTAAAACAATTTTTTCAAATTTAGCCTTCAACGACCGCATTCACGATTTGCATCTCAAAGCAGACAGCACCTTCATAGCATATGGCTTTTATACCGATACTATCCCTGCGGAGAGAAAACCTTACATAGCAAACATTGATACTGCGGGCAATGTTTTGTGGTTTAAAACATATAGCAAATTAAACCACGATGCAGAGATTAAGAATATGCAGCCTGTGCCTGGAGGAGGTTATGTTTTTAGCGGCACAGAAGAAGAAAGCCCCAATGGCCACACCGATTTATTTCTAACCAAAGTAGACAGTATTGGTAATTTGGTTTGGAAACAATATTATAACGAACCGTTAAGCCAGAAAAAAGGTCATGTGGAGGTGCTGCAAGACGGCAACCTTGCACTTTTTGGTACAGGTTATCATCCGCAAGGGGCGTAAAGAGCCATCTTAAAAATAAACGGTAGTACTGGTAATTTAATTTGGCGCCTGAAGCACGGTATCATCAATTTAGATGAAGGATATAATGTTGGAAAAGAATTACCTAATGGCAATTTTGTTTGTGCAGGCTCAAGTATTCGAATATATAATGGAATGCAGGTAGACGATATCAAACTAACCATGCTAGATAGTGCAGGAAATTTATTATGGAGTAAAGATTACAATTACCATTGTTTAGGAATTAACGAATACGTTAAGGATTTAATCATCACTTCAGACGGAGGTTTCGCTATGACCGGTTTTATATTAAACGCCCCAGGTGGCACAAGAAATGATGTATTTGTGCTAAAAACAGACACTAATGGGTTAATAACAAGCCTTAATTCAGGTTTTAGAGAAGTTACTCCCGACATGAGGGCTTACCCTAACCCAACAAAAGATATTGTGAATATTCCGTATGTGGAAGGTTTGGAGCAAATAGAACTTTATGATATGGGAGGGAATTTGCTTCAAGATTTCGTCGACTTCGACTCCCCGCCAAAGGTCGGGCAAGCTGCTCAGTTTGACAAAAGCATTGAAAGTGTGAACAAAATTAACCTCTTCAACTATGATGCAGGGATTTACTTCTTAAAATTAAGTATGAAAAACGGAGAGGTGTTTACAAAGAAGGTGATTAAACAGTAAACAGATTGCTTATTTCACTGTCGCTTCATCACAATGACTATATAAAAGACAGATTGCTTCCGTTAAGTTTCACAACGTTCGCAATGATAAATACGATAGTCATTGCGAAGGAGGCACGACTGTGGCAATCTTGTGATTAAAGAGCAGATTGTTCGTTCTGTTTCTCTTTACTCGCAATGATTTTAAAATAAACAGATTGCTCCTTCCGCTGTCGCTTCATTACAATGGTGATTTAAAGAACCAGATTGCTTCGCTCTGTTGCACGTTGCTCGCAATGACAAATTGAAAAACCTGAAGGTTCCATTTAGCTGCGTTCGACTTCCATCCAACAAATTACACGAGTTCAACAACACAATAAAAGTGTAACAAGAAACGCCGCTATTCTCACAGCGGCGCATTGCTTTATTAATCTATCCTTATGTTACTCTACGTTGAACCTTCCAATCATATTGGTATGGCCTGGGTAGGTACAAATGTAATGGTACGAACCTTTTGCGGGAGCATCAAACTCGATGGTTAATGTTTCTCCCATTTTACTCATGGTTGTATTGGCGAATACTCTTTCGTCATTCGGTACAAAGTCTTTCTCTTTACCTGCCTTCATACCTGCAGTAGCGATTTCTGCTCCGCTACCCAATTCTACTAATACAAAGTTGTGAAACATTCCTTCAGCCGAACTTTTGTTTTCAAACGTTAATTTTACCCTTGAATTGGCAGGGACAAACAAGGCTTTTGGTTCAAAAGCTATTTCAGCCATAGTTTCTCCTAAGGCTGCTACTTTAATTTCTACTACCTCTTTTTCTTCTAACACTTCTTCAACCTCTTCTATTACCTCTTCAACTTTTTCTGCTGCAGGTTCCGCTTTTTTGGACTCTTTCTTTTCGTTTCCTCCGCAAGAAATTAATATGCCCAATCCTAATACTATAACTAACTTTTTCATTTTTATGTTTTTATTTTTAGAACAGTTTGCGCTAACATTAGTTCAAAAAATTATCTTTAAACGGTGAAAAAAATCGTGCGACGTATTTTAGTTGGATTGTTGAAGTTATTAGCAGTGCTCATGCCGTTATCTTTTGCCTGGGTTGTAGCTTATAAATTTATTGCCCCACCAATAACCGGTATGATGTTTTACAAGTGGTGGGAACAGGAAAATTATACCATTGACTATCGTTGGAAAGATGTAGAAGAGATTGATTCTTCTGTACCATTGGCTTTTATTTCCTCAGAAGATCAAAAATTTCTAGACCACAATGGTTTTGATGTGGAAGCGATAAAAAAGGCCATTGAAAGCAATAAGGAGTCTAAAAAAGTAAGGGGAGCAAGTACTATTAGTCAGCAGGTTGCCAAAAACGTATTTCTGTTGCCCACGAAGAGTTATCTCCGCAAAGGATTAGAGGTTTATTTCACTTTTTTAATCGAATTGGTATGGGGTAAGGAACGGATTATGGAAGTTTATATCAACGTTGTTGAATTGGGAAAAGGAGTTTACGGAGTTGAAGCCGCTGCTCAAAAATATTTTAAGAAATCAGCAAAAAAGTTAAGTAGACAGAATGCTGCACTAATAGCCACTGCGTTACCAAATCCTCTTATTTATAAACTTAAATCACCTTCAGGGTATATGCACAAACGTTCGAATTGGGTATTGCGACAAATGAATAATTTAGGAGGAGAAGGAATTTTACGAGAATGGTATGAGTAGGGGGCTGTTGGTTTTGAGTTTGCTTTTTTCAATAACTGTAGTAGGCCAATCCCCTGCCTGGAAGAGCCTTGGAACTGCCGAAAAGTGTTGGGTGGTATTTCATCCCTTTGTTGCAAAAAAAGCCCATAGAATTACACAGCAAGTTGTAATGGTGATGGACAGTTTGAAAGAAGTCAATTACTTCGAGGGAAATACTCGAAGTGGAAGTAAGGCTGATGCAGTAAGACATGCCTATTGGATGGCTGAGTTACGCAGAAAAATTGGCAAGAGAAGAGCGCTCAAACTTGGTAATGCACATGAAAAAAAGAATAAACAAGATTTTGAAAAAGGTAGATTAGAGGAGCAGCTTCTACCGGATGAAGCAGCTATGCAGATGGATCTTAAAAACAATGAGAAGGGAGTAGAGATTGGACGAACAAAATCAGAATCCTTGAGTAGCGTTTTGAAGGCACTTCAAACTGGTGAGCTATTTTGGATCAAGCAAAATGGAAAGGGGGAATTTTTAGATAAGAATAATCACGTAATTCCATCGAGCGAATGTTCTGGGAAATGGGGAGATGAAAGGTTAGTAGTTCCTACGAACAGCGTTACAAACCAAATCCAAAATTAAAACGCAGAATTGGATTGGAATAAGGCGAATTTATGTCATCATTTAAGTTGAAGAGAATTAAAATGCTAGCAAACGAATTACCGCCAATGCTAGATCTATAACCTGCACCAACTAAAGGGCTAAGAAAGTTAATTCTTTCACCCGGAGTGTTGATGTTTTCGAAACTCAAATACTCCATTTCAGCATGAAGTACCGCTTGCTCAAGTATGGCATATTGTTGAAAAATAGCTCCACCTATTATATTGGAGGACGGTAATAATCTAGGTTTAACATAAATGTATCGGGCGCCAACACCGGCCAACCACTTTTCGGTTAACTTATAGCCTACTGTTGGAGAAACCTCGATGTACGTTAAGTCTCCGAATTGTGCTCCAAGGTTACCTCCAACAACAACTTTGTCCAATTGAAAGCCTTTTTGAGGTGTTGCTTTCGTTGCTGACGGGCGACTATTATCTTCTCGTGCTTGGCTGAAAGCACCAAAACTGATAAGACCAAAGAAGAGAAGAAATCCAAAGTGTTTTACATTCATTTTACGCTCGAGTCATGTAATTTAAAACTCCACTTGTAACTGGAATTTTCCTTTGGTGTAATTCAAAGGCTACTATTTTAATTCGGAGCTTATTTAGAGGTAGCAAAAAGGTTAATTTATGTGATTTACTAAATTCGTTCCTAAACGTTTATAAAATTAATAAACATAAATTTATAAATTACTTGTTCTGAAAAGCTATTATGGATTCTAAGTTAAGGTTGTATTGGGTGTGTCAGTTTTTAGGATGGTTTACCTATACCTTCATCATGTGGTTGCTTAATGAGTTGAGTGGGATGGAGTTGGATTTTTATTTTACTTCTAACTTAACAATTACCTTCATTTTTGGGATTCTGATATCTCATACGTATAGAGAGGTTATTTTGCAGTTAAACTGGTTGAATTTAAAAATAGTAGACCTTATTCCCAGAGTAATTCTTACCTCTATTCTTTGCGGAGTAGCTTATTATTTTCTGCACACGTTCGTTTTTGAAATTATCATTGCGCGCCAAAAAGTTATTCTTACCACGTTAGAAATTCTGCAGAACACTCTGAACCTATCCGTTATTTTTATTTTGTGGTCGCTTATGTATTTCTTGTTTCACTTCATTCAGAATTACAGAAAAGAGGAGATTAAGAACCTACGTTGGCAAGCATTAAGTACCGAAGTAGAGTTGAATAAATTGAAATCTCAGTTGAACCCTCATTTTATTTTCAATTCTATGAATAGCATCCGGGCTTTAGTAGATGAGAACCCTGAACGGTCGAAGGATTCGATTACTCAACTATCGAATATTTTGAGAAGTTCTTTGTTAATGGGTCGGCAAAAGGTAATTCCCCTGAGTCAAGAAATTCAATTGGTAAACGATTATTTAAGTATAGAGCAGACAAGATTTGAGGAACGTTTGCAAGTGAAATACGAAATTGATGAAAACGCCAAGGATCATAAAGTACCTCCAATGTTGCTTCAAACACTGGTTGAGAATGGAATTAAGCACGGCATAAGCAAGTTGCCCGAAGGTGGAAAAATTGAGATTCGTGCGAGTAAAGAAGGGGAGGATTTAAAACTGACAATTGAAAATACAGGAAATTTTAGAGAGGTAAAAGATCGAGAACCTGGTTTCGGCTTATTGAATAGTAGGCAACGCCTTTTTTTATTGTATGGTGAAAAGGGGGAGCTTCACATCAGTAATTCTGAACATGGAACAGTGATTGTGCAGGTTACCATACCAGCAAACATAAAAAAGATAAAAGTATTTAAAGGAAATATTGAAACAAACAACGAGGACATATGAAAGCAATAATAATAGATGATGAGCGCTTGGCAAGAAAAGAACTCGCCAACTTACTAGCAGACTATCCTGAAATTGAAATTATTGGAGAAAGCCACAATGCAGATCATGCAAAGAAAAACATTGAAGCATTGAAGCCTGACCTTATTTTTGTAGACATTCAGATGCCAGCTAAAACTGGGTTTGATTTATTGGAGGAGCTTTCCTTTGTTCCACAAGTAGTTTTTACAACTGCATACGACGAATACGCGTTGAAAGCATTTGAAGTGAATGCATTTGATTATTTATTAAAGCCAATTGATAAAGACCGCCTGAAAGACTGCGTGCATAAGCTAAATGAAAACGTAAAGGAAGAAGAGGAAATAGAAGACCATGAAGCCGAAGAAGATTCAACGAAAAGATTAGGACCGAACGACCAAGTTTTTGTGAAGGATGGAGAGAAGTGTTGGTTTGTGCGCTTAAAAGATGTGAGCGCTTTTGAATCTGAAGGAAACTACGTTCGTGTTTATTTTGAAAAGAATAAGCCCCTTATTTTGAAGTCATTGAATAATTTGGAGCAGCGCTTGGACAGTAAGTCTTTTTTTAGAGCCAACAGAAAATTCATTATCAATTTAAATTGGATTGAAAGTATGGAAAGTTGGTTTAATGGTGGCTTAAGAGTTACGTTGACTGATGGCAAACAAATTGAGATTTCTAGAAGGCAAGCAGCAAAGTTGAAAGATAAAATGAGTCTTTAAAAGGGCCAATTCGAACGAACGACAAACCCTCGGTCTATAGGTGTTCCATCAGTTTGAAAACGAGAAATCATAATCTCATTTTGTAATGCTAAGTAATCAAGAATGTCTGCATTTAACTTTTTGAAATTGATGCGCTTTAATCTGTCGTTAAAAGGAAATACCCAATCTTTTCGGTTTGGAACAATTGAAAAGATGCACTCTTCTTGTGCTATATTCACAAGGTTCTCTTCATGCAACCACCAAGCATTTTTTAAAGGGTTGCTACCTATTGCATATTCATTGAAGGCAATGAACTCAGCCCCTTTTAATAGCAACTGTGGAGTAAAATCTTGATTTCTAAATTCAATGGGAAGTAGGTTGTTGTGATTGCTGACTAACTGTAATTGGTGTTTTAAAAGTTTAGTTCTTTTTTTAGATAGGTTGTCTTTTGTTGAAGGCCCAATCCATTGGTATTCTCCATCAATTTTTATTTTTAGAAAGAATTTTATCGCCAATTCCAGATGAATTTGATACCCTGTCAACTTTTCTTGTAGTAAGTAGTCTATTTCACCAACGGTTAGCTTCTCGTCTATAAGCTGCAGATTATAACCTAGTAGGGTATATCTTGGGCTGTTCTGAAAATAGAAACTGAGTAGTTCTTCAGCGTATTTTCCCAATCGAAGTTTCTGTAAGCCTGTCGGGTAAGGTTTGTTTTGGATGCTCTTGAACCAGCTCCATACTGCATCAAAATTATTAAAGTCATGAAGGTTAAATAATAATTTCTCAGGAAAGAAAGGCTTGAAAACGAACGGGGATGAAAGCAATGCCAACAAATCTCGATGAAATTTCGAATCAATTTGATTGATTCGGTCTATTATAGCTAAGTGTTTAGGGCTTGAATTCATGAAATAAATCTCAATTTTGGCGACTATTAAATTACTGAAAGCATATGTTAATATCTAGAGAAAAACGAAGGTCAAATATTGTTGAATACTTACTGTACATGTATCAAATAGAAGATATTATTCGTTCTTTTCAGTTTGATATAACACAAATCGATGCCAATGTTGTTCAGCGGTTTGATCAACCTGCTGCTATTAAATTAGAGATTAAGCTGTGGTATGCCGATTTAATAGATAAAATGCAACAACAGCAACTTCAACGTTCCGGGCATTTGAAAGAGCTGAAAAATATAATAGTTCAATTGCAAGATTTACACGATCAGTTGCTCACTACTTATCAAGACAAAAAGTACATTGAACTTTATGAAGCTGCACGCCCATCATTGAAGGAGTTGACGGTTAAATCTGTCGGTCAAGACTTAATTAACCAAGTGGATGTAGGTATTCACGGTGTTTATGGGTACTTGGTGATGCGATTAAAGAAGAAAGAAATAGGAGAGCAAACCCAAGTAGCCATTACCCACATTACTACCTTTCTAGCACATTTAGCTTCTCAGTTTCATAAATTAGAAGCTGGGGAATTGAAACTTCCAGAAACACAGAAAAATTAGGAGAACGAAGCTGATTCTTACTTTATTTGGATTTGAAGCGTTGGCGTTTCTGTTAAATTGAAACTCACTTTTTCAAACTTTGGTGGGCCAAAAAATGCTTTTGAGCCCATTGAGAAAGCAGTTGGTTCAGATGGGAAACCGATGAATTTGTCCAATTTAGAATTCGAATTTAAATCGTGAAATGCCGCCAAAGCATATTCTGCAATTGGCACAGAATAATGCACTGCTTGAATTGTTTCTTGGTTCGCTCTGGTTACTACAGATAGGGCGCCTCTGTACTTTTTGTAATTCTCGCTGCCTTCCATCAAAGTGTAAAAAATCAACCCCTTTTGTTTTTTAACACTAATGTTGATTTTTAAATCCTTGTAGTTTTCCTTGTAATTTTTATCTACTACAAAGTTTTCTGGATTTATCATATGAGCGTTTAGCTGATCCAAATTGAGTTTGACATTTGTTTGTTCTAAAGCAGGTGCTAGAAGTTCTAAATTCCTTTCAGGGGTGTGCTTTTTCCAATACAATTGCTTGTAATTGATGTCGGTGGCATAAGTTTTAGGAGAGTATGTATGCATAATACTCCGCAAATCAATTTTTTTCACATTTGTATTATTAGCCGACTTGTAGTAGACCGTAAGGTTTCTTAAATCGTACACAATGGTCCAATATGTTTTGTAATTGTCCCTTTCTTGACTACTGCCATTTAATATAGAAAACATTCCATCTACTGTTTGACTTTCTATTGATGTTGCTCTGGAAGTTAATTGGCAAAACCGATCTTCCGACTCTCTCGATTCAAAATCAATGTTGTTCTTATTTGCCTCGTAATAATTCAGTGACTCCAAATAATTGCTATTTGTCAAAGCTTGAAATTCCTCTTCTGTATTACTTACCACGGCTTTTCCGTTTACAAAGTCCACAACAAAAGATCGTCCACCTCTATCGGCTACAATATAATGTAGCTTCGAGTGAATGGGGTTGATGTTCATAGAATCTAAATAGAATTGAACTTCGGCTGCAGTTTTGTAATTGTCCAAATTATACTGAATCCATTCTAGCTCTGAAATGGTTGGTTGACCACTTTCTTCATAGTAACTGTCGGAACACCATAACATTTCAATAGCCAAGCCACGTTCATTTACACCGCCATAAGGGAATTCTTTGCCAACTTGGTTAAAAGTCACTGAACCGTACCTTGAAGTCCAACCAACAACATTTTCCCGATCTAAGCCATAGGCAACCTTTTTAACGCCACGTTTATTTTGCAATACAACCCCGTCACCGTTGTACCAATCAAAATTTTTACCCAAAAACATTTGAGTATTCTTTACAAACAATGCAGAACATGCTGAAGATACCGAGCTAATTGCTACGATAAAAAATAATGTCGAAAATATCTTTTTCATGGATAAAACTAATTTGATGCGTTTGATTTGCAGGATTAATGGCTTAGGCAGTAACATGGGATAAATAAAGTACCATGTAGGAAGCTAAACAAATAACCGAGTTGATGTTCATTTTTAAAAAGAGTCGCTGCACATTAGACGGCGAAGGAAGCAAAAAGTAGCCTAAGGCCCAAAAACAAATTGCACTAGCTATATCTAACCAATCAAAAGTGCCATTGGTGATGTTTGTTAACTGAAAAAACTCTAAGGCTACAGCAATGATGATGGGAAGGACCGCAAGATGAATTAAGTACCGTTCTTTTCCAAAATAAATGTTTTTTGATGCGAGTGTTACGGCTAAAACCCAGAGACCTTCCGGAAGAGAAAAGACTAAAAACGAAGGTAAAACTAGGTTCTCAGAAATACTCGCTTTCAAACTAAAATAAACATCTCCAGAAAAAACAAATTGAAATAGTTCATTCACTACAGTGTCCTCGCTTCTGTAAAACAAGTAAACAAACAAACTAAAAAGTAAGCTCAATGCAATTGTAACGTGATGGATGCTAAGGTTTTTCAAAAACTAAAAGTTGATAGCTGTTCAGAACACCAAATTTAAGTGCTTTCACTGGTCTAACGTTTTTTAACGCTGTTAAATTTTCTAGAGGGAAGTATGATTGAAAATGAAACAACTTGGAAACTGGTTGAAATAGCTTTTCAAAGAAACGAGCTACTGGGGAATTTGAAAAATGATTCAAGATAATAATCTTACCATTAGTTGGGAGTAAGTTCAGCGCTTCTTCTAAGATTTTGTTGGGGTTTGGAGTGGTACTCAAAACATGTGCGAGCACAACAACATCAAACTTTTGATTTAATTGAGAAAGGTTGGTAGCATCCATATGAAGTAGTGTAATGGTACTGGGGTTGTTTTTTTTTGCGTTCTGCAACATTTCTGCGGACAAATCTATTCCTGTGATCCGTTTCGAAAGATACTTTGTTAGATGTGTTCCATGCCCAACGCCAACTTCTAGAATGCTGCAATTCGGGTAGTTGTTTACCTCTTGAACGAGCAACCTTTTGTGCGGTTTTAAAAAAAAGTCAATTACAAAATACAAGGGTGAAATGGTATCGTAGAATTGACTGGTTTTCATTTTGCTAAGTTAATTCCAATATTTTCAAATTGCATAAATCCCTGAAGTGCTTTCAATACTTTTGTGATAGAATAAATTGGAGTAATTGGAAGAGGAAAGAAAAAAAGAAATTGAGGCTAAAAAGCTAACAACTGAAGACCTTAAGATTAGTTTGGACGTGCTAAAAAGCCTGGTGCAAGATAGTGATGCATTGGTGTTGTTGGATCAGCAGGACCGAATTGAATTGCTAAAAGCTGCAGGGATCTTGTCTCGACCTGACAGAACAGAACTCAAAAAGAGGAGAAAGGCACTTAATAATCAGCGTAAAAATAAAATTCGTAAGAAGGATAGAGCAGCTAGAGGAAAAACTGGAATTCGTGCTGCTCGAACGTCAGATGTTTTTACAGCACCTGATCAATTGCTTTTACCTCAAGGAGAGGACCGCATGAATGGTGAGCGAATTTCGTCGCCAAGGAATTGCTACGTGTGTAAAAAAGAATTCACCTTGCTTCACCCATTTTATGATACTATGTGTCAGTCTTGCGGTGATTTGAACTACACAAAACGTTTCCAAACAGCAGACTTAAAAGGGCAAGTTGCCTTAATGACTGGTTCTCGTTTAAAGATTGGCTATCACGTGACGTTGATGATGCTTAGAGCAGGAGCAACGGTAATTGCAACCACTCGTTTTCCTGCAGATTCTGCTATTCGATTTGCAAAGGAAAAAGATTACATGAAATGGTGTGACCGATTGCATATTCATGGTCTTGATTTACGGCACACGCCAAGTGTTGAATTGTTTTGTTCTTACATTGAAGAAACTTACGATCGATTAGACATATTGATCAACAACGCCGCACAAACTGTCCGAAGACCTCCGGGTTTCTACGCACACATGATGGAGCTTGAAGAAGCTTCGATTGATAGTCACGCACCTGAAGTGCAATACTTACTGCGAAGTCATGAGAATTGTATTGCAAGAATTGAGGGTGCAGCAGGCATAGCAAAAGATACTTCAACTTTAGCGGTGAGCTGGAATGCCAAAGGACCTGGCATCGGATTGAGAGCTTCGGCTGCTTTGTCTCAAATTCCTTACAGTTATGATGGAGCTGTTCAAGACAAAGAAGTTTTCCCTGAAGGGAAACTAGATGTTGACTTGCAACAAGTTGATTTGCGAACTACAAATTCATGGCGCCTAAAGCTAGGAGAAGTGCCCACGCCAGAGTTATTAGAAGTGCAATTAGTAAATTCCATCGCTCCTTTTGTTTTGTGTAATCGTTTGTCAACCATGATGAAACGAGACAATACTGGTCAAAAACACATTGTGAATGTAACTGCTATGGAAGGAAAGTTTTATCGTTTTAAGAAAGAACCAAGGCACCCCCACACGAATATGGCAAAAGCTGCACTGAACATGTTAACGCATACTTCAGCTAGTGAATTGGCTAATTTTGGAATTTACATGAATGCTGTGGATACTGGTTGGGTGACCGATGAAGATCCGGCTCAAATCGCGAAATATAAAGAAGAAGTTCACGATTTTCAACCACCGCTAGATATCGTTGATGGAGCGGCCCGAGTAATGGATCCTGTTTTTGACGGGATTAATCGCGGGGAACATTGGTGTGGAAAGTTTTTAAAAGATTATTTCCCGATAGATTGGTAATAGCGCTTGTATTGAGGAATTTAATGTTATGCACAAGATTTACATTATGAAAAGTCATATACGAAAGGTATTTTTAGGATTAAGAGTTGTTTTTCTCTTTAAACTAGTATTAGCCTCTATTTTGTTGCATTCCCAGTCGCATTTTATTATTAATGCTTCGAATTCTCCTTATTACATTCTGAACGATACTACAATACTGCAAGGAGATACACTATTGATATCAGCAGGAGGTCAGATTTTTATTGGAGACTCCGTGAATGTTCAAGTCAATGGAGTACTTAAAATAAAAGGGGATTCTAATAATTTAGCATCAATTAAACCACTTACACCGGGGATTGGATGGGGAGAATTTCTTATTTCCATTCAAGTCGACTCATTAATAATAGAAAATGCTTTCATTGAGGACGGAAGGTTTTTAAGCATTAACACGGTTAATTACTTCAACAATGTAGCATTTGTTAATAATCAGAATCTGCAATGGAACGATGCGATTTCAAGGTTCATAAGAGGGGAGCTGAAAATTGAAAATTGCAATGTTCAAGGACAGAATAAAGGAGAAGGGTTTTTGGTTCACTCCATTAATAATCCGCAGGTTTTGAACTGCTATTTCAGGGCTATTCCCGAGGCTGTTGAGTACTTGAATTGCAACAATGGAAGAATTGGAAAGTGCGAGTTCTTCGATATGAATGACGATGCTATTGATTTAAATAATTGTTACAAAACGCTTGTAGACAGTAATTTGATTGTAAATGTCGCGAATAGAGGAATGGAAATAGGAAGTGAAAATTTTGGCAGTTCAACTGACATTCTTGTGTATAGGAATGTTCTAGTTAATTGCGAAGAGGGCGTTAATTTTAAAGAAGGTTCAAGTGGGTTAATTGTGAACAATACATTTCATAACAATAGAACAGGGGTTACATCGGTGGCTCAAGGTCGTCCAAATACAGGTAGCAATGTTAATGTCTTGAACTGTATATTCCACGAAAACAACATTCCAATATTTTCGGATACTTCATCTGCATGTACCGTTAGTTTTAGTTCTAGTAGTTCTTTTTTATTAGTCGGGGACAGTAATTTATTTGAAGCACCTGGCTTTAATATCCGTTGAATTTAGACTATTCCTTAAAAAAGACATCTAAATGTATTGATGCCGGTCAAAGAACTGGAGCCTTAGATTTAGATGGTACCTATGCAGATTTAGGAGCCATATATTATCATCAAGACACAGTAAGTTCATTGGCAGAAAATTCTATCATTCAACTATCGCTGATGCCAAATCCTGTTGTTGATCAACTTACAATTCAGGTGAACGATCGAATTGATAGGATTCAGATATATAATATCAACGGGCAATTAGTGAAAGAAGAAAGTGCTAGTTATATTACTCAGAAAAGGAATTCAATAAATGTGGAAGACCTTGAAACAGGTATTTACATTGTGATTGTCACGAATGAAATATTTCAGATACAAGGCAAATTTGTGAAGTTATGAAGCAATGATGAGTTTATCATTAAGCAATAAAAGTGGAAGGTGGCACTAAATATCTCTCCAAACAAAATGAAAGCATTCTAAAAATTACGCTATCCTGCTTCATCTCTGATTGATGTGTTGGGCTAGATAATACCCCATCGAAAAGCAAGCTTGTATTAAATATCCTCCCGTTGGAGCATCCCAGTCTAGCATTTCACCGATACAGTAAGACTTTTGTTTTTTTGTTAATTCAAAATTGGGTGTAATCTCTTTTAAGTCAACTCCTCCAACAGTAGAAATAGCTTCATCCAGATGGGCTATTCCTTTAATTTCGATTGGAAATTTTTTTATTTTTCCTGCTAAAATTGAGTGGTTGTTAAAGTCATCTTTCGAAACATATGTTTTATTTAAGCCGATTTGCAAAGCGCTCAGGTTTAGTTCATTTCTTAAACAATCAGTTATATTTTTTGCTTTTGTATTGGTTAGCTTTTTGAGCAAGGCATCAGTTGAAAAAGTGGGTTTAAAATCAATGTAAATAGTTGCTTTACCTTTTTTGAGTTGCTTTCTTATTTCGGGGCTAAGGGCATAAATAGCATTGCCCTCCAACCCAAATTGACTAAGTACTACTTCTCCTTTCTGCGATTTATTATCGCAGGTTATGCTTATGTTTTTAAGTGGTTTACCTGCAAATTTATCACTTATTGCTGTTTCCCAATTTACCTGGAATGCGCAATTGCTGGCTTCAAAATTATTTGTTTTTATCCCCTTTTTTTTAAACTCACTTCGCCAAGTTCCATCTGAACCGGTTACCTTCCAACTGCCACCGCCTAAGGCGAAGATGCAATAATCAGGAGATACGGTGGTTCCATCCTTAAAAATTAACGCTTCATTTTCGTCCCAGCCTATCCAAGTTTTTCCAAAGTGAATTTTTACTGCATTTAGTACCAGCGTTTTTTCAATTGCATGCAACACCTCAATGGGTTTAATGCCTTTCTTAGGGTACACCCTATTGCTACTTCCTACAAAAGTCGGAATACCAATACTTGCCAGCCAAACTCTAAAATCGTCGTTAGTGAACGAGCTGAGCGCGCCATTTAAGGTTGATTGGTGTGCATAGCGCGAAGTCATTTCACTCATTGCTTCACCATGGGTTAAATTGAACCCCCCTTTTCCTGCAACTAAAAACTTGCGGCCCAAGGCTTTATTTTTTTCATATACCGAAATGTGAAACTTGCTGGAATCTAAAAATGATGCTACACTTAGCGCGGCAGCTCCTCCACCGATTATTGCAACTCTCTTTTTCATCTTGCTTTCGTTGGTTTAAATACGCTGATGTGAAAATCGCAGGTGATGTTGATGTTGTTGCAATTAGCTATTTTTTCTTGACTTTCTTCATTGGTGTTGTAATAGTACGGTGTCATTTTGTGCAATGCTTGCAAGGTTGAGGCGTTTTGGATATGAATGTCAAACGTGACCCTTTTAGAAAGGTGTAATTCAAATTTGTAACCTAAGTCTTCAGCAATCTTGTGTTCGTGTGGTCTAAAATCATTGTATATCAATTCGGCCAACTGTTTCATATGATTCTCTGCAGGACTTCCTACAATTAGAAACCCATCGTACTTCAAAACCCGATGAAATTCCTTTGGATCATTGGGTGAAAAAACAGACAAAACAAGATCCATGCTATCGGTGGCGATTGGCAAACGGTACGCAGAGCTAACAAAGAAGAAGATGTCTTTGTATTTTTTAGCAGCATTTTTAACTGCAATTTTAGAAATATCAGTTCCGAAAACCTGACTATTAATATTGCTATTACTTAGCACTCTTTCAGTGTAATAACCTTCACCACAACCGGAATCTAATGCGTTGAAATTTTTCTTATCAAAGCCTAATTCATGTTGGATTATCGAGCGAATATCATCTATTAAGGGGTCGTAAAATCCTTGTTCTAAAAAGTCGCGTCGGGCAGCAATCATTAACTGATTGTCTCCTGGTTCTTTAGACTTCTTTTTATTGACCGGTAACAAATTCAAATAGCCCTCTTTAGCCAAGTCAAAAGAATGGTTTTGTTCGCAGCGGTACGTTTTGTCTTGCTGAATTAATTCAGCGCTGCAGTGCGGACAAATAATAGTAGGCATGGGTTTTCTTTTCTGCTTCGAAGTTAAACTTTAATAAAACGAAAGTTCCTGTTCTGTTTCAAGAATTTCGCGAACTGCTCTGTCATAAGCTTCAATCGTGTTTGCCTTTTTAATTTTTTTCACAACCTTTTTTGGGTTGTCAAAGGTTTGGGCAAAATACTCCCAATAGTGTAACATTTTTAAGGTAATATGTTTTGCACCTGAAAGCGATTCTTCAAATTCAGAAAATAATGTGTCGTGAAATTTGCTAAATATCTCAAATCGGTTTTCAGGGTATTCTTTTTGTTGGTTTTTAATCATCATTGGCAAAAAAGGATCAGCAATCAAGCCTCTGCCAATCATCCAATGATCAATGGATGGAAAACGTTCTTGCATTTCGTTAAAACCTACGACAGTGGTTATGTCACCATTATAATATATTTTATGATTGGTGTTGTCCAAGCAGCGTTGGAATGAATCTAAATCGACTCCACCTTTGTATAACTGCTTGCCGATTCGCGCATGAATGGCAATGTTTTTCAAAGGGTATTTCTCAAGAAGGGGAAATACTTTCAAAATCTCCTCAGGATTTTCATATCCCATTCTCATTTTCATAGAAACAATGAGGTCCGTTTCTGAGTGAACTCTGTCTAAAATGTGGTCAATCTTTTCAGGTTGACAAATTAAACCAGAACCCATGCCTCGGTTTGTTACCATGGGGTAAGGGCAGCCCAGATTCCAATTCAATTCATTATAACCTAATGACTTTACATACTTGGCAACAAATAAAAATTCCTCCGCATCGTTGGTCATTATTTGCGGAATAACGGTAAGTGTATTGTTGTTTTTAAGCAGCAAGTCTCTGTCGTAGGCAGGTTTAATTATAAACTTTCCATTTAATCGAATGTAAGGAGAATAGAACGTATCTATTCCTCCAAAATACTTGTGAAAGGCATTTCGAAAGCGAAAATCAGTAAAACCTTGTAGTGGTGAAGAAAGCAGTGTTATTGGCCTCATTCTAGAATTTCCAAGATTTTTAATTCATAATAAATGCCTCGTTCAATTAAAAAGTCAAGCTTTTGGCCTGGAACAATATCCATACTTTGAAATTCTGTTGAGGGGTTCAAAACGATTTTGTCCCCATTCATGGCCATTAACAACTCCTGCTGCTTCATCAATGGAATTTCTTTCTCCCATCGATAGTGTAGCTTGCTTTTTATTCTGTCTAACTTTATTTCTAACTGGGGTGGTTTGGTCTCGTATAAATACCAATTTAACATTGGTGAATAATCGTCTAATAGCAATTCATTTAGTTTCACAACCATTTCTTCGCTTGACACATTTTTTTCTTGAAAGTCAATTTGAATTTGCTTCAAGGCATTCAAAAAAAGTCGATCATCGTTCACCAAAATGCGTAAGGAGTGCATCATCAATGCACCCTTATCATAAATGTCTTGGTCTGGTGCATTGGTCCAGCTGTTGTAAATTACTCCGCAAACTTTATGAATTGGAATGGTATTGGAAGTAGAAAACAGCATTCTTTGAATTCGTTTAGAGTAATCTTCTACACCCAAGTGACGTTCTAAAAACAAGGCTTCTGAGTAAGTTGCTATTCCTTCATGAATCCAAATGTCACAATAGTCTTTTCCGGTTACACTATTTCCCCACCATTCATGTGCTAGTTCGTGCACCAAGGTAGTGTTGATTGTGTCTTTCCAATTTTTTTCATAGTCATCTCCCATAGCAATACAACTTTGGTGTTCCATGGCAGAAAAGGTCGACTCAACAAATCGGCAGCCGTCATTCCACCAAGGAAATGCTCCAAAAATTTGTTCAAATTCTTTCATAATTAGTGGTGCCTGATTGTAATATTCTGAAGCGATTTCTTTGTTATAATCCATTACGAAGCACTCAATATTTCTCTCAATTCCATTAATGTCTAAATATGGCTTCTCGATTTTTGTGAAATTCCCGGCATTAAATGAAATGTTGTAAATGTTGATGGGATTGGTAACTAAATGTTTAAAGGTCTTTTTGTTGTCATCTTTCGTTACCTCAATTAATTGGCCATTTGCAGTTACCGTTAAATCAGATGGAACAGTAACATTAATTGAAGTTGTGTCGGCTTCGTTACCTAGCAAGATATTGCAAGGCATCATGAAATGGGGACCTATTCCTTCAGTAATCGAAGAAATCCAATGTCTGCCTTTCTTATCTTTTTTCCACTGAATAGGGCCTTCTCCTAATGTTTTTACCGGTTTCCCTCTGTAGCTTATGGTGAGACTAATTCTGCTTGTAAAATCTTGATCCGTTGGGAAACTCAAAAATAAAAAGTCCCCTTTATGTTTAAGTTTCGCCCCACTAACGCTGCTTGTAAACGATTCAATTTTCATTCTTTTTTGCAGGTCAAACATAAAAGTATCTTTCCGAATAGAAGGAGTAAAGGTGATTTTCATTTCTCCTGAGATCCGCTCCTTATTGGGTATTAATTCTACAGCCCAGTCGTAGCGATTAATTTTATAGGCTCGTTGTGGATTGTCATTATTTCCTGCTAATTTTTCTTTTTTGCTAAATTTTTTAAAGCCCTCGTTATTCAAGCCATATTTAACGAAAGGGGTTAAGTAGCAAGAGCTTTGAACCAAAACAAACAGTAGGAGCGTAATTTTTGAGAGTACGTTTCGCATTATTTTGTGTCCTTTATAATTGAGTAAATTTTTCCAGACGAATCCGGTGGTGACGTTGTAAAATAATGGGATATAAGTTGCTTATTGTGTTTATGATTATTAAGAATATGGAAATAGAATAGTAGGCTAAATGCCAAGTGTACAAATTGATAAGTACTATCAAAACCAAGGCACCTAAATGACCGAATTCAGATTGATGTGTTTGATAAATAAAATTGTCAATCCCCGTTCGGGTTCCGTTAAAGTACTTTTTGCGGTTCTTCTTGGTGCCCCAAAAAAACAACATCAATAATTTTCTAAAATAGGACATACCCATTATCTTATACCAAAACTTCAGTCGTTTTGTGTTTTTTAATACATAACATGAACTGCCGATTAGCCGGCTAGTAGGGTAAGCAAATCCTGTAAAAGCAAAAATTCCCGTAGCAAAAAGCGCAATCAGGAATGCAATCGAAAAATCTAAACCAAGATGAAAATTCACTCCTTGTTGAATCCATAGTACCAAGATTACTTGATACAGTTGATAGGCTAAAAAAGCCGAGGCTAAGGGTAGTAGGATTTTTTTCAAAGCATGTATTGACTCGCTTACTTCAGATAACTAAAATCGTGATTGGCTTCGATGTTCAATAACGTTTCGTAAATCAGTTGAATTACATCTTCAATATCATCTTTGTGCGCCATTTCAACAGTGGTGTGCATGTATCGCAGTGGCAAGGAGATTAACGCAGAAGCAACCCCTCCGGTAGCATAAGCAAATGCATCAGTATCGGTACCTGTAATTCTACTTGCTGCATAACGCTGAAACTTTATTTTGTTCTTGTCGGCGGTGTCAATAATCAACTCTCGTAAATTATTTTGTACGGCAGGTCCGTAAGCGATAACAGGGCCATCTCCTGCAACAAAATCCCCTTGTTCTACCTTATTAATTAAGGGAGTCTGTGTATCATGACATACATCGGTTACAATAGCAACGTCTGGCTTTATTCGTTCAACAATCATTTGCGCGCCGCGCAATCCAACTTCTTCTTGAACAGCATTGGTAATGTACAAACCAAAAGGTAATTTTTTCTTGTTCTCCTTCAGCATCCGAGCAACTTCAGCAATCATGAACCCCCCAATTCTATTGTCTAAAGCACGGCCTACGTAGTATTTTTTATTCAGCACCATTAACTCGTCTTCATAGGTAATAACACAGCCTACATGAACGCCAAGTTTTTCTACCTCTTCTTTCGAAGTGCAACCACAATCTAAAAAGATATTATTCATCTTAGGAGTGTCTTCAGGTTTACTTGCACTTGCTCCTCTGGTATGAATAGCAGGCCATCCGAAAATGGCTTTTACAAATCCTTTTTTCGTGTGAATATTGACTCGTTTTGAAGGGGCAATCATGTGGTCAGAACCTCCATTTCTTCGAACATAGATAAAGCCGTCTTTAGTAATGTAATGCACGTACCAAGAAATTTCATCGGCGTGAGCTTCAATGACAACTTTGTACTTTGCTTCTGGATTTATTATCGCTACTGCAGTTCCATAGGTATCTACAAAATGCTCGTCGATATATGGTTTTAAATATTCTAGCCAAATTTTTTGACCTTCAGATTCATACCCAGTTGGAGAGGTATTGTTTAAGTATTTAAATAGAAATTTTTCTGAATCCTTATTGATGATCTTTTTCCTTTTGGCCATAAAATAAATCTTTGTAAAGTAAATATAAGTTCTTACTTATATATTTGCTAGCATGAAATGGAAAATTCTTCTGTTACTAGGTGGTATCATCTTTTCACTATCGTCCATTTCACAAGAAACAGTGGATTCTAATTATATACATGTATTAACTGAGAAATTACACCTACGAACTTTTACATCAAATAAATATACAAATGTAGTTGTTTCAACAAATGGCACTAACTCCATTGAGTACGAGCCAAATTCTACCACGACTTTTGGTGTTGGAGCAACCGTAAGGTCATTTTCGTTAAATATAGCTTACGGTTTTAGGTTTTTAAATGCAGAAGAGGGGAAAGGCAAAACAAATCATTTCGACTTGCAGGCAAACCTTTATAAGCGCAAGTATGTGATGGATATTTTTGTGCAGTTGTATGAGGGTTTTTATCTAAACAACACAAATGCACTAAATGAGAATTATACATTGCCGTTTTATTTAAGGCCGGATTTAAACGCCAGATTATATGGAGTTTCTTATTTACATGTATTTAACTCCGATAAATTCTCTTATGCTGCCCCATTTGTGCAAAATGAGATCCAAGAAAAATCGGCAGGAAGTTTTCTGTTAGGGGGTAAAATGTTTTACAATAGTGTTGCGACAGATAGCTCATTGGTTCCATCTTTTACTCAGGATTCTATTTACGGAGTTATTTCAAATGTTCAGCAATTTAAAGCCTTTCAGGTTGGGCCTACAGTTGGATATGCTTATTCCTTGGTAGCAAAAAAGCACTTGTTTTTAATTGGTTCTCTAGATCTTTCGTTTATGACTGGACCAGTACGTTTTAATAGTTTAGATGGGAAAGAAGATGAGCAATGGCAGGTTAACCCGGTTATTGGAGCACGATTGGGACTTGGTTATAACTCTCCCGGGTGGTTTTTGGGACTAACATTTTTACAAGAAGGCACCACACTAAAGGGGGTTGATAAGTTGGGTGAGATAAACATAAGCGGCGGCAGTGTGCGATTAAATTATGTGAAACGATTTGAAATGAGTAAGAAATTTAAAACTTTGCTTGCAAAACTTCCGCTTTAGTATTTTGTTTATTCAACATGGGCATATTAGCTAACTTATTTAAGGGTAATTCTTTCCAACATGAACCAAAGGCTGCAGAGGAGGCTGAGGTTTTGATTCGAGAAGCGATAAAAACGACAAAGGCTTTTGAAAACGATTTTTCGATTTGGCTGGAAAAGGGAATGCACAAAGGATTGCTAGATTACCTGAATGAGTGCATATCTGAGCGAAAAACAAACCCAAGAGCTGAGGTCAACCTATATTTTCATGAGTCAAAAAATTCGAATGGGTTCTATTTCAGAGCTGAAAGCCCATGGTCAACAGAAGATTATTATTTTCTAGTTCACTTAATCAAACAAAAATTGATAGCTCAAAACTACGTTCAAAACCACGCAACTAGAGAAGTAATAGAGCAAAAAGGAGAGCTAAAAACAAATGAAGAGTTTTTCTTTAAACCTTCGTTGAAGTTTAAACGAGAAACACCCTACGAACAGTTATTCGGAAATGTATTTATTGAACATAGAATTAATGGGGACAAAACCGAACTCATAAAAATAATGGTGAATACTTATACGGATCAGCTTTATAAAAAGCCCTATGACTTCGAGGATTTTTTAACTGAAATTTGTTTAATTTAATGGCATGAATGATATTTCGAAAAAGAAAGTACACTACCCAATAAAAGAGCCGCTGCGCCAATATCTAGAAGAGTACTCAAGAGAAATATCGCTTCCCATCGCTTACGAAGATTTAAACCACTACGAGAACTCTATATCGTTATACAACGATGCAGGAGAGGATACACTATGGGAGACCGTCTTTTATAGTCAAAGTGACATGAGCGAAATTCATACTGCTCTTAGTAGCGTGTATGCTTTGCTAAAAACAGAGGGAGACGTTGAAATATTAGAACATTTATATGTCAACAGGATTGATTATTGTCCTTTTGGAAATTCTAAACCCTTCCGTATTCGCGTCACGAACAAATTCAATGATAATTATGATTATTTCTATATCAAAAAAGCTGATTCTTCAAGAGTTTACGGTCTAGAACTGGAGCATATTCTTTCACCAAATAGAATTTCCTACATCGTTGACGGTAACACAATAGTAGAAGATCACATTGCAGGAATTCCTGGAGATGTATTCATAAAAAATTGGCTAACAGACCCTCAATTAAATAAAATTCGATTAGCAAAGGAATTTGTAAAGTTTAATGAACGTTGTTTTGTTCGGTTGTTAGGAGATATGCGATCTTACAATTACGTGGTGGATGTTACTCCTGATTTTGATGCAGTTCAATATAGAATTCGGGCAATTGATTTTGATCAGCAAACGTATGAGGGGAATAAAACCATGTATTTACCGCAGTTTTTTAAAGACAATAATCCCATTGTTGAATTTGTTGCAAATCTTTTAGATCCTAAAACTATTCGACAGTATCAGAAAGAGGAGCGTGTATTGATTGCAAATCGAATTAGGGTTTCACGGTATCGCTTAAAAGATTTATCTGACTGCCTAGAAAATGATACGATTAGTTTACCAGAAAAGGTAAATCAGTTGAAACAAGAGTTAGCTGATCATTTTAGTGATGAAAGTTTCTTGGAATGCACTTGCATGGGAGATATCCTCAAAACTCGACTGTATATTTTAATGTACGACAATCGTTCTGTATTAAAGGGGGACGATGACAAAGAGTTTAAGCTAGTTTAAAATCTTATCGGCTAGAATATTACTAAGTTTATAGTAAGACTCTTTGGTCCATCCAGCCACATGCGGAGTGAGTATAACTTTTTTCGAGCTTCTTAAATAATTAAATGCTTCGGGTAGGTCTGTTTTACTTAAATCTTCAAATGAAGTTTTCTCATATTCTAAAACATCTAAACAAGCGCCCATAACCTGACCTTTTTCTAAGGCTTTTACCAAGTCAGAGGTTTTAACGTTTTTTCCTCGTGCAGTGTTGATGAGGTAGATGTCGTTTTTAAAATGGTTTAAAAATAAATCATCTATCATAAATGTGGTTTCTTCCGTCAAAGGCAGGTGAATACTTAATATCTCGGTCTCTTTAAAAAAAGTTGTTAAGTCAACTTCGGTTACAATTTCGCTAGAGAAATTACTTTTATACTTATCATATGCAATGGTTTTGACACCAAACCCAGCTAGTCGTTCAGCCAATGCCTGCCCCATAAAACCATAACCTAATATGCCTACTGTTTTACCCTTTAGTTCAAGACCTCGGTTTTTTTCTCTATTCCATTGGGCATTCCGCACTTCCACGTCTGATTGTTTTAGGTGGTTGAACAAGCTTAAAATCATACCTATGCAATGCTCAGCTACAGCATCTCTATTTCCTTCTGGCGAGTTGTATAATTGAATGTTCTTTTTTCGAGCTACTTCCGAGTCTATATTTTCCATGCCTGCTCCTGAACGGGCAATCCACTTTAATCGAGGAGATTGCTCAAATACTTTTTCGTCAAACTTGAATTTACTGCGTATAACAGCACCACTGTATTTGGGTAAAATACTAAGGATTTCTGCTCTGGATAGTTCATTCTTCCAATGGCATTCGTAACCAGCATGTTCTAACCTTTCGAAAAGAATGGGGTGAACTGAATCGATGAAAATTACTTTGGGTTTCATTCGTGTAAGGTTTAAATATCCTTTACAACCAAAGGTACATGAGATGACCGATGCCGAAATAAATAAAAAGGCCTACAATGTCATTCATGGTAGTGATAAATGGACCAGTTGCAAGCGCAGGATCAATTTCATATTTGTCTAGCATAAGAGGTACAAACGTGCCAAAAAGTCCTGCAAAAATAATGACTAGCACAAGCGCAATGCTCACAGTAGCAGCCAACTCATTGCTGTCTTTGAAGATTATGGTATAGATAAAAATTAGAATGCTACAAACCAAACCGTTTAATAATGCGACTAAAAACTCTTTGCCGAGTCGCTGGAAAAGGTTGCTGAACCCTAAACTATTGTTCGCTAAACCTTGCACAATAATTGCCGAAGACTGAACTCCTACATTTCCACCCATGGCGGCAATAAGTGGTATAAACAGTGCCATTTCAGGATATATTTGAAGCGTATCTTCATACTGACCAATAACTAATGCCCCTAAAACACCGCCTAACAATCCAACTAGAAGCCATGGTAAACGTGCTCTTGTTAAAACGCGAACACTATCGGAAGAGTCTACACTCTCCGAAATACCCGAGGCCATTTGGTAATCTTTGTCCGCTTCTTCTTTGATTACATCTACGATATCGTCAATTGTAATTCTGCCAATTAAGCGATTCAATTCATCTACCACGGGAAGCACAACCAAGTCGTACTTTTCCATAATAGACGCAATTTGATCTGACATCTCGTACGCCTTTACTGAGCGCACGTCTTCAAAATATAGGTCTTTAACAGTTGATCCATCCGGGGCTAACAGTAGTTTTTTTAAGCTCAAAGTACCAATCAACTTTTCCTGATTGTCAACAACATAAATGGTATAAACGTTTTCAATGTCTGTTGCTTGCTTTCGCATTTCTCGCAAACATTTAATCAAGGTCCAATCAATCCTAACCTTGATGAGTTCTTTAGCCATTAAACCACCGGCGGAATCTTCAGGGTAAAGTAGAAGGTCGACAATGTCACTTGCTAAATCAGAATCTGTTATGGCAGAAATTACTTCATCTTTCTTTTCATCTGAAAGCTCGGCCATGATATCAGCCGCGTCATCAGAGTCCATGTTATCAATGAAATTTTCTGCGATCTCTTTTGGGGTAAGATTTCGAAGTAATCTTTCTCGAACGTCTTCTTCTAATTCAATTAAAACATCAGTGGCTATTTCATCGTCAAGGCACTGGTATAGCAGTGCAACTTCTTCTGCAGTCAACTCATCGCTAATGTCAGCAATGTCGGCAGGGTGAAGCTTATTCACCTCATGCAATAAATCTGCTTTAAGGTCGCCATGGAGGCAATCCTTTAATTCAGAGATATATTCTTTGGTTAATTCAAACTGCATACTTCTACTTTCAGTTGCGAATTTAGCGTTTATCCTATAAAAAAGACCCTTATTGAGTGGATTCTATTAAATTGGTTAATTCAATAAATTGCTGCACACTTAATTGCTCAGGTCGTTTGTTAAATAATTCCATCGCTTTAAGCTCATCTGTCAAATATTGTTTCAGGGAGTTTCGCATGGTCTTTCTGCGTTGATTAAACGAAACTTTAACGAGTTGTTTAAAAAGCTTTTCATCGCAGGGAAGTTTCTTTACGCTATTTCGTTTTAATCGAATAACGGCAGACTTTACTTTTGGTGGGGGATTAAAAACATCTTCATGAACGGTGAACAGATAGTCAATATCGAAGAAGGCTTGTAAAAGAATGGAAGTAATTCCATAAACTTTTGAGCCTTCTTTAGAGGCAATCCGTTCCGCAACTTCTTTTTGAAACATGCCGACAACTTCCAAACACTGATCTTTGTATTCTAAGGCTTTGAATAGTATCTGCGTAGAAATATTGTAGGGAAAATTTCCTAAAATTCCAAAAGGCTGATCACCATAAATGGTTTTAAGATCTATGCTTAGAAAGTCACCCTCAATCAATTGATCGTTATTAATCCAGTGTTCTTGCTTCAGATACTCGATAGATTCTGTGTCAATATCAATAACGGTAAGTTTTAAATCTTTTCGTTCTGTGATAAATTTAGTCAACACACCCATTCCGGCTCCAACCTCCAAAACGTTTTTCAGTTTTCCATCTACGTTAAAAGCATCAACAGTTGCTTTTGCAATGCTAAGGTCCGTTAAGAAATGCTGTCCAAGCTGCTTTTTAGCTCTTACTCTTTTTGCCATTAAGCAAATTCTAATAGGGTTCTAAATGCGGCAGATTTGCCATCGTATCGGTCTGAATGCTCTTTCTGCAGAGCTGGTGCTTTTTCTACTTGATAGTGATGTAAGTCTGCCATACTTGAGCATGTATATTGAATGTTGTAACTTACCCCTTCTTCGTCTTCCTGTCGGGAAATAACTTTTAACAGCCTATACTCAGTAAAATAACCGGTGGCCATCACATCTGGTATGTGTTTACTTTTCATCCATGCTAACCAATCCTCATGAATTGAACTGTCAATATTAACCGTAACACTATACACTATCATAATCTCAATTTATTTCTTGCTCTATTTTATCTCCCCTTAAGGCTCTAAACCGCTTTCTAGCTTCCACTACAAATAAACTAGAAGGGTAGGTGGTAAGTAAAGATTTGTAAAGCTCCATTGCCTTTTCTTTGTTGTTAAATTCCTCTTCTTCCAATTTTGCCAAAGCAAATAGGGCATCATCTCCCAATAAGTCTTCTGCATAACCTGCAATTAATTCTCTTAAAAAAACTGCAGCTTTTTGGTAATCGCTTACTTGCACTGACATTTTATATTTGGCAAATAAAATATCGTCTTGTAATGTTGTAAATGGGAAAAATTTTGGAATTGAATCTAACAGTACGGTTGCCTTTTCAAAATCTTTTTTGAATATGAGTAGGTCTGCAACAGCGAACATCTGCAAGGGTTCAATGATACTATCTCGACCTACATTGTCTGTTATTAATAGAGATAAGTCCATGGCATCATTTGAAATGAGTTTAGAGGTTGAACCTTTTAGAACGTCTAATTGCGCTTGAGCCCAATAAAAGTCACCAGTATAAAACGCAATCTTGGCATTTTTATATTTTACCACTTCGCCTAATCTATCGTATTTAAATTCTTTTTCCACTTGTGAGTACAACAAAGAGGCTTCCCAAATCTCGTCGTTTAAAAGGTAAAGGTCTGCTAGTTCTATTTTTGCTTCAGCCTTATCGAAATTGCTAATGCCTTGCAAGTTGATCAACTCAGTGAGTATTGTTATACCATTCTGAACGCTATCCAAATAATACCCGTTTAATTCAGCTAAACCCCTCATTAAAATTGTGGTGAGTTCGCTTTTGCCAAGTTCTTTTATGGTCGACTGGTAGGCATTTTCTAAGCTAGTTAAGTCGGCTTTAGTGTAGTTCTTATTTCCTATTATCTTTTCTTTAAGAACTTCAACAAGTCTCATTTTCGATTGAAAATAATACGGAGAATCCTTTAACTCAATGACGTAATTAAAGGACTTTTCAGCAGTTGATAGTTCGTCGTTTAGCAATGCTAGTGTGCCAAGGTCGAAAACTCTTCTTCCTTCCTCGCCGTTTTTGCGGTCAAGTGCTTTTGCTTGAATAAAGGCACCAGTGAAGTTTTTATCCTGAATATAGAGCCATATTAACATTTCAGAGTAAACTTCCTCGTTTGGTTCTTTTTGAATTCTTCTGAGTAGGATTTCCTTTAGTTTCGCTTTTTGAACCCCATCTGGATCTGGGTTTAGAAGTCGAGATAATAAATTTTGGATGGTTTGTAAATAGCTTCTATTGCCTCCTAGAATTGAGAGGTACTCTTCCATCATTTCATCAGTTTTTCCTAGCCACCCGTAAGTGTTGGCAAGTTCAAATTGATAGAGTCTATCGTTTCTAAAAGAGCGTCTAGCCTTCAGATAAATCTCTTCGGAGTAAGTATAATATTTGTATTTGTTAAATTGATTTGCCGCGGGTCTCGTTGTCCAGTTGTCTTTCAGAGCCAGCTGCACTGCTTTATCAAAACTTTTACCCGCTTCTTTTTCAAGTTCCTGAACAGAATAAATATGACCTTGATCTACAAGAAATTCAGCTCTCTGAGGATATTGTCTAATTCTTTTCCTCACCATTTTTTCCGCCGAATTGAAATCTTTTTCGGCAAGGTAAAGCTCTAATAAGTCGTAATAGTATGCGTCTGAACTAGATTGCTTTACAAGTTCCTCGTAATACGTAATTGCTTTTTCATTCTCACCATTATTTTTTGCTTGCTTCGCCAAAGCGACAACAGTCCTGAGGTCATTTGATTGGCCCCAACTTGCAGTATTAGCAATTAGCAACAGTGAAAAAAGAATTAGCGCAAACGCTCTATTCATTTACCGATTCTTTATAAGCAGCAATTAATGAGTCAACTTCAGGTAATAGCTCATTGTATTTTTTTGAACCTTCAGTAATGGCAGCAGTCAACTGACCTGTTGCCATTGTCAATTGGTCATAGTTGGTTTTTTCTAAAGAGTAATACCGCTCAAACTGTTTTTCGTCTACCAGTCCTTCTGATACGTCGTGATTTAGGTCTGCTATCTGCTTTTTCAGAATGTTAGCTTCGTTCTTGATGGTGCCGTATTCTCCTCTAATAAAACCCATTTCTTTTCGCAGTTGAACAAAGGCATCCAACTTAAAAATCATCTCCGGTTTTAAGGTGTCTACTATTTTATTCTGAATGTAGTTTTTTCTGTCAAAGAAGTTATCTGCCAATTGTTTTACTTCTGCACTATCCAATGCGTTCACCACTTTTGCAACAGAATCAACCTGGTTTGTTAATTTCTCTATGCTCTCCTTCTGATCAGGGTTTATTTTTGGACCGCAAGAGACGATTAGTAGTGAGAAAATTAGAGATAGGGTAAATAGATGCTTTTTCATTTTAATCAATTTTTTGAAATTTAGTGTAAGGAAATAATACCTCTGGAATATTAACACCATCTTCAACTTGGTTGTTTTCCAATAATGCAGCCATTATTCTAGGCAATGCAAGTGCACTTCCATTCAAGGTATGGGCAAGTTCTGTTTTGCCTTCGGTATTTTTAAATCTAAGTTTTAAACGATTGGCTTGAAAAGCTTCAAAATTAGAAACTGAACTTACTTCTAACCATCTATTTTGCGCTGCCGAATAAACTTCAAAGTCATAAGTAAGAGCGGAAGTGAATCCTAAGTCGCCTCCGCATAGCAATGCGATTCTATATTGAAGACCAAGTTTATCCAAAATACCAGAAACATGCTTTACCATGTCATTCAGGGCTTCATATGATTTGGAAGGGTGTTGTATTTGTACAATTTCAACCTTATCAAATTGGTGCAGTCTATTAAGACCTCTTACATCTTTTCCATAAGATCCGGCTTCTCTCCTGAAACAAGGCGTATATCCACTATTTTTAATAGGAAAATCACTTTCTTTTAAAATTACATCGCGGTAAATGTTAGTAATCGGAACCTCTGCAGTTGGAATTAAGTATAAATCGTCTACACCGACGTGATACATCTGTCCTTCCTTATCGGGCAATTGCCCTGTTCCGTAACCCGATGCTTCGTTTACTAAATGAGGAGGTATTACTTCGCTATAACCTGCATTTTCGGCTTCATCTAAAAAGAAATTAATTAATGCTCGTTGTAGCTTGGCACCTTTTCCTGTATACACAGGAAAACCTGCTCCGGATATTTTAACACCGACTTCAAAATCAATTAAACCGTACTGCTTGGCTAAATCCCAATGAGGCAGTGCTTCAAAATCGAAGGTAACAACGTTGCCATGCTCTTCAACAATTTTATTGTCCGCATCTGTGTTTCCTTTTGGCACAATTTCATTGGGGACATTTGGTAATTGGTATAATAAGTTCTGCTGCGCCTCTTCAATTTCTTGAAGCTTCGCCTTTTCTTCGTTACTCTTCTCCTTAAGCGACTTTGTTTGTTCCTTAAGCACATTGGCTTCTTCTGCTTTCCCACTTTTGTATAAATCGCCAATTTGTTTAGCCAATTTATTTCCTTCAGCCAAGTCATGGTCCATAGACTGTTGCGTAGCTTTTCGCTGTTCGTCCAATGAAAGGATTTCGTCTATGGTTTTAGTAAGGTCAAGGTTTCTTTTCGTAAATCGCTCAATTACTAAATCTCTATTTTCTTTGATGTAAGGAATCTGTAACATTCTTATGGTTTATTCGGCCTCCAAAGATACTAGAGTTTACTAGAACATAAGGAGTGTGTATTGTACAATTTTTAGCTAATAAAGCACTGGAATTAAAGTACCTTATCTTGTTATGCAATGAACTACTTGCGGATAAATACTTATTAAAAAAACAAAACCCTAGCATACCATCTATTTAAAATAGAAGTAAACTAGGGTTTGAAAATTTTTAAAATCGGTGCTTACGCTTCCGCCACAGTTTTCACGTGAACGAATGATTTTTTATTTGCTCTTTGTTGGAAAGTAACTATACCGTCTTTCAAAGCATATAGTGTATGGTCTTTTCCCATTCCTACATTTTCACCCGGGTGATGCTTCGTTCCTCTCTGACGAATAATGATGTTACCTGCAATAGCGCCTTGGCCACCGAAGATTTTCACACCTAGTCGTTTACTTTCCGAATCTCTACCGTTTTTAGAACTACCGGCTCCTTTTTTATGTGCCATGATCTATAAGTTTTATCTGTTACTATAAAATCTAATCAGTCTTTTTTCTGATTGATTATTTATCTTCCTTTTTATCAGCAGCTTTCTTAGGAGCTGCTTTTTTAGCTGCAGGTTTTGCCTTAGCAGTCGCTTTCTTTGCTTCAGCCTTTGGTGCAGCTGCTTTTTTAGGCGCAGCCTTTGGAGCTTTAGCTTCAGTTGCTTTTGCCTTTGGAGCTGCGGCAGCTTTTGCCTTAGGAGCTTCCTCAACTTTCGTTGCTTCTGCTTTCTTAGGAGCCGCTTTTGCAGCGCCACCCTTTCCGAAACCTGTGATTTCAATTTTCGTCAAATATTGACGATGGCCATTTCTCTTTTTATAGCCTTTTCTTCTTTTCTTTTTGAAGACGATAACTTTATCGCCTTTCAGGTGTTCCAAGATTTTTCCTAAAACAGAAATATCTTTTATAGCTGGGGCGCCAACTTCAATTTTGTCTCCATCTGCAGTTAAAAGAACGTTATCAAAAGAAACTTTTGATCCTTCTTCTCCTTCCAAACGATGAACAAATATTTGTTGATCTTTTTCTACCTTGTATTGTTGCCCTGCTATCTCTACAATTGCGTACATGCCGTTAAGGTTTTAATTTAAATTCCCAAAAATGGGAGGGCAAATTTAGCGAAAGCCTTTCATAAAGACAACTACTATATGCTACTTTTTTGAATTGAGTTCTTTTATTAACTCTTTTCTTTCTAACTGATTGTCTTTGTTTACAATATAAATTCCAGTTAGAATTACTCCAATGCAAATAAATTGTAAGAACTCGATGCTTTCACCATCCAATAATCCCCAAAAAATTGCAAAAACTGGAATTATGTACGTAACGGAGGATGAAAATACAGCGGACACTTTTTTAATGAGCATGTTAAATAGGATGACAGCGATTGCTGTACCAAAAATGGCAAGAAGGACAATGTAAAACAGGTTTAAGCCAGCTAACTCATCTGTTCGTAGAATGTCGAAGAAATCCGTACTTAAAAGGTGAGTTGCTGCTAAAGGGCCGGTAAATAAAAAACCAAACGAAGTGATATTTATAGCTCCAACCTCTGATAAGAATGTTTTAATAAAGTTTATGTTAGTAGCGTACATTATGGTTGCGAGCACAACTAAGCCTGCATATGCTAGGTTGCCTTCTCCCATGCTTAGATTGCCTGAAGAAAAGATTAAACCAATCGCACCTAGTAATCCTAGTAGCACTCCTGCGAATTTCATCCATCTAAAACCAAGCTGAAAGAATAGTAAACCTATTACCACTGTGAATAGTGGAACGAGTGAATTGAGCATTCCAGTTAATGAACTGCTGATTTGTGTTTGTGCCAAAGGGAATAGATAGGCCGGAATTCCACTACCTAAAAAACCGGCTATGCAGATAGGCAACCATTGATTTCTTTTAATTTTCTTAAAGTTTCGAAATAAAATTGGAGACAAAAATATTGAGGAAATTACTATTCTCAATGAGGCGACTTGTCCCCAACTAAAAGATACGAGTCCTTTCTTCATAAGTATAAAGGAGCTACCCCAGACAAATGCTAGAAAAAGCAGCAGGGTCCACTGAATAATTGGTTTGTCTAAGTTGGGCATTTTTTAAAATTAGAGGGCGAAATTAGTTCCTTAATATTTACTACGGGTACTTCGAAAATATTTCGACCATTTAATGAACAGTAATAGCGCTTTTAGGGTTAAATTTGTTCAAAATTGTATTGCTATGAAAAAGTTACTTGTATTGTCTTTCTCTTTTGCTACTCTATTTGCAGCTTGTGGAGATTCGAAAACATCATCAGCTGAGGCAGAAGTGATTGAAATAAATGCGACTGAAAATAAGTCAGAAAAAGTGGTCTTAGCCGAAAATAAACTAGAGGTGAAGATGGAAGTTGAGGGCATGACTTGTGCAATGGGCTGCGCAAAATACATTGAGGAGAAAGTTGGTGGTATGGAAGGAGTAGTAGCTTCTACCGTAAATTTCGAAGAGAAAATAGCAACTTTTGAATTTGATAAAACAACAATATCATCGGAAGCGATTCAAGAATTCATTAGTAACATACACGATGGGCAATACAAGGCAAAAATTGCGGTGTCTGATTCAAATGTCGAAATTGAAGATAAGGATGCGGAAGCTGAAGAAGCAACAGTATCAATGAGCGAAAGAATTGATATTTCGTTTCCTCAATTATTCACCTATTTTATAAAGAAAATTAGATAAGGCCTTTTTTGAGTAGATAAGAAAGTGTCTTAGCGAAAATCTGTACTATGGAAAACCATTCTCAAACCCTTGAGAACAACCAACTCCAAAACTCTTCTAGAAAACAACACAAAGCAATTATAATATGGTTGCTAACCGGGTGTGCACTCATTTTTATTATGGTAGCAATCGGTGGATTAACTCGTTTAACTCATTCAGGTCTATCCATGGTAGAGTGGAATTTGTTCGGAAGTAATCCGCCGAGTTCTCAAGCTGATTGGGAAATATTGTTTGATAAGTACAAGCAGTATCCAGAGTACCAATTGGTAAATTTTAATTTTTCATTAGAGGAATTTAAGACCATCTTTTATTGGGAATACGGTCACCGAATGTTTGGTCGATTAATAGGGCTGGTATTCATTATACCTTTTTTCTGGTTTTTAATTCGTAAAAAGATAAACAAGTCGTTACTACCAAAGTTGGTCATTTTACTTTGTATGGGTGCATTTCAAGGTTTACTGGGGTGGTATATGGTCAAAAGTGGGTTGAAAGCAAACCCTGATGTTAGTCACTACAGATTAGCCATGCATTTGACCACGGCGTTCCTAACTTTTGGTTATACCTTTTGGGTAGCGCTAGGACTCATTTATCCTAAATCAGAAAGAGCTTCCAATCATGTCTTAAAGCGAGGGTTTCAATTTCTTTTCCCCGTTGTTGTGTTGCAAATAATATGGGGGGCATATATAGCAGGGTTGAATGCCGGAAAAGTTTATAATGCATGGCCTAAAATGGGCGAGAAGTGGATTGCGGATGGTGTAACGGCAATGCAGCCGTGGTATTTGAACTTCGTTGAAGGACTTGCTGGTGTTCAATTCATTCACCGCTACTTGGCGTATCTAGTCGTAGGGCTTATCTTATTTCTATTTTGGAAAGCAAAAAAAATGCAACTCTCCTCATCTCAAAAATGTGGCGTAAATTCTTTAGTGATAGCGGTCAGTGTTCAATTTGTACTAGGAGTAGTTACCTTGTTATATGCAGTGCCAGTTAGTCTTGGTTTGCTGCATCAATTAGGAGCATTTGTCTTGTTGGGATCAGTAATCTACAGCTTGCACCGGTTTAGATTTAGTTACTCATAAGCCAATTTACTTCCAATTAATGGTCTCAATCAAATGTTGAATGTCTTGTTCTATGAAGGACTGAACAGGAGCAATAGAATCGAAGTTTGGAACTACATTAAAGTACAAAGCTCCTCGCACAAAATGGTTTGTACTATCTGTTAAGTAGAATTGCGAGCCTGAAGCCGTATTTCCATCCAAGGTGTAAAATACTCCGTAAATCCTTTTGTCCTCTTTAAAAATAGATGTTTCTGAAATGTCTTGTGCTTTTTCTAAGTGTTTGTAAACTAAGGCTCTTGCATCATCTAGTAATTTGGGAAGGTTAGTGTCAACCTTCAAATAACTCATGTGCACTCTTGCTCCGTATTCGGAAAAATCTACATTTAAAAACCTGCTATCTTGTTGTGTTCTTTCTAAATTAATACTAGCATATTGAGGTAGTTCAAATTGAAATGGAAAAGGAATGCTGTCTGTTGTTGAGTATTCTTTTTCAGGCAAATCAATTCTAAAGTACCCAGTAGGTTTCGGGATTGGCGTGTCTTGGCAGGCTATCAAAATGAGGATAAAAAAAGGGAATAATAATCTTCTCATTAGGCTTCGCTTGTTTCTTTTGGCAACGTAAGTTTTATGCGTTTAACCCTTCTTTTATCAGCTGCTTCAATGGTTATCTGGTATTCGTTGAAACGCAATTTTTCGTTTTTCTTAGGTATTTTTCCAAACAATTCTAATACAAACCCTGCCATGGTTTCAGACTCTCCCTTTTCCGCTTCAAAATCCTCCCCTTCGATGTTTAGTACTCTGTACATGTCGTTTAAAGGAGTCTTTCCTTCAAACACATAATTAAACTCGTCTAATTTAGAATAAACCAAATCTTCGTCGTCGAATTCGTCTGATATTTCTCCTACAATTTCTTCAAGAATATCTTCCAAACTAATAATTCCTGAACTTCCTCCATATTCGTCAACCACAATGGCAAGGTGTGTTTTTCTGGTTTGAAATTCCTTAAGAAGATCATCAATTTTTTTATTTTCAGGAACAAAAAATGGCTTTCGAATTATTTTCAGCCAGTCAAATTTTTCCTTGTTTAAATGAGGCAATACATCTTTGATGTACAACACTCCTAAAATGTTGTCGAAAGATTCCTTGTGGACAGGAATTCTGGAAAACCCCGCTTCTAGTATTGTCTCAATCACTTCGTTAAAAGTTAAGTTTTCGTCTAAACTTACCACATCAACTCTTGAAGTCATGACTTGCTTTACCTCAGTATTTCCAAACTTTACAATCCCTTCAAGGATTTTTTGTTCTTCGTCTTTTCCGTATTCGTCAGAAGTCAATTCTAAAGCTTGAGATAATTCATCTACTGAAATGTTGTGTCCTCTCTTCTTAATTCGTTTATCAATGAAATTTGTGGAATTAACCAAAACACCACTTATTGGAGTTAGAATACCTCGAATGTAATACAACGGCTGAGCCATGAATTTTGCTAAACTGAGCGGTTTCTTATTGGCGTAAACTTTAGGAATGACTTCTCCTAAAAGCAGTAAAAGAAAAGTAACTACTACAACTTGAATAAGAAATTGTGTCACTTCGCTTAGTGAATGGTCTATAAGTAAATCGCTCAGGTAGGTGGAAAGGATTACAATTGCAACGTTTATAAAATTATTGGCTATCAAAATGGTAGCCAACAGTCTTTTTGGTCTTTCTAACAAATTGCGAAGTATTCCAATACTCTTATCTTCTTTCCCCTCTATTTCTCCGATTTCGGCTGGGCCCAATGAAAAGTAGGCTACTTCAGAGCCTGAGATTAAGGCAGAACAAATTAACAATAGAATTACTGCAACACTTGCTGCGATTATTGGAAGCTGTTCGCTAATAGTTATAGCTGCAAGGTTAATGTTTAAAACCTGTTGAAAGGGGTCGTCCAATTGCTACAGTATTCGTGAATATTTGAACTCTGAATTGATCATTCTATTAAAATGGTAGATCGTCTGCATCATCAGATGAAATGTCTGCGCTTCCTTTATCCTTCTTCGGTTCATTTGAGGCAGCTGAATCAGTTGTGCTGTTTCCACTTGAAGACCTTCCGCCCAACATCGTCATTTGATCCCCAACAACCTCAGTCGTGTAACGAGTATTTCCATCTTTATCTTGCCAGCTTCGCGTTCTTAGCTTACCTTCAACATAAATTTGACTGCCTTTTCTTAGGTATTTTTCTGCAATTTCCGCAAGACCTCTCCACAATACCACATTGTGCCATTCTGTTTGCTCTTGGCGATTACCATTTTTGTCTTTGTAGGTTTCAGAAGTAGCAATCGAAAAGTTAGCCACAGAAGCACCATTTTCTAAATGTCTTACTTCAGGGTCTTTACCTAAATTACCTACCAATATAACTTTATTTACTCCTGCCATGTCTGATGTGGTTAAATTATGCGCTTAACAAAGATAGTAAATTGGTTTCTTCATTCAGATAATTTTCTATTAATTTCGGAATCGGTTTCTCGTGTAATTCTGTCTTTTTAATTCGTTCAAAATTCCCATTGATGGTACTAATCTTACTGCCAACAGAAAGGTGGTAGAATTTTGCGAAAAGTATTTGGTGACTTAAAATATGTTTCCGTTCTGCTGAAATTGCCTGAACTGAATATGCTGTATTGTTTAATAGGTCTTTAAAGGACTCGGTGTTGAGTAGTGATTTGTTTGAGGTTGACTTAGTAGTTTCCACTAGTGGGAAATCATATAAATTTTGCCAAATCCCTTTGGCGTCTCTTTTGTTTATCAGTAGTTCATCTTCCGATTCAATGATGAGGTAATTTAAATACCTTTTCTTCTGTTTTAGCTTTTTCTCTTTAATTGGTAATATCTCAATTTGATTGCTCTTAAACGCTACGCACGAGTCGACAAAAGGACAGATAGTACAGTTTGGGTTTTTTGGAACGCACTGTAAAGCTCCAAATTCCATAATAGCCTGATTGTGCTCTGCAGGATTATCTTTTTCTAAAAGTTGCTGTGCAAGCTGAGAAAACTCTTTCTTTCCGAGAGTTGAGTCTACAGGTGTTTCAATACCAAATAATCTAGATAATACTCGATATACATTTCCATCCACTACAGCGAAGGGTAAGTCAAAAGCAAATGAAGCTATGGCCGCCGCAGTATAGTCACCAACCCCCTTAAGTGCTCTAATTTCTTTATAGGTAGAAGGAAATTTCCCACCATGGTTCTCTTTTACAAATTTTGAAGCGCTGTGTAAGTTCCGAGCTCTAGAGTAATATCCTAGTCCTTGCCAATCCTTTAATACATCTTCTTCGTTTGCGTCAGCCAATGACTCAACAGAAGGGTAATGAGTGATAAACTTGATATAATAGTCCATTCCTTGAGCTACCCTCGTTTGTTGCAAAATAATTTCTGATAGCCAGATATGATACGCAGAATTCGTATTTCTCCACGGTAAGTCTCTTTTATTCAAGCGATACCAACTTAATAGTTGAGCGTTGTTAAGTGTAAGTTTGTCTTTTAAATAGGTCAAGTCGTCGAAAATATTTTAACTAAATGATTTGTAGTTGTTTGTATTGGAAAAAAGGGTTATATTTGTCGGATCGAAGTTGTAACGGCTTCGTATAAAACCAATTAATTAAACAAACAAAATTAACAAAAGATGACAAAAGCAGACATCGTAGCAAAAATTTCAGAGAATACTGGAATTGAAAAAGCAGCTGTATTGAACACTGTAGAAGAATTCATGAAAACTGTAAGAGGTTCATTGGAAGGTGGAGAGAACGTATACTTAAGAGGTTTCGGTTCATTCATCACTAAGAAGAGAGCTGAAAAAACTGGTAGAAATATTTCTAAGAACACTACCATGATCATTCCTGAGCACTTTATCCCTGCTTTCAAGCCTTCTAAGAGCTTTGTAAATAAAGTGAAAGCTAACGTTAAGCCATAAGCTTGATGTCGAGTAATTTTACAAAACAACTCCTGCTAATATTAGCGGGAGTTGTTGTTCTTGGACTTTTGTACTGCGCTCCGAAACAAGAGTCTGAGATTGCGGAAAAGAATAACTCTGTTGAAACAGAAGAAAGTCACGAAGGGCATGATCATGCTGAGGGAGAAGGTCACGATCATGAACACGAAGGTGAATTTGAAGATCGTTTAGACGACTCAGATAAAGAATTTATAGCCGGCTTGGAAAAGCGAGCTAAGCAAATTGCTGATGTGGATACGAAGTTGAATTTGTATGATTCATTGATAACGTTTAGCATAAGAAGAAACGTTCCACCATTAGTGGCAAAGTACACTGAAGAAAAAGCACGAGTAGTACCTACTGAAGTAAACTTTATGTTGGCAGGTGATAATTTCTTCAAAGCATTTCGACTTTCGAAGTTAAAACCAAAAGATTTGGTTGCTGGTGCGATTCGGAATTACGAAAAAGTACTTGAATTAAACCCAGATAATTTACAAGCTCAGACAGCAATTGGAGTAGCAAGTGTCGAAGGTTCAAGTCAATTGGGGATTATGCCAATGAAAGGAATCGGTATTTTGAAAGATGTGCTAAATAAAGATCCAAAAAATGTGGATGCCATGACAAATTTGGGTTACTTTGCAATTCAATCCGGGCAGTTTGAAAAAGCTGTTGAACGGTTTGAAGGAGTTCTTAAAATTGACCCTAACAATGCGGAAGCATATATCTACCTAACAGACGCTTACCTGAGCCAGGAGAAGGTTGAAAAGGGAATAGAAACATTAGAAAAATACAAATCATTAGTAGACGATCCAATTGCAATTAAACAGGTGGAAGACTACATAAATGAGATTAGAAATAAAAATTAATAGTTAAAACTTAAAGTTATGCCAAGCGGTAAGAAAAGAAAAAGACATAAGATGGCGACGCACAAGCGAAAGAAAAGACTTCGCAAGAATCGTCATAAGAAGAAGAAATAATTAAAGCCCGATTCGGGCTTTTGTTTTCTAACTACTTTTTTATCAGAGAGTCCCTGCATTATTTATGCGATGGGATTCTTGTGTTTGCATAATTCTGCACTCATTTTGGGTGTTGTAGAAGATTTATAAACATGAGTGTTGATGTAGTAATTAGCTCAAAATCTTCAGAAGATGTTATCGCACTTTTAGAAGATAAGCAACTGATAGAATTACACAAAGAGAAAAGTAACAACAACTTTTCCGTTGGAGATATCTATCTAGCTAGAATTAAAAAAGTAATGCCGGGACTAAATGCGGCATTCGTAGATGTAGGGTACAGTAAAGATGCCTTTTTGCACTACCTAGATTTGGGACCAAACTTTACGTCCTTGAATAAATACGTCCAAGATGTAGGAGCTAAAACGCAAAGAACTTCGTCTCTGAAGGGATTCAAATTTGAAGAGGAGATAAATAAAGATGGTAAAATTGCTGAGCAATTAACCACCAATCAGCATGTCTTGGTTCAAATTGCGAAAGAACCAATTTCTACCAAAGGTCCTCGTTTAAGCAGTGAGTTATCTATTGCCGGGCGTTACATGGTATTGGTTCCTTTTTCCAATCGTGTCTCAGTTTCTCAAAAAATCCGAAATCAAGAAGAAAAGGACCGCCTAAAACGACTCATTAAGAGTATCAGACCTGAAGGGTTTGGAGTTATTGTTAGAACAGTAGCTGTTAACAAGAAGGTGGCAGATTTGCATGCCGACTTAAGCGAACTCATGGAAAAGTGGGATAGCTGTTTTCAAAAAATGAAATCAGCCAAGCCTCCGAAGAGAGTTTTGGGTGAGATTAGCAGGAGTTCTGCGATGCTTAGGGATTTATTAAATAAAGATTTTAATCACATTTACGTCGACAATACAGAAACCAAAAAAGAGTTGGTTACTTATATATCTTCTATTGCACCGGGGAAAGAAAAAATGGTAAAAGGTTATAGAAGGGACGCTCCAATATTTGAACATTTTGGAATCGAGAAGCAGATTAAGTCACTTTTTGGCAGAAACGTAACCATGAAGTCGGGAGCTTATTTGGTAATTGAACATACTGAGGCACTGCATGTAATTGATGTAAATAGTGGACAGCGAAGTAAGTCCAAGGACAACCAAGAGCAGAACGCTTTTGATGTGAACCTGGAGTCAGCTGCAGAGGTTGCACGTCAGCTGCGGTTGCGTGACATGGGCGGAATAATTGTGATTGACTTTATCGACATGAAAGACGGCTCCAACAGGGAACTGCTTTTTGAAAAGATGAAGGAGTTTATGAAGGATGACCGAGCTAAACATACCGTGCTGCCTCCTACAAAATTTGGGCTGATACAAATTACACGTCAAAGAGTACGACCTGAAATGGAGATAAAGACTTCAGAAAAATGTCCTTGCTGTAATGGAAATGGCGAAACACACGCCACAATTCTATTAATTGATGATATCGAGAATAACTTAAGGTATTTGCTGGAGCAGCAAAATGAAAAGAAGATAACTTTAACTACACACCCTTTTGTTGAAGCTTACTTAACAAAAGGTTTCTACTCCGTTCAACGGAAGTGGTATATGAGGTACAAGAAATGGGTTACAATTCGTAAGTCTTCCGCGTATTCTTTTCTCGAGTATCGATTTTTCGATGCAAAGAAAGAAGAGATTCGATTGAAATAAAAAAGTAAAAAGCCACATAATAGTGGCTTTTTTTACGCTTCGATTTTTAAATCTCTCAACTTTGTATAATTGAAAATGAGCGGTAAAAGTGAAAGCACGGTAACGCCTCCGGCAATTACAAACGCCCATGTAATATTCGAACCTTCAGAGAAGAAAGTCCAAGAAAACAATCCAATAAAAATGGAGCGAAGCAGGATGTTAATGCTTTGAAAAACGCTGTTGGTCCTGCCAATAATATTATTCGGAACGTGATTAAAGAGGTACGTAATTCGTTGAATACGAATACCTGCATTGGCAATTCCTAAACTAACTGCCAATCCAAAAAGCACGTAAATTGAATGGGTTACGGATAAAACAAAGAATGCGATTAGGGCTATTATCGTAAGTACAATTATAGAGAGGATAATATTCGACTTTCGGAAAATAAGGCTAATGAAAAAACCGGCAAATAGCGCTCCTGCAGCGTAGTTCATTTTAGTAATGGCATAAATATTTCCTAATTCGCCAAGATGTTTTTCTACATAAATAGGCCACAACAAGTGCGTGGATATCAGTACAAATATAAAAACCGTGTACGAAGCATTTCCAAAGTGAAATATTGCCGGTCGTTTTTTGAGGTACTGTATACCTTCTTTTAGTCGCACTAATACCGGTTCTTTGGAAATTACATTTACAACAGTGGGCACATACTTAATAAAATAAATCAAGCTCATTGCAATGATGTAGGTAATCCCGTCCATTAAAAAGATTTCGTGAATTTCCCAAGATTGAATTTGAATGTTGTGCCCCCAAATATCTACGTTGATCCCTTCTATTAATAATACGGCAATAGCACCGGAGAATACATTTATGGATTGCCCCATAACCTCTAACAATGAGTTGGTTTTGCTGTAATTTTCCTTCTCAGTAATCTCCTGGCCAAAAGCATATAAGGTAGGGTAGTGGATGTTGTAATTAAACAAGGTGAAGCAAAAAACAAAAGCGACTCCAAACATTGGAATGCTGCCATTTATGAACCCATAAGAAGAAATACTTAAAAGCACTAAAGCGCTTGCTGCGCAAATTCCGATAAAGATATTCTTACGCGGAAATCGATCGATTATGGTACCTGCATAAAGCCCCCAAAATAGTGTAATAAAAGTGGCAACGGCATAAATGGTAGCAAATGTAGATGCGGCGTTTAGGTTTTTCGCAAAGTACCAAGGTATTGCCAACATACTAATTCCTTGTGCAAAGTGGGAAACAGCGTTTGCGCTGAGTAATAAAATGAGTGCTTTTCTATTTTTCAAGGATTAGTTTTAGTTGAAGCAGTATCTTTGTTTCAATCGACAAAGTTCTATGTTTAATAAGAAACAACCACTTTCTTTTCAAGAAGTTTTATCAAAGTTAATGCGCTACTGCTCTTACCAGGAGCGCAGCCCTTTTGAAGTAAAGCAAAGACTGAGGGAATATGCACTTCCTGCTGATAAGGTGGAAGAAATTATGGATTTATTGGTTGACGATAATTTTATTAACGAAGAGCGATTTGCTGCATTATTTGTGCGTGGTAAAGTAAAAGTTAAACGATGGGGGTTGTATAAAATTAGAGAAGGTTTATCGAGAAAAGGAGTAAGTTCAGCAGAGATGGATAAGGCTATTACCACTATTGATGAAAAGGTATATCAAGAGAATTTAAGCTATTTGATAGATCGCAAGTTAGAATTAAGCCCCGAATATCGAAAGGATATTTCTAAAATGTACCGGTACTTGCAATCTAAGGGTTATGAAGGGGAGAAGATTAGTAAGGTTCTGAAAGAAAAGAAGTTGATAGGGTAGTCATTGCGAACGAGGACAGGAGTGCGGCAATCTGGTTATGGATAAACAGATTACTTCTCTACACTTTGTTTCGCTCGTAATGACGAATTGATTAACAGATTGCTTCATTTCATTCCTTTCGCAATGAACTATATGATTAAAACATTAACAATTACTGTATCACAATCTTCACTTGTTGTTTTTCACGTTCACCTATTATTATTAAAAAGTAAATACCACTATCTAAATTATCTAAGTTAATTTGTTGACGGAATGCATTTTCATTTAAACGATACGTTTTAACCAATTGCCCTGAAATACTAAACAGTTGCGCTTGATTGTTAACCGCTTTACCCATTAAAGTAACTTGCCCTTGGGTTGGGTTGGGGTAAGCCAATATGCCGTTATCTGCTTTTATTTAAGTGGCATTTTCTTTTAAAGAAGTAATGTTGCCCAAATGATATGCCGCCAAAAATGCATCATGAGATCCTCTGGTAACAAAAGTGTCTACCCCCAGAATTATTGCTGTATCTGCAATAAGGCCGCCAATGTAGAGTATGCTATCTTTAAAATGCATCGCTAGTACACCATCTTTTGTAATACCAGAAGAATATATTACATCTTCTGCTATTAATCTACCAGTTCTATCAAATGCAGCAAAGAATAAATCTTTATTTCTGCAATTATTACACTTTGTAACTGCTTCTATATAATTGTTTCCATTGGAATAAGTCATTTGAAGACTAAAATTACCTCCAATGCCAAAATAGTTTTTGCTAATGGACGCTGAGCCCATCGTAACTGTTATATCGCCTATACTTTTTGAGGGATACATTCCCAATAACTTCCCAGTAGTATTAAATACAAAACAAGCACCTTCTTGAAAGGCGCCATTGCTACCAGTATGATTGATGGTATCAAAGGTAACGGTGCGATTAACTGCAATATTATAATGACCACTTACAATTAATTATAGAGTCTCCTTCTACATCTGCATCTATAAACTGATCAAAAGTATTACGAGATTAAAAATTCCAAACATAATTTAGGCTGGTGTCAAAACCTAAAATTAACGCATTGTCCACATTTTCTTTAACCAAGGTATCTGAACCAACTAGTAAGGTGTCTCCGTTGAAAAAACCTGTTATAGAAGTTCCGTTGTTGTTACTTTCGATAGAAACGGGTCGAATAATATGAACACCTGAAGAAAATGGAAATGTTTTGAACCCTAAATAATCACTATTAAAATCAAATTTTAATTCGTGGTAACTTTGTTTTAAAGAATCACGGCCAAATAATTTTTGATAACTAAAAGCTTGCTCCCCTCCTCCTAATATATAGCAATATAAACTATTGTTGGATAGTTGTAATTGGAATACATTCAACAAATATTCCTGTAAAAAATTCCCTATAGTATCTCCTCCAAAACTTTTGTGCCACAACACGTTACCATTGTTGTCCAGCTTTGCAATGTAACTCCCTAAGTTTAATGGGTCCATTTCCACATTATCAAACCCTTTACCTTTTCTAAAGTTTTGCGTCGTTAGTCGCCCACTAATGTAGCAATTTCCATCTTGGTCTGCTACCATGTCGTAATAGGCATCATCGGCTCCACTACCTGCATAACGCTCCCACAGCAAGTCTCCTTGGGGATTATATTTTGCAATCCAAACATCTAGTCCACCATTGTTGGCAAGACTATCAAAGTTGGTAAAAACCCTGCTTTTAATGCGAACTCCGTTGCTGTCTCGCACATACACATCGTTCACTTGACCTGCCACGTAAATGTTGCCCCAACGATCAGTTTGTATGTCTTCCACCTTTTCGGGGTTGTTGTCTATTACATTGTCATGGTGCCGTATCCACTGAAAACCTTTGCTGGTGGTTTGGGCTGGAACAACAGCGCTTAAAAAGAACAACAGAAGATTTATTATTAGTGCTTTCAAGGTTTTATTCATTATGGTTTTTAGACTTATTGCTCTTATTCAAAATTAAACCATTTGCAATTCATGTTAATGACTTGATTTCTCTTCAATAACTCTTAGTCCAAAATAGCCGTCGGTAAATTTTATTGAATACTGAGAGGTTCCTTCAATTTTAGGAAAGTTATCGTCGTAGATGGTTCTTAAATATTCATCATCCAGGTATTGCCCATCTTCTAAATGAAAAATGTATTTATCATCAAACGGTTCAAAGTCAACTATTTTATATATTTCTATATAAGGTGAACTGTGCAATGTGAGATTCAAAATAAATAGTAGGACGATGCTTGTTGGTGCAAACGAAATGATATTAAATATGACGTACTCGTAAAAACTCATTGTAAATATTTTGCGGTACAACTTAATTGGAATAAAAAACCAAAGCGCAGTAGTAATTGCTAGCAAACGGAATAAACCAAAGTTCGAGATGTCTATTTTATGGATATTAACTACGAAGAAGAGCATAGAGCCAATGAAAGTTACTGCTGAAAATACAGCAAGAAAACTCATGTTGTCATCTTTTTCAACGACCAATTTCTTGTTTAAAGGAGGTGTTTCTTTTCTCCTTTCAAGATAACGTTGCCGATTTGGATTGGTCATAAATGTTTCACTAAATAACTATAAAGCTGGTGCATGGCTTCTGCATCATCTTTATGAACGCTTTCTGTTGACATGTGCACATCGTTTTCAGGTGCACCAATAAAGCACCAATCGATGGGATATGGAGATTTTTGAAGTGCATTACCATCACTTCCTCCTGCGCTTTCAACTTCTAACTGAAATTTAACACCAGAATCTTTCGCAAGTTCAATGATCTTATCAATATAACTTCTTCTAGGTATGCCTGAGTCACGCATGGATATGGCAACTCCATTTCCATCTTTAACTCCATTGGTAACCCAGGTAATGTCTGAAATAAGCGATTGACGAATTTGATAGTTTTCGTAGAGGTATTTTGCCAAAAAACCCACACTTCCTCCGCCGACTTCTTCCCAAGCAGAAAAAGCGATGGCTCCATTTTCTAAATTTTCAGCCACTTTAAGTGCACTCCATATACCTAAACGGTCATCCAAATAGCAATTTTGAATATGAGTGTCTGTCTCAATCCAATTTGGCTTGTACGTTAGTGTCGTTCCTCGGTCAATTGGTCTTTCAAAAATAATCTTGGTTTTTACTACTTTTCGCTCATCTACTTCTTCTTCAATTTCAAAGTCTAACTTACCTTCAATTTTCCCTTGGCTATCTTCCCCTAATAGAATAGTTTTTTCCTTCGCCTTTGGGCCACCAATTTTAAGTAACTCATTTTCGTAACCAACAGAGTAGCCAACAGAGTCCATGTGCGCATATATTGCCGTTCTTGGTTTCCCAAAAATTAGAATCAGGCAGTCTTGAAACTCTTCACCATAGATCAATTGAGGTTGAACTTTCCAATTTGATTTATTTTCATTTACATAAGCAATTAAATAGTCTCTAACTGCTAGTTCGCTTCCTGAGGGGGCATGAATGGAGCACAATGTTTGAAGTAAATCTTGGTCTTTTTTAATCATGGAGTAAAGATAGGGCTTTCACAAAAAAAGCCCATCTCGTTGGTACGAAATGGGCTTCAGAATAATTTAATATGGTTATGAATTTAACATCACCGGCATCACAAGCATTAAGACTTGTTCGTTTTCATCATTGCCAGTGGCAGGAGTTAAAATTCCGGCTCTATTTGGTGCCGACATTTCAATATTCACTTCATCAGTATCTAAGTTGCTCAACATTTCAATTAAGAACCTTGAGTTAAAGCCAATTTCCATATCTTCTCCATTGAAAGAGCACTTTAAACGTTCTTTTGCTTCATTATCGAAGTCTACGTCTTCAGCAGATATTTGCAATTCGCTGCCGCTCATTTTTAACCTTACTTGGTGTGTTGTTTTGCTAGAGAAAATACTTACCCTTTTGATTGAGCTTAGCAAAGACATTCTTTCAATGGTTAACTTGTTCGGATTCTCTTTAGGGATTACCGCCTCGTAATTCGGATATTTTCCATCAATTAACCTACAGATCAATTTTGTATCTTCAAAGGCAAAAGATGCATTGGTTTCATTAAACTCAACCTTCACCTCTTCTTCCACAGAACTCAAAATATTCTTTAACAGGTTTAGTGGCTTTTTCGGCATAATAAAGCTAGCTGTTTTGGAAGCTTTTGCATCCGTTCTTCTATACTTTACTAATTTGTGCGCGTCGGTTGCTACAAAGGTTAAGTCTTCTTTTGACAGTTGAAAGAAGACACTTGACATAACTGGTCGTAAGTCATCGTTACCACTTGCAAAAATTGTTTTGTCAATGGCGTTAAACAATAACTCTCCGGCAACTTTAAGGTTGGTTGGCGATTCTACCTCAGGAGTTTTAGGGAACTCTCCTCCATCTTGACCTGGTAATTTGTACTTACCATAATCAGACTTAATCTCTATCGACTTTTTTTCTAAATCTATTGTAAATGTAAGTGGTTGGTCTGGCAATGATTTTAAAGTGTCTAGAAGCAGCTTTGCAGGAATTGCAATGATTCCTTCTTCTTTGCAATCAACAGTGATTTTAGTTACCATGGTTGTCTCCAAATCGGAAGCCGTAACTTGAATTAGATTTTCACTAATTTCAAATAGAAAGTGGTCTAAAATAGGGAGTGAATTGTTGCCATTTAAAACACCACTAATGTTCTGTAACTGTTTGAGTAATGAGCTACTCGATACTAAAAATTTCATACTGTCTGTCTTTATCTATTGCAAACAAATTTATAGCTTTTGCAAGGGTGAAATTGAACTTTGTTGTATTTACTTTTCAACAGTTGTTAATGACGCTAAGTCGCTCAAACTAGGAACCAATTTATCGAAGGTCAAATTCTGTACGACAGGGTTTACATCAGAGCCTAGATGGCTTGTAAAAATGTACATGCGTTCAGGGTGATAATCTATTTCTTTTCCTCCCAATGTAGAGCCTTCTTTAACCGGCATGTTGTAGCTTTTAATGAGGTATTCTTTACCGTCATTCATTCTCACCTTTACCTTGTGTCTTGGTAAGGCGGAATAGATAGAATCGATAACATCTGTCTTCGTTTTTTGATCAATATACTCGTAGTATACAGCTGCGAACTCTTTTAAATATGGCACCGCAACCTGTGGAGATAACTCCGCAGTATTATTTGCATTAAGATTGGTGACCTTGAATTTACCCAATGCATATTGTTCAATCTTAAAAGAGACTGCGGTATCATAGCCATGAATTACTTCGACGCTTTTAATTTCTTTGGGATTGCATTTCATGACAACTCGATCTTTCCAGAGTGTTGGATCCATAAAAAATCGAGTACCAAGGTAACCCCTTTCCATTATCAAATGGGTAATGTATGGTTTTGAAGATTTTTTACCATCTTTTTCAAGCAACATATAAGTTCCCAAGCGGCTAACTGTTGGGTCTCCAATGTACCAGGTCTTTTCAGGTTTATTACTGTCTGTATAAAACTCAACCTTGATAGATCTTGTTGCCAAACTTTTTATGGTATGTTCCATCTGGTCTTGCGCAACTACGCCGCTCACTTTAATGTCTGAAAGGGTTTTTAAGATTAAATCAATTCCATCCTTTCTAGCTCCAAACTTATTGTTTACAGTCCAGTCTGATTCATTCACTCTGGTTAGTAAAATGCTTTCTCCATTCGCTTTGCTTAAGAAAATTTTTGATACAGCGGCTGTGTCTTCGATTGAAAAATCCTTATAATCTTCCGTATTTTTAGAGGAGAATCCGTTGTTTTTATTCAAAAGAAAGTAGGCGCCAACCCCTACAATTACGAGAATAATTAATCCAATTAAGTTTTTCATTTAGTTTCTGGTGTATTTCTTCTTTCGTATGGTGTGTAGTATTAATCCAATTAGAATGGTTAGTACTATCGGAGCTAATGTTGTAATTAGTTGAATTTGAATTCGGTTTTCTTTAATTTCTTGAGTGTCGAGCAACCGTATTTTGAAGCTCTTATTGTTAGACAAGATTAAACCACTTTCGTCTACCATGTAATTTAGAGCATTAAGGAAAAAGCTTTTATTGCCATAGACCTGTTTGGTGTATTTATCAAACCCCAATGCAAAGAATTGATTGCTCTGCTCATCAAATTCATTCTTAATTAGATCACCATCAGAGATGAATAATTGCTGCGTTGAATCGCTTTTTTCTTTGAATTTTATTTGTTTAGACTGAGTTATGTTTGGAGTTAACCTGTTTTTGTAGACTGATTCAAAATTGCCTTCCACGAGCACAGCTACAGGAATATTTTTCTTGTTGTATTGCTGAACTGGAGGCTCGAAGCTCAGCATGTTTAAGCTAACTCTGGTTGGAGACTTTACAATTTTTGTAGTTTCTGAGGTTGAAAGTAGTACCGTCTTTTTTAGGTCGCTCTTACCAACTAAATCAATACTCCCCATGAACTCACCTTTAACAACGTCTAAGTTTTTATTGACCGGGTGGTCATTGTTGCTGAACAAGAAAGGAAAGTAAGGCCAAGGGAATAGTTTTGTTTTAACTTGATTTCCATATTGTCCATTCACCACAGGTATTGGCGCAGAACGCAAATCCATGACCAAGTCTTTATTGAATCGAACTCCATAGTTAAAAAGTTGGTCGTCTAAATTCAAGTTTTTTGAAGTGGCTAAAATGGTGTTGTTGTTATATTGTGCGTCAAGGCTATCCATGTCAGCAAAGACTTGATCAATAAGCCAAATTACTTTACCACCATACATGATGTACTGGTCGATAATAAATTTATCTTTTTCGTTAAAGCTTGAATCTGGAGCAGCAATTACAATCGCATCGAATCGTTTTTGTACAATAGCATTTGTACTATCTTGGTTGGTGTAAATACGCTCTTGTAAGCTATTGACATTGCCATTTATGGCTACTCTTTCGACATTATAATATTCACGAAGCGAGCCCATAATGTCAGCTGTTTCGTATTTATTGAGTTCTCCATGACCTTCTACAAAGGCAATGCTCTGAACTGAAGGTGTTGAAGCTTTTTTAATACCGAAAGCCAATTCATATTCTAAACTTTCTATGGATTGATTTAAAATCAACTCTGGCTGACCTCCAAATTGACTCTTCAATAGCTGAACGGCAATTTGCACTTCGCCGTAACTAATAATGGCGCCCGGCCAAACAATTTTTTGCGAAACTCCGTCTTCCCCTTTGATGTTTAAATCTGTTGGTCGTAGCCCCTTTTTGTATAGGTTTCTGTACGTTTCTTCTCGCTCCTTTTTATCAATTGCAGCTGAAGGGTTAATGAATTCAAAATCGACTTTGCCGTTAGAATAAGCTTGAAACTCATCTAACATTTCTTTGGTTTCATTTCGTAACCGTTTAAAGGAGGCAGGGAAATCACCTTCCAAATAAACCGTTATGTAAACGTCGTTCTCCAAACTTTCAACCAGCTGTTTCGTTGGTTCTGAAATGGAATAACGGTTCTCTGTGGTTAAATCAAAGCGCTGGAACGCAACGGAGCTAATGATATTTAGCAGCAGCAAAATGCCAAGCCCAATAAAAAAACCAATAATATCTTTTGTGCGCGTCTTATTCATTACCAATTTCTAGAGCTTAGTTTTAATTTGGTTAACATAAAGAAAAATGCAATAACCGAAAGGAAATAAAGTGCATCCCGACTATCAATAACCCCTCTACTCATTGAACCGTAATGTTCACTAATTCCCAGCTTCTGAACGAAAAGGTCAAAACTTCCAAAAAGAGCTAAAGAGCTTATAAAGTCAAATCCGATATACGTGAAAAAACTCAAAAAAACTGCGATTATAAATGAAATTACCTGATTGTTAGAGAGTGACGATGAAAACAATCCAATGGCGACAAAGCCTGAAGCCAAGAAAAGTAATCCGAGATAAGATCCCCAAGTTCCGCCTTGATCTAAATTACCCTCTGGCGCACCAAGCTGGTACACCACAACATAGTATATTAAAGTAGGAAGAAGGGAGAAAAGTACGAGTAGAACTCCGGCTAGGTATTTTGCACCAATAATTTGCAAATCTGTTAAAGGTTTGGTGAGGAGTAGTTCAATGGTTCCTGTTTTGTTTTCGTCAGCGAATAGACGCATGGTAATGGAAGGGATTAAAAACATGAAAACCCAAGGAGCTAGGCTAAATAGAGGCCCTAATGTGGCGTACTCGTTATCTAGAACATTATAATCACTTGGAAATACCCACATGATTAGGCTCATAATTGTAAGAAAAACAATGATGACAATGTATCCTATTAGGGATCCTAAAAACGACTGAATTTCTTTCTTTAACAGGCTGAACATATGCGCTGAAGTTTAAAGGACAAACTTAACAAAAAGGTGTGCTAAATGGAAGTTTCATAAAAAGTCCCGCAGTTAAAAAATGTAAATTATTAAATACTTAAAACAGTTACCTTTGTGTGCTAAAAATTTTTGTATGATAGTTCTCAAATTCGGGGGTACTTCTGTAGGTTCTGCTGATCGAATAAAAAAGGTGGCAACTCTAATCTCTAGCGGAGAAAAAAAAGTTGTTGTGTTGTCTGCTATGTCGGGTACGACAAATTCCTTAGTGCAAATAGCAAATTATCTTTTTGAGAAAAAGAACGAGCTGGCTGCTCAGCTTATTGAAGGTTTACGCACGCAATACCACGGTGTGGTAGAGGAACTGTTTGCAAAAGATGACTCTAAGCTGTTGATGAAAGAGTTGATTAAGTCGCATTTTGACTTTTTACAAGGGTTTACTCAAGACTCGTTCACCATACATGAGGAGAAGGCGGTGCTTGCTCAGGGAGAATTAATTTCTACTGCGTTGTTACATTATTACTTAAAGGAACAAGGTATTTCCTCCTGCTTATTACCAGCGCTTCAATTTATGAGAATTGATAAAGATTTAGAGCCTGATCATTACTACATCAAAGAGAACTTAAACCGTTTAATTAAAGAAAATAAAGGCGAGCAGCTTTTTATTACACAGGGGTTTATTTGCAGAAACGCTTATGGAGAAATTGACAATTTAAAGAGAGGAGGGTCGGATTACACGGCTTCTTTAGTAGGAGTTGCCACAAAGGCCGAAGAAGTACAAATATGGACTGATATTGATGGAATGCACAACAATGACCCACGAGTTGTTGAGAAAACGAGCCCTATAAAGCAGTTGTCATTTGATGAAGCCGCTGAGCTAGCTTACTTCGGCGCAAAGATCTTGCACCCTTCAAGTATAGTTCCTGCAAAGCAAGCGAACATCCCAGTGCGTTTAAAGAGCACCTTGTCGTCGGGTTCTTTGGGTACGTTAATAACTGAGAATATAGAAGGAGGAGGAGTGAAGGCAATAGCTGCTAAAGATGGGATTAGTGCCATAAAAATAAACTCAGGTAGAATGTTGCTGGCGTATGGTTTTTTGCGAAGGGTGTTCGAAATTTTCGAGCTTTACAAAACACCTATAGACATGATTACAACTTCGGAAGTAGCCGTTTCTGTTACCGTTGATGATGCAAGTCAGCTTGATAGTATTAAAAAAGAGTTGATGAAATATGGCGCAGTTGAGGTAGATGCTGACCAAACAATTGTATGTGTTGTTGGTGATTTTATTAAAAATGAAAAAGGAATTGCAGCTGATATATTAGATAAACTTCGAGACATACCGATTCGTATGATTTCGTATGGTGGTAGTAATCATAACATCTCATTTTTAATTAGCACCAGTGATAAAGAAAGAGCATTGAAAAGTCTAAATCAGTTGTTCGTATGAGATATTTCACCGAATTAAAGACCGCAGAGCTTTCGAGTTATGCTACGCCCTTTTACTATTATGATCTTAAGTTGCTTGACGATACATTAGATGCAATCAACGATGCGATTGATGGCACTAATTTTAAGGTGCATTATGCGATTAAAGCCAACGCAAATGACGAAATTTTAAGCCGTGTTAAAGCAAAAGGATTGGGGATTGATTGTGTAAGTGGGAATGAAGTTCGAAAGGCTATTGATTCAGGGTTTTTAGCAAAAAATATTTCGTTTGCCGGAGTTGGAAAAACTGACGAAGAGATAGCGTATGGTTTAGATCATGATATTTTTACCTTTAACGTAGAGTCGTTAGCAGAATTAAAGGTAATTGACGAATTAGCGAAAGAGAAACAAAAGGTGGCGGGCATTGCAATTCGTTTGAATCCAAATGTAAATGCAAAAACGCATCATTACATTACAACCGGATTAGAGGAAAATAAGTTTGGAATCAATGCATGGGAACTGCCTGAATTGTTCGAAATGTTACCAACTCTAAAAAAATTAAGCTTAAAAGGGATTCATTTTCACATTGGATCGCAAATAAATGATTTGACGGTATTTAAAAGTTTGTGCAACCGAGTAAATGACTTTCAAAAACAATTTAAAGAACGCGGAATTGCATTAGATCACGTTAACGTTGGTGGCGGTTTGGGCGTGAATTATACAAACCCAGACGAAGAGTCAATTCCTGATTTTAACAGCTTCTTCCAAGTATTTAAAGACTTTTTAGTAGTTGAACCGGGTCAAGAAGTGCACTTCGAATTGGGAAGGTCGGTTGTAGCTCAATGTGGGAGTCTGATTTCGAAAGTTCTCTATATCAAAGAAGGTATCAAAACTAATTTTGCAATCATAGATGCAGGAATGACTGAATTGATTCGTCCGGCATTGTATCAATCCTATCATAAAATTGAAAACATAAGCGCTACTTCAAAGGAAAACTCTAAAAAGTATGACGTTGTTGGTCCTATTTGTGAATCATCTGATTGTTTTGGGAAAGCTATAAGTTTGCCAGAAACGAAAAGGGGAGATCTAATTGCGATTCGCTCTACGGGTGCTTACGGAGAAGTAATGAGTTCTTTCTATAATCTAAGGGAAAAGGCAAAAGCTTTTTATAGCGAAAGTTAATTGCAACAATTTGATTTTTAGAACACTTCATTTTTTAAAGTTTATTTAATTCATGTCTAAGAAATTAATTCTCATACTGCTAGTATTTCTTCAATACGTTGTGCAAGCTCAAGATAAAACAAGAACCTATTATGCTGATGAAGCCTTAATGCCCCGTGAAAGGTTTGTAGATTTTTCACACCTGAAATTAGAAGTGTCATTTGTTCCGAAAGAGAAATTAGTTCGAGGCAAGGTTCAAGAAAGATTTACGGTACTTCGGAAAGAGATTGACACGTTGTTTCTCGATGCAATTGATATGACATTTTTCGAGGCTAAGCTGGACGGCGAGCCGGTAGAATATGTAAAATATAAGAACGGCATTACGTTAAAGTTCCCAAAGTCGCTGCAGTGGAATGAGGAGCACGAAATTGAAATTAAGTACGAAGCAACACCTAAAAAAGGCCTTTACTTTATTGGTTGGGATGATCCGACCGGCAGAAGTCGGAAGCAAATTTGGACACAAGGGCAAGGAATTGATAATCGGCATTGGATACCGATGTATGACGAACGAAACGATCAGTTGGTGTCGGAGATGATTGTAACCTTCGACTCAAAATATAAGGTTCTTTCTAATGGCCAATTAGTGCTCCAAAGTGAACTAGAAAACCAGAATGAAACAACATGGCACTATCAGATCAGTCATCGCCATGCACCGTATTTAATAATGCTAGGTATCGGCGATTATGGCATCAAGTCTGAATTATCAACTTCCGGTGTGCCCATGAATTTTTACTATTACCCCGGACAAGAAGATCAAATTGAACCTACTTATCGCTACTCGAAGGAAATGTTCGATTTTTTTGAGAATGAAATTGGTGTTGCATACCCTTGGGAAACCTATTCCCAAATACCGGTGCAAGATTTTATGTATGGCGCAATGGAAAATACCACAGCAACAATCTTTGGTGATTTTTACTTAGTTGATAGTAGTGGTTTTTTGGACCGAAATTACGTTCGAGTGAATGCTCACGAACTAGCTCACCAATGGTTTGGAGATATGGTTACAGCTCGCTCCGCTGCGCACCATTGGTTACAAGAAAGCTTTGCCACGCATTATGATTTAATGTATCAAAAAGAGGCTTTTGGTGAGGATCATTTTAATTGGGTTCGAAGAAACTATAATAATCAAGCTGTTGAGGAGTCAAAAAAGAATCTAAAACCAATTGCACACAGTGAAGCTGGAACTGTACGTCACTATCCAAAAGGGGCTCATGTACTACAAATGTTGAAATATGTTGTTGGTCGAGAGCAGTTTAATGCGGCTATTAAATACTACCTTGAAAAACATGCTTACAGTAATGTTGATTCAGATGATTTATTAACGGCATTTCATGAGAAACTAGGATTGAGCTTAGATTGGTTTTGGGAAGAGTGGATGTACAAAGGAGATGAGCCACATTATTTAGTTGATTTTAAGACTAAAAAGGACATAGGCCGATTTGAAGTTATTCAAATTCAAGAAGAAAAAGACTTAAGCTCAACTTTTCAAATGCCCATTGTTTTTGAAGTTTACTTCGAAGATGGGACAAAAGAGATGAAACGAGTGATGGTGGAGAGCGACACGGCTGAGATTCAAATCCCATTAAAGGGTAGAAAGGTAGAATATGTTTTGTTTGACCCCAATAGTGAGGTGATGAAGCAGATTACCTTCGAAAAATCGAAAGACCTGCTGAAGGCACAAGCTGTAAAAGCTGAGCACATGATTGACCGATACGATGCATTATTGGCATTGAGTGAATTGAATTTTAAGGATAAAGATGATTTTTTCTTGAAGCGGTTTGATCAAGAATCTTTTCATGGGATAAAGTCATTAATCGTAATGGAACTTTCAGGCGAAAAATCTAAATTGAAGGAAGAAATAATACTTAAAGCGTTGACTGATGACGATGCTGAGGTGAGGAGAACTGCATTGTTCAGCATCTCCGAAGTGACTCCCAGAATAGAGCTAGAGCTAATGAAGTGTTTGAACGACCCTTCTTATAAAAATATTAAAACGGCTTTGGAGGTATTGTGCGTTAATAACCTTGAAGATGCTAATAAGTATTTAGAGTTGACCAAAGGCAAAGTAGGGAACAGGTCTAGTAACATTGAAATTACATGGTTGAAAATTGCAACGATTGTCAATAAAGACAGGGTTTTTGCAGATAAGATAGTGGATTACACTTCCGCTTCGCACGAATTCTTAACCCGAACAAATGCAATGCAGGCGCTAAGGAATATTCAATATTTGAATGAAGATGCAATAAATAACTTGTTAGAAGCCAGATTTCATTTTAATAGTCGTTTAAGAAATTCGGCAGCAACTACGTTAGATTATTTTGCAGAAATAGATGCATACAAAAGTAGTTTGTCTGCTTTTTTTAAACTCAAAACCTTAACGGAAAAACAAAAGGAAGTGTTGCAAAAATATATTATTGACTAACCACAAACTTGGCAGTCGATTGATTTCCGTTTTTATCTGTAACGGTTACAAAATAGAAACCTTTAGTCTTTTTTTCAAACGGAATTGAAACCTCTTTTCCTTGAACGTTAGTTCTCGAGTGAATTAATTTTCCTGTAATGTCATAGATGTTTATAGCACGAGCCATAACGTCATTTAGCTTAATAAGGATTTGATTATTGGCATAATAAGCTTTGTTTATCTGAATGGATTGTTCTTTTATGTTGACGACAAATTGCTCGCACTCTCCAGGGAACTTATTGACGTTTATCGGATAAATGGTAGTACCACTAACACTAGCGCAGGCAGAAAATATATTATTTCCATTAATAATAAAGTCTTTGGCTAAAATATAAGTTCGGCCCTCACCAACTTGCATTATTCGGTTAAAACCGACCAATAACAAGGTGTCAACTGAAATTGAATTAGAAGTGCCATCCCCAACAGAATAGTTTATTATAAATTCATCTCCAGGTATTAACGTGTTGGGTCCATTGTTTCTAATTCGAACTTCAATGTCAAAAGTGTCAACGGTATTATAGGTGTTAGTAGAACTTGGAGATAAGATTGCTAATACTTCAATATCAGAGTTTTGACCAAATTGCGCAGTCGTAGTAATAGTGAAAAAGCAAGCAGTAATTAGTAAATAATAATATTTCATGTAATGTTTATTTTTTGGTCAAGCACTTCGATGATATCACCTTTTCTTACTTTAAGACGCTTTCTGGTGTCAATTTGTCCGTTGCAAGATACTTGCTCGTCCTCAACTAAGGCTTTTGCCATTCCTCCAGTTTCTGCAATTCCCGTCAACTTCAACAATTTGATGAGTTCTATGTATTCTTGGGATAGTTCAAAGTTCATGGTGCAAATTTAAAGAAAGCAATGAATTGGGATATGTTACTTTGAGCTTTGTTTCGTTAATTTGAGCCTCATGAAAGTGTTACTTTATTTACTCTTCGGATTTGTGTCTATTTCAACTTTTGGTCAAAGTTGTGCGATTGAAAACACTAGCTTCAAAGTAGGAGAGAGAGTGGATTACACCATTTATTATCATTTAGCAGGTGTTTGGGTTGGTGCCGGAGAAGTATTTTTTAAAGTTGATTCCTTGAACTTGAAGGGTCAAAACTTTTACCATTTCAACAGTGAGGGGAAAACATTCAGAAAGTACGATTGGGTGTATAAGGTAAGGGATCATTACGAAACGTACATGAACATGAACACCATAAGGCCACTCCGTTTTAAAAGAACGGTAAACGAAGGAGGAACGCACATTAGGGAAGACTACATTTTCAACTACCGTGAAAAAACAGCATATACTTTACGCCAAATGGAAGAATATGAGCCTTATGTGAAGGATACTGTTGGGCTAGATGGTTGCAGCTACGACGTGTTGAGTATGATTTACGTAGCCCGAAACTTAGACTATTCAGGTTTGAAGAAAGGTGAAAAAATTCCAATCAAAATATTCCTGGATAACGAAACGCACGATAGCTATATTGAATTCTTGGGAATTAAGAATTTAAAAATAAAAGATGTGGGAGAGTTTAGGTGCATTGTATTCTCTCCGCTTTTAATTGAGGGTACTATATTTAACTCCGGAAATGGTATGACAGTTTATGTTACAGATGATCAGAATAGAATTCCTTTGTTGATTGAAACGCCCATTCTTGTTGGCTCCATTAGGGCGAGAGTGAATAAAATGAAGGGCTTGAGATTTCCTCTAAATTCGAAGATTAGCGATTAAAGTGCCATCAATCCTTCAATCTCTGCCGCTTTTTCATACCGTTCAATAATTCCATCAGAGTTCAACATTAATTCCTTAGCGCTTACACTTACAAAATTCCCTTTGCTACTTTGCTTTAAACTTACTTGAGCCTCGGCTCCAAAAAGCGCTTCAACTTGTGCTAATTTTTTATTGTCAGCAGGAACTATGAATTTGAAAAAATAGACTCTAGGCCACTCTTTATTGACTTCTAACTTCTCTTTCAGTGCTGTGTAATCTATTTTTGCCATTATTCTCCTTCTATTGGTAAGTTCCTAACTACATCTGCCAAACTTACAAGTAGCACTTTTTTGTCGCCGTCTTCCATATCTTCTATGGCTTCCAATAAATCAGACTCTAAGTCCAATAATTCATCTTGAGAAAAAGCACTGTCAAAATTTTCAACAACGGTTAATGCTTCAAGACTTGTCATGTAATCGCCATTAATGGCTGTTTTTACGAATAAATCTAAGTAAGGCGAGCCATCGATTGCTGATTGCCAAAAAGTTGCTACCAAAAAGCTTTGGTAAAAAGAGTACTCTTCATCTTGAATTGCTTTAATTAGAACGGGAATGCTCTCTTCATCCTTTAGGTCGTATAGGAACTCGATAATTGCGGCCTCTACATTCGGTCCATCGGTGTCTTTTAAAAGCTCCAAAAGTGCTTGGAAACTTATCGCGTTTCCTTCTTTTCTATTTTTCTTTATTGCCTCAAGTACAACCTTTGCGTCGTCGGATTTAAAATGACTTATAATTTCTTTAATGACAGTGGAATTTTGGCTCATAGCTTTTTATTGGGCTACAAAAGTAATTAAGTTGTTTTGAGATTCTAAGGTTCTGGGCGAATTAACGCCCGCCAAGGTTTATACCCCGAATTGGGTAAGGTGGTGGTCCAAGTGTTTATAAAACATGTTGTTCCATTCCACGCTCGTTAATGGTCCAAAAGAGTGAGAAACTTTACCTTCAAAATAATCTTCGCCAAGCTCTTTTGTTTTTTGTATAAAATTGATTAACCGAGCCTTCTCTTGCTCAAAATCTTTTTATCTTTCACTAAAAATTGTGGAGCAGTTTGAATGCTTTTCTTGTATGGCTTTTCCGAAACAACTCCATTTTTGACAAAAGTTTTCAGTATTAATTTGACCAAAGCGTTAGGTTTTGGGTGTGTGTTTTCGAACGCCATTTCGTACGTTACGTTGCAGTGGGCTAGCATTTGAGCCACATCCATTTTACCCCACTTAGGTTGAGTTTTGTCAGATAGCTTTTCTATTCGTTGCAGGGTAGATTTAATGACTTCTTCCGTAAATACATTTTTCATTGGTTTGGATTTAGTTGAAAATAAACAATGTTGTTCAACTTACACTTTTGTCAATTGCGCCAAAAAGCTACCATCTTCTTGCTCGTAGATAACTTCCGTTTTCCAACGGCATTTTATTGCTACTTCCTTCAATAATTCCTGATCAATATATAGCCATTGATACTTATCTCCTATGGCTTGTTCAAAGCTTAGTTGATAGTTGAAAACTCCAAAATATTCTTGGCTAAAATCCAATTCTATTTCGCCATTTCTTAAGTCTGAAGAATCTAAAAGAATCTGGCCATCCTCAGTCGTTAATTCATGCGATTTTTGGAGGTATTTCTCTAACCCTGTTATACTTCCTGCAACACCAATCCCATTCATTAAAAATAATAAGGTGTCAAATTTTTGAGAAGTGTTGTATTGTAAAAAATCTTCACAAATGGGGTTTTTTATGCCTAGGTGGTTCATAATTTCAACACCATCCTCCGAAATATCTAGCGCTGTAACCTCATGTTTTTGTTGAAGAATTAAACTGTGGGCACCTGCGCCTGCACCTACATCTAAAATAAAACCTTGGCAAAGTTGAAGGGCAATTTTCTCAATTTCAGGCAATTTTTCTGCTTTTCGAAAGTATATTTCGATGGGCATGGAGGTAATTGACCCGTCATCCATGTGAATTTTTATGGCAGCTTTTTTATTTCCTTCCCAATACGATTTCAGAGCTAACCCGTGAGGTATCCATGCAGCTACCTTAGGTTTTTTCATCCTCTACTTCCAAAAATTGAACTACCAATTCGAACCATGTTTGAACCTTCCTCCATTGCAATGTGATAGTCTCCGCTCATGCCTGTACTCAATATGGTGAGCTCAACATTTTTGGAATAGTTATTTTGGGTAAGTGAATCAAAAAATGTTTTCAAACCTTTAAATTCATTTCGAATAGTTGCTTCATTGTCTGTATTGGTTGCCATTCCCATTAATCCGACTACTTTAATATTTTGGAGTGCATTAAACTCTTCGCTGCTCAATAGTTCTACAACTTCAGACTCGTCCATACCGTATTTACTTTCTTCTTTTGAAATGTAAACCTGTAGCAAAACATTGATAACCCTTTCATTTTGTGCAGCTCTTTTATTGATTTCTTGCAGTAAACTTAGTTTATCAACTGAGTGAATTAAAGAGACAAACGGAGCAATGTACTTCGTTTTTTTACTCTGGAGATGGCCAATCATGTGCCATTCAATGTCTTTTGGTAATTCTTCGGCTTTGCCCTTCATTTCTTGCGGCCGATTTTCACCAAAAACACGCTGCCCCGCAGCATACGCTTCTTCAATGTCGGAAGAAGGTTTGGTTTTGGAAACAGCAACTAATTCCACTCCTTCCTGCAAGGTTTCTTTAATTTTTTGAAGATTTTTAGCAATACTCATAAAGTTCTATTTTGTAGAGTAAACAGTTAATCCGCTTCGAAGTTTTGGCTCAATCCAAGTGCTTTTTGGTGGCATGGTTTGGTTTGCATCCGAGATGGTTTTTAATTGCTCCATACTTACCGGGTAATGAGCAAATGCAACTTTAGCTTTGCCACGGTCTACTTCTGCTTTTAGGGCTTCTATTCCTTCTAAACCTCCTTTAAAGTAAACTCTGCTGTCTGTTTTTAAGTCGCTAATTCTTAAAATCGGGCTAAGCAAGTGATTGGTTAAGATGGAAACATCTAAACTCTTTACCGGGTCATCTACTTTAAATTGTCCTTCTTTTGGAATGAGGCAATACCATTTCCCTTCAATGTACATTCCGATTTCATGAGTTTTTTCCGGCCTAAAAAAGGAACCATCTACGTAAGCAATTTCAAAGTTATCTTGAATCGCTTCTAAAAAAGAAGTTACGCTGTGGTCGCCAATAGTTGTAACTAATCTGTTGAATTCATAAATTTTCAAGCAGTTTTGAGGAATGAAATACCCCATAAAATAATCATAAGCTTTTTCTTCTGAAGGGTTTCCATCTGCCTTGCGCAAGCTTTTACCCAATAGGGCGGAAGAAGCTGAACGATGATGACCATCAGCAATATAAATTGATTTGATTTCAGAAAAGTATGCCGTTATTTTCGCCACTGTTTCTACGTCGTCTATTTTCCAAAATGAATGCCGGTCTCGATCTGTGGTGGTGAAATCGTACTCAGGTCGGTCCAAAATTTTCTCGTTGGTGATGCGGTCAATTTTGTCATGATTGGGATACGTGAAGCAAACTGGTTCTGCATTAATTTGAACTGTTTCAAGATAATTTTTAAAGATTTTTTCTCGCTTTGTTATCGTGGCCTCGTGCTTTTTAATTACGTTGGAATAGTAATCTTCTACCGAAGCACAAGCAATAATTCCTAGGTAAGGATGGCCGTCTTTAATTTGTCGATAGACGTAATAGCTTTCTCTTTTATCTTGAATGAGAATCTGCTGATTTACAAAATCTGTAAATTTTCTTTTTACTTTCTCAAATTTTCCTTTCGAATTGGTAAACGATTGTTTGTCCGTTTTGTATTCCGGGTTTAAGATGTGCAAGAAAGTAAAAGGATTTTCATCTAACTTTCGAATTAAATCCGGTTTAGTATACGAAATATAGGATCGAGAAGCGACCAAATGAACTTTATCTCTTGTTGGCCTAAATGCTTTGAAAGGTTTAATGTTTGCCAAGTTGTTTATTTTTTACGAAGATAATGACAAAACAAAAACTGCCGTCATCTAATGACAGCAGTTAAATTATTTGTTTTTGATGAAACAAGTATTTACTTGTTATAATGTCCTTTAATAATGGAAGCCAATTCACCACCAATTCGATCTTGCGCTTCTAAAGTTGCAGCACCAATGTGGGGGCTTAGTGAAATTTTGCCATGAGATAAGATGTCGGCCCTAGGGTTAGGCTCATTTACAAAAACATCCAATGCTGCGTGGGCAATCTTTCCAGAATCTAGAGCTGAAATTAACGCATCTTCGTCAATGGAACCGCCTCTAGCTGCATTCAAAATCACTGCACCATCTTTCATAGCACTAAGTTCCTCTGCTCCAATAACAGGCTTATCTGTACTTGGAATATGAATGCTTAAAAAGTCCGATTTTTTCAACAAGTCTTCTTTCGATACTCCGTCCACTTTCACACTTACTTTTTGACCGCCAACCGTTACATCTATGTCAAATGGTCCTGAATTAATATCCGTTGCCAAAACATTCATTCCGCATCCCAAAGCATAACCTGCTAGTGCTTGTCCAATTCTACCAAAGCCTAGTATGCCAAGAGTTTTTCCTCTTAACTCTATTCCTTTTGCGTATTTTTTCTTCAACACTTTAAAGTCAGAAACACCTTTAACAGGCATTTGTCTGTTTGCATCATACAAAAAACGAACAGCACCAAATAGATGAGCCATGACTAGCTCAGCAACTGATTGAGAAGAAGAAGCAGGCGTATTGAAAATATTTACACCTTTAGATCTTCCATACTCAACATCAATGTTGTCCATACCAACCCCACCGCGGCCAATCATTTTTATTCCCGGGCAGGAATCAAAAATGTCTTTTCTAATTTTTGTTGCTGATCGAACTAAAATAACTTCGTACCCTTCATTGTTAATCGCGTTGATTAAATTCTCTTGAGCTACTGTCTCAGTAATTACTGTGAAACCTGCTTCTTCTAATTCAATTTTTCCTGCTTCTGCTATTCCGTCGTTTGCTAGTATTTTCATGTTTTCAGTTTAAAGCTTTAGGGCTAAACCCAAAGCATTATTTGTGTATTTATCAATTGATTTTTAGTTGCCTCTCTTTGCCTGAAAGATGACGCAAGGGTCTCTTCTCTTGCGTCTAACAGCGAAGCGGTCTAACTTCTTTTCTTCTCAAGATCTTTCATTACATCCACCAATACTTGCACACTTTCAAGTGGCAACGCATTGTACATTGATGCTCTATATCCGCCTGCAGATCTATGGCCTTTAATTCCACTGATGTTTGCAGCATTCCAAACTTTGTTAAACTCTTCGGTTAAGCTTTCATCTTTCAAAACAAAGGTGGCATTCATATTCGAACGATCTGCTTTCGCAGTAACTCCCTCGAAAAGTGAATTTCTATCAATTTCGTTGTATAGTAACTCGGCTTTTTGGTTGTTTATATTTTCAATCCATGAAACCCCACCATTTTTCTTTAGCCATTGCAAGTTTAGCATGCTAACGTAAATTGGATAAACCGGAGGGGTGTTAAACATAGAATCTTTCTTAATGTGCGTTTGCAAGTCTAACATAGCAGGAATATTATTCCCTGTTTTGCCAAGTGCACTTTCTTTCACAATGTACAATGTTGTTCCGGCTGGACCCATGTTTTTTTGTGCTCCTGCGTAAATCAAATCAAAATCTGCAACATTTATTTTTTTGCTAAAAATATCAGATGACATGTCACAAATCAAAGGAATTCGACTAACAGGTGTCGTTTTAAATTGTGTGCCAAAAATGGTGTTATTTGATGTGTAGTGTAAGTATTTTGCATCATTGGGAATGCCAAAGCCAGATGGAATGTAAGAATAGTTTTTCTCTTTACTGGAAGCAACTTCAATAACATCTCCAAGTCGCTGAGCTTCTTTAATCGCTTTGTCCGACCATGTTCCAGTATTAATGTATGCTGCTTTCTCTCCCATGGGTAAAAAATTGTAGGCTGCAATTAAGAAACCTAAACTGGCACCACCTTGTAAAAACAAAACTTGGTAACCTTCCGGCACATCCAATAACTCTTTTACTAACGCACGGGCGTTTTCCATTACTTCCACGAAGTCTTTGCTTCTGTGAGATATTTCTAATAATGAAAGGTTTAGGTCATTAAAATTTACAACAGCCTCTGCAGCTTGTTGAAGTACCTCTTGTGGTAAAATACAAGGACCCGCACTGTAATTGTGAACTTTTGGCATAGGATAATATTTAGAGTCACGAAGTTGCGAAATTTATCGCAATTTTGAAATTCAAACAAGCACTTAATACGCTCGTTTAGGTTAAGTTTTACTTAATTGTAACGAAAGGTAAATTTAATCGTAGTTAAGGTGATTTTAATTGGGAAAAATAGTATATTTGCCCTCCAATTTTTTAAGACAGAGATGAAAAAAGATATCCACCCAGAAGACTATAGAACAGTTATATTTAAGGACATGTCAATTGATTATGCATTTATGACAAAGTCTACTGCAGCTGCAAAGGAAACTATCAAATGGGAAGATGGAAACGAATATCCATTGATCAAGTTAGAAATTTCTTACAAATCACATCCGTTTTACACTGGTAAGATGAAGTTGGTAGATACTGCTGGTAGAATTGACAAGTTCAAAAACAGATACAAGAAATTTGATAAAAAAGCCGAAACTCCTGCAGAGGGAGAATAAGCTGAGCATATATAACAGAAGCCCCAATCTCGTAAGAGGTTGGGGCTTTTTTTGTTAATATTATGTGATTAAAATTCTCTTAGAGCTATTTGGTTAGCGTAGGTCGCTAATAGCAAACAACGAGGATGACTAACAACCATTCTGAGGCTTTTCCTATTCGATGTTTCAATGTAGCCTTAATCTACTTTTATAACCGTATTGTTTTCAAAATCGTAGTGCGTTGTTGCTCTAATGTCGTAATACGATTGCCTGTAAGCGCGGTAAGCACCGATGTAACGAAAGTTCAAAACATAAAGTATCCTAATCTATTTTAACAACTTAGTAAGGCTAATAACGAAAAAAGCCCGTTTCGATTTCTCGAACGGGCTTCGTAGTTTACTTAATGTCCAACTGCACTAATCGGCTAAAACAATAATTTTATTATGGTTCACCTCAACAACGCCACCTTTCACTTCAAATAAGTGTTCGGTGCCATTTGCATCTACTTTAATCTTTCCATTTTTCAACGTAGCTAAAATTGGTGCGTGGTTTTCTTGAATTCCAAACTCACCATCAGAACCAGGAAAGCTGGCCGACTTAATGTCTCCGCTAAAAATATTCTGATCTGGTGTTACAATTTCTAAATACATAATATGGTGTATTATTTGTTTTCAGCAAGCATTTTTTCGCCTGCTTCAATAGCTTCTTCTATTGTTCCTTTCAAGTTAAACGCTGCCTCTGGATACTGGTCTACTTTGCCATCCATAATCATGTTAAAACCTTTAATGGTATCTTGAATGTCTACTAAAACACCTTTTAATCCTGTAAACTGCTCTGCTACGTGGAAAGGTTGAGAAAGGAAACGTTGAACTCTACGCGCTCTGTTTACAACCAATTTATCTTCTTCAGATAATTCGTCCATACCTAGAATCGCAATAATATCTTGCAATTCTTTGTATCGCTGTAACATTTCTTTTACTTTCTGTGCAGTATCGTAATGTTCGTTTCCAACAATCTCTGGTGTTAATATTCTAGATGTTGAATCCAGTGGATCCACCGCAGGGTAAATACCTAGCTCAGCAATTTTTCTTGAAAGAACTGTTGTTGCATCTAAGTGAGCAAACGTTGTTGCTGGAGCAGGATCGGTTAAATCATCTGCAGGTACATAAACCGCTTGCACAGATGTAATAGAACCTGATTTGGTAGATGTAATTCTTTCTTGCATGGCACCCATTTCAGTTGCCAAAGTTGGCTGGTATCCTACTGCTGAAGGCATACGACCAAGTAGTGCAGATACTTCAGAACCTGCTTGTGTAAATCTAAAAATGTTGTCAATAAAGAAAAGGATATCCTTTCCTTGGCTCTCTTCTCCTTCAGCACCATCACGAAAATATTCCGCTAATGTTAATCCCGATAATGCAACTCTTGCTCTTGCCCCAGGAGGCTCATTCATTTGTCCAAAAACGAAAGATGCTTTGGACTGCTTTAACTCTTCTTTATCAATTGAAGCTAAATCCCAGCCACCTTCTTCCATAGAGTGGATGAATTTTTCGCCGTATTTTACAATGCCTGCCTCAATCATTTCACGCATCAAGTCATTTCCTTCTCTCGTTCTTTCACCTACGCCGGCAAAAACAGAGAGTCCACCATGACCTTTTGCAATGTTGTTAATTAATTCTTGAATCAATACAGTTTTACCAACACCTGCACCACCGAACAAACCAATTTTACCACCTTTTGCATAAGGCTCAATTAAGTCAATTACCTTAATACCTGTAAAAAGTACTTCAGTAGCCGTTGATAAATCTTCAAATTTTGGTGGCTCACGGTGAATAGAAGAACCATCTTTCCCAACCTTAGGTAAGTTGCCAATTCCATCAATAGCGTCTCCAACTACATTGAATAAACGACCTTTAATTTCTTCGCCAATTGGCATCATGATTGGACTTCCGGAAGCTGTTACAACAGCTCCTCTTTGCAAGCCTTCAGTAGAATCCATTGAAATGGTTCTAACGGTGCTTTCTCCAACATGAGTTTGAGTTTCTAAAATAACTTTCTCGCCATTAGGCTTTGTTACCTCAAGGGCGTCCAAAATTCCTGGTAAAATTGCGTTTTCACTGTCGAAACTTACATCGACAACAGGTCCGATGATTTGGGTGATTCTTCCTGTATTAGTTGACATATTTGAATGTATTTTGTGTAAAAATTGTCTGCTAAATTTGACTGCAAAAGTAATTCTTTTTCATGTAGTACCGAAAGATTTTTAAATCTTTTTATTTGACTAATTTTGAAGCGGTAAAAGATTCAATATCACGTGATAATAATGCTCCAAAATATTTTTCTAAGGTGAAGGTTTATAAAGGGTTAGATGAGTTTGAAAAGTTGGAAAGCGCCATCGTTACAACCGGGACATTTGATGGTGTGCATCAAGGGCATCGAAAAATACTAAATCGTTTGATTGAGGTGGCCAAGAAGAATAAAGGAGAAAGTGTTTTGCTGACGTTTTTTCCTCATCCTAGAATGGTGCTACAGCCAGATTCTGATTTGAAGCTCATTAACACCATTGATGAAAAAATTGAGTTGTTGCGGCAAGTTGGAATTGATCATTTAATCATTCATCCCTTTACAAGAGAATTTTCCAGAACCACTTCTTTAGAGTTTGTGCGAGACCTATTGGTCAATAAAATCGGAACGACAAAATTAGTGATTGGTTACGATCATCATTTTGGTCGAAACCGAGAAGGGTCGTTCGAGCACTTGAAGGAGTTTGGCCCAATTTATGGCTTTGAGGTGGAAGAGATTTCTGTGCAAGATGTCGATAACGTGAATGTGAGTTCCACAAAGGTGAGGAAAGCTTTGGAGGATGGAGAAGTGGATTTAGCTTCAAATTATCTTGGATATCCTTTTTTCATTCATGGCGTAGTTGTTCATGGTCAAAAAAATGGTAGAGAACTGGGCTACCCAACAGCCAACTTAGAAATTCAAAACCCGTACAAGTTAATTCCGGCAAATGGTATTTATGCGGTTAAAGTCGAAGTAGGTGGAAAGTTGTTTAGGGGAATGTTGAACATTGGTACTCGGCCAACCATGGAGCTCGGCGGCGACATTAGTGTTGAGGTTCATATATTCGACTTTAAAGAAAGTATATATGGTCAAGAATTAACAGTTTCTTTCATCAAACGAATTCGAAGCGAGAAAAAGTTTGAGACTAGAGATGCGCTCATTGCAGAAATGGAGAAAGACCAAGTGAAGGCAGAGCACATATTAAGATGAGGACTTTAATTTTTTTTTTATTTTTTTCAGCACAGTTAAGCGCTCAAATGCCTGGGGATACTGACTATGTTTTTAGATCGATAAAACAGGCAGATGAGCGGCCGGAAGTGGTATATCATTTAAATTTGAGGAAGGCCAAGCTAAAAATTTTCCCAAAAAACTTAGATCGATTTGAAAACCTAAAGACCTTAGATTTATCAAAGAATAAAATTTCAATGTTGCCGTCTGAAGTAGGACAACTGACCCGTTTAGAGCAGTTGATTTTAGCAGGAAATAAAATTGTAATTATTCCACCTCAAATTGCCAACTTGAAAAGTTTAGTTGTTCTTGACTTGTCTAAAAATGACATAAAAGCAGTGCCGAAAGAAATTGGGGAGCTTGGAGCTTTAAAAAAAGTAGATTTACGCTTAAATGATCTGCAAACCATAGATAAAAATATTTCGCAATTAAATCAATTGGAAGAGTTGAACCTTCAAGGAATGTTTTTCTCAGATGAGTTTAAAAAGATGGTCACATCATGGTTGCCCAATATCGAAGTTCAATTTTCCGGAGGTTGCAATTGTGATTTCTAATTACTGACGAGATAAAATTGATATGAAAATAGATAGGTCTGCGCATTTTACGTATTGGCAATTCCCATTAATTGTTAGTGTGGTATTGGTATTTATGAATTACTCTGGAATTCGGGTATTCACAGAGTTGGTCTCTCTAGATATAAATAGGGAATTTGGTCTGTTGGAGCATTTGCAGTTATTGTTAATTGCTACAGCCTTTGTGTACTTAACCAAGGCCATTCGCCAAAAAGAGTTTTGGTTTGAAAAGCTGACGTATGGAGTTCTTAGTTTATTCTTCTTGGTCTTGTTACTAGAAGAGATAGATTATGGAATACATTACTACGAGTACTTTATAAAGGGCGCAGCGGAAGATAAAAGCATCGTTCGAAATTTTCACAATCAAGGAGATAATAATTACTATTTAAGACAAGCATCTTACGCAGTAATGATTCTATTGTTTGTTTTGTTGCCACTTTTTCGAAGTAAAATAAAGAACAATTTGATTCACCATGTTGCGGCCTCTCCGCTAATAGTTTACTCGTTTCTAGTCTATTTAGTTGTAGGTCAATTGGCGCGTTGGATGCCAAAATTCGGAATGCCAGTGAATGAATCTTTGAGAGGGAATCATCAAGAGTTTGAAGAGTTAGTCTTATACTACATTATTTTGCTATTTGTTTATGAGATAGCCATTAGTAAGAAGTCGCTTTTCACTTCTAATGGCGCTACTCGGCGAACAAGCTAGTAAGATTCAGAAAGCAAACCATTTGTAAATTACCTTCTCCACCGGCTTGTTTTGGGGAGTGTATCCATTATTTGTTTCACCATCGACATTATTGTGGTCTGCAAACCATTTCCAGATAAATCCTCCGGAAATAAAGTCTTGTTTCCAAAAGGTTTTAAAAAAAGCTTCGGAAGCATTTTCCTGACCTAGCAAGTTAACCGTTCCTTCTCTGTTGGATTCCCATGGCTTTTTAGCCGTAAAGTCTACACTTCTATAGCCAAACTCTGTAAATAGTATTGGTCTATTGTTAGCGTGACTTATGATTCGCAGTTCATTTAATGGTTCTAGTAAGGCATATTCAACTTGAGTAATAGTTGGTGTTTGATCTGCTATTAAGGGGAAATATGCATCTACTCCTATATAATCTAGTTCCTTCCAAAATGGAACTCTTTTGTATTCGTCCCAATTGGCAGCATACGTCAGTTTTCCGGTATATACTTTTTTTATTTCTTGGATTAGATTGTACCAATAGGTAGGTCGCTCTCTTACAAATGTCTCCCATTCAGTTCCAATGCAAAAAAGCGCGACTTCTTCTTTTTCTGCCAAAGCGGCAAAGTCTAAAATGTATTTTGAATAAGAAATTTCAAACGATTTCCAGTCCTCCTTATTTGAATAAGTATGATGGCCGGTAAAAGCTCCGTGCCTTTTCCAAACATGAGGTTTTAGCATGATTTCGTAACCTTGTTTTTTGCCATCTGAATCATTTTAGCAGCTCCTTCTGTTTTTTCACCCCACCATTGCCACTCACATTGTTGTACTCTAGTTTCGTGCTTCCTTCTGGGATAAAACCGTAGGGCATTACACTGAGGTAATTTGAATTAATAAGGTTTTTAGGTAAGCTGATTTCCGTACTATCAATTTTTTTGGGAGGTCCAACAAAGCTCACTCCATTTATTTTATTGGATTGAGAGAAAGCATGGCATAAAATACATAAAACTGCCAAGGAAAGGAAGAGCCATCTTTTCATGCGACTAAGATAGTGATAGCGAAACCTGATTTTGTTATTCAATTCATAATAATGTATAAAATGTAAACTAATAGGGCACTAATTCGTTCTGCATTCAAATGAAGTTTGATTAACTTTGCTTTTCAAAATTTTTACAATAAATATTAAACACATATAAATATGTATCCAGCAGAATTAGTAGCCCCAATGAAAGAAGAATTAACTTCTGTGGGTTTTCAAGATTTAACAAATGCGTCAGACGTTGATGCTGCCCTTTCAAATACAGATGAGACTGTCTTAGTTATGGTGAATTCGGTTTGCGGTTGTGCGGCAGCAAATGCTCGACCAGCAGTTAAAATGGCTTCCAAGCACTCGAAAGTTCCATCAAAACTTACAACTGTTTTTGCAGGTGTAGATCAAGATGCAGTAGCTCAGGCTAGAAAGCACATGTTGCCTTACCCTCCTTCATCTCCATCTATTGCATTGTTCAAAGGTGGAAAGTTGGTACATTTCATCGAAAGACATCACATCGAAGGACGACCTGCAGAAATGATTGCTGAAAATTTAACAGCAGCGTTCGACGAGCACTGTTAATAACGCATTAAATAGAGCGATTTTTAAGGAGGAAAGGCTTGCTTTTCCTCCTTTCTTTTAAAAGAAATCAAGTAGATGATATTTTTCTGTTATAGTATGTTGTCTAAAATAAAAATTAATTCTAACTTCGCAGCCCGATTTTAGGGGATGAATAGTTATATACAATTAGTAAAACAAAGGAAAACCGTGGATACCTTAAGTTATAAAACCATTTCAGCAAATAGAGCAACTGTAGATAAGCAGTGGGTTTTAGTAGACGCTGAAAACGAAACACTAGGACGTTTAGCTTCAAAAGTTGCTAAAATGATTAGAGGAAAGCACAAGCCTAATTACACTCCTCATGTAGATTGTGGAGATAATGTAGTTGTTATTAATGCTGAAAAGATTAAGTTGACTGGAAACAAGATGGCTGAAAAGACCTACGTTTCTTACAGTGAGTATCCTGGTGGTCAAAAGTTTATTACTGCTGAAAATTTGTTAGCTAAAAAGCCTCTTGCTTTGGTAGAAAAGGCAGTTAAAGGTATGCTACCAAAAAATAGATTGGGTAGAGCTTTATTCAAAAACTTACACGCAGTAGAAGGCACTGAGCACAAATTTGGAGCTCAGAAGCCAAGAGAAATTAAATTAGATTCAATTAAATAAGGTTATGGAGGTTATCAATACTTTAGGAAGAAGAAAGAAGTCGGTTGCTAGAATTTACATGACAAAAGGTAAAGGAAAGTATACTATCAACGGTAAGGATTACAAAGAGTACTTTACAACTGTTGCACTTCAATACAGAATAAACCAACCTTTCACTTTAACAGACAATGTTGATCAGTACGACTTGAAGGTTAACGTTGCAGGTGGTGGAATTACCGGCCAAGCTGAAGCGATCAGATTAGCAATTTCAAGAGCATTTGTTCAAATAGATGCTGATAACAAGCCTGCTTTGAAAGCTGAAGGATTGATGACAAGAGATCCAAGAATGGTTGAAAGAAAGAAGCCAGGTCAAAAGAAAGCAAGAAAGAAATTCCAATTCAGTAAGCGTTAATATCGTTTGTTGGTTGAAGGAATTCATCAAAATATTCAAGAATTTAAGCATCGCCGAAAGGTGTGTTTAGTATCAAAATTGCAGAGACTGATTCATTTCACTACTCTGCAATTGTTTTTTAATCGAACGTAAACACAAATAAAATGTCAAAAACAGATTACAAAGAGTTATTGCAAGCAGGTGTTCATTTTGGACACTTAAAAAGAAAATGGCACCCAAAGATGGCGCCTTACATTTTCATGGAAAAGAATGGAATCCATATTTTGGATTTACACAAAACAGCTGTAAAGCTTGACGATGCTGCTGAAGCGATGAAGCAGATTGCTAAGTCAGGAAAGAAAATTCTTTTCGTTGCAACCAAGAAACAAGCAAAAGACTCCATCGAGAATAGAGTAGCTACAATCAACATGCCTTTTGTTACTGAAAGATGGCCTGGTGGAATGTTAACCAACTTCGCTACCATTAGAAAAGCGGTTCGTAAAATGTCTACAATCGACAACATGTTGAAGGATGGTACATTCAAGGTTTTATCAAAAAGAGAAAGACTTCAAATTACGCGTCAGAGAGCTAAATTAGAAAGAGATTTAGGTTCTATTGCTGATTTGAATAGATTACCTTCTGCTCTTTTTATCGTTGATATTAAGAAAGAACACATTGCTGTTGCTGAAGCGAAAAAGTTGAATATCCCAACATTTGCTATCGTTGATACAAACTCAGATCCATCTTTAGTTGATTTTCCAATTCCTGGAAACGACGATGCTGCAAAGTCAATCGATAAGATTTTAGAGATTATGACTGGAGCTGTTGCTGAAGGCTTGTCAGAAAGACAAACTGACAAAGACAAAAACAAAGCTGCAGCTGACAAACAAGCTGCAAAAAAAGAAGCTGAATCTGCGAAGGTAAAAGATGAAAAAGCTGCTGAGCCTGCAAAGGAAAAAGAAGCTAAAGCAAAGCCTGCGAAAACTGAAGCTAAAGAAGCAAAGTAATTTTAATTATTATAACTACATAAATATATACTAAGATGGCTAATATAACTGCTGCTGAAGTAAACAAGTTAAGAAAGCAAACCGGGGCAGGCATGATGGACTGCAAGAAAGCTTTAGTTGAAGCTGAAGGTGATTTCGACAAGGCAATTGAACTTCTTCGTAAAAAAGGACAAAAGGTTGCTGAAAAAAGAAGTGATAGAGATGCCAACGAAGGTGTTATTGTTGCAGGTACGACTGAAGACTCTTCTTTTGCTGCTATGATTACCTTAAACTGTGAGACTGACTTTGTTGCTAAGAATGACGATTTCGTTGCTGTTGCAAAGAATATTTTAAACATTGCTTTAAACGAGAAGCCTGCTTCTGTTGAGGATTTAAGAGGTTTAAAGTATGATGACTCAATGACTATTTCTGAAAAATTAATTGAAGAAGTAGGTAAGATTGGTGAGAAAATTGAATTGTCAGAATACGTTTCTGTCTCTTCTGAAAAAACAATTGCTTACAATCACCCTGGAAATAAAACAGCTACAGTAGTTGCTATGAATCAATCTAACGATGATGCTGCTGCTGCAGGTAGAAATGTTGCAATGCAGATTGCTGCAATGAACCCGGTAGCTTTAGATGAATCTTTCGTAAGTGAAGAAATCAAAGCAAGAGAGTTGGAGATTGGTAGAGAGCAAGCTCAAAAAGAAGGAAAGCCAGAAGCAATTCTAGATAAAATTGCAGAAGGAAAACTTAAAAAGTATTACAAAGAGAACACTTTGTTAAATCAAGATTATTTCGTTGACAACAAAATGAGTGTTAAATCTTATTTACAGTCAGTAGAGAAAGACTTAACAGTAACTGATTTTAAGAGAAGTTCACTAGTATAACAAATCAAAATGAAAGCCTCGAAATTTATTTCGGGGCTTTTTTGTGCCCAATTGCGAAATCATGAATGCGCAATACGGAAACTTGGCAAACTAATTTTTAAATTCGCATCAAAATAAAATTTATGGCTTACAAAAGAATACTTCTAAAATTGAGTGGAGAAGCGCTAATGGGTGAGAAGCAGTTTGGAATCGATCACAATAGATTAGATCAGTATGCCAAGGAAATAAAGGAAATTGTAAGGGCCGGTGTCGAGGTAGCAATTGTCATAGGAGGCGGAAATATCTTTAGAGGTATTCAAGCTGTTGATGGTGGCATTGACCGGGCTCAAGGTGACTATATGGGAATGCTAGCTACAGTAATTAATGGCATGGCGCTTCAATCTGCATTAGAAAAGCACGATGTTTTTACTCGTTTGCAAACTGCTATAAAAATGGAGCAGATTGCAGAACCCTACATTCGAAGAAGAGCAGTTCGACATTTAGAAAAAGGTAGAGTAGTAATTTTTGGTGCAGGGACCGGTAATCCTTATTTTACTACTGATACTGCCGCTAGTTTACGCGCAATTGAGGTTGAAGCAGACGTAATATTAAAAGGGACAAGAGTTGATGGAATTTATGACTCTGACCCGGAAAAAAACGCAAATGCAGTTAAATTTGATACAATCTCATTTACAGAAGTGTATGAAAAAGGTTTAAGTGTAATGGATATGACCGCATTTACACTATGCAACGAAAACAAATTGCCCATTGTAGTTTTTGACATGAACTCTCCAGGAAATTTAAAGAAGGTAGTATCCGGAGAGAAAAATGTTGGAACACTTGTTCAATTTTAAAAGGACAAATCATTAATTTCATTTTATAAAATCGTTCAAATGGAAGAGGAAATAGACTTTATACTTGATTCGTTGAAAGAATCAATGCAAAAATCGATGGAGCACTTAGATAAAGAGCTTATTAAAATTAGAGCGGGGAAAGCTAGTCCTAGTATGGTAGGAAGTGTGATGGTAGATTATTATGGATCAATGACACCGTTACCTCAAATCGCTAATGTGGGAACTATGGACGCCAGAACATTAACCATACAGCCGTGGGAGAAGTCTTCCTTGGAGCCTATCGAGAGAGCTATCATTAACTCTAACTTAGGTTTAAACCCTCAAAGTAACGGAGAAATGATTTTAATTAACGTTCCACAGTTAACTGAAGAGCGAAGAAAAGACTTAGCGAAACAGGCAAGGGCAGAAGCTGAACACGCAAAAGTTGGAATTCGAAATGCAAGAAAGGATGGGAACGATGAAATTAAAAAATTAGAGAAGGATGGACTTTCTGAAGATTCAGCAAAAGCTGTGGAGGACACAATTCAAGAGTTAACAAATGAATTTACTTCTAAAGTGGATAAGATTTTAGTAGCCAAAGAAGCAGATATTATGAAAGTGTAAGGTATAATCTTGCAAATACAAAAAAGGGAATACGCTTAGCATATTCCCTTTTTTACGTTAAACGTATTTGTCATTATTTTGCTAGTAGGAGAATCTTTTTAGCCACACTTTTTTGGCCGATACTTATTCTAACGATGTAAAAGCCTTTGTCTAGTTCAGCTAGGTTCAGCAGTAATTGTTCCTTCGAAATCTCATCTAATCTAATACCCGTCGACTTTCCAAGAATATCGAATATTTCGATGCTAGCATTTGCTATATCAATACCTGAATTAAACTGTATGTTCAGTTGGCCGGTGCTTGGGTTAGGGAAAATTGAAACTTGCTGTTCTAAAGCTCTTTCTTTAATTCCAATTGATCGAACTGTGTCTTGAATAACTTTAGCAATTAAGGGTGTAAATGGCGGAGAGCTAATGCTTACTGTGCCCGACCTTGGGATGCTCGTAGTGTTGGGTTTTATTGCTGTCACTGTAATTTCTGCAGTAAGCGATCCGGTTGTTGGAGTAACCGATAACCAGTTCTCAGTTGTGCTTGCATTCCAACTTTGCAAATTAGATGTGATGTTAAATTTCCCTGAAGATGCAGAGTCTGCTCCGAGAACTAAACTATCTGGTGCATAGCTAAAGATTAATGTAGCTCCGAGTTGAGCAACGACTAGTTTCCGGTTGGAGTTTCCAATAGAGTTTGCAGTAACTGTCGCATAACGAGGAGCTCCAAATAAATTATTAGAGCCTGCCCTAGCCCTCACAACCTCGGTATTCGTGCCATTTGTTTTATTTAATGCTAGCCAAACAGTTGATTCTGCCAAAGTCCAATTGCCATTAGCAATTACACTAAAATTTGAAATACTTCCTGAAGTATTCCCTAAAAGTAAGGTGTCAACAGAAAACAAAGCAAAGTTTGAAGAAACGTCAAATTGAGACACAACTACAGTATCTATAATTCGACCACCGGGAATATTTATGATAACTGCTGCAGTTCTCATATTTCCTGTTCTATTTTCAGCTGTAGTTGATAAGGTCAACGTATCATCTCCATTTCCACTGTTTTTACTCAAATTCAACCACGTCGCAGACGTGTTAGCTGACCAAAGTGTATTTGAACTAATGCTAATTGTTGAACTTTCTCCAGGAGCAGGAGCAAGAAACAAAGAATCAGGGTTAACAGCTAACGTTCCTATTAAGGCTTTCTGAACTACAATTATAGAGCTGTTTAGGTTATTTATCGTATCAGTAAATATGACTGAGGTCATAATGTCTGCACCACTTTGGTTGATGGATATGCTTTTAACAGTAATACTGCCATTACCTGCACCTGAATTGCTACTTAATTCAAATAATGGTTGTAGAATACGAGCATTCCAACTGCCATTTGAAATGATATTGATGGTACCAAAAAGACCCGTATCACTTTGGAGAAAAACAGTATCCGGATTGGTGGATAGGGAAGGTGGTATTCCAAGTTGAACAACATTTACCGTATCGGTAAAAAGTCCATTGGAACTGCTGAGAACAACTGTAGCAGTTCTGTTTTGGGTAGTGGGAGAAGCTGTTGTAGCAGAGATTACAATAGTAGAAGAGCTGTTGCCACTATTTGGAGATATACTCAACCAATTAGCAGTTGTTGTTGCAGTCCAACTGGAGTCGCTGCTGAGCTGAATAGAGTCGTTGCTTCCTGTAGCAGAGTTTAAGGTTATACTATTTGGACTTGCAAAAAAGTTTTGTTGTAAGGAGTCCTGTTGTACAAAAATGGTATCATTACCTGCGTTTTGGGTTCCCAAAATGACAATGTAGCCGTTTCGAATCTGTTTTGTTGTATTATTTGCGACACTTACTTGAGGTGCTGCATTGTTGCTTCCACTTGTAGGAGTTAAAGAAATCCATGGATCAGATACGCTGCTAGTCCAAGATACGTTAGCAAGTAAATTGAAATTTTGATTTGCGACATTCGTTGCGTTAAAGAAAAGCGTGTCAGTATGAATTTCTAAAAACCTACCAGATGATCTCTGTATCACTATTACAGTATCGCCCCCATTTCCTGATGGGGCATTTATATATAATTCAGCAGTTCGTTCTGGACCTACATTTCCTTGAATAGCTAATAAGTTTATGGTTTGATTTCCCGTGCCATTTACCGGGGTTGAGACCAGCCAACTTTGATTGTCTGTTGATGTCCAACTGGCATTTGCGTTAAGTTGAAATGAGGCTATACTTCCGGCTCCGGCATTTAGGTAAATAGTGTCTACGGCCGTAGTAATAATTGCCGTATTGCTAGAGGAATAAGCACCCTCCCATCCAGTAGCGTTTATAAATGCATCTGTATTAAACTCTACAAACATAGCCCCTGTGGTACTTGTAATTGATGGGGGAATTCTATTGCCAGAAAACGAACCCAGTACGACGCCACTATTATCTGTTCCTTGATAAACAGTGACAAAATCAAAGTTCGCTTCCGTCGAAAAATAATTAAATTGTAAGTCAACTGATACGGCTCCGGGAGGTTGAATGAGCCATTCACAGCTACTATTTGAAATGTAATTGCTAAATGGTAAACTACCGTCGCTAAATACTCCGCTAGGAGCTGAAAGCGTTGTTAACCCACTGCAAAAAGGAATCGGTTGAGTATTGTAAACAATCCTCCATCCATTTGCGACACCAATCGAGTTGGTTACAAAACGCACAAATAAATTACCACCGCTAGATTGAAATGTTCCAGGATTATTATTCCCTGATAGAATACCAAGCACAGGTGCCGATGCATTCGCTCCATCATAAAGGATAAGAGAGTCTCCCCCTGCTACTTGAAATCTGCTAAAGTTCAGCTCAATAAAAACTCCCGGTGCAGCTGGTTGTATGAGCCATTCGCAATTCGTATTGTCAGCATAATTAAATCCATTTCTGGTACCATCTGTAAAAGCTCCATTATTTGCAGTAACTACTGTATTTGGTTGACAATTACTTGACGCACTGGTATAGCTTGCAGCCCAACCTTGAGCATTGCCAAAGCCGTTCGAAGTAAATTCAATAAACATACTTCCACTATTTGCAATAACTGCATTTCCTAAATTATTACCTCGATAGATTGCTATTAAAACTCCTGCTGCACTTGTCCCATCGTATACCCTTACTGCATCTATGTTTCCAGATAGGTTAATGGTGTCCATTGCAAATGTAATGTTCGCCGGGTTTCCCATCGGCTGAATTAACCAAGTGCAATTTGTGTTGTTGGCATAATTTGCACTTCCACTTCCATCGGTAATCGTACCATTCAAAGCTGTTAATGTAGTTGAGCTAGCACAAAATTGCGCTTGGGCATTTTGATATGCTGTTGCCGTTATCAAAAGCAGCAACATGGTTTTAATAAAATTGTTAATCTTCATCCTTACAGTGGGTTGTTCACAAGGCAATAAAGGTAATCAATGATTCTGAATCTGAAAGTAATTAGATTGAGTCAAAAAAAAGCCCTAATCATTACAGATTAGGGCTTTGATAGGATTCTTTGGAGTTTAATCTGTTAAAATTAGCTTTCGATTTACCGTTTTTCCATTCAATTCAATAGATAGGAAATAGATACCTGAAGCCTGATTTTCTAGATTCAAGAATATTTTATTCTTGCTAGAGAAGTTCTCTTGAACTGGTATTTCCTCTCCAATTAAATTAAACAAACGAATGGTTGCTTGTTTTCCTGTTAACTGATCTTTTCCAAACTGTATTGTAACTTGGCTATTAGATGGATTTGGATACACACTTAAGTCAATTTTAAAATCAGCACTTTCAATACCAATAGTTCTAACAGTATCCTGAACAATTTTAATGGTTTGTGGAACTAGCGGTGGCGCAGAGATTGTCGCTATTGCATTTCTTTGAGCTCCCGATGTATTTCTCGAAATCGCAGTAGCTTTTACTCTTTGCGTAAATGCTCCATTTTCCGGAGAGATGGTTAACCAAGTAGCACCTTCACTAATGTTCCAATTTGGCATGTTTGAGCTAATGTTGAATTCTGCAAAATCTGAAGAGTCGGCCCCTATTAAAATTGAATCCGGAGCAATTTGGAAAATTGGATCTGATTCTTTTTGGGCAACTACCACTGTGAAATCTGAGAATCCGTTAGAACTAGCTGTAATGTTTGCATATCGAGTTGCTCCAAAAACATTTCTGGTTGCTACCAGTGCAGTAATTCGTTGCGTTTGAGAACCCGTGGTTGGATTAATCAATAACCAAGATGTGTTTTCTGCCAAGGTCCAACTATTTGCGTTGGAAAGCACTGAGAACGTTCCTGTACTTCCTTGGATGTTTTCTACAAAAACGGTATCCTTAGAAGAGATGAAGATGGGTGAGCTTCCATCAATTTGATTTACTGTAATTGAGGTGGTAACGGCACCAATACCATCTACTAAGATTGTTGCAGTTCTTGTTGTTCCTGTCAAGTTATCCGAATTTGCAGTTATGGTAAGTACTTGATCATTTATCCCTGAGGTTGATGAAACACTTAACCATGATCCAGGGTTGGTGATTGTCCAAGACGTATTACTACTAATATTTACTGTTTTGTTACTTCCAGCTGTAAAACCAAGATTAATGGTTGAAGGGTTCACTGCTAGGTTGGCCACAAAACCTTCTTGAATTACCCACACGGTATCCGTGTTTAATGCACCTCCTGTTGATGCTACTTCTATGTATGCAATTCGGTCTGTGATTCCTGGGTTTGCAGCTGCAGTAGCAGATACTGAAACACTTCCTATTCCGTTGTTAGGAGTTGCAGTGATCCAAGAGGCAGAAGGAGTTGCAGTCCAAGTTAAGCTAGTGCTTACATTAAAACTTCCGGAGCTACCAACTGCAGACCCTAGTCGCAAGGTATCTGGGGTTGTAACTAAACCTGTGGTGACTGTATCTTGAATTACAATTATTGTATCCGTTAGACCATTGGCAACGTCAGCTAATGCCACAAATGAAAATAACCTGGAATTGCCAATGTTTGCTGAGTTTGTTGTAAGGTTTACAGTTGTAATACCGGTTCCTGTATTTTGTGAAAGAGAGATCCATGGGTCTCCTTCCACACCCGTCCATATTCCTGTAGAACCTACATTTAAAACTCCGCTACTTCCTGATGTTGCCCCCAGTAATACGGTATCTGGCGCGCCAATTAGAATTGGAGCTGTTCCTGCTTGGAATACAAATACGGTATCAAATAAAGTTCCTGCTACATCTTGCACTGCAACATATGTCGCTCTTGGAAGAGGAGCTAAATTCATGCTGTTCGCAGTTACAGTAACACTTTGAGTGTCATTTGTAATTGCTGGGTTTGTCACGGTTAACCAAGCAGCACCAGATGTGGTTTGCCAAGAAGTAGTTGAATTCACGGTAAACACATCAGAACTCCCCATTGCTTGCGCTAAGGTGATGTTCATTTTGTCTAAAGATAGAGTAGGATTATTATTGGTAGCCGCTGTGTCCTGAACAATCCAAATTGTATCGTTGGCTGCACCAAGAGTTCCCGTTGCTAACACAAAACTTGTCCGAACTTGATTGCTTGAATTATTCTGCACCATGATTGATGAGCTTCCATTGTTTGACCCTGCTGAAGGAGTAGCCATAATCCAAGCTTGGTCTGGGGTTAATGTCCAAGAAACATTTGAATTGATGGTTGCTGTTTGGTTTGGAGCTGCATTGCCTGCAAAGTACAAGGTGTCAGGCGCTGTAGTTAAAAACCTTCCGGAAGTTCGTTGAATAACAATTACCGTATCGGCATCATTCGTGAGCGTTGCATCAATAATTAGTTCAGCAACCCTTTCTGGTCCAATATTGACCTGAATGGCAAGTAAGTTAATAGTTGCATTTCCTCTCCCATTAACCGGCGTAGCAACTAGCCATGTCGCATTGTCAGAAACAGACCAAGCAACATTAGAAAAAAGATTTAGTGTATTGGTGCTTCCTATACCTGCATTAACGTAAACGGTATCTTTTGGTGCATCTATGTTTACCGTGTTAAATGAGGTGTAATTCGCTTCCCATCCGGTTAAGTTAAAATTTGCATCCGTAATAAATTCAACAAACATTGTTCCACCACTTGAACTTGTAACAGATGGTAAAGTTGATCCTGAATAAGAACCTAAAAGAGGGGCCGTATTGCTGTTACCATCGTATATATTTACTATATCAGAACCTGCCTCTGTGTTAAACCTTGGAAAGGTTAAGTCAATGTTGAGTGCACCCGTTGGTGCAATTAACCATGAGCAATTACTGTTAGAAACGTAGTTTGCACTTGGAATACTCCCATCGTCAAAGGTTCCGTTCGCTGCGATTAATGTTGTTGTACCTGAGCAAGCTGGTATTTGTTGAGTATTATAACCTGCGCGCCATCCGGAAGCTGTGGTTGAGCCATTAGATTTAAAGGTGACCAGCATATCACCTCCGCTTGAGGTAATTGCAGGTGGTGTTGTATTCCCAGAAAATGTTCCAAGTATAGGAGCTGCTGTTGTCGCTCCGTCGTATACGGTAACAGTGTCGCTCGTTGTTTCAGTATCGAAAGCACCAAAGTTTAATCGAACTGCCACATTTGGTGCAGTTGGTTGAATTAACCATGCACAATTGGTGTTGTCTAAATAATTTTGACCGAATGGCGAACCGTCAGTAAAAATTCCATTGTTTCCAGTGAACGTCGTATTCGGTAGACAATAGGTTGACGAGCTATTATAAGTTCCTTCCCATCCCGTTGAGGTATTGGAGGCATTAGTCGTAAACCTCACTAGCATCACTCCTGTATAAGATGTTGATATACCACCTAAATTAGTTCTTGAGTAATTGCCAATTGCAAATCCAGTTCCACTGGCGTTATCATATACTTGAATTCTATCTCCAGTAAATTGATTACCAATCAAGTTTATTCTGTTTAAGCTAAAGTTTATTGCTACTGGATTTCCTGTTGGTTGAATTAACCATTCGCATGATAAATTATTGTCATAATTGGCAGTTATTGAACTACCGTCGTCAAATGTAGCCGAGGGCGCAGTTAAAGTTGTTGTACCAGCGCAAGACACACTTAGAGTTGTAGTGTAATCAAAATCCCAACCAGATCCGTTTACCGCGCCATCTGTTATGAATTCAACAAACATTTCTCCTGCAGTTGATGTAACGGCAGGGGGTATTGTAGTGCCTGTATATGCTGCAAGTTGATTAGCTGCCGAGCTGTTACCATCATATATGAAAAGCGTATCTCCCGGAGAAAGTACATTAAATGTATTAAATGTAGCAGACACTGAAGTAGCTAACGGAGGTTCAATAACCCAAGAACAACTTAAATTATCTTGATAATTTGCAGTTCCGCTTCCATCTTCTATATTCCCGTTAAATCTGGTAACAGATCTGTTGCTAAAGCACTGCGCATTTGTAGAACTATAATTAGCCTCCCAACCGGTTCCTTGAAAAAATCCATTAGAATTAAATTCTACAAATAAGCTATTACCTGAAGAATTAATTGCAGGAGGAATAGTATTTCCACTATATGTTCCAATCAACGGTGAGCTGCTGTTAGGCCCATCATAAGCTGAAACAAAATCAGCATTATTCTGGGTGTTAAATCGATTGAAATTTAAGGTAACTAAACTTGCTCCTGCAGGCTGAATCAACCAAGAACAATTTAAGTTAGGGACATAATTTGCACTTGCATTAGTCCCGTCATCAAAAGTTCCAGATGCTGCGGTTAATGATGTAGTTCCATTACAGCCAGGTATTGCTTGTATGTTATAATTTGCTCTCCAACCAGTTGATGTGAAAACACCGTTTGTTTTGAAAGTAAGCAACATACTTCCTCCTGTAGATAACAGTATTGGAATTGTTGGGTTGTTTCCTGAGAAAGTCCCAAGGATAGGATCACTAGTCGTTGCACCATCATAAACTGTAAGTGTATCATTCAATGCTTCAGTGCTAAACTGGGATAGTTGAAGGAGTACCGCTACATTGGGAGTTGCCGGTTGAATTAGCCATTCACAATTGGTGTTGTCTGAATAATTTTGATTTAAAGGTGAACCGTCAGTAAAAATCCCATTGTTTGCGGTGAACGTCGTATTCGGCTGACAATAGGTTAATGGCATGTTATAAGTTCCTTCCCATCCTTGGCCTGTATTACTGGCATCTGATGTAAATTCAAAAAACATAGAACCACTAAAGGCCCTTATTGTAGTTCCCAAGTTAGTACCAAAGTAAAACCCCAAGAAAGTGCCTGTGTTGTCTGTGCCATCGTAAACAAGCAATCTATCGCCATTTCCAAAAAAGGTGCCTGCTATGTCTACAGAGGTCATAGTAAAATTTATAACTAAAGGATTTCCAGCTGGTTGAATTAACCAAGTGCAATTTAGGTTATTGTCATAGTTACTAGCACCACTGCCATCCGAAATTGTTCCTGTTGTTGCTGTAAGTGTTGTTAACCCTGAGCAAGTTGGAAGGATTACTGATGTATAGTTAAAATCCCAGCCAATATCATTAACGGATCCATTTGTAATGAATTCTACGAACATTTTACCGGTGCTAGCCGTAACACTTGGCGGAATAGTGTTCCCTGTAATTTTAGTAATCAGCGGTGCTGAATTGTTCATTCCATCATAAAAATAGAGGGTATCTCCAGAACTATTAATACCTAATGTATTGAATGTTGCAGTGACTGATCCAGCTCTAGCAGGTTCAATTAGCCAAGAGCAAGACAAGTTATCTTGATAATTAGCGGTTCCACTTCCATCATCAATATTTCCACTTACTGCTGTTAAATTAGTAATACCGCTGCAAGTTACGCTTGATGTGTACGAAGCATCCCAACCTAAGTCAGTTACTGTTCCGTTTGTTCTAAATTCTAAATACAATGCATTTGAAGTGGAAGTTAAGTTGGCTGGGATGGAAGTACCACTAAAATTTCCAATTTGAGGAGCTGTATTATCAATCCCATCAAAAACCAAAACTTGGTCATTACTAGTTTCTGTAGCGAAGGTTGAAAAAGACAAGATAATTGTTCCACTAGGAGGTTGAATTAACCAAGAACAAAATTGGTTATTGTTGTAGTTGTTGTTTAGGCTGCCATCAGAGAAAGAGCCTGAAATTGCTGTTAATGTAGTGGCGCCTGAGCATCCTGCGCTCGAACTTGAACTCGTATAAAAGGCGTCAAAACCTTGGTCTGTGATAGTTCCATTCGTGATAAAGGTTACAAAAATACTTCCTGTATTGGAAGTAAAAGTGTTAAGATTATTAGTTCCAGAAAAGCTCCCCAACACAGGTGATGCTGCACTTGGGCCATCGTAAACTGTAATCACATCTGTACCGATTTCAGTTGCCAAACTTGTAAGTCCAAATGTAATGCTAGCAGCTCCTGCAGGTTGAATTAACCACGAGCAGTTTTGATTATTGTTGTAATTTGAAGTGCCACTTCCATCGGTAAAATTGCCGTTTGCGGCTGTTAAGGTCGTGCTTCCTAAACAGGGAGTTGAAGAGGAATTGACAGTGTACGATGCGTCAAAGCCGGGAGCGCTGATGGTTGCATTAGATTTGAATTGAACATACATTGAATTTGAACTAGAAGTAAGGTTCGCAGGGATTGAATTGCCACTGAATCGACCTAAAAGAGGAGCATTGATGTTTATTCCATCATAAACTGTTATCGTATCGTTAATTGGCTCAATGTCGAAAGCCGAAAAGCTTAGCGTCACTGTGCCTGTAGTGGGTGTAATTAGCCAGGCACATGTTTGGCCATTCACATAGTCTAAACCTAAACCACTACCATCATCAAAAGATCCACTATTCATGGTAAGAGTTGTTGAAACAGCACAAGGAGGTCCGGGGGCTTGTCCGAAACTAAAATTAATTGGCCCGCCGACAGTTTCAACTATGTTTCTTATTTCAAAGCCCGTGTTTCCTAATAAATAGTTTTGAGCGCTAGGAGTTGTGTTGTCATCAAATGCGGTTCTGTTTGAAGTTCCAGGAAATAAATCTCCTCGATCACCTCTATTTACTTCATTGTCTAAATCATCATTGCCATCTGCTTCTTCCAAATCAACACCCTTTAAGTTTTCGTCGGCATTTACCCGATTTCCAAATGAATTTGTTTTGGTTGTGTTGATGTGCCAAATGGCTAGACCATGTCCTGGTAAATCAGAATCTCTACCTACCAATTGTCGGTTTTCTATTAGAAAGTACTCATTGCTCAATGGTGTATTGATTCTGTAAAATTCATCTTGATTAGTGCTAGCTGGGTCAAGTGTATAGTTCCCTGTTTGTCCTAATGTTAAAATTTGAGGAGTATCCCAGTTTAAATCTTCCTTGCACCATGCTGAGAAACCTGAAGGTCTGTTTGAGCTACCTGAATAAGCTCCGCCAGCCATAAGGCACCAGTTGCCAATTCCCTCTGAGCCTCCATTGGCGTTGTCAGTATCATATAAATCTGGTAAACCTAAATTATGTCCAAATTCGTGGCAGAAAACGCCAATACCTGAAATGGAATTGTTGGTGGCGCTTCGCGTTTCAGGGTTGATCATATAATCATTAATTGAAACTCCGTCGTAAAATGCAGCGCCTGTATTTCCTCCGCTCATTACCCAACGGTGTGACCAAACATATAGGCCTGACTGAGAACCAATTTCTGCACCAGGTCCTGAATGAACTGTTAATATTCCATCCACATCACCGTCAGAGTCATTGTCGTATAAGCTATAGTTAGTGCCTGCGACTTCTGCTGCATCAACAGCTTCTCTCACAAGGTCAGCAGCTCTATCGTATCCACTGTCTGCTGCATAGTATTGAAAGTTGTTAGTTGCTCGATACCATCCTTTTACATCGACAGTAACTGTTAATTGACCTCCTGAACTGGTTTCATAGAATGCTTTAAAACTTCCATCACCAGATCGATAATTTGCTCCATAAAGTAAACTATCAAATCCAGATTTCGGGATTACGTTCTGCAAATCTGGATAATCAATTAATAACGCAAGAACGTTTATGTTTCCGGTTGTAGGAAAGGTTTTGTTTTGCAGTTGTGCGTTGACTTGACTTAAAATTGAACGTTTTAGGGGGCTTAAAGTCGGTTTTAATGATTTTGATAAAGTGGCAGTGAAGGTTGTCTCTGCTAAAGTTCTACTGGCAAGATCCGAAGCTAGCACACCACTTGGAACTAGATTTCCATTTTGCTTATTAGCATATTCATAGTTTCCCGCTGTATTTCTAATAATCGTATAACCATCTATGGTTTCAGTCCAATGATTGTTCAAGTTTCCTTTTCCAATTATATTGATAGAAGTGGCATTTGGTTGAACAATTGTAATAGACTCGGGTGAGGCGACACAGCTAGAAGGTAAATTAGGGGATTTGGTTTGAGCAACGATAGTATTTTGAGAAAAAAATAACCCTGAAGCAATTATTAAAACTCTACTTAACGATGTAATAAATTTCATATTGATAACGTTTTGCGTTTAATATTCTAAGACGCATAAAGATACCAATTGGTTGCTAAATATTGATGTAATTCTGTAAAAAACCTATCAGTTAGTTGTTAGTGGAGCGCAGGGTATTTTTAATTTCTCGAATCTCTTTCTGCATGTTTAGCATTGAGTTACTTAGTTGGTCTCTTGATAAGTTTGGTTCAGGCATCTCATCGCTAATGTAATTCACGAATTTCCAAATTTCTAGTACTTCATTTACATTTACTTCGTAAGGTTCGTAAATCGGATTGGTAGAACACAATAAAAGTGTTTGATTTTTATCGTATTGCTTATATAAATTTTTAAAAACGACGCCGTCGTTAGTTGTCACAACAATGTATGGGTATCCATCCTTTATGGTGTTCCAGTTTTGAAGGAACTCTCCTGTTACCCATGATTTGTTAGAGACGGGCGGCATTGAGTCTCCGCTAATTTGGAAGGTTCTAAATTTTTTGCTGCGGTCTAAAAAAGGCAACTGAAAAGTGGGAAGAACTTTGATGAAATCGGGATCGCCAAAACCAGTAGCGTAACCTGCTTTTGCTTTAACCGGAACCAATTCAATATTTTCCTCATTGTTAGCATCTACAGTAGTTGCCAACACTCTCAATTTCCCTCCGGTTACATCAATGTCTATTCCTTGTTCCAACTGACTTAAATACAAGACTGAAATTTTTTGCAAGTCAACTTTTAAAAGTTTGTCGATAGACATTTTAAAAAAAGTTGAAAAACACAGAAGTGTCTCAAAATTGGGTTCTGAATTTCCCAATTCATATCCGCTTAATGAACTTCTTTTAATTTCTAATTCATTTGCTAAATCGGCTTGGGAGAGTTGTTTTCTTTTTCTTAAAAATGAGAGGTTTGTTCCAAAATGCATAGTGACGTAATTTTTACCAAATATAAGACAAAAATATCGTCATAATTAAATGAGTTGAGGATTTATTTCGCATCGCTTGTCTTATTTTAAAATTCGCTTTTTTTATAGGTCAGCTGTAAAAAGAAAAATTATGATCAAAAACCTACTATTTTTAAGTTCTCTCGTAATTTTTTCGAATTGTCTTTTTGCTCAGCAAGATTCGATTAAAATTGAAAAAGCAGTGCTGTTACTTTATGACTCTTGGGAAATTGCGCAAGAGGTAACTCAGATTCAGTATTATTAAGCGAGGGAAAAGGTGTTGAGTTTAAATTACAGAAATGTAAGCCAAAGTAAATTGGTTAATTATTTTGTGGAATTTAGAATTTTCCATGTTCAAGGCTCTAGTGCAAATACTGGAAATGGTTTGTTACATCGAAAAAGATTGTTGCAATATAGTATAGTATAGCATCGCAGCAGCTTAAAGCGTTTAGTTCAAGTGTTCCGAATTATGCTTTGTCTTATCTAGGTAAGTACAAAGCTGATTTTACAATCAGCAATAGCGCAGGAATTATTCTAGATTCAACTTCTTTTATATTATATATGACAGATACCATTTACGCTAAACCTAATTTGTTGTTAAGCTCGATAGTTACTGGTCCAAGTTTATATTAAGATACGATAATGAATCAACCTGAAGGTACTTCTCCTGGTGACCGTTTCGGAATTCTTGTGGAGTTAAATAACAGATATTCGTGCGGATTTCCATGTGCTAGCATTGTTTCAGTTTTTATTGCCAACGATACCTCGAACATTGGAACGGAGATAGTACCTAAAATTTGGTCTGCGACAGTAGATTCTATTGCCAATAGAATAATAGTTGGACCAGAAGTCGCTTCTTCTTTTGTCCCGTTCTTCGTAAAAAAATCTTCTCTAGGACAAAAAGTATGTTTGTTGTTGGATTTAATTAATTTATTAAATGGCTTTAATGCGGGTAAGTATATTGTTGGATTTGAATCGACTCTGCTAAATCCTAATGGAAAATCATAATTAGTAGGAAGGGATTCTATTTCTGAGCGACTAAAACTTTGGGAACTAGTTTTGTTTATTTTGGTCATGACACAAACTGGTAACTTATAAACCATTTACCGCTTATTGGATTAAATTTCGAAATTCCGACAATAGGAGGGAGTTGGCTCCCAACAAGTGGTTGTAACACCTTAGATATTGGTTCAAGTGCTTTGACAGTTTAATTTAAAATTTACCCCAATCTATCATCCGGAATTTTTAAAATTAAAAAATTTTAAAGCCAATCAGAAATATCAAGTTTACGATATAAATGGAATGCTAATAGAAGCTTCCATAATCAATGGTCAGTCGGATTTAAGCAACGATCTTAGTGGGATTTATTTGTTAAGAGTGCTAAATAAAGTGTAGGGTTGGCTATCTAAGAGGTTAATGAAAAATTAATTATCAGTCTCATCACTGTTTTTTACCAGTACTTTGCCAAACGATACCTCTTGCGCGGCGAGCGCTAATACCGTAGTTGGCAGGTCTTTTATTCTATTCTGAACAGTGGCGTAGTATTCTTCAAAGTTTTCATTGGGCGTAGCCATTCCCATAAAAATTAAATCTGCGTGCTTCGAAGATTCTTGTAATATTTCATCAAAGCTTCTTCCATTTGTAGGAATAATGTTACATTCCGCCTGGATTCTTATGTCTTCTAAAATGTCATTTAAATTGTCTTGTGCTTTCTGAACGGCACTATCAGATCCAACCACCATTTTTATGTGCACCTTAGCTTGCCTCCAATCGATGTTATTTGACATTAAATAAGACAGAATCATCATCAATCCGCCATTTCCTTTTAAACCACCCCACCAAACGTCAATTCGTTTTCGATTTCCAAAAGTATTGGCATCCTTCCCCTTGTGCACAATTAAAACGTTCCGTTGAAGCTCGTAAAACCGTTGTATCATCTGACAAAAATCAGCTCTAAATTCCTTACTTTGACTTTCGCCCAAAATCACTGTGTTTGGGACAAGGGTTCCAAGCCCATAGGCGTTTACTAAATTAACCGCCCCTTCAAAACGATCTTTTGCTTGCATAACTTTTACCAAGCCATTTACCCCTTTTTTGAGCATAAATTCTTGAATGTGCAATTTCATGCTCTGAATTTGCTCAGTGTTCATACTGCCCTTTGAAAGAACACTCGCTACTGATAAAATTCCTTGCTTGTTGGTGAAGGTATTGGCAAACTCAATCAGGTGCCATCTTTTGGTAGGTGAGCCTGCTAAAACAATTGGGTTCGGTCGCCAATTCTTACTTTCTAAATCTTCCGTTAAGCGCATAATGTTGGCTCTAAGAACCGCCATTCGAACGCCTCGACCAATACTGCCCCACGTTGAATTGAGCTCCCTTTTCTTTAGCCAAATAAAAATTCCTGCAACAAAAAGTAATGCAATTACTGTTGCGGTAGTGTTGATTAGTAGCATCACAGCCAAACAAGCAACCGCTCCAATCAATGAAAATACCCAATGCACCCTGAAAGTTGGTCTAAAAGAGGGGCTCCCTAAAAAACGTTCCGTGCCAGCCGCTACATTTAATACACCGTAGGTGGTCAAAAAGAACATGGTCAGAATAGGGGCAATGAGGTTTAAATCAGCAATCCAAACGGTAATGAGTACTACACCCAGTGTAAAGATGGTCCCTACTCTTGGGTTGTCATCATCGCCTGTGCCTTTGCCCGTCCACTTTAAAAAAGGAGGCAGAATATTGTCTTTTGCCAACGCTTGTAAAACTCTAGGAGCCCCTAACATACTGCCAATTGCACTAGATAAAGTTGCACCCCAAACGCCAATGAGAATACTATCTCCCCAAAATGATATCTTTCTCATAATTAATGGGTCGTTGATTAAGGCTTCAACAGGAGCTCTATTCGCTAATATTAAAGGCAAAATCATGTAGATAAGATAACCTACACCAATTGCAAGGAAAGTTCCTTTTGGTATCGATTTCTTTGGATTTTTCAGGTCGCCGGACATGTTAACACCTGCCATAATTCCGGTTACTGCCGGAAAGAAAACTGCAAAAACCACCCAAAATCCAGGTGATTCAGGCGCAGGATCTGTCGAGCTGATCACTTCGGTGGTATCAATGGCACTTCCAAATATTAAAGAGACGATTGAAATAACAATTCCCACCATAATCACATACTGCGCTTTTATGGCTGCTTTAGCTGAACCTAAAGCAATGGCGGCAACTATAATTGTTGTGATGATTCCCAACAATTTTTCATCGAGTTGAGGGAAAACTTGAACAATACTTTCGGCAAAACCGACCGTATACAAAGCAACCGAAAGGGCTTGGGCGAAATACAATGAGATCCCGATGGCGCCACCAGATTCAATTCCTAAAGATCTGCTAATCATGTAATATGCGCCTCCGGTTTTTACCTTTTGGTCTGTCGCAATTGATGCAATAGATAAACTGGTCAAAAAAGTAATGGCTGTTGCCATGGTAACAATTAGTAAGGTGCCTACTAAGCCAACATGGCCAACAACCCAACCAAACCTTAGATACATAATTACCCCAAGAATGGTCAAAATGGAAGGTGTGAACACTCCTCCAAAAGTTCCTAGACCATTGGTTTTTTGCTTTGCCGTATTTTTATTGAGTAGTGCTCCCAAATAAGATAAATGAAACGTAAATTAAGACAAAAGCAACCGATTATCGGGCTTTTCTGTTCGTTAGTTTGTTAAATAATGAATGCTAAGGCTAATTTTATGTCAGTGTAACTGACTTTTCCATTTAACTCGTCGTAGATGGATTTGGTGCTTAGCACTTCGTTTTTTGGCTTGCTTTTATAGGCAATTTCTACCGCGTCAACAATAGACTTTTTGGGTTTGTATTTGCTGAGGTTAGCTTCCGGATATTCTTTTTTCAGCTTTATAATGTGGCTAGCGATGGTACCTTCCACCATTCCGCGTTCTTCAGCAATTTCAGAAATACTGCGCCCTAATTTAATCAAATCATAGGTTTGGTCGTAAGTGCTCTCCTTTTTGCTTTTGGTTTTTATCTTTCCTTTTTGTTTTAATATCTCTTTTTTATCCGTTGTACCGCCGCATTTTTTAATGAATTTTTTAGCTTCATTCTCTAACTCTGCTGTCTTACTTTCTTGCTCCGCTTTTGCTGAAAGCTCTTGGAATCTTTTGTCTGCTTTAAAGGCTAAGGAGTCAACTTGCAATGCCATTTGATTAATTCCGAGAAGTTTCAGGTTCTCCAACTTTTTCAGTCGGGAAAGTGCCACATAACCTTGGCCTTTTTCAAAGGTATTACTCAAGTCAATTTCTGCAGCATCTAACGTCATTCCTTGACTTTTGTGAATGGTAATGGCCCAAGCTAAGCGTAAAGGAATTTGGTTGAATTGCGCCAAAACTTTTCCTGTTTCATCCTGAATTTTCCAATCTTCAGGACTGGCAATAACCAAACGGTCGTCCGTTAAGCGCACGAGTGGATAATTCTCCTCTTCGTCAAAGTCAACAATTTCACCCAGGCTGCCATTAACGACTCCTTTTTCAGGAATGTTACGTACAAACATCACCTTAGCGCCTAGCTTTAACTCCATTCGTTCCATGGCTAAAACCGATTTTTTCAACCCTTCTAGCAATTTTTCATTTCCTTTGGTTTCGGCAGAAAAAAACTTCGATTTAGCCTTTAGTTTTTTTAACTCTTGTTCATTAATCGTATCGACATCATAGTTATGAGTAAATAACTTTGTAGGGTCAATCTTGCTTTTTATTTTTTGACCTACAGCGCTTTGAAGTTTGCTGTAGCGAGATTCTGAAATATTTCCCGACCTAATTTCATTTAAAATACTATTCAACTCATCGTTGGTTTGACGGTATTGCTGCGTGAGGTAGCAAATATGTGGAGCTGCATTGACCCAAGCCTGAGACATAAAGCAGAATTTATTCTTGCTTGGTTCGCTGTCGTTGCCAACGGGAGGCAGCTGAAAAAAATCTCCGCAAAAGATCACCTGAATTCCACCAAAAGGAAGCTGATTCATTTTAAAGTACTTCAAAACCTGATCTACCAAGGCTAATTGCCGTTGATGTAGCATCGATATTTCATCAATAATCAATACTTCAACTTTCTCTAGCTTTTTTTCAATGTATTTTTTGGTCTTAAGTGTGCGCAGTTGAGCAGGAGTTAGACTGTCTTTGATACCAATTCCTGCCCAAGAATGAATCGTCATGCCATTTATGTGAGTGGCAGCAATTCCTGTAGAAGCGGTTACTGCAACAGGCACTTTACGTTCTTTTAGGTAGGAGATGTATTGGTTTAGTACGTAGGTTTTACCCGTACCTGCAGAACCGGTTAGAAACACATTTTTTCCTGATTTTAAAATAGAAAGAGCAAGTTCTTGTTTCATATTAACTTTCTACCCATTGCCCTCTTTTGGGTTTTAGTGCATCTCTAACCTCAATCATTTTATCTTCTGCTACAATTAGGTAGGCTAGGTGGTCAACTTCATTTAGCACTTCTGTTCCTGCTTTGTAGTTGGGAATCGACCTCATTTTTGCGAAATCTTCTAAGTGAATTGCGTGATGCTTGGCAGTTGCTTCAGCATCTTCTCCGTAAAAATCCCAAATTAATTTTATCTGTCTCATGTTGGTGTTGCTTTTAGGTAGCATCCATTACTTAAGTTCAAATATCGTTAAATGATAGATTTATTGTTCCAATTTTTCAAATAGTAATACACGAGTAGTTCGAATTTGATAATTGCGAACTTGGTTAACTTTATTTATCGTTTTTACAATAAATCGTTAGCCTGCCCAAAGAAATTATTATATTTGGGCTCTTAACAAAAACTTAATAAAATGAATTTAAGGAGATTTAAAGTAGCTTTTGCTGCGATTTTGATGGTAGGAACAGTATTTACAGCTTGTTCAGGAGAAGATGGAGAAGATGGAGAAGTAGGAGCAACGGGTAATGCAAATGTGCAATCTTACACCTATACTGTCGGTGCAAATGAGTGGACACAAGGTGCAGCAACTATTGCAGTTCCAGAGCTTACAAAGTCAATAGCGGATAATGGATTAGTATCAGTTTATTACACTAATGATCCGTTAACCACTGATACAATAGCTTGGAGGCCATTGCCATATGACTTTAGAACTCCAAGTGGTTCCTTTATAATAAGTAATACATATCAAATTGGACAAGTTGACCTAAAAGCTTACGGAGCATTTAGTAATGTTTTTAGTCCTACCATTCCGGGAGTAGAAACCTACTGGAGAGTAGTTTTAATTCCAGCATCAGCAAAAGTAGCTGGAGTAAATGAAGCTAATTTTGAAGAAGTTCAAGCCGTTTATGGTTTAACAGACTAGTCAATCAAATTGATAATTGAAAAGGGAACATAGCAATATGTTCCCTTTTTTTATGCCAAACTGTAAATATGCAGTTCAACTAACAAATTATAGGAATAAGAAAGTTTATATTTGAACTTTGAATTAAAAATAGCAGATATGTTTACGTTAAAGAAAACCTTTTCAATCTTATCAATTGCAGCCTTATTTTTAATGGCGTGTGCAACCGACGGAGACACAGGGCCAGCAGGACCCGTAGGACCTGAAGGGCCATTAGGACCGGCAGGACAAGATGGAACTATTGGTAGAGATGGTGTGGACGGTCAGGATGGAGCTGCTAGTGTTGTTTCAAGCGTTTTCTTTGTAGATTCTGCCAGTTGGACAAATCCTGCAGGAGTTAACGGAATTGTAAACTCTATTAATGTACCTTCTATATCCGGGAATATAGTGTCAAATGGTGTAGTTCTATTATACCAAACTACTGACAATTCGAACCCTACAAGTACTATTTGGAACGCCGTACCATATACAGATGGAGTGTTTAGTTTTGGGTATACTTATGGTCCTGGAGTGATTAATTTAAAAATAACAGTAACCGTTAATGGAAGTGTTCCTACGTTAGCTGCTGCCCGAGATAGAACATATCGAGTTGTAGTAATTACACCGGGTGCAAAAATCGCAGGATTTGATTATGGCAACTTTGAAGAAGTTAAAATGGTTTACGGTTTAGAAGACTAAACAAAAAAGAATAATATCAGTTAAAGAAAAGGGACAAAGTCCCTTTTTTTAGCATAAAACACAAAATACATGTCGATACATATAGTTAGAAAGGCGCACCAAGGATCTGGACAATTCAATGGAGGAGAAATTCTTGAAAATAAACCCATCAGTTTCCCCAGAGAAGGGGGAGAGTTGAAACCGTACTCTAATGTTTTCTACTGGTCACATGCTTGGTCTGAAAATGGCAGCACAATTGGACTACACCCGCATCAAGGGTTTGAAATAATGTCTTTTGTTACAAAAGGGTCAATTGAGCATTACGATACCGCTCATAAAGAGTGGAGAAGGTTAGATAAAGGGGCAGCCCAAATTATACGCTCAGGAAGTGGAATTTCTCATTCAGAAAAAATTAACGCCGGAGGGCATATGTTTCAAGTATGGTTTGACCCTAATTTGAATGAAAGTATTCAGCGGCCGGCGAGTTACGATGATTATCCAGATGAAGTTTTTCCGATAGAAGAAGAGAACGGAATTCGCACAAAGGTTTATCGTGGAGCAGGCTCTCCACTTCAAATGGAAAGTTCTGGAGTAGAGATTGTAGAAAAATTTATGGGAGTTGGGGAGTTCTCCCTTTCACTGAATGCCGAAAAGATGCATTCGATTTATTTAGTAAATGGCCAAGCAGAAATTGACGGAGAAGCTTTGGTTCAAGATGACTTCATGATTGTAAAAGATCAAGCTCAACTTGAACTTAAGGTTACTGAAGATGCTCAGTTTTTTATAATTTCGAGTCTAGAAAAATTAACGTATAGAACATACGCCGAAACGTACGGAAGATGAAGAAAACAATATTAATTACCGGGGCAACGGCAGGAATTGGAAGAGCGACCGCAGAACTTTATGCGAAAAATGGATGGAGTTTAATTCTTACCGGTAGGAGGTTGAATCGTTTGGATGAATTAAAGGAAACCCTCGTCAAAGAATTTTCTGTGGATGTACTGACTTTACAGTTTGATGTCAGAGACAACGATGCGGTTAAGACCGCTATTAGTAGTTTATCTGAAGACTGGAGAAAGGTTGATGTGCTTTTGAACAATGCAGGGCTAGCGAAAGGTTTTTCGGACATTCAGGACGGGAATGTAGATGATTGGGAAGTAATGATTGATACAAACATCAAAGGTTTGTTGTATGTTTCAAAGGCGATTATGCCTTTAATGATTGAACGTAAGTCTGGTCACATTGTAAACATAGGCTCAATTGCAGGTAAAGAAGTATACGCTAAAGGCAACGTTTATTGTTCTACGAAACATGCGGTAGAAGGAATTACAAAAGCACTTCGGTTGGATTTACTACCCCATAAAATAAAAGTTTCAGCAGTATGTCCTGGAGCTGTTGACACGGAGTTTTCTACGGTGAGATTTGACGGAGATAAAAAACGAGCAGACGACGTATACAATGGTTATCAGCCTTTGTTGGCGAATGATATCGCAGAGGCAATTTTCTTTGTTACTTCAAGGCCTTTTCACGTTAATATTAACGATTTGTTGATTATGCCAACGGCACAAGCAAATACATCGAATTTACTACGCGAAGAATAGGATTTTTTTATTGGACAAGTTGGTGGTTCTCCTTCGTCTCAGCCCAGTTAAATAAGAACAACTTCATGGCTTCGTCTAACCTTTTTAGAAAAAGTGGGTTTGGAGAGTTCATATTTTTAAAATACTCCTCTTGATATTGTCCTAAGTTGTACTTAAAAAAGACTGCCTTGGACATAGCATATAAATTATTGTTCGACGGGTGGTTTACTCTGCTCAAGTAACTTTGATACTCACGTAACGTTCCTTCCAATTTATCGAATTCAACATTAAAAACCCCAGATAGCTTAGTTATGATTAGGTTTATTACGCGGTTATCTTGATGTGCTTCCAAATGACGTGGAATTTCCTTTAAGTTGGCAGCAATCACTACAAGTAGAAACTTGCTGTCGCCGTTGTCTTCAATTTCAGGTGTAATAACAAACTCCGGTGACTCTTTAATGATACCTACTATATCTGAGAAGCACTCTTCAGTAGTCTGTAAAATAGAATTAACAAAAATATTGGCAAGTTTGTCTTCTTTGAGTTTTTTCTTTCCGAAGATCTTAGTAAACATAAGGATACAATAATTTGATAACTATTGAAATCAAAGTTAGAAGGATTTACAGGGGGTGTAGAGATCGACGGAATATGCTTATCAACAAAGTTATTAACTATTTTAAGAAATTGTTAATAACCTGCAAAGCCTAAAGCCACTTCCTTTTCTTGAACAGTATTAACATGAAAATAACAAGTCCCACCATTAAAATCCAGACTGCGGGATAGGCCCAAGTGTAGCCTAATTCCGGCATGTGTTGGAAGTTCATGCCGTAAATTCCTGCAATAAAGGTCAATGGAATAAAGATGGAACTCATAATCGTCAGAACCTTCATGATTTCATTCATTCTGTTACTAGCTGTATTCATGTATAAATCCATAATACCACTTTGCAAGTCCCTGTATGTTTCTAAAGATTCTATTACTTGAATGGTGTGATCGTAAATATCCATGAAATAACGCTCAGTATCTGCATTTAACAATGGGCTTTCGCTCTTTAAGATGGTATTAATTGATTCTCGAAGCGGATAGATGGACCTTCTTAAGTAAATTAATTCTTTACGCACGCCTTGCAGTTTTTGGAGTGTTTTGGTGGTTGCATTTTCCATTACTTCATCTTCCAAGAGCTCAATTTTCTCTGCAATTTTATCTAGTACAATAAAGTAATGGTCAATGATGGTATCGATAAAGCGATAAAATAAATAATCCGCTCCTTTTTCTCTAATCTTTCCGTACGAGTTGGTTAATCGATCTCGAATTAAATCGAAAACATCTTTGGGCCGCTCTTGGAATGAGATGACACTTTTATTGGTGAGCACAAAACTGATGTGCTCAAATTCAAGTTCTCCTGTTGGATTGTTGTAAAACATCTTGATTGTAAAGAACATGTAATCTCCAAAATCTTCCATCTTTGGTCGTTGGTCAACGTGTAGGATGTCTTCCAAAACCAAGGAGTTAAGTCCATATGTCTTTCCAACTTCATTAATCAGTTTAATATTATGTAGGCCGTCAATATTTAACCAGTTTACTCTGTTTTCTGAGCTTACGCCTGCTATTTCAGTTAAGCTTTTTCCACCTTTCTTTTGTATTTCTTCTTTGTTGTACGTGTAGATTTCAACCTGAACGTCCGTCTCGTTTTTATTGCCTGTATAAATTAAGGTTCCTGGAGCTTGCCCAATAGTTTCCTTAAATGATGCAAATTCTGTGAATTTTCGAAAATTCACTTTTGGAATAAGGACTTTACTTAGTTTATTTCTCATCTCCTAGATAGATTATTGGACATCATTTTTATTATAAATCCCCTCTTTTAAAAATTCCTTCATTATTATTTCCGTCATGTCACTTTTAAAAGCAAATTCGTTACGAATGTCAGATACATATGCCTTTACGCGCATTTTTAAGTAGCTTCTTTCCATTTTTACCTCGTTAAAGAAAAGCACGACAATTGGCTTGTTCAGATAAATGTATCGAGAAATTTGAGCGGCTTCAGTAGCAATTAGTCGAGCGGTGTTTGTATCCGTGTCTATAGGTAAGTATATTTCTGCTACCACCTGACAATTCGCTTCACCGGCATTCGAATTTGAAACAGCACTATTTACAACTTCTGCGTTTGGCACAGAAACAAGGGAGTCGTCTTTGGTCACTATTCTCGTTGAGCGGAGTCCTATTTCTTTTACTTCACCGTAGATTTCGCCGACTTCTATTTTATCTCCCACTTGAAAAGGTTTGTCAAATAATATCATAATTCCTCCAAAAATATTCTTCAAAATATCTTGAGAGGCAAAACCTATTGCTAATCCTGCGGAAGCGATGAAAGCGAAAAGCTTGTCATTAGATAGCTCAAAAACACCTTCAATTATCCATATGACAGCTATTGACCAACCTATTATTCTAACAAATGGCGATAAGCTTTTGAGCGTTATTCTATAGTTCGTGCTTTTTTCAGCAAACCTTTCAATGATTATAATCAGTAATTTGATAAAGAAATACGACCCGATTAAAATAATTATAGACCAAAGTATATTTCCAAATGATATAATTTCCCCTAAAGGAGTTACCGTCTCCTTTTTCGAAGTAATTGGTATTATTTCTTCAGTAAACGAACTCTCTTTCTCAGGTTCACCTGCATTGATTTTGACTGTATCGTAAATAATAACTCGTTGAGTGTCAATGTGTATTTTCTGAGTTTGGACAGCTTGTATTACCACTTCCTTAGCGGAGTCTACTTTCATTAGTGCAGTCCTAAACTGCGGCGGCATTAGCACTTCTCCTATTTGTAGCGAATCATTGGAAACTTGAATGGAATCCTCAGATGCTTTTGAAGTTAACATAAAGGATGCAACTACGAAAAAAACAATAAATTTCTTCATTAGTGGATCAGGTTTTTATTTCGTAATACATTGACTATTTGTCTGTAAACAAGGTGGTTTATGTGAAATTCTCCGTCTTTTGAAACGAGGATGCCACTGTCTTCTAAAACCATCAACGTCATTCTACTTTGTCTTTCTGCTTTATGAAAGATTTCAGCATGCTCGCTCACATTTAATGTATCATGTAGTAATAAGCTATGCAATGTAAATATGCTATTTGTGTCGAGTGAGGTTAAAAAGTTGAATTTGATATTTTTAATTTTTCCGATAACCACGGTGTTGTCTTCAAATGAAATAGCTGATCGCAACCAGTACAGCAAAGCTAAGCTAATGTTACTCTGAGCGAAATCGTTAAGTTCAGTAAAGAATGATTTCTGCAATCCTTCTTGGCTATCGTCGACTTTCTTTTTAAATCTCGAGAGTAAGTCTTTTCGCTGCACTTCACCGGTATCAAACTTTAAATTGTAGCCACTTACTCTGTGGCGTTTCATAATTAATTTTACAATTTGTTCATCGTTCAAAGGACTTAAAACGATTTTATGACGAATATATCGTTCAATGGCAATGGTCTTTTGGAAATAGCTCCACGAGAATGTACTTGTGCCCACCAGCCAAAAAATGTTTTTTGCAGTTTGTGAAATAAGTTCGAATAGTAGCGTTATGGCTTCAAATCCATTCGGCTTCTTTAGGTAAAAGTGTTGAATGTCTTCAAGAATAATGATGCGCTTCATCCCGCTGTTCAAGAAATCAACAATGTCATTAAAATCAACCAGTGTTTTCTCTTCAAAAAGTTCATCGAAGAAGTTTGAAAATGCCTGCGCAGAGCAAGCCGTAGTGGTCATTTTTCGTCTAATAATGTTGGAGTCACTATGATTTCTAACAAACTGATTTAGCAAGCTACTTGCGCCACTTCCTTTTTCTCCTACGATTACAGCGGAAGAAATATTAGATAGTTCCCAGTGTTTAAACGCTTCTTCTAGTTTGGTCATTTCTTCTATTCTGCCCTCGAAAAAACCTTCTTCTTCCAGTGGTTTTATTTCATATAGCCTTCTGTATACATAGGGTAAGCGTTCAATTGCTTTTTCAGATTGCAATAAAAAGTCCGACAGTTCAGTCGTCATTTCGTTGCTTTTTTCAAGTAGCCCAATACGTTCTTGCAGAGAATTACTGAGCGCTTTCAACTTTTTTAACTTCTGATTAGCAAATCGAATTGCAATCGGAATAAAGTTTCTGGCTTTGTCGAATAATTCCTTACGGTAAGCAGTAGTTTTCTCTACTGCTTTAGCTTTGGCTAGCTTAATTCTGAGGTTTGTAATATTTTCGTTTTTGGTCAGTTGAAGTAGTTCGCTGTTAAGCTCGTCTAATTCATCTTTTAGTTTGCCTTCAATAATGTCAGATATCACCTTTAAATTATCGGCTAATCCTTGAGTTTTAGAGCAGGCTCTTTCTAAGCCCTCTTTTGCAATGCCTTTTATTTCCGTTAGCGTTAATTTTGTATCAGCAGAATTAATGGCTGCATCCAAATTGTAATCAACAATTCCAACCAATTCTTTTAAGCCAAGTTCGGTGCTACTTAACGTGTCATTTAAGCTGGCTTTTAGCTGAAATAAATTTTTAGAAAAAGGACCAATTAAATCCACTTCTACAAGCTCTTTGGGGTCGAAATGACTCAAATTAGACTTAGGAATTGGCGAATTATAAGCTTCCCTATTGTAAATTATTCGCTTGTCTTTAATTTGTCCAAGTTGGCTGCGAATTTTGGTTTCTAGTCGTTCGAGTAGATTTGGGAAATTATTTTCATAAAGAGCGTTCACAGCCGCTGGGACACTTTTATTTTCCAGCTGATGGTGCAACTTTATTCTTTCACTTACCAATGTGCTTTTTATTTCATCAATGTTGTTGCTTGCTTCTACCTTTTTTATAACCTCTTTTATATCGAGTTTGATGGTATCAATAAATTCCGTTGTTGTTTTAGAAACTCTTGTTTTACAACCATTTTCAAGTAGAAAGTACTGAGTAAGTCCCGTGTACTTTAATTGGTAAAGCTCTAAGTCTACTTGGTAATCATCAATTTGTGCAAATTGGGTATTTCGCCAGCCATTAAGAATTTTTTTAAACTCAATTTGGGTATTCTGCCCTTTCGTGCGCAGTGAAGCACCTGAGTAAACTGCTGAATCTAATTCGATGGTATTGACTAGTGGCAAATTGGTATTGAACTCAGTGAGGCATTCTTGAAAATATTCATTGATTTGGGTCTTCCAATCAGTTAGCTTTTGGTCAAAGTCATCAATCACCTCTTGAATCTTTTTGCGTTCTGACATAGTTTCAAGATGCTTTTTAAGCTCAATAAAACTAATTTCTTCCTTGTCTAATAGTGCAGCAATTTCATGATTAATCTCTTGGTTTATTCCCCACTTAGCAGTTCTAGCGTCACACTTCAGTTTTTGCATTTCTTCAAACTGCACCAAACTCTTTTTTACCAAGTCTTGCCAGAAGTGCACTTGCAACATGGCTTGTAATGGAATTTTATGACTCCAATAGGTCACTTCTTTTTTTTCTGTGCGAAAAAGGTTTGCAATGTGCAAGGGTATGGTGCTAATCCAGAAGAAAAACTGTTTAAACAGTTTCTTGACCCGCAGACCAAATTTGTCTTTTTCTTGAATTTTAAAACGTTCTGGTTGCTGAATTTCCGTTAATTCGGTCTCACTATCGTTGGTAATGTCACAAAATGCATCAAAAACTATTTGGTAGTAATCGAACACACTGATATCTTTCGTAGCGGGGAATTCACTATTAAGTTGATCGTAGAATTCTTTCTTTAGCCAGTGCGTTTCACTTATGTATTTGCTGGTGCTGTTGGCTCCTTCAATTCTATTCAGTCGTTCAACGTAGTTGTGGTAAAGTTTATTCGTATTCTTAAGGTACAGCTGCTGCTGTTTTACCTCATTTGTCAACGGTTCCAATAAAGCATTCAGCATCGTTTCTTGTGCAGTGTTATCTTTGGTGAATGGAATGTTGTTCATACGATGTTACAGTTTAATACTGTGAATTTAATAAAATAAAGACCAATAAGTGTGAACTTGAAGTAGGAGGGTGAAAAATAGAAACTGAGTAATTAATTCCTTCTATTTATGCGATATGAAAGCCCAGTAGAAATAAATTTACTGCGAAAAGTTGAACCGTTATAACCAAACCCACCAAAAAGATCTACTTGCAGATTATCACTAATCCAATAGCCGATGCCAAAATCAAAGTTGTTGGTTACATCTTTCTCAAGGTTTACCTCGTTAAAATATGCTACTCCATACATTTCACCTACTAGTCTAATTGACGGTGTTATTAAGTAGTTTAAGCTGAATGTATAACTTAGGTTTTCTGTTTCGGTTGCAGTTGTTTAGTTGGTGTTGAGTAATAGATTCTTTGTTATTTTATGTTGTAACAACAATCTGAATTGAACAGCAACCACGTCGGTTTTGTAATCATTTAATCCACCCAGTAAAGCAGTTGCTTGAATGCCTATTGCAGGAAGAGCTTTCTTTTGCTGAGTAAGGTTTTGTCTAATTCCTAGACTCATATTGGAAACTCCATTTAATACCCTTTCCTCTCGGTTTGAAGTCCTAGATTGGGATTGTAAAACTGTATTTTCTTCTCTAAACTTGTCACGAATATTATAGTCTATGCCGGCTCTAAGCTCTGTTCTTTCAAAAAGACCAATTCGGAACATCGTGCTATTGTCAATAATTTCAGTATTAAGTTTAAAAATAAAATACTCTGAGTCAACCTCTGAAAGCCTAAATCCAGTTTGTACTTGATAGATATTTTTGCCTACACCGAAAGGGCCGTTAGCTTGGCCAGGCCTTCCACTACCAATTTTTTCAGTGTACTGAGAAAATTGGTAGTGGAAGAACAAAAAGAGCCAGAAATATTCCTTTATTTACTATCATATTCGATTGTCCAAACCACAAAGTTAGAACAATTCTATACCTGTATAATTAAACGGTGTAATTGCTTTTAATTCAGTTTTTATTGATTCAGAAACGCTTAAGTTGTCAATAAATTCAGCTATTGATTGTGAAGTAACTTTTTCGTTTTTTCGAGTTAACTCTTTAAGCGCCTCGTAAGGTTTTGGGAAGTTTTCTCGCCTCAGAACAGTTTGTATGGCCTCGGCAACAACGGCCCAATTGTCATCTAAATCGGCTTTGATTTTATTCTCATTGATAATGAGCTTACTTAGTCCTTTCTGAAGAGATTTTATTGCTAAAAGACTGTGCGCAATTGGAACTCCAACGTTTCGAAGCACTGTTGAATCGGTAAGGTCTCTTTGTAGCCTGCTAATTGGTAATTTGCCTGCAAGGTGCTCAAATAATGCATTGGCGATACCTAAATTTCCTTCAGAATTTTCGAAATCTATGGGGTTCACCTTGTGGGGCATAGCAGAAGAACCAATCTCACCTTCCTTTATTTTTTGTTTGAAATAGTCCATCGAAATGTAGGTCCAAACGTCTCTGTTTAGGTCGATTAAAATCGTATTTATTCTTTTAAGAGCATCAAAAAGTCGTGCTAAATTGTCGTAGTGTTCAACTTGGGTTGTGATTTGACTTCTAGTTAAACCCAATGTATCGTCAACAAATTCATTTGCAAACTCTACCCAGTCAATGTTTGGGTAGGCAACAAAGTGAGCATTAAAATTACCCGTAGCTCCTCCAAATTTTGCAGAGAACGGTGTGCTAATTAATCCGTTATATTGCTCCTTTAATCGGTCAGCATACACCATAATCTCCTTTCCTAGTCGAGTAGGAGAGGCTGCCTGACCATGTGTTCTTGCTAACATTGGTATGTCTTTCCATTCTATAGCAAATGCATTTAATTCCGAGATTACTTCATTTAACTCTGGTAAGAAAACGTCTTCTATTGCATCTCTTAGTGAAAGAGGAACTGCGGTATTGTTAATGTCTTGAGAGGTTAACCCAAAATGAATAAACTCCAATTGCTCCTTTAAATCAGTACCTGCTAGTTTTTCTTTTATAAAGTATTCAACAGCCTTAACGTCGTGATTGGTGGTTTTTTCTATTTCCTTAACACGCTCAGCATCATTATCATTAAAATTGATATGTATGTTTCTCAACTCTTTATAATGAGCCTCCGTAACATTCGAAAGCTGTGGTAATACTTTGCTCAGCGAAATATAATACTCAACTTCTACTCGAACTCTATATTTAATTAAAGCTGCTTCAGAAAAATACTGTGAAAGTTGACTTACTTTAGAAGCGTATCTGCCATCGATAGGCGAAATAGCATGCAATGATGAGTGACTCATTTGTAATTAATCTTTAAATGTTTTTTGAAGTTCTTCGTAAATGAACTGGCTCAATTCCTGAACATATTCATTTGAGAAGTCAAATTTTATTCCTGCCGCTTCATAAATTTCACCAATTGACTTAGTGTAACCCAATGAAAGTGCATTTTTATATTGTTGTATTGTTTTGTTCGGGTCTTTCTTGTAATTCCGCCACATGGCAACTGCTCCGAGTTGCGCCATTCCATATTCTATGTAATAAAATGGCACTTCGTATAAGTGCAACTGTCGTTGCCATTGTGTAGCCTTAAACTTCTCTAAACCAGTCCAATCTACTTGTTCTGAGCTAAACTCTTCGGTCAAGCTCAACCAATAGTTGTTTCTTTCGGCTACCGAGTGATTTTTGTGAGTATAGACCCAATGCTGGAATTTATCAATTGTTGCGACCCAAGGTAAAGTACCTAAAATATCCATCAATTGGTCACGTTTTGCACGTTTTAAATCTTCTTCATTGTCGAAAAACACATCCCAATTATCCATGCTGATCAACTCCATACTCATAGACGCTAATTCTGCAATTTCAGAAGTTAGACCCTTAAAATCAGTTAATTCAAGTTTGTGGCTTAATACTGAGTGAATGGCATGGCCACCTTCATGAATCATGGTGACAATGTCTCTAAAAGATCCTACCGCATTCATGTAAATAAATGGAAACCCTGACTCATATAATGGGTAATTAAATCCTCCAGGAGCTTTCCCTTTTTTCGATTCTAAGTCAAGGTGCTTTTTTCGATTCATTTCGCGCAAACAGTCACCAAAAAACGGATCTATATTGTTGAAACACTCAATGGTCTTTTCTAATAACTCCTGACCATTTTCAAAAGGTTTTAGGGGCTCCTTCAGATCGATATCGACGCTTAAATCCCATGGCTTTAATTTATTTAGCCCAAGTTTTTCTTTACGCCTGTCAGTTACCTTATTTAATAATGGAACTAAATGAGTTTTGATCGACGAGTGAAATGCATCACAGTCTTCCACCGTATAGTCAAACCGACCCATCGCTTTGAACTTATAATCTCGATAATTTTCAAAGTTGGCATTTTGGGCTACTTTTTGCCTTAATTCAATTAAGTCATCAAATAAAACGTCCAACTTTTTGACATCTTTAGATCGTCTATTTTGATTAAGAAAGTAGACTTCTTCACGAACCTTGCGGTCTGTATTTTTTAAAAACTTTGCAGCAGCCTGCAAGGTAAATTCTTTACCCTCATAAGTGATGCTCATTTCTGCAGAAATAGCACCATATTTTTGTGACTCCGATTCTAGCTTGGTAAAGAGTGGAATGTTATCTTCTCTAAATAATTTTATTTCGTTCGCAACACTTCTTAGCAGAATTGGATAACCATCTTCGGTCAATTCTTTCTTGAATTCAGACGCATAAAGTTTCTGATTAAGTTGATTCTCAAACGGAGCAATTTTTGGATTGATATTTTCAACAAAATATTGAAATGACTCTTGAAGTTCGGCATTAGTGGTGTCAATATTCATTCGAATATATCTCCAAGCAAATTCTTCCTCTAGTACTGCATTAACTTCACTTCTGTCTTTCAACCATTGCAATAGGTCGCTTTTTGATCCTATCTTTCTGCTTGACAGGTCTTCGAAGTAGGGCTTTATGTTTTCCCACCTAAAGCTCAATTCATTACTTACAAAGGTTCGGGTTGGTTTCTCTGTAATGCTCATATATTGAATTATTATCTTCCTTTTGCTGCTCCTTTAGGTGCTGCTTTTTTACCTTTTGCAGCAGAACTTGCTGCTTTAGGCGTTTTAGCTGCTTTTGGCTTTTGCTTCGCTTTTGAAGTTTCCTTGTTCGCAGCCTTTGGTTCCTTCTTAGTTGTCGATTTCTCTTCGTCCTGTTTTAACAAGTCCTTAGATTGAAGCAGGTTATACCACTGAACTAGTTTTTTAATATCACTTCCATACACTCTTTCCTCGTCGTAATTTGGAAGAACTTCTTTAAGGTAAGCACTTAGTTCTGCTGCTGAAGATTTGTGGGATAAAATAGCTTTACCCTTAGCCGCATCGAATATTTTTTGAAATACATCTTTCAATAAAATGTCTTCTTCGTAAGTATAGATGCTGATGTCTTCCAACGAGCTAACTCTTTCAGCACCGTGCACTGGCGTTCTCTTTCCATCTATTAATGACTCAACTATTAAGCCTGTTCTAGTTTGAGACACAATTTTTGATAATCCGGGCTTGCCCGAGATTGAAATAATTCCTGCTAAATTCATATTATATATTTCTTTCTGAAAGAGGTCAAAAATACAGAATTGTTACTTGTTTATTTTAACCAAATTCGAATCAACGTTTTGCTTAATTTATTCGTCTATTTAAATTAATAGAATGTGTATTTTAGAGCATTCGTTTTTTTAAGACTTTTTATGAAAAAGATTGTACTGTATTTTGGGTTTTTTGTTTCACTCTTTTTACTTTCAAATCAAGTAGATGCGACTCATATTATGGGTGGTGAAGTTACGTGGGTTTGTGATGCACAAGGACAATATGTTTTTACGTTCAAAACGTATAGAGATTGCAGCGGAGCTGCTAATGGGGGGCCAAACACCTCTTGGCGAATTCAAAACTATCCTAACGTAGGTCAAACGCTCACGCTCACAGAAAATGCTTCTCAGAGGGTAGATAGTGAGGTCGGACCAAATTGCAGGATAGGGAGCCCGGGATTTCAAAATTATTCGTGCGTAGCAGGTGACCCGGAAGTGGTTTTTGAATACGTAAGAGTAATGAATCCTGTGCGATTAAATGGCATCCCACCTCCGGCAGGCTGGATTGTTACCTACACTCAGGCCGCAAGAAATGCAAATAATAACTTACTTGGAGCAACAACGCCGAATGCACATAATATTACATTGAGGGCAAAAATCTTTCCACATTCTGGTTCTGTTGCCAATCAGTGTATTGACAACTCACCTCAATTCAGAGAAAAAGCGACTAGTTTAATTTGTAGAGGATCTGCCTTTACATATAATCATAATGCAACTGACGATGAACTAGATTCCTTGGTTTATGAATGGACAAGTCCGCTTGATGGATTTACCGGAACTTATAATGAAGGGGTGAATCCAGCTTTTATTGCATTTGAACCGGGGTTTAGTTTTAACAACCCTTTTCCCGGGCCTGAAACGCTTAACTCTGCTACCGGAGAGATTTCTGTTAATTCTCCAACAGCAGGAAAGTATGTTTCCGCTGTAAAAGTAAGCGCATATAAATGTGGAGAGAAGGTGTCAGAAATTGTAAGAGAGTTACAATCTGTTATTACGGGTAATTGTGCAGTTACTCAAACCAAACCAACCATTGATCCGCCATTCTCCAATGGAATGGGAGGATTTCGTTACAATGATACGGTAAGAGCAGGAGATTTAGTTACTTTTTCACTGGCCGCTAGAGACATTGCAAGTTTAAATCTAACAACGATTCCACCGTATTTAGGTGACACTGTATTTTTAACTGCTACAGGACAGCAGTTTGGAACAAACTTTACATCAACAACTGGTTGCTTGAACCCCCCTTGTGCTACATTGGGTACCACACTTCCTGCAAAAGGATTGTTAGGGGTAAATACCACGTTTAGTTGGCAAACAGATTGTAACCATGTTTCTTTTACAGATCGGTGTATCAGTGGTCAAAATACATATACCTTCGTTATTACTGCGACAGATGATGAGTGTCCAATTCCTTCTTTGAATATTTCGACAATATCCATTACGGTTGTTGGTGATACGGTTATTGAATCTCCAGATGTGAATTGTGTTAATGTATTGGTTAACGGTGATGTTACTTTAGATTGGGATTTAACCCCTAATATCAATAATTCGTTCACTGCGTGGATGATTTATTCTGCGACAGACGTAAACGGTCCATTTGTTCTTCTCGATAGTGTTAAGACATATAGTACCAATACATATACTCATGTTGGCGCAAATGCCAATAATCAACAAATGCATTACGTCGTACGGAGTAGGTCCGGTTGTAAAGGAATTGTGCAAAACATCGCAAAAGACACGGTTTCAACCATTTTTGTTTCAGCAACTACCAACCCAACAGACGTGTCTGTGAATTGGAACGCGATTTCGAATCCAAATCCGGTAGGTTCTGCAGCTCAATACAGGGTTTTTAGAGAGTACCCATTAGGAACAGGATTTAACTTATATCAAAGTACAGCAAGTACCAGTTTAACAGAAACATTTACCCCGTGTGCGGATGATGTGAACTATCGAGTAGAATTAGTGAACGCATCTAAAGGCTGTACTTCAAGTTCAAATATTTTAAATTATACCTTCAAATTTCCTGATCCTCAAACGAACTTTTCGTTTCCAAATAATCAGTGCCCCGGTACTCCAATTACTTTTACTAACCTTACAACAATAGTAGGAGGAACTGTTACTTATTCTTGGGATTTTGGAGACGGTTCAACAGTTTCAACGCAAACAAACCCAACACATACCTACTCCGCACCCGGGACATTCAATGTAGTTTTAACTGCAACTTCTGGGCAAGGATGTGATTCGATTTTGAGTCAACCCATTACGATTACTTTTCCAAATGCAGATGCAGGAACGGATCAATCCATCTGTCCTGGTGGCTCTGCACCAATCGGTGGTGCTCCTACTACTGCTTTAGGAAACTCTATATCTTGGTCTCCTGCTGCAGGATTAAGTAGCACTACCTCCCAAAATCCAATTGCTTCGCCTGCAAATACCACGACCTACACAGTAACGGTAACTGATGGTAATGGATGTACAAATACGGATCAAGTTGACGTAGTTGTGATTCCTTTCCCAAATGCAAATGCTGGAGGTCCGAAATCTGTTTGTATAGGTTCCAGTGTTCAAATAGGTGGCGTGCCTACAGGACCAATTGGAGCCACTTATGCTTGGAGCTCAAACCCAGCGGGTTTTACTTCTAATTTGGCAAATCCAACAGTTTCGCCAACAGTGAATACCATTTACACAGTGACGGTAACTATAGGAACTTCAACTACGTGTTCAGATACAGACAATGCTTTAGTCATAGTCAACGCAATTCCCACCGCAAATGCGGGTCCTGACCAAAACATATGTCCTGGTGGCAGTGTTCAAATTGGAGTAGCACCTAGTGCAGGATTTACGTACAGTTGGACGCCAACTACCGGTTTAAGTAATGTCAATATTGCCAATCCAATTGCAACTCCAACAAGCCCAACAACATATACAGTAGTCATAACTGAAACAGCAACTAGTTGCATTGATAGTGATGCGATGGACGTTTTATTTAACTCCGTGCCAACGCCGAGCTTTACATTTACTAAAACATGCATTAATCAAATTGCGGAGTTCACAGATGCAAGTACAATTGCTAGCGGAACAATTACAAATTGGGCTTGGGACTTCGATGATTTGGCTGCTACGTCAACTGCTCAGAATCCAACGCATCAGTTTTCAAGTGCTGGAACGTACCAAGTGAAATTAGTAGTGACTAGCAATCTTGGTTGTAAGGATTCTATTACCGTTCCGGTCACCATCGACCCAAAACCAACGGTAGATTTTACCTTTGCAAATCTTTGTTTAACGAATTCAACACAATTTACGGATGGAAGTACTATTGGTTCGGGAACTTTAAATACATGGAGATGGGATTTTGATGGATTAGGAACTTCTGCTGCTCAAAACCCAAGTTTTACATTCCCTGCAGCAGGCACATACGATGTAAAGCTAGTATCAGGAAGTGGAGCAGGCTGTTTGGATTCAATTACGAAGCAAGTTGTTATTGTTGCGAATCCAACTGCAGATGCGGGTCCTGACCAAAACATATGTCCTGGTGGCAGTGTTCAAATTGGAGTAGC
>JABAZP010000005.1:294887-371891 GCA_018608405.1 Flavobacteriales bacterium
GGATTCAATTACGAAGCAAGTTGTTATTGTTGCGAATCCAACTGCAGATGCGGGTATCGATCAAGATATTTGTAATACATTCTCCGTCTTAATAGGAGGAACTCCTACTTCAAGCACTCCAAATGTGAGTTACAATTGGGATAACTCAGCTAGTTTAACCAGCAATACAATTGCGAACCCAACAGCAAATCCAACGATTACAACAAGGTATAGTTTAACTGTCACGGAAAATACTACGGGTTGCTTCGACACGTCTTCTGTGTTAATTACTGTGAACCCTATTCCGGTTGTTAACTTTAACGTGGCTGATACTTGCGCGGGTAACACAACAATATTTACAGACCTTTCATCTCTTACTTCTGGTTCAATTACAAACTGGACTTGGGATTTTGGTGATGGAATTGGAACATCAACTCAACAAAACCCTGCTTATACCTATGCACTTGCAGGAATCTATAATGTTAAACTTGTTGCTGAGACAGGCTCTGGTTGTAAAGATTCACTTGCAAGAACAATAACAGTAGTTCCGCTGCCGAATATCGATGCAGGTGCTGATCTAGTAATTTGTAATAGAGATACTGTGACACTCGGAGGTGCTCCAACATCTTCGACTGCAGGTGTAAGCTATTCTTGGGATAACGCGGCCAGTTTATCAAACGCCACAATAGCAAACCCTTTAGCATTTCCAAGTGTAACCACTCGTTATGGCTTGACCGTAACTGAAACCACAACTGGTTGTAGTGATACAGCTTCGGTAGTGATTGTGGTTAATCCTGTTCCGGTTGCTGCCTTTACAACGGCAGATGTGTGCGAGAATTTGATAACACAATTTACGGAAGGTAGCTCAATCTTATCAGGGTCAATTGTGTCATGGGCCTGGGATTTTGGTGATTTAAGTGGAACTTCATCTCAGCAAAATCCTGCATATCAATATGCGGCTCCAGGTTCTTATCAAGTCAAACTTGTCGTCGAGAGTGCTTTAGGGTGTAAGGATTCAATTATCAATACAGTGGTGATTAGCCCAAAACCATCACCTAGTTTTACTTTTGCCAATTTATGCGAAAACGATGTTACTCAATTTACAGATGCATCTACCATTGCAACTGGAAGTATTACTTCTTGGTCTTGGGACTTTGGAGATGGGGTGGGAGTTTCTACTCAACAAAGCCCGATCTATACATTCTCAACACCAAATACATACAATGTAAAGTTGGTTGTTACAAGTGATTTTGGGTGTACCGATTCAATAACTGTTCCAGTGACAATAGACCCGCTTCCTCGTGCAGATGCAGGACCTGACCAAGTGATTTGTAATACAGGAACCGTTCAAATAGGCGGAAGTCCTAGTTCTAGCACACCAAATGTCAGTTACCTTTGGGATAACAGTGCTTCATTAAATGACAATACGCTTTCAAATCCAGTAGCTTCGCCATCTACCACAACGCGATATACACTTACCGTTACAGAAAATTCAACTGGTTGTTCGGATACCTCTTCAGTGGTAGTTTCTGTGAATCCAATACCAGTTGTTGACTTTTCTGTTGCAGATACGTGTATAGGAAATATTACTTTATTTACAGATGTTTCTACTATTGCTGTAGGTGGCATAAACAGTTGGGTTTGGGATTTTGGTGATGCAGTAGGTACATCAACCTTACAAAATCCAAGCTATACCTATGGTTCTACTGGGACTTATGATGTAAAGTTAATTACAGTTTCTACCGCTGGTTGCACCGATTCAATTACAAAAACAATAACCATTGTATCACTTCCAGGAATAGATGCTGGAGCAGATCAAGCCATTTGCTTGAATGACTCAGTGACCATTGGAGGAACACCAACATCAGTTGGAACGAATGTTTCGTACACATGGGATAATGCAGGGACCTTGGATGACAATACAGCTGCAAATCCTATAGCAAAACCAATAGCTTCAACACGCTACAGGTTGACGGTAACGGATTTGAGTACAGGCTGTTTTGACACTTCTTCAGTGGTTGTTTTGGTGAACCCATTGCCAAATGCTGACTTCAGAGCTTCTAAAGTCTGTAGTGGAAATACTACTCAGTTTACAGACTTATCAAATATTTCTGCACCTGCTTTAATTCAAAATTGGACGTGGGACTTTGGCGATAACAATGGTACTTCAATTCTCCAGAACCCAACTTATGAATATCAATCTCCCGGAACTTATACCGTCAAGCTTATTGTTTCGACCAATTCCGGATGTTTAGACTCTATTGTTAGAAATGTAATTGTAGATACCTTGCCACTAGCTGATGCTGGTGCAGATCGATCAATTTGTGAGTTGGATACAACAGTTTTAGGTAAGCCCAATGTAACCGGTGAGACTTATTCTTGGAATAACTCTTCCACATTAACAGATGCTACAGCAGCTCAGCCAGGAGCATTTCCAACTGTGGATACGAGATACATAGTAACCGTTACGAATTCAAATGGCTGTGTAAGTATCGACAGTGTTGACATTACGGTAACACTTGCACCAAATGTTGATGCCGGTATTGATTTAACCATTTGTAACCGGGATACAATCACCATTGGTGGGGCTCCAACTTCAACAGATCCCCTTGCTACTTATTTGTGGAATAATGCAGCAAGCTTAGATGATCCAACATTGGCTAATCCAAGGGCATTCCCAAATGATACAACGGCTTATGTAGTAACCGTAACTGACGTGTTAGGTTGTTCTGCTACAGATACAATGATTGTGAATGTTAACCCATTAGCATTAGCAAATGTGGATTTTAGAGTGGATGCCGATTGTGAAGGTGATTTTGCTGCCTTTACTGACATCAGTACTCTTTCTGCGGGAAGTATTGCCTCTTGGTCATGGAATTTTGGTGATGGAGTAGGAACTTCAACCTTACAAAATCCTGGTTATCAATATGCGACACCTGGAACTTATTCGGTTTTATTAGAGGTGCAAACAGCCCTAGGTTGCATAGACTCAATCAGAAAGGATGTTACTATTTTTCCATTGCCTATAGCAGATGCAGGAAGTGATGTTTCAATTTGTTTTGGAGACACCGTAAGTTTAGGAGGGAACCCAACAGGACCTATCGGTGCAAGTTATTCTTGGTCTCCTGCTTTCGAATTATCTTCAGTGACAGATCCGAACCCAAGAGCATACCCTACAAGTTCTACAATTTACTATTTAACGGTAACAAGCGTAAGTGGTTGTTTTGGTTATGACACAGTAAATGTTGATGTGAAGGCACTGCCAATTGTTGAGGCACAAAAAGATTCCTCGTTATGCGTAGATCAGCCTGTTCAACTTTCGGCAACAGGGGCTGCTGCGTATAGTTGGTCGCCTGCTAATTATCTAGACGATCCATTGATTGCAAATCCAATAGCTAGAGCGTTGAAGAGTACTAATTTTATAGTCGTTGGAACCGGGGCTAATGGATGTATAGCAGCAGATACCGTGTTTATTGATGTTTTCAATTTGGCCTTTAGTCCGGTTGATACAGCTATTTGTTCAGGTGACAGTGTTGTTCTTGCACCAGTTCTGCAAGGTGATACCAATGGAATAAGCTATTCGTGGTCGTCTTCAAATCCTAATAATGTGTTAAGCAACACAACAGCAAGCTCAATTATGGTTACCGCTGCGACACGACAATATTTTACGCTGCAAATTCAAAATGCACTGGGTTGCGTTGATACTGATAGCATTTACGTAAATATGAAACAGGCAGCTGAGGTAGATTTTGATTATTTAAATTCTCCTAGATGCGAAAAATCTATTGTCGAAATTCAGAATAATTCAACATTTACTGACGATTACATCTGGAAGTTGAATGGACAAATTGTTAGTCGAGATAGGCATCCAGACTTTCAAATTGATAATCTAGTTGAAAATACGGTTACTTTGATTGGGAGTAATTTAACTTGTACCGATTCTACCACAGAGGTAATTGAACCTGCAGGTTTACGTGAATTACTTCAGTTGAAGGATGCCAATGTATTTACTCCAAACGGAGATGGATTGAACGATATATTTGACCCGGGCTTTGAGGGAGAATTTATTGGATGTGTGGATTTTCAAATATTTGACCGTTGGGGAGAAAAAGTGTTCGACTCGAATATTGGTCAGTATGGTTGGGATGGTGTAACATTGAGAGGAAGGCCTGCTAAGGTTGGAGTTTACTTTTACATTATCCAAATCGGAACCGAAGAGATTCGGGGGTCAGTCTTCTTAAACAGGTAACATCCAACACTATTTATATAAAAAGAAGCCGCTTCATTGAACTTGAAGCGGCTTCTTTTATTTTGAATTTTATGCACTTTGAAATACTTTTCTACTGCTGTCCCAATATGAAGAGCTATTCTTTGAATGGAGGCTTAGTTAGAGACGAATGATTTTAAACTCAGTTCTTCTATTCTGCGCTTTTCCTTCAACTGTTGAGTTATCTGAGATTGGTTCACTTGCTCCATAGCCTTTAGTTTGAAGTCGCTCTGCAGGTATGCCATTAGTTGTTAAATACTCTTTCACCGAATTAGCTCTATTTTTTGAAAGGGTAAGGTTGAGTTGAGCATTCCCTACATTGTCTGTATGTCCTCCAATTTCAATAATGAGGTTTTCATTTTTAGTTAAGAAGGCAACTAATTTGTTTAATTCTACTTTCGATTCTTTTTTCAAATCATACTTAGCTGTTTCAAAAAAGATATTTTTTAAGATAATTTTTTCGCCAGCTAAAATTGGATTAAGCGGTACATTTTGAACGAATGGTTTGTCAGACGAGTAGTTTATTAAAGAGAAGTTTTCTGAAAAGAACATGTACCCATTTTTTGAGGAGTTTAATGCATAGTTCTTTCCTGTTGGTAAGGTAACCAAGAATTCTCCTGTAGTGTTATCGGAGAACGCCTCAATGATTGCTTCACCACTTTCTAAGTCCAGTAATTCAAACCTCGCACCAAGTGGCTTTTTCGTCTTACTGTCGTATATTTTTCCTGCAAAATAGGTAACCTTATTTGGAGCAAAATTTTGAGGCAAGTCGAATTGATACAAATCTAACCCGCCATAACCACCTTCTCGGTCAGAAGCAAAAATGGCAATTTTTCCGTTTGGTGAAACCAACAAACTATTCTCATTCTTATGCGTGTTTATTGGATATCCAAGATTAATTGCTGGTCCCCAGTCTCCATTTTCATCTAATTGACTCATATAAATATCTAACCCTCCCATTCCGACGTGACCATCTGAAGAGAAATAAAGTGTTTTACCATCAGGATGAATCAATACAGACTCTTCATTTCCAGGTGTATTTATGTTTGCATTAAGAGGGGTAGGCTTTGACCAACTTCCATCAGCTTGAAGTTTCGTGACATAAATATTTCCGTCGTTCATACTTTGCATGCCTCGTTTTCCTTTCACAAAGTACAATGATTTTCCATCCGCTGAAAATGATGGTTGTGTTTCCCAGTTGTTCGTATTAATTACTCCACCTAGGTTGATTGGCTTCGTCCAAACCTGATCATTTTTAACGCTGTAAAATAAGTCGCAACTTCCTTTCCCTAATTTACCTCCTCCATAGTTTCCAAAAATTTCACAAGAAGCATAAATCATAAGTTGTCCATTAGCAGCCAACGAAGGCGCTCCTTCATTTATTTCCGTATTTATTGGAGTGCCCATATTCTGAGCCTTCTGCCACTCTCCATTAACTTTGGTTGAAATATAGAAGTCTTCATTGTACTTCGTTGGAGATTTTTGATCTGGGAGTCTTCGCGTAAAAAGAATTGTCTTTTCATCCACCGTCATTGACGGGAAATATTCTAAAAATTCGCTATTTATATTGGCGCCCAAATTAATTGGTTCAAAAGGGTAGGGGTTCTTTTTAGCTTCAAGAGCGAAGTTGATATTATCCAACTGTTGCTTCGCCCTTTCTAGTATTTTAGGATTAACCTCTTCAATTGAAATAAACCGGGAGTGGTGTTTCTTAGCTTCTTCGTAGTTACCTTCGTTTAACTCTAGCTCTCCCAAGAAGAAAAAATTATTGGGAATTGCTCTAGGGTTTATTGCAATGGCTTTTTCAAAACTCGCTTTTGCTTTTTCTTGTTGATTGTTGTCAATATAAATATAAGCTAACAATGTTTGAGCTTCGACAAAGTTAGGGTCTCTTTCAAGTGCTTTGTAAAGGGTAAGTTCAGCTTCATTTAGCTTATAAGCTTGGTAAAAAGCTTGAGCTTCAGTATATAGTTTTTGAGCTTTTTTATCGCTTGAAGTCGATTGTGCAATTGATATTGCCGTGTTGCAAGAGAGTAGTATCAGCAGTAATAAGGAGGTGCTGAGTTTTGCTAAGGAATGTCTAAATATTTGTGTGTTTGAACGCTGATTCGCCATTGTGGGTTTTGTTTTACGTATTCAATCAAGCTTGGAGTTAATTCTTCTCGTTTACTCCATTCTACTTGCAAGTAAAGTTTACAATTTTTATTCACTTTGGCGGCATGTTCTTCAGCCCATTTAAAATCAGACTGATTAAAAATAATGACTTTTAATTCGTTTGCAACCTCATAAAATTCTTCCTTAGGAGCCTTAAACTTTTTTGGTGATAAACAAATCCAATGCCAACTTCCACTAAGAGCATATGCCCCTGAGGTTTCAACTGCCAATTCAAAACCTTCGGCAATTAGTTTCTCAGTCAATGTTGTAAGGTCATACATCATTGGCTCGCCTCCCGTGATCACACAAAAATGCGTGGGGTTTTCAAGAGCCAATTTGACGATATTTTCGGAGGTTTCAATTTTATGCAAACCTGCATCCCAACTTTCTTTTACGTCGCACCAGTGGCAACCCACATCACAACCCGCTAAACGAATAAAATAAGCAGCTTTACCTGTGTAATAACCTTCGCCCTGTAAGGTGTAAAAGGCTTCCATTAAAGGATATTCTAATGTCTGTAGCTTTGTCATGCGTGAAATTGGGCGGCTAAATTAAGCTTTTCTGTAAGGGCAATAAAAATCCCATTCTGAAAAACAGAATGGGATTTTTTTCATTTGTGAATACTTAATAGACAATTAGTTTTTCCACTGCACCTGAATTTCTTTCCGTTAAGAAATAAATTCCTTTAGAATAGTTAGATAAGTCAATTGTACTTATTTCGGATTTAATATTTAACTCTTCAATAATTCTTCCGCTCATATCCATAATTTGAATGTTATTTGTTGGAAGCTCATTGAAATTTAACGTGAACATGCCTTCTGAAGGATTTGGATAAACTGAGAAAGAATTATTTAAATTCCCTTCATTTAATCCTAATGAAAGGTCAACAAAGTTGATGTCATCAATAGCGATATCACTTGACCAGTTGTTTCCTGTAGTTACTGTAATTCTGAAATTTACAGTTTGTCCTACATACGCTCTCATGTCGATCGTCGCTTGTTGCCATGAATTACCTTGTGAGCCTGTAATTGGAGCTATAATATTATTGGTCCAAGCACCATTGGTAAACATGTCTACATTAATTCTACCCACCGCTGTTCCATTCATGTGATACCAAAAACTAAATTCTGGAGCAATGGTATTTGTTAAATTGAAACACGGAGATATAGTTACAGCATCTGAAAAAGTACATCCGCCCGACGCTTCTGAATATAGATATCTACCGGTTCCTGTCCCAGGATTGCGATCAACATTTGGACCTGTTCCATTTGATGGTGTTCCTCCAAAATCAACCCGTAGATCAATATCGTCATCCACTCCATTTAATCCATTAAACCAACCGCCATTTAAGTTACACGTTGTCGTTCCACAATCAGCTGTTGTGAAGCAGTTTAAGTTACTCTCAAAGTCTTCAGTGTAAGGTAAGGTAAATGCAGAGGCTAGTACCGTTAAATCATAACGAATTGAATCATTAAGCTCATTTTGATCACCTACCTGTTCCGCTATTACATCAAAGTTATCTGTTCCTGAAGTTGCGAATACTAATGAATCAGAAAAACTGAATGTTCTTGTAGCATTTGCTATTAGTGGAGCTTGTAAAGTGTCAAAGTAGGTCACTCCGTTATGAACCATTCTTAAAGGGACATTAACAGCAATACTATCTCCATTATTTCTTAGAGTAACAGCGATTGGAGTTTTGTCTGTTCCACAATTAATGAGGAAAGAACTGTTTGGCGAAGTCACTTGTACTATTTCTAAATCGTAATCAAACGGACAGTTAGTGACTACTTTTCCAATCGGTCTTGCGGGAGACCGCTTTCCTTCAAAACCATTTCCTAAAGCAGAAACAGCAAACCAGTTATCATCTGAAAGGTTGAGGTTGTACACTTTAAAAGTTGTAGACGTTGAAACCCCAATTGAATCCATACGCGTAGCTCCTAATTGGTAGATTTTATAGCCAGTTGCTCCTGCAGCCGGATTCCAGGTTAACTCTACCGAGTCAGGGCAAATGAAATTTGTTCTAACATTCAGTGGTTGTCTGATGATTGAAAAATTATGTGCAGAAACTCCTGTTCTAGTTCCTTTTCGAACTCTAACCAACGCATCACCTGTGGCAGCTCCAGGTACATTCCAATCAAAGGACCTTGCTGCACCATTTGTGGTTGTAATACCTATCCAAGTTGTCCCATTATTTAAACTATACTCTAAAATGGTAGTTCCGGTGTTTCCAAAAGCATCCCAACGGATAGTTTCAGTGGTTCCAGGAACTAGTCCTTCTCCACCACTTGGATAGGTTACTTCGATGGCATCGTCTCTGCTTTCCCATACAATAAAATATTTCTGAGGGCCTTGTGGAATTGTTTTGCCATTCACTAGCAAGGTATAAGTTCCAGCGCTGACCGTGTCAATCTGAACTTGTTCCATGTTATTTAAACTGTCAATTCCCTTTGTTGCCGGACTCGTAATGAAAACAGCATTTAAGTTTGGTGTGGGGTTCAATACCCAAGGTAATAATGTATCGCCTGTTGGTGTAACAACTTTTAAATCTATGTTGTTAACAAGCGCTTGCGCAGCTATAGTTGATGCTTCGTAGTCCGTCCAATAAATCATGAACTTTAATTCTTCAACATTAGCACCGACTGTAACAGTGTGTGAATTGTTGCCATTCTGAGAAATGGTTGAGCTCAAATACCTGTTTTGTTCAAGCAAGGTCATTGCTCTATGAGCGTTAACTCTACCCCAGCCGAAAGTAAAGTCGGGACCAACATTCCCTAAATCTTTAGCGGTGTTTAACATGGCTGCTTTAATCAAACCTGATTCAGGATCATTACCGTTGTTCAATGCTCTATAACCTTGATACATTTGAGCGGCTAAACCTGCAATTCCAGGAGACGCTGCTGATGTTCCACCACCTGTTTGGTAAGTATTGTTAGCGTTAATTGAAATTTGGCCAGTTCCATTTGCACTAATGTCTGGCTTTATTCTTCCGTCAGTTGCAGGTCCTCTTGAGCTACTCGTTTCAATGATTGAATTATAACGCAAATTAGCTGTTGCAATCACTGCTTTCCCTTGCTTTCTGCCTCCAGTAATGGTACCCCAGTTTACCCGAGGGCTGGTGGGTGAGTATGCTCCATATCCACAATTACTTGTTGAACTATTCCCAGCAGAAAAGACATGAAGTAACTCAGGGTTTTGACGCGTTTGCTGGTCAACAAACCTTGTTGTTGAGGTATAACCTCCATTGCAACCTTCACTGTACGAGGTTGAGGTAATAACTACCCCTCTTGTACTGTAGTTGCTAACAGCGTTGGCTATGTGCGGGTATCCTCCAATGTCGTAATAATAAAGATATGCTCCTGGAGCCATTCCTCGGTTATCAGGGTTTAAGTTTCCGGCACCCATTGCAATTCCACTAACCATATCTCCGTGAGAGCCATTTTGATTTGTCGCAAAGGAAGTAACTCTACCTTTTATGTCAATATGCGGTCCAATTATAGCGTCATCTGCTATGGCTATACTTACTCCTGTTCCATCGTATTTTCTTCCTAGAGGGTGGTCAGAGTCCAGTATATTTGATCTGTGTAACGTTCTTCCTCTTTGGTCTTCCTTTTCAGGTGGAGCAGGTACGTAATCAATTACTTTTATAATGTCTGTAGATGCAAGTTGATTTAATTTGTTTTTTGGAATTCTAACTTCAATGTATTCTGCTGAATTGTTTTCAGAGAGAATAATGAACCGCTCTTTTTGTAAATAGGCAATTAGGCTTGAAGAAGTAACATCTAAATGTGACTCAATCATAAGGTCTATTTCATTGCCCGAAACAGCCCAGCCTGGATTCTCTGCATTTTTAACAGCTTTCGAAAATTTGTAATTGGAGGTGAATGGAGCGATTGCACGAATGTTCAAACTCTGCAACGTTTCTTCACTTGGATTAGTTATCGTTGCGATAAATGCATGAAGCGGCAGATACTCTAATAAATTTATACCACTTTGTCTTAAAATTTCCTTTTTATTAGTAGTTGGTATTTCACTAAACTGAACCACTACATACTTTTCTGAAATGCTATTTGCCGTGGCAGAAAGGGTAGCGTTTGGATTGTTTGCTGGCAGCGTAACATCACCACTTTTTAGTTTTAATGTATAGTTTTTTGAAGCACTTAAGTCAGCGCTGAAAATTACCATAGTGATAAGAGAGATAAACGTGATTATCCTTTTCATAAAAGTCTATTTAAATTGGAGTTTAAATTATTTAACGAAACGTTAAAATAATTGGAATGTTCACATTAGGCTTTGGGCATATTTATTATCTTGTAAATATAGTATATAAATGGTGATCCGTGCATAGCAAAATCAAACCAGTCTTTCCCGGCCATACCAACAGCACCTCCCCAAATCCACTTTATTTTACCCCATAAGTGTGGTTCAGGAAAGAATGGAGCCAATCCCAATGTTGCGCAAAGCAGCAAAGGAAATAGTAAGTCTTTTCGCTTCATCTTGGTATTTATTTAGGCCATCCGTTATAGCCTCCTTTTAAGTCAATAACTTGAGTAAATCCTTTTTCTTGAAGCAGATTAGATGCCTTCCCACTTCGCCCTCCTGCAGCACAAAAAACATAAACTGGTTTATTCTTGTCTAAATTTTCAATCGCTTTCTGGAATGATCCATTTAAAAAGTCATGGTTCACAGCACCTGCTATCGTTCCATCTGAGAATTCACCAGCTGTTCTCACATCAATTAATTGAGGTTTTTCTTCTTTTTCGAGTGCTGTTTTAAATTCTGCCGGCGATAGAACTTCGTATGAGGAAGTGGTGGTTTGCTCCGTTGAATTTTCCTTTTGAGCTACCCCATTGCAGGCGGTAAGCGTAAAAAAGCTTAAGGTCATAATGTAAAATATATTTCTCATGATTCTAAGAGTTAAATGAATTCCAAGCTTGGATACCTCCAAGTAAATTGTAAACTGTTAATCCTTGTTTGTCCATAAATTGACAAGCAGAGGCACTTCTGCCACCAGATCGGCAATAAACATAATAGCTTTTAGTTTTATCTAAGTCCATCACTTTTGCAGGGAAACTCTGTTCCATGATGTTCATGTTTGTTGAGTTGGGGATTAAACCTTCTGCTTCTTCTTCAGGGGTTCTCACGTCAATAATAACTGCATTTTCGTCATTTTTGAATCCTTCTACAAATTCATTAATAGTTAAGTCTTTCATGATTTTTCATTTTTATAGTTCATAAATAAATTCGCCCAAACTATTTTTGATAGGGCGTAATATATGGGGGTTAGGAGAATTAAAAAGCTTGCAACTAGTATGATGAAGTTCCAAAATTCTATTTCAAAACCAAGCACCAATTTTGCAACCACAAAACTCACAACATGTGCCACACCAAATGCATATGAAACATACATTGCTCCGTAATAAAATCCGGGTTCAATACTAAATTTTCGATTGCACTTTTCGCAACTATCTTTTACTTCAGACATGCTAGAAAAGTTGTAAGGATTAGTTGACTTATAAAAATCACCTTCTTGACAATAAGGGCACTTAAACTTTAGAATACTGTATAATTTTGAGCCTTTTTTGAGCATGTAAACTTTTTTTACAAATTTACGCAATACAGTATTCGTTGTTTGGTAACATTAGATACAATTCACAGAAGTAATTGAGAAATGTCTTAAAGCAACTCGTTAGCCAAGTTGGCTAATTCAGAGCGTTCACCTTTTTCCAGTACAATGTGGGAGTATAGCTTGTTTCCTCTAACCTTATCAATTAAATAAGAAAGGCCATTGCTGTATTCATCTAAATAAGGTGTATCAATTTGCCTTATGTCTCCTGTGAAAATTATTTTTGAATTCTCTCCTGCCCTTGTGATAATCGTTTTTACTTCATGCGGTGTTAAATTTTGGGCTTCGTCAACTATAAATATTATGTCAGATAAACTTCTTCCTCGAATGTATGCCAACGGGGTAATTACTATTTTTTCCGTTTTCTGCATTTCAAGAATCTGCTTATGACGTTTGTCTGTTTCACTAAATTGATTTTTAATGAACTTCAAATTGTCCCATAAGGGTTCCATATAAGGGTTAATCTTATCTTTAATATCACCCGGAAGAAAGCCAATGTCTTTGTTGCTTAGTGGCACGATGGGTCTGGCCAAAATAATTTGCTTGAATTCTCTGCGCTGCTCCAGAGCTCCGGCAAGTGCTAGTAGCGTCTTACCCGTTCCCGCAACCCCTTGAATGGTAACTAATTTTATGTTTGGATTGAGTATGGCGTGAAGCGCAAAAGCTTGTTCTGCGTTTCTTGGAACAATACCAAAAGCATTTATTTTTTCAACTCTCTCAAGCAAATCTTCGATTGGGTTGTAGAAAGCCAAGCTCGACGATTTGCCATTTTTCAATATGTAAAAATGGTTATTTTCAATGTTATCTTTAATAAAGCTATAATCCGAAAGCTTGCCCTTTTCATAGATTTCTTTAATGGCTTCGGATGGCACTCCTTCTACTTTTTCTTTTCCTAAATATAGATCTGAAACATCTTTAATTTTACCAGTGCTGTAATCTTCGGCAATCATATTTAGAGCCTTCGCTTTTATTCGAAGGTTGATGTCCTTCGTAACTAAAACGACAAGTTTTTCTTTTTCGATTTCTTGTAAGCTTAAGGCCGCATTTAAAATCTGGTGATCTCCTTTTTTATCATCAAAAATCTTTTCAGGACTGTTTTTTAAATCAGGATTTGGGAATACTATCTTGAATTTTGACTTTTTACCGGACCCCAAAGGAATCCAATCATTAAGCGTGTATTTACTTGATAATTTATCCACCATTCGTGTAAATTCTCGAGCCTCAAAATTTTTATTATCATGTCCTTTTTTAAAATTATCTAACTCTTCTAACACCGTAATGGGAATCGCAATGTCATTGTCTTCAAAGTTCATTAAAGAGTTGTGATCGTGAATAATAACAGAGGTATCTAGCACATAAATTTTTTTGACTTTTTTTGACATTTTATTCGAGTTTAGGTACTTAATAAATGTAAGTGTTTTAAAATCGGGCGAGAAGGGGTAATGTAAAAAAGAAACTAACTATGCAACCTTGAAAAGTTTGGTTAGTGCAGCAATTTAGTTACACTGGAGTAATGTTGAGGTAAACTACCTTTTGTAGATATATTCTAGAATTTTGTTGGTAGCCCCTACATTCTGAATAACATATTTTTCTGCGGCGGTTCTTGCGCAGTAATAGTTCGACTCACCGTTCAAGAATTCTATGGTGGTATATAGTTGTTCTTGATTTTGCACACAAAATCCTGCGCCAATTTCTAGTAAGTCGTGTGCTTCTTGAAACTTCTTGTAATTTGGACCAAAAAGAACCGGGCAACCGTAGATAATTGCTTCAAGCGTGTTATGAATGCCTGAGCCAAAGCCTCCGCCTATAAATGCATATTTTCCGTACCGGTACAATTTCGACAGCAAACCTATCTGGTCTATGATTAAAACCTTTACCTTTCCTAAATCCTCATTAGGGCTGGTTTCTGACAATAATTTGCAAGGAGAGGTGAATCGCTCTTTAAGTGCATTTATTTTATTTGTGTCAATTTCGTGCGGAGCGATAATTATTTTGACATTGGGTCTTATAGTTGCAAAATTAACCGCTAAGTCATTTTCTTTTTCCCAACTACTTCCAAAAATTAACACTGGATTTTCTTTTGAGAAACTCTCAAATCGTTCTTCCGAAAATGGCTCTTTCGAAATGCTCAAAACTCTGTCTAGCCTCGTGTCACCAGTTTTTGAAGCATTTTTGAACCCAATTGATTCTAGAAGATTCAACGATTCATGATTTTGCACAAAAAAGTAATCGAATGCTGCGAGATGTTTTTTGAACCAACCTCCATATACTTTAAAGAAGTGTTGATTCGCTCTAAATATCCCGCAAATCAAATAGCACGTTGTATTGTGAAGCTGAATTTGGTTAAGGTAGTTAAACCAGAACTCATATTTCACAAAAATAATTCGGTGAGGTTTCACCAAGTCTAAAAATGCTTTTACATTTTTTGGAGTATCTGCAGGTAAATAAATTACCTTGTCGGCTAACTTGTAATTTTTTCTTATTTCATAACCTGAGGGAGAGAAAAAGCTAACTAAAATATACTCTTCGGGATCTACTTTTTTTATCTGCTCAATTAAGGGCCTTGCCTGCTCAAATTCACCCAAAGAGGCAACATGAAACCAGGTTACCTTTTTTTTACCTTGACTAAAGTTGACTAAATTATCCTCCCATTTTTTTCTACCACCTACCCAAAGTGCTGCCTTTTTGTTCCCGACTAACGCTGCAACATTTATAAAAAATGAATAAATGTATATAGCAAAACTATAAAGTAACCTCATTGTATTTAATGGTAATAAAACTCTTCAGAGGCTCTTTCTCGAATTGGTATGGACCAGCCAGCTCTAATGCCATAGAGAAAATCTAGTTTTCTGCCCAGATCGAAGCTTTGAGTATCGTAGTTGTATTCTCTTCTATTTTTTGTAAATCCTTGTTGAACCTCTATACCAATGTAAAAGTTATAGAGATTTTTTTTCCCGAAATGCTGGTATCCTACAAATTGCTTTACAGCAAATCCGCTATGAAGTCGATCATAGCCTTTTAGCATTTCTTCGCTCAATTGAAATACATCCCCATCTCTGTAGTCAATAAAAATTTTATGTTGCAAATAGCCAACTCCTAATTGAGTTAAAATTCCGGAATTTTGATTTGTAAATTTCAATGGAAACAACTTACCAACAGATGCAAAAATATTAAAACCTCGCAGGTCATAAGAGATTTTAACTAGTTCACCTTGGGAATCAGTAATGTCTCCTCTTTCATTCGCAATTCCAGATAGCAAGCCAACTCGATTAACTCTCGATCCAAACATAAAGTTCCCTTCAAGTTCAAATTGAAAATTTGAGGCTGTTTTTAGACCAAAAGCTGCCCCGACTGTATTTGCTTGCTCAAAAGTATCTTCGAAATCACCTGAGGGTAGAAGATGTGAATATTGAAATCGAATAAAAGGAATGGATTCGCTTGAGTCTCTGTAGCTTTTAACTTGACTGATGCCTTGGAGCAAAACGGCATTTAGCACAAAGAGTATCACAACTTTTAAAAAATTCATACAGCTAAATTACCAATACTTTAGGCTTCAAAATTTAACTAAAAACCCTATCTTCGCAAACCGTAAAAAATTACATATGAAGGCAATTCAGATGGTTGACTTAAAAAGTCAATATGAGGATATTAAACAGGAAGTAGACGAGCGTATTCAAGGTGTTTTAAATACCTCTTCATTCATAAATGGACCTGAAGTTAAACGTTTTCAAGAAGAATTAGAGAGCTATTTGCAAGTGAAACATGTGATTCCTTGTGCCAATGGAACGGATGCATTGCAAGTCGCGATGATGGCGTTGGGTTTAAAGCCAGGAGATGAGGTAATCACGACAACTTTTACGTTTGTTGCCACAGCTGAGGTAATCGCACTGCTTGGTTTGGTTCCAGTACTTGTAGATTGCGATGAGAATACTTTTCTAATTTCCGAAAATGCAGTTCGAGAGGCAATTACGCCTAAAACGAAGGCCATTATCCCGGTTCATTTGTTTGGCCAATGTGCTAATATGGAAGAGATCATGGCAATTGCAGAAGAACATAATCTTTTTGTGATTGAAGATGCTGCGCAGTCAATCGGTTCTAGCTTTCACTTTAAGGATGGTCGCTCGCAGCAGTCGGGCACAATTGGAGATTTTGGCTGTACCTCATTTTTTCCTTCAAAAAACTTAGGTTGCTATGGAGATGGAGGGGCTTTATTTACAAATGATGACGCCTTAGCAGAAAAAGCAAGGATGGTTGTAAATCACGGAATGAAAGTGCGATATTATCATGATGAGATTGGGGTAAACTCAAGATTAGATAGTATTCAAGCGGCAGTGTTAAGTGTGAAATTGCAACGATTGAACGACTATGGAAATGCAAGAAGAGCAGCTGCTTGGCATTACGATGAAGCGTTTAAAGACTTACCCGAGGTAATTACTCCGGAAAGAGTTCGCAATTCTTGTCATGTTTTTCATCAATATACGTTAAGGATTGTGGGGCTAGATAGAAATGCGTTACAAAAACATATGATGGACAATGGTGTGCCTGCAATGATTTATTATCCAGTTCCACTTCATCAGCAAAAAGCATATAGAGACGAGAGATATGAAGATGGACATTTTCCTGTAGCAGAGCAATTAGCACTAGAGGTGCTTTCATTGCCCATGCATACTGAATTAGATAAACAGCAATTAGAAAAAATTACGAATACTCTTAGGGAGTACGTTATAGCAAATAGATAAGATAAAACAAGATTTAGATGAAAATAGCAGTAGTAGGAACAGGTTATGTAGGATTAGTAACAGGAACTTGTTTGGCCGAAACTGGAAATGACGTTATCTGTGTTGATATAGATAAGAATAAGGTTGAAAAAATGAAAAATGGGATCGTTCCCATATATGAACCTCATTTGGATGTCATTTTCGAAAGAAACATCAAACAAAATCGATTGTCGTTCACGACAGATTTGGAGTCAGCAGTGAAAGATGCAACGATTATTTTCTTGGCGCTCCCAACACCTCCGGGAGAAGACGGGTCAGCTGATCTTTCCTATGTTATCGAAGTTGCAGAGCAATTGGGAAAAATAATTACCGACTACAAAGTCATTATCGACAAGAGTACGGTTCCAGTTGGCACGGCCGAGAAGGTTCATGCTGCTGTTGCAAAAAATGCGAAAGTTGATTTTGATATTGTATCGAATCCTGAATTTTTAAGAGAAGGTTTCGCGGTTGATGACTTTTTAAAGCCTGATCGCGTAGTAATAGGCACAACTTCAACAAGAGCGAAGGACCTTCTGACGGAGTTATATAAGCCGTATGTAAGGCAAGGCAATCCAATCATTTTTATGGATGAGAAGTCTGCAGAGCTTACAAAATATGCTGCGAATGCGTTTTTGGCAACGAAAATTACCTTTATGAATGAAATTGCTAATTTCTGTGAGAAAGTTGGTGCTGACGTTGATGCGGTAAGAGTTGGTATAGGCTCTGACACTAGAATTGGCAAACGATTTTTATTTCCTGGAATAGGGTATGGTGGAAGTTGTTTTCCGAAGGATGTTCAAGCGTTAGCGAAATCAGGCATTGAAGCAGGGTATGATTTTAAAATATTAGAATCTGTGATGAAGGTCAACCAAGACCAAAAAACGGCCTTAATACCAAAAATATTGGAGCACTATAATGGTGATATAAAAGGAAAAAAAATTGCACTTTGGGGCTTGGCCTTTAAACCGGATACTGATGACATTCGAGAAGCACCTGCCTTGTATTTAATTGAAGAATTATTGGCTGCGGGAGCAACGATTTCTGCCTATGACCCAGAAGCCATGTCAAACGTGCAAGAGTTAGTTGGAAATAAAATAAACTTCGCTTTAAGTGCATACGATGCATGTAAAGATGCTGACTTTTTAGTAATTGCAACCGAGTGGTCTGTGTTTAGGACGCCTGATTTTAGCAAGTTAAAAGAAAAGTTGAATGACTTAGTAATATTTGACGGCAGAAACCTTTATGACCTACCAATGATGGAAAAGGAAAATTTCACCTACGTAAGTATTGGCAGAAATAAAGTAACAGCTAAATAGAATGAAAAGAGTTTTAATTACTGGAGCAGCAGGTTTTTTGGGGTCTCATTTATGTGATCGCTTTATTAAAGAAGGCTTTCATGTTGTTGCCATGGACAACTTGATTACAGGAAATATTCAAAATTTGGAGCATTTGTTCCCGCTTGAACAGTTTGAATTTTACAATCAAGATGTTTCAAAATATGTTCATGTTGCAGGGGAGTTAGATTATATCTTGCATTTTGCGTCACCTGCGAGCCCCATTGATTATTTAAAAATTCCTATTCAAACGTTAAAAGTTAGCTCACTTGGAACGCATAATCTTCTTGGTTTGGCTAAAGCGAAAGGGGCTAAAATACTAGTTGCTTCTACCTCTGAGGTATATGGAGATCCCTTGGTTCATCCACAAACCGAAGAATATTGGGGAAATGTGAACCCAATTGGTCCAAGAGGAGTGTACGACGAAGCAAAGCGTTTTCAAGAAGCAATAACGATGGCTTACCATACTTTTCACGGAGTAGAAATAGCAATCGTTAGAATTTTCAATACCTACGGACCAAGAATGCGCTTGAATGACGGAAGAGTTTTACCGGCATTTATTGGACAAGCGTTAAGAGGGGAAGACTTAACTGTATTTGGGAAAGGTGACCAAACAAGGTCATTTTGCTATGTAGATGATTTGATAGAAGGTATTTATAGACTACTTCATAGTAATTACAGCCAACCTGTAAATATTGGAAATCCTGATGAGATTACAATTTTAGATTTTGCCAAAGAAATTATTAAGTTGACTGGGACGGATCAAAAAATAATCTACAAAGATTTGCCCAAGGATGACCCAATGCAACGTCAACCGAATATTGAGATTGCAAAACGCGAACTAAAGTGGGAGCCAAAGGTAAATAGAGCAGATGGTCTGAAAATTACATATGATTATTTCAAGTCACTCAGTCAAGAGGAACTTCATAAAAAGGACCACAATGACTTCTCAAAATTTATAATGAAGTAGTTGATGGGGTATTTTGCACACGAAACTGCTGTTATTGACAAAGGATGTACAATTGGAGATGGAACCAAAATATGGCATTTCTGTCATATTATGCCTAATTCAATTTTAGGAGAGAACTGCAACGTTGGTCAGAATTGTGTCATTTCACCTGAAGTGATACTTGGCAATAATGTGAAAGTGCAAAATAACGTATCGATATATACAGGTGTTGTATGCGAAGACGATGTATTCTTAGGACCTTCTATGGTTTTTACAAATGTCATGAACCCCAGGAGTGCAATTGTAAGAAGAGATCAATATACTAGAACGGTTGTTAAAAAGGGAGCAAGTATAGGAGCGAATGCAACAATTGTTTGCGGGAATGACTTAGGTAAGTATTGTTTTATTGGGGCTGGAGCGGTTATTACAAAAGAGGTTAAGGATTTTGCCTTAATGGTTGGCAATCCAGCCAAGCAAATTGGTTGGATTAGCGAATATGGTCATCGTTTATCGTTTGATGAGAACAATAGAGCTGTTTGCTCAGAATCAAAGCAAGAATATAAATTAGAAGAAAATCAAGTTTTTAAAATAGCTGAATAAATCACGAGATATGGGAATCTACAAAGATCTTGTAAATAAGAAAGAGAAAGTTGCCGTAATTGGATTAGGTTACGTTGGATTGCCAATTGCTTTGGCATTGGCAAAAAAAGTAAGTGTAATTGGTTTTGACATCAGCTCAGAAAGAGTTGAAATGATGAAGAACAACGAAGACCCGAGCGAGGAGCTTCCAGCTTCAGAATTTGAGAACTCGGACATACTTTTTACTGCAGACATTGAGAACTTGCGAGCAGCTAAATTTTATATTGTTGCAGTTCCAACGCCAATAGATCATCATAATCTGCCCGACTTAAAGCCACTTATTTCCGCATCAACAACCGTTGGGAAAGTAATCAAAAAGGGAGATTACGTAGTGTTTGAATCCACCGTTTATCCCGGCTGTACTGAGGAGGATTGTGTTCCGGTTATAGAGCAGTTGAGCGGACTTGAGTTCCGAAAAGACTTTATGGTAGGTTATTCTCCTGAGAGGATTAATCCAGGCGATACAAAACATACTTTGCAGAACGTGGTAAAGGTTGTTTCAGGTTGTTGCGAGACTTCTTTAGAAGAAATTGCAAAAACATACGAGCTTGTTGCAGAGGCAGGTGTGCACAGAGCAGCATCAATTAAAGTAGCAGAGGCTGCAAAGATTATTGAAAATACGCAGCGTGATGTAAATATTGCCTTAATTAATGAGCTTTCGATTATTTTCAATAAGATGGGGATAAATACTTATGAGGTATTGGAAGCAGCAGGTACCAAATGGAATTTCCTAAAATTTTCACCGGGTTTAGTAGGGGGACATTGTATTGGAGTTGACCCCTATTATTTAACTTATAAAGCGAAAGAGTTTGGGTATCATGCCCAAATTATTAATTCTGGTAGAGCTGTAAATGACGGAATGGGCAGTCACATAGCTGGAAGAATTATAAAAGAAATTGTAGCGCGCAATGGTGCCTCAAACGGAGCTAAAGTTCTAGTGATGGGAGCTACTTTTAAAGAAAATGTTAGTGATATTCGAAACTCGAAAGTTGTAGATGTTATTGATGAGTTAAAGTCATTTGGCTTGCAAGTAGATGTGATAGACCCATTTGCCTCTTCTTCCGATTTGGAAAAGCGTTACGGTTTTTCTTTAGTTGAACAGGAGTCTGATCATTACAATGCAGTTCTTGTGGCAGTAAATCACGATGAATATGTAGACAAAGATGAAGCCTACTTCAAAGGACTAATGGATGAAAAAGGATTTATTTTTGACGTAAAAGGAAGTCTAAAAAACAAAGTTGGAAACATTAAATACCTAAGCTTATAATGGAGAAGAAGAGCATTTTAATAACCGGAGGAGCGGGGTTTATCGGCTCTCATGTCGTTCGTTTGTTCGTTAATAAATATCCTGATTATCAGATTGTAAATTTCGACAAACTGACTTATGCAGGTAATTTAGAAAACCTATCAGATGTAGATGAAAAGCCCAACTACACTTTCGTAAAAGGAGATATTTTAGATGAGGCTTTTGTTGAGGAGACCTTTGTAAAGTATTCCATCAACTCAGTCATTCATTTGGCAGCAGAATCTCACGTAGACCGTTCCATTACTAATCCATTAGAATTTATTCAAACCAACGTGATTGGAACAGCCAATTTAATGAACGTTGCTAGAAAATGTTGGGGAGATGATTTTTCAGACAAATTATTTTACCATGTTTCAACAGATGAGGTGTATGGCTCATTAGGAGAGACCGGTTACTTCACTGAAGAAACTCCTTATGACCCTAGAAGTCCTTATTCGTCTTCAAAGGCTAGTTCAGATCATTTGGTTAGAGCGTATTTTCATACGTATAACTTTCCTATGGTAATTTCTAATTGTTCAAACAATTATGGAGCCAACCAATTTCCGGAGAAGTTAATACCTCTTTTCATTAATAATATTAAAGAAGAAAAAGCTTTGCCGGTTTATGGTAAGGGAGATAATATTAGAGATTGGTTGTGGGTTAACGATCATGCCGATGCGATAGATGTAATTTTCCATAATGGAAAACAAGGAGATACCTATAATATTGGGGGTAACAATGAGTGGCAGAACATAGAACTGATAAAGTTTTTATGTAAAATTATGGATGAAAAGCTTGGTCGAGAAGAAGGAAGTTCAGAGAAACTTATTACTTATGTGAAGGATAGAAGTGGCCACGATCAACGTTATGCTATCGATGCTACAAAATTGAAAAATGATTTAGGATGGTCTCCTTCGATAAAATTTGAAGATGGCCTAGAAAACACTGTTCAATGGTATTTAGACAACGAGGATTGGTTGAATAATGTTACGTCGGGCGATTATAAGAAATACTACAACCGGCAATATAACGCGAGATAAACCAAATGTATACTACGAACTTTCATCAAGAAGACATTTCCAATACTTCCTTTTTAGTTACCGGAGGAGCGGGGTTTATTGGTTCAAACATCGTCAACTATTTATTGACGTTTGGAGCAAAAAAAGTTCGAGTAATTGACAATTTATCAAATAGTTCTGGTCAGAATTTGGACCCATTTATTAGACTACCAAATTTTGAATTTGTGAAAGGTGACATCAGTATTTATGATGATTGTCTAAAAGTAACAGAGGGAATAGATTATGTTAGTAATCAAGCTGCGTTAGGTTCTGTTCCTAGGTCATTGGCCAATCCTATTGCAACCAACAATGCCAATGTGGTCGGTTTCTTAAATATGATTACAGCAGCAAGAGAAAACAACGTAAAGCGTATCGTTTATGCAAGCTCCTCATCGGTTTATGGTGATTCCCCGAAACTGCCAAAAGTAGAAGTAGAGATTGGGAGTCCACTTTCGCCTTATGCGGTTAGTAAATACACGAATGAGCTGTATGCTAAAGTTTCGCACCTAAGCTATGGACAAGAAATTATGGGCTTAAGGTATTTTAATATTTTCGGCCCAAATCAAAGCCCTGACGGGGCATATGCCGCTGTAATTCCACTTTTTATTGAAGCATTACTGAAAAACCAGTCACCATTCATCAATGGAGATGGGAAACAAAGTAGAGATTTTACGTACATTGAAAACGCCGTACAAGCAAATATTCGAGCGCTATTTACAAAGAATGAAAAGGCATTAGGAGAGGTATTCAACGTGGCGGTAGGTGAGAAGTTTTCATTAGTCGAGCTGTTTGAGTCAATAAAAGCAGGCACGGGAGCAACAGTTTCAGCAGTTCACAGAGAAGATCGAAAAGGTGATGTGAAAAACTCTTTGGCAGACATTTCGAAGGCTAAGGACTTACTAGGTTACCAGCCACAAGTTCGATTCAAAGAAGGAATTGATAGAACAATTCAGTGGTTTAAAGAAAAGAATAATTCATAATCTATCGCATAAATGAGTTGGTTGTCGAATTTATTTAAAAAGGAGCCGGCATTAGAGCCTGCTGATTTAAGTCTGCTTAAAACAGACGTGCATTCGCATTTAATTCCGTCAATTGATGATGGATCTAAAAGTTTGGAAGATTCGATTAATATGATTCGAACATTCAAAGAAATGGGGTATCAGAAGATAATTACGACTCCCCATGTAATGAGTGATTTTTACAAAAACACACCAGAAACAATTTTGGGAGGTTTGGAAAAAGTAAAAAATGAACTGAAACGTCAAAATATTGATATTGAAGTTGAGGCGGCAGCAGAATATTATTTAGATGAAACATTAGAGCCTCAGGTAAAAGGGGGAAAGCTGCTAACGTTTGGGAAGAATTACTTGCTATTTGAACTTCCATTCATGTCGGAGCCACCTAATTTGGCTTCATTTATTTTTGAGCTTCAAACGAATGGATATACACCAATTTTAGCTCACCCTGAGCGGTATGGGTTTTATTACAAGGAATTTGAAAAATACAAAGAACTAAGTGAAAAAGGAGTTCATTTACAATTGAATATACTTTCACTAGTTGGCCATTACGGACCCGAAGCGCAGAAAATTGCAGAGCGGTTGATTGATGAAGGCTTAATTACATTTTTAGGTTCAGATTGTCACAATGTGATGCACCAACAAGGCCTGCAATTAGCAAGAACAAAACCTTACTTTCACAAGCTCTTAACGAGTGGAAGGCTGAAGAATTTAGAGTTATAAAATATTAACCTCTCTTTCTAGTGTTACCCGAAACTTGTCCTTCACTGAAAGTAAAATTCTTTCTGAAAGATCATAGATTTCTACACCTGAAGCTCCTCCATAGTTTACTAGCACCAGGGCTTGATTTTTATGCACACCGTAATTTCCTTCAGTGTAGCCTTTCCAACCTGTTTTTTCTATTAACCAACCTGCAGCGAGCTTATAATCGCCATTTGGTAATTGATAAGCAGGCATACTTTTAAATTTTCGTTTTAGCTGCTCAAATTCAGCTGCTGAAACAATGGGGTTTTTGAAAAAGCTACCAGAATTTCCAATTTTTTTAGGGTCGGGTAATTTACTTTCCCGAATTGCAATTACTGCATCAGAAATGGCTTTGATGGTTAATGATTCTTCCGTAATACCATTCTTTTCTAATTGACTTTTAATGGCGCCATACGATACGTTGAAGTCTGGTTTTTTTGAAAGTTTAAAATTTACAGAAGAGATAAAGTATTGATTCTTGTGAGTTGTCTTGAAAATACTGCTTCTATAGTCAAATCTACATTCTTCATTAGAAAAGATTTTAACGTCGCCGGAAGAAATTTCTATTGCTTCCACTTCAGTAATCAAGTCTTTAACTTCTACTCCATAAGCACCGATGTTTTGCATGGGGCTTGCACCAACATTTCCTGGAATTAATGATAAATTCTCCAACCCTGCATAGCCTTTTTCAATACATTGCAAAACGAATTCATGCCAGTTTTCTCCGGCACCTGCTTTAAGCACAATAGATTCGTCATTCTCCTCTACTACTTCAATACCCTTTAAGTTATTTTTGATTACTAACCCTTGAAAGTCTTCTGTCAAAAGTAAATTACTGCCTCCGCCTAAAATTAAAAACTCTTTTCCATTGAGTTCAGTTGATTTGAAAAATGCAATTGCATCATCTGATGAGTTTAACTCTTCAAATTCTGAAGCAAAAACTGCAATGCCGAACGTGTTAAATTCTTTAAGGTTTACGTTGTTTTTCATTTATTCTAATCCTCTCTTATTAAACAAAATATATCCGAAGTGTACGAAGAAACTCCATTGGTCTTGGGCTTTTTCGTAATAGTTTAGGCTAGCTGCTAATGGACCAAGTCTACTATGATAGACTGCAGTGACGGTGCCAATAAAATCTCTATTAATAATTTCTGTAGCAAATGAAGCGGAGCCATCTGGATTCTGAATCAGTTGTTCATAAGGCTGATAGATGTACAGTTCACCGCGTACATCAATCAGATCTCGGTACGAGTATATTGCCTTAATTCCTGCTCCGGCATAAGATCTAGCTCTATATTGACGCTGGAAAATGGTTCTATTTTCTGGTAAAGGTGCAAATGATGGTGAAATCAAGCTAGAGGCAGTGTAGTTTTGGAAAAGGGGTAAACTTGATGCATTGCCTTCAAGAAATACGCCCAAGTGCACGGAGCGTTTGCGAAGCAAGTACTTATCGAATTTAAAGAACGCTTCAAACCAATCTCGTTCAGCTCTCAAGTTTGATCTAATAGGAGTTGTTGAGCCTGTTTGCGTCCTTTCCAACCCACTTACAGCGCTCAAACGCATAATTAATTGTGAGCCTTTAGTAGCGTATTGCTTTCTATTTAGAGAATTCCGGTCGAATTGGATAAAAAATCTAGAGCCTTCAAAACTAGTCCTGTCAGAAGTATCACCCCGGACGAAGTTGTCTGTTTGATAGTACTCGTAGTCTTGCCATAAATAGTTGTACCCAAGTTCTAATTTTCCATTGGTAAAAATTGGCAGTCCAATGCTATTTCCCCAATAGTTTTCAGAATTAATGATGTAAGGTGGATTAATGTCATCAATAAAAGTAGAACGTCCATTAAAGTAATCGTAGCGATTGACGCTGAATTTTGACTTTAGGTAGAACGGAATATAAAAGGGAATATCCCATTTTGCACTAGCCTCTGCCGAGTTATAAAAACTACCAAAATAAATATTTGCCTTAGTATTTAATTCTGTATTTCTTAATAGCTTATGTTCTAGCTGAAAAAAACCGGTACTAAAAGGTTTAGTTGCTATTACTCCACCAAAAGAAGCTTTGAATTTTTTTTCTTGTTTTAAATCAAGCTGGACGGAGAAGGTATTGGTAGAGGAGTCATATTTCGCCGTTGGATAAGCACTATTTATTTTGGGGTTTGAAGTAAATTTATAGTATTCTTCTTTTAGATTCTCCGAATAAACAGGACCCTCTTTTAAGTTCAAAGAGTTCTTCAAATATTTCTGTTGATTTTTAAAGCCATTCTTAATTCGAATAGAGTCGAAAGAAAGTATAGGTTTTTTAAGGTTAAAGGAAGACCTCTTTTTGGCTATTGACTGTTGATCAATTTTTCTAGAAACAAAAGTCCTAATACTATCTATGTAGTTATTTGATGCTTCATACCCCCTTTGCAGAGCAAGGTCTGTTCCGTAGAAATCGAAAGTTGCAATATCCCGGACATCTGTCTGGATAATGATTCCTTTGGTGCAGTTAATTTCAAAGTTGGCCTCTTTTGTTAAGATATTTCTTAACTGAGCTAATAAGTTGTCTTCGGTTGGATTAGGGTTTTCAGAAGCTACATTACTTGCAATAATGTAATCCGGAGAAAACTGATTGCACATAATGTCAACAGGAAAGTTGTTGTAGATCCCTCCATCAAACATTAAATCACCATCTATGGTAATGGGTGAAATATAAAACGGGTAAGTCATAGCTGCCCGAATCGATTTGGATAAATCTCCTTCTTTTAATACACTTTGTTTTTGCTGACTAATGTTGGCGGCAACGGCGCGATATGGAACCATCAAGCTGTCGAAGTTGGAGCCGGCAACAGTATTAGCTGTGCTAAAGAGTTCCATTAATCCGTAGTCGATGGGTATGGAAGAGATTACATTTGTCGGTAAGTTCTTTCCTAGAATGGAGTCTAGATTAAAATTCAATGAGGCAATAGAACTATTGTCTTCATCTTTCATGAAGTAAAATAAATACTTCTCTTCAACCGTTCCGGTAGCTGCGTCCCTAAACTCAGCAGAATTCATTAGCGCTTCTATTTCTTCTGGCGAATAACCGGAAGCGTAAAAGGCACCTACTAAAGCTCCAATAGAGGTGCCAACGATGTAGTCAATAGGGATTTGATTTTCTTCAAGCGATTTAAGGACACCAACATGTGCAGAGCCTGCAGCACCACCACCACTTAATACAACACCAACCTTTTGAGCGCTCAATCGACTCAAAAAAATCATGAGGATCAAAAGTAACTTGGCTTTCATGGTTGGGGTTAGTTATTGGTTAAAATTAGTCAATAACAAAGGAGCAATAAGAATTGAAAATCAGGAGCTATGAAGATAATTTTGTTTATAACTCCTGATTTTTATCTTTTTACGATTTTGGATTAATCGCAGAGATTATATCGTGAATTGTTATGATGTCAACTTCATTTGATCTATTTCTGACCAAAACAGCAGGATTCTGTTTATTTAAAATCTCAGCAAGCTCTTCTAGAGAGGCATTTCCATCTACAAATTCATATGGTTTTGACATGTGATCTTTTACTTTTCCCAAATCTTTACCGCCTTTCTTAGCGACTACCGAATATAACTCTGAATCGCTAATGGCGCCAACAAACTCTTCACCTTCTTTCACCGGAATATGAGAGATGTCGTATTTGGTCATTAAGTTCAATACATCTGACAGATCGTGTTCAGGTGTTGCAGTAATTAGTTTTTTACCCTCATGACTACTAGCTACCGATAGTGCGTTAATTTTATCCGTCTCCATAAAACCCCTGTCTCTCACCCAATCATCGTTAAACATCTTACCAACATAGCGACTTCCATGGTCGTGAAAGATAACCACCACCACATCGTCTTTTGTTAATTCATCTTTCAACTGCATTAATCCTGCTACTGCTGAACCTGCTGAATTACCCATGAAGAAACCTTCTTCTCTGGCAAGCCTTCTAGTCATGATAACACCATCTTTATCTGTTACCTTTTCAAAATGGTCAATTAGGCTAAAGTCTACATTTTCAGGAAGTATATCTTCTCCAATTCCCTCGGTGATGTAGGAGTAAATTTCTTTTTCGTCGAACTCGCCTGTTTCGTGAAATTTCTTAAAAACTGAACCGTACGTATCAATTCCCCAAATTTTGATGTTTGGATTTTGCTCCTTTAAATATTTTGCTGATCCAGAAATTGTTCCTCCAGTTCCAACACCTACTACTAAGTGAGTTATTTTACCATCAGTTTGCTCCCAAATCTCTGGTCCAGTTTGCTCGTAATGCGCAGTTCTATTAGAAAGGTTGTCGTACTGGTTTGGGTAATAAGAATTGGGAATTTCTTTGTTTAATCTTTTTGCAACCGAATAATATGACCTTGGGTCATCTGCAGAAACGTTGGTAGGTGTAACAATCACTTCCGCTCCCATAGCACGCAAAATATCCATCTTCTCTTTCGATTGCTTATCCGCTAACGTACAAATAAGTTTATAGCCTTTTACAATTGCTGCTAAAGCTAAGCCCATACCTGTGTTTCCAGAAGTTCCTTCAATAATAGTTCCCCCTGGTTTTAGCTTCCCATTCTTCTCGGCATCTTCAATCATCTTTAAAGCCATTCGATCTTTCGTAGAATGACCAGGATTGAATGTTTCCATTTTCGCCAAGATCAATGCCGGTATATCTTTCGTGATTTTATTGAACTTTACCAAAGGCGTATTCCCTATGGTTTCTAATATGTTATTGTAATATTTCATTTCAATTTTTTTGCTTTGCAAAGGTAGTTATTTCATGTTCGAAAAGTGGGACTTGAGTGTTAAAAATTACGCTCTTATTCGAACCTGATTGCTTTGATAGGTGTAATTCTGGCGATGAGACCTGACGGTATTACTAACATCAAAAAACAGCAGACTAAGGTGCCTAGATTGAGTAATATAAGATTAGCTGCGTTGAATTGTATCGGGACCTTATCTATGAAATATGCTTCTTGAGGTAAACTTAAAAACCCAAATTTTAGTTGTAAAAATGAGACCCCTATTCCTATTAAATTACCCCAAAACATTCCCATTAAGATTAAGTAAGTGGCGTTATACAAAAAGATTTTTCGAATGCTATTGCTTCTCGCTCCTAATGCTTTAAGAATGCCAATCATATTCGTTCGCTCTAGTATTAAAATCAACAAGGCAGAAATCATATCAATACCGCAAACTAACACTAGCAGACTTATGATTATAATAACATTAATGTCTTGAAGTTCAAGCCAGTTAAAAATATCAGGCCTAGCATCTTTAATTGATATTGAACTTAAATCGTAATCAATGACTTCGTAGACCTCTTCATCTAGTCGTTCTACCTCTTCAATATCGTCGACCAAAATTTCAACCCCCCCAATCTGATGATTATCCCAACCATTAATTTTTTGGATTTGTTGAATATCCCCAAGAATCATTTGTTCATCCATCTCTCCTAACCCTGTATTGTAAATACCACAGATGGTAAATTTTCTAGTTCGTGGAGGTTGTTGCACAAAGTAAGCAAGTACATCATCCCCAATTTTTAACTTCAGTTTATTCGCGATGGTAGAGGAGATTAATATTTCGGTTGACTTTTTATTTGAATCTAATGTTGGAATTTTTCCTTCTACAATGTATTGCTCAAAAAAGGTCCATTTGTAATCCATCCCAACACCCTTCATTATTACGCCATAATTGTTTTCGTTGAATTGTAAAATGGCTGCTTTATTTGCGAATGTTTGAATGTGATTTATTCCTGGTATGCTCAGCAGTTTTGGCACAAATTCTCGATTTTTTGAGATAGCTTTGTTCTCTAATAAACCTCTAGAATCGTAGGTTGAAATTTGAATGTGAGCTCCAAAACCTGAGACTTTTTTTTCAATTTCTGCTTGAAAACCCTGCACGATAGATAAGGAAAGCGTCATCATAGCAATGCCCAAAGCAATCGCTACGATGGAAATACGTATTATTGGTTTAGAAAAGGAGTTTTTTTCTCCTTTAATTATTTTTTTTGCAAAGAATAGTTCGAAATTCAAGGAATCGAAGAGCTTAGTATGAGAAACAAAAATAGGAAAATGAATAGGCAAGTGATGAGGAAAGAGTGGGGCATATTTTTTATTGTATTTCAAATTGCTTTTGCCTGTTCTTCCGCCCCGGCTAAAAAGGCTTTAGAGCCCATAAAATCGACAGTTGTAGAGGAGAGAATTGTTATCGGGAATGAGCGACTTGACGATTACCTGCCATTAATCGCGAATAAAAAAGTAGGTTTTGTTGGTAACCATACCTCAATGATTAATTCGACTCACCTTGTTGACAGTTTACTTAGCTTAAAGGTGAATGTGATTAAGGTCTTTAGTCCGGAGCACGGTTTCCGAGGGACAGCAGACGCTGGAGAAAAGGTAAGTAATGAAATTGATTCTAAGACGGGTCTTTCAATTATCTCGTTATATGGTGACAATAAGAAGCCTTCTGTTGAGCAATTAAAAGGTATTGATGTAATTGTCTTTGACATTCAAGATGTTGGTGTTCGGTTTTATACGTATATATCTACTTTGCATTATGTGATGGAGGCTGCTGCAGAGCAAAACATAAAGGTTATTGTTTTAGATCGTCCAAATCCGAATGGTCATTATATTGATGGTCCAATTTTAGAACAAAAGTATAAGTCATTTATAGGACTGCATCCGGTTCCGGTTGTGCACGGAATGACGATTGGGGAATATGCTCAAATGATAAATGGTGAAGGTTGGCTAAAAAATGGTGTTACGTGTGAATTGACCGTGATTGCGTGCGAGAACTACACGCATCAAAAAGAATACAAGGTCAGTGTCCCACCTTCTCCTAATCTGCCCAACATGAATGCAATATATTTATATCCTTCCTTGTGTTTTTTCGAAGGAACTCCGGTCAGTGTGGGCAGAGGCACTGATGCACCTTTTCAACAATTTGGGCATCCTTCATTTAGTAAATTTCAGTATTCATTTACCCCTAAACCGACTCTTGGAGCTACCCAGCCTAAACTTAATAGTAAGGAATGTTTTGGAGTTGACCTAAGCAATGAAGAGGAGATAGACGCAAGGAATTGGGGTAAATTAGAGCTCTCTTATTTATTTGAGGGCTACAACATGTACCCTAATAAGGCAGAATATTTCACAAACTTTTTCAATTTGCTCGCAGGTAATTCTAGTTTGAAGAATGCAATAAAATCGAGTAAACCTGTGAAGGAAATACGCGATTCTTGGAAGGACGGCTTGGCAGAATACAATTTGATGCGAGAGAAGTATTTACTCTATAAATAGTGTGCTAGTCTTCTTGATTTAACTTTCCACTTCCATTTATTTCAGAAGAAATTTCTTTCACATTTCCCTTATAATAAACATCGCCGCTGCCATTAATTTCTACTTGTAGTGCATAGGAAACATTCACTTTTACATCGCCACTGCCGTTAATTTCAATTTCGCTTTCATCACTTAACAAGTCATAAGCTTTGATATCCCCACTTCCATTTATTTCAATTTCATGTAGTTTAGTTTCACCTTTTAATCGAACGTCTCCTGCTCCTGAAATTTCAGTCTTCAACTCTTTTACTCTTAAATCCAAGTCAATTAAACCTGATCCTGTAATCCCGATCGATAATTCATCGGTTTCAATTTGTCCTTCACTAAAAACCTCACCAGATCCTTCAATAACTATCTCATGAATAGTATTGGATTCAATATAAATTTTAATTTTTTCCTCTGTTTTTAGACATCTAGAAAAGTCAATTTGCCAATTGCCTCTATTCATTTCTGTTTGTAATAAATCGATGATATTTTGGGGCGCAGCAATCGTTATTTTTTGAACATCAGATTGGGTTAAATAGACCGTTGCGTTTTGCTCTAATTCTATTCCTTCAAAATTGTCAATTTCTATTATTTGCTCTACTACTGGACCTTCACCTTCTACACAGTTTTCAAAAAAACTGCAAGAGCTTAGGATTATTGCAATTACTAATACCGGTACGAATAATATTTTCTTCATGGCTTTTAATTTAAGGCTAAGGTAAGTTTGAATTTCTCAATCTCTATCGGGGTGAACATTTTGCTGCGGTGAGTGAATCCAAGAATTTGTTTTCGCAGACTTAGCGGGATACTAAGAGAATTGAAACTTTTTATGTTTTGAATGATGAATTTTTTATCGCTTTCCATCTCTTTGCTGAATCCCAAGTCTTCGGGAATTTCATACTGAACAGCTAATCGCATGAATCGAATTTCAACATCGTTTGGAGCTAATTTTATCGCTTTTTTAAAGCTTTCTTCACTTTTATTTAAATAGGATATTTTCTTAAAAACATTCCAGGTAGTTTTTGTCATTATTGCCTCTAACGCTCCTGGGTAGGCCAATATTTGTGCAGAAGGATTCTCAACTTTTAAAAAAGATTCATACACTTTTGGAGCATTCAAATAGTCGCTAAGTGCGGTTAGGTATTCCGTTCTTAACTTGTCTAATTGTGCCGTGTTAGGATCTGCGAATAAAGTATTCGAAAAAATTAATAATAAGAGTATGTAAAACGCCCGTTTCATGAAACAAACTTAACTAAATAGAAGTAGTAAAATTTATTTTCGAATTGGCAAACGGTGAATTATATTTAATTTTTTTTTTTTAAAATAAAGCTAAAACGGCCGGAGGAAAGTTAGTTCAATAGACTAAACGCAATTGCTATAGTTCCTACAACAGCACAGTAAATAGAAAAGTATTTTAACTTGCTTTTACGTACCAGTTTGATCATTAGGTTGCAGGCGAATAAACCGGATATAAAAGCTGCTAGAAAGCCAATAAGTAAGGGGGTGAAGTTCGCGGATGCTATGCTAATTTCTCCACCTAGAATATCCTTAGCCACTTTGCCAAGGATCAATGGTACGACCATTAAAAAAGAGAATCGTGCTGCTTTGCTTTTGTCGTTGCCTAACATTACTGAAGTAGAAATAGTAGCTCCTGATCGTGAGATGCCCGGCAACATGGCAATGGCTTGTGAAATTCCAATGACTAAGGCATTAGAAAAACTAACGTTCTTTAAGGTTCTTTTGCTGAGGTCGGCAAGCAATAGTAACATTGCTGTGATAATGAGCATGGCGCCAACAAAAAGTACATTTCCTCCAAATAGCTTTTCCAATTCTTCTTCGTAAAAAAGGCCAATAAAGGTAGCTGGCAGCATTGATAAAATTATCTTTAAGGAAAACTGCAACTCTTCATTCCATTTAAATTGAAAGAGCCCTTTTAGAATAATACCAATGTCTTTTCTAAAAATAACTATGGTACTTAATGCTGTAGCAAAATGAAGAATTACGGTAAAGAGTAGGCTGTCTTTTGGAAGAGAGTCATCACCGAGAATGGCTTTTGCAATTTCTAAGTGGCCACTTGAAGAAACTGGCAAAAATTCAGTTAGTCCTTGAATTATACCTAGAATAATTGCATCTAGAATGTCCATCTTAGTTGTTTGGGTAAACTTTTAACGCCTCTGCCAAACAACGAATCGCTTTTTTCAGTTTGTCTTTTTCTAAAACGTAAGCCAACCGAACTTCATTTTTTCCTTTGCCTGGTGTGGAATAAAACCCACTCGCAGGTGCCATCATCACGGTTTCGCCTTCAAATGAAAAGTCTTCTAGCATCCATTGGCAAAACTTTTCTGTATCGTTTACCGGCAATTGAGCCACAGCGTAAAACGCTCCTCCCGGTTTCGGGCAGAATACACCGTCGATTGAGTTCAAGCCATCTACCAAGATATCTCTTCGCTCCACGTATTCCTTACTCACATTTTCAAAATAAGAATCTGGAGTTTCCAAAGCTGCTTCACCTGCAATTTGACCCAATAAGGGAGGACTCAGTCTAGCTTGAGCTAACTTTAAAGCGGTGGTCATTACCTCTTTATTTCGAGAAATCATGGCTCCAATTCTCACCCCACACATGCTGTAGCGTTTAGAAACAGAATCAACCACAATTACGTTATCTTCAACACCCTCTAAGGTTAATAACGAGTTATGCTCTTTACCGTCGTAGCAGAATTCTCGGTAGACTTCATCGGCAAAAAGGTATAAATCATGTTTTTTAACAAGATCTCTTAGTTTGTTTAATTCTTCTTTTGAATATAAATAACCTGTTGGATTTCCTGGATTGCAAATAAGAATTGCTTTGGTTTTGGAAGTAATGTTTTTTTCAAACTCTTCAATTTTTGGCAAGGCAAAACCGCTTTCAATTGAGGAACTAATTGGCACCACATTAACGCCAGTAGCTTCTGCAAAACCGTTGTAATTGGCGTAAAATGGCTCTGGAATAATAACCTCGTCGCCCAAGTTAAGGCAAGCAGTAAATGCAAACGACAAGGCTTCAGAACCGCCCGTTGTTACCATTACATTTTCATGCGTAATTCCCGGACTAATCTTGTCGTAGTATTTAGCCAAACCAATTCGGTAGGATTCATTTCCTGCAGAGTGGCTGTATTCGTACACCTCCATGGTGATGTTTTTTACCGCATCTAAGGCTACCTGTGGCGTCTCAATATCTGGCTGACCAATGTTTAAGTGAATTACTCCAACTCCCTTACTTTTAGCTTTCTCTGCAAATGGAACCAATTTTCTAATTGGCGACTCTGGCATGTTTAATCCTCTTTCCGAAATCTTAGGCATATTCTTACATTTTTGTGGTGCGAAGTTCAGAGAAAATAAGGGATTTTCAAAAGGGAAAATGTTAAGAAAAGTAACTATTAATTTGCTTCATAATCCACTACACCAACTCTCCCAAAACAAACCTCTTGCTTTCATCTCCCAAACTGAAAGCATACAAAAACTGCGTTCCACCATCCTTTATTTTGAACTTTTTTTTGAGTTGCTCTGGTTTCATGCTAAAGTTGCGGCAAACAACATTGGCTTGCTGTGTCAATCCTTTTTTCGGTTTGGAAACCTCCAATACTTTTATAATTCGGCCAGGGTAGTTCTGCTGTAGTTCAGTAGAAGTATAAAGGTGTGTATTCGTTGCCAATTTAGTTAAGTTAAACTGTTGGCCTACCGTTTTAAATGCTCCAGCTTTTAAGATAGAGGCATTTGGTTCGTACAAGTAATTTTCTACTTCTCCTAAAGAATTGCTAGCAGCTCGCTCTTGCTCAAAATTAAATTCAAAGTGCTGTGTGCTTTCCTTTTGAATGTTTACACAATGGGTGGTAGCTTCTCTTTCAAAACCATTTTCTAATAAAAACAGCAACTCCTTGCACTCATTGTCTACAGACACCACATGCACTTCCTTGCAAAAAGGCAATTGAGTTAGCGCTTGTTGAATGTCGAGCATGGGCGAAAGCTTCACCAAACAGTAGCTAGTTTTTTCCCAGATGTTTGGAAGTAGTTCGGCTACATTTGGCTCACATTCGTCAATTTTATATGCTTTCTCTTTTGCTGCTCTTCGGTCTGGGTCTAAGTAGATTAAATCGTATGAATTCTCGTTCTGCAGGATGAAGTATTCTGCTTTGGAATTCACGCATGTTATATTGCTTGCTTGGAGCGCTTCAAAGTTGGTACGCGCTGTTTTTACCAATTCTTCATTCCAATCAACATAGGTAACTTCCTTTGCATGATGAGCAAAAAAGTAACTGTCCATACCCATGCCACCACTTAAGTCTAGTATTTTTTTTGCATTAAAAATACCGGCTTTATAGGTTCCTGTTTTTTCCGAAGAAGCCTGTGAAAATGCTCGAGCAGAAGGATAAATGAACTTTTCAGACTCTACTAAAAATGGAAGTTTCTGCTTTGCCTTTTGCAGTCCATTTACTTGATTTAATATAAATTCTTTTGGCAGATGAGGTTTTTTGCTCAACAGTAAAGCAAGCTCCGCCGGAGATTGGTTTCGGTGCTTTTCGATAAATGCTAAAACAGTATCGTCCAAAGTAGAATCAGATTCTTTTAGAAAGGGTTTATTATTCTCCTAAAAATACAAATGAAACAATGTTTGCGCCCATTTGTAAGGCTTTCATTCTTGTAGCTTCAGAGTCGTTGTGAATCTCTTGATCTTCCCAGCCGTCTCCTAAATCGCATTCGGTGCTATAAAAAAGCACCAAACGACCTTCTTTTATAATTCCTAGCCCAACAGGTGCTTCACCATCGTGCTCGTGAATTTTTGGAAGGCCATTATTAAAATCAAATTTTTGATGGTAAATGGGGTGCGAAAACGGAATCTCCACCAACTCCTCATTGGGAAATATTTTCTTTATTTCTCTGCGAACGAACTGATCCATTCCATAATTATCATCGATATGCAGAAAGCCTCCTGCCAACAAATAGTTTCTCAAATTTTCGGACTCCTCCAAGTTGAAAACCACATTTCCATGTCCCGTCATGTGCACAAAAGGATAATCGAATAATTCTGTGCTTGAAGGTTCAACTATGGCTTGCTCCCTTTTAATAGAAGTATTTAGGTTTTTATTGCAAAAGTCGATCAGGTTAGGCAAGGAGGTTTCTAAATTCGAATACCAGTCACCCCCACCATTGTACTTTAAAATTGCAATTTGAAAATTCCCGTTTTGCGCTGCCATGGCAAAAGGTATAAAAAGGAAAAGAAATAATAATTTACGCATTGAGTACATGTATGGTGTGACAAGCTACAATAGCTGCCGTTTCGGTTCTTAGTCGACTTTCTCCTAAGCCGATGGGCTCGAAGCCTTCTTTTATGGCTAATTCCACTTCTTGCTTGCTAAAGTCGCCTTCTGGTCCAATCAAAAGTAAGGCTTTCTCTCCTTTTTTATAGCTTTCATTTAAGCTCTTTTTTTGAAGCTCGTCGTAACAATGACAGATAAATTTTCTCCCATCAAACTCTTTTGTAATAAATTGCTTAAACTTTTCCAACTCGCTTAATTGCGGCAGCTTAGTTTTGTATGATTGTTTCATGGCGCTCACCAAAATACGCTCTTGGCGGTCTTTTTTAAGCACTTTTCGTTCCGAGTGAAAACTAACAATTGGGTGAATCGCATCAATTCCAATTTCAGTGGATTTTTCTAAAAACCATTCCCATCGGTTGAGGTTCTTGGTCGGGGCTGCGGCAATTTCAATTCCGTAAGTTTCGTTCACTACCTCTTTTTCTAAGATGGTTAGTTGAGTCGCTTTTTGATGCGCTACAAGAATAGAGCAGAGGTATCTCGTTCCTTTTCCATCAATCACGTGAACGTTTTCACCCATTTCCAAGCGCAACACTTTTGCAAGGTGCTTCGACTCTTCATTGTCGAGTGTAATGGTGTTATCTGAAATATTGGAGGAATAGAAGAGATGCATGAATGTTGATTATACCGTAAAAGTACTTAGAGTTGAAAGTTGATGAATACTTATAGTTAAAATTTGATGAGTACTTAGAGTTGAAAGTTAGTGAGTGCCTAGAGTTGGTAAGTGCTTAAAGTTATTGATTGATTATGCTTTTGTATTGCTCAATTACAATCTTCGCTTCTTCAAACTTCTGTGTTCCAATCATTCGACTTCTTCCGTCCGAGGTTTGAATCTTTATACCCTTGTTTCCTTTAACATTAAAGGCTTTTCCTTTGCGTGAAATTCTTAATCCCCAACCTCCATATTCTGAAATGGGACTGTACTCCACAACTTCTGCGCTGTATAAGTCTGACCAAGGATAGGAAACTGTTTTGAGATGGAAAGGAAACATTTGAATGTGTATTCCATGTTCATCGACTCGAGTAGAAAGGTTAATAGAAAATAAAAAAAGTACTACAAAAGCAAGGACGCCAAACGAAATATAGAATTCTGTATTGAGTTGAATAGGGAGGCGCTGGTAAATAAAAATTCCTACTAAACCCACCATGGTAAGCCACAACCACCATTGGTTAAAGCGTTGTCTTTCTTCAAAAATTTTGTTTTTCATTTTTTAGTGTAATTTAAAATTTTGTTTTAGTAGAAGTTATATTCGTAAAGTGATTTATCTAACTTAATAAATGTTCAGATAGCTAATTTTTTAGAATAAAAACTGATGGTTTCGCAAATTCTCTTTACTCTAATATCTTGCAGTGCAACGGTCTTAAATCTTTTAGTGAATATACCTAATTTAGCGCAAAACAATGACGAGATGAATAAGATTTTGATTGCAAACAGAGGGGAAATTGCATTGCGAATTATGCGTACTGCCAAGGAAATGGGAATTTCAACAGTAGCTATTTATTCTGAGGCAGATAGAAATGCGCTATTTGTGAGATATGCAGATGAAGCAGTTTGTGTTGGTCCACCCCCCTCATCGGAATCTTATTTGCGTGGAGATTACATCATCGAATTGTGCAAACAAATGAATGTAGATGGCATACACCCAGGTTACGGTTTCCTTTCTGAGAATGCTGATTTTGCTCGTAAAGTGAGTAAAGCAGGACTGACTCTAATTGGTCCTTCGCCCGAAGCCATGGAAGTAATGGGCAGCAAGTTGGCAGCGAAAGCCGCCGTTAAAAAATACAACATTCCATTGGTTCCTGGAACAGATGAAGCTGTAACAGATGTGGCGGAAGCTGAGAAAATTGCGCAAGAAGTAGGTTTTCCTATTTTGGTTAAAGCAAGTGCTGGTGGCGGTGGAAAAGGAATGCGAATTGTAGAGCGAGTAGAAGATTTTAGAGAGCAAATGGACCGAGCAGTTTCTGAAGCCATTTCTTCTTTTGGAGATGGAGCAGTTTTTATTGAACGGTACGTAGGCTCTCCTCGACACATCGAAATTCAAATTTTAGCGGACACACATGGAAATGTTGTTTATTTATTTGAAAGAGAGTGTTCTATTCAGCGAAGACACCAAAAAGTAATAGAAGAAGCACCGTCGGCCGTTTTAACTCCTGAATTGAGAAAGGAGATGGGAAAAGCTGCGGTATTGGTTGCAAAGTCTTGCGACTATGTTGGAGCTGGTACAGTAGAATTTCTGTTGGATGAAAATTTAAATTTCTTTTTTTTAGAAATGAATACGAGGTTGCAAGTGGAGCATCCTGTTACAGAGCAAATTACTGGAATTGATTTGGTTCGAGAGCAAATTAATGTGGCACGAGGAGAAAAACTGAGCTTTACACAAGAGGACTTGAAAATTCAAGGACACGCTTTTGAGGTGAGAGTTTATGCGGAAGATCCGATGAATAATTTTTTACCGGATATTGGTACGCTAGAAACGTACGTTCGTCCACAAGGCTTAGGAGTTCGAGTTGACGACGGTTTTGAAGAGGGGATGGAAATTCCGATTTATTACGATCCGATGATTGCTAAGCTAGTAACTTTCGGCAAAGACAGAGAAACTGCTCGTTTAAGAATGTTAAGAGCAATTGACGAGTATGAAATAAAGGGTGTAAAAACAACCATGGATTTCTGCCGATTTGCATTAGAGCACAAGGCTTTTGTATCTGGAAATTTTGATACCAACTTTGTAAAGCATCATTTTAAACCCGAATATTTAGAAAGTAAAAACGATGACGAACAAGAAATTGCGGCGCTGGTAGCAGCGACTTTAGTCAGTAATTCAACGACTCCGGCAATGGAAGCCTCTAGCTCGAGCAAAAAATCAAATTGGAAGGCCAATAGGATGTAAGGGTATTAAAGATTAAGACTGTATTACTTTAGACGCAAGAAAATTCAGATTATATAGAATGTAATTGTCACACTCATAGTTACTTTATTGCCTCCAGGCAACACATAGTAGTTAAGCTAGTGTCCATTAAGAAAGCATTTGGCGCTATTGCCACAGCACTCTTAAAACTTAGCACTATGAAAAAGTTAATTCTAATTTTAGTCGTATTATTTAGTTCTCAAATTAATTTCGCACAATCAGGAAGTGGCGTTATAAAGGGTTTAGTAGTAGAGAAAGCAAACAACGAACCAGTACCATTTGCCAACGTAGTCTTATTGAAAGGTTCAGAACAAGTTTTGGTAACGACTACAGATTTCGATGGGATATATACTTTAAAACCAATCCCAGCCGGTATCTACGATGTAAAGATTAATTATGTTGGTTTTGCACCCCAGAAAGTAAGTGAGATAACCGTTGATTCTAGTAAAATAACCGTATTGAACGTAACTATGGTTAAAGGAATAGAAATTGAGGAAGTTACAGTATACTGTAAACCTATAATTGAGAAGGACCAAATAGAAGTTGGAACAACAGTTCATAGAACTCAAATTACTCAAATGGCCGTTCGATCAGTTGCAGATATAACAAAAGTCGCCGGGAATGGAATTTTTTCAAGAGACAATGGTTCCAGAAAAAATAATGTTAGGGGACAACGAAATGGCAGTTCCGTTACTTTTATTGACGGGGTAAAAATAACAGGTTATTCGCATTCTGAGTTAGCTGCTGAGCCAAGACGATACAGAAATGAATCTTATCAAAGTTTGGCTGATAATGTATTTCAAACACCTAGAAGGGAGCCATTATCCACTTTTAGCATAGATGTAGATAAAGCAGCATATGCTAACACACGCCGATTTTTAAATGAAGGGATGTTGCCTCCGCCGGATGCGGTTCGAATTGAGGAGTTAATCAATTACTTCGATTACGATTACCCTCAACCGGAAGGTGAACACCCATTTTCAATCACAACCGAGTTAACAACTTGTCCATGGAATGAGAACCGTCAATTAGCCTTGATCGGTATTCAAGGAGAGATAATTGAGATGGGTAAAGCTCCAAGAAGTAATCTAGTTTTCTTGTTAGATGTTTCAGGGTCAATGGGTAGTCCTGATAAATTAGGCTTATTGAAAAAAGGACTGGCCCTTTTAATTGACCAGTTAAGGGAGGAGGATCGTATTGCTATTGTTGTTTACGCAGGAGCAGCCAGGGTTGTATTGAAGTCAACAAGTGGAGACCAAAAGGATGAAATCAAACGCGTGCTGAACCGATTGTCTGCAGGAGGTTCGACAGCAGGTGGTGCGGGAATTCAATTGGCTTACAAAATAGCCGAAAAGAATTTCATCAAAGGTGGGAATAATCGAATTCTATTAGCCACAGATGGGGATTTTAATCTAGGGACTAGCAGTCAAGAAGCGTTGGTAAAACTGATTGAGGAAAAGCGAGAGGGAGGAGTATTTCTATCCGTTTTAGGTTTTGGTAACGGAAATCTCCAGGATTATAAAATGGAGCAAATAGCTGATAAAGGGAATGGCAATTATAGCTACATTGATAATATCCTAGAGGCCAAAAAAGTGTTAATAAGCGAAATGGGTGGAACTCTGTTCACGATTGCAAAAGATGTAAAAGTGCAAGCAGAGTTTAATCCAGCAAAAGTTAAAGCCTACCGTCTAATTGGCTACGTAAATAGAGCCCTTGCTGCTGAAGATTTTAATGATGATAAGAAGGATACAGGGGAGTTAGGAGCAGGGCATGCAGTTACAGTATTGTATGAAATTGTACCCATGGGTTCTGAAGAAAAGATTAAAGACATTGATAAGCTAAAATATCAAAAAGAAAAAGCTATTGATTCTTTGTCAGACGAATTGCTAACTGTTAAGTTTCGATATAAGAAACCAGATGGAAATAAATCAATTCTATTGACCAAGATTATGAAAGACGAGGAAGTTGAGCTTGAACAAGCTTCTCATAATCTTCAGTTCTCTGCTGCAGTAGCATCATTTGGAATGAAACTTCGCGGCTCTGAGAGTACTAAAGAAATGAGCTTTAGTGATATTTTAGGAATTGCTAAGATGTCAAAGGGTTTGGATGAGAATGGCTATAGAGCGGAATTTTTAAAATTGGTCGAAACCGCGGAGTTGATTCGTTAGGAAATAGAAATTAAAAAAAGAGAAAATAATTCAAGGCAACGTATTGAAAATATCGGAGTCTTTATAACAGAAGAATGAAAAATCTTCTAAAAGGATGGTTAATCCTGGTTAATAAAATAGTTGGTTTACGAAAAGCCCTTTTGGCCATCGAGTAAAATCGAAATGGCCGAAGGGGCTTTTTTAATTAAGATGCTTCTTTATTAAATTGCTGAACTCTACTCTCAATTGTGGATTGATAGCAACAATTTCTTTTCCAAATAACCAGTTGCCTTCACCTTTAAAATCTTCAATAACAGCTCCTGCTTGTTGAGCAATAAAAGCTCCTGCAGCAACATCCCAAGCATGCAAACTGTATTCGAAGAAAACATCAAACCTGCCGCAGGCCATGTACACCAAATCAACAGCTGCTGAACCAATCCTGCGAATTCCTCGAGTGTTTTTAGCCAAGTTTTTGAGCAATTCAAAATAACCGTCTAAATGAGTGTAGTCGTAATATGGGAAACCAGTTGCAATCAATGAATCTGATAAGTTTGAGGTAGAATTTGTTTCTATTTTATTACCATTTAAAAAAGCATCACTTCCTTCCCATGCATAAAAACACTCATCTCTATTTACTTCATAAACCACTCCTATAACAACTTCGTCGTTTCGTTTTAGCGCCACGCTAACAGAGTAGGTGGGCACTCCGTGTAAAAAATTGGTAGTTCCATCTAGTGGATCTATGATCCAATTGTAAACATCTCCTACCTTATCAGAAGTTCCTTCCTCTGCAATAAAACCTGCCTCAGGAATAAACTTTGCTAAATTGGCTACTAACCGTTGTTCAGCTGTTTTATCTACGTAGCTTACTAAGGAGTTTTTTGACTTCGTTTCAATGTCTTCTCGGTGTACTTTGGACTCTTCCATTTTAATGAAAATGCCAACTTCACGGCAAAGCTCAACAACATCTTGGCACAGTAACTCTAGTGAAATCATGCCTCTGCAGCTTTTGGGATGAATTTATTCTTGTTTTGCGTGAAATACACTATTCCAGCTATTCCGGTTAAAAACAAAACCACAGCAATAATTTCAGCTTGAGTAGCCTCAATTCCTAAGAAGTGGTAATCTGGATTAATTCGAATTTTTTCAATGAAAAAGCGTTCTGCTCCATTAAATGCCAAATACAAACTAAACATCACTCCGGGAACCGAAATTTTCTTTCGCAATGACCAAAGTATTCCGAAAATAATAAAAGCCATTACCGTTTCGTAGAAAGGAGTTGGCCACGCATTACCTGTAATACTCTCTAGTCCCATTCTGTGGAAATCTTCTTGCAAATCTATTCCTAAAACATTGTTGGGGTAGTCAAAAGCCCACATCCAGTCGGGCAGAAAACTCATCCAATCGGGTTTAGGTGCATCGTTTGGCATTCCCCAGTCGCCGTCACCGGCAAGCTGGCAGCCAATTCGTCCAATACCATAAGCAGCCATAAGACCTGGAGCACAGGCATCTGCCACGTGAATCCAAGTTAATCCATTTTTAACTGCATAATATAAAACAGCACCACCGCCAACAATTAAACCACCATAAATACTTAATCCGCTAAAAGAAACTAATGCTCCAATGGGGTCTGCAGCAAATTCCGACAGGTTCTCTAAATTGTGAAATATTTTAGAACCAAGTATTCCGGCAATGGCTGCAATCATGGTCATGTTGCCAACCAATTCGTGAGGTCGTACCTTTTGTTTTACCATTTTTGGCGTCGCTAACTTTTCTTTGTCCTTTTCTCTGAATTTCATCCATGCAAATAGGGCAGCTCCCAAAAGTCCTCCAATAAAATTGCCTCTTCCTGAAAAAAGAAAGGTTTGTGGATTCTCTACCAAGGCACCATAATTAAATACTGCTTCAATAAATTTAAATCCTACAAGAAATCCTAAAATTCCATTTGAAATTAACTCCCAAGTACTTGCCTTTTCTCCGATTTTAACATCTACTAATCTAGCAAATAACAGCTTATTAGCTTCTTTCCTTTTCATCTCTTCCGTGAAGAAGTAGGCGGCTGCAATAAACCCCAAGGCAACAAAAAAGCCGAAAGTTGGAAAAGGGAGAGGGATATCTATTCCGAGTAAATCTCGGAGCATATCAGATAGAGTTGGATACATTTTCTTAGTTTGAAATTCAAAAATAAGCATAGCAAATAGTCTACCTGCCAAGTTTTAAAATTATATCAGAGCATTCGTAATTTGGCAAAAAAATAAGTTGTCGAAACTAGTAGCTATAGATTACGGAGCAAAACGCACGGGAATTGCAGAAACGGACTCGTTGCAAATCATTGCAAGCGGTTTAACTACTGTTGAAACCAAAGATTTGCAAGAGTTTATGAAGTCTTATCTTGAAAAAGAAGATGTAGAAGTATTAGTTGTTGGCCAAGCCAAACGAATGAGTGGAGAGTTATCAGAAATAGAAGGTAAAATTGTTCCTTTCATTAACTTTATTAAAAAGCGATTTCCACTGCTAAAAATTGAACGGCAAGATGAGGGTTTTACCTCACAAATTGCTTTTCAATCCATGATTGACGGAGGGCTCAGTAAAAAGAAGAGAAGGGATAAGGCATTGGTCGATAAAATTAGTGCGACCTTAATATTACAGCGGTTTATGGAAAACCGCTAGGGTGCTACTTTAATTTTCGAATCAAATAAGAGTCATTGTCTCCGCTACCAAAATTATCGGTGTGGCCTACGATGTAATAAGAATTGCCAACCTCTATAATTTCATTTCCCCAATCGTTTTTAGGGTTACCAATATCGGTTTGTGTTATTACGTTTCCATTTGGAGTGAGCTCAGCAAAAAGCATTTGGCGCTGTTGGCCAAAGCTCATGCTTCGACCTAATAAAACGAAGTTTCCGGCAGAATTAATAATTGCTGACATCCCTCCATCATGTTGGTTGCCGCCAAACTCTCTACCCCATATGACGTTTCCTGAACTGTCTACCAATGTTGAGTACATGTTGTGGTTAGGGTCTGTTAAGGTCGTATGTCCATGCAATAAAAAGTTGCCATCTGCGGTTTGCAATAATTGATGCGTTTCCTCGTAACCACTTCCGCCGTAACGTTTACCCCAAATTGAGTCGCCGTTAGCAGTTAGTTTTAGTAAGTAAAAGTCTCTTGAAACTGCACCATAACTACTTGTGTATCCAAAAAACATCAAATTTCCATTTTCTATTTCTAAAATGTCCGTTCCGCCATCGCCGCCTGATTGGCCATAGGTGCGCTCTTTTAATACGCTGCCTTGCTGATCTAACCATATCAAATCCATATCTCTTGCACCGTTACCTAAACTTTCCGTTGTAGCAGCAATGAGTATTTCTGAATTTGAAGTTTCTATCAAGGTAGCAGGAATTTCTTGCTGCGCACCACCTATTACTTTTTCCCACAAAACTGTACCATCCGTATTTACTTTTAGTAAGTGAATGTCCCGATCTCCTCCACCTCGCCTTTCCGTTACGCCAAGTAGAAAAAGATTACCATCTTGGGATTTTACAATCTTAAAACCGATTTCTAAAGAAGTTGAGCCGTATGTTTTTTCCCAAATTACATTTCCTTTAAAGTCTGTTTTAATGAGGTAATGGTCTCCATTTGGGTCGTTGAAACTATTGGAGTAACCTAAAAGGTAAAGGAATCCGTCTTTTTCAACTATTGAATTAGATTCGTCATTTGCAGTTCCTCCATAGGTTCTATCAAAAGGTGTATTCTTTTCAATAAGAACCAAGTCTTGCACAACGTCATCATCTTTACAAGAAAATAAAATTAGGCTAAAGGCAATAATAGGGAGTAACAATGATTTCACAGTCATTAAACAGCTACTCTTTAGAAATATTGTCGATGGTAAAAATTGTTCTGAACTGTTCGCATACAATAATCATATCTTCGGTCGGCTTCTCGCCAAACTCTTCCATTTCACGACTATAATATTCCCAATGAACTTTTTTCCAATATTCTAAAGATTTATCTCCTTCACCTTCGATGGCTGCATATTCTTCCGTTATCTCATTAAACGGAACTTGATCAACCTTAACCACTTCTACTATGGATTTTGCAATTTTATACCAATCGGTTACCACATATATGTTGCCAACTTCTGGCAAGTCCGCATGGAATTTTTCAAACCACCATAAGGAGGTTGAAGTTGCCTGTTTTATGCCGTCTCGAGTAAATTGAGCGCACTCTTTGGCATCTTTTTCGTTGTCGCAAAAGTTAAACCATTCGTCCAACTGTTTGTCTTTGTAATCAGGGTTTTGCTCCATAAAGGCTTCCCAAAGCTCTACTACTGATTTAGGTGCAGGAGCAGGAATAGTGCTTAAATATAACTCTTCAACCTTTGTTCTGGCCCAATCTGTTTTTCTTAAAAACCGAAGACTAGACTTTATGGTTGGTCGGTATTGAAAAGCCTTAATTCCAGTAATTTGACCCATTTCCTCCCAGCCAATCTTTTCTACTAAATATTCCAGAATATCCAACAGCTTCACGCCATGAAGGGGATTGTTTAATTGCTCTTGAGTTGCTTCTCCCATTGTAATTAACCGATAAACAATGCACTAACCATCCCAATAAAAAATATAAGGATGTAAATAGAAATGAAGATAATGGAAAATATTCCCCAAAACTTGAAGGTTGATTTAAGATTTTTAAAACCCTCCTCAATTATAGTAGAGTCGTTAATCTTTAGCCCATGCTTTAGCGCTTTCCCAGATTTAAACAAGTAGAGGCTAGGGAAGAAGTAGAGTAATGCAATGAGTAGGTACAGGAATGTAATCATTACTGAAAACCCTGATCCTGCTGATTCTGGCATGGATGACATGGCAGGGTTAAACTGGCTTAACGTATTGAACATGGTGCCTGCAAAAAGCGAAAATAATACCATTAACCCAGTTCCAATAAACCCTAAGATACCAAAGAAACTGGACCACTTTGCAGTTTCTATTAAATATGATTTTGAAGCTTTTGTTAACGTTTCTTTTTCTTCTAACATTCCTTCGAACTCGTTTTCTATTTCCATTTTGTAATTATTTGATTTGTAAAATACTAATTCTAATCTTCTTTTTCAAAATAGATTTTGTAAAACTTTCTTCCATCACTTTCTACCCCGCGTTCAATCATATCTTTATTTCCATGAATGTACACATGGAAATTCTTATCTAGTTTTAATATGCTTTTAAAAAACTTCGATTGCTTTTTGACTGCTTGGTTTGAAATGTCAAACTCATCTTTCACCTCAATTTCGTTGCTTTCTCGGTAGTTGCTATCGTATGATCTGAAAGAATTTATTACCTCTTCGCTTTGAAAAACAGTCTCTTCAAAGTCTTCTTTATTGAAACTTTCGTTGGTTTTAAAATATTCAACTGAACGATTTAAGATGTCAATTTTATCTGTTTTTTCCATCGTAAAATCTTGATCCATTTTTTCAGTTACATAGGTTTTTGCAATGTTTAGGAAGGTTTTGGTGTGGTGAAACTCATCGCTGCATGGTTTTAGCTTTAAGAAGTTGTCTTTCCAATATTTTGCTTCCTCTTCTTTGTTTGCTTTGTCTACAATAGCAACTTTGTAGCCATCATTTCGACCTTGGTTAAAAACGATACATCCTTTATCCAACTTATCCACATTAATTCCGTTGACTGCATAAATGTTGGGGTCTTCGTCTTCGTTCTCTACCAACAAAAATGGGTGAGCATTTTCTGCTTTAAAAATTCCAACAGCCTCTACCGTTTCATCGTTAAGCTTTAAGTTGGAAAAGCGAACGACAAACAAATCACCTGCTTTAATATTCGGATGAATACTTAGGTCGAATAAATACTGCGCAATTTTTATACTATTTTCTAAGAAAGGAATTGAATCCTGAAAGATGGATTCACAATACTTGAACATCGGGTTCATTTGAAAGTCCCCACCAGAAAAGGTAAAGTTATATAGTTCATGCGCTGCAAAGGGTTTTAAGAAATACCTCAATAGTAATTCTTTCAGTCCTTCATCTTCAGGGGCAAGGGTTGTATTAGATAATTGTAGCTTGCCTTCATTGTTTTTATTACCAACATGGTGTGTTGCTAATTCTTCAATTTCGCAGTAATTATAGTTGAACATACTTTTGTTTTTCAACGTGCAAAAGTAAGCTATGCAGTTTAAAAGTGGTCGCAGACTGTAAGGAATAGATGATAAAAATTAATAATTGGCTCGCGTAAATTTTTGTATTTTAGAGCAATGATGCCACAATGGTTATACATAAGCTTAATTGTTTTCGCTGTTTATATAGTGGTAAGTATTCTATTGTACTACTTGCAGGACTATTTGCTGTTCAAGCCTGAAAAGCTCGATAAGGATTTTCAATATTTCTATGAAAATCAAGAAGTGGAAGAATATAATATTGAAACAAGAGATGGAGCTTTGATTAACGGGCTTCATTTTAAAGTCAAGCAACCTAAAGGAGTGGTACTTTACTTAAAAGGTAACTCAAAAAGTATGAGAGGTTGGGGAAAATTCGCAGTAGACTTTACGAGACATGATTATGATGTATTCATGATTGATTATCGTGGTTTTGGGAAAAGTACTGGCAGAAGAACTCAAAAAGCAATTAAGAATGACCTTCAACTCATCTATAATAAAATGAAGGAAAAGGTGGATGAGAAGTACATCATTCTTTATGGAAGGTCTTTGGGTTCTGGGTTTGCCACAAAATTAGCTTCCACCAATCAACCTAGAATGTTGATTTTAGACGCGCCCTATTATAGTTTGAGCAAGGTGACGGCCCGATATGCTCCTTTTATGCCCATGTCTATTATTTTGAAATATCCCATTCCTACCTACAAGTGGTTGAAATACGTGGAATGTCCCATTCACATTATTCATGGTACGAATGACAAGTTAATTCCATTTAAAAGTTCTGTCAAACTTTCTAAAGTAAAGCCAAAACTTACTAGGCTCCATTCTGTAATTGGCGGTGGACATAAAAATTTAAACACCTTTGAATCTTACCATAAAATGTTATCTGAAATAATTAACACAAAACCAACTACTGTAGATTTGGAAACAACGAGTCATAAGGTGAAGCACAATTCTAAAAAGTGAGAAAGTTTAAAAAAATAATTTTCGCCATTTTAGGTTTGTATTTACTATTAGTGGTTTCTCTCTATTTCTTTCAGGAAGCCTTGATTTTTTTGCCCACGCATTTGGAGCAGGACTATAGATACGAATTTAACGATGAGGTAAAAGAACTTAATCTTAAAAGCGGGGATATAACCTTAAATGGCTTGCACTTTAAGGTGAAAAATCCGAAAGGGATAATCTTATACTTTCACGGGAATGCCGGCGATTTGAGCAGGTGGGGTGAAGTCGTTCAGCCGCTGTTAAAATTTAATTACGATATAATCGTGATGGATTATCGTGGCTATGGCAAAAGTAAAGGAGAATTCTCTGAGGCTGGAATGCATCACGATGCTCAGTTATTTTATGAGTATGCCAAAGGGCAGTTCAATGAGAATGAAATAATACTGTATGGTCGTTCGCTAGGATCTGCTTTTGCTACCTCACTTGCCTCGAATAACAATCCGTCGAAACTTATTTTAGAAACTCCTTTTTACAGTATTCGATCAGTTGCAAAACAAAGGTTTCCTTTTTTACCGGTTGATTGGCTGTTAAAATATGACTTCGAGACTCATAAATTGGCACGTGCGGTTACTTGTCCAACTTTAGTTTTATTATCGAAAAATGATGAGGTAGTTGGCTATGAAACGGGGTTAAAATTAGCTCAGCAATTCAACAGTGCCCAAACAATCAGCATAGAAGAGGCAGGGCATAATAACCAAGCTCAATTTGAAACTTATTGGAATGGTTTGTCAGCCTTTTTACAAGATCAGTTCGTTTGCTGAGACATATAATTTGCAATAAACTGGCTGTTTTCTCTCTAATTTTTTTCTTAACAAAGGTAGACCATCCTAAAACTAATCCACTAGCGCCAAGCGCTTGTTGGGACCACTTCCACAAACTAAAGTTATCGGTGTGTTGTATAATTTTTCCGTCTAGGAATTCAAAAGAAGCCTTAACCTTATTTATTACGGGCCTTTTTTGAGGGCCATATTTGTAGTTTGCAACCCATTCTGCGTGTTTGTTATCTACGACCTTAAATGTTATACTCAATTCACTTTCTTCCTTTTTGCTCAATAACATTTCCCACATAGCCACAGCCCTTTTACCTGTTAGCTTTCCAAAGGCGGGATCTTCAAAAACTACGTCGTCGTGGTAGCAGGAAGTCATTGTAGTTGCGTCTCCTTTTGAAAATGCAGTGTAAAATGTATGAAGAATCTCTTTGGTTTGCATGTGCGGTTTTCAGCTAAGGTAGTGATTCTGATAAGTAAATTTATTTTCCACTTACGTTTAAACATAAAAAAGCCTCATTGAATATTCAATGAGGCTTTCTGTATTTTGTAACTAACTTTAGTTAACTGCTTTCGGAGAAAGACTGTTTTCATCTTTCATTACAGGAGTAGTTTCTTTAACTAAAACGTTTCCTTTAATTCTTAATACTTTAGTTGGAGTTGAAGCATTTGAACTTACAGTTACAGACTTATTAATCGGTCCTGGTCTGTTCGTTGCATATTTCACTTTAATCTCACCTTTCTCACCTGGATTAATAGGCTGCTTTGGCCAAGTTGGTACAGTACAACCACATGATCCTTTTGCATTTGAAATAATCAAAGGAGCATTTCCAGTGTTTGTGAATTTAAAAGTTCTAACACCATCTGCATTTTGAGCAATGGTTCCGTAATCAATAACTTCTGAATCAAATGTCATTTCTGCACCACCAGCAGTCTCCGCGTTAGATGATTCTTGTGCATTTACTGCAACTGCGAAGAATAAAAATATTCCTAATACTGCGCTTAATTTTTTCATTTTGGATTGTTTTAAATTTTATACGATTCAAAGATAGGGAAACATAAAGGTTGCGAAAAAGCTATTAACAGATATTTAACAAACCCAAATGACAATTGACAATTAATAATTAAGAATTGACAATCGACAATTCTTAATTTCGCAATTCAAATAAACAACCATGGAACTTCCTAAGAATTACGATCATTTAGCAAAAGATGAAGCTTGTTATAATAAATGGCAAGAACAAGGCTTCTTTCATTCAGAGCCGGATGAAAGAGAGGCGTATACTATCGTAATTCCACCACCAAACGTCACCGGAGTCTTGCACATGGGCCACATGCTAAACAATACCATACAGGATGTTTTGGTTCGACGCGCGAGATTATTAGGTAAAAACGCCTGCTGGGTGCCTGGAACGGATCACGCGTCTATTGCTACAGAGGCAAAAGTGGTTAAACGATTGGAAGAGCGTGGAATTAAAAAGAGTGACCTTTCTAGGGAAGAGTTTTTAAAGCATGCATGGGAATGGACTGAAGAGTATGGCGGAACTATTTTACGACAATTGAAAAGGTTAGGTGCTTCTTGCGACTGGGAAAGAACTCGGTTTACCCTCGAAGATGATTTATCAGATGCTGTAATAGACGTTTTTGTAGACCTTTTTAACAAAGGTTTAATTTATAAAGGTGTGCGAATGGTGAATTGGGACCCTAAGGCACAAACTGCTCTATCGGACGAAGAAGTAATTCACAAAGAGGTTCAGTCCAAACTATATTATGTAGCATACGACATTGTTGGTTCTGATGAAAAACTAACGATTGCTACAACTCGACCGGAGACTATTTTAGGAGACTCAGCTATTTGCATTAATCCAAAAGATGAGCGTTGGGCGCATTTAAAAGGGAAAAAGGCTATTGTACCAATTGTGAATAGAGAAATTCCAATTATTGAAGATGAATATGTGGATTTAGAGTTTGGAACAGGGTGCCTCAAGGTTACTCCTGCTCATGATATTAATGACTATGAACTAGGCTTGAAGCACAATTTGCCTTCAATCGATATTTTGAACGACGATGGGACGCTTTCTGAAGCTGCTCAGTTTTATGTTGGAGAAGATCGTTTTGTAGTTAGAAAAAAGATTACTGCTGACTTAAAAGAACAAGGTAGGTTAACCAAGGTAGAGGAATTGACAAATAAAATCGGCTTCTCGGAAAGAACAGACGCTGTTATTGAGCCTAAACTTTCTTTGCAATGGTTCATGAAAATGGGCGAGTTAGCAAAACCTGCATTGGATAGCGTAATGAACGATGAAATTAAATTTTATCCTGAAAACGCAAAGAATACTTATAAGCATTGGATGGAGAACATCAAAGATTGGTGTGTTTCTCGTCAGTTGTGGTGGGGCCATAGAATTCCGGCCTACTATTATGGTGAAGGACCTTCTGACTTTACAATTGCTAATTCGGCTGAAAAAGCACTGGAAATCGCCAAAGAAAAATCTGGCAATACATCGCTTACACTAAAAGATTTACGACAAGACGAAGATGTTCTAGATACATGGTTTTCATCTTGGTTATGGCCAATATCTGTATTTGATGGATTTAAGGATCCAGATAATAAGGATATACAATACTATTACCCAACCAATGATTTAGTGACTGCACCAGAAATTATGTTTTTCTGGGTAGCCAGAATGATTATGGCAGGCTATGAGTATAAAGGAGAAAAACCTTTCAAGAATGTCTACTATACCGGAATTGTTCGCGACAAGCAACGTCGAAAAATGAGTAAATCTTTAGGCAACTCTCCTGATCCTATTGAGTTAATTGAAAAGCATGGAGCCGATGGAGTTCGTGTTGGAATGCTGTTCAGCTCTCCTGCCGGAAACGATTTGCTTTTTGATGAAAGCTATTGTGAGCAAGGAAGAAATTTTTCTAACAAAATTTGGAATGCGTTTCGATTAATCAAAGGGTGGGAGGTTTCTGAAACGGTTGAGGTGGACGAAGTAGCAAATATGGCTAACGATTGGTTCTCAGATCGATTTCAAGTTGCATTAAATGAGCTAAACGACAATTACGATAAGTTCAGAATGTCAGATGCATTAATGACCAGCTACAAACTAACTTGGGATGAATTTTGTTCTTGGTATCTGGAAATGGTAAAACCTGCTTATGGCGAGCCAATTGCAAAGAAAAACTATGACCAAGTAATTCATCATTTAGAGAATGTAATGCGGTTATTAAATCCATTTATGCCATTTATTACAGAAGAGATATGGCAAAATATTTCTGAAAGAAAAAAAGGGGACAGTCTGATGGTGAATCACTGGCCAAAAAGCGTCAAATCGAATGGTTTGGTGGAAGATTTTGAATTGGCGAAAAGTTTGATTTCAGAAATTCGAACGGTTCGAAAAGAAAAGCAGATTTCTTTTAAGGACAAATTAGAGCTGAAAGTAATTGCTAACAGCCCTAACAAGCAATTCGATGGTACAATAACTAAATTGACCAATTTGGAATCCATAGAATATGTTTCTGAAAAGGTTGAAGGTAGTATCTCTTTTGTGCTAGCAGGAAATGAATATTTTATTCCTCTAGGTGGGGCAATAGATGTAGAAGCAGAAAAGGCGAAAATTCAGGAAGAGATTACCTACAACGAAGGTTTTCTAAAAGCGGTAGAAAAGAAATTATCGAACGAAAGGTTTGTGTCTAATGCGCCCGAAGCGGTGGTTGCCATTGAACGCAAAAAAATGGCAGATTCACAAGAAAAAATAGATCTCTTGACAAAGCAAATGAATAGTTTGTGAAGCAACATTTCTTAACTATTTATTAATCCGGACATTGATTCCGTTACACTATCTTTGGGCATATGAGTAATAAGAATTACGTTTTTCACGATAGAGAAATAAGCTGGCTTTCGTTCAATGAGAGGGTGCTGCAAGAGGCAGAAGATGAGTCTGTTCCGATATTAGAAAGGTTGAAATTTTTAGGTATTTTTTCCAGTAATTTAGACGAGTTTTTTCGAGTTAAAGTACCTACAGTTCAAAAGATGCTGGATCTTTCCACGAAAGAAAAAGAGATGTTGGATTATGACCCTGCTGAAACTTTAATGGCTATTTCTCAGAAGAATCAAGCACTTCAAAAAAGATTTGAAAAGGCCTATATAGCTGCTAAAGAGGAGTTGGAACATGAGCGAATATTCTTTTTGAGTGAAAAAGAATTGAATGGGAACCAGATGCTAAAAGTGAAGGATTACTTTCAGTCGACTGTGCAACCTGCTCTTGTTCCTTTAATGCTTTCGGAAGAAAGAGATTTACCCGAGCTAAACGGAAAGGCGGCATACTTAGCGGTTAAGTTGTGCAAAATGGAAGAGGGCGAGGAGCAAGAGGTTAACTACGCATTAATTGAAATTCCCACCGCAATTGTGAGTCGGTTTTTTGTTCTTAACGAAGACGACGGCTCAAAGAACGTTGTGCTATTAGACGACATTATCCGCACGTGTTTGCCAGAAATTTTTGCAATATTTCATTACAATTACTTTGAGGCTTATACGATAAAAATTACCAGAGATGCAGGGCTGGATATCGAAAACGATGTAACTACCGGCTTCATTGAAAAACTAACCGAGGGTTTAAAAAACCGTAAAAAAGGAGATCCTGTTCGCTTTATTCACGATTCTGATATTGATGCTGTCCTTTTAAAATTCATCATAAAAAAAGTCGGACTTGAAGATGATGACTTGTTGGTGCCAGGTGGAAGGTATCACAACTTTAAAGACTACATGAATTTCCCCAACATTGGGTCTTTAGCACTACGATACAAAAGTATGCCCCCATTGGCTCATCCAATTTTAAAGGGTAAAGTAAGTGTATTTGAGCAAATTAGGAAGCAGGATATTCTTTTAAGTTATCCTTATCAATCGTACCGACATGTAATTGACTTAATGCGGGAAGCGGCGATTGATCCTGCTGTCACATCGATAAAAATTACCATTTATCGCTTGGTAAGTAAGAACTCAAAAGTCATTCATTCGCTTATAAATGCAGCCCGTAATGGTAAGTCTGTAACTGTTGTTATGGAGTTGAAGGCAAGATTCGACGAAGAGTCCAATATGAATTATACAGATAAGTTACAAGATGAAGGGGTAAAAGTAATCTTTGGAGCACCTGGTTTAAAAGTTCATACAAAGCTCTTGGTGATTAAACGAAAAGAAGAAGGAAAGTCAGTACGATATTGTCATATAGGTACTGGGAATTTTCATGAAAATACTGCTAGACTATACTGTGATCACTCTTTGTTAACTTGTAGAGATGAGATTAGCAGCGAAGTAAATAAAATTTTTAAATTCTTTAAAGACAATTACAAGAGGTATCAATTCAAGCATTTAATTGTGGCACCATTTAATGCACGTCGTCGTTTTATTAAGCTTATTGACAACGAGATAGAGAATGTTAAAAAAGGGAAGGAGGCATACGTCGTTATCAAAGTAAATAGTTTAAACGACCGTAAAATGTCGAAAAAGATTTATGAGGCTAGCGAAGCAGGAGTAAAAATTAAAATAATTGCAAGAAGTGTGCACTCAATTGTAAATGGAGTTGCCGGAATGAGTGAAAACATTGAGTCGATATCCATAGTTGATCGACTTTTAGAACATGCTAGGGTGATTGTTTTTTGTAATGGCAGTGATGAAAAGGTTTATATTGGTTCGTCTGACTGGATGCGCAGAAACTTAGATAACCGAGTGGAGGTAATGACTCCTATTTTCGATGACAACATAAAAAAGATGTTACTGAAGGTTATCGATATACAATTGTCTGATAATGTGAAGGCAAGAAAGTGGAATGCCGAGTTGTCGAATGAATATGTTCGAACGGATGGCAAACAAGTCCGCTCACAATATGAGATATACGATTACTTCTCGAACCAATTAATAAAGGCCGAAGCTAAAAAACACTAAATTCGTTTACTATGATGGATAAGAGTTTACGATTTGCAGCGGTGGATATTGGATCAAATGCAGTTCGATTGTTTTTTGGCTACGTGTTTGAAACTGAATTTGGACCTGTTTTTAAAAAGGCTTCATTAATACGCTTGCCAATACGTTTAGGAGAAGACTCTTTTCATAATAGACCTATTCCGGAACATAAGATTGAAGAGCTTGGAGAGGCACTTGCGGGTTTTAGGCATTTGATGCTAGCATTCAATGTGGTTTCTTATCGAGTTTGTGCAACATCGGCAATGCGAGACGCTTTGAACCGGGAAGAGGTTTTAAAACTGGTTAAGAAGAAGTCGGGAATGGATATTGAGCTCATTAGCGGAGATGAAGAAGCAGCGCTAATTTTTGAAAATCACATAGCCGAAAAACTGGATCAGACTAAGGTCTACTTATACATGGATGTTGGCGGTGGAAGTACCGAGCTAACTCTATTTAAAGAGGGTCAAACGGTGAAAGCTCGTTCGTTTAACATTGGAACTATCCGGTTAAAAGACGACTTGGTTTCAGAAAAAACGTGGAAAGAGTTGGGGGATTGGTTGGCAGAAATCAAAAGAGAATACCAGCCGAAAAATATTATCGGTTCAGGTGGGAACATCAATACGCTGTTTAAGTTAACGCTTCGGAAAGAAATGGAAGTGCTTCCAACGTTAGCTACAAAAAAATGGTTGCAGCGACTGAAAGAACTTTCATTCGACGAGAAAATTTCAAAATTAGGTCTGCGTCCAGACCGCGCAGATGTTATTGTGCCTGCAACCGAACTATTCGTTTTTGCACTTTCTAAAAGTGGTTGTGAAGGCGTTATTGTTCCGAAGGTGGGATTAGTTGACGGAATTATTCGGCATTTGTATAAGGAGCATGTTTTGGAAAGTGAATCAGTTGAATAACTTGCTGAACACGATTACTGAAAATTAAGCCACTTTATAAAATTTTTTCATTTCTGAAATAATCCTTTTTCGATCTTTCTTCCAGATTCCATCGAGTGAAATTTCATAGGTATTCCCTCCATTTTCAAGAACAATACCTTTCCAGTTGGAGTCAATACTTGTTTCACCTTTAATTAATTCTATCTTTTTGGTGTCCTCATTCGCTGCAAAAACCCACTCTATCTCCGTTTTTGAAAAGCGAAGGAATTTATTTTTTAATTGAAAATATTGAATGAGTCCGGATAGAACGAAAAATGGATAAGCTGCAGCCGAAATCAAAAAGCTATTGTCATTCTTGCCAAAGAAAAAATATAGGCCAACCACCATTCCTAAAGCACCAATCACAGCAAAACCAATTTGCAGGTTTTTCTGTCTGTTGTAAGGGTTAATAGTCTTCATAATAAACTCTTTTTAAATTCTTCATAAACTAAATTTGCTGCCTCAGTTGGCGAAACCTGTTTTTGAATTACTTGAGTTTCTAAATTATTAATAAAGTTGTTAATCCGTTTATTTCCAAACAAAGCTAAATTTAATCGTTCTTGGATGCTTTTTTTGAACCATGCATTCAATTGGCTTTTACGCTGTGCTTCAAAGTAGTTGTTGTCGGTTGTGAGCTGAATAAAGTCATCAATCATATTCCATGCTTTTTCTAAATTGAATGCGTTTAGAGCAGAGCAAATTTCAACCTTAGGAGTTGAGCCACTTTCGGCCGCAGGAAACAAATGAAGCGCATTTTGGTATTCTCTTTTTGCCAATTTCGCAGCGGTTAAATTCTCTCCATCTGCTTTGTTGATGAGCATACCATCGGCCATTTCCATTATGCCTCTTTTTATACCTTGGAGCTCGTCTCCCGCTCCTGCAAGCATTAACAGTAAAAAGAAGTCGGTCATTTCCTTTACCTCAATTTCCGACTGACCAACGCCAACGGTTTCTACAATAATGGTATTGAAACCCGCTGCCTCGCATAAAATAATGCTTTCCCGGCTGTGGTGTGTAACTCCGCCTAAAGAACCTGAACTTGGACTCGGTCTTATAAAAGCATCCGGATGGACACTTAAGTTATTCATGCGTGTTTTATCGCCCAATATGCTTCCTTTTGAACGTTGCGAACTTGGGTCAACTGCTAAAACAGCAACTTTTCTTTTTTGCTGCTCTATTAAATACATTCCAAACGTTTCAATAAAGGTACTTTTCCCTACTCCCGGAACTCCGGTTATTCCAATTCGAATAGAGTTGCCCGAGTGTGGTAAGCAAGCTTTAACTAGTTCGTTCGCAAACTTTCGGTCTTCTAGTTTTTTACTTTCACAAAGTGTGATACCCTTACTTAATGCTGTAAAATTTCCACTGAGAATTCCATTCACCAAATCTTTTAAATTAGGCAATTGAACTTTTTTCCTTTTGAAATTTTTGTTTTGCATTGGCTCTAAATTACTCTTCCAATCTGAATTCCATCTCGAATGGGCAGCAAAATATTCTCAATTCTATTATCTTCAGTAATTTGTTTATTGAACGCTCGAAGTAAATTGGTGTCTTTGTCTAGTGCACTTTTATCTACCACTTTGCCACTCCATAAAATATTGTCTGCTAAAATGTAGCTTCCCGACTTCAAAGTAGGCATAATTAAATTGTAATAATTCAAGTAATTCTCTTTGTCTGCATCAATAAATACTAAATCCCAACTTTCATTTAATTGAGGAATAACTTCCATCGCATTGCCAATGTGCTGAGTGATTTGTTGTGCAAATGCAGAGCGATCGATAAAAGATTGCACAAAATCCTGTCGCTCCTCGTTTTTGTCAATTGTATGCAAATGCCCGCCTTTGGTTAAACCTTCAGCTAAGCAAAGTGCCGAGTAGCCGGTATAGGTTCCTAGTTCTAAAATTCGAGAGGGTTGAATCATTTTTGAAATCATACTCAACACCCTTCCCTGAAAATGCCCGCTTAGCATTCGCGGTTGTAAAACTTTTAAATACGTTTCTCTATGCAGTTCGTGCAACAATTCACTTTCTTTAGAAGTGTGTTCAATGACGTAGTTATCAAGATTTTCGTCTAAAAAGTTCATTCAGTTTTTTGTTTCTTCAATAATGCTTGTAAAAAAGTCTTTTAACGACATGTTCATCGCAGCAACTTGCTGAGGAATTAAACTGGCCTTGGATAAGCCTGGAACTGCATTCACTTCAATTACATACGGGGTCTTGTCTACCAGCATGAAATCGACGCGAACCACACCTCGTAAATCTAACTTATAATAAATCTCTGTAGATAATTGTTGCGTGAGCTTATAGCTGTCTTCGTCAATTCTGGCAGGCGTAATTTCCATTGAATTGCCTTCGTATTTTGCTTGATAGTCAAAGAACTCTCCTTTTGGAATAATTTGAGTGATGGGCATGGGTATAATTTCACCATTTTTTCTAAAAACCCCGCAAGTAATTTCTTTTCCTGGAAGGTTTTCTTCAATCATGATTTCTCTGTCAAATTGGAAAGCTTTGGTTAAGGCCAACTCTAGCTCGTCTTTTCGTTTTACTTTAGAAACCCCATAACTACTGCCTGCAGAGCAAGGTTTAACAAAGCAAGGTAGTCCAATGGTTTCAATAATTTCATCTAAATCGATATGATCACCAGCTCTCAAATATTTGGACGTAGCTACAGAATACCCAAGTTGATTCAATAGCGTGTTATTGTACCATTTATTAAAAGTTAAAGTAGAACCAATGTGGTTTGGAGAGGAGTATGGAATATTCAATAAGTCAAAATAAGCTTGAAGTTTTCCATCTTCTCCCGGTGTGCCGTGTATGGCTATAAAAACATAATCGAATCGAATTGGATTGCCATCTAACTCAAAGCTAAAATCGTTTTTATCAATCTCGAAAGAATGTCCTGCTAGTTTTGCCTGCCAAACCCCTTTGCGCATCACCACTAATATTGGCTTGTATCTGCTTTCATCTATGTTATCTAGAACAGTTTGAGCAGATTTTAATGAAATTTCTTCTTCTGCTGAATCTCCTCCCGCTGCTATGGCAATTACTGGCTTCATTTGAATTCAATTATTAGTTGTTTCAAAATAAGTCATTCTATTTTCACGTTTACCAGTTTTGGCGCACTATTAATTAACATTACCCTACTAATATTGTTATTTTTGATGCTCGTAAATCTATGCCTTCATGAGTCACCTTTTCCGTTTTTTAGTAAGTAAGGTTTTTTGGATTAACCTTTTGGTAGCTATTTTGTTAGTTGGCGGAGGAGTGTATGCAACATTACTCTATCTAGATAATTATACAAAACATGGGGAAGAGCTTGAAGTTCCTGAATTTGTTGGAATACACATTTCAGAGACAGATTTGGTCATTACTGATCAAGAGAGTTTCTTTACTGAAATATCAGATTCTGTATTTATTAAGGGAGAAGTAGGAGGGACGGTAATTGAGCAGCACCCGCCGGCAGGAAAGCAAGTGAAACAAGGAAGAACAATTTACTTAACCGTTGCTGCCAATCAACCTACTAAAATCAAGATGCCAAAATTAGTAGACCGATCCTTACGTCAAGCAACCTCGATTTTGGAAACATACGGTCTAGAGGTGGGAGAATTGGTGTATAAGCCAGATATGTGCACAAATTGTATTTTACAGCAGAAATTAGAAGGTGAGGAAATTGCCGAGGGCACTAGAATTAGAAAAGGTAGCGTGATTGATTTAGTGGTAGGGCAAGGACTTGGTAGTGTGTTGGTAGAAGTGCCTTATTTGTTGGAATTTAACATTGAAATGGCGACTAATTTACTGCAGTCAAAATCACTCAATTTAGGGGCTCCCTTGTTTGATGAAACAGTTAAAACTGCCGAAGACTCTATCAATGCGGTAGTGTATAAGCAATTACCTCCGTTTAGTCAGGTGCCAACTACTAGAATGGGTGTAGCTGTTGACCTTTTTCTTACCTTAGATACGAATAAGGTGGTACACTCCGTTATACCTGTATTAGATTCAATACAATAATGCTTAAAGGGTTTCAATTTTTCCTTGTAGGAATGCTATTTGTTGTGCAATTGTGTGCACAAGACTATTTAGCGGTTCCAAGTTCCAACCCTGCACTCTTTCCACAATATTCTTCTAGTTTAACAAACAATAAAGCAGAGGTATTTGAGGAAAACTTTATTTACCAGTATGACACGTTGAGTTTGCCGTTTATTGATGATTTTTCAACCAATCGTCAGCGAAAAAGAATTACTGACTTAAATGACCCACGACTAACAGACAGTGTTTTTTATAAGATTAGAATTGGAAACGGGCCATACCAAGATACAATTGGTTTTACTCAAGACTCAACTTTTAAGTACATCACGAATCCTTTAGGAGATACCATTTTGAGAGTTCCAAATCCTACTTTTACGATTCAATATTCAGACTTAGTAAGCTCGCCTGTAGAATACTTGACTTATACCGTTTTCCCTGCCTACAATTATACAGAGCAAGCAGGCACACCAAAAGATACTGTTTTTGTGGATGCTCAATTTGAACAAGATACCGTAACCTTTTACACAGTTTCTCCCAATGGAAAAGACTTATGGACAGATGCTTCGGCATATATTAACAGAACATTTCCGATAAACCCACCCTCTATAGGAGTTGCCACTTTTGATGGATTAAACGAATTAGGTTTACCCTACAATTTTGATATCCCACTTCGTGTGGTTGCCGATTATCTTTCTTCTGTGCCATTGAGGTTAGCGAACTTGCCCGATACTAATGTTTATTTAAGCTTTTTCTATCAACCCAAAGGACTCTCATTAGATAAACCTGAAACAGAAGATTCTTTAGTAGTGGAATATTACAATGCCTCTACAGAACGATGGAGTGGAGCATGGAATTCAATCGGTTTTGCTGCTGATACATTTTCTCAAGTTATATTAAAGGTTCCAAATCAATTTCATAAAGATGGATTTCGATTCAGGTTTAAAAATTATGCAAACAGCACTGGAGCTTTTGACCAATGGCACGTTGATTATGTATATTTAGATAATGGCAGATCGGAAACACAAGATTTTTACAACGACATTGCCTACATATATGACGCACCGTCCATGTTAAAAGATTATTATGCCATGCCTTGGTGGCATTATAAAAATAATCCATCAAGTTACATGGCCGATTCTGCTTTTACTTTTATGAAAAATGCAAGTAGCGGTTTGCTATCGGTGTTTAATTTTTTGAACGTTCCTGACACAACAACGCCCGGTACAAACTTTTATACTTTTCCCGATATTCCAAGTTCTTTTTTACAAATTCAACCTAATTCATTTTTTAGATTTGAATACCCAACTCCTTTCGAATTCCCTGCAGCTAAAATAGATACTGCTGGAGTGTTTGAGTCTATTTTCGACATACAATTTAGGCCTCGTTTGGACTTTATCGAAAGCAACGACACGATTATTTCAAGAACAGTATTGCAGGATTATTATGCCTACGACGACGGTACAGCAGAAGCGGGTTATGGTGTTAATCCTGCCTTAAGCACGGATGGATTGACCGCATATATGGCTGTTCGCTATGACATTCCATTTTCAGATACCTTAAAAGGCTTTCAAACTTATTTTTTACCGCAGGCGGTTGATGTTAGCAAACAAAGAATTACACTCACCGTATGGAGTTCTCTTTCACCAGCTGTTGTGTTATATGAACGAGTGGCTCCGGCACGTCCAACCTACAGCGAGCCGAATGGTATTATCACATTTAATCTGGATACACCTATAGTTGTAGGTCAGACGTTCTACATCGGCTTCAAAACGGTTGGAGCAAATAGTGTGAATGTTGGCTATGATTTGAACACAAATCACAAAGACAAACTATTTTTTAGTCAAAATGGGGTTACATGGTCCGTTCCTTCAGGCGGCATTAATGATGGTGCTTTAATGCTTCGGCCGGTTTTTAGAAATCGAGTGTTGGACGTAGGTATTACCGAAAATCCGTTGTTGATTAATGAGTTGAAAGTCTATCCTAATCCTACAAATGGAGTAGTAAACTTAGAAGTACTTTCTTCGGATCGCTTAGCATCCATCGAATTGTTGGACATGACGGGGAAGTTAGTATTAGCTGCTCCTTTTCAGAATCAACTTCACCTGGGTCATTTATCCAAAGGTATTTATTTTTTGAAAGTACAAAAGGAGAATGGAGGTCTGTTAACACGGAAGATAATTCTTTCAGAATAAGAAAATATGAGCGAAGAAGGAAAACCGGAATACGATGAGATGTTTGAACATCACAATATTGTTGCAGACAAAGGGCAGGCAGTCATTCGAATTGATAAGTTCTTAACAGACAAGTTGGCAAACTCTTCACGGAATAAGATACAGCAAGCTGCAGCAGATGGCAACATTATGGTGAATGGTGTAGTGGTGAAAACAAATTATAAGGTAAAACCTGAAGATGAAATTTCGATTCAGTTACCTTACCCTCCCAGAGAAACGGAAATTTTACCGGAAAATATTCCCTTAGACATTGTTTACGAAGACGATACTCTATTGGTCATTAATAAACCATCTGAAATGGTGGTGCACCCCGGTTATGGGAATTGGGATGGCACCTTAGTTAACGCTTTGATTTATCATTTCCAAAATTTACCTGAAGCAGCGGGTAATGAGGGTCGCCCAGGATTAGTTCATCGTTTAGATAAGAACACTACGGGTATTATGGTAATTGCCAAGACGGAACATGCTCTTACTCATTTATCAAAGCAATTTTTTGATCGAACTTCAGATAGAAGATACCAAGCATTAGTTTGGGGAGATCTAAAGGAAGATGAAGGGAAGATAGAAGGAAATATCTGGCGCTCTCATAAGAATAGAAAAATAATGGATGTCTTTCCTGAAGGAGATATTGGGAAAACTGCGATTACGAATTATAAAGTTTTGAAGCGATATGGTTACGTTACTTTGGTGGAGTACAAACTGGATACTGGAAGGACGCATCAAATTAGGATTCATTCGAAATGGATTGGTCATCCGCTTTTTAACGACCCCGAATATGGAGGTGATCGAGTATTAAAAGGGACAACGTTTACGAAGTACAAGCAATTTGTAGAAAATTGTTTTAAGATTCTACCACGACAAGCTCTTCATGCAAAGACCTTAGCTTTTACACACCCAAAAACAAAAGAATGGATGGAGTTTAATTCTGAACTTCCCGAAGATATGCAGCAGGTCCTTGAGAAGTGGGAACGTTATTTAATGGGCCGAGAATTGGAAGTAGACGATGATGATTCGGAAGAAATAGAAAACAACTAAACAGTTTGAAGTTGAATTCTAAAATTAAAAATAAACTGCTTTAAATTTTGCTAAAGGCGCTCTTTTTCCGACAATAATTTGAAGTTGATCTTCACCAATAAATACATATTGTTTGCCATACGTCAAAACTTCAATGAAACTTTTTTCAAAGCTGGTGAAAGAACACTCCATTTCCGTTTGCGAAAACTCATTCATTTCAATGAAGTTTTTGAAGCCTAATTCATAGTTTCCAAAAATAGAATTGCAACCACCGTGTGCTTTTATGCTTCCATCTTTGTTGAACTTTAAGAAAGGTTCCTGTGTCATACCTTCGGGCATTTCTACCGGCACCCCAATAATTTCAATTGCTTTCCAGTACTTTCCAACTAACTCACCACCTAAGTCTTTGCTAAAAGGTGCCATCGGTGCACTATTAGTTTTTTGTTCTGCAGCACTTTCTTCTATTTTAACTTCCTTTTTTTCGACTAGCTTTTTTTTGTTTTTGCAGGCTCCTAATGTTAAAATTGAAATGCTTGTGAGTAGGATTAAGGTTTTCATAAATGTAGAAATATTGAATGCTAATATAAAGTTGATAATGCTCCTGCAAATTAATACATTTATAAAGATAAAATTGAAAAAATAGATTCATGAAAAAGTTACTTCCTTTAGCACTGTCTTTGACCTTAATTGCTTGTCAAAACAATGAGAAAAAAAATACAGATAACGAGCAAACATCAGCTCAGGAAACTTCGAAAGAGTTAACGGAAGCCGAAAAAAGATTGGAGAAGTATGTTCCAGTAAAATTAACTACGAATGTTTCGAAGCTAACCGAGAATCAACGACTTATGATTCCTAGTTTAATCAAAGTTGGCCAAATAATGGACGGTCTTTTTTGGAAACAAGCTTATGGGCATAAGGAAGAGTTTCTCGAAAGTATTTCAGATGAAAATACAAGACGATTTGCGAATATTAATTATGGACCTTGGGACCGATTAGATGGCAACAAACCCTTTGTAGAAGGAGTAGGGGAAAAGCCATTGGGAGCGAATTACTACCCTAAGGACATGACCAAAGAGGAGTTTGAGGCGGCTGATTTAGACAATAAAGGTTCGCTCTACACTTTGATTCGAAGAGATTCAACAGGAAAATTGACCAGTATTCCTTTTCATGAGGCTTTTAAAGAAGATTTAGCGGAAGCTGCAGAATTATTGTTAGGTGCGTCTTATTATGCTGACAACGAACAGCTCAAAAAGCACTTAATGCTAAGGGCAGAAGCCTTAATTACTGGAGAGTTTTTTAAATCTGACATGGCTTGGATGGACATGACCGAGAACCAAATTGACATTATTTGCGGACCAATTGAGACCTACGAAGATCAGTTGTTTGGCAATAAAGCATCTTATGAAGCATACGTTTTGGTGAAAGACATGGAATGGAGTGAGCGATTGGCAAAATATGCAAGTATGCTTCCTGAATTGCAGACAAACTTACCTGTGGAAGCAAAGTACAAGGCAGAAAAGCCCGGTACGGATTCTCAGTTAGCCGCTTTTGATGTGATTTATTACGCGGGTGACTGCAATGCCGGTAGTAAAACCATAGCGGTCAATTTACCCAACGATGAAAAAATTCAGTTGGAAAAGGGCACCAGAAGGTCTCAATTGAAAAATGCAATGCAAGCGAAATTTGATAAAATATTAATTCCGATTGCTGCTGAATTGATTGATGAAAGCCAAAGAGATTACATCAATTTCGAAGCGTTTTTTGCCAACACCATGTTTCATGAAGTAGCGCACGGTTTAGGAATTAAAAATACCCTAGATGGAAAGGGAACCGTAAGAGCCGCATTAAAAGAACATGCTTCTGCATTGGAAGAAGGAAAGGCAGACATTTTAGGATTGTATATGATTACCCAATTGCATGCGAAAGGTGAAATTGATGGAGATTTGAAATCGTACTATACCACATTTATGGCAAGTATTTTCCGTTCTATTCGTTTTGGAACATCTTCAGCTCATGGCAAAGCCAACATGATTCGTTTCAATTTCTTTAAAGATCAAGGAGTATTCATTCGCTCAGCAGAGGGAAAATATACAATTGACTGCGATAAAATGAACGATGCAATGAATGCCCTATCTGCTAAAATTCTAAAACTACAAGGCGATGGGGACTACGAAGGCGTAGCAAAATTAGTTGCCGAAGAAACTGTAATTAAAGCGGACCTGAAAAGTGATTTAGAAAGATTATCAGCTCTTGGAATTCCGGTAGACGTAGTATTTGAGCAAGGAGTTGAGGTGCTAGGATTGTAGAAACTATAAAGGCGCTGGGTTGCAAATCCAGGCGAGCAGTTATTTCTCAACTACCACTTTTTCAATTAAAGTATACTTTTCGTTTACAACCTGAACGTAATACAAACCACTTCCCAATTCATTAAAGTTTAATGTTAGTTTGTTTGGGAATGAATTAACTTGCTTTTGTAAAACAAGGGTGCCATTCGAAGAATATAGGTTAACCTCTCCGCTAAGTTGTTGTAATTGTTTTGGGATTTGTATTACATGTGAGGCTTTAGTTGGGTTTGGAAATCCTTTTAGTTCCACCTTTTCTGATGCTTCGGTTAGTCCTACGCTTAAAAAACTTAAGCAGGCCGATGAGTCTATGCAAGTTCCCTTTTGCAGAACCACTTGATAATCTCCATTGACAATGGGCACATATGTTCGTCCTCTGTTAGCCGTTAGATTAGTTGCTGAGTTACAGTCAATCCATCGATACGTGTCTGCAGTACTGTCTATGGCCACGATTGTGCTGCCAATTTGTGTAATAGAATCATTCAAAGTAGTAGTAAGACCAGTTGCACCATTAACCCAGTTTGAACTTGTACCGGATAAGGTAAAATTGGTCAAGTTCCCAGAGTTTGAAGTTACTGATTCAGTTGCTTTAGTAACGGAACTATTTGCTCCATTAGGAATTCCATCATTCAATTGGTAATAGGTAACTAATCCATTTTGAGGTGAACAAAATTCAATATTCATATCGGCTAAAATTTGAGTTGCAGTGCGCGTTACATTCCAAATGCGCACTTCATCCATTTCGCCTTGATAATAATTAACTCCGTCGTTTCGTCTGCCCAATTGTATGGCATTTGTTGTATCTGTATTGACGCTCACGGTAAAGTTTCCTGCTAACTCTTGAACACCATCTATATACAACTTAACTTTTGTTGTAGCTAAATGCTCATATGTAACTGCAACATGATGCCACATACCATTTGCGATTTGAGTTGTTCCTGTTATCCCATTTCCTCCAACCTCTATGCGTAGCCTCCCATTTCCGATTAAATTCAAGGTAAACCTACTGCCATTAGGTGACATTGCACCCCAGTCTATAAGTACCTGTTGTGTGCTAATTGAGTTATTTGTTTTAATCCAACACTCAACTGTTCGGTCAGATGTGCCTGAAGGTCCTTTCTGCCCACTAATTAAATAATCATTTATTCCGTCAAAACTCAGTCCCTGACTTTTAGCATGAAAAGCAATTAAAACGAATCCAATTAACACGATTATTTTTCTCATAACACTTTTTTGAAGTTAAAGATAGAATACTTTACTAAAGTAGCAATAGGTAGGATTGACTAGGTGAAATTTGAGAATAAAACTTGAGACGGGAAAGGATAAAAAAAACATGTTAAAACTTCATTTGTAAGCGCAAATTCAGCTGTCTAGAGGTTAAGAAGTTAGGCACGGCATATTGTCTATTGCTTACATCGGTCACCCATAAATAAGACAAGGTGTTGTTCTTTTGCAATAAGTTGAATACTTCCAGACTGATCCAAATGGATTTGAAATGCTTAAAAGGGCTTCCTTCACGCAGTTTTGTATCCTCGCTCAACAGTTGTTTTGAGAACCCCATATCAACTCTTAAGTAAGCAGGTATTCTAAGCGTATCCTTAAACCTTTCGTTCGAAGGTGGGCCAAATGGCAAGCCGGAACCGTAATGAAAGGTAAGATGCATTTTATAGGTTGGATTTTTAGGAAGGTAATCTTGAAAGAATAAACTCAAGTTTAATCGTTGGTCCGTCGGTCTAGGAATGTGACCTGGCCGTGTTACTTGAAAACTTGCGGTGTCATTATTTGCTGTAAATCCTGGTTTGATTTCCTCTCCATCCGTATTAAAATAGGTGGTATAGCTGTCATTTTGAATGTCTTCTTGAATGTTCATGAAGCCTATGTTGAGCCATGAATCTACACCTTTTACAAATTCACCATTAATCTTAAAATCAGCACCAACTGCATATGCAGTTGCGCTATTTTCAGCATAATATCGAATTCTAACATTGTCCATCTCGTAAGGAATAATGTTATCCATTTGCTTGTAATAGGCCTCTCCAACAAATTTGAACGGCCTTCCCCAAGCCGTGAAGTTGTAATCTGCTCCAAGCACAAAGTGAATCGATTGTTGCGCTTGAATGTCTTTATTCAGTTCGCCTTCAAAATTTCTTAATTCTCTGTAAAAAGCCGGTTGATGATAATACCCAGTGCTTAATCGAAATAACCAGTCTTTTTCCCAGTTTGGCTCCCAAGCAATATTAACTCTCGGACTAAAAACCGTTTCTCCATTCAGGTCCCAATGGTTTGCTCTAATTCCTGCCGTCAGCGTGTACTGCCCGTCATTTTTATCAACAAACCTGAGATTGCGCTGCACATAACCCATTAGTCGATTTGAAATCAATGTATTATTAGCTCTATTTGATTTAAATAACTCCAAACGTTGTTGTCCATTTGGAGCAACACCCGGAGTTGTTTTCACACTTGGAAGAGAATACCCAGCTGAATCAATTAAATCCCATTCCTTTAATTCGTCTTCAATTCTTTCATGTTGAAATTTCATTCCCCATTCATAAGAACCATTATCCCTTAACAATTTTCCTCGATGTTGGGCATTTAAAACGGAGGCGTCTAAGTAATTCCTTGCATGATTTAGATAGGAACCAACACCTCTGTTAAAGGCTACATCACCAAAATCATCACTGCTTAAATCGCGCTCCAATTCGTCAATGAAATACTGTCCAAGTATGTCAAACGTTTCGGATTCAATTGATCGAAAAGCAGAGGTGATAAGCTTTAGTTCTAGTTTTTTGTTTGGTCGGTAGGTGTTGGTCAGTGCTCCAAAATAGGTTTGAAAGTCTGTTACTTCTTGTCCTTCAAAGAAAATGGTCAATTGTAATGCCTCCTGAATTGTTCCAAAAGAAGTTTCTCTCGTCTCAGGAATAAAATTGTATTGATTTCGAGCATAATTTCCTAAAAATCCTATTTCCCACTTCTCACTCAAATCATAGGTTAAATAGGTCTGAACGTCAGCAAAATTGGGACGATAATCACCATCCGTATCCAAACTACCCAGAACGTAGGCATTACTTTGGTATCGAATTCCAGTAATGTGAGTAAATCGGTGATCTCCGGGCGAGCCTTCAATATGAATTGATCCACCTTGTAAACTCCCGGAAACGGAACCTGCAAACTCTGTTGGTTCTTTATATTCAACCGCTAGAACAGAGGACATTTTATCACCATATCGCGCTTCAAAGCCACCTGCAGAAAAATCAATGTTCTTTATTAAATCGGCATTTATAAAGCTCAAACCTTCTTGGTTTCCGCTTCGAGTTAAAAAAGGACGATAAATTTCTATATCGTTCACGTAAACCAAGTTTTCGTCAAAACTACCACCTCGCACATTGTATTGGGAAGTTAGTTCGTTGTTCGACGAAACTCCCATTAACGTTTTCACAACCGCTTCAACACTGCCATTTGGCGAAGGAATGTACCTGATGTTTTTGGGGTCAATACTTTCCATGGTATTGTCCCGATCTTTTTCTCCTTTAACTTCTACTTCGGGTATCGAATAGTTAGAACCCTTCATTTTTATGTCAAACTCTCTTGTTTCTCCACTGTCTAATTTTACTTTCCACTGCTGGGCTTCAAAGCTAATGTGGGTAATACTCAGAATAACGTCTTTATTGGCGGGAATTCGAATTGCATAGGTTCCTGTTGAGTCTGTAATTACACCAGTCCGATTATTGCTTGTGGTAATGTTAACACCTTCGATTAGTTTTCCTCTTTTAGTGGTAACCTTTCCCTTTATGACCGCATTGTTTTGAGCGAACGCTGAAAAGTGGAAGAAGAGTAAAACAAGTAAGCTATATAGGGGTTTTCTTAGCACGGCGTCAAAAGTAGTAAAATGTATTCCTAATTTGGGTCTTCCTTCAACGATAGTAGTGTTTAATTTAGTGTGTTTCTATGGACTTAAAACGATATAATATTAGAGTATACGGTTTACTCATAAATGAAAAGAATGAGGTATTATTATCTAAAGAGTTTAGGTTTGGTAAGCGCTTTGTAAAATTTCCGGGAGGAGGCCATAAATTAGGAGAAGGTATTGTAGATGGTTTAAAACGAGAGTTTCGAGAAGAATTAGGAATTGAAATTCAAAGTGCAAAACACTTTTATACAACAGACTTTTTTCAAGTATCTGCGTTTGCAACTGATGAGCAGTTGATTAGCGTATATTATCAGGTGTCCAGTAATCAAGCAGAATCCATACGCGAAAATCAAGAATCCTTAGATATTGATGAAGGAGATGAACACACTTTTTTATGGAAGAGTGTGGCGAATTTATCAGCGGAAGATGTTACTTATCCAATTGATAAGTTGGTCGTAAAAATGATGAAAGAAACTATTTAACCTTTCCTTCAAAGAATAAATAATCCAATTCAAACTCATTTAAATGTTCGTTAGCCGACGCAAGTAAATTGTTAGCATCCAACAAATCAATGTTGTTATGAATCCTATCTATCGGATCAATTTTATTTCGAATCAAAAGACTCTTAGCATAAGAAAGCATAATGTTATTATTACTTTCTCGAGAAATAGCCAATTGGCCTTTTAACTGCTGCTTAGCTAAAGAGAGCTTGTTCGGCGAAATCTTTTTGCTTCTCAAAACTTTCAACTCTCGCTGAATTGCTGTGACGCATCGATTCATGTACTTCGGATCGGAGGCTAAGTATATGCTTAATAGGCCGCTGTCAGTGTACACTGAATAGTTAGACTCTATGTTATAGGTGTAACCATATTTCTCTCTAACCTTTAAATTCAAGACAGAATTCATAGCCGGACCACCTAAAATATTGTTTAATAAAATAAGAGAAAGGCGCTTGGTTTCATTAGTGTCGTAAGCTGCTTTCCCCATAATGCAGTGGGTTTGAAAAGTTTCTTTTGGCGTTTTAACAATTTTCCGGGTTACATTTTCAAAAGGAGTTCGCTGCTGAATTGCTGGTCCGCTGCGTAGTCTTCCAAAATGCTTTTCTAATTTTTCTTTAAGCTTTTTAGCTGAAATATTTCCTACACTTGAAAAGACCATGTTTTCAGAAGTATAAAGCCTGTTGATATACTTCTCAATATGAGATTTATTAAAACTACGGACGCTGTCTACGTTTCCCAATATAGCATTCCCCAAAGAGTGTTTTTGAAATACTTGACTCTCAAAATCATCATAAATTTGATCGGAAGGGGTGTCTAAATAAACGTTTATTTCATCTAACACAACTTCCTTTTCCTTTTCTAATTCGGCTTCCGGGAAAATGCTGTTTAAGGTGATGTCACTGATTAGCTCAATCGCTCTATCGTAATATTCTGTCAGGAATGTACCATAAAAGCAAGTGGTTTCCTTTGTGGTGTAGGCATCAATTTCTCCACCAACACTATCCAATCGGTTTAAAATGTGGAATGATCGTCTTTTTTTCGTGCCTTTAAATATGGCATGCTCAATAAAATGAGCCAAACCGTGTTCGTCTGCTAACTCATCTCTTGTGCCTGCATTAATCATCAATCCGCAATGAGCTACCGGCCGATTTACTTGCTTGTGCACTACCCTCAGTCCATTTGACAATTCAAAAATTACAAACTCATTCTCGGTTTTCATAAATGCAAAAGTAGGTGCAGAATAGTTCCTAATTATATAAAGTACAAACTTTAGTTAGAGAAGTTTAGAGAAAGGGGATTTTATGAAATTATTGTGTGACATTTTGATAATGCTCAAACCGGCTATATATTTCATTCACATATTTGTAGGTTTCGCTTCCCCTGCAATATCCGTAATAAACAACATCGTCTCTATAATACTCGGGATTAGATTTTTTCAGAATCATTTCAGCAACATTGTCCTTCCATTTTTGGGAGTCTAAATCATATTTTTCAGCCAAACGCATGGCATCAAAAATATGCCCAAGACCAACGTTATATGATGCTAGGACAAATTTTATTCGTTCTGTAGAATCTGGTGCTTTTTCCTCAAATTGCTCATCTAGCCATTTAAGGTATTCCACTCCAGCTTCTATCATTGTCCCTTGGATTGCCTGTTGAATCCAACCCATATTCTGAAGCAGTTTCAGGCATCAGTTGCATTAAACCTTGAGCACCCGCCCAAGAAGAGCTATTTGGGTCAAATCCGGACTCTTGATAAATTAAAGAGGTTAAGAGTCTCCAATCCCAATTTATTGTATTTGCATATTGCTTAATGACTTCGTCGTAAGGACTAATTGTGCCACTTTTTGATGTAAAAAAGTCAGAGTTCATCCTTGATTGATACAGCTTGGTGTTTCCATAATACTTCAAATAAATCACTCGATAGGTGGTCGTCTTTTTAAATTTTTTCAACCACAAATTAATCGCCGATAGTAATTCTGGAGATGACTTTCGGACAGCCCACCCCAATTGCTGTTCTAAACTAACGGCATTTTTGATGTGGATATTCCTAAAATATGCCTTGTTGATTTTTGCGACATGCTCATCAGCTATGGTATAGTCAATCTCGGCGTTTGCTACCTTTGCAATGAGTTCTTCTACTGTAATATTTTGGGCAGTCTCTTTCGCATATATATCACCCCCAATTTCATCAGAGAGGCTAACTAATCTTTCATAAAAGGATGATCCCTTTGGCACAAATACCTCTTTTCCTTCTAACTCAGACAATCGAGTAATAAAGCTTTCTTCATTCTTGTCATTGCGTTGAACTAAAACTTGTTTGGTTAGAATAAGAGGGTCGGTAAAGGCTGCGTGTTCTAATCTCCGTTTAGTTTTCGTCAGGTTTGCAGCAATCAAGTCACCTGTATAGTTATTTAAAGAATCCATCACGGAACTTAAATCGGTTATGGGAATAATTTTAAGTTCTAAATCTTGATCTTCACAGAATTTACTAAGTAATTCATATTCGAAACCCATAGGCCTTCCTCTATACAAGAAGTAACTGGTGGTGCTGTAATCGACCAACGCTCTCAACTCTCCATGCTCCTTTATTTCTGCTAAGTCATAAACATCTGTTGGTTCGTTTTCTGTTGCTGAATCATTGTTATTACCAGCAAATTTGCAGGCAGTTAGAGTCAATAAAAGAATAAAATATAACAGTTGTTTGATTATTAACATATATTGCGAAAAGCTTTTGCGTTGAGGTTAAAGTTAAATCTTTAATATTAATAATTTCGCAACATGTTCAAATTCCTTCGATTGTCTCTTGTTATTTTATTGCTTTTATCATTGAGCAGTATTGCCCATGCGGGCAAGGTAGAGCGGGCATTTGAAGCACTGTCTATTTATAATTATTTTAAAGCAAAAGAGTTGTTTGAAAAAAAGTGGGAGAAGAATAAAACGGCGGCTTCTTTTGGCTTGAGTATTATTTATGGTAGGAATGACAACCCATTTTATAATCTTGACTCGGCCCACCTTTTCATAACACTTGCTGCTTCAAATTTTACAACCCTTGAAGAAAAGAGAAAGCAGAAAATAAAAACGTTTGGGGTTGACTCTACAGCCATAGAAAGATGGAATGATACGATTGATGCCAAATCTTTTCAGCAAGCTTTGAAAGTTAATAGCGTGGAAGGATATGAAAAGTATATGCTGGCTTACCTTGATTCAGATTATCGGGATAAGGCAGAGGAGCTAAGAGATAGTTTGGTATATTCTTCCGTGTCGAACAAAAGTGGTTCCGGAGCTTTTCTTGCTTTTGTTGAGAGCTATCCAAATTCACACTTGAAATCAGAGGCTTTAATAATGTATCAGCGGCTTCTTTTTGAAGAGTTAGTAGCCAAAGATGATCTTATCGCTTACCGCAACTTTTTAAAACAGCATCCTAGTCACCCTGATATATTGGCAGTTGAAGATTCTGTCTATGTTAAATCACTAGAAGATAGAAGTATTCAAGAATATCGAAATTTTATTGACCAGAATCCAACCAATCAAAACGTAGCAAAGGCTTGGCGAAGTATTTATAAACTATACACTGCAGACTATAGCGCTGAAACAATTAAAAATTTTCGAGCAAAATTTCCCGATTATCCTTTTAAGAAGGAGTTGGAAAAAGACTTCAACTTGGCAAATGAAACTTTTCTTCCATTTAAGTCAAACGGACTCTGGGGTTTTATGAATGAGTCCGGTGCAATTAAGATTGCTGCTCAGTATGACTTTGTCGAGTATTTTTCGGAAGGATTGGCCATTGCCGGTCTTCATGGGAAGTTTGGATATATCAATAAACTAGGAGATATTGTTGTCCCTTTTGAATTTGATGAAGTAAATTCATTCAAGAATGGCATTGCAATAGGCGCTAAAAATCTATACTTCGGCATAATTGATCGGGCGAATAGGTCTGTAGTTCCTTTTAAATATGACTTTATTGAACCATTTTATCAAGAGATTGCCTTAGCCGCTAGGAGCTCAGGTTATGGTTATATCAGCTCTGAAGGCAAGGAACTTACTTCATTTGATTTTTCCTATGCTTCTGACTTCTCCAACGGATACGCTACAGTTACCATAGAAGGTAAAATGGCTGTGTTGGATACCTTATTTCAGGAAATTATTCCATTCCACTTCACTAAATTGACCCTATCAGAAGATTCTATTGTGATAGCTCAAGGAGATAGTTTATTTGGTTTAATAAAGCTCAACGGAGATACGATATTAGATTTTCAATACCATCGCATTGATGATTTTTCAAATGGCTTGGCCCTTGTTCAAAAAGGAGATAAATACGGATACGTAGATAAGAAAGGTAAGATTGGTATACCTATTATGTATACATACAGTTCACCCGCTTCTATTTGGGGTAAATTTAATAATGGGTTTGCAAAATTTCAGCGAAATGGCAAATTCGGACTCATCAATGCAAAAGGTCAAGAGGTGGCTCCCTCAATTTTTGAGAACTTAAAAGACTATAATCTTACGGATTTGTTCCCAGTTAAAAAGCAAGATAAATGGGGTTTCGCAAATGGTGATCTGCAATTAAAGATTAAATACATATATACTGCCGCAGAAAGATTTCAGTCAGGTCTTGCTATTGTAAAAAATGACACAGCTTTTGGACTCATTAACGAGAGTGCAGAGTGGTTGATTCAACCGAAGTATGAATCCATCAAGCGAATTTCTGATTCGATTTTTCTTGTTAAGCTAGGAGCCTGGGGAATACTAAATGAACAAGAGGAAATCATTCTACCCTTTATATATGAAAGTATTCAGACTGTGGATGGAGGTCTGCTGAAACTGGTTACTGTTAAGAAAGTGGTTTATTTTAGTATAAAGGATAATCAATTCATTGTGCCCAAACAAATGACAGAAGGCCTATGAATGAACAATTTATTTCGCAACTTCGATTGAAGTTACAGCAACCGTTACCTGGTTACGAGTCACATAGAACGGTAATGGAACACCGGAAGTCCACGAATACCATCGATTTTAAAAAATTGAACCCAAGAGAAAGTGCGGTGTTGCTGCACCTTTATATTCACTTGGGTCAACTGCATATTAGTTTTATTGAACGCCCGGAGTATGATGGAGTTCACAGCAAACAGATTAGTTTCCCGGGAGGAAAAGTAGAGCTTCAAGACGAATCCCTAATGCATACCGCAGTGCGAGAAGCAAAAGAGGAGGTGAACATTGAGCCTGAAAAGCTTGAAATTCTTGGAAGTCTTTCTCAAATTTATATTCCGCCGAGTAATTTTTTAGTGCAGCCCTTTGTTTCATTTCACAGTCAACGGCCTGACTTTATTCCCGATCCGAGGGAGGTAGGAGAAATTATTGAATTCCCTATTCATGACTTGATGAAGCAACAACTCACAAAACACGAATTGTTAAGAAACGGAAGGGTTTTGTTTGTGAACGGGTATGAACTAAATAAAAAGGTAGTGTGGGGAGCAACTGCAATGATTACAAAGGAATTCATTGATGTATGCCAGAACTTATAAAATGAATCGGACAGTAATAAAATACAAGAGGTATATACCAATTAAGCTAAATATAATTTTGTAAGAACCCTTAAAATACCAAGGGCTCTTAGCAATATCCTTGCGGTAAGCGAAAATTAACCCGGCTATAAATACTATTAAAAAGAAAACAACGAAAATCAATCTACCTGTAGTGAACATAATGAATGTGTATAATGAGAACTCTTTTCCTAAGTTTGGCTTAAACATTCGGAAAACACTTACGTTGTAAAATTAGTTCGTTTTAACTGAAATGTCTAAAAAATTAAAGAATGAATATAATTGTTAGTGGAGCAAGTAAAGGAATAGGATATGAGGTAGCTCTTCAGGCTGCTGAATCAGGACACAATGTGTTAGCAGTTGCTCGAAATGCCGAGCTGTTGGATTTGCTTGTTGCTAAAAATGAATTGATAACAGCATTAAAAGTAGATCTAATTGAGGAAGAGTGCTCACAATCTATTGCTTCATGGACAAATAAAGTAGGAAAGGTCGAAGTTTTGATTAATAACGCTGGACAACTCATTAATAAGTCTTTTATTGAAACGACTGTAAAGGATTTCAAGGATCAATTTAATGCCAACATTATAACTGCAGTAAAACTTACTCAAGCAGTCATTCCGTTCATGAACAAGTCCACTCATATAGTAAACATAAGTAGTATGGGAGGTTTTCAAGGAAGTAGCAAGTATTCGGGGCTTTCTGCTTACAGTGCTTCAAAGGGTGGGTTATCTGTTTTGACGGAGTGTCTTTCTGAAGAATTGAAAGAATACGGTATTTCTGTAAATGCACTTGCACTTGGAGCGGTTCAAACTGAAATGCTAGAAAATGCCTTTCCTGGTTATAGCGCACCGGTGTCTGCAGAAGAAATGGCTTCCTATATACTAGACTTTGCATTGAAAGGACATCAATTTTATAACGGGCAAATACTTCCTGTAGCTATCGGAAATCCATAAAGTGCTCATTGGTTGAAGGCTATGTGTTGAGTAAAAAAAGTTGAAAAAAATCAATCAAAAGGTATTTTCATATTATTAAAGTTCTATACCTTTGTCGTCCCGAAAAAAGTAGGGATAGTTTACTGAGAAGTTGTTGTATTG
>JABAZP010000012.1 GCA_018608405.1 Flavobacteriales bacterium
TCATAGCACTTTGCTTCCTAAAGGTTCTTAATACTCCTCCCTTGGAGATGTAATTGTATACCTCAGCAGCTAAGATATTAGCTTGATGTAGTCGCTGGTTCTCAGGATAATTATTTGGATTGAGATTATTGTTTATTCTTGTTCCATTGAACAAGCGGACTCTTTTATTATTAGAGTAAAATTCAATAAATACTTTTCGGTCATTTGTTTGACCAACTCTTGGATAACTTATTATACTCATCGGCAGTAATTAGGCAGTTAATATTATAATTTCTCTTAATACCTTGATTTAATAATAGTTAAGAAGAGTCCCCCTATGACTGTTAATCAGAGGGTCCTTGGTTCGAGTCCAAGAAGAGGAGCGAAAGAGCTGCACAATTTGTGCGGCTCTTTTTTTTGAAAAGCACCTTACCTTATGACCTTATTTTTATAGTGCAGCCAAAATTCAACTTCGAAGCCATTGAGTCAATCGCTGACAACAATGCAGCTTATAATTTACTAGATGCTGTGGCGGATAGTTTAGCGCTGAATTCTTATGCCGTTATCGACAACTTCCTGTCAGATCAAGAATCTTTGGATTGTTTGGAAATTTTAAAGGAAAACAAAGAGCAAGGAAAGTTTAAAAAAGCCGGAATTGGCACTTCCAACCAATATCAAATAAATAGAAGCATTCGAGGAGATGAAATAAAGTGGCTTGATGAAAGCAACCTGTCAGCTGCCAACCAGGTTTACATGGATCAAATTAATGCCATGATGCGATTTTTTAATCGAAGCTTATTTTTAAGTTTAAAGGATTTCGAATGTCATTTTGCGCACTACCCTACCGGAACATTTTACAAAAGACACCTCGATTTATTAAAGCTCTCCGACCATCGGGTATTAAGTTTCGTGTTTTACCTCAACCCTAATTGGCAACAAGGAGATGGTGGAGAATTGTTGCTGTATCTGTCAGAAAACGATGTTGAAAAAACAGTAGTTGTAAACCCGCTGTTAGGCAGGCTGGTGATTTTCCGTTCAGAGTTATTGGAACACGAAGTTGCCCTGGCCCATAAAAGCCGTTACAGTATTACCGGGTGGATGTTGAGCCAGTTTAAGGGAACAACCTTTTTGTAATTTAGAAGGTTCAGAAAGTAGTTCTTACCATAAAAATCAATTAGTTCTTTCCGTTCACTGATCCAACTCTAGACGCATTGCTCCCGTATCGTTAAAGGGCCCATCAACAAATTCTCCATCCGCGTTCAGCAACTCAAGCCGAACGGATTGATTTCTTTGAAGCAAATATGTTATGTTTGGTGTGAGCAGGTATCCAACACTATCTAATCGCAATGCAACAGTAAGTCCATTTAGCGGATTCATGATCTTATAGTCAACAACTATTCCTTCACTAGTTGCAGTAAAGTGCTGAAACAGATGCGTCTTAGATTCATCAAAACTTCCAGCTCCTTTTCCATTAAAGTAATTTTTTACCCAATAAGTAGAGCTCACGCCAACCGTATTTGACAAACACACAAAAATCACGTTATTGCCTTCCAATAATTCTAATGTAATATCTGACCCTTTTGCCTTATTAACAGGTCCATTATTGATAGTGTAATGTAATTTCTCATCAGGCTCTAAGTCTAGGTCAAATTGCAATGTCAATTCATTTCCTTCCTGAACCTCAGTCTTTAGCTTTATTGGTTTTTCGGCTACTTTGTTTATAATTGGAACTAAAGAAATTCCGTTTTTTCTGATAGCATGCTCCACATCTAAAGCCAAAACGCTTTCTATTTCCTTTTTCTCATTCAGTGAAAACTCTCCACAAGACAGAAAAAATAGGCTAGCGTAAAGTGCAATTATTAATCGTTTCATCTTGTTACGTTTTGACATAAAAAAGCCATGCAAATCTGTCGATGTTGCATGGCTTAAAATTAACTCTTTTGTTGCTTACTCTACTACAACTGTAATAGTAGAACTTAATTGTAACCCGTAACTTTGGTGGTAACCGTCAGCAAATTGCATGGTTAACATGTGCTTTCCAACAGGCAGTTCTAGCTCTGTTTCTGTTTGACCTTTTCCAAAGTGTATGTTAGCAGAATCTGCAGGCACGATTATTCCTCTAGCCAATGGACCTCCATTTATAATGATGTGGTGATGACCTTTTCCCTCGTTTAATTCTCCGGCAGGCTCTACTTCCATTCCTTCTACACCAAATTCAATCTTCACAGGTGAAGTCACCGTTTGCCCATCTTCTAGGTTGGCAAAATATACTTTTGCACCTTCTGGAATTGCAACTGGTTCTGCTTCTTCGGCCTCTTCTGCCATAGCATCGTGATCGTGGTCTTCATGATCAACTCCAGCCTCATGCATTTCATCGTGAGTCATTTCTTTTTCTTCCGACTTTTTCGCTGTATCTCCGCAAGAAGCTAAAAATACACCCAATGCTATTGCTAAAATATTTACCTTTTTCATGTTCATTCGTTTTTAAGATTCAAATTCAATTAATAATTCATTCTTTTCTACCGCATTACCTTCGGCAACACCAATGGACTTAATTACAACATCTGCCGGAGACTTTAGTACGTTCTCCATCTTCATCGCTTCTAAAACTACTAAGGCTTCGCCTTCTTTAACAGTTTGCCCTACTTCCACTTCAACTTTAAGAACTAGCCCTGGCATTGGCGCTTTTAGCTCCTTTGCAACATTACCGACAAGGTTATCCATTCCCAATTGTTGTAACAACAAATCGAAGCGATCTTCTACTTTCGTTTTATAAATATTGTTGTTCACTTTTAATTCGAAGGTTTTTGTTGCTGCATCCGCGCCAATCACTTCTACTGAAAACGATTTTCTATCTTTTATAATGTGAAATTTTCCAGGCTTAATTTCTATCTGGTCCCAATTTATCGACAATCCATTCAGCTCTGCAGAACTTCCTGTTAATTGCTCTATGGAAAAACTATTTCCATTCTCTATTTCTACCTTCAATTCACTCATAACGCCACAAATATACATTTTATGCAATTACCCTTCATCACATTCAACTTGTTAATCCAGAGTTAAAAATGCATTTTTGCATCGCAAATTAAAAGACCATGAGAAAAATAATTATTCCGCTAACTATCACCGTATTTATAGGTGTTTTCCAAGCTTGTAAATCCATTGAACCGTCTACTGCGACTACAGAATATGTTACACTTGATACCGTTAACATAGAAGCAAATAGTGCAAGAGAAATTTACAGAGCTTCAGAAACTAGGGTGAGTGATGTATTGCATACCAAATTGGAAGTAAGTTTTAATTGGGATAGCGCCTACCTTTATGGAAGAGCAAATTTAATGGTTAAACCACATTTTTATGCTACCGATAGTTTAACTCTAGATGCAAAAGGATTTCAAATTCATGAAGTAGCAATGGTAGATCGAATTGGCAAAAAGTCTCCGTTAAACTATGTCTACGACGATGAGTTTTTAAAAATCTCTCTTGGTAAAACCTACACAAAATCAGACACGTATAAAATATTTATTGATTATACCGCGATGCCTAACAAGCTGAAAGCAGGCGGCAGCGCTGCCATTACCAGCGAAAAGGGGTTATACTTTATAAATAACGACGGGGCTATTGAAAACAAGCCAAAACAGATTTGGACGCAGGGAGAAACAGAGTCTAGCTCGTGCTGGTTTCCAACCATTGATTCACCTAATGAGAAAACTACTCAAGAAATATACATTACGGTAGACTCAAATTATGCCACTCTTGCTAACGGGGAGTTAATGTTTCAAACTGAAAATGAAGACGGCACAAGAACAGACTATTGGAAGCAGAACCTACCGCATGCTCCTTACCTTTTCATGATGGCAGTTGGTGAATTTGCAATTGCAAAAGACGAATGGAGAGGCAAGCCAGTTCATTATTATGTAGAAAAAAAATATGCCGATGTGGCCAAAGAAATTTACCCAAACACGGTTGAAATGTTAGAGTTTTTCTCCACTAAACTAGGTTACGATTACCCTTGGGATAAGTACCACCAAGTAGTAGTTAGGGATTACGTTTCTGGGGCAATGGAAAATACAGGAGCTGTAATTTTTGGGGATTTTATTCAAGGAAACAAGCGATTTTTAATTGACAATGCAGGAGAAGATATTGTTGCTCACGAAATGTTTCACCACTGGTTTGGAGACTTAGTAACCTGTGAGTCGTGGTCAAACCTACCTTTAAATGAATCATTTGCAACATACGGTGAGTATTTATGGAACGAGCATAAATATGGGAAAGACCAAGCTGACTTGCACATTGATCAAGATTTAAGTGTCTATTTAGGCCAATCTAGAATTAACAAAGAAACCCTTATTCGCTTCAATTATGACAATAGAATGGAAATGTTTGACGCCCATTCTTACCAAAAAGGAGGAAGAGTTTTACACATGCTGCGCAACTACATTGGTGATGATGCGTTTTTTGCTGGACTAAATCTCTACTTAAAAGACAATGAATTTCAGACAGTTGAAATTCATAATTTAAGACTGGCATTTGAGGAGGTAACCGGCGAGGACCTAAACTGGTTTTTTAACCAGTGGTTTTTAAGTGCAGGTCACCCGATTATTGAAGTAGAGAAAAATTTTGCTGATGGTAAATTAGCAGTTACCATTCAACAAACACAAGATGGCCCGGATGTTCCTGAGGTTTTTGAAATTCCAACAACACTTTACGTTCTTCAGCCGAATGGTATAGTTCGTGAAAAAGAAATCAGAATCACCAAAAGAATGGAAGAGTTTGAGTTTACCTTGAATGAACCACCGCTCTTGATAAATTTTGATTTAGATAAAGTGCTTTTGGGTACAGTTGATCAAAATTTTGAAAAAAGCGAAGCCATTGTACTATACAATAATGCCAATCACTTTTTAGATAAAAAGGAAGCGATTCGATTAATTAAAAATCAAAAGGATTCTGCTTCATTAGACTTAATTGAAAAAGCGTTAAAAGATGACTTCTGGTACATTCGAAAATCTGCCATCCAAGCAGTTAAAAAATTAGCAAACGAGCGACCTGAAAGAACGTTAGAAGCACTGAAGGAAATTGCAGCGTCTGATGAAAAATCAGCGAATAGAGCAGCGGCGGTCACGGCGATTTCTAAATACTTTATTGAAGAAGTTGATATGGATTTCTTGGATGGTAGAAAAAAGGATTTGTCATATTATGTTATTTCTGCCACCCTTGATGCTGTTCACAAAAAAGATGCTACAAAAGGTCTCGAATTGGCTGAGCAATTAGAAAAAGAAGAAAATGCCGGAATTCTAGCTACAGTTGCATCCATTTATGCCGCTGATGGAAATCCTGAAAAACAGGCATTTTTTGAAGAGTCGATTAAGAACGCTAGTGGTTTTGGGAAATATGGCTTAATGAATAGTTACGGGGAGTTTTTAGATAAACAAGACTTTACGGTAGTTGAAAAAGCGCTTCCAACGTTAGTTGAAAATAGCAAGGGAACAGGTATCTGGTTTGTGCGAATGGCTGGTTTAAATTCATTGATTAAAATGAAAGCTAAAAACACAAACGCAATAGAACAGTTAAATGCAGGACTAGCGAAAACGGAGGATAACGCTGCTAAAGAGAAGTTAAATAAAACGCTTTCTCAAACAAAAGCAATGAATTTGAAAATTGTTGATGCTTTAAAAGAGCTTCAAGAGGCAGAAACCAATGGCAACATGAAGAAAATGATTGATGGAGCCTTAGAGTAGGCTCTACTTTCTTCCAAAGTCTGCAGGGATTTCACCCCACACTTTGGTTTCCCATTTTATGATTTTGTTCTGGTAATCATTTGTATGCAACCATTTTAGTGCTCGGTCGATTAATTCGAAAGAGTCTTCATTTGAAGCATCTCGAACTAACTTGGTATTCACCCTTTTTCGCTGCACCCAACCAATTGCAATTTTACTATCAGAATAAATAGGGGTTGACTTGTTCTGCTTTTTTAATAAGGCCAACGCATGCACCAAAGCTAGAAATTCACCTATGTTATTGGTAGAGTTTTTAAAAGGTCCCTTTTTAAAAATTACTTTTTTTGACTGTGTTTCGACGCCTTGGTATTCCATAATTCCGGGGTTACCACTACACGCCGCATCAACTGCAATCGTGTTCAAATCAGGCTCTCCAATTAACGCTCGCTTCTCTGCAGAAATAGCCACTTTAGCTTGCGCTACCCCTTTGTGTTTAGCGTACGTTTCTTTTGCAGCTTTGGTAGCTGAAGTTAAATCGGGAAAAGATTTATGCTCAGCGCCTTTAAACCCATCAATACTTTTTTTACACTCATCCCAAGAAGTGAAAACCCCGTTTTTTTTACCCTTCCAGACGACGTAAAACTTTTTCTTTTTCATTTTATAAAAAGGTAGAATCTTTTGTGAAACGAAAGTACACAGAAGTTTAGATGTAAGACCTTTATGTTTAAATTTACCGCATGAGTTATACCATAATTACTCTTGAACCAACCAACTATCTTGATGCTTTAACGTTTCAAGAGAATTTCTTTAACGCCCAACTCGAAAAAAAAGCGAACAGTGAAGAAACTGAAAATACCTTAATTCTACTGCAGCATACACCAGTATATACCTTGGGAAAGTCAGGAGATATTTGCAATCTTAAAGTTCCTATAGAGGAAACGGGCGCAGAGTTTTATCAAACAAAAAGAGGAGGTGACATTACTTTTCATGGTCCAGGACAATTGGTAGTTTATCCAATATTCGATATTGAAAACTTCGGTATTAGTGTTCGAGAATATGTCGCAAAATTAGAACAATGTGTTATAGAATGTATTGCGGAATATGGATTAAAAGGAGAACGAATTGAAGACGCTAGCGGTGTTTGGCTAGACGCAGGAAATAAAAAAGCAAGAAAAATTTGTGCCGTTGGGTTAAAAGTGAGTCGCGGCATAAGCATGCACGGCTTGGCTTTCAACATCAACACAGACCTCAGTTACTTTGATCACATTGTGCCTTGTGGCTTAGACGACAAGTCGGTTACCTCCTTAGAAAAGGAACTGGGGAAAAAGTTGGACTTTTTTGAGGTGCAAAAAAAGTTGATAGCTCAATTTGAAAAACACTTTTGCTAAATTAAAATCGTTCTCAGTCTCCTTTTGTGTTTTCCTCTTTTATGCCATGCTCAGGTATTTGAAAAAAAGGAAGTGCCGCGTTTTGAAGGTTATTATTGGGATTTAAAAGGAAAGAAACACACTGGGCTGATTGAAGTTAATTATACCAGGCCATCAGGAATCGGCACAAAAATTAAGTTTTACGTTGGAAATAATAAAGTTGAAAGGCTCAATAAAAAAGACATGTCTAGTTTTATTATAGCTCCTGATAGTTTTGCATTGGTGACCAACTTTCTTGTAACACCGCTAATTAAGTACAATTCAGATTTCGCAAAAGTTTTGGATACAGGAGCCATTCATTTATATCTGCACAAACGAAGAGCCCAACAAACCGGAGGCGGACCAACCGGCAGTAGCGAAAGAACGTACTACGCGATATTTCTTGAGGAATATTTAATTCGAGAAAAAGGCTCAAGTTATTACTCTTGCATAAGAAGTAAAAAAACTCTTCAAGATATATTCTTACCACTAATTGCAGATTACAGCGAGCTATATAAGTCAGTAATTACAATGAAGCCTAAAGATGCTATAGAGTTATTACCAAAATTTGTAAAAGAGTATAATCAGTACAAAAGAGAAAACCCTTAAAGGTGCTTCTCTGCATGGTAAGATGACCTTACCAATGGACCACTTTCAACGTGCGTAAATCCTTTTTTCATCCCTTCTTCTTTGTAGAAAGCGAAAACGTCAGGGTGAACAAATTCTGATATCGGTAAATGTTTTTTCGACGGTTGCATGTATTGCCCAATCGTCATGATACTCACTCCAACATTTCTCAAGTCATCCATGGTCGCCAGTACTTCTTCTTTAAACTCACCTAGTCCTACCATTATTCCAGACTTAGTTTTTTCGATTCCGCCTTTTTTTAATCGGCTCAATACCTCTAAACTTCGGTCGTATTTTGCTTGAATTCTAACTTTCGCTGTTATTCTTCGAACTGTTTCCATATTGTGCGATACAATTTCCGGAGCAACATTTATAATTGGCTGTAAATTTTCCCACTCCCCTTTAAAGTCAGGAATCAAGGTCTCTATTGTAATTCCTGGATTATGCTTTCTAATCAGTTCAACCGTTCTTTTCCAAGCATCTGCTCCTCCATCTTTCAAATCATCTCGATCTACGGAGGTTATAACGGCGTGCTTGAGGTTCATTAACTTGATAGACTTGGCCACTCGCAAAGCCTCGAATGGGTCAACATCTTCCGGTTTCCCAGTGTCCACATTACAAAACTGACAAGACCTAGTGCAAGTGTTTCCCAATATCATAAAAGTTGCAGTTCCTGCACTCCAACACTCCGCTTGATTTGGGCATTTCCCTGATTCACAGATGGTGTTCAACTTGTGGTCTTTAACAACCTGCTTTGTTTCACGGTATTCCTTACCTGAAGAAATTTTAGTTTTTAACCAGTCTGGCTTTCCAATTTTTACTTCTTGATCCGCTTTATTCTTGAATAAGTTTGCCACAGTTCGATTCTTTTTAGATGAACAAAGGTATTAAAGGAAAAGTTCCAAATCAGCTTTAAACGGGATATTAAAAACGAGTTTTCCTTCGTATATCAGGTTCAGTAATTTAGAACCCTACGTTTGTTCTAAATAGCTTAATGGCTATCGCTAGGAGTATGATTCCGAAAACTTTGCGAAGTATAGCAATGCCTCCAGAGCCCAATATCTTTTCAATTTTTGTGGAAAGTTTCAACACGGCATACACCACCACGATGTTGATGATTATGGCTACAATAATATTTTGTACTGCATACTCTGCTCTCAAAGAAAGTAATGAAGTCATGGTGCCTGCACCAGCAATTAATGGAAAGGCAATTGGAACAATGGAAGCAGTTTCAGGGATGTCGTCTCGATACAAATTAATTCCCAAAATCATTTCCAGCGCCAGAAAAAACAAAACGAATGAACCTGCAATGGCAAAAGAACTAACATCGATTCCTATGAGGTTTAAAATTGACTCCCCTAGAAACAAAAAAGCAATCATCAGGACCATGGCAACAATGCTGGCTTTTTCAGACTTAATATGTCCCACTTTTTGTCGTAGGTCAATAATGATTGGAATGGAGCCAACGATGTCAATTACTGCGAAGAGCACCATTCCTACTGTAAATATTTCTTTTATATTGAATTGCATGTTCTTTTGTGTTTTAATTTCGGCCGGCAAAATTACGAAAAGCATCGACGCAAAAAACGTATTGTCAAGGTTGAAAAAGGAGCAGACAGGAACATTAAAACTGACGGGAATTTGCCTATCAACGGAGGCTAATTTGAGGTGGACTTTTTGACTGATTAAATACTAGTCGACTTCTATTGAGTCTTCCTGTAGTAATCATGTAGTTTCCCATTTAAAGCTTCCACAGCAGCGTCGTAACTGGAATTAAGTAGGAAGTAAATCAATGGAAAACCAAAAAGCAGCTGTTCGAGATGTTTTTGAATTCCGGGAGCATTGGTGCGGGCATAGTAAGGAAAAGGTTCCACCATCTGTTCAAAATTTTGATTTTTAACCACGATTGCCCTGAACCCAAAGTTGGGCTGGCCATAATAATAAGGAACCCATTCGTGTCGAAAGTTCCCAATTTGTTCTAGTTGGTAATGTGACAATTGAATAAAAGTATCTTGCTTTATGGCCGTGTATTCTGCCGTGAATATGTTTCGTTTGTCTAAAACTATCGATAAATCAACTTCTAGCTTTTCATTTAAAAATATTCCTTTAAAGTCTCCTTGTCTCACCTGATTAGATTTGTCACTGTAGAAAAAATAAACTGGAGCAAAATCGAAATATGACTTGAACGCTTTTACTATTTTTTGGTTTTGAGTTGTTTGCCACTGTTCTTCTTTTATCGCTTGCCTTTCTCGTCCCGCTTTTCGGAGTGCAGCTATTGTATTTTCAGAAGTTTTTAAACGAACCAACAAGGCCCCTTCTTTCAATAAAACAATGTCCTTTTTAGCCATTGCTTTTACATGTTGCCTATGATTTTGAATCTTTTCGGGTCGAGCAGCATGAAAACGATACTTTAAACCAAACTGGATAGAAGAAGTGTTAACTTTTTGTGCAGGGATGATTCCGTTTATACAAAATGTAAAGATTGGGCTCACGTAAAACTCAACCCCTGTCATGAAGTTGACTTGAAAAGACTCCTCTCCAACAGGTCCTTTCAAGTTTATAGGACTTTCGGTAATTGAGTACAAGCTAGGAGCAGTTCTATATTCAAAACTAAAGCCTGCATTGAGTTTAACATCGTCTATTTATAGAGAGGGTCCTAGTAGAATTTGAGCGACATTCTGTCGAACTACTGCAGAAGGAGTTACTTGAGATCTTGCGTTAGAAAATAACACCGTTGAACTTAGAAAGAGCTTGTTTTTTAATTGAAATGCTGCATTGATTCCTGTAGCGGGAAATGCAAAGGCTGATGGTCGACGTTTACCATCATAGTAAATCTTTGAAAAGTTCCCGCCAATTACAATACCCCGTATTTGCTTTGGAATTGAATTTATTTCTTGCGCCAAAGAACCGTTAATAAGACTGAATATAAAAAGACAAATTAGAAATCCTCTTTTCATATATCAACTTAAAAGTCACTCAACAGTTCAAAATTCAACTGCTTTTTTGAAAGGTCGGCTTTTAATACTTTAACTGTTACTTCATCCCCAATTCTAAATAACCTACCAGTTCGCTTCCCTTCAACAGCGTAGTTGTCAGGGTTAAAGATATAAAAATCGTCTTTCATGCTGCGCAAACGCACCATACCTTCGCATTTGTTATCCTCTAACTCTACAAAAATTCCCCATTCACTAACACCAGACACTACACCTCCAAACACTTCACCTTCTTTGTCTTGCATAAATTTTACTTGCATAAACTTTATACTCGCTCGCTCAGCTTCTGTAGCTAATTTCTCTCGCTCGGATGAGTGTTTACACTTTTCTTCTAATTCAGTGGCATCAACTGCTTTGCCGCCATCAAGGTAATATTGTAATAAACGATGAACCATTACATCTGGATAGCGACGAATGGGCGAAGTGAAGTGTGAGTAGAACTTAAATCCTAACCCATAATGACCTACATTCTCAGTAGAGTATACTGCCTTGGCCATGGTTCTAATTGCCAATTGAGAAATCAGTGCATCTTCTGCTTTTCCGTGAACATCTGTCATTAAGCGGTTTAATGTGTCTGAAATTCCTCTTGGTGACGTGGTATCTATTCGGTAGCCAAACTTTTTAATGAACTCCCCAAACGTTTGTAATTTCTCTGGATCGGGACTATCGTGAATTCGGTACACAAAAGGCTTAGGCGTTTTCATTTCTCCAACGCGTTGCACTTGGGTTTCTTCAGCGCGTGCCCCTATAAACTCAGCTACCTTCTTATTCGCAAGCAACATGAACTCTTCAATGAGCTTATTGGCGTCTTTCTGTTCTTTTAAAAACACTCTCAGCGGTTCTCCTTTCTCATCTAATTTAAACTTCACCTCTAGCGTGTTAAAGTTGATTGATCCTTTCTTGAATCGATCTTTTCGCAATTGCTTGGCTAATCTATCTAAGGTCAATATCTCTTCTTTGTAATCTCCTTCGCCGGTTTCAATTACTTGTTGCGCTTCTTCATAAGCGAATCTTCTATCAGAGTGAATTACCGTTCTTCCAAACCACTGTTTGTGAATCTTAGTATCCTCACTCATTTCGAATATGGCTGAAAAACAATATTTATCTTCATTTGGTCTCAATGAACATGCAAAATTAGACAGCACTTCAGGTAACATCGGAACCACTCGGTCTACTAAGTAAACAGAAGTAGCTCGCTCATAAGCTTCTTTATCTAGGGCGCTTTCTTCTCGTAAGTAATGACTTACATCAGCTATGTGCACTCCAATTTCCCAATTTCCATTCTTCAATTTTTGCAACGAAAGTGCGTCGTCAAAATCCTTTGCATCTGAAGGGTCAATGGTGAACGTCGTAACTTTTCGTAGGTCTTTTCGTTTTTTTATTTCTGACTCCTTAATGCTAACATCCAGATTTTCAGCCGCCGCCTCTATTCCATCAGGAAACTTAATTGGCAAACCATATTCCGCCAAAATAGAGTGCATTTCGGTCTCGTTTTCTCCTGGTTTTCCTAAAACTTGAATTATTTCTCCAAATGGACTATCGGTATCGCTTGGCCAATGAGTTAGTTTTGCAATTACTTTTTCTCCATCTTTTGCTCCATTTAATTTATCTAATGGTATAAAAAGATCGACCGTCATTCGCTTGCTGTCAGGTACTAAAAATGCAAATTTTGCTGATTTTTGAAGTGTTCCTACAAACTCTGTTTTTGCTCTCTCTAGAACCTCAATGACTTTGCCTATTGGCTTTCCGTTTCGCTTAACTCTTAAAATAGCCACCTCAACCAAGTCACCATGCAAGGCTATTCCTAAGTCTTTTTCTCCAATGTAAATGTCATTTGGCAAGCCTTCTACCTCAACGTAACCAGATCCGCTCGTTGTCATGTCTACCTTTCCAACTAATTTGTTCAGGTTTGATTCATGATTGATCAATTTAAATTTCCCCGGCTTTTCTTCTACCAATGCTTCTTTCGCCTCTAATTCAAACAACACTTTTGCAATAATCTTCTTTTTAGAGGTTTGGGTAATGTTTAATTGTCGTGATACTTGTTTGTAATTCATTGCTAGGGTAGGGTTTGTACGAAACGTACTTAATACCTTTTCTTGCAAAGAATTAGGTTTTGAATTTTTATTTTTTGGCATGTAGAAATCCGAAATTAATGTGACAGAAGTTAAGGTTTAACTTCTTATTGATTTTCACAAATTTAAGGATGGTTTGTGAGCTTACAACAATTGCGACGTATTTAGCTTTAAATCTTAAAGTGAGCTTAACATGAAACTTGCAAAAAACCGAGCAATCTAAATTATCTGGAAACTACAATTTTCTGCGCTCGTTCTCCAACTCTCAAAAAGTAAATGCCATTTTGAAAGCCGCTAACATCTATTTTTTCTTTTTCCTTAGTAATGATAAATTCCAAAATTAATGCACCTGTGATGGATGTGATTTGAACAACTTCTCCAATGCTGTTCTGAGTTTCTAAAATTAGATTTTCTCTTGCAGGGTTTGGGTAAATTGAAACTTGATCCTCATTTTCAACTTCATCAACATTAGTAGCTAAAATGTTTTGGTATGCCCGAACATGCCCTGCATCATTGCCATTTCCATTATTTAACCATGCTCCCACTGCTACTTGATCTCCAACTGCATTTATACTTACAGAGTTTCCTGACCAATCGTTCGCTGCTTCTCCATCTAAATCGATTCCAATTTGGAACCAAGCTGTTCCGCTCCATTCGTATAATCGAACATGTCCCGATCTAAATCCATTTCCATTGTTGAGTTGAGCTCCAACAACGATTCGATCTTCAGAGTCATTCATATTAACTGAAATGCCAGAATTATCATCAAATGCCTCTCCGTCTATATCCATGCCCTTTTGAATCCAAGAAGTTCCGTTCCAATTATAAACTCGAGCATGTCCGGAACTTCCTCCATTTCCATTATTAAAAGGTGCGCCTATCACAAGTTGACTTCCGGCTGAATTCATACTAACCGCATAACCAGATCTGTCTCCTACGGCCTCACCGTATATGTCAGTGCCCAGCTGAGCCCAAGAAGTACCGCTCCATTCAAAAATACGCACTTGCCCGGCATCTCGTCCATTTCTGTCGTTGAGCGGAGCTCCAATTGCTAATCGATTTCCGAGCGAGTTAAAGCTAACCGAAAACCCAGAATTATCATTCAATGAGTCACCATCGATGTCAGCACCAAGTTGACTCCAAGCTATTCCATTCCATTCGTAAACACGAACATGTCCTGAATTTATTCCGTTACCATCGTTACCTTCTGCACCAATAGCTACCCTGTTTCCCAAATCATTCAAGCTAATTGATGATCCCGATTCATCTCCTGCTGTTCCGCCGTCTATATCCTGACCTAATTGACTCCAAATAGTGCCATTCCATTGAAAAACCCTTACATGCCCTGCGTTTGATCCATTTCCACTATTGAGCCGAGATCCAATTGCTACGCGGTCTCCGGCTGCATTTATACTAAGAGCCGTCCCTGACTGGTCAAATGTAGTCTCTCCATCAATATCGGCTCCAAGTTGGGTCCAAGAGGTTCCTGTCCTTTCATATACTCGGACATGCCCCGAATTGCTTCCATTTCCATTATTTTTAGGGGCTCCAATACCAACTCGATTTCCAGTAGCATTCATCTCAATCCAAAAACCCGATTGGTCACCTGCCAATTCACCATCTATATCTTGTCCTAATTGAGTCCATTGAGCACTAGTGCTAAATGAAACCAAACTGAGGAGAGTAAACAAGACTGATGCTTTGGCTGCGCTCTGGATTTTTCCCTTCATTGTAAATACATTACTTTTTATCAATTTCTAAATTAAAGACTCTTTATTTAAGACAACTTCTGACTTTTTGATGTGAGAACGCTTGTCCATTTTGTTTTCAATTGTCCCCGTTATTTAACCAAACCTTAACGCAAAGTTCATGTGCGGCCGCAATTTCTAGACAACTTGCTCCGTTCTCTTGTCATAAACCCATTAAACTTTGTAACTATGAAAAATCCGAATCACAAAAGAGAACAACGGTTTCCTTTCGCTCAGCGATTCTTAACCGGATTAATCATTGCATTGGCATTATCTCTTACTGCTTTTGAATGGACCACAGTGAGAACAACCCCATACACTCCCGAGCCAGACATTGATACTACTTATGTTTACGATGGTGAGATTCTGCCTCCCATTAAACTACAAAAAGAAAAAATTCAGGAGCTGAAACCGAAACCCCCATCAACTGAGATAGAGGTTGTAAAAACGCTTACCCCTGAAATAATAGACGAACCAGTTGACGAGCCTACTCCAAACGAGCAGCCTGCCGCTCCAGAAATTAATACCATTATCGATTATGGTCCCGACAATAACTACACGGAAACAGAGGCTGATAGAGTTCATACCGCTGTAGAAATATTTGCACATTATGACGAATGCAAAGAACTAAGAGGCGTCGAACTTCAAACATGCAGTCAACTCAGTATTAAAAACAAAGTGGCAAGGTTATTTCAAGTTACAGAGCAAATGAAATATATTGGTGGCAATCAATCTGTATTAATGAGTTTTGTTATTGATAAGGAAGGAAATGTTACCAACATAGAAACTGTCCAGACTCAAAACAAGCATGTAGCCAAAGCTGCTAAAAAAGCAATTGAACAACTGCCTCGACTAAACCCTGCCATGCAGCAAGGTAGAGCAGTTTCTTTACTTGTTCACATACCAATTACTGTGAGAATGGAATAAAGCTAGTATCCTATCATTTTTTATTTTACGTTTGACTTCATGAAAACGAAGTCAAACGTAATTTTAGGATCAACTGAAGTTCAAGTAGATTTTTCTAAACCTCTTGACATTTCAATGCCTTTGCACGTAGGGAAAGATAACCCGAGTGCTTGGTATGTTGAGCCACCCACTATTGAGCCTGTTCGAACCGAACATTTCACTGGCGCAGTAAAAGAAGGCGGTAGTGTAAATTTTCGGAACATTTCCTTTAATCCACATGGCCATGGTACGCATACAGAATGCGTTGGTCATATCTCAAAAGAGGTATACTCCATCAACAAAACGTTAAAACAATTTTTTTTCCCTGCCGAGTTAATATCTATTACTCCGGAAAAACAAGAAAATGGAGATGAGATAATTACCTGGAAACAAATTGAATCGGTTCTTCAACATAAAAACACTCAAGCCATTGTTATACGAACTTTGCCAAACTCAACAGATAAGTTGAGCAAACAATATTCTGATACCAATCCAGCATTTGTTGAAGCCAAAGCCATGACGGAGTTAATCGCGTTAGGAATTGAACATTTTTTAATTGACTTACCCTCAGTCGATAAAGAAATAGATGGAGGGGTGCTTGCAGCGCATCGTGCTTTTTGGGAACACCCAGAAAAAACAAACCTCAACAGAACCATTACTGAGTTAATCTATGTTCCGAATGAGGTTGAAGACGGGCACTACCTCTTAAACCTTCAAATTGCTCCATTTGAAAATGACGCTAGCCCCAGCAAACCCATTTTATACGCCATCTCTTAAATGAAGAACTTACTACTTCTCCACCTGGTGGTGCTCATTTTTGGCTTTACAGCAATATTGGGCAAGTTAATTACCATTCCGTCAGAGCAATTAGTCTGGTACCGCATGTTTTTTGCTACCTGCTCGTTAGCCTTGTATTTATTGCTCATGAAAAAGAGCTTTAAAATGAAACGAGAAGGACTGTTAAAAACCATTGGTGTTGGTTTTATTATTGCTGCACACTGGATTTTCTTTTTTGAAGCCATTAAACAATCCAACGTTTCCATTGCCTTAGCAGCAACGGCCACAGGTTCATTGTTCACCGCACTTCTGGAGCCGGTTTTTTTCAAACGAAAGCTACACTTCTATGAACTTCTATTGGGCAGCATCGTAATTTTAGGATTGTACTTTATTTTTCAATTTGAAACAGAAAACTCTATTGGAATATGGTTGGGTGTAATTGCTGCCTTTCTAGCCTCTATCTTTACTGTAATGAACGGCCAACTGATAAAAAAATACGATTCCACAAGAATTTCATTGTATGAACTAGGCGGCGGAGTTATTGCCATCAGTATCTATTTCTTACTTTTTTCACCTGATGCCCTTCCCAGCTTTCAACTCTCTGCTTCAGATTGGATTTGGATGCTAACATTGGCAATCGTTTGCACGGCATTTGCTTTTGTTGCAAGTGTAAAAGTCATGGAAGAGCTAACACCCTTTACCGTTTCCTTAAGTATTAACCTAGAGCCTGTTTATGGTATTTTACTGGCTTTACTCATTTTTGGAGAGTCTGAAAAAATGTCAGAGGGGTTTTATGTTGGCACAAGTCTCATCTTATGCTCTCTATTTCTGAATGTTTGGATTAAAAGAAGGCTAAAAAAGAAGGGTTATCTTATTAACTTTTCATCCTTGAAAGACAATAGAAATTAAATAAAACACGCTGCGTTAACTGCTTATATTTGCTTAAACAAGCAGAGAAATGGAGAACAAAGTGGCGAAAAAACACCTGATAACGGCAGCTTTGCCCTATGCAAACGGACCGATTCACATTGGCCACTTAGCTGGGGCATATTTACCAGCTGACATCTACGCTCGCTTTTTACGAATGAAAGGTGAAGACGTTGCTTTTATCTGTGGTTCTGATGAACATGGAGCTGCCATTACCTTGCGAGCCAAAAAAGAAGGAACAACGCCACAAGCCATTGTGGATAAGTACCATCAATTAAATGCCAAAGCATTTTCAGACTTTGGAATCGACTTTGATATTTTTCACCGAACTTCTTCTGAACTGCATCACAAAACAGCACAAGAATTCTTTTTAGAGCTTGATAAAAAAAGGGCCTTCACCAAAGAAACTAGAGAGCAGTTCTATGACGACGAGTACAATCAGTTTTTAGCAGATCGTTACGTAACCGGGACTTGCCCGAAATGTAGTAGCGAAAGAGCATACGGTGATCAATGTGAAAATTGTGGCTCCAGCTTAAACCCTACAGACTTGATAAACCCTGTTTCTACCTTAAGTGGTAAAACGCCTGTTTTGAAAGAAACCTCACATTGGTACCTGCCCATGGAGCATCACGAAAGGTGGCTAAAAGAATGGATAGAAAATGGAACTTTAGATGGGAAACCTCATCACAATCCTAAAGAATGGAGAAACCAAGTTATTGGCCAGTGTAAATCTTGGATTGATGGTGGTTTGCATTCCAGAGCCATGACTAGAGATCTAGATTGGGGCGTAAAAGTTCCAACAACAGATGGCGAGGGGAAGGTGCTTTATGTTTGGTTAGATGCTCCTATTGGGTACATTTCTGCAACAAAAGAATGGGCTGCTCAAAACAACAAAGATTGGAAAGAGTATTGGCAAAATGAAGAAACAAACCTTGTGCACTTCATTGGGAAAGACAACATTGTTTTTCATTGTATCATTTTCCCAATTCTGCTAAAAACGCATGAAGGGTATAATCTTCCGGTTAATGTACCTGCCAATGAGTTTCTAAACTTAGAAGGTGATAAAATCTCTACTTCGAGAGACTGGGCAGTTTGGTTACATGAATTCAACGAAGAGTTTCCGGGCAAACAAGACGTGTTGCGCTACGTATTGTGCTCCATTGCACCCGAAACAAAAGATAGTGAGTTCACCTGGGATGATTTTCAAGCAAGAAACAACAGTGAATTGGTTGCCATTTATGGAAATTTTGTCAACCGAGCTACCGTCCTAGTCAACAAGTACTATGAAGGAACGATCCCCGAACTGTCTCAAAATAACTACCCTGAAATTGCACAACAATTAAAAAAATCTGCAAGTACAATTAATGAAAAGTTAACTAAAATGCAGTTCAGAGATGCACAAAATGAAGCCATTAATATCGCACGCTTGGGGAACAAATTTTTAGCCGAAACAGAGCCTTGGAAACTAATTAAAACAGATCCGGAAGAAGTCAAAAATATACTTCATTTAAGTTTGCAAATTGCTGCTAATTGCGCCATTGCTTTAGCTCCATTTTTACCCGACAGTTCAGCTAAACTCACTGCTATTTTAGGCTTAGGAAGTTTGAACTGGAATGATCTTGGGAGCACCCAAATCGTCGCAGCAGACCAACAACTTGGCAAAGTGGAACACTTGTTCCAAAAAATAGAAGACGACATTATTGTCAAGCAAAAAGAGAAATTAAACAGTAAAACAAAACCACCTGCAATGGAAACGACTTTACCGGCATTTAAAGAAGATATTGTTTATGATGACTTCTTAAAAATAGACCTACGTGTGGGCACAATTTTGAAAGCTGAAGCGGTCCCAAAGAGTAACAAATTGTTGCAATTCTTGGTAGACCTAGGGAGTGAAAGGCGAACCATTTTATCGGGAATTGCGAAGCACTATTCTGCCGAAGAGATGGTAGGCAAACAGGTACAGGTAATTGCCAATTTACCTCCAAGAAAAATGATGGGAGTAGAATCTCAAGGAATGATATTGATGGCGGAAAATGAAGACGGAAAATTAAGTTTGATGCAGCCAGATCAATCAATCACAAATGGCTCTTCAATAAATTAACCTTTGGAAGTAGTGAAGACATATCTTAACTAAACATAATTATCAAACCATTGCTGCACAGACCTGTGTAAATAAAATTTTACAGATAACACATAAAATGGAGTCGAATTTAAAACAACTGTAAAAGGTTTCAGGATTAACCAGCTTAATTGATGTGGAAATTTAATCCTAATTAGTTGAAAACGAAATTAGAGGTGAATATAGCAATAACATTCCCCAACAGTGATGTTGAGGTAGTTACCCACGCTCATAATATTGTTATTCAGGTAAATAAATACTACCTCAATAAAGATAATATCAAAAATAAAGTGCCTCCTATCAATAAAATACACAACCTTAACGATGTTAAAAACGTCTTTAACTAAACATTATCGAAATTGATTACATTTGATAGTTGCAAAAAATTAAGAATACTTAACACAATCAGCCTGTTGGCTCTACAAATACCTCATTAATATGAAAAAGTTCTTTAAGCTTTTTTTAATTGTTTTAACCATGTTCGTGACGAGCGAGGTAAATTCAGCTATTCTCTCTATTACTGTTGACTCCCAAATACAAAGTTGTCCGGGACTTCCCGATGGTAAAGCTTGGGTTGCAAGCATTACAACCACCCCAGGTAGTACAGGACCATATATTTTTACTTGGAATGTAGCCCCTGCACCAACACAGACAGGTGATACGGCATTTAATATTGGCGGAGGAAGTTTTGCAGTTACAGGTATTGATTTATCTGACCCCAACCCTGGAAATAATGCATTTACTCAACCTTTTATAGTGGCAGCAAAGAATGTTTTATTCGTTAATGGGTTTATTACTCCTGAGTCATGCTTCGGAGCAGCAGATGGATCTATTACTGCATTGCCAGGAGGAGGCACCCCACTAGTTGGAGGGCCGCCAAGTTACCTGTTTAGCTGGAGCCCGGGAGGAAATACAACTCAAACTATAAACTCGTTATCTACACAACCATACACCGTAACTGTAACGGATGCAAACGGATGTACGGTTGACAACACCTTTAATGTAGGAGGTCCAACTCAAATTCAAGTTAATTTGACCATCGATTCAGTAGATTGCAATGGAGAAACAGCTATTGCCACAGTTGCTCCTGCAGGTGGAACTGGTGTTTTCCCTACTGTTGAATGGAGTTCATCAGGTGTCAATATAACACCGGGCCGTTTTGTAGAAGCAGGGTTAGCTGGATCTTTAGCAGGCACTAATTACTCCGTAACTGTTACTGATAATTCGGGGTGTACTCAAGTAGAGTCTTTCTCAATTACAGAGCCTGTAACCTTAGGAGCCACGATTGCTCCTGACACTATTGACTGTTTTGGCACTTCAGCAGGGACTGCAGTTGCAACCGTTACCGGAGGAACAGCTCCATTTACTTTCGATTGGCCTACAAACCCAGGAAGCACCTCTAGCACTCAAGGTGGACTTAGCGCCGGAACTTACACCGTAACCATTACAGATGCAAATGGTTGTGTCTTGCCTGTAAATTTTCCTATAGAACAAAGAGATAGACTAAACTTACAACTTGACTCGGTTGACGTAGATTGCAATGGTAATGGAAACGGTCAAGTAAACGGAACTATTACTGGTGGGGTTGCTCCTTATACCTGGGTTGCTAACGACCCTGCAGGAACAACAGGAAGCACTTCAGTTGTAACCGTTCCTAGTTTGAGCGGACGAAAAGTAATTGTAACTGTTACTGATTTCTTAGGGTGTGTAAGGGTAGACTCTATTATTATAAATGAACCCCAGCCTTTAACTGCTCAATTTACAGGAATTACAAATCCGTCTTGCGTTGGATCTAGTGATGGAACAATTGACGTTACTTTTAGTGGAGGAAACGGTACAGAAACATTTTCTTGGAATGGTGTTCCATTTGCTACTGTTAATAGAACAGGTTTAACTGCAGGCAATTATGTTTTAGTAATAACCGATATTAAAGGGTGCTCGGTAACAATAGATACAACCTTAGTTGATCCTCTTCCGATTGTAGGAAACTTAACATTCACTCCACCTAATTGCTTTGGTGGAAATAATGGACAAGTAGTGGCATCTCCTTCGGGAGGGTCTGGAGTGTACACAAACTATAATTTTGGTTCACAAAATGGAGCTAGTCCTATTTTAAATGGCGTTTCAGCGGGACTGGTCTCTGTAACAATAACTGATAGTGATGGTTGTACAGGAATAAGCTCAATAAATGTAACTGAACCTTCGAATCCATTTTTACTAGATATTGTACCAGATTCAGTTAATTGCAACGGAGAGTCAACAGGTGGAGCAACCGCAACTCCCAGAGCTCCATTAACCGTAGGTCCATACACTTGGAATTGGACAAATTCATCTGGAACTCCTATTGGAACAAACGATAGTATTATAGTAGGCTTGCCAATTGGTAAATATTTCGTTGCTGCTGCAGATGGAAACGGTTGTCAAATTTTAGATTCAGTGACCATAGAAGAACCAAATCCAATTAGCACAATATTAGTTGGGACTAATTTAAACTGTAACGGAGATGGTTCAGGCTCTGTTTCTGCAGCGATTTCCGATGGAAATACTCCATATACTTGGTCATGGTCAACGACGCCTGTTCAAGCAGGAACCGGGGCAACTGCTAATGCAATCAATCTAGATGCTGGCGTGCAATACTTTTTAAATGTCACAGATAATAAAGGTTGTACTACTTTAGATTCAATCACTTTAACTGAACCAACAACCTTCGATTTATTCTTGGATAGTGTGAGGTTTGTAAAATGTTTTGGAGAAAATAACGGTGCAATTTTCGTTAGTGATTCAGGTGGAACAGCTGGAGCAGGATTTCCGGCATACAGTTGGAGCGATGATCCAACAACAGCTCAAGATAGAATAGACTTAATAGCGTCTGCTACTCCTTACAAAATAGTTGCCACTGATGCAAATGGTTGTAAGGATTCAGTTATACAGCTTATTACTCAACCTACCGTGCTCAGTGTAACTGTAATTGATACAGACTCCGTAAGTTGCACGGGAGCAAATGATGGTACTGCAACCGCTTTAGCAACAGGTGGAACAGTAGGTGCCGGTTATGTTTATACTTGGAGTACTCTACCTGTTCAAAACGGATCTGTAGCTACTGGGCTTTCTCCTGGAACTTATACAGTGCAAGTTACAGACTCGAATGGATGTGTTGCGACTTCTCTACCAGTCACTATTTTTGAACCAGCTACATTAACTACTGTAATGACAAGCGATTCAGCATCTTGCTCAGGATTTAATGATGGAAGTGCGACAGTGTCAGCTAGTGGCGGTACGTTAAACTATTCTTACCTATGGGATGCTAATGCAGGTAACCAAACAACTGCAACCGCAACTAACTTATTGGCAAGTGCCCCAGCTTTTTACGTTGTTACTGTAACGGATAAAAATGGTTGTCAAAAAGTAGATTCTGTTCAAGTAGGACAGCCAACTACAATTAACCTTTCTATTACAAACCAACGAAACATTGATTGCGCAGGCAACACCAATGGCGAAGCAACTATTGGAGTAACTGGAGGAAGCCTTCCATATACTTTTGTTTGGGAGAACACTGGAAACTTAGGTACCATTATTGGAACAAATGCTACTCAAACGGGACTACCAGCAGACACTTTTAGAGTAACAGTAACAGATGGTGCAGGTTGTAATGATGACATTCAAGTAATTATTACTCAACCAGACTCATTAAAAGGTTCCATTACATCTTTAACAAACCCAAGCTGCCTCGGAGGAACAGACGGCTCTGCAACTGTTACTGCAACTGGTGGTAGCTTATTGCCAGCTTCTAGTTATTCCTTCTCTTGGTCAACAATTCCAATACAAACAACACCAACAGCAACTGGTTTAGAAGCAAACCAGCTTTATACAGTAACAATTACGGATGATAGTCTATGCACAACGACAGTAGATATTACCTTAACTGCTCCAAACGTATTTGTGACCAGTGATTCCAACGTTCAAAATGTAAGTTGCTTTGGCGGCAACGATGGTTTCATTCGGTTAACCCCAACCGGAGGAACACCCTTCCCAGGACCAACGTACAACATTACATGGACTTCCCCTCCCACTGCATTTACGGCAAGCGGAGACTCAATATTCAATCTAACATCAGGTCGATATATTGCACTTATTCAAGATGTAAATGGTTGTACTGCACGTGATACATTTGACTTGAACCAACCTGGAAGTAGCCTTTCATTATCATTCGATACAACTGATGTAAGCTGCGCAGGTTCAAGTGATGGTACTGCAAGAGTCAATGTATTAGGGGGGACCCCCGGATATTCCTTCAATTGGATTGGAACGTCGTTTGGAAATGTTGACAATATTTCAGGATTAACGACAGGAACTTATCGAGTATCGGTAACAGACGCAAATGGTTGCTCCGCAATAGATTCTACTATTATTAACCCTGGAACTCCGATCTCATTAGTGTTGGACCCGGCAAACCCTGTTCAAGATGTAACTTGTGCCGGTTCCCAAGACGGATCTATCAATGTAATTGCAAGTGGCGGAATTGGCGTTTTAGGACTCCAGTGGTATTTGCTCCCTGATAGAACAAATCAAATTGCAACAAACACCAATTCCGTTACAAGTCTTGCAGGGGGAACGTACAGAATTTTAGTCATTAACGGCCCGTGTACAGATAGTTTGGATGTTGTAGTAAACGAACCCGATACTCTAAAAGCCGAATTGAATAAATACGACATCGATTGTGGCGTAACCGTTTTAGGACGCGCTGCTGTTAGAAATATAACTGGCGGAAATGCAGGAGGACTATCTTTTACTTGGACTCCTGACCCAGGCGCAGCCAATGGCGGAGGCACAGACTCCGTATTTAATTTGACGGCTGGAAATTACTCTGTGAGAGTATTTGATCTTCTTGGTTGCGATACCACGATAAACTTCACAATATCTCAAACAGCATCTAATTTTACCTTTATAGATTCCATAAGAAACGATTCATGTATTGGAGCTGGGAAAGGTTATGTAGGGATTGAAAATTTAAGTGGAGGTTTACCTCCTTATTCTTTTGAATGGTCAACTAACGTGGGAACTATTGTTACTGACGCTTTCCTCGATAATTTAACTGCAGGAAATTACTCTGTTACCATATCAGATGCAAGTGGATGTGATTCTGTTTTCAACTTTGCCCCTTTAACAGAACCGAACCCTTTTAGCGTTACGATTATTGCAAACGAAGACACCTGTTTACAGTCCAAAGGAAGCGCTTCAGTAGACCCAACTACCATATCCGGTGGCACAGCTCCTTATAGTTTCAATTGGCCTGGAAATATTTCAGGACAGGCGGTAAATGGCTTGTTGGGGAATGCGACTTATCAGTTAACCGTAACCGACGCCAACCTATGCACGAACACAATTGACTTTACAATTGGTAATGTTGCCCCGTTTACCATTACATTCGACACAGACAGTGCAAGCTGCAAAAACTTTACTAACGGTGCGATAAGAGTAACCACTGTGGGTCAAGCTGCGGGGGTAACAACTTATACATGGTTCCCAAGTATATCTGGAGGAGCAACACCAACAGGATTATTAGCAGGAACATACTCCCTTAATGTGACTGATGCTAACGGGTGTGTCGCTACAGGAACAGTAGATGTGGAAGAACCTGACGAATTAGTAATTGACTCAGTAAATACAACAAATGAAAGTTGCGCGCCTGGAGGCGATGGTACTGCTTTAGCTTTTGCTAGCGGCGGAAATACGCCATATAGATATAATTGGGGAGATGGTAACGGCTTTACCTCTTCTAATAATGTTAGTAATCTAACCAGTGGAAATTACAGTGTTACAGTTCAAGATAGAAAATTTTGTTCGTTTGTTTTTAATTATAGAATTGACATCGAAGCACCTTTTACAATTGATTCAACTACTGTGATTGATGAGACATGTCCAGGGGCAGATGACGGAAGTATACTCGTCCATTTGTCCGATACCATTCCCGCAGTTAGCTATGCGTGGAGTTCCGCTGCACTTTCTGGACCAAATCCAACAGGGCTTGGAGCAGGAGCATACGGCTTAACCGTTACTGATGGAACAAATTGTAACGTTTCGACTAATGTAATAGTTGGCCGACAATCTAGTTTACAAACAATTATTCCTAGAAGTGAAGATGAAACATGCACTCCAGGAGGAGATGGTTGGGCAAAAGTCGCCGGAATAGCAGGAGTTGAACCGTACTCATTTGCATGGAGTCCAAATGTTACGTTTGGGTCGACTTCAGACTCTGCATTTAATCTTGTAGCAGATGATTACTTTGTTACTACTACAGATGGCATTGGATGTACCTCGGTAGGCTCCGTTCGGCTTGAATCGGGCGTAAATATAGATTACAACCTCTTAGCCCAAACGATTCCTTCTTGCTTTGGTGACACCAATGGAAGCTTAAGAATCGAAGCTTTTGGAGGTGTTGCTCCTTACAGTTACAGTTGGTCTAATGGCAGCACAGATTCAATTGCTAATAATTTACGTGCAGGTTCAGTGTCGGTTACAATAACTGACAATGCCATCCCACCGTGTGTAAAAACATTTGACATTACCATTGCACCTGTTAACCCAATCTCCCTTTCAATTAGCACAACTATTGAAAGTTGCGCTCCTGGGGTTGATGGAAGTGCTAACGTCACTCCGCTTGGAGGAGTAACGCCTTACTCATTCGTATATTCCGGAAGCGGAACACCCGGCGCTTCGCCCAATATTTACGAAGGCCTAACCTCTGGTGCTTATACAGTTAGTGTAACTGATGCAAATGGTTGTTCTACATCAAGCAACTTTTCTGTAACTAATGCAAGTACATTCCCTTTTAGCGCAAGCATTACTAAGATAGACCCTACTTGTGCGAATGGGGCAGACGGAGAACTTAGTGTTCAGGTGAATGGAGGTTCAAACCCGCTTACTTATTCATGGGTAGGGGGAAATGGAAACGCAGCAGCAGCAGACCCTACCAATTTAATAGCAGGCACATATACTGTTACTGTTAGCGATTTTTATGGCTGTGAAGTTACTGCCAGCGAAACCTTGATAGACAAAGCCCCGATAACAGCAACATTTGTTTTTGTTAAGGATGATTGCCCACCTGCGAACTCAGGAAGTGCGACTGCTACTGCAGCTGATGGAGTTGCACCTTATAGTTATAGTTGGCCGACTGCAACAATCCCAGGTTCTGCTGTTTCTGGAGCTTCTGGTGAAACTTTCTCAAATTTACCTGCGGGTACTTTTGATGTAACCGTTACCGATGCAAATCTTTGTAGTAGTATTATTCCTTTCACGATTGAGAAATCTGCTCCTTTTACTTTAACAACTGCTAAGAGTGACATTAGCTGTAATGGCTTTTCAGACGGAAGTATTACGCTAACCGCAACTGGTGTTTCAACACCAAATACAGAAACATATCAATGGAGTCCTAATGTAGGAGCTGCAAATATTAACAACCAAAACCAAGTAGGCTTAGCAGCGGGGACATATTTAGTAACAGTAACTGATCCCGCCAATAGTTGTGAAGAAACTGAAACCTTCATCATAATTGAACCTGACACAATAGCGGCAACTGCTGTAATAACCAATATAAGCTGCATAGGCGGCATTAGCAATGGTACAATTACTCTTACTGTAACCGGAGGAACGGCACCTTACAGTTATGATTGGGGGGGCGGTATTACTTCTAAAGATCGAACTGGACTCGTAGTTGGAACCTACACTGTTGTTATTACAGACGCGAGAAACTGTTCACCATTCACTGCCACATACTCCGTAACTGATCAAGCTCAATTTACAGTTAGTTTAGATTCCACAGATGTTTCTTGCCCTGGTCTAAGAAATGGATTTATAAATGTGACTACTACCGCAACCAACCCAACTTACGCATGGAGTGATGGATTATCTACTAGCGCAACACGAGGTCGTTTATTTGCAGGAAAATACATTGTAACTGTTACTGACGGAATCACGGGTTGTGAAGTGGTGGATTCAACCTTTATAAATGTTGAAGACAGCATAAAAATGTACTTTTCAGTAATTGATGAAAATTGCTCTCCTGGAATGGACGGAGTTGCCAATATAGATTCAACTAGAGGTGGAACTCCGGGTTATACGTGGTCTTTCTCCGCCGGCAACCAAGTTGGTAGTGGCCCTGTCGTGACCCGGCTTTCCTCTGGAACCGTTTTGGTTACTGTAACAGATATATTAGGTTGTACAGCTGTTGACTCTTTTGAAGTAAGGAAAGCAGCACCTTTTAACGCCAGTTTCATTTTTACCGATGCCGTCTGCCAAGGAGATTCGACGGGAACAGCAAGCATAATTACAAGCAATTCTACCGGTCCTCTTCAATATACGTGGCCGATAGGTTCAGTTGTAGACCCGACAGATTCTACTCAAAATAAATTAATAGCTGGAACATATATTGTAAATGTTTTTGACCCTTCAAACCAATGTGATGAAGATTTAACTATCGTTATTGATGAACCAGACACGATCAAACCGAATGCAACTATAATCAACGAGAATTGCAATCCAGGCGGAGATGGCTCTATTACTCTAGCACCAACAGGTGGAGATGGTGGACCATACACCTTTAATTGGACAGGAACTGGTGTAGTTTCTGCTAACCAGAATCAAAGCAACCTTTCTGCAGGCACCTATTTCCTTACAATAACTGACGGTTTAGGTTGTACTGCTGAAGACTCTATTGAAGTTCGAATAATTGTGAACATAATTCCCAATCTCACCACAGTAGATGTTTGTCAGGTGGCAGGATTATGTAATGGGTCGGCAGAAGTTGCCCCAACTAATGGTGTTGCCCCTTATAGCTATGAATGGACATCTACTTCAACTGGAGTAATAGCTGTTCCTCCAACTACAGATTCTATAGGTAATCTCTGCACAGGAAGCTATACTGTAAAAATTACTGATGCTACGGGTTGTGATACCACAATAGCATTTACCATAAATGGAAACAGAACGATCGTACCGAATGCAATAGTTGTGGATGAATCATGCGGAGGCACAGACGATGGTGCAATCTCAGTAACTCCGAGCGGAGGTGCAGCGCCCTACTCTTACTCTTGGCTTGGTAGTACCGTAACTGACTCAAACAGAATTACTCTTAGTCCATCTAATTATAGCGTTACAATTACAGATGCTTCTGGTTGTTTCGCAATAGTAGATACTGTTGTTAATACGGATAACTTTGATTACACCATTAGTTCCACAGATTTATCATGTCTTGGTGGAAATGACGGAACTGCAGACATAACCATAATTGGCGGCACTGCCGGATATACATTTAACTGGACTCCTACTCCTGCGAACGGACAAGGTACTCCAAATATTTCTAACCTATCAGTTGGCACTTATTCAGTTGTCATGACTAACACTAGCACCAACTGCAGTATAACAGAAATTGTAGACATTTTACCTTCTTCTCAAATCAATCCCAACGAAATCGTTTCTAACGAAAGTTGTTTTGGACAAAATGATGGTAGCATAGTGTTAGGAGTTGTTGGTGGCGCAGGTAACTACACGTACAACTGGTCAGCTAACGTACCTGCAGGAACTACCGGTAGCAGTGCAACCGGATTGAGTGCAGGTACCTATACTGTTCAAATTATTGATGCAGCAGGATGCGACACTACTTTATCTGTAGATATTACAGCCGCGGGTGATATTATCGCTGCAATTACAAATAATGTTGCTAACTGTGCTAATACTAGTGTTTGTGACGGAAGTGCTGTATTAACTGTTAGTAGTGCAGGAACATTTAGTTACGTTTGGTCTCCAGGAATAGTAGTTGTTGGAAACGACTCAGCAGCCATTAACCTTTGTCCGGGAAATTACTTTGTTGACATTACCAATTCTAATGGGTGTACTAAACGAGTAGACTTTACCATTGGTGGACCAAGTATAATCGATCCAAACATTACAAGCACCGACGCAACATGTAACATTCCAAATGGGGGGCTTGCTGCTGCTCCAACCGGAGGAACAGGAACGTTAACTGTAGAGTGGCTAGACAATACATTATCTTCAATTGGAAACGGAGTTTCAGTGGGATCTTTACCCGCAGGAGCCTATTTTGCTGTTGTTGCAGATGCAGTTGGTTGTAGAGATACATTCCCTACCAGCATAAGTGACACTAGAGGTGAAGATATTTCAATTACCGCTTCAAACCCTGTTACTTGTTTTGGTGGAAGTGATGGAGGAGCAACAGTTAGCTTCGTTTGTACTGACCCAACATGCACAACAGAGTGGTTTGCCGCTGGAGGAATAAGTGTGGGTTCCGGTAGAACAATTACTGGACTTCGAGCAGGAGATTACTACGTAGAAGTAGATAACAATACTGGTTGTCTGTCTGTTGAAACTGTTACTATAACCCAACCAAATCAATTTTCTATATCAGAGACAATCGTTGATAATGATTGCTATAATGGAATTAATGGTGGTATTACACTAAGTGTATCAGGTGCTGCCGGTAACTTCAGTTATTTATGGACTCCTGCCCCAGCAAATGGGCAAGGAAGCAATGCCGTTTCTGGTTTAGCTGCGGGCACTTATACAGTGAACATCGTAGATGGAAACGGATGTGACACAACGCTAAGCTTTGATGTTCAAGAGCCATTGGAAATTACTGCAACGTTTGACACTACCAGCGCTACTTGTAACGTTCTGAACGGGCAAATCGTTGCGACAATATCAGGTGGAACAGTTTCAGCTCCTTTGGCATACGACTATCAGTGGTTTGATGATAATAACGTAAGTCTCACCGGAGCGACATCAGCTACGTTAAACAATATTGGCGCCGGAACATATCGATTGAGAGTAAGAGATGACAATGGTTGCGAGAAGTTTTTCAATGTGAATCTTTCTGACTTTAATGGTCCAACCGTCGTAATCGACTCTGTATTGGATGCAGGTTGTTTTGGAGCAAGTAACGGTGGAGTATTCATTAGCGTTAGCGGAACAAATACTCCATTAACCTTCAACTGGCTCCCAACAGGCGAAGTAACTGAAGACATAACCAATCTTTCAGCTGGAATCTATTCCGTAAAGGTTATTGATGCTTTAGGGTGTATAACTTTTGCTCAAGATACAGTTACAGAATCATCTGAATTAATGGCGGTGTTCAATGGGACGGATGCAACCTGCTGGCAGTGCAATGGAACTGCTGCGGTCACTATAACCGGAGGAACTGCTCCTTACTCTTACTTATGGAGTAACGGTGCAATAGCTGATAGTACCGATAGTTTATGTGGTGGTAATTACACACTAGTTGTTACCGATGCAAACGGTTGTAGTAAATCATTTGATTTTGGGATAAACACAACAGGTGGCCCAACAGGAGAAACGGTGAGCATATCACCGGTAAGTTGCGCGAATGCTAGCGATGGTTCGGTTACTGTTACACCAATTGGTGGCACTCCTCCTTATTCTTATTTATGGCAGCACAACGGTGCCACTTCGAATAGTTTAAGTAACCTCTCTGCAGGAACATACTTTGTTCAAATATCTGATGTGAGAAGTTGTTCTAGAACAGTTCAAGTGGACATTACCAACCCGTCCGTTATCGTGCTCAATCCACAAGTTGTAAGTTCAAGTTGTAATCAAGCTAATGGGTCAATTCTCCTGAACGTAACGGGTGGTCAGCCACCATATAGTTACAATTGGTTTACTGCAACAGTTGTTGACACGAATTTTATTAATAACAGAGCTGCAGACTTATACCCGGTAAGCGTTACTGATGCAAATGGCTGTGTCCAGTCTACAACTATCGCAATTAACAATACAGGTATCCCTAACCTTCCAACTCCTGTTGGAACAGATGTCTCTTGTTTTAATCAATGTGATGGATCATTAATTAGCAATATTTCGGGTGTGCCGGTTGACTTTAGATGGTTAGATGCTCAAAGAAATTCATTGGCTCCTGTAAATACCGATGTGATAAATTCAGTTTGTGCGGGAGATTATTTCTTAGAACTAATTACAAACCCTCAAGGTTGTAGGTCTTATGTTCCTGTCACCATAGCAGAGCCTGATTCAATTACGTTAACTTCAAATATTATAAAAGATATTTCTTGTAATGGAGATTGCGATGTTCAAGTATTCGTAAATACCAGAGGCGGAGATATTCTTTATACGTACTCTTGGGATGATCCAAATAATCAGACGGACATTTTAGCGTCGGGACTATGCGCGGGTATTTATTCTGTAACTGCAACAGATGCTAACGGTTGCATAGCAACTACATCTGTTACTTTAACAGACCCATTACCATTAACCCTTAGTACAACAAATACTAATCTAATTTGTAGCTCCGATTGTAATGCAACAGCAACTTCAACGGTAATTGGAGGTAGTGCGCCCTACACTTTCTCTTGGAGTGGAGGACAGACAGTTGCAAATCCAACGGATTTATGTTTTGGTATGAATGTGTTAACTGTAACAGATGCTAGAAGCTGCATTGTGACAGATACAATCCTTGTTTCTGCAACAGATACCGTAATTGCAGCGTCATCAGGACAAGCAAACCTCTGCGATGGGGATTTAGTTAATCTTTTGGGAACAATTACGGGTTCGTCAATAACATCTTTCGGTTGGTATTTAGCAGACACAACGACACTGTTAACAACTACATTAGATACCTCTTTTGCACGACCAATTGGTAATTACACCTACTTTTTAATTGCCACAAGCGGCACTTGCTCCGATACTGCTAGATTTGACGTTACAATAGCGCCAAATCCTTTGGTAAACTTAGCATCTGAAATTAGAAGATTTGGAGACGAAGTAATTGTTATTGAGTTAGGAAACGAAAACCCTTCTTATACGTACTTGTGGAATCCGGGCACAGATTTAGATGATTCGACAAAATCAGAACCTACCACATTAACGGAAGAAAATAGAACGTATACTCTATTAGTGACAGATACGAACGGCTGTACGTTCACAGACTCAATATTGGTCGTTTATTCTCCAGACATTGAAGTCCCATCTGGGTTTACACCGAATAGTGATGGTAACAATGACGTGTGGAACATTCAACTTTTGGAGAAATATCCAAATGCTTCAGTTCAAATTTACAATAGGTGGGGACAGTTGCTGTATGAGCAGCCAAATGGATATTCAGTGCCATGGGATGGCAAGTATGAAGGTAAAGAGTTGCCAATTGGAACCTATTACTACATTATTGATTTGAAAGATTCAGAAGCAAAACCATTGACGGGACCAATCACAATTATTAGGTAAGATGAAAAAGATACTTTTTATTATAAATTTGTTGGGAATTAGTTTGTTGAGCGTGAAAGCTCAACAACTCCCGCAATACAGCCAATACATATTAAATAGATATGTGATCAATCCTGCAAGTGCAGGTTCGAATAACTATTTTTCCGGGCAAACAAATTATCGATCTCAATGGGAAGGGATAAAAGATGCTCCGAGAACATATATACTCAGTGCAAACGGTCCCATCTCTAAACAAAATATGGGAATTGGAGGGTACATGTTTACCGATATTACCGGACCAACAAGAAGAAGCGGGTTTAGTATGTCTTATTCTTACCATATCAAGTTAACCCCCGATATCAAATTATCGCTTTCTGTTAATGCTGGTATTCTCCAATATGGCGTTGATGGTTCTGAAATCACGTTTGACCGGCCAGATAATATTGGGAGTAGCTTCATTGAAAATAATTTAGTGCCTGATGCTGGCTTTAGTTTTTATTTGTACCATAAAGATTTCTTCTTTGGTGGTTCAGCGCCGCAGTTAATTAGAAATGAAATAACCTTTGAAGAAAGTGTTGGAATACAGCAAGGAAGATTAGAAAATCACTTTTTCCTAATGGGAGGCTACAGAGCTGAGATCGCTGAAAAATTTGAATTGGAACCTTCCTTTTTATTAAAATACATTAATCCTGTTCCACTGCAATATGAAGTAACCCTTAGGGGGCTTTACGACAAAAACTATTGGTTGGGACTTTCGTACAGACAAGATGCTGCTTTAACACTCTTGATTGGTTTAACCTTACAAGAAAGTTTGAGTCTAGGTTATTCCTACGATTTTATTCAATCTAACATTGCAAACTATAGCACAGGCTCACATGAAATTATGCTTTCTGTGAAATTTAACAAAGGACAAGATAGAAATACAGAAACAAAATAAATTATGGCTTCGTTTAAAGAAATTATTAATTCAAAAACTCCCGTTTTAGTAGATTTTTTTGCAGAGTGGTGTGGACCTTGTAAGATGATGCCACCAATTTTAAAAGAAATAAAGTCGAGTTTAAAGGATGATGTTAAAATCTTAAAAATTGACGTAGATAAAAATCAAAAAGTTGCTGCCGCATATCAAGTTCAGGGAGTTCCAACTCTAATTATTTTTCAAAATGGTAAAATAATTTGGCGGCAATCAGGGGTTGTTCCTGCTCACGAATTAATTTCTCGAATTAAGAGTTTAGCTTCGTAAAGCACTGCACCTCCACCCTTCTCTTTGTGCCTTTTGCAAAACCTCTTCAAGGGCGTGAAGCATATTGACTTTTGCTTTAACACTGTCGTGAAAAACGATAATTGACCCATTTTGCCACCGATCGCATGCTATTTCAGCACACTTTTCAGGTGAAATTTTTGCATCGTAATCTTGAGAAAGTACAGACCACATTACAATGGTATAATCATCCTTCAATCGTTTTATTTGAGAAGCCTTTATTCTTCCATAAGGCGGACGAAATAGTGTTGACTGATATACTTCCTGAAAGCTAGAAACATCGTGCAAAAACTCCGTTGTTGTATTCTTCCATCCATTCTTATGGTTAAAAGTGTGGTTGCCTATTGCATGTCCACCTGCGATGATTTCATCAAATAGACCAGGGTTTTCTTGAATATTTTTACCTAAGCAAAAAAAACTTGCCTTTGCGTTGTATTTGGACAGTAGATTCAAAACAGCTGATGTCACTTCAGGTGTGGGTCCGTCATCAAAAGTTAGAAAAATCTCTTTTTCTTTAGTATCTATTTGCCAGACTAGGGAAGGATAAACGTTTTTAATAAAGTCAGGTGGGTACGATAACATTAGCCAAAAAGTTGTTGAAATACTTGCTCAATCTTTCCCACGGCTTTGATCTCAATTTTGAAATCTGCAACAACTAGTCCCTTTAGATTGTATTTAGAGATGAAAATACTATCGAATCCCAACTTCTGAGCCTCAGCAATTCGCTGTTCAATTTTATTTACTGGTCTAATTTCTCCTGAAAGTCCAACCTCTGCTGAGAAGCACGTTTTACTGTTAATCGGAAAATCTTCGGAAGAGGATAAAACAGCACTTACAACTGCCAAATCGATAGCAGGATCTTCAACTTTTATTCCTCCGGCAATGTTTAAAAAAACATCTTTTGTTCCTAAACGAAAACCACAACGCTTCTCTAAAACCGCTAAGAGCATATTCAACCTTCTTAAATCGAAACCTGTTGCTGAGCGTTGCGGTGTTCCGTAGGCGGCAGAGCTAACCAATGATTGAATTTCGATTAACATTGGACGCATTCCCTCCATACTAGAAGCAATAGCTGAACCACTTAGCTGTTCGTCTCTATTAGAAAGTAAGATTTCTGAAGGATTCTCAACTTCTCTCAAACCACTACCTTGCATCTCATAAATACCAATTTCATTAGTAGGTCCAAAACGGTTTTTAGCTGACCTAAGTAATCGATACATGTGATTTCGATCCCCTTCAAATTGCAAAACGACATCTACCATGTGTTCTAAAACTTTCGGTCCTGCAATACTCCCCTCTTTGTTAATGTGGCCGATTAAGAAAATTGGAGTTCCTGTTTCTTTTGCGAAACGCATTAATTGGGCTGAACACTCCCTGATTTGAGAAATACTTCCTGCCGAAGACTCAATGAGCGAAGAATGCAAGGTTTGTATACTATCAATAACCACCACATCGGCCTCGGCCTGTCCTAAATGTTGTAAAATATTTTGAACATTTGTCTCGGCCAGCAAATAACATTTTTGATTTTCAATCCCAATGCGCTCTGCTCTCATTTTTATCTGCTGCTCGCTTTCTTCACCTGAAATATAAAGCACTTTTATTCCAGGCCATTTCAATGCCATTTGAAGGAGCAAAGTAGATTTCCCTATACCCGGTTCTCCTCCAAATAACTGTAAGGAGCCTGGGACTAACCCACCCCCTAATACACGGTTTAATTCATTATCAGGCGTTCGATAGCGCACTTCATTAGTTGTTACCACATCCTGAACTGCTACTGCCTTTGATTGTCTCTTCCCATTGGCACCTGCACTTGCAGATCCGCTGCTTTCTTTTTGAATTATCTCTTCAACGTAAGTGTTCCACTCGTTACAAGAGGGACACTTACCAATCCATTTGCTTGCTTGTGCGCCGCAATTTTGACAGAAGTATGCTTTTTTGAGTTTGGCCAATTTTTAAAATGCTATATCAATTTTCTTTCGTGGTTTTGTTTTTGACCCACAAAAATCTTTAATGTTTGAAGTTGCTTTTTCATTGTCTAAATTGGCTGCTTTTGCCCAATCACTGCAAGCTTTTACCTTATTTTTTAGCTCATAATAAGCCTCGCCCCTATAAAGGTAGGCCTTATCTAAGTTTTCATCCCGACTGTCAATAATCATGTCAAAATCCTTTATTGACTCCTCAAATTTATTTTGAGCTAATTTAGAAAGGGCAATGTTCATTCGGCCATTTTTCAATTCTGGGTCTTTGGATAATGCTAATTCAAAATCCTCAGTCCCACCTTCAAAGTTTTGTAATTCTGCTTTTACTACTCCTATGTTGTATATTGCTGCTGCGTAGTCTGGCCGCAATTCAACAGCTTCATTGTAAGATTCAATAGAAGCTCTGTACCTCGATAATTCGTAATTGCAAAACCCTTTATAATAATGGGCTTCGGGATTGTTTTCATTTAATTTCAATGATTGATCAAAGTCTTTCAATGCTTTTTTATGCAAGTTCAAAAAAACCAATGCAACACCCCTATCAAAATATAATTCAGGATCTGAATTATTTAACTTTTCAGCAATATTATATTGCTCAACTGCCTTTGAAAAAAATTCTTGTTTATGCAATGCATTAGCATAACCCAGCTGTAATTTATAATCGTCTGGAGTTTGCTCTAACTCTGATTTAAATGCCGCAGCGGACTCCTTGTATTTCTTTGCGCGGTATAACTCTTCACCGCTATTTTGGGCAAAAACGGATAGCCCAAGGAGAAGTAAAAACGAAAGGATGGCATGTTTCATAGTTTTTTTATTTTCTAGCCTTTTCCACAATTTTGGATGTCGAGTAACCTTCTAAAAAGTCAATGGTCCTAACCTCTCCTTCTTTTTCAGTTACAAACTCGTACCCAACAATTTCATGCATTTTATAATCACTTCCCTTAACTAATACCTGCGGGTTTACCTCTTTTATTAATTCCAAAGGAGTATCTTCATCAAAAAGGATTACTAAATCTACGAAATGTAACGCAGCAAGAATTATTGCTCTGGATTTTTCATCCTGGATGGGTCTATTCTTGTCTTTTCCTAACCTCCGAACAGAATTGTCTGAATTCACCCCTACTACTAGTTTTGTTCCTAGATCTGCGGCTTTGGACAAATAGTCTACATGCCCTTGGTGCAAAATATCGAAACAGCCATTTGTGAAAACAACTTTCTCTCCTGTCAAACTCCATCGGTTGACAATAAAGCTGAGCTCTTCTCGCTTTTTGATTCTATTTTTAACTACTTGTAGCGCTTTCAATTTTTTTATTTCGGTTTACAAATCTCAAAAGTGGTATACTCGCCACGCCTAATACTATCACCATCAACGTTTGGGATGTCCAAAGAATCCAACCTAAGGCTAGTGCCCCTGACTTTGAAACTCCGTATAGTAAAAGTGTGTTCATTATTGCCAATGGAAAAACACCTAATCCACCTTGTACAAAAACAATCGCCAAACTTCCCATCACAAAGGAAGCCACAACTCCGGCTAATGGAACCGATGAGGTTTCTTCTAAACAAAAAAAGCACACCCAGAACATTCCTATATACATGATCCAGATGAACGCTGTGTGCATAAGAAAATAACCTTTATTTTCCATCTTTACAATAGAAATCAAGCCTTCAAATATTCCCCTCACTAGTTCTCTTATTTTCCGGGAAATTGGGTTATCTGATTTCGATAACATTAAGAAAAATAATGCAGCTAATCCAATAACTGCTGCGCCAGCTATGATTAGAATTTTCTCAATTGAAATGTTTCCGGAACCCTGTTCCAAATAACCAAAGAGTAACTCTTTCAACATATCAAATTCAACAAAAACTATTCCCGCCATGATTGAGCCTAAAATTACCAAGTCCGCTACTCGCTCTGCTACTATAGTTCCAAAAAGCTTATTAAAAGGCAAGCCTTCGTACTTACCTAACAATCCTGGCCTTGTAACTTCTCCCAATCTTGGCAGCGCTAAATTGGCTACGTAACCAATCATAACTGTAAAAAAACTATTCCAAAACCCTGGTGTCTTTCCAAGTGGTTGAATGGTATACTTCCAACGAATTGCCCTACTCATATGGCTCAATATACCAAAGGAGATAGACAGAAATATCCAAAAGTAATTCGCACTTGCGAAGGATGCATATAGTTCTTCTTTCTCTTGTTGGGTCAAGTCTTTAAAAACATACCAAATTAAGAATGCTCCAAACGCCAGTGGGAGAGCTACTTTCAGAAAGGATAAAATTGATTTCAAATAATAAGTTTTATAAGGCGAATTTAGGGATTTAATGACATATTATCGATTAACCGAACGCCCTCTATGTGAACCACAACAAAGGCCCTGGGATGTTCGCTTTCTTCCCAATTTTCAATTCGTTCAAAGCTATCTTCGTCCACTATCTCAAAATATTCAACTTCACACCTTTGCGCTAACTTTGCAACTGCCATCTCAACTAACGTTTGAGAGTCAAAGATGGACGTGTTGTTTGCACAAAAGCTTAATGCATCGTAAACATCTGAGGCCTTTAGACGCCCTTCATCAGTCAATCGCACATTCCTAGAACTTAAGGCCAAACCGCTTTTCGCCCTGACCGTTTCACAAGCTACAACCTGAATGGGCAACTTTTCCAGATTCACTAACCTCTTAATAATCGCCAATTGCTGGAAATCCTTTTCCCCAAAATAAGCGTTATCAGGTGTTACTACTAAAAACAGTTCCTTTACTACCGCTGCAACTCCTTCAAAATGTCCTGGTCTAAATTGAGCCTCCATTACTTCTCCTAATATTCCAAAGTTGTATTTGTTCAGTTCAACCCCATCGTAAAATGCATCGGCTTCAGGAGTAAAAACAACATCGCAACCCGCGCTTTTAAGTAATTGAAGATCATTTCCTAAGGTGTTCGGGTAATTGTCTAAATCTTCTTTTTTATTAAACTGCAGAGGATTCACGAAAATAGAACATACGGTCTTATCGTTTTCCAACATAGAGCGGCGAACCAATTCCATATGGCCTTGATGAAGCACACCCATGGTCGGCACAAAGCCAATCTTATACCCCTTCTTCTTCCATACCTGAATGGTTTCTATCAGCTTTTCTTTAATCTCAATTCTTTCCATCAACAAATATTGCTTCAAAAATAGTGTTTCCATGCAAATCTCAACATTTTCAGGCTCCAACAAAGAGAAATGCTTGTGTATGTCCTTTATTTTTCCGTAATTTTGTAAAGCTTTATTAATTAATATCCCACACATGAGTAAGAAAAGAATTCTTTACATCTCTCAAGAAATTACTCCTTATCTACCCCCAAACCATCTTTCTAACGTAGGCAGAAACCTACCCCAACATATACAAGAAAAAGGAAAGGAAATTAGAACCTTTATGCCAAAGTTCGGGTGTATTAACGAAAGAAGAAATCAACTACATGAAGTGATTCGCCTTTCTGGAATGAACTTAATTATTGATGACAACGATCATCCTTTAATTATCAAAGTTGCTTCAATTCAACCTGCAAGAATGCAAGTTTACTTTATAGATAATGAGGACTATTTTCAACGAAAAGCTATTTTAAAAGATGCTGACGGGACCTTCTTTGACGACAACGATGAAAGAGCTATTTTCTTTTGCCGTGGAGTGCTAGAAACTGTAAAGAAATTAGGTTGGGCCCCCGATTTAATTCATTGCCACGGTTGGATGACAAGCCTTATTCCACTGTACCTTAAAACATCGTACAAGGACGAACCACTTTTCGAAAATTCGAAAGTAATTACTTCCATTTACAACGATTGTTTTGAAGGAAGTTTAGATGAAAGTTTCTCGAAAAAAGCAATGATGGATGGTGTTTCTGAAGACGATTTAAAAAACTTTGTTACACCAACCCACTCTAGCTTATGTTCTGCAGCAGCCTCTTGGTCAGATGGTGTTATTGTTGGTGAAGAAGGTGCAGAAAAAATTATTGAGAATGTTAGTAAACCAACATTACAATATCAAGGTGCTGATTACATTGATGCTTTCAACGACTTTTACGAAGAAGTATTAGCGGAAGAGGAAGTGCTTGCAGAATAAATTCATGAAAGAAAATAATCTATTTTATAAAATGCGGAAAGTGTTAATCCTTTCCGCATCTTTTTTGTTCTTGTTCCAAGCATGCAAGAAAGATGGTGAGCTAGTCCCTGAATTCGAAGAAAATACTATTTTTTCTTTTTTTAGTGACACTACGCAAATTATAACTGAAGTAAAGCGCAGCGAGCCTCTTGAGATAGCCGCAACTCAAATTCCTACAGGACTTGTAGGAGAATACAGAGATTCTTCTTTTGGATATACTAAATCTAGCATTTACATTCAACCACTACTTTCTTCTAATGCCTTGGTTTTTAGCAATGGGAACGAAACAGTTGAGGTTGACTCTGTGATACTAAGCCTTGAATATGGTGGTTATTTTGGAGATACGAGTGTTACTCAAACATTTGATGTTTTCCGCTTAGATGATCGTTTAATTAGCAGTGCAACCTATTTTACTGACACTACTATAGCGGTTCAATCTACTCCTATAGTTTCTCACAATTTCACCCCACATCCTACCAAAAAAGATACTATCCTGCAGCCAAATAATTTTGGAACTAGTGAACTCATTGAAGTAAGCTCTCAGCTCAGAATAAATTTGGGAAATGCACTAGGAGATGAATTGATCTCAAAACAAGGCAACAGTGAATTAGCAAATGATACAAACTTTGTTCAGTTTTTTAAAGGCTTAAAAATTACTCCTCAAAACAACCCGAGCATAATGGATAATGAGGCGGCCATTTTATATTTTAGGTTGACCGCAACCAACACTAAAATGACAGTTTATTACACTGCCACTAGTGCAACGGATACTACTCAAAAGGCTGTTGATTTTCCTGTAAACACCAACAGTGTTAGATTCAGCACCTTTGAGCACGATTACACAGGAAGTGCTGCAGAAACAGCCTTACAAACACAAAATACAAACTTTGCCTTCGTGCAAGCCATGGCAGGGCTTGAAACGGTAATTAAGTTTCCTAATCTAAAATCGCAACTAGGGGGTAAAATCTTGGTAAACAAAGCAGAGCTTATTATCCCCGCAGTGAATGGAAGTTATTCTGAGAACGTTGGTAAGGCAGAGGAAGTTACAGTTGCATCACGTGACGTAGATGGAAGGTTTCAATTTATACCTGATGCATTAGTAAATACTCAGTTTTTTGGCGGAGAGATTGATACAACAAAAAACGAGTATAAATTAAATATCTCCAGGTACATACAGAGTTTCTTGAATGGTGGCCAAAATGAAAATGGATTAACACTGCTAGTTACGGGAGGTGCAGTAAGCGCTGAAAGAGCTGTTGTTTTTAACGAGAATAGTAGTAACAACAAAATCAGATTAAATTTATACTATACAAATATTAATCAATAATGTGTGGAATTGTAGCATATATTGGGTATCAACAAGCTTACCCTATTGTCTTAAAGGGGCTAAAAAGATTAGAATACAGAGGATACGATAGCGCAGGCGTTGCTTTGTTGGATTCTGATTTAAATCTTTATAAAAAAGCAGGAAAAGTTTCTAAACTTGAGGAGTTCGCCCACAATAAAAATTTGAACTCAACGGTTGGAATTGGTCACACTAGGTGGGCAACTCATGGAGCACCAAATGACGTAAATGCACATCCTCACAAGAGCGGAAACGGCAGATTAGCAATCATTCACAATGGAATAATTGAGAATTATGATTCATTGAAGAAAGAACTAATCAAAAGAGGGCACACATTTGAAAGTGATACAGACACGGAAGTATTAATTCATTTAATTGAAGACATCATTGATAAAGAAAATGTTTCTTTAGAGGAGGCGGTTCGTTATTCATTAAATGAAGTAATTGGTGCATATGCAATTGTTATTATTGATAAGGATAACCCAAATAAATTAATTGCTGCTCGAAATAGTAGCCCTCTTGTAATAGGAATTGGCAAAGATGAATTCTTTGTTGCTTCAGATGCAACACCAATTATTGAATATACAAAGAACGTTGTCTATTTAGATGATGAACAAGTTGCCATTATTGAGAGAGGAGAGGAAATTAAAATTGTTGATATCGCCAATAAAGCAATTACTCCTTACATTCAAGAGCTAGAAATGAATTTAGAGGCCATAGAAAAGGGCGGCTACGAACATTTCATGCTGAAGGAGATCTACGAGCAACCGCAGTCTATTCGAGCTAGTATGTTGGGACGCTTAAATTCAAAAACAGGCAAAATTACATTAGGCGGAGTTGAAGAATTTGAATCAAAATTCTTAAACGCTGACAGAATCATTTTCGTTGCTTGCGGTACATCATGGCACTCTGCTTTGGTTGGTGAATACATGATTGAAGATTTGGCGCGAATTCCTGTTGAGGTTGAATATGCCTCTGAATTTAGATACCGCAATCCAATTATTTCTGAAAAAGACATTGTTATTGCAATTAGCCAATCGGGAGAAACAGCCGACACATTAGCAGCTTTAGAATTAGCAAAAGAAAAAGGTGCAACCATCTATGGAATTTGTAATGTTGTAGGGTCCTCAATTGCTCGAGCAACAGATGCTGGCTCGTACACTCATGCCGGACCGGAAATAGGAGTAGCATCAACAAAAGCCTTTACTGCACAAATTACAATTTTGGCTTTAATGGCGTTAACCCTTGCTCAAAAGAAAGGTAGCATCACTAAAACTCGTTACCAAGAACTAACCAATCAGTTAAATGATATACCGAACCTAGTAGAGAAAGTATTAGAGTCAAACGAGCAAATTAAATACATCGCAGAGCAATATAAAGATGCTGCAAACTTCTTATATCTAGGGAGAGGGTATAATTTCCCTGTCGCCTTAGAAGGTGCCTTAAAGTTGAAAGAAATCTCTTACATACACGCTGAAGGATACCCTGCTGCCGAAATGAAACATGGACCAATTGCTTTAATTGATGAGAACATGCCAGTGGTTGCAATTGCTACTAGAATTGCAAACTATCAAAAAGTAGTAAGTAATATTCAAGAGGTCAAAGCTAGAAACGGAAACATTATTGGAATTGTAACAAAAGGTGACGAAGCTGTTAGAGCCATTTCGGAACATGTAATAGAAATTCCTGAAACTGACGAGTTTTTGGACCCATTGATTTCAGTAATACCGTTGCAGCTCCTTTCTTATCACATTGCTGTAATGAGAGGTTGTAATGTAGATCAGCCTCGAAACTTAGCGAAGTCGGTAAC
>JABAZP010000008.1:0-64785 GCA_018608405.1 Flavobacteriales bacterium
AGTTTAAAATCTTGTTTTACCTAAATAAAATAGCCCATTATTAAGGAACGACTATCTACTTTTTAGATGAACCATTCGAGAATATTGATATAGCTTCGAAAGAAAACATGATTCAAGTCCTTCATGAAATGTTTTCTTCTAAAAAAACACTCTACATTAGTAGTCACCAACCAAATGAAGTAAAAAAATTAAACCCCTTTTGTTTGGATTTCGACAAGACGCTTTCTGTCGATTAAAGGTGTAATTTGGGTTATATAATTAACTTGTTATCTATTTTATTGAAAAGGTATGATAGTAAATAACGTAGTGACTAATCTCCAAGTCACATCCAAGTCTGATCCGAACTCTCAATCTTATACAATATATAATTGTACAGCTCAGTAGCAACCTCTTCGTCTAACTGCCACATTCGTAAACTCCCTGCTGCAGTGTAAAAATCGAAATGTGCAACCTTTCTTCTCTTTTGAAAGACATTTTGCCGGATAGATACACTCTGAAGTTTGTAATATTTCACAAATTCCGTCTTCGGAAAAATCCATCCCTTGCGCAAGCGCAGTCCTTCCGAATCAATCTCTAAGTGCATGTTAGAGGCGCACTGAATGGAAAGAGGAAGCGCAATCAGCAACCAAAGAATAGAAATTGAGAAAGCTCGGGCATCTAAGAAACCCAATAGGCCGATTAGAGTTGCAGGCAAGATAGCGAACAGCAATACCATTTGAACTTTTAAGTAGTTGTTTGCTTTAAACGTGGTGAAAGAAGACTTTTCTAGCTCAGGAAAAAGCTCGTGAATAATCGCTTGTAATTGAAACTCTTTGCAGCCAGGAATCATCAATGATTGCTTATCTGCAGAAGCCTTGCTACTCGCCTGCTTTACCACAATGGTTTTTAACCCAAACAACCTTCGTAATGGATTGCTAGAGTATTTTAAGTACTGAATTTTATGAATTGGAATTTGGTACTCGGTTTTCTTCAGTAAGCCCGATACTTTTTGTACCTCTTTTGAACTTATCCTAAATTGAAGTCCATAATACTTTAAAATGGACAAGACCACAGATGAAACGATTAAAATCAATAACAAAGCGAGTACCATTGACGGTAAAATTATTAGCCATTTTTTGAGCCAAACCGCTTGACCTTCCTTAATATAGTCTAGAAAAAAAGTGGAGAAAAAATCCTGATTTTGCCAATAATATCCGTTGACTAATGCGAACAGGGCAAAACTGGTTTTCAAGTGATTCTCTGTCAATCCAACCTTTACAACATCCAATAAATTGAGTTGAATGAGTGGTTTGCTAAAAGTTTTAAAAGTCTCTCCCACCTCCTGCTCAACTATATCCTCTTCTGCTGCTACTTGCTTTTTCCTTTCTAATAAAAACTCTTGAATAGATCTGGCATAAGCATCTGGCAAAGCTGCAATCTCTAATTCTTTAGTGCCAGAACCGGCTGTATCAATTTTTAAGCCCACCACTTTCAACGCTCTTTGTACTACATTCTGATCAATGTGCACAGATTGAATGCGCTCAAAAGGCACTGCTATTTTCTCTCTATTAAACAACCCCTTATCAATGATAAACTCATCACCTTGTACGTAAAACAAAAATTTACGGTAAATCAGAATTGAATAAACAAGGGTTATAATCGCAATAACTGCAATGCCTGCCCATAAAACCAGCGAACTTGAATCGGTGCTATATTTCAAGATAAAAAAGTAGAAAACAAAATTGACTGCTTTTCGCAAATGCTTAAAAAACAAAACAACTACTCCAACAGGCGATTGCCTCTGGGGCTTACTTAAATCAAGCATATTGGCTGCTCAATTTAGTAATGTGATCCTTTAATTGATGCGCCTCACCTATTTTTAATCCAGAAATTGTTAAATCGCTAGTTGCTCCTCCAGCGGTATAAACCTTCACCTCACCCAAATCAAATAATCGGGCCAACGGGGTCTGATTTACTTCGGTATGCTGCACTCGGTTGAATGGAACACTTGTCATAGAAAAAAAGATCAAACCCGACTTAAATGATACATCATTTTGCCGTAATGCATAACCCTTTATGCTGAACCCTTTCCACTCCGTAAAATAAATCAAACTAAAAATGATACCCACCAAAATCATAGGTTGCCACCACTCCAAATCCGATATAATCCCAATGAAAAGTGCAACGCTTCCAACTATTAGAAGAACTATGCTAATGAACAATATTCTCAGCCACAGGTAGTCTTTCTCCAGACTTTGAAAGTTAGTTTTCTCCAAAATTGGGAGCGAGTCCATCTGAATTATTGGGTTATTAAACTCAACCTTTGTGTCAGTCATTATTTTTTAAGTTTATCGTTCTCTTTGTGTCGGTTAGAATCCCTTATAGTTTTCTTTTCTAGGTTCCTCTTCAAAGATCCTTGCAAATCAACTCCTGTTTGGTTTGCCAAGCAAATAACCACGAAAAGCACATCCGCCAATTCGTCACCAAGATCTTTCCCCTTATCGCTTTCCTTTTCAGATTGCTCTCCATATCGTCGTGCAATAATTCGAGCAACTTCGCCCACTTCTTCGGTAAGTTGAGCCATGTTGGTTAACTCATTAAAATACCGAACACCGTGCTCCTTTATCCACTCGTCTACTGCTTTTTGCGCTTGCTCTAATGTCATTATTCTTTATTTTTTGAATCTAAAAGCAGGGTAACCGGACCGTCGTTAATCAAGCTTACCTTCATGTCTGCTCCAAACTTACCCGATTGAATTTCCTTACCCAAATAACTTGATAGTGTCTGTTTAAATTCTTCATATTTCTGTTCTGCAAAATCAGGTTTCGCTGCCTTTATGAACGACGGTCTATTCCCCTTTTTTGTAGAAGCGTGTAAGGTAAATTGAGAAATTACCAACGCTCCACCTCCAACATCAATCAATGATAGGTTCATATTTCCTTTGTCATCTCCAAAAATGCGCATGTTCACTATTTTCCTGCACAGCCACTCCACGTCTTCTTTCGTATCTGCCTCCTCAATCCCAACCAAAAGCATCAAACCTTGTTCAATTTGGCCCGCTACCTTTTTGTCAATCTCCACACTTGCTTCAGAAACTCTTTGGATAACTATTCTCATTGTTTAGTAAACGTTTACTAATTCGTCTAGACTTGGGCTATTCCCCCTGAAGAGAGACAAGCTGCTCAGTCTGACAAATTACAAGACATTATTCGTAATTCTTAATTAAAATATTCATCATTATTTTTCATCCTCTGACTCCCTTTGCTCTGTGATGTTCTCTTTCATCATCATGATAAATAGAAAGGTAGTTTTCATAGCGTTCGATGGCAATTTCACCGGCTTCTACTGCTTCTTTTATAGCGCATTTTGGCTCATTAATGTGCACGCAGTTATTAAACTTGCAACCTTCCATCCTACTCCTCATTTCAGGAAAGTAATGTGCTAATACTTCATTTTCTAACTCCACAGTTCCAAAGCCTTTAATACCTGGAGTGTCTATTATTTTACCACCGAAAGGCAATTCAAACAATTCAGCAAAAGTTGTAGTGTGTTTACCTGTTCTATGATAATCAGATATTTCAGAGGTTTTTAATTTAAAATTCTCGTCCAAGGCATTTACAAGGGTACTTTTCCCTACACCTGAGTGCCCAGAGAAAATTGATGTCTTTCCCTTCATCATAGCCTTTAGCTCCTCGATTCCTATTTTCTTTTCAGCAGACACTTCCAATTGCTCGTAGCCGGCTAAATCATAAATAGCTTTCCACTGGTTCAGCTCTTCTTTTTGTTTGGCAGTTTGGTACAAATCAATTTTATTATACACCAACACTGTTGGTATTCGATAAGCTTCTGCACCGGCCAAAAAACGATCTACAAACCCCAAAGTTGTTGGCGGATGATCAATTGTAATTACCAAAAACAACAAATCAACATTTGCAGCAATGATTTGTATTTGCTTTGAGAGATTAATCGATCGACGAACAATGTAGTTTTTACGATCCTCGATGGTATGAATAACGCCCTCATCGCCTTCCATGTGAAAACGAATAAAGTCTCCCACAGCAACTGGATTTGTACTTTTTAGGCCTTTCAAACGGAATTTCCCTTTTAACCGAGCGCTAATTCGCTGTCCGTCTTCCTTTTCTATATCATACCAACTACCTGTAGACTTAACTACTAAACCTCTAATTTCTTCCATATTTCAGCCCTTAAATTTAGTAAATTCGTGCTGCATTATAAGAAGAGAAAGAAGATGTCTATTGTTGTTAAAAATGTAACGAAACTTTACGGAGAGCAGAAAGCGCTAGACGATGTAAGCTTTAAGGCTAATCCTGGAGAAATTGTAGGTTTTTTAGGACCAAATGGTGCAGGAAAATCTACCATGATGAAGATTATAACTGGCTTTATTCCTTCAAATGAAGGCGAGACTTACGTTTGCGATTTAGATGTGAGTAAAGTGCCCCTAAAAACCAAAAAGAGAATTGGATATTTAGCTGAACAAAACCCACTTTATTACGACATGTATGTTCGAGAATACCTGAGCTTTATAGCAGGAGTATTTAAAATAAACAAAACGGCTGCAAGAATCGATGAATTAATCGAAATGGTGGGACTGACGGTAGAGCAAAACAAAAAAATTGGACAACTTTCGAAAGGGTACAAACAAAGAGTTGGACTCGCCCAAGCCTTGCTTCACGACCCTGAAGTGCTCATTTTAGATGAACCAACTACAGGTCTTGATCCAAATCAGTTAGAAGAAATTCGCGGACTTATTAAAAAAATTGGATCTTCTAAGACTGTGATGTTATCTACTCACATTATGCAGGAAGTTGAAGCAATTTGCGATCGTGTAATCATCATTAATAAAGGAAAGATTGTAGCAAATGAAAAGGCAACAAATTTGAGCACTTTGTTAAGCAGTAAAAACGTAATTCAAATTGAATTTGAAAAAGCGATTGACGAGAAAGCACTGAGAAGCATAGCAGGTGTTCAGTCTGCGGAGAAACAAGGGAACAATAATTACCTCATTCAGGTTAACTCAGAAACAGACATTAGGAATCAGTTGTTTCAATTTGCAATTACCCAAGAAACAACGGTTTTAACCTTAAAAAAGGAAGAATTAAAACTGGAAGATATTTTCAAGCAATTGACAACCTAAGAACCTACAATTATTTAAATAAAAATCTTTTTCAATTCGTACTTTAGCGAACTTAAAAAATAACAGAAGAATATGTCATATTTATTTACTTCAGAATCTGTCTCAGAAGGGCATCCAGATAAGGTTGCCGATCAGATTTCTGACGCATTAATCGATAACTTTTTAGCATTTGATAAAGAATCAAAAGTTGCTTGCGAAACATTAGTTACAACAGGGCAAGTTGTCTTAGCCGGAGAAGTTAAATCGACAGCATACTTAGACGTACAAGTAATAGCGAGAGATGTAATCAATAGAATTGGTTACAACAAAGGTGAGTACATGTTCGACGGCAACAGCTGTGGAGTATTTTCAGCAATCCACGAGCAATCTCCCGATATTAATCAAGGTGTAGAAAGAGCTAATCCGGAAGATCAAGGAGCAGGAGACCAAGGAATGATGTTTGGTTACGCAAGTAACGAAACGCCGTCATACATGCCGCTTCCTTTAGAAATTTCTCACATGTTGCTAAAAGAATTAGCGGCACTAAGAAGAGAAAATAAAGAAATTACCTACCTCCGACCAGATTCTAAATCTCAGGTCACCATCGAGTACGATGAAAACAACAAGCCGGTAAGAATTGACGCGATTGTAATTTCAACCCAACATGACGATTTTGATTCGGAAGCAAACATGCTAGCGAAGATTAAAAAAGACATGATTGAAATTTTAGTACCACGAGTTAAGGCTCTTCTACCTGCAGAAACTCAAGCACTATTTGATGATCAAATTACCTACCACATTAACCCTACTGGAATTTTTGTGATTGGCGGACCGCATGGAGATACAGGTTTAACAGGAAGAAAAATTATTGTGGACACCTATGGCGGAAAAGGAGCACACGGTGGTGGAGCATTTTCTGGAAAAGATCCAAGTAAAGTTGACCGTTCTGCTGCATACGCTACCAGACACATTGCTAAAAACATTGTTGCTGCAGGCTTAGCTGATGAAGCGTTAGTGCAAGTTGCTTACGCAATTGGAGTTGCAAAACCAATGGGACTATACGTAAATACTTACGGCACTTCTAAGGTTAACATGACAGATGGAGATGTAGCTAAAAAGTTAGCTGAGATTTTCGACATGCGCCCTTATGCTATTGAGCAACGGTTTGCTTTAAGAACACCCATTTATTCTGAAACAGCAGCTTACGGTCATATGGGAAGAACTTGCGAAAAAGTTGAAAAGACCTTTACTTCACCGAATGGCGAAACAGTTAGCATGACGGTAAAATTATTCCCCTGGGAAGAGTTGAACTACGTAGATCAAGTAAAAAGCGCTTTCGGACTCTAACTGGAAGTGATCACAAATAAAAAAAGCCCTTAAAACTTAAGTTTTAAGGGCTTTTTTGTGCATTAATCTTTCTATTTCTCTCTGAAGAATAATTGAATTGGCACACCAGTAAAATCGAACAGTTCTCTCAACCTATTTTCGATGTATCTTTTATATGGCTCCTTAATGTATTTTGGGTGGTTGCAGTAAAAAGCGAATGTTGGCTTGTGTGTTGGCAGCATAGTGACATACTTCACCTTTACAAATTTACCTTTCACCGAAGGCGGAGGGTTGTTTTCAAAAATTGGCAACATCACATCATTCAATTTTGAAGTCGATATTTTTCTAATTCTATTTTGATAGACCTTCACTGCCATTTCAAGAACATCGTGAATCCTTTGCTTATCCTTCACCGAAGTAAAAATAATAGGCACATCAGTGAAAGGTTGAATTTTCTCTATGATTCTACCTTTAAACTCCTTCATGGTGTTTGAACCCTTATCCTCAATCAAGTCCCATTTGTTAACCATGATAACAATACCTTTCTTGTTCTTTATTGCTAAGCTATAGATGTTCATATCTTGAGCCATCATTCCCTCTTGCGCCTCGATTAACAACACACACACGTCAGCATTTTCGATAGCTCGAATGGAACGCATCACAGAATAAAACTCAATGTCTTCTTCTACCTTGCTCTTCTTTCTTAAACCGGCTGTATCCGTTAAAATAAAATCAAACCCATAAGAATTATACCTTGTACCAACAGCATCTCGGGTAGTACCTGCAACGGGTGTTACAATATTTCGCTCTTGCCCTATTAACGTGTTGATAAATGAAGATTTTCCAACATTCGGCCTCCCAACAATTGCAATTCGCGGAACGTCCACCTCTTCAAGCTCTTCTACCTCATCAAATTGTGCGATAACTTCATCTAATAAATCTCCAGTTCCACTCCCGTTGATACTTGAAACATGGTGCACATCGCCCAGTCCAAAATTGTAAAACTCAGCCGCATCTGCAATACGTGCGTGATTGTCTACTTTATTAGCGACTACTAAAATCTTCTTGTTCGTTTTTCTTAGCAATTTAGCTACAGCATTGTCCAAGTCAGTAATGCCGACAGCTGCATCTACAACAAAAAGAACCACATTAGCTTCTTCTAAGGCAATAATTACTTGCTTGCGTATTTCTCCTTCAAATTCATCTTCAGAACCTCTTACATATCCTCCAGTATCAATGACCGAGAACTCATGTTGCCCCCAAGTAGTTGTGCCATACTGCCGATCTCTAGTAACTCCACTTGATTCGTCAACAATGGCTTTTCTACTCTCTGTTAATCGATTGAAAAGTGTTGATTTCCCGACATTCGGTCTTCCAACTATTGCTACAATATTTCTCATAATTCTCTATAAATAACCGAATCGCTTCAACTGCTTTTCATCGTTACGCCAGTCCTTGTTCACTTTCACAAAAAGTTCTAGAAAAATCTTCTTACCGAAAAACTCCTCAAGATCCTTTCTTGCATCAGAGCCAACTCGTTTAATCTTCTCACCTTTCTTTCCAATAATAATCACCTTCTGACTTTCTCTACTCGCATGAATAACAGCTCGAATTCGAATAATACGTTCTTCTTCTTTAAATTCTTCCACCTCTATTTCTACCGAGTATGGTACTTCTTGCTTGTAAATGAGTAATATTTTCTCTCGAATCTTTTCTTCAACAATAAATCTCTCTGATTTATCAGTATAGTTTTCTTTAGAATAAAACGGTGGACTTTCAGGAAGTAACTCCAACACCCTTTTTTCTAAAAAATCAATATTGAAACCTAACAACGCAGAAATTGGAAACACTTCAGCTCTAGGAAACTTCTCCGACCATAATTGAACGGCTGCCTCCATCGCCACTTGATCCGTCAGATCTATCTTATTTACTAAAACAAGTAACGGTGTATCGATTTGCGCTAATCGCAGCTCTAGCTTTTCATTTTTCAAGTCTTTTTGACCTAGCTCAACCATTAAAACTAATACATCCGCATCTTCTAAGCTTGTGTAAACAAACTTCATCATGCCTTCTTGCAATTTATAGGCAGGGTCAACAATTCCAGGAGTGTCTGAATAAACGATTTGATACTCTTCCTCGTTGACAATACCTAAAATACGATGCCTAGTTGTTTGAGCCTTAGGCGTAATAATTGATAATTTCTCACCTACTAATTGGTTCATCAAGGTTGACTTCCCGACATTGGGATGACCGATTATATTTACGAAACCTGCTTTATGCGACATAAGGTGAATTAAAAGTACAAAGAAACGAATTCTTAAAAAGATGATTCATAAAAAAAGCCTCAAAAGTTTCTGAGGCTTTAGTAGAGTTCTCTACTGAAATATCGAACATCAGTTTAACTCCAAGAGATTTTTTAAACACATTAAAAGTGATTCATCTTATTTTGGAAGATGATTGTTGATCATGATTTAAACTTTACTATTAATCAACCTTGTTAAGATAGGATTCAATTGATTTTGCAGTATCCAAAACAGTCTTTTTAAAGGGTATGGGATTCCAATCAAATGTTTTCATTGTCAAGGATACATCACCATTATATGTTTTGCCAATAAAAGATCTCATACTTTTTGCTTCTCTATCAAAATTACCAATAAAATTTAGTAAAAAGTTTGGAGCTAATCTTGTACTTACTTTATCATACCCATTGGAATTAAGTATTTTGGCCACCTCCTGAAAAGCGAAAGGTTCTTCAGTTGTAACAATAAATCTTTTTCCGTTTGCTTTTTCATTTTCAAGAGCCAGTGCATGAATTTTAGCAATATCTCGAACATCAGACATGTTAATTGCAGCTTGTGGAACCATTGGCATTTTTCCTGACATCATTTGCTTAAACATACCCATTGAAGCTCCTGATAAATCACCCGTAAGAGTTGGACCAAAAACAGGCCCTGGATTCACAACTGAAAGTTCCATTGGTGTAGCATCAGTTTGAGCATTAATAAAGTCCCAAGCAGCCCGCTCTGCCAAGGTTTTACTTTTTGCATATGCCGAAACATTTTTTGCTTTTACGTTTGTCCATGATTCCGAATCGACATTGATAGATTTATCAGCATTTTCTAACATAGAAACCATTGATGAAGTTAAAACAACCCTTTTAATACCTGCACTTTTAGCAGCATTTAGTGCTCTCATTGTACCGTCGACTGCAGGTCTTATGTATTCATTTTCATCTTTCGGCTCGATATTGATAAATGGAGAGGCTACATGCATTACAAACTCACACCCCTTCATTGCATCATCCCAACCATCATCTTTTAGTAGATCCAACTCACAAAACTCTAAATTGTCTTTTGAGTCTATCTCTTTTTTAATTGCGTCAATAACCTTTTGAGATTTTGACAAACTTCTAAGGGATCCACGGACTGAATACCCATTTTTCAATAATTCCACGGCACAGTGATTCCCGATATAACCTGAAATACCTGTTAACAATACTTTTTTATTCATATGATTGATTATTTATTATTACTTTTGAATCGATAGCAAAAATAATAAAATTACTATTAAAACGATAGTGATAATTATATTTTAATAATTATGTCAATATTTAATAAGTTTTTTAGGTGTACCTGTCCTGTAACTTCTGCATTAGATATTGTTGGAGACAAATGGACGCTTGTTGTTATAAAGTTGATGCTATTAGAACAAAAAAAAACATTTAAAGAGTTCTCCGAAAGCGATGAATCAATTGCACCAAGTATTTTATCTAATAGGTTAAAAACACTTGAAAAAATAGGATTTATAGTCAAACAAAAATTGCCTGACAACCAAAAAACTAATCACTATTTTCTAACTGAAAAAGGACTTTCGTTAACTCCGGTTATAATAGAGTTGGCCTTGTGGAGCCATCACAATATTAAACCTGTCGATAATCAAGACATAGCAAATGTTAAAGATAAAAATGAATTACACCTGGCAATCATTGAAAGATATAAATCAAAAACGGTTACACTATAATAGTATAACCGTTTTATTGTTTTAATAGCGGGAATTGGATTCATTTCTCCCTTCGATCGAAATGGGCCAAAGAGGAGAGCAGCCCAAAGGAACTCCGATTGCTTTGCAATCTGATTTTTTCTTTTGTTCTCAAGACGATGCAAGCATCACTTGACCCCAAAATAAAAACTCCTTGATTTCTCAAGGAGTTTCTTTGTAGCGGGAGCCAGACTCGAACTGACGATCTTCGGGTTATGAGCCCGACGAGATACCACTTCTCCATCCCGCAATATATCTTAGGTAGTTGTTATCTATATTGGGAGGACAAAAGTAAGCCTTTTTGTCGGTTCAGCAAAATTCACATTTAGTTTTTTATAACTTATTTATATTCCTCCATTTTCTGCGTTCAATTGAATTGAATTCAGTTAATTTAGTACACTGAATGAAAATTTTGCAAAACATAGGGGAATATTTTATTTTGATGGGAAGAACCTTCTCTCAACCCACAAAAGCCTCTTTAATTAGGAAGCAAATCTCATTTGAACTGAACTCTCTTGGGCTCGGCTCTATGGGTATTATCACAATCATTTCAGCTTTCATGGGAGCCGTAATTACGCTGCAAACCGCATCCAATATCGACAGTGCTTTAATACCTGATTACACCGTTGGATTTACAGCAAGGCAGTCGATGATTTTAGAATTTTCTACCACCATCATTGCCCTGATCTTGGCAGGCAAGGTGGGTTCTAACATTGCTTCTGAAATAGGAATGATGCGGGTAACTGAACAAATTGACGCATTAGAAATAATGGGAGTAAATTCAGCCTCTTACTTAATCGTTCCCAAAATACTAGCAGCCGTAATTATAAATCCCTTTTTAGCAATTTGGAGTATGTTTATTGGGATATCTGGAGGTTATCTAGTAGCTGAATTCTCTGGAGTCGTTACGACAGATGCATTTATTGAAGGGGTTCAATTAGACTTTAAAATGTTTTCAATTTACTATGCGCTGATAAAAACAGCTGTATTTGCATTTATCATAACATCTATACCGGCCTATTATGGCTACAATGTAAAAGGTGGTGCATTAGAGGTTGGTGTTGCAAGTACCAAAGGTGTGGTAACATCTAGTATCGTTATTTTAATCGCAAACTACGTCATCACTCAATTATTACTAATTTGATTGAACTTAAAAACATATCAAAGTCATTTAACGGCAAACAAATTTTGCACGGTATTGATGTGGTTTACGAGAAAGGTAAAACCAATTTAATCATTGGAGCTTCCGGTTCAGGAAAGTCCGTGCTAACAAAATGCACCGTAGGACTTATTGAACCTGACGAAGGGCAAGTGCTTTATAACGGAAAGAATTTTACAGCTATGAAACTGGACGACAGAAAAGAAGTCCGAAAGAAGATTGGGATGTTGTTTCAGGGGGGTGCATTATTTGATTCATTAAGTGTGGAAGAAAATATTAAATTCCCACTGCGAATGCATGCAAGCATGACGGAGAAAGAAATGCAAGACCGAGTGAATTTCTGCCTTGGCAGAGTTAATATGAGCGGTATCAATGATCGATTCCCTGCTGAAATAAGTGGAGGAATGCAGAAAAGAGTTGGCATTGCCAGAGCCATTTCATTAGGTCCAAGCTACTTGTTTTGTGACGAGCCAAACTCAGGGTTAGATCCTGGTACTTCTATTTTAATTGATAACCTAATTAAAGAATTAACCGAGGAATTCCAAATTACTACCGTAGTAGTAACGCATGACATGAATTCAGTAATGGAAATTGGCGACCATGTAATTTTCATTCACAAAGGTCACAAGCACTGGGAAGGAACAAAAGACACGATTCTTAAAACCACCAACAAAGAGCTGTCTGACTTGGTTTTCGCCTCAGATTTGATGAAGAAGGTTCGAAAGCTAAGCTAAGAATTATCCCTCTATCTATTCAATCTATACTTTCTTGCTATTTACTAGATAAGCAATTAGTGAACAAGGTAATACAGTTTAAGAAACAAAAAAGGCATTTCCTTTTATGGAAATGCCTTTTTAATAGAATTCTATTAACAGTATTAGTTCACTGCGGCTTGAAATTCTGAATCATCTTTATACTTTGTGAATTCAGCATCTTTCTTTGCTCTTGCTTTCATGTCACCATTTGCAGCAACAGAAGCTTTCAAGTTAGAAACCATCACGTTCTTATCTCCTTTTCTTGCTCCAATAATTGCCTTCAAATATAAGCTCTCTGCAGAACTAGCAGTTGAAGAACCATCTATTGTCTGCATGGCAGTTTCGTAGTCTCCGTTCAACGTTTGTGCTAATGCAGCGTTATAAGACTTTGTAGAACCATAGCTTGTAACCGCTGTAGAATAGTCTCCCATCCACATTTGTAAGTAACCCATGTTTGCTCCAACTTCTGGACCTGCTCCGTTTGCAGCAGCATAATACTCCATTGCCTTGTCAGTATTACCCATTGCTCTTTCGTAAACTCCTAAGTTGTTATTTACAACAGGGTTGTTTGGAGATAATGAGTTTGCTTTGTCAAAGTTCGCCTTCGCATCAGCCATTGAATTTTGCATAGATTGGATATAACCTACATTGTTTGGTCCTCTCCAATCGTTTGGAAATTGCTTTGTGAAAGTTGTATAGATATCCATTTTCTTTTGCATGTCATCAAACATAGTTGCTGCATATAACAATTCCTCAGCACTTAACGTGTCAGGATTTGAAGTAGCAAAATCTTTAATTTTCTCATCAGAAAAACTGGTCATCTCTCCTTTAAGGTTCACTTCAGATCTTCTTAAGCTTGGCAATATCTTTTCTTGGATTACTTCAAAAGTTGCCGCTAAGTTTCTGATCTCTTCTTCTCTCTTCGTGTTATCTTCATACATTGAAAGAACTCGTAAGATTAAATCCTTATCCTTAATGTCAGAAGCTTGCATAGCAGCCTTAAAGCCATCCCAATCTTCTCCCTTACCGTTTTTCATGAAGAAATCCTTGTCTGAAGCAGCTTTAACTTTCGCACTTCTTAAGATAGAGTTCACAGCAGAAGCTCCGGTGTTAGCTCTTTGATCCGCCAAGTTAGCATTCAGTGAAATTTCTCCTTCTGGTGAAGCATAAGCTGTAACATCTGTTCCTTTAAAAACAAACATTGGATTCTTTGCCATTTTAGCTGCCCATGCCTTCATTGTTTTCACATCTTCGTCAGATAACTCAGAAGAACGAACATAAGATTTGTTCTTTTCATAATTGATAACAGCTGCAGCATTCATTGGAGTAGTTTTTGTAAACTTATCAGCTCCAAGTATTACTTTATCGTCATCCATTGCTGACATAGGTGTTATAACTGTACCCGTTGCAATTTGAACCGGCTCAAATGCCTTTTCTTTTCCCTTATACTTTCCTGCTGCTGAAGCATTCAAAGTCGCTACATCCATTCCTGTTACATATGCAACTTTATCTGTATAAGAAAAGCTTCCACCTTTCTCATAAGCTATTTTTTGCCCGTCTACTTCAGAATCTTCTCCTGCTAAGACAATCTTATCAAGGTTCTTATCACCACCTTCATAATTAATCATTGGAGTAATTTCCACTGAAACTTTCTTATTGAAAAACCTCGGCGGAATTGTTCCGGCAATGTTAATTTCAACACTGTCTCCATGCATCTCTAAAGGATTGGGAGTGACCGTATAGCTCACCTCTGAAGCTCTTTTAGTCATATTATTCAAAGGATTACAAGCTACTGTAGTAACTGCAGCTAATCCTATAACCGCGAATGATTTAATGGTCTTATTCTTCATGTCAAATTATGTTCTAAACATTTTAGTTCTAATGTGCAATATTAGTTAATTCTGTTATTACATACAAATAACGCACTACTTCCTTTCAATTCAAATTTATTTTTGCACAAACAATGCGCACTCAAGTTCATCTTGACATTCCTGCAGATCGTTTTTAATTGATTTTAAGGAATATGGAAGGCAAAACTCAGGGGCTAAATCTACAAATGGTAAAAGAACAAATTTTCGGTTGGTTAAAAGTGGATGTGGAATGGTAAGACAAAGGGAGTCTATGGTTGCATTATTATAGGTTAAGATGTCAATATCTATAACCCGATTCTGATACTGGCCTCCCCTTGATTTTTCGAGTCTACCCATTCCTAATTCAATTTCTTGAACTTTCTTTAACAATTGTATTGGTGCTAAACCGGTCTTCACGTGAACCACACAATTCAAAAAAGGGTTTAGAAGTTCGTTGCCCCATGGTTGCGATTCATAAACCTCAGAAAATTCAATTGGTTCAGTTGCTATAAGTTGCAGTTGCTTACCTGCCTCATCTAAGTATAACAGACGATCTCCAACATTAGACCCCAAGCAAAGATACACGTTATTTCCCCTTTTATCACTTCGCATTACCATTAATGTAAATCTATTCAATTGCACTCATTAATGCGGTTAGGTTTGTAAAAAATATTTAATCTATGAAACAGTTTTTCAAATTTATGTTCGCCTCCATGTTGGGGTTTAGCTTAACCATCTTTTTAGTAGTCGTGTTCTTTATTGCGAGTATTTCAGCCCTAGTTGCTGGTGCTGAAAATAAAGAGGCTCCAAAAATTGCTCAAAACAGTGTTCTTCATATTCAATTCGAAAATGCGATTCAAGATCGACCGTCAAACAATCCATTTGAAAATATTGACTTTAACACCTTCGAGAATAAAACTCCGTTGAGTTTAAAAAATATCCTAGATAACATTAAAAAAGCAAAATCCAATGATGATATTAAAGGTATTTATTTAGACATAGCATCGCTGCAAGCGAACATGGCAAATATTGAAGAAATCAGAAACGAACTCATCGACTTTAAAGAATCTGGTAAATTTATTGTTAGCTACAGCGAAAATTTTGGCCAAAGCGAATACTATTTAAGCAGTGTCGCTGATGAGATTTATTTAAACCCAGCAGGAGAAATGACTTTTAAAGGGCTAAGTGCGCAAGTGATGTTCTTTAAAGACATGCTTGGCAGACTAGATATTGACATGCAGGTGATTCGTCATGGTAAATTTAAAAGTGCTATCGAACCTTTCATAAGAGAAGATATGAGTGATGCTAACAGAGAGCAGGTTTCTACACTTGTAAATACCTTGTGGAACCACATGACCAATCAGATCTCAAGTGCACGGAACATTTCAGTAGAAGAATTGAACACCATTGCAGACGAACTATTAATTAGAAGTGCAATTGATGCAAAGCAATACCAATTAGTTGATGATTTATTGTATGAGGATGAAGTTTTAGCTGCCTTAAAAATGAAAGTTGGGATTGAAGAAGACGAGACGCTGAAAACTATTGCATTGAAAAAATTAAACAAAGTAAAAGACAGTAAAATCGAGGGTAGTAAACTTAAAATCAACTCTAAAAATAGAATTGCAGTTATTTTTGCCGAAGGCGAAATCGTTAGTGGCGAAAGTCGTGACGGAGTTATGGGATCAGAGACTGTTGCAAATGCAATTAAAGACGCAAGATTAGACAGTAAAATAAAAGCAATTGTTTTACGAGTTAACTCCCCTGGAGGAAGCGCTCTTGCATCAGATGTTATGTGGCGAGAAGTAATGCTAGCAAAAGCAGAAAAGCCGGTAATTGTTTCAATGGGAGGCGTTGCAGCCTCAGGTGGTTATTACATCTCTTGCGCTGCGGACAAAATTTTTGCAGAAGCAAGTACCATAACTGGTTCGATAGGAGTATTTGGATTAATTCCTAACATGAAAGGAATGTTTAATAATAAGCTTGGAATTAACATAGACCGAGTAAATACCAATACATTTTCCGATGGTTTAACACCTTTCAGACCTTTAGAAGTAAAGGAAAGAGAAGCTTTAAAAAGTATGATTGAAACCATTTATTCAGATTTTACTCAAAAAGTTGCTGACGGTAGAGGTATGACTCAAGCAAATGTAGACAGCATCGGACAAGGGAGAGTTTGGACAGGAATTAATGCTAAAGAAATAGGGTTAGTTGATGAAATTGGAGGCTTAAATGACGCCATAGAGTTCGCTGTTGAAACAACAGGTGTAGAAGATTATAGACTGCAAGAATTGCCGACACAAGAAGACCCATTCGAAAAAATGATGAAGGAGTTTTCAACTGAGGTGAAGTACAAAATTCTTGGTGAAGACCTTGGAAAAGCCGAGCACTATTACAGAAATATTAAAAGCGTAATTAGCACAAGAGGAGTATATACAAGACTCCCGGTTGATATTATTATTGACTAAAGCTAAAGCAACACTTTTTTAAACCGCTTCCTTTACATAAAGAGAAGCGGTTTTTTTATGAGCATTTTGCACAGAATATCATTATTTTTATAGAAACCAAACTTCACTCGAAACATGCCCATTTTCAATTCAATTTTTTCTTGGTGGATGAAAAAGAGGGCTCATCAAATTGAGCTTTTCTTAAAGTACCCTATCGAAGTCCAAAATGAGCGGTTTGAAGAACTAATTACAACAGCAAAAAACACCGAATTTGGGAAAAAATACAAATTCAACTTGTTAGACACAATTCAGCAATTCAAAGAAACGGTTCCCGTTCACGATTATGAAGACTTAAAACCCTATGTCGACCGATTAAAAAGAGGCGAACAAAACCTGATTTGGCCATCAGAAACAAAGTGGTTTGCAAAGTCCTCCGGAACCACTTCTGATAAAAGCAAGTTTATTCCGGTTACAAAGGAGGCATTAGAAGAGTGCCACTATAAGGGAGGAAAAGACATGCTTTCCATTTATTGTAAGCGACACTCAGAAACGTTTGTGTTTACCGGGAAAACACTAATGATGGGAGGTAGCAGTCAAAGTATTGATCCTAACACCGAATCGTATGAGGGAGATTTGTCTTCGATAATTATTCAGAACTTACCCTTTTGGGCAGACATTATGCGAACTCCTAACAGAGAAACTGCTTTAATGAAAGATTTTGAAGAAAAGCTTTCGAGAATGACCAAAATAACGGTAAATGAAAATGTCACAAGCCTCTCCGGGGTACCTTCTTGGATGCTAATTTTATTAAATAAGATATTAGAAGAAACCGGAGCGCCAAATATATCCACCATTTGGCCCAACCTAGAAGTTTTCTTTCACGGGGGTGTAGCGTTTACACCTTACCGCCAGCAGTTTAAGGAGCTAATTCCAAGTTCTAAGATGAACTACATGGAAACCTACAATGCCTCCGAAGGTTTTTTCGGCATAGAGGATTTACACCATGAAGGCGAACTACTATTGATGCTAGACTACGGAATTTACTACGAATTTGCTCCCATGCAGGAGTGGAACAAAAAATTTCCGGAGACACTCAGTTTAGACGAGGTAGAGCTTGAAACGAATTATGCCTTGATTATTTCGACAAATGCAGGATTATGGCGCTATAAAATTGGGGACACGATCCAATTTGTATCAAAATACCCTTTTCGAATTAAGGTTTCGGGAAGGACAAAACATTACATGAACGCATTTGGAGAAGAAGTGATTATTGATAATGCCGAACAAGCTTTAGAGCATGCATGTAATTTGACAAGCTCAAGTATAGAAGACTACACGGCGGCTCCAATTTATTTAACACACAAAGAAGCAGGAAAACATCAATGGCTGATTGAATTTCGGAAAAAGCCAAATGACTTAGCGCAATTCACACATTACCTAGATGAAAAGCTAAAAGAGCTCAACTCTGACTACGAAGCAAAACGAAAAGGTAATATGGCACTAGAATTGCCGTTAGTTCAACCCATGCCCGATAAAACCTTTTACAATTGGATGAAGAAAAAAAACAAATTAGGGAGTCAGAATAAAGTTCCCAGACTGAGTAATACGCGAGAGCATATTGAGGACATCCTTGCCATGAATCAAATCGTCTAAATGAAAGCTACCCTTTTTACCTTTTTATTTCTCTGCATTTGCTTTACTGGATTATCTCAAGAAGTAGTATCTCGAGAAGTTGTATTTGGGAAAAGGCTATTTGCATTTCCCCATAAAGCAGATCACTTTACTACAGATCAACTTGGCAATATATTTCTTTGGAATGACAACATTATATGGATGTATTCTAACAAAGGGGACTCACTTGCTGCCTTTAACAGCAGGAAATACGGGTCAATTAGTCATGTAGATGCGACCAACCCTTATGAAATATTAGTCTTTTTTGCTGATTACAACTTGGTGCTTTTTTTGGACAATTATTTGAGCGACAATGGAAAGGATATTGACTTACAAGAGTTAGGGTATGACCAAATCTCCAATGCATGTAAATCTCGTGCTAACGGTATTTGGATTTATGATGTAATCCAACAACGAGCAATCCATTTGAATGACAATTATGTTAAAGACAAACAGACATTAAACCTTTCGCAGTGGTTCAATGAAAGAATTACACCGAATCTACTATTGGAGTTTAACAATCAACTTTTCATTAGTTCGGACGAAGCACTTTTTGTTTTTGACCATTTTGGAACATTCAAGCGCAAAATTCCAATTAAGAACATTACTACTTTTCAAATTGTGAACGAAGAGATTCGATATTTAAAGGATCAAAACTACTGCAGCTATATTCAAAAGAGCTTCGATGAATCATGTCGTGAAATTCCAATTAAATCATTGAAAAATCTTCGGGTTGAAAAAACTGGACTTTACGTTTTTACCTCTGAAAAGCTAAGCGTTTTTTCGACGAATAAATAATAAAAAGCCTTGCTGTCCGTCTGCTTTTTGTTATCTTAGTGACTTATAAAATAGCACGTATGCACATAGCAATAGCAGGGAATATCGGGTCTGGAAAAACCACTTTAACATCACTTTTAGCAAAACATTACAAATGGGAACCGCATTTTGAGGATGCGGATGAAAATCCGTATTTGAATGATTTCTACAATGACATGCAGCGTTGGTCGTTCAACTTACAAGTTTATTTCCTGAATAACCGATTTAGTCAGGTACAAGAGTTTAGGAACAATAAGAAAAATGTCATCCAGGATCGAACGATTTATGAAGATGCTTACATCTTTGCTCCGAACCTACATGCTATGGGTTTAATGACTTCAAGAGATTTTGAGAGTTATTTTTCACTGTTCAAGTTAATGGAGTCGTTCATCGCTCCTCCCGACCTACTAATCTACCTGAGAGCCTCTATACCTGTGCTTGTGGATCAAATTAGTAACCGAGGAAGAGAGTACGAAGAAAGTATTAGATTGGATTATTTAAAACGCTTAAACGAGCGCTATGAAGCATGGATTAGCACCTATGACCAAGGCAAACTACTAGTAATTGACGTTGACAACATTAACTTCTTAGAAAACAAAGAAGACTTAGGAAATGTAATTAGCAAAATAGACGCTGAAGTTCACGGCTTATTTTAATTTATTAAAACCGAGACATAAAAAAACCTTGTCACACTGAGCGTAGTCGAAGTGGACAAGGTTTTTTTATGTCTTAGAAGTGCACTTTACATTCGAAATGCTTTTAGTTGGAATTTTAAATCAAAGTTGTCGTAGATGAATTTATCTAACACCGCTTCGAAAGTCTTGGACTTGTATTTGATTCCAAATTTTGTTCTGTCAATAGCAAACGCCGAAGTGATGCCAAAGCCTTCTTCAGTTGGTCTAACCTCAACATCAAACTTTATAACCTCAGTAACATCTTTAATCGTAAACTCACCTACTAAAACTTGTTCTCCATCATCGTCCATCATACCTCTAGAGATGTGCAATCTTGCTTTTGGAAATTGAGCAACATCGAAAAAATCAGGCGCTTTTAAATGACCCTCTAGATCTTGATTTTCTTCAGGGTCTTCAATATCAGTAACTGTAATTGAATTCATATCCATGATAATTTCACCTTCTTGAATAACTCCATCCTTAACAACCACTGATCCATTCTCAATTCGAATATCTCCGTAGTGCTCTCCTCCTACTTTCTTTCCAACCCATCTCAATCTACCACTTTCAGCATTAAGAGCATAGCTACCATCTGCAATACTACTTCCATCCATTGCAGTTTCAACAGGCATTGTCACTGCCGACTCTGCACCATGAGATGTTGCAGCTCCGTGACCACCGCCTTCAGCGATATGTGGAGCAATTACTAATGAAACGATAGACATTAACTTAATTAGAATATTCATAGATGGACCTGAAGTATCCTTAAATGGATCACCTACAGTATCACCGGTTACTGAAGCAGAGTGTGCATCAGAACCTTTGTACTCCATTTTACCATTAATCATAACTCCTTTCTCAAAAGATTTCTTAGCATTATCCCATGCTCCTCCTGCATTGTTTTGGAAAATTCCCATCAATACACCAGAAACAGTAACTCCTGCTAATAAACCTCCTAAAACTTCAGGACCAAAAGCAAAACCAACTAAAATAGGAACTATCAACGCAATCAATCCCGGTAAAATCATTTCTCGGATAGATGCTTTTGTAGAAATTTCTACACACTTATCGTATTCTGGTTTTGCCTTGTATTCCATGATACCTGGAATCTCTTTGAATTGGCGTCTAACTTCTTGAACCATGTCCATTGCAGCTCTACCAACTGCAGCAATTGTAAGTGCAGAGAAAATGAAAGGAATCATCGCTCCAACAAATAAACCTGCTAAAACATTAGCTTTGTAAATGTCAATAGAATCAATTCCTGAAATACCAACAAAAGCTGCAAACAATGCTAACGCTGTTAATGCTGCCGAAGCAATTGCAAAACCTTTACCTGCTGCTGCAGTTGTATTACCTACTGCATCTAAATTATCAGTTCTGCCTCTTACTTCTTCCGGCAAACCACTCATTTCAGCAATACCTCCTGCGTTATCTGCTATTGGTCCAAAGGCATCAATTGCTAATTGCATCGCTGTAGTTGCCATCATACCTGCTGCTGCTATCGCAACACCGTACAGTCCTGCAAATTCGTGAGAAATAAATATTCCTGCTGCTAAAACCAAAACTGGAATTACTGTAGACTCCATACCTACAGCCAAACCACCAATAATATTGGTTGCATGACCTGTAGAAGACTGCTGTACGATAGAGTTCACCGGCTTTTTACCCATAGCAGTATAGTACTCCGTTACAATACTCATAATTGCCCCAACTACAAGACCTGTAATGATAGCCCAAAAAATGTCTAAAGAAGTTAACTCGTATCCTCTAATGGTCATGTTTTCCACCATCATATAGTCTACTAAGAAGTAGGAAGCTATTGCCGTTAGAATAACCGACAACCAGTTTCCAAGGTTCAATGCACCTTGTACTGAACCATCTTCGCCTTTTACTTTTACAAAGAAGGTTCCGATAATTGAGAAAATCAAACCTAATCCTGCAATTACCATTGGCAAAAGGATTGGAGAAAGTCCGTTAAATTGGTCTGGAGTACCAAATTCTACTTCAGCCCCTAAAACCATAGTTGCTAATATGGTTGCTACGTAAGAACCAAACAAATCAGCTCCCATACCAGCCACATCTCCTACGTTATCCCCAACATTATCGGCAATGGTAGCAGGGTTACGAATGTCATCCTCTGGAATACCTGCTTCTACCTTTCCTACTAAATCTGCTCCAACATCAGCAGCTTTAGTATAAATACCACCTCCAACTCTTGCGAACAAAGCAATAGATTCAGCACCTAAAGAGAATCCCGCTAAAATTTCAATTGCTAAAATGTAACTGCCTTTATCTGACATAGAACCTTCTGGCCCGAACATTCCTAACAACACAATAAATATACTACCCAAACCTAAAACTGCTAAACCAGCAACTCCAAGTCCCATAACTGTTCCTCCTGAAAATGAAACATTCAATGCCTTCGCTAAAGAAGTTCTTGCAGCTTGTGTAGTTCTTACGTTCGCTTTTGTGGCAATGTTCATTCCCAAGTATCCTGCTAATGCAGAAAGAAACGCACCTATTATAAAGGTGATCGCAATTACAGGGTGAGAACTCTCTGTCATGGTACCAGACCATGCTAATAAGATAGAAGCGATTACTACGAAATAAGCCATCACCTTCCATTCTGCTTTCAAGAATGCCATTGCTCCAGTTGCAATGTGATTTGCAAGTTCTTTCATATTATCATCTCCAGCATCTTGTTTAGATACCCAAGCTGATTTTACTGCCATTACAAGCAATCCAATAATTCCTAAAAACGGAACTACGTACAATAAAAAATTTTCCATAATGTTTAATTAGTGTATAGTCTTTTTTCTTTTTTGAAGTCCGCAAAAGTAGAAGTAATATTTTTTATATGCAATACGCTGAATGAATGCGGTACAATAACGCCTTGGTTAGCGCATTTGACCTTTCCAGGCTGATAAATATTCAACTCTCAACGTTTCTCCATTAATCGTCTCATTAAACTCAAAAAAAATGGTCAATCAGAATACTCCAATTGACCAAGCTCACATTTCATTTATAATCGCATGGTAACCCTGCGATGTATTTACAGTTATTTTACGTAAGAAACGTCTTTCACTGCATCGATCAAATCCTTCACGTTCGGTAACCAAGCTTCTACCAAAGTTGGTGCGTAAGGTAATGGCGTATCCTTTGTATTTACTCTTCTAATTGGAGCATCTAAATAATCAAATGCATTTCGTTGAATCATGTAAGTTAATTCTGTTGAAATGTTACCCAAAGGCCATGCTTCTTCCAAAATTACCATTCGGTTGGTCTTTTTTACTGAATCAATTACGGTAGCGTAATCTATTGGACGAATAGTTCTCAAATCTATAACTTCAGCGTTAATTCCGTCCTTCGCTAATTCTTCGGCAGCAGCTAGTGCTACTTTCATAATCTTACCAAAAGAAACTATTGTAACATCCGAACCTTCTCTCACTATTTTCGCTTGTCCAATTGGAATTAAATACTCTCCTTCCGGAACTTCTCCTTTATCGCCATACATTTGTTCAGACTCCATGAAAATAACTGGATCCATATCTCGAATAGCTGACTTTAATAAGCCTTTTGCATCTGCAGGATTAGAAGGTACGATCACTTTTAATCCAGGACTATTTGCGAACCAATTATCAAAAGCTTGAGAGTGCTGAGCTCCCAATTGTCCCGCAGAACCAGTTGGACCTCTGAACACCATTGGAGCACCAAAATGACCACCTGACATGCTTAACATTTTTGCCGCTGAATTGATAACCTGATCAATCGCTACCAAAGAGAAGTTGAACGTCATGAATTCAATGATTGGCTTTAACCCATTCATAGCAGCACCAACCCCTATACCAGCAAATCCTAGCTCTGCAATAGGCGTATCGATTACTCTCTCTGGGCCAAATTCGTCTAGCATACCTTGACTTACTTTGTAAGCACCATTGTATTGAGCAACTTCTTCTCCCATCAAAAAGACACTGTCATCTCTTCGCATCTCCTCGTTCATTGCTTCTCGGAGGGCTTCTCTAAATTGTAATGTTTTCATAATCGATTGTTCTATATAAAAGGACGTCAAAAGTAATAAATTGACAACAAACTAATACATGTGATGTTTTAATTCCAGAATAGAAATTGAGAAAAAAATAATTTGCCTAAATGCACTGATTTTGATTAATTTCGTAGACCTTCGATGCTAACCAATCGTCTACACTTAATGCGTTTATTGTAAATAAGTTAATTTAAAAAGTTCAATATGAAAATTTTAGTTTGTATCAGTAAAGCACCTGACACGACGTCGAAAATTGCTTTTACCGACAACAATACTGCATTTGATAAAAATGGAGTGCAATTTATAATCAATCCTTACGACGAGTGGTATGCATTGGTTAGAGGCTTGGAGTTAAAGGAAGCGAACGGTGGAAGTGTAACCATTTTAAATGTTGGAGGGGCAGACAATGACCCAACGATTAGAAAAGCGCTTGCCATTGGAGCAGATGATGCCGTAAGAATTAACATGGAACCTACAGATGCTTTAGGCGTTGCCAAGCAAATTGCTGACTATGCTAAAGAAAATACATTTGACATGGTTCTTTGTGGGAAAGAAACAATCGACTACAATGGTTCTCAAGTCGGCGGAATGGTTGCTGCGTTTTTGGATCAACCATTTATTTCGAATGCTTCTAAACTTGATATGGCAGGAAATACTGCAACAGTTGAAAGAGACATTCAAGGAGGAAAAGAAATTGTACAAGTGGACACACCGTTTGTTTTAAGTGCAGCTAAAGGCATGGCAGAAGCTAGAATTCCAAACATGAGAGGAATTATGGCAGCTAGAACAAAACCATTAAATGTAGTAGAGCCAAGTGCTTTTGAAAACACAACAGAGATTGCCTCTTACGAATTACCTCCTGCTAAAGGAGCTTGCAAAATGGTATCTGCAGATAACCCTGCTGAATTACTAAATTTATTACGAAACGAAGCAAAAATCATTTAAGACATGTCAATATTAGTATACGCCAACACGGCAAAAAATAAAGTACATAAATCAGCTTTTGAAGCAGTCTCATATGGTGCTCAAATTGCTGAAAAATCTGGAGACAGCGTAACTGCAGTTGTTGTAGGAAACGCGGACGATTTAGATACACTTGGGAAATATGGAGCCGACAAGGTAATTCATGTAACCAACGATAAACTAAACGATTTTCAACCCACCCTGATTGCTCAAGCAATTCAACAAGCGGCAGAAGAAAACAATGCTTCTATTATTGTTTTTTCTCACGATTTGTCTGGAAAATCTGTTGCACCAATCTTGGCTGCAAAAATGAATGCGGGCATTGTTACCGGTGCTGTAGATTTACCACAAATGGATGGTGATTTTATTGTGAAAAAAGCAGTTTTTTCAGGAAAAGCATACGCACACGTTAAAGTAACTACTGCAACAAAAATCATTTCTCTTACGCCAAATGCATTAGAGAAAAAAGAATACAACAAAACAGCAAGCGTTGAAGACAAAGCTTACGAATTAGGCGATTCACGCCTAAAGGTGGTAGAGCAAAAAATTCAATCCACTGATTTGCCGTTAACAGAAGCGGAGTTAGTAGTAAGTGCAGGTAGAGGTTTAAAAGGCCCTGAAAATTGGGGAATGATTGAAGACCTCGCCAAAGCTTTAGGAGCTGCAACTGCTTGTTCAAGACCAGTATCTGATATGGATTGGAGACCTCACCACGAACACGTGGGTCAAACAGGTGTTGCTATTCGACCTAACTTATACATTGCAATTGGTATCTCAGGAGCCATTCAGCACTTAGCTGGTGTGAACCAATCGAAAGTGATTGTAGCCATCAATACTGATCCAGAAGCGCCATTCTTTAAAGCGGCCGATTATGGCATTGTAGGAGATGCTTTTGAAGTTGTACCGAAATTAGTAGTGGCTGCAAAAGCCATGAATTAATTTCAAAAACACGAATAAAATAACTTTTGTCCCTACCATTTAATGGCGGACAAAAGTTATTTCATTTTAAAACAAATCATGGAGAAAATAGCCTTAGACATAGTAGGATTATCATACAGCCAAACGCAATCTGGAGCATATGCTTTGGTGTTGGGCGAACAAGATGGAAATAGAAGACTACCCATTATTATCGGTGCGTTTGAAGCGCAAGCAATTGCCATCGAGTTAGAAGATATGACTCCTAGTAGACCATTAACCCACGATTTATTCAAAAGCTTCGCCAATTCCTTTAAAATCAACATTGAAGAAGTATTAATTTACAATCTCATGGAAGGCATCTTTCATGCTAAATTGATTTGCCGACAAGGAGAATCTTTAGTGGAGATTGACACTCGAACATCAGATGCTGTGGCGCTTGCTGTTCGTTTTAAGTGCCCTATTTTTACGCACGAATTTATTTTAAAAGAAGCCGGAATAATCGTAGAAGAAGGAGCCGATTCCGACTCAAAGCCCGCGGCAAAAACTCCGAAATCTGATAAAAAAGGTGTAGCTTCGTTATCGCTTACAGAGTTGAACAAAAAACTTGAAATTGCTTTGGATACTGAGAATTACGAAGAAGCGTCAAGGCTCAGAGATGAAATCAACAAAAGAGGCGAAAGCAACAACTAACCAAGAACAGCATTGAAAAAAAATTCGGCCCTTCCTCTTTTGTTGCTCTTAGGCTGTTTACCATCAGAGTTATTAGCTCAAGAAGTCGCTGCCGAAGCAGCTTCCATAGCGACTATACCAATGGAGGGGTTTACATTTAACTCTTTTATAAGAGGAATTATTGGACTGGTTTCTTTATTCGCAATAGCTTTTATTTTTAGTAGCAACCGCAAAGCCATCAATTGGCGAACCGTTGGAATAGGTCTTGCCTTTCAAATTGTGATTGCAATTGGTGTGCTGAAAGTACCTTTTATTCAAAATATATTTGAATTCATTGGTAAAATCTTTGTAAAAATTCTAGAATACACTCAAGCCGGAAGTAAATTTTTATTTGAAGGCCTGGTGGTAGATATGGACACCTTTGGGTTCATTTTTGCCTTTCAAGTGCTGCCTACCATTATTTTCTTTTCGGCCTTAACTTCTGTATTATTTTACCTTGGTATCATTCAAAAGGTAGTGAAAGCATTTGGCTGGCTGCTATCTAAATTGCTTCGAATTTCGGGAGCAGAAAGTTTGAGCGTGGCTGGTAACATCTTTTTGGGTCAAACTGAAGCTCCACTGCTCATTAAAGCCTACCTCGAAAAAATGAACAAGAGTGAGATTCTCTTGGTAATGATTGGAGGTATGGCAACTGTAGCCGGAGCCGTACTTGCGGCCTACATTGGTTTTTTAGGTGGAGACGACCCTGTTTTACGACTCGTTTTTGCAAAACATTTATTGGCCGCTTCGGTCATGGCTGCGCCTGGAGCCATTGTTATTTCAAAAATACTTTATCCCCAAACTGAATCGAATGATACAGATGTTGAAGTTTCTGCAGATAAGATAGGATCTAATTTTTTAGATGCGATTGCCAATGGAACAACCGAGGGTTTAAAATTAGCAGTCAACGTTGGCGCAATGCTTTTGGTTTTTGTCGCCTTTATTGCTTTAATCAACGGTGGTTTGGGCGCATTGGCTTCCTTTGACGGCCTAACCATCGAATCGTTGGGCATTGACTGGCATTTTACTTCGTTGAATGAGGTCATTGCAGCCAATAGCTCTTACGATGGATTATCATTAGAATTTATATTGGGAACCATATTTGCTCCACTCATGTGGTTAATTGGCGTGGCTAAAGAGGACATGATGCTAATGGGACAACTTTTGGGAATTAAGCTAGCAGCAAGCGAGTTTGTAGGCTATATTCAACTAGCAGGCTTGAAAGACATCACCAACATTTCACATTTAAAATACGACAAGTCCATTATTATGGCAACGTACATGCTATGTGGTTTTGCCAACTTTGCCTCGATCGGAATTCAAATTGGAGGCATTGGCTCTTTAGCTCCCGGACAGCGAAAAACCCTTTCTAAGTTTGGCATGAAAGCACTCTTGGGTGGTTCTATTGCGTCTTTAATTTCAGCTACGATAGCTGGAATGATTTTGGGCTAAACTTCCAACACTTCTCCTCCGTTGATCAACTCAAATGCACCAATACAAGGTATCCTGATTATATTGTTATTTTTACTATTGTTTGTAAACGTTTACAAACGGCAATAAACGCACTCTTCAGCTTATTCGGTTGTTATGCAACAGCCAGAAAGAACATTGCGGATAAATTGAAAAGTATTGAATGAAATTACAAATACAAAGCTATCTAAACCAAATAGATTCCGAATTACAGGAATGCTACTCGGACGAAATCAATCTGCGAGAGACTGATTTTGACAAGTACAGCATATTTGATTTTGTAAACTTCCACCTAATTTACCAACACATTCTAAACGACAAGTCTAACAAAAACGACTTGTTCATAAGCATACCCGAAGACGAATACCGAGAAAACTTTTTTGCTTCAATTTTTAATTCAATTGTTCTAATAAAACTTTTTCAACCTTGAGAAAGAGAATCCTCCTCTTGAAATAGGAGATTTAATATATTCTGAAACAAAAAAACGTGTATTTAAAGTAATTGGCAAGACTGTTAAAGGATTAAGACTGAAATACCAATTTCCAAAAAGAAATGAAAAAGGAGCGGAAATTTCAATTAGCGGTCATAAGTTTTACAAAATAAATCCTAATCTATCCAATGGTCGAAATACAGGCAAAAACATTGACAACTATGTAAACTATTTAAAAAACGTTTTTGGAAAAAATTTCCCATTCATAACTGATTTTAAGAACAATACTTTGGTTATAGCAGACCAAATATTTTTCAAGGAAAGTAAGCATTTACCAATTAGGTATACAAATAGGAATGGCAAAATAAAGAATGACTTGCCTTTTTCCAATTATATGGTAGAATGCTGTAATAATTTTGAAACAGCCCAAAACTATATATTAGATAAAAACCAAAAGTTTGACGAGATAATAATTATTGGGGATTCCAAGTATCGCGATTATTTTGATTTCGTTCTGCAAGAAAAATATCGAGACAAGTACAAAAACATCATCATAATTGGCACAGAAAAGCCAAGTTCTGAAAATCAATTTTTAGACAGGTTCAGCTTGAAAAAATTGTCCGTTGCTTAGGAAATTGCATTTTATCAGGTAAACTACAATTATCCAAATTAAAACCAAAGCTGATCAAGTAAAATCTTATACAGGTACTATAGGGCTTTGTGATTTTAGTTGTTCGTTTAGCCTTGTCCTTAGTTGAAGGTTTATAACATTTGCAAGCAGATTTTCTTGTTTAATAATCTCAAAATATTAACTTTATCTAACTTATCATGCAACAAATAGCTGATTTAATACACAAGCATGGGAAAATATATAGCAGCATTACTATTATTCACGACAGTTCTTGGTTTCATCGGTTGCGATCGACCCCAATGCGAAAACAGCAATCCAGTATTTGAGAATAACACTCCAGATTCAAAAGAGTATAAAGATGAATTAGTTCGACAACTAAAAATAGTGGACGATGCTGAACTAACCTATTGGCTCAAAAAATATGATGCTACAAATGGAGTAGAATCACTGTACTTTAACATACAAGGTGATGGCTTGTGCGCCATTCTCCATTTAACTGTCAAAAATTGGAGTAAATTAGAAGATGTTAGAGAACGGAAAGGCGTAGGAAGACTAGGTGCCGAATTCACCAACTTAACCTTTGATATTGTTCAAGACTCAAGCTCTACAGAGTTTATTTACAACACCTATGATCGGTTGATTGACTGAACCAACATCTTGGAAGTAATTTATGTTACTCTATATATAAAAGGTAAGTTCTAAATCTTTCTTTTGCTTCTATCTTGTTTATATCTTGTTCCTAAATTGCTTCTCCACCCTTAAAAAAACTCATCCTGTAAAGGTAAATTTGAATAGAATTTAGATTCCATTCAAATGCAACAATACCACGATTTATTACAACACATTCTAGACAACGGAGCTGTAAAAACAGACAGAACCGGCACTGGAACCAGAAGTGTGTTTGGCCACCAAATGCGTTATAACCTGCAAGAGGGGTTTCCATTAGTTACGACAAAGAAGCTTCACCTCCGCTCTATTATTCACGAATTACTTTGGTTCTTGACAGGGGATACCAATATAAAATACTTGAAAGATAATGGCGTTCGCATTTGGGATGAATGGGCAGATGAAGATGGAAACTTAGGCCCAGTTTATGGCTCACAGTGGAGATCTTGGCCTACGCCAAATGGAGGGTCAATTGATCAAATTCAGAAGATCATTGACCAAATAAAAAACACTCCAGATTCTAGAAGAATTATTGTGAGCGCTTGGAATGTGGCAGAAGTAGAAAACATGGCGCTACCGCCTTGTCATGCGTTTTTCCAATTTTATGTTGCAGATGGGAAGCTTTCTTGCCAACTCTATCAGCGCAGTGCAGACACTTTTTTAGGTGTTCCCTTTAACATTGCCTCATACGCACTGCTAACCATAATGGTTGCCCAAGTTTGCAATCTGCAACCAGGTGACTTCGTTCACACATTAGGAGACGCTCATTTGTATTCAAATCATTTGGAGCAGGCCCAGTTGCAACTTATTCGAGAGTTACGTCCTTTGCCAACGATGAAAATTAATCCTGAGGTGAAAAATATCTTCGATTTTAAATTTGAAGATTTTACCTTAGAAAATTACGACCCACATCCGCACATTAAAGCAGCTGTAGCGGTTTAATGGAAATGGTCAGCAAGGTAGAAATATATGAAACTACAGAAAGTCAAGTAAACGTAGAGGTGCAATTTGAAGGCGACACTGTTTGGCTGTCTCAATCTCAAATGTCTGAATTATTCGACCAAACAAAACAGAACATTAGCCTTCATATATCCAACTGCTTTAACGAAGGAGAATTGAATACAGCTTCAACTGTCAAGGAATCCTTGACAGTTCAAAAGGAGGGAAACAGGCAGGTTAAGAGAAATACGAAATACTATAATTTAGATGTAATCATCTCGGTAGGTTATAGAGTCAAGTCGAAAAATGGCACAAAGTTTAGAATTTGGGCCACAAACAGACTAAAGGAACTTCTTATTACAGGCTATGCTATCAACCAAAAAAGACTTGAACAAAAAGAACAAGAAGTAATTCATCTTAAAAATGGAATAAAAATACTCAGTCGGGTAATTAAAAATAAAACAAACCAAGAAAACAATGACTGGTTAAACACTTATGCTTTAGGATTGCGACTACTTGATGACTATGACCATGAAGCACTTGACATAAAAGGTATATCGGAAATCGAAACGAGTTATCCTGACATGAATCAATACGAAGCTATTGTGAATCATATGAGAAAAGAGTTTAATTCTGATGTATTTGGAAAGGAAAAGGATGGAGGATTTAAAAGTGCGATTGAACAAATAAAAAAAGGGTTCAACAACTCAGACTTTTACCCAACAATCGAACAAAAAGCTGCAAACCTACTATATCTGATTATCAAAAACCATGCTTTTGTAGATGGCAATAAACGAATAGGAGCAGCTTGTTTTCTCCTTTTCTTAAAAGAGAACAATATTCTAACAAATTCTGACAAAAGCCTATTAATAAGCAATGAGGCACTTGCTAGTATTACTTTATTCGTAGCTTCCAGCAAAGCCGAAGAGAAAGAAAGTGTAGTAAAATTAATCGTTAGTGTACTAAATAGAAATCAACAATGAAAATATCATTAATTGTGGCAGCATCAGAAAACAATGTAATTGGCAGAGACAATGACCTACCTTGGAAGTTACCAGACGACATGAAGTTCTTTGTGCGAACTACCAAAGGGCATTGCATCTTGATGGGACGTAAAAACCTAGAGTCTTTCGGCAGATTATTACCAAACCGAACAAACATATTGCTCACCAGAGACGAGAACTACGAATTTGGAGGCGCTGAAATATTTTCCGACCTAGAGAAAGCAATTGCATTCGCAAAAAACTTAGGGGAAGAAGAGTTAATGGTAATTGGTGGAGGTGAAATTTACCGTCAGTGTATGCCTTTTGCAGATCGCATTTACCTTACTAGAGTGCACGCCAAAATTGAGGGCGATGTTTACTTCCCAGAATTAGATTCCAGTGTTTGGGAATTAAAGTCAGAAGAATTTCACGATAAAGACGAAAAGCACAACTATGCTTTCACCTTTCAAGTCTTTGAACGAACAGAGATTGTCTAAATGAAAAAAGCGCCATTTCGAGGCTTCGAAATGGCGCTTTTGATATAACTAAAAATCAATTTAAGCCACCTTCAATTGCTTAAAGGCAGACTTATCGAACTTATTTTTTGCATACTTTAAATCAATTCGAATCACCTTGTCAGCTGATTCCGTATCAGTAGGCATACTAAACATATGGTCAATTAAAATAGCCTCACAAATTGAACGCAGGCCTCTCGCACCTAACTTGTATTCAATGGCTTTCTTAACGATGTAGTCCAACACCCCTTTGTCAAACTTTAATTCAAATCCATCCATTTCAAACAGCTTTACGTACTGTTTTAAAATAGCATTCTTAGGCTCAGTCAAAATCCTTTTTAGCGCCTCCTCATTCAAAGGCTCTAAGTAGGTTACTACCGGTATTCTACCAATCAACTCTGGAATTAAACCGAACGAACGAATATCAGAAGGAATAACATAACGCAAGAAATCTTCTTTCTCAATCACTTCAGTTTCCGTTTTTGCTTTAAAACCCAAGGCGTTTGAATTCAATCGTTTTCCAATTACCTTTTCAATTCCCGAGAATGCTCCGCCACAAATGAACAGTATATTTTGGGTATTTATGGAAACTAACTTTTGCTCTGGGTGCTTACGTCCTCCTTGAGGTGGAACACTAACAGTTGAACCTTCCAACAACTTTAACAGTGCTTGTTGAACACCTTCACCGGAAACGTCTCTCGTAATGGAAGGATTATCTCCTTTGCGTGCGATTTTATCTACCTCATCAATGAAAACAATTCCCTTTTCAGCTTTTGCTACATCATAATCTGCTGCTTGCAGTAAACGCGACAAAATACTTTCTACATCTTCTCCAACGTAACCGGCCTCTGTCAATACAGTAGCATCTGCAATACAGAAAGGAACATCTAATAATCGAGCAATGGTTTTAGCCAACAACGTTTTACCACTTCCTGTTTCTCCCACCAACATAATGTTGGACTTCTCTAACTCTATGTCTTTAATGGCAGCTCCCTTTACCACCCTTTTGTAGTGGTTATAGACCGCTACTGAAAGCACCTTCTTCGCAGCTTCTTGTCCAATCACATATTCGTCTAAGTGCTTCTTAATTTCAGCTGGTTTGTGAATAGTAATATTGAAGTCCTTCGCTGATGGCTTAATTTCTTCTTTCACTATTTCACCAGCCTGTACAATACAGTTATCACAAATGTGACCTGTAATACCTGCAATTAAAACGTTCGTGTCTTTTTTATCTCGACCACAAAATGAACAGTGGATTTTATTCTTTTCACTCATAAGCTAATTCTATAGAAAAAATTAGCCCCGTCTCGAAAAACGGGACAGGGCTAAATTACGTGATTTTGTGCAATTTATTTTCGAACCAATACTTCGTCAATCATACCGTACTCTTTCGCTTCCGCAGAAGACATCCAATAATCTCGATCAGAATCCTTCTTAATTTTTTCAAACGGTTGCTTTGAGTGCTTTGCTATAATGTCATACAACTCATCTTTAATCTTAAGTACTTCTTTTAAAGCAATCTCCATATCTGAAGCCATACCTTGCGTTCCGGCTGATGGCTGGTGAATCATTACTCTTGAATGTGGCAACGCAGTTCTTTTTCCTTCAGCTCCTGCACACAATAAAACAGCTCCCATAGAAGCAGCCATACCTGTGCAAATTGTTGCTACATCGGGTGCAATGTACTGCATGGTATCATAAATTCCCAGCCCTGCATATACTCCTCCTCCCGGAGAGTTTACATAAATCTGAATATCTTTCTTAGCATCTGCAGATTCCAAGAATAGCAGCTGTGCTTGAATTATATTGGCCATTTGATCGTTCACCCCTGTTCCTAAAAAGATGATTCGATCCATCATTAAACGTGAAAACACGTCCATTTGAGCAACATTCAAAGAACGCTCCTCAATAATATAAGGAGTCATTGATGCTTCAACGTAGTTTTCTACGTGCATGCTATTAATCCCTTGGTGCTTAGTAGCGTATTTTTTAAATTCTTTTCCGAAATCCATAAAGTATGTTATTTAGTCCTCTTTTTCTCAGCTAATTTAACGAAATCGTCATAAGAAACTTCCTTCTCTTTGACTTTCGCTGTTTCATTGTAAAACGCTCTTAGCTTAGTTGCATATAATTGCTCATATAACCGTCTAGCTTCGTCTTGGTTCTCTAAAACTCGATTTGCAGTTTCTTCCATTTCAGCTTCTTCCATCATATTGCCTCCCATTCCAGATAATTGCTGAGCAATTAATCCTTTGGTGTGAGCAACAACTTCATCTTTCGTAACCTCAATATTGTTGTCTTTGATGAGCTTATTTTCAATCAACTGCCATTTTAATCCCATTGCATATTGCTCGTATTCCGAATCAATTTGCTCTTTCGTAATTGGCTTTTCGTTAGCAGTCATTAACCACTTTTTCATGAACGAGTCAGGCAAATCTAATTTTGCTTTTTTAATCAAGTAGTCTTGAACATCTCTTTCAAACAATTGCTCTGCATTTTGAGCGAAAGACGCTTCCATTTCTGCTCTCAACTTCTCCTCCATTTCAGCTTTCGATTTCACGTTATCTTTTCCGTAAATTTTATCGAAAAACTCTTGGTTTAATTCAGCAGCTTCCATTCTGTTTATTTTAGAAATGGCGTACTGAAATTCTGATATCTGGTCCTTTATGTATTGCTCATCAATTCCTAACCAAGCAGCTACATACTTAGCATCAGCAATGTCTTGTGGTTTTACTTTCACCACATCACCCACTACTTTGCCAATAAATTTCTTTTGATCCTTCTTATCGTTGATTGTTCTGATGTTAACAACCGTTTCGTTCAAAATACCGCCCTCTTTAACGGTTTTACCGTCTAACTCTTCCCATTTTCCGAAAAGCATATCTTCCTCCTCAGATTTATCAGCCTCTCCCATTTTACCGTATCGCTTAGCAATTTCGGTAATCTGCTCGTCAATCATTTTCTGATTCGCCTTAATCTTCAATTTCTCAAACTTGTCTTTCTCAGTAATTTCGACTTTTACCTCTGGTGCTAAACCAATTTCATAGGTAAACGAAAAATCTTTTTGATTCTCCCAATCAATTGCATCTGCATCTTCCTTTTTAGGAAGTGGGTTCCCAAGAACATCTAGCTTATTCTCGCTAATGAACTTGTATAAATTGTCGGAAAGGGTTTTGTTAATTTCATCTACCAACAAGTTGGTTCCAACCATTTTTTTAACCATGCCCATTGGCACCATACCTTTTCTAAATCCAGGTAAGTTGGTTTGCTTGCGATGTCTTCTTAGTGCAGACTCTACCTTATCTTTGTAATCTGCTTCTTTAATGTTGATAGTAATTTCAGCGTTCAGCTTATCAATGTCTTTTTTAACTACTTCCATTGTAAAATTTTGTTTAAAAAAAATGGCGTAAAACAAAAGCCTTACGCCATTCAAATGGTGCGGATGGAGGGACTCGAACCCACACGCCGTGAAGCACTAGATCCTAAGTCTAGCATGTCTACCAATTTCATCACATCCGCTTTTCAATATAACCAAGAACTCAACCCAATTAATTGGGGAGGGCAAAAGTACTAAATTTTCTAATAAATGAGAAAAAGCAACTCTGCTTTCAACAATTTAAATTTCATTGAGGTTGTGTAATTTTCAATCTCTAAAAAACAGCTCATGAAAATTAATCCGAAAGACGTCTCATTAGGTAAACTGCACAATACTTTACTTGGCTCTGTTGGTCCTAGACCAATAGCTTTTGCAAGTACTATTGATAAAAATGGCAACCGTAATTTAAGCCCATTTAGTTTCTTTAATGTATTCAGTGCAAACCCTCCTATTGCAATTTTTTCGCCTGCTAAAAGTGGCCGAACGAATACACAAAAGGATACCTATCATAATGTGAAAGAGGTTGCTGAATGTGTCATAAACATTGTCAATTACCCAATTGTACAGCAAATGAGCCTTTCAAGCACCGCATATGGTCCTGAGGTAGATGAGTTTGTGAAAGCGGGATTAACACCAATTGAATCAGAAATGGTGCGCCCTTTTAGAGTGAAGGAGTCACCTGTTCAACTAGAGTGTATTGTAAAAGAAGTTGTTGAATTGGGCAATGAAGGTGGTGCCGGTAATTTGGTGATTTGTGAGGTAAAACTAATTCACATTGACGATACTATTTTAAACGAAGAAGGCATGATTGACCAAAATAAAATTGATTTGGTAGGCAGAATGGGTGGAGATTATTACGTGAGAGCAAGCGGTGCTTCTTTATTTGAGGTACCAAAACCAATTCGCCAAAAAGGAATTGGAGTAGACGCTTTGCCAGAAGCAATTAAAAACAGCACTATCTTAACCGGAAATGACCTCGGCATGTTGGGTAATGTTGAAGTGTTACCGGAAATAAATTCATCGAGTTTTTTAGAAAATTGGGAAGTGAAACAGAAAGCCGCTCAAAAAATGTTGAAAGATGCAAAGATTGAAGAAGCGTGGAAGGTGCTAGTGCGGTAATTAGTGCCAAGCAAGCAGCGAATTGAATCGATGGTGCATCCTACATATCATCGTTTAAAGTTAATTTATGAGGTTTTTAATGTTCTTTTTAATCGTTTTTAGCATTGAGCTTTCCGCTCAGCATCAAGCTTACCTTGATGTTGGCAATGTAAGGGCATTAGTAAATTCTGACGGATTACTATTCCATAATAAAATAACAGGATTAGGAGGGTTTGAGGCACCAATAGGAGATAGTATTAATAGCATTTTTGCCTCTGCTATTTGGATGAGTTCAGGAGATACTCTGTCCGGCAAAACGGCTAAAGTTTCAATTGGACACGAAATATATGGAAATCAAGATGAGATTTATGTTGGTCCGGTTGATATTATTTCTCAGAAGAAGGATACATCAGGAAAATTTCAGCGGTTATGGAAGATTGAGAAGGATACTGTGGACTATCATATTGCCAATTGGAATCAACCCAATTATCAAATTCCGACTTCTATTTTGGAATGGCCCGGAAATAGGAATAGTAATACAGCAAAAATATTGGCTCCTTTTGAAGATATTGATGGTGATAGTATATATGAACCCAAACAGGGAGACTACCCTCTAATCCTTGGTGATCAAGCAATTTATGTTATTGCTAACAACTTCAAAGATGAACCTGTTGACTCAATTTTTGAATATGTACCTGACCCAAATAACCCTTCTATAATTATTGATTCGATTTTTAAAGGAATTTCAACTCCTATGCAAATTGAAATTCATATGATGTTGTATGCTTATTCCAATTCTACAAAAGAGATATCCAACTCAATCTTTGTTAGGACAAAGTTATTTCATCGCTCAAACTCAAGTTTATTGGACCATTTCAACTTTAAATTTTCAACCTTTAACGACTTTGATATCGGTGGTCCATCTGACGACTATATGGGCACAGATACTATCAGAAACATGGTTTTCGCGTACAATTCTCCCAATATTGATATTGGCAGTAATCAAATAAAAGGATATTCGAAAAATCTGGCTGCCCAAGCGGTAAAATTTTTAAATAGCTCGTTAGCAGGTTCAATGGAACACATAGATCCGTTTACTGGACTCTGGGGGCACCAGAAAAGATTTGTGATTCCCTTGCAGAACGGCCGTTGGCCAAATGGTCGGTTTCTCACTTATGGAGGAGATGGTTATCTTTACTGCACGGACAGAAACAACTTAACAAGTTATTATTTCCCTGGAAATCCGGTTCTAATTGGCGATAGCAGCCAATGGACAGCTCTGAATCGTTGTCCCACTGACACTACTTATGGCCAACATCCTCCTTCAGACACTAGAATTATTGGAACTCCGAAGCTCTCCACCTCCTTCCTGCATGGAACAAATATTGAACTTAACTACGCCTATGTTTTCGCTCAAGACACAGGCGGGGTTGTTGCTTCAATAGCTGCATTACAAGTTGCAGCAGATTCGGTTCAAGCTTTTTATGATCGGGAAAAATTTGTAGGAATTTCAGAACAGAAAGTTAGAACCCAACTAGACTTTAAAGTTTATCCAAATCCTGCCAAGGAAACTATTACAATTGAAACAAACCTTCTCGATTTTGAATTAGACATTGTTAATCTACAAGGTCAATTAATTCAACAGTTTAAAAACACCAAGGTGTTGAACATTTCAAATCTAACTGAGGGTATTTACTTTGTGAAAATCAAAAGCAAATCAAAATTAGGTGTAAAGCGATTAATGGTTGTCGATTAAGATACAAGCACGCCAACTTTCTTCTTTATTTGATTCTTCATTCGTATTTGCAATCCGTAATTTCGCAGTCCAATTTGATGAAAACATGGATTACAATTTCTCTGAGATAGAAAAAAAATGGCAAGCTTACTGGCAAGAAAATCAAAGCTTCGCGACAGAGTCAAATACTAAAAAACCAAAATATTACGTTTTGGACATGTTTCCTTATCCTTCGGGGGCAGGTTTGCACGTTGGACACCCATTAGGTTATATTGCTTCAGACATTTATTCAAGATACAAACGTCATTTAGGATTCAATGTTTTACACCCAATGGGTTACGATTCGTTTGGCTTGCCTGCCGAGCAATATGCGATTCAAACGGGACAACATCCTAAAATTACCACAGAAGAAAACATTTCTACTTATAGAAGACAATTAGATCAGATTGGGTTTTCATTTGACTGGAGCAGAGAGGTGAGGACTTCTTCACCAGAATATTATAAATGGACGCAGTGGATTTTTATTCAGCTATTCAATTCTTGGTACAACAAAGTGACCAACAAAGCGGAAGATTTAAAAGATTTAATTCAACACTTTGAAACCAAAGGCACAGCCGATTTAAAAGCACATACCGATTCTGAACTGGAATTCTCAGCTGAAGAGTGGAAAGCAAAATCAGAAAAAGAGAAAGCAGCGATTTTAATGGACTACCGCTTGGCCTTTTTAGCAGATTCATTTGTGAATTGGTGTCCAGGTTTAGGAACTGTTTTAGCCAATGATGAAATTAAAGATGGCGTTTCTGAGCGTGGTGGCTTTCCTGTTGAACGCAAAAAAATGCAGCAATGGAGCATGAGAATTACAGCCTACGCTCAGCGTTTACTAGACGGTTTGGATACCGTTGATTGGACGGATGCCATTAAAGAAATTCAACGAAACTGGATTGGAAAATCGAAAGGAGCTTCAATTGCCTTTGATGTAGAAAACTCTGATAAAAAAATCGAAGTATTTACTACTCGACCTGACACGATTTTTGGTGTGTCATTTATGGTAATTGCACCAGAGCATGAATATGTTTCAGAGCTTACAACAACTGAGCACAAAGAGAAAATTGAAGCTTACGTGAAATACGCAGCTTCTCGTTCCGAAAGAGAAAGACAAACCGAAGTAAAAAAGATTACAGGGGCATTTACCGGTTCTTACGCCATTCATCCGTTTAACGGAAAACAAATCCCAATTTGGATTGGCGATTATGTTTTGGCAGGTTACGGAACAGGCGCTGTTATGGCAGTTCCTTCAGGAGACCAAAGAGATTGGGACTTTGCAGAACATTTCAACTTAGAAATTCCAGCCGTTATAGAAGGTCAAAATGTAGACGAAGGTGCCGACGATAACAAAAGCGGCATTATTTGTAATTCAGAGTTTCTAGATGGACTACCTGTTAAAAAAGCAATTGGTACAGCCATTAAAGCCATTCAAGACAAAGGTATTGGTAAGGGACAAACAAATTACCGATTGAGAGACGCGGTATTTAGTCGCCAACGATATTGGGGAGAACCAATTCCTGTCTATTTTGAAGATGGAATCGCAAAAGCAATTCCCGAAAATGAATTACCGCTTACTTTACCTGAGGTTGATAAATATTTACCGACTGAAGATGGAGAACCACCCTTAGCAAGAGCTGAGGATTGGAGCTACAAGGGAAATCCAATAGAAGCGTCAACCATGCCAGGTTGGGCAGGAAGCTCATGGTATTTATACCGGTACATGGACAAGCAACGAGATGGTGGGTTTGCAGCCAAAGAAAGTTTAGACTACTGGAAGAACGTTGACCTATATTTTGGAGGTGCTGAACACGGCACAGGTCACTTATTATATTCTCGTTTTTGGACAAAATTCTTGAAAGATAAAGGTTTGTTAACCGTTGACGAACCATTTCAAAAGTTGATTAATCAGGGAATGATTTTAGGGAATTCAAGGTTTGTGTATCGCACGATTCTTACTACGACTTGGACTGATAAGAACGAACAAGAAGTTCAAAAACAACATTCAATTTATTTATCAAAGAATATTTCTGACCGATTTGTAAGAGATGAATCTACTCCGGATGATTTAATTGAACTAAAAAATACAATTGAAGAAGCAAAAAGAACGGTTTATACTTCTGAAAATTTGAAATGGCAGGAGTCTGAATTATCTCATAAAGTTGCTGCGGTTAATGTAAATATTGCTTTTGTTGAAGGAGTAGAACTAGACACAGATAAGTTCAAAACAGAAAACAACGGAAAGGAAAGTGCAGCACATTTCGTTTTAGAAGATGGCAAATACATTTGCGGATCTGAAGTGGAAAAAATGTCAAAATCCAAATTCAACGTTGTAAATCCAGATCACATTGTAGAAAAATATGGCGCGGATACTTTGCGTTTGTATGAAATGTTTTTAGGGCCTTTAGAGCAAGCCAAGCCTTGGGACATGGAAGGCATTGAAGGGGTTCACCGTTTCTTACGTAAGTTTTGGAGACTTTTTCACGACAAAGAGAACAACTTTATTGTTTCCGATGAAAAGGCAACGAAAGAAGAGCTGAAAGCACTGCACAAAACCATCAAAAAAATTACGGAAGACATTGAGCGATTCTCCTTCAACACCGGAGTTTCTGCTTTCATGATTTGCACCAATGAGTTGACCGATCTAAAATGCCACAAAAAAGAGGTTTTAGAACAACTGGTCATTTTAATTGAACCGTATGCGCCTCATATTGCTGAGGAGTTATGGAATAAAATGGGACATTCTGAATCGGTTTCAACGGCTGAATTTCCAATATTTGAAAAAAGTCACTTAGTTGAGTCCGCTCACAAATACCCAGTTTCATTTAATGGGAAGATGCGTTTTATGGTCGAATTGCCACTTGATTTATCGAAAGATGAAATAGAAAAAACGGTTTTAGCCCATGAAGATGCTCCCAAATGGTTAGAGGGTAAAACACCTAAAAAGATAATTGTCGTTCCTGGTAAAATTGTGAATTTTGTAGTATAATCTGCAGAATTAATTTTAAATATTGCATCCTAATTAGATGTTTCAAATTTGAATTAAATCATTTAGGTTTCAAATTTTCTCATCAGGCTATACAAATTCAATTGTAAATAACTATTCATTCAAGTCACTTTTCATTCATTACATCAGTGTAATTTTGGCTCTGCTGAATGAATAAGAATTGAAGGGAATACAACTGAAAAAGAGATAGAAATTGAAGAAAAAATTAAAATGGATTAGTGTTGCATTGACTGCACTTTTGGGATTTTTTGTTGTTTTGTTTATTCTCAATTCAGAACAGACCAGTGAGGAAACGGCGCCGATTGTAGTCATTCAAGACACCATTGTCCCTATAAACCAATTGTTTGATATTAATGTAGATTCATTTGAAGTCATTCAATCGACCATTAAAAAGAATGAGTTTCTAGCAAATATTCTATTACCCTACAACATTGATTATGCAATAATTGGCGCACTTGCAAAAAAGTCAAAATCTATATTTGACGTTCGAAGAATTGCTGTTGGACAGGACTACACTCTTTTAATTAGCAAGGATAGCCTCCAAAAAGCGGCCTACTTTATTTATGAAATTGATGCAGTTGACTATGTTGTTTATGACCTAAGAGATTCCATTGAGATTGTACGCAAGAAGAGACCCATTGAATCAAAAATTCAGACAGCGTCGGGAATCATCAACTCTTCCCTTTACCAAACTTTACAAGAATCAAATGCTAACCCTTTTTTAGCCGTAAAACTAGCGGATATTTTTGCATGGTCTATCGATTTTTATCGCATTCAAAAAGGCGATTGGTTTAAAGTAATTTACGAGGAAAAGTTTGTTGATGGAAATTCGATTGGAGTTGGAAAAATTGAAGTAGTAGAGTTTAAACACTTTGACAGATCTTACCTCGCTTTTGGTTATGATGTAGATGGTAGGACCGAATACTACGACGAAAAAGCCAACAGCTTACGAAAAGCTTTTTTAAAGTCGCCTTTGAAATTTAGCAGATTGAGCTCTCGCTTTACCATGAGACGATTTCACCCGGTGCAGAAGCGTTGGAAAGCTCATTTAGGAACAGATTATGCCGCTCCAAGAGGAACGCCTATTTTGGCAACCTCTGATGGGGTTGTTATTAAATCAGCCTACGGAAGAGGAAATGGGAACTACGTGAAACTTCGGCACAATTCCGTTTACGAAACACAGTATTTGCACATGAGCAAACGAAATGCTAAAGTTGGAACGCAGGTGCGACAGGGAGATGTTATCGGTTATGTTGGTAGCACCGGTTTAGCAACGGGACCACATGTTTGTTATCGTTTTTGGAAAAATGGAAGGCAAGTAGATCACTTAAAGGAAGACTTCCCCTCAGCAGAACCAATCTCCCCTTCAATAAAAGCAGACTTCCTAATCAAAAAAGATTCGCTGCAAGCAGATTTAGCTTTAGTGGTGGTTGATAAAATGGATGAAGGCGACAACTAACACGCTGAGAGCTAAAGCCTCTCCCCACAATTTTTACAATACTTCGCATCGTAATCATGTCCTTCTTCAGAGCAATGAGGACAGGACTGCGTAGAAACTTCACTTTTATCTTTTGGCATTTTCGACTTTGCTATTTCTCCTCCTACAATCCCGGTAGGAACTGCAATTATTCCGTAACCCAATAGCATAATAACCGAAGCTAATGTTTGTCCAAGAGTTGTTGCAGGCGCTATATCACCATAACCCACAGTTGTAATGGTTACAACCGTCCAATACATGGAGGTTGGAATACTTGTAAATCCATGCTCCGGTCCTTCAATAATGTACATTAGTGTTCCCATAATTAGAACCAACACAATTACGCCTCCAATAAAAACGGTGATTTTTACTGCACTAGCTTTTAACGCATTTTTTAACACATTAGCTTCTGAAATGTAACGCGTTAACTTTAATATCCTAAAGACTCTTAGTAGTCGAATCGTTCGAATAACCAATAAGTACTGCGGCCCTGCTACAAAAAGTGAGATATAGGTAGGTATGGTGGAGAGCAGATCTACAATGCCCATGAAACTTGTGGCATATTTCCAAGGTTTGTTAATAGAAATTAACCGCAAGAAATATTCAATAGAAAATAAGATGGTGAAAACCCATTCTAAAATAATTAAGAAATCACGGTGAGCCGTTTTAATGGAATCTACTGTTTCTAGCATTACAGCAATTACCGAGGCCAAAATTGCCCACAGCAAAACCACATCAAAGAGCTTACCCTTTGGAGTATCCGCCTCGAAAATTATTTCGTGCATCTTAACTTTCCAATTAGGTGCCGCCTTTTTATCTATTTTCTCGAATTCTCTTTTTGCCATAATTGAAAGCTAAAAGTAGTTAATTTGCAAAAGAAGATGAAAAGAGATTTTAGAACAATTTTTGAACCGAATGCCGCCTCAATTAAATTGAGTCATGAATCCAAAATTTACCTCAGCGGCTCTTGTTTTACGGAGAACATTGGTAAAAAAATGAGTGAATTAAAGTTTACGGCGTTGATCAATCCATTTGGCATTAGTTACAACCCCATTTCGATTCACCAAAGTCTGCGCTTAATTGATGCGTCGGAGATAAATAGTGAAGTCGATGAGGGCATCCACTTTTCTTATGACTTGCATTCAGAATTAAATTCTAATTCTGAAGAGAACTTTAGAATAAACGTCCAACAAGCAATAGACACTCAAAATAACTTCTTAAAAACCAATAGCACCATCATTCTATCTTACGGCACTGCTTGGGTGTATGAAGAAAATGCAACCGGCAAGATTGTAACTAATTGCCACAAGCAACCATCCAATCTTTTCACCAAAAGGTTATTGACGGTAGCGGAGATTGTTGCCTCTTGGGAATTTACAAAGGAGTATTTAGCTGAAAACTTCCCAGACAAAAATTACATCTTTACAGTTAGCCCAGTTCGTCATTTGAAAGATGGGTTTCGAGAAAATCAACTCAGCAAATCCACCTTACATTTAGCAGTAGAAGAAATTTGTAAAAACGAAAGTAATTGTCATTATTTTCCTGCCTACGAATTAGTGCAAGACGATTTGCGCGATTATCGATTCTATAAAGAAGACCTGTTGCACCCAAACGAAACAGCAGTGCAATACATTTGGGAATATTTTTCAGAGACCTATTTTTCTAAAGGTACTCAACTGATTAATCAGCAAATTGAAAAGCTCAACACTTCACTTCAGCACAGGGCTTTCCAACCGGACAGTGCAAAACATCAAAAATTCTTATTGAATTTAAAGTCAAAAATTAAAGCTTTCCAATTGGCAAACAATTTGGATTTTCAAACGGAGATTGACTTTTTAAAAACACAGATAATATAGATTCGCAAGAATTGTTTATTACTTGATTTATCGTTCGTAATTAAAAAAATCGTTTTTCGTAATTCCTTATTCAGAATCGTAATTTTGGACTTCATGGAAGAATACCCTTCGAAACTTTTGGCCGATGCTATTGAACAATTTTCTTCACTCCCGGGAGTAGGAAAAAGAACAGCTATGCGTCTCGCACTTTTTCTGCTAAAGCAAGAAAAAGAAGAAGTAAATCGATTTGGAGAGGCTTTCATAAAGCTTCGAAATGACATAAAGTATTGTGAAAAGTGTTACAACATATCAGAGGAAAAGGTCTGCTCTATTTGTTGCAATGGCCTTCGAGATGAAAGCTTAATTTGCGTGGTAGAGGATGTTCGTGATGTAATGGCAATCGAAAACACAGGGCAATATAAAGGTCAATACCATGTTTTAGGTGGAATTATTTCACCCATGGATGGAATTGGACCTTCCGACATTCGTATTGAGGAATTAGTAGATCGAGTATCTGAAGGCAAAGCAAAAGAAGTTATTATGGCGCTGAGCACAACCATGGAAGGAGATACTACCAACTTCTACATATTTAAACGATTGAAAGAGTTCAACATCAACATTTCGGCAATTGCTAGAGGCATTTCAGTAGGCGACGAGTTAGAATATGCCGACGAGCTAACTTTGGGCCGCTCATTACTGAATCGAGTTCCGTATGAAAATACCTTAGCTAGATAAGATGAAGCTAAGTGTCATCATTGTTAACTACAACGTTCAATACTTTTTAGAGAATTGCCTCAATTCGGTTTACAACTCTTCTGAGGGCATTGAATTTGAAGTTATAGTGGTTGACAACAACTCTGTTGATGGTTCACTTGAAATGCTAAAAGAAAAGTTTCCGCAAACTACCGTCATTTCAAATAAGGACAACAAAGGCTTTTCTAAGGCAAACAACCAAGCAATAAAAATAGCAAAGGGAGAATATGTTGTATTGCTTAATCCCGACACGGTAGTTGAGGAAAACACATTCAAACTTTGTTGTGATTTCATGGATGAAAATCCAAAATCCGGAGGTCTTGGCGTTAAAATGTTAGACGGAAAGGGAAATTTCTTACCTGAATCTAAACGAGGACTACCCACTCCGGGAGTTGCTTTTTATAAAATATTTGGGCTATCAGCACTCTTCCCAAAATCAGAGAAATTTGGCCAGTACCATTTAGGTCATTTGAGCAAAGAGAAGAATCACGAAATAGAAATACTGAGTGGTGCCTTCATGATGATGCGTAAATCAGTTTTAGATGAAATTGGACTATTAGACGAAAGCTTTTTTATGTATGGTGAGGACATTGACCTTTCTTATCGTATTACACAAGCAGGCTACACCAATCATTATTTCTCAGAAACACAGATCATTCATTATAAAGGAGAGAGCACGAAAAAAAGCAGCATTAATTATGTATTTGTTTTTTATCGAGCTATGGCAATTTTTGCCAAAAAACACTTTTCAAATAAAAATGCACAGCTCTTTTCGACCTTAATCAACTTTGCTATCTATATTCGGGCAGGCTTAGCTGTATTAACACGTACGATAAAGCACTTTCTGCTACCCATTCTAGATGGAGTCATTTTAAGCTCTGGGATATATTTATTTAAAGAATACTATGAAGACAATGTAAAGTTTATTGCAGGAGGAGCATATCCTGAAGAAGTTGAAACGTATGGCATTCCGATTATTCTTTTTATCTACCTCTTTTCACTATTATTTAATGGAGCTTATTCAATTCCCACCTCTTTTAAAAAGATAGCAACTGGAGTTGTAAGTGGCTCCGTTTTGTTGCTAATGACGTATTCATTGCTCAGCGAAAACTATCGCTTCTCTAGAGCTATTATCCTTTTTACCGTTCTTTTTGCAACCGCTGCTATTCCACCTTTTCGTTACTTTCTGCACCTTTTAAAAGTAAGAAAATTCGCCAGTAACAGGGCTCAACGAATTGCCATTGTCGGTAAAGCTGATGAAGTAAATAGGATTAGTTCGTTTATTAAGAAAACATTGATAAAACCAGAGAAAATCATCAATGTAAATGCAGAAAATGAAGGAGAAAGTGAAAGCAACTTCTCTGCACGCTTGTATCAGCTAAAAAATATCATTGAGATTTACGACATCAACGAAGTTATTTTTTGCGCTAAAGACTTGAGTTCAGCTGAAATCATCGAGCAAATGGGCGACATTCAAAAGGAAGATGTAGATTTTAAAATTGCACCACCTGAGAGTTTATACATTATTGGTAGTAATAGCATTGAAAGTTCAGGAGAGTATTACATCATGGCGTCCGACACGATTTTAAAACCTGTCAATCAAAAAAATAAACGAACACTCGACTTTTTCTTATCACTTTTTTTTATCCTGCTCTCCCCACTCTTCTTTTGGTTTGTAAGCAATAAGGGCAATTACTTTGGCAATCTATTTAAGGTGCTTTTTGGTGCGCTTACCTTTGTGGGCTTTTACACCTCCGACGAAATTTCAGATAAAAACTTAAAGGTTAAAAAGGGCATTCTTAATCCTACCGATTTACACGATTCATTTGCACTGGACCAAGAAAACATTGAGCAACTCAATTTCGAGTATGGTCGTGATTATTCAGTAGGTAAAGACCTAGAAATTGTTTTCAAAAACATCGGACAATTAGGAAGATATTGAGAATACGTACCAAGCTAAACTCCCAATCACAGATAGATTACTAAGTCTGGAATACCCTTCTAATACCTCAGTGCAGACCAACTTCCTTTAATGCGGTCGCTTAAGCTCTACCCAATAATTTTATTCAAGGTTGTACTTGGTCTCATGGCTGCTTCCACCTTCTTCTCATTCGGATGAAAGTATCCTTCTATGTCTACTGAAACGCCCTGAGCGTGGTTTAACTCTTCCACTATTGTAGCTTCGTTCTCTACTAAGGTTTGCGCCAATCCCATGAAGGTGGCTTTCATTTCTTCGTTATCATCTTGCTCTGCTAGCGCTTTCGCCCAATACATAGCCAAATAAAAATGACTTCCCCGGTTATCCAATTCATCTACCTTTCTGGATGGCGACTTTCCGTTCAACAATAATTGCTCTGTCGCTTGATCTAAGCAATCTGCCAATACCTGTGCGTTCTGATTGTTATTCTTTTCTCCTAGGTGCTCTAGTGAAACTGCTAGTGCCAAAAACTCTCCTAAAGAGTCCCAACGCAAGTGGTTTTCAGCGGTAAACTGCTCTACGTGCTTTGGAGCTGAACCACCCGCTCCTGTCTCAAATAAACCACCGCCATTCATAAGCGGAACAATAGACAACATTTTTGCCGAAGTACCCAATTCTAAAATTGGAAATAAATCAGTTAAGTAATCACGCAAAACATTTCCTGTCACTGAAATTGCGTTTTCTCCTTTCTTTATTCTGGCTAAAGTAAATTTAGTGGCCTCCTTTGGAGACATAATTTGAATATCCAACCCTTCAATGTCATGATTTGGCAAATATTTATTGACCTTTTTAATTAATTCAGCATCGTGCGCTCTATTTTCATCTAACCAAAAAATAGTTGGCCAACCTGTTGCTCTCGCTCTATTAACTGCCAGTTCTACCCAGTTTTCAATGGGTGCATCTTTTACTTGGCACATTCTCCAAATATCTCCTTGTTCAACATTGTGTTCAAGCACTGCGTTGCCATCCTGACCGATAACTTTGACAACTCCGTCAGCTTTTATTTCAAAGGTTTTATCGTGAGAACCGTATTCTTCAGCTTTTTGAGCCATAAGGCCTACATTGGGAACAGTACCCATCGTTGTTGGGTCAAATGCTCCGTGCTCTTTACAAAACTTAAAGGTTTCATCATAAATAGATGCATAGCTGCTATCAGGAATAATCGCCTTAGTTTCCTGTAAGCTGCCGTCAGCATTCCACATCATTCCTGACGTTCTAATCATTGCAGGCATTGAAGCGTCAATAATTACATCTGAAGGAACGTGTAAGTTGGTAATGCCTCTAGCTGAGTTAACCATGGCCATATCCGGACCATCGTTCATACATTTTTCAATAGCTCCTAAAATAGCTGCCTTTTTATCTGAGTCCAGCTCATCTAGTTGCTCAATCACGCTGCCCAAACCATCGTTTGGGTTTGCTCCAATTCGATTTAAATCATCTCCAAATTGCTCAAAAACATCGTCGAAAAACACACGAACAGCATGACCAAAAATAATAGGATCTGAAACCTTCATCATAGTTGCTTTCATGTGCAATGAAAACAATACATTTTTGGACTTGGCATCTTCTTTTTGTTCCCTCAAAAACGTAATTAATGCCTTTTTACTTAAAAAGGTAGCATCAATTACTTCACCTGCAAGGAGAGGTGTGCTTTGTTTCAAAACTTCAACATCGCCGTTGCTTTTGTGCAGCTCAATTTTAACATCATCAGCATTTAAAAATGTTAAGGATTTTTCATTGTTGCAAAAATCATCTGCCCCCATAGTTGCAACATGTGATTTTGTGTCACTTTTCCATTCACCCATTGAGTGAGGATTTCTCCGAGCAAATTCTTTTACTGCTTTTGGTGCTCTTCTATCAGAGTTTCCTTCTCTTAAGACAGGGTTAACAGCACTTCCTTTTACCTTATCGTATCGCAGCTTTATTGATTTTTCTTCATCTGTCTTTGGGACCTCAGGATAATTAGGAATAGTAAAATCTTGAGCTTGTAATTCTTCAATTACCGCGAACAACTGAGGCACAGAAGCTGAAATATTTGGAAGTTTAATGATGTTAGCTTCAGCTGTTTTAGCAAGTTCACCTAATTCAAATAAAGCATCATTTACTTTCTGATTCTCTTCCAAGTATTCAGGAAAAATCGCCAAAACTCTTGCTGCTAAAGAAATATCTCTCGACTCTACTTCAACATTAGCAGCATTTGTAAATCGCTTGATAATAGGCAATAGTGAATATGTTGCTAATGCTGGTGCTTCGTCCGTCTTGGTGTAAATGATTTTTTGAGCCATCTGTAAACTTTTTTTGTTCTCTACGCTACTTAAAAAGTGTAGGTTTTTTGTGTCATATTTTAAAGGATTACAAAGGTAATTCTTTTCTTTCGCTAGCGAATCGCTTTGGCAATGAAAATCTCAATGAGAGATTAACTAGACTAATTGTGTGATCTGCATAGCGACCAACAAGCTAACACCTATTAAATGATTAACTATTTACTTCATTCCAAAAGAGCGCTTTCATACTTGTTTTTGTAAGGAAGAAAACACTTTTATACTGTGAGGTTTGCCAACCAGAACAGTTACATAACCTACGCACGCAAATGAAGTTGTTAAACTCCAAAACAATATTCGATTTTTGCAGAATTTGAAATCGTTGGTTCAATTCGGGTAATTGAATGAAATAATATTTTGTTTCCCAAGCCGAAAAGGAGAATTTTGACAAAACAAAAAGGAGAGGCAACTGCCTCTCCTTTTTAAACTAACACCGATTAAATCGGCTTGAGAAAATATTACTTCTAATACTCTCTCTCTGAAACTAACTCTTGTTCTTCGTTCCACATTTTCCAAGTGCCAACTTTCTCGCCCTTGTCATAGAACATCTCATATCTTTTATTTCCTTCTGCATCCCAAATGGTCCACTCGCCTTCTTTATCTCCTAAGTAGTAATTAGCTTCTGTAACTTTATTACCGCTTTCATTCCATTTGATCCACTTCCCGTGTTTCTCTCCATTTCTGTATTCACCAACTTCTTTCTTCGCACCACTGTTGTAATAAAAAACGGCCTGACCATTTAAAACTCCATTTTCCAAGGTGTAAGACGCTTCCTTATTTCCATTTTCATATCTAATAGTGTAATCTCCTTTCACCAACTCTTTATTGGCAGTGTAATATTGTCCATTTTCTAATACTAATGATTCTTGAGCTATAAGTGTTGCTCCAAAAAACAAACAAACTAAACCTAAAACAATAACTTTTTTCATAACACTTCTTACTTTGATGATAATACAAATATAAGAATAAATTAACATTGAGTTAAGATTGGAGATGTTAAAAAATAAAAAACCCTTAAAGCTAGAGCTTTAAGGGTTTAAAATAATGTTAACTCTATTGTTATTTTGATTGAATCTCTAATTGCAATTCTGTTTGAGCTGATTTTTTTAATTGGATTTGAGCTATTAAATCTTCGTGAGAAACGAAACTTACCTTAATTTTTTGAGATGTAGTTGTAACGTTATCAAAACTAAATAACCCGTCAAAGTCAGTATAAGCTTCTTGCTTTGAGTCTAGCAATACTACTTTCGCTCCAGTTACAGGGTTTCCTTCATCATCAATTACTTTGCCTTGAACAGTGGTAGATTTTGCGTTACCGCCTGCTAATACTATTAAGGTAGTTAAAGAAAAAATAAAACTTAAAATCGCTTTTTTCATTGAAGTCTAAATTCTGGTACAAAGCTATGGCAACTCTTGAGCATGAATTTTAAAATAGACTTATCAATGCGTTAAAGTCTGGTTAAATCAATGTTAAGTAAATCGTTTTATTCTTTCTTTTAAACAAACAATCTGAATTAGACTATTAGATATCATTAACTTCGCGACTCATTTTTTTGATACCATTTTATGAGAAATACCTTATTAATTCTTGCCTTAGCTGCCGTGTCTGCAATCAGTTGTGGAACGGAAAAGGGAAAAGAACAAATAGAACAAGAAACGGCTATGAACGAAAGAAACAACCTTGAACTAGACTATAGCGATCACCATAGTTACTTAAAACCAAAGGAAGCAGTTGTAAAGCACTTAAACTGGAAAGCAACGATAGATTTTAATCAGAAAACATTAGCGGCCACTGCAACCTACACCATTGATAATATAAAAGGAGTTGATACTATTTATTTAGATGTCCGTAACCTTGCCATAAATAAGGTAAACAGAGATGATTCTCAGAAAGACTTAGACATTGTTGTTCACAAAAAGGAGCCATTTCTTGGTGACCAATTGGCAATACCTATAACAGCAGCAACAAAAACGATTAGCATCAATTATGTGGCGAATGCTGAAGGTGCTGATGCATTACAGTTTTTGAATCCAGTTCAAACGGCTGGTAAAAAACACCCTTTCTTATTCACTCAATCGCAAGCAATTCTAGCTCGAACGTGGTTACCGTGTCAAGATAGCCCGGGAATCAGATTTACGTACGAAGCGGAAGTGACTGTGCCAAAAGAGTTGATGGCATTAATGAGCGCCAAGAACCCAACGGAGAAAAACGAAAGTGGTGTATATCACTTTACAATGGACCAGCCTGTTCCTTCCTATTTATTTGCTTTGGCGGTGGGTGACTTAGAATACAAGTCTTTAGGTAAAAACACAGGGGTTTACGCAGAGCCTTCTGTTATTGAATCTGCTGCTTATGAATTTGAGGACATGCAAGACATGGTAGATACCGCAGAAACGTTATACGGACCTTATCAATGGGGCGTGTATGATGTCATAGTGTTACCTCCCTCCTTTCCTTTTGGTGGAATGGAAAACCCGAGGTTAACTTTTGCCACACCGACTATTATTGCGGGTGATAAATCACTTACTGCATTAATCGCACATGAATTGGCCCATTCATGGTCAGGTAATTTGGTAACAAATGCCACTTGGGAAGACATTTGGTTGAACGAAGGATTTACAGTTTACTTCGAAAATCGAATAATGGAAGAAATATTTGGTGCAGATTTCGCAAATATGCTCGCTCTTTTATCGTACCAAGACCTTCAAGATGAAATTAAATGGTTGAACAGCGAAAATCGATCTGCTGACACACGTTTAAGAGTTGATCTAGAAGGGAGAAACCCAGATGACGGATTAACAGGCATCCCTTACGATAAAGGATTCTTTCTAATGAAATTAATGGAAGAAACGGTAGGTCGAGAAGAATGGGATAATTTCTTGAAGACGTATTTTGATACTTTCAAATTCAAAGTGATGACTACAGATTCATTTTTGGACTATCTGGATAAAGAATTATTGAGCAAAAACCCCGAATGGGAAACAACCATTCAGCCAAACAAATGGATTTTTGAAGAAGGCTTACCGGAGAATTGCCCTAAAATTACCTCTACAAAATTTGAAGCGGTTGAGCGTGAATTAACCAAATGGACCAATGGAGGAAAAGCTAGCGCAATAGAATCTTCGGAATGGGTAACCCCACAATGGTTGCATTTCATTAACTTAATTAATGACACGTTGAGTCAAGAGCAGATGAGTGAATTAGATGCCACATTTGGATTTACACAATCGGGCAACTCTGAAATTAAAGCTGCTTGGTTTGAAAAAGTAATACCTAATAACTATGCAGGTCTCGAAAACGCTGTGGAAGAATTTTTGATAGAAGTTGGTAGACGTAAATTCTTAACCCCTATATACAAGGCATTGTTAAAATCGGAAGGTGGTTTATCTGCTGCAAAGGCTATTTATGAAAAAGCAAGACCAAACTACCATGCCGTTTCAAGCGAAAGCATGGATAAATTATTAGGGTATAAATAATATGGCTGGAAAGAAAAAACTCGAGCATTTTGCGGAAATGAAACTATTCCCTCATGTCTTTGAGCCAGAGCTAGACGAAGTATTTCGAACTAATTATAAGATGAAAGGTAATTGGAGAAAAGATTTCTTCAAAAATGATCATCCTTTAGTAGTTGAATTTGGTTGCGGAAAAGGAGAGTACAGTGTGGGTATGGGCCGGAAGTTTCCGAATAAAAATTTTATTGGGGTAGATATTAAAGGTGCTAGAATGTGGCGAGGCGCAAAAACAGCCGAAGAGGAGAACTTAAAAAATATCGCTTTTTTAAGAACTAGAATTGAGTTCATCGAAGGCTGTTTTGCAAAAAATGAAGTAGATGAAATTTGGATTACCTTCCCAGACCCACAAATGAAAGACAGAAGGGAAAAGAAAAGACTAACCGGACCCTTATTCATTGATAGATACAAGCAATTTTTAAAGCCAGACGGAATTATTCACCTGAAAACGGACAGCGACTTTTTCTATGAATTTAGTGTGGAAGAATGCGAACGAAACGGATATGAAGTGCTTTTCAAAACAGACAATTTATACAAAGAAGGCATTCATAATTTTGATACCGATTTCCAAGAAATCTTAAATATTAAAACACACTACGAGCAAATTTTCACTGAGAAAGGTCACAACATTCACTATCTAAGATTTAGACCGAATGCCCGATAACTCAATTAAAATAAGCGAGAAAAACAAAGACTATTTCGACTCAGTTTTTCAAGTTGTTCGGTTGATTCCAAAAGGAAGAGCAACCTCATATGGTGCAATTTCAAATTACTTGGGCACTAAAAGTGGCGCGAGAATGGTGGGTTGGGCCATGAATGCTTCACACAGTCAAAAAGAATACGTACCGGCTCATCGAGTTGTAAATAGAAATGGAATGTTGACTGGAAAACATCATTTCCCTTCTCCAACCGCTATGCAAGAGGCTTTAGAAAGCGAGGAAATTCTAGTAAAGGATGATAAAATTCAAAATTTTAAAGCCGTTTATTGGGATCCTTCAGAAGAACTAAAGTTTGATTAAACTAAGTTAAATTGAACTTGTTTTGATAGGAAATACTCCTCAAGTAAGCTTAATTTTACAGCATGCAAATAACTTTAGAAAAAATCCTAGAAGCACTTTCTTTTGTCATAGAACCAGACTTAAAGAAAGACATTGTTGCGTTAAATTTAGTTTCAAAAATTGAAGTTAAAAACGGAGTTATTTCTTTTGATTTAAAAATTTCAAACCCTGCCATGCACAATAGAAAACGCATGGAGGAAGCCTGTGAGCATCAGCTAAAGCGGTTTCTTAGACCAGACATTAAAATGGAGGCGACTATTTCTGCTATGGGAAAAGCTCACGAAAGAGCGCCGGAACATCGAAGTATTTTACCAAATGTAAAGCATATTATTGCTGTTGCATCAGGTAAGGGTGGAGTTGGAAAGTCTACAGTAGCATCAAATTTAGCAGCAGGGTTAGCCATGCAAGGATTTAAGGTTGGTATGGTTGATGCCGATATTTACGGCCCTTCTGTTCCGGCCATGTTCGACGTTGCCATGGAAAAACCTTCTACTATAGAAGTGGATGGAAAAGAATATATTAAACCGATAGAAAGTTATGGCGTAAAAATGTTATCTATCGGATTTTTCTCAACACCCGACCAGGCGGTTGTTTGGAGAGGCCCAATGGCCACAAAGGCATTAACACAGCTTTTTAAAGATGCCTATTGGGGAGAATTAGATTTTATGGTTATCGACTTACCTCCGGGTACCGGTGATGTTCATTTAACCATGGTGCAACAAGTTCCATTAACAGGAGCTATTGTGGTAAGTACTCCTCAAGAAATTGCATTGGTAGATGTGAGAAAGGCACTAGGAATGTTTAGTCTTCCAGAAATCAACGTACCTGTTCTAGGACTAGTTGAAAACATGGCCTACTTTACTCCTCCCGAATTGCCAGAAAACAAATATTACATATTTGGTGAAGGTGGTGCAAAGGAGCTAGCTGAACGAATGGACATAAATTATCTAGCAGAAATTCCAATCGTTCAAAGTATAAGAGAGGCAGGTGACGCAGGAAGACCTGCTGTTTTGCAAGAAACGACTCCACAAGCCATTGCTTTTAGAGATTTAGCGACAAAGGTGGCAGAAAAAGTAGGTTTAACGGTACCAAAATCAGTTTAGAACTAAATTTTACCTAACATTGTTTGAACAATATGGAAGCAGTCAACAATTCAGAACTTTTCACTAAAATAGAAGGAGCCATCGAGCAATTACGCCCGTTTTTAGAAGCAGATGGTGGTGACATTCGACTTTTGAGAATTGAGGACAACATTGCCAAAGTGCAACTGTTAGGAGCTTGCCACAGTTGCAACATGTCGGCTATGACGTTAAAAGCCGGTGTCGAGGAAGCGGTAAAAAAAGTAGCTCCAGAGATTATTCGAGTAGAGGCAGTTGAAGAATAAGTCTGTTTGAAATTGAAAGGCTTAATTCACACTGTAGTTCTCTTATTTCTTGCGTTGTCAGCAACAAGGTCTTATTCTCAACAAAGTAAGTTGAGCGTTGAATCTGCCTATTTTCAATTGATAGATGAAGGGTATGAGCAAGGTCAATACAAACCAATAGTTGATATAGGACTTAGGTTGCTGCTTAGTGAGAATAAAAAACACAACTTTGGTTTTTCTGTAAATGCTAACTTTTCAAACTCTCAGTTTGGTAACAACCAAAACTTCAATACCCTTCAATTCCGGTTAATTTCATCTCTATTCCCTATAGACAGCTCTCGGTTTCATCCCTTCTATGGATTGTCATTAAGTAGTCGCTCCTTAATAATGGGCTATTTTATTTAATTTTTTGAGGCATAGCCTTTTGACTTGCAAAAATGAGGAAATATTCTTTAATTTTTGCACCTAGTTTACGAAAAGAAAAAAATAATGTTCGCCCTAATTTGGATATAGAAAATAGAACCACTGAAATCGCGGATAGTTTCACTCTTCTGACCTAAATTCCGCTAGGTTAAACTTAGGTATATTCAACTTTCAATGCCTACCTTAGGCTAACACTATTACAACACCTCCAATCGATCTGCATCCATTTTGATGAAAACAAATAACAAAATGGTAAACGCCCAGAGAGAGGAACCACCGTAGCTAAAAAATGGTAATGGAATACCAATTACCGGCGCCAGACCAATGGTCATTCCAATGTTAATGGTGAAGTGAAAAAAGAAAATGGCCGCAGCACCGTAACCATAGATGCGGGCAAATGCGGAACGTTGTCGCGAACAAAGGAATAAGATGCGCAGTAACAGCGCCATAAACAAGGTAATGACAACAAAACTGCCAATAAATCCCCACTCTTCTCCTATGGTACAAAATATAAAATCAGTGCTTTGTTCCGGCACAAAATCATATTTGGTTTGTGTTCCTTTTAGGTACCCTTTTCCTGAAAAGCCGCCTGAACCGATTGCAATTAGCGATTGATTCACATTGTATCCGGCACCAAATGGATCGGATTCGATTCCTAACATTACGTTAATTCTTTTTGATTGATGAGGCTCTAAAATGTTGTTAAATACGTAATCCACACTCTTTACCAATCCTGAACAAGTGATAAAAATTACAGTAATAAAAAGCAGTACCTGTTTCTTTTTTCGATTAAAATAGTATACAAGGCTCATCAGCACGGCAAGCGCAAGAATGAGCATCCAACCACCGGTTAATTCAACATCGAACGGAAGCTGATAAACCTCATTTTGGAAAACAAGGGTAATAACGAACAAGAAAGCCGATACCAAGCCAATCAGCAAAAAGTTGCCTGAAAGCCCCTCTCTAAAAAGCACTAAAATAAATGCACCATAAACTAAGGCCGAACCCGTGTCGTTCTGCAGTAAAATTAAAATGGCCGGAACTCCAATAATTGCTGCGGCAGTTAGCTTTGTTTTTAAATCGGTCATCCTTATGTTGAGCGTACTCAAGTACTTTGCTAGTGCTAAATTTGTCGCAAACTTCGAAAACTCGGAAGGTTGAATTTTAAACCCACCTATTACAAACCAAGATGTTGCACCTTTTGTAGCAGCACCAACTACGAGTACAGCGACCAATGCAAAAAGTATAAAACCGTAAATAAAATAGCCGAAAGTCGAGAAGAAGCGTTCATCTATGAGGAGAATCACAATGGCAATTACTCCTGCAGTTCCAATCCAAAGTAGCTGCTTCCCGTAACGCTGAGTAGTATCAAAAATACTTTCGAACTCTTCATTATATACTGCAGCGTAAATATTTAACCAACCGGCTAAAACCAACAGTAAATAAAGCCCTACGGTAATCCAGTCTATGTTGTCGATCAGACTTTTACTCCCCCTCATTTGACGCAATTTTAGGCACTGTTCCTATTAAGTTTCCCTCCAACATTCGCTTTTCTATATGCGGTCTAGTTATGGTGTCTCTCAAGTATTGTTCAATCATTAAACCTGCTATTGGCGCAGCCCACCGAGAACCCCAGTATCCATTCTCAACATAAACAGATAGGGCAATTTTTGGATTCTCTTTAGGAGCAAAAGCAATGAATGTTGAATGGTCATCTCCATGGGGGTTTTGGACGGTTCCTGTTTTTCCGCAAACTTGTAGTGAATCTATTTTGGCCGAAGTTCCTGTTCCTTTCTCCACAACTTTATACATGGCTTCCACGACCTCGTTAAAATATTTTGCCTCTATGCCAGTTTCATTTCTAACAATGGTAGAATCAAACTCAGCAATGGGTTGCCCATTTATTTCCTTAGCAATGTGCGGAGTAATATAATAACCTCTGTTTGCAATAGCAGTTACCATATTGGCCATTTGCATGGGTGTAAATCCCAACTCCCCTTGCCCAATAGCCAAAGACAAAATTGTCGTTGAGTGCCACTTTCCTTTCAAATAATACCGGTCGTAATAATCGGTTTTAGGAACAAAACCACTCAGCTCATTTGGTAAGTCAATCCCTGTTTTCTTTCCTAAACCAAAATTGGTAACGTAATTACGCCAAACATTATAACCCTCCTCGGCTGTATGGTAGTTGTCTATAATACTTCTGAAAACATTACAGTAATAAGCATTACAAGAAGTTTGAATGGAGAATTCTAAGTTGACCGGCGATGAATGCACATGGCATCCCATTTTTCTGCCACTAAAGCTATATCCTCTGTAGCACGAGTAAAGCATAGAAGGTGTTAGCACTTGCTCTTGCAATCCAATTAATGCATTAATGCTTTTAAAGGTTGATCCCGGCGGGTATTTGGCCATTAATGCTCTATTAAACAATGGCTTTAATGTATCTTGACTTAATACTCCGTAATTTTTTGAACGCTGTCTTCCTACCAATAGATTGGGATCATATGTTGGCATACTAATCAATGCTAATATTTCTCCTGTGGAGGGGTCGATGGCGACAATGCTACCCTTTTTGTTCTGCATTAATTTTTCTCCGTAAGCCTGCAAGTCTGCATCAATGGTAAGCTTTAGGTTGCTTCCCGATACTGCGGTAGCATCAAACGCCCCATCTTGAAACTTCCCCTTTGGTCTATTAAAAACATCGACCATTTGAACCTCTTGACCTCTTTTGCCTCGAAGCACTTTTTCATAGTGTTTTTCAATACCGCTTATACCAATATTATCCCCAGACTTATAGTACGAATTGTTTTCAATTATCTTTGAATTTGCCTCTCCGACATAGCCTACTAAGTGAGCAGCTGTTCGTTTTGGATATGTTCTGAGCGTTCTAGTTTGAACAAAAAAGCCTGGGTAGTTAAACAGCTGTTCTTGAATTTTGGCATAAGACCTTGCTGAAATTTCTTTCTCAAAAATGGAAGCCTTGTACCTGGAATAGTTTTTAGCTCTATTAAAGCGCTGGTCAAAACCCTCTTTTGTGATTTCTAATAAAGCGCAGAACCCGGCAGTATCAAAGTCTTCTTCAATAGCTTTTGGTACAACCATCAAGTCGTATGCAGCCTCATTGTACACAAGCAGCGTTCCATTTCTATCGTATATTAAACCTCTAGCCGGATACTTTACGACGGTGCGCAAAACATTATTCGTTGCATCTAACTTATAGTGGCTATCGATTACTTGGACGTAAAAAAGTCGGATTAAAAATATGATTCCCACAATTAAGAAAATTGCTCCAATCACGATCCGTCTAGATTCGTACTGTCTCATCTTCTATCTTCAGTGTTTGAACTAAAAACTTGGACCAAAATAATCATTATGAGACTAAAAATTGTGCTTGCCAGCGCTCTACCTAGGGTATCAAAAAACTCAGAAAATCTAAAAACTTCAACAAAAAACAGGAACGAGTGATGCAAGAGTACACCAATCGTTGCATATTGGAGAAACCAAACCCACCCTAATGCGCCTGCCGTAGGAGGCACATTCAACTCGTAACCATCTCTTGGCGCCAATACGTTTAACAAATACGGACGAATGAAGCCCAGAAAAACGCAAGCAGATGCGTGCATTCCCATGGTATCTGTAAATACATCTATACTTAAACCCAGCAAAAAAGAGATTCCTAATACAAAAGCTTTGTTCCATTCGATTGGCAACCAAAGAATAAATAAAATATAAAGGTATGGATTGACTGTACCTCCCAGTTGAATATTATTTAGAATAAGCACCTGAAACAATACAAAAAGAATGAACTGAAGCGGATATGTTATAAAAGTTTTAATCATCGCCGTTCTCCCTCCCAGATTCTAATTGTTTTACTTCCATTGAAGTATTATTCTTCACAACATATACGTAGGTTAATTGCCTGAAGTCATTCAGCAATTGCATTTTGATTTCATAAAAATTTTCTCCCTCCGGCACTTCAAAAGTTTTAATAATTGCTGTCGGCAACCCTTCAGGAAAGATACTAGAGTAACCGCTAGTGACCACAGTATCTCCTTCCGTCAACAAAACGTGATTCGGTATATCTTTCAGCACCGTCAATCGATAGTCCTCTCCGTCCCACTGCATAGAACCAAAGTAGTCTGATTTTTTCAGCTTAACGCTTATTTTAGATTCCCTGTGCAGCACAGAAACTACTGAAGAGTAATTGGCTGAAACATCTTTCACAACTCCTACAATTCCACTTGGCCCAATAACTCCCATGCCGTTCTTTACTCCATTATTAAACCCTATGCTTAAAGTTAAATAATTGTTCTGTTTGTTAGTAGAATTATTAATCACTTTTGCCTTGGTATATAAATACTTGCGTTTATAGATGGTGTCTTTAACAATTATATTTTCACTGAAAACTTTCACAAAACTACCCAGCTGATTTTCCCTTAGCAATTTATTTTCATTGCTCAAATCATTGTTAACTTCTTTTAAATTGACGTATTCTGTCAAGTCAGAGTATTTAGAATAAATACCCCCTGCAACTTTATTAGTAGAATTTAAAAAAGATGACCCTTGAAAATGATTATTCTTTAAAATAAGATAGAAAGCTAGTGCTTCCACACCTACAAAGAGGAAAAAAAACGAATACTTTCGAATAAAGGCGATTAAGTTTCGCATGTCCTCGTATTACTATTAATTTCTAATCAAAAACGGCAGTTTAGCTGAGTTTTTTAATGCTATTCCTGTTCCTCTTGCCACTGCTCTAAGGGGGTCTTCAGCAACATGAACTGGTAGTTTTGTTTTCAATGAGATTCGTTTATCCAACCCTCTGAGCAACGATCCACCGCCGGCTAAGTACAATCCTGTTCTATAAATATCCGCTGAAAGCTCTGGAGGAGTCATTTCTAGCGCATTTAGAATTGCCGCCTCAATTTTGGTAATTGATTTATCTAATGCATGAGCAATTTCAACGTATGAAACCTTAATTTCTTTAGGTGTTCCGGTCATTAAATCACGCCCTTGGATTGCATAATCATCTGGTGGGTTATCTAATTCTGGTAAAGCAGAACCAACTTCAATTTTAATTCGCTCCGCAGAACGTTCACCAATCAATAAGTTGTGCTGACGACGCATATAATCTACAATGTCGTTCGTAAAATCATCTCCTGCCACACGAATTGACTTATCACAAACTATTCCTCCCAACGCGATTACGGCAATTTCTGACGTACCTCCCCCGATATCAATAATCATGTTGCCCATTGGTTCCAAGACATCAATTCCTATCCCAATTGCTGCTGCCATCGGCTCATGAATCAAGTACACTTCTTTGCCTCCTGCATGCTCTGCAGAATCTTTTACCGCTCTTTTTTCTACCTCAGTAATTCCAGAAGGAATACAAATCACCATTTTTAAGGATGGATTAAAAAAACGTTTCTTTTGATTAATCATCTTAATCATTCCCCTGATCATGTATTCTGCCGCTTGAAAATCAGCAATAACACCATCTTTTAATGGACGAACGGTTTTAATATCTTCGTGTGTTTTTCCGTGCATTTGCATGGCCTTTTTCCCCACAGCAATAACTTTCCCTGTGCTTCTTTCAATAGCAACTATAGAAGGCTCATCCACTACTACTTTATCGTTGTGAATTACCAAGGTATTTGCAGTACCGAGGTCAATTGCAATTTCTTGCGTAAAAAAATCAAAAAATCCCATAGTTATTAATGTTTAAAGTGGCGAATACCGGTAAATACCATTTTTAAATCGTTGTTGTTACAGTAATCGATAGACAGTTGGTCTTTGATAGACCCACCCGGCTGAACTACTGCTGTAATCCCTGCATTTTTTGCCAGTTCCACACAATCAGGAAAAGGAAAGAATGCATCTGATGCCATGACTGCACCCGTTAAATCAAACCCAAAATGCTTGGCTTTTACTACTGCTTGCTGCAACGCGTCAACTCTTGATGTTTGACCTGTTCCGCTTGCCAATAGCTGTCCATGTTTTACAAAAACAATCGCATTTGACTTTGTGTTCTTTACCAATTTAGCTGCAAAAACTAAATCGTCTTTTTCTTCTTCTGTTGGCTCTAATTTAGTTGCTGTTGTAAAATCTGCCTTTGTTTCAGTTTGGGAGTCTTTATCCTGCACTAAGTAGCCGTTCAATGCTGTTCTAACTGTTTTCTCAGCCATTTCCACCTCGTTCTGCCGCAGAATAATTCTATTCTTTTTGCCTTTCAAAACCTCCAAAGCTTCAGCTTCATACGATGGAGCAATGACTACTTCACAAAATAATGAATGAATTTGCTCAGCAGTTGCGATGTCAATCGTATCGTTTGCAATTAAAACTCCTCCAAATGCCGAAACAGGATCTCCTGCTAATGCAGCAGCATATGCGCTAGCCATGCTCTTCCTCGTTGCAATTCCACAGGCATTGTTGTGTTTTAGAACCGCGAAAGTTGGATCGTCATTTTTAAATTCTGCAATTAAGTTGACTGCTGCATCGACATCTAATAAATTATTGTAAGAAAGCTCCTTACCATGTAATTTCTCAAACATTGAATCCAAATCACCATAAAAAGTGCCCTTCTGATGTGGATTTTCTCCGTAACGCAAGGTAGCAGCTTCTCGTTCACTTAATTTCAATGACTCTGTCTCACCTTCAGCATTGAAGTAATCAAATATCTTAGAATCGTAGTGCGATGAAATGTCAAATGCTTTTCTTGCCATTGCTTTTCGATCCGCTTTATTCGTTTCTCCGCCTTTTTCTTCCAGCAAACTCAACACTTCAGAATACTGCTCTCTTGAGGATACGGTTAAAACGTCATTATAGTTTTTTGCCGCCGCCCGAATCAATGAAATTCCGCCAATATCAATCTTTTCAATAATCTCAGCTTCTGAACCTCCACTTGCTAGCGTTTCTTCAAACGGATAAAGGTCAACAATGACCAGATCAAACTCAGGAATTTCATATTCGGCCAAATGCTTCTCATCTTCTTCCAAACCTCTTCTGCTCAGAATTCCTCCGAACACTTTTGGGTGCAATGTTTTTACCCTACCACCCAAAATAGAAGGGTACGAAGTAAGGTCTTCAACCCTATGAATGTTAATACCTAAATTCTCAAGGTGCTTTTGAGTTCCACCTGTTGAGTAAATATTTACTCCTAGCTTTTGCAATTGCAAAGCAATGGCATCTAAACCATCTTTATAAAACACTGATATTAAAGCGTTCTTTATTCTTTTTTTATCTGACATGAAGGGGTTTGCTTATCCTAACAAGGTTAACGATTATCTCAAAAGTGTGAAAGGGAATAACGCTGATTTCGAAAGAAGAAATGAACAATTTACATGAGTTATCAACCATTCATATTTATACGACTCACGAAGCCTTAAAAACCGTTAATTATTCTTGAGAAAACTTAAATAATTAGACCGCATTGTAAAATTCACCTACTTTCACCTTCAACCTTAACAACATGAAAAGTAAACTTGCCACAACCCTTTTGTTTTTAGTTGCAGTGAATCATAGTTCTTGTCAAGACAAAAAGCAACCAAGCGTCCAAACAGAAACAACTAACGAAGTAATTCACACCTTACGTTCAGGACTTTTTTCAAGCTACACCCAGGAAAAAATAAAAGTTGCGGATTTCATCGAGCATTACCTTAATCTCATGTATGACTCAACTGTAACAACAAGAAATGCACTTTGGGATTCAAAAATCCTTACCGACCAGCAAGATTTTATCTTAAAGGGAGGGTTTGAAAAAGGATTTCTGATTCAAAATAGCCCGCAAATTCTTGGAATTCGAGCAACGGGAAATCAACAGTATGAAGTAAAACTCGCCATTGAACAAAATGGTTTCGTTTACAAAATCATGAACCTTACCGTTGCCTTTGACGGATTAAATCGACCCTATTTTATAGACTAATTAGGTGAAAACTTAACCACTTTTGAAAGAATCAACTTTAAAACCATTGAATTCTTATACTCACCGAAAGCAACAAAAAGCGATGTGTTAGAGCAAAAAATGGCTGATTTTAACCAAAAAATGGCCGATTTATTCGAAAAACCAGCCAAAAGACCAAAAATCATTGTTCTGAAAAATTTGAAAGATTACTGCGATGTATTGGGTTTTGATTACATGCCATTTTTGACCTACGATGCGCAGACTGGAGGAATTGCGATGCCCAAGGAGAACATTCTTTTTTCTGCTAACAACTCTCCTTACTATCCACACGAACTAGTTCACCTCTACACTGCCGATTTCAACCCTCATTATTGGTTTGATGAAGGCTGTGCAACCTATTTAGGTGGCTCAGTTGAATATCCGCTAGAGTATCATTTGAAAAAAATCGCTTCACAAATGGATACGTTAGACTTTTCAAATCTGCCAGAAAACAAAAAACTTGATGATGATAGTAATTTCAAATATGCACTAGGTGGGTTGTTTTGCAAAATAGCCATGGATGAATACGGAGGCAAAAAAAGCTTATTTGCTTTACTTAACTCCGGAAAAACAGAAGAAGATTTTCATTCGGCGTTGAGCAAGGTTTTTGGAATAGAAAAGGAAAATTATGATTCTTTTATTCGTGAAAAGTTGAGGAAATATAAAAATTCGAAATAAGATTTTAGATTTTAGATTTTAGATTTTAGATTTTAGAAAAATAGCAATTCTTGGCTTGGATTCATTTTAGCTCCC
>JABAZP010000008.1:64885-133416 GCA_018608405.1 Flavobacteriales bacterium
AGATTTTAGATTTTAGAAAAATAGCAATTCTTGGCTTGGATTCATTTTAGCTCCCCGATTAGCTCGGTGAATCTTTCCCCCTTAATCTCTTTGCTCTGTAATCTTTTCTCTCTTCTCTTTCCTCCTTCCTCTTTATTCGTTCATCCTTCATATTCAACCATCCTTCTCGCCCCATATTTCAAATTCGATATTATTTTATGAACGGTAGATTGAAAACATTTTACTTCGCTTAACTTGGCACTTTAAACAATGGCATGCTCTACCTACGGTTATTAAAAGAAAGCTTACTTTTTGCAATTGACTCACTCGTTGTCAACAAATTGAGAACAATTCTTTCGTTACTAGGCATTACCATTGGAATTTTCGCCATGGTTTCTGTGTTTACTATGGTAGATTCTTTAGAGAACAACATTCGCAGTAGTATTTCAAGTTTAGGCGACAACGTGATATACGTAGCTCAAATGCCGTGGGATTTTGACCCTAATCAAGCGTGGTGGGATTACATTCGGCGGCCTCAACCAGATTTAGATGAATTCAAGATGCTAAAAAAGCAACTTCAAAATGCCGAATCTGTGGCAATGGTTGTTGGTGGTTCCAATACGGTTAAATACAAGAACAATTCTATGGAAAATGTTCAAGGCAGTGGAGTTACCTCTGAGTACAACCAAATTTGGGATTTAACCATTGAAAAGGGACGCTACATTACAGAGTTGGAAAGTAACACCGGAAGACCGGTTACGGTAATAGGTGCAGACATTGCCGAATCACTATTTGGCACCAACAACCCAATTGGCAAGAAGATAAAAATAAAGGGCCGCAAAGTAGAAGTAATTGGTGTTATAGAAAAAGAAGGTGAAAGTATGATGGGGCAGTCGAATGATCGAAAGATGTTTATGCCTTTGCAATTTGCCCGTAATTTTTACAACCTAAGAAGTAGGAACTCGGGAGCCGTTATTATGGTAAAAGCCAAACCAAACGCTTTAGAGGCATTAACCGACGAGTTAACAGGAGTGATGCGGTCGGTTAGAAAATTAAAACCGAAGGTAAAAGATAACTTTGCTCTGAATAAGATGAGTATGATTTCTCAAGGTTTTGACCAAATCTTTGGTGTGATTAACATTTCAGGGTTTGTTATCGGAATTTTCTCCATTCTGGTCGGCGGATTTAGCATTGCAAATATTATGTTCGTTTCAGTAAAGGAAAGAACCAGTTTAATTGGTATCCAAAAGTCCCTGGGAGCAAAAAACTTCTTCATCCTCTTCCAATTTCTATTTGAGTCCGTGTTTTTATGTTTAATTGGTGGCGCAGTAGGACTATTTTTCATCTTTCTTGGCACCTTAGTTATGACCTATGTGGTTGACTTTCCAACCACATTGGGGCTAAGTAACATTCTACTAGGTTTTGGACTCTCTGCCGGAATTGGCATTATAGCTGGGATAGTACCTTCTTACCAAGCGAGTAGATTGGATCCTGTAGAAGCTATAAGAGCCAATTAACTTTTTTATAACTTCAAGTAAAATTCAATTTTAGTTGACTTTTAACAGGGCAGCTTGCAGGCAAACTCTGTTCCATCAGCCAAATTTTTCTTAATTCAAATAAATTTTTCACTTTTTTTATTCATTATACATTGCTTAAAATGAAGGTGTTAAATTTTATTTTAAAAAAAAGTTCACTTTTTTTAACAAAGTTTGAAACATTTGTTGTTATCTTCATGTTTTTTTCTAAACAATTAAACTTTTTTATTAACTTTTTAAATTAAAAATTATGACAGCAATCGAACCCGGCAATTATGTTGCCTTTACGTTCTTTATCGGAACCATGGCCATGATGGCCGCATCAGTATTTTTCTTCTTAGAGTTAAACAACACCTCTAAACAGTGGAGAACCTCAGTTCTCGTTTCAGGCTTAATTACGTTTATTGCAGCAGTGCACTACTACTACATGCGAGCCTACAATTTAGAAACGGGAGATTCCCCGACATTTTTCCGTTACGTTGATTGGATTTTAACAGTTCCATTGATGTGTGTAGAATTTTACTTAATCACGAAAAAAGCAGGAGCAAAAATTGGTTTGCTTTGGAAACTAATCTTTGCATCGTTAGTGATGTTAGTAACAGGTTACGTTGGTGAAGTACTGGACAGAGACAGCAGTGTAATTTGGGGTGTATTGTCTGGTATTGCATACTTCTACATTGTTTACTTAGTTTGGTTTGGAGAGGTTTCAAAACTTGCACAAGAAGCAGGTCCACAGGTAGCAAAAGCAACAAAAGTACTTGGTTGGTTTGTTTTAGTTGGATGGGCAATTTATCCATTAGGTTACATTCTTGGAACTCCAGGTGGATTATTTGGTATCCAGTTAGTATCTGATACAGCAGCTGCACTTCAAGCAATGGATATCGTATACAACATTGCAGATGCTATTAACAAAATCGGTTTCGGTTTAGTGATTTATGCATTAAGTAGAACTGATGATGCTGCAGCAAAAGCATAATTTATAGAATATTTAATAAAAGGGATGATAATTTTAAAATTATCATCCCTTTTTTTATACAACACAATCTATTCAAGAACAGATGAAGCAGCCCACCTTAGCCAGTTCCACTTCAGTATACGATTTCCTATTTATAGGACTTGGTGCGGCTAACAGTTTGCTGATTTTAAGTTTGTATAAAAATGGATTATTCGATGGGAAAACGATTGCCATTATTGAGCCAAGCAGAAAGTTAACCGATGAGAAAACGTTCTGCTTTTGGTCCACTAAAGAAGAGGTTGTCGCCCTGAATTTGGATGAGTTAGTGAGCAACAGTTGGAAACTAATTGAGATTCCAGGAATCACTAAAGAAAACATAAATTCGTTACATTACCATCACGTAAAAGGTCCTGACCTCACTAACAAAACAAAAGAAGTCTTGAGCCAGTGTGAGGTTAACTATTTTCAAAGCACCTTAGACCATACCCCTACTTTAAGCTCTAATTATATTGAAGTTACCACCGGCGGCTCAGTAGTGCGTTGTCGTAAAGTTTTCGACAGTCGTCCACCTACTTTTTCAAAACTACAGAAGAGCCAAAGTAGCTTATACCAATCCTTTTACGGATGGAAAATTAAGACGGATCAACCGGTATTTGATACTTCTTCCATGGTTTTGATGGATTTTAATATTCCTCAACATGATGCCACACAGTTTGTTTATGTTCTACCATTTGAATCGGATACAGCGCTTGTTGAATTAACCCGATTTGGAAAAGAGATTTTGACCAAAGAGGAAGCCCAAACGATTCTACAAGAACATGTTGGTCAGCTGGGTACCACCTTCGAAAAATTAGAAGAAGAAGTTGGCGTAATTCCAATGCATTCTGGCACCCTAGAAGTTGCTGACTATGGAGACAATTGGATTCCCACAGGAGCGCGAGCGAACCTATTAAAATGCTCCACAGGCTATGCTTTTCATAACATGGCTGAAGATGCTATTTTGCAAACAAAAGCATTAAAAAACAATCAAAAACCGGTAAGAGAGACAAAAAAAAGCAGGTTTGCATTTTACGATCGATTACTGTTGAAAATATTGAGCAATACACCTCTTCAAGGGAAAAGAGTGTTTGAAACGCTATTTAAAAAAGTTCCTGTATCTACCGTACTGAAGTTTTTAAGAGAAAAAACGACGCCTTCAGAAGAAGTATTTATTTTTTCTAAATTACCCTTGAAACTATTTTTAACCGCAGCTTCAAAAGACATTTATCACCAAATTTCGCGATTGCCCATCCTAACTTTGCCATTCGTTTTTACTACTGTTGCTATCCTGCTTTCTTTCTTGCAGCTTGAGTTTATTGCCTGGGGTGTTTTAGCTATAGGATTTTTATCGGTAGGCTTGGCACATGGAGCATTAGATCATCTCACCTCTCGAAAAATTAAATCTACTAAGCAACTCATCTCTTTTGTACTGAGCTACCTGCTCAAAGGTGCCCTTTTTGGAATCGTTTGGTGGTTTTCTTCTGATGTGGCTCTAGTACTTTTTTTACTTTATTCTGCTTGGCATTTTGGTCAAGCCGATTTTAAAGAATGGAACTTAAAACAGGGTTGGCAGTCTTTCCTATGGGGAGTTATCTTGTTAACGGCGATTCTGTTTTTCCATGTAGAAGAATTAAGCGGTATCTTGATGCAAATCCCTAATTTAAGCAGTGTAGACCTACTTCATCAAATACCTTCTAGTGAATTAATATTGATTCAGGTACTGACTGTTTCATCAGGTCTTATTTTGGCTCGATTAAACCGTTCTACCAACTTGCTAATCACCTTAATTTATCTTTTAATGGCAAGTCAATTGTCTTTATTGATGGCATTTGGAATATATTTCGTGTTACAACATAGCATGAATGGCTGGAAACACCTTTCCCTTGGTTTGAATAAACAAACATCGGTCATGTGGAAAAACGCCTTGCCGTTTACCGTTGGTGGGGCAGGTATTCTTATCTATTTTCTATTGTTTGCAGGTGAGAACCACATTGGTCTATTTTTTATACTTCTTTCGTGTTTAAGCCTGCCACATGTGTTTAGCATGCACCATTTTTATCAGCTTACTTCTTCAAAGTAGGATTCTGAAATATGGGCGGTCCAGAGCTTATGTAGTATTTCGTTTTGGGAATATCTTCTCCCCCTTTTAATAGTCCGTTGACAAAGAGATTAAATCAAAAATTTGAAGCACCACGAATTGATTATATTTGATATTAACCAAATACCTTACGATATTCTAAGGAGTGCGTTTATCGGGCATTAATCATAATATAAATCAACTACCCAATATATGGATATAAAAAATATTGTAATTGCTGCTTTTGTAGGATCGTTATTTACGTTAGCCGTGCAATTTATAATTAACCGCAAACAGAGGAATCAAATAAAAGATTCAATAGACCTATTTCTTAAAGATATTATACTACCCACTGGTGAGAAAATTATCAATGAAATTTCAATAGTTGAGGGAGCAATTTCAAATTACTCATTCAACAATATTAGTTTAAACATGCACCCTTCTTTTAATTCAAGCATATTAGACAGTTTCCCGATTGAGGATTTGCAACCAATATACAAGGACAAATTGATTTATGTAATTAGTATAAAAAGTAGATTAAAGAATCTTGAGAACAGATTACCATATCAATATTTCAAAAACTGTGTTTCTGAAGTAGAGCAACATATTGAAAATCATTTTGAGGAACACAAAAATCACTTTAAAGCCAAAACTGATCATTTTCATAATTGCGATGAGGTTAAGAAACTTATAAATCGAACCTCCGATAACTTAAGCAATGTAAAAGACATCATTACTTCTATAAATAAGGATATTATCAAATTATATGAATAAACAAGAAATATACAAGTTTATTGACCAAAATGGGATACCTTTTAAAAGGAAATCATTGCTTTTGTCAAGCACATTTGATAGTACCCTTCATTTAAAAACTAACAAGTATCCGAAACAAGAAATCGTAATTAAATTACCATTTGACCTCACTGAACAAGAACAAAACCATATAGCATTAGATTACATCTACGATTTAACAACATTCAAATTTGAAAGTATTAATGACTTACTTTCACAAAAATCACTTAATAATTTACCGTTTATTTTAGAAGTTAATGAATATGACGATTCAAGACTTTGTATCGCCTTTAAACAAATACCGGGCACCGTAGTAATACGCGGCGACACTCAATACAAAGACAACGGTCATAAAATAAAAAGCTTAGGAAACATAGAAACTATTAAAGGTGACTTAGGTCTATCCAATTCCGCCATTGAGAATTTAGGAAATTTAAAAACCGTCGAAGGTGATTTTTGGTTTAGCGCGACAAATGAATTTTTACTAAATAACGGTTTTAAAATCCTAACACTTTCCCCTCTTGAAAAAGTAAAAGGTGCTGTCTCCATTAGAGGCAAGTCACTTAAGACCTTAGGCTCTTTGAAGTATGTTGGAGGAAACTTATTAGTCTCAAAATATAATCTAGAGAATTATGATTTCTCGAAAATTCAGGTTAGTGGAAAAATTAGGAGATACAATGACAAAGTCCATAACCTAAATCCTACTTAAATAGTAATATGATCTGCTCGTGCTTGCAGTTTCCCGTTAGCTCGGACTTGTAGTCCGAGAATACAAACGGACATCAGCTTTTATGAATTGGTTTTTCATGAAGTAATCGCTCATTTTGTTAAATAGCACATAAAATTTTTTAAGGTTGAATCGCACCCTCCCCACCAAATTCAGCGCTTATTACGTATTCCAAAACCACAAAAATAAACACATAGGATTACAAAAAATATTATTTGTAGATATATAAGTTTACATAGTTTGTATATTTGTAATCAATTAAGTTTACAAAAATGAGAAAAAAAGAAAAGATTTTAATCGAACAACTCGATGAAAAACTGAATAATTTCAAGCCAGCTCAATCCTTAACGGTACCCCCAAGAGGTTGGATTCATGCCATTCGAACTGCCCTAAACATGACCATGGAGCAATTGGGCAAAAAGCTCAACATTACCAGACAAGGAGTAAAAAACATAGAAGTTAGTGAATCAAAAGGATCTATCTCCCTTAATTCTTTGGAAGATGTGGCCAATGCAATGGACTTAAAATTAGTGTATGGTTTTGTTCCGAAGCATGGTTCTCTAAATCACTTAATTGCTGCAAAGTCACAAAAGTTAGCTAAAAAAATAGTACTTCGAACCAATCAGAACATGGTGTTAGAAAACCAAGGAATTGAAAGCGATAAAATCAACCGATCCATTCAAGAGTTAGCCGAAGAGTTGAAACATGAAATGAAAAAATCACTATGGGACTAACGTTAACTTATGAAAAAGGGCAAACTCCATTAAATGAAGAAGAAACAGAAGGGTTAAAAATAAAATCCATTACTTCGCAACAAGAATTAGATGAGTTGGAGCAATGGAATATAGAAAAAGCAGTAGAATGGACCATTCATTCAAACCTAAGGTCTAAAAAAATTTTAACGGAGAAGTTTATAAAAAACTTACATAAAAAAATGTACGGTGATGTTTGGAAATGGGCAGGAGAATTTAGAACCTCAGAAAAAAACATTGGAATTAAATGGATATTTATCCCTTCAGAACTAAGAACTTTATTAGACGATGTTACCTATTGGATAGAACATAATACCTACTCGGGAGAAGAAATTTGTATCCGATTCAAGCATAGAATTGTTTCCATTCATTGCTTCCCGAATGGAAATGGAAGGCATTCTAGACTAATAGCAGATTTACTGTTAGAAGCAATCTCTGACAAAGATTCTTTTTCTTGGCGACAATCTAGTATGGTAGAAGCAAACCAAATTCGTAAAGAATACATTTCGGCCCTTCAAAAAGCGGATGATGGTGATGTCAGCTATTTACTAGAATTTGCTAAAAAATAGAAAAATCCCTACACCCTCCCCAGCAAGTTCAGCGCTTTCACAATGGTTTTTACGTGTTCAAAGACTAAACTTAATCTACCTTTTCTCTCTTTTAAAGTACACAGGTTAGGGTTTTTCTGCACGAAGTTGAGCACCTTGGAAAATAGCGGAGATTGGTAATACAATGAGTCTTGGTTGGAAATAAAGTAGCAAATTAGTTTGTTCTGCTTTAACACCAACTTTTCTATTCCAATAGCTTTTCCCATCCAACGTAATCGTAAGGCTTGAATCATTTCTTTAGTCGGCTCTGGCACAGGTCCAAAACGATCAACCAATTCCTCTTCAAATTTGGCCAACTCTTCCTCTGTTTCGTAATTGTCTAACTCCTTGTACAAGTTAATTCGCTCGGCGATGTTGCTGACATAGTCGTCGGGAATAAGAATTTCTAGATCCGTTTCAATTTGACAATCGTGCACGAACGCCGTTTGTAGCTCGTCGTACATTTCTTTGAACTCCGTTTCTTTTAGTTCTTGAATGGCTTCGTTCAAAATTTTCTGGTACATGTCAAACCCAATCTCCGAAATGAAACCACTTTGCTCCGCGCCCAACAAGTTTCCTGCTCCTCGAATGTCCAAATCTTTCATGGCAATTTGGAAACCACTTCCTAAATCAGAAAACTGCTCCAAAGCTTGTAATCGTTTACGAGCTTCGGGTGTTAACGACACCATAGGCGGTGCTAACAAGTAACAAAAAGCTTTTTTATTCGATCGCCCAACTCTACCTCGCATTTGGTGCAAATCACTCAATCCAAAATTGTTGGAATTGTTGATAATAATAGTATTGGCATTCGGAATATCCAAACCACTTTCAATAATGGTAGTAGCCACCAATACGTCATATTCGTGATTAATGAAACTCATCATTCGCTCTTCCAAGTCTTCGCCTTTCAATTGGCCGTGGCCAGTTTGCACTCTCGCATCAGGAACCAAGCGCTGAATCATTCCTGCAACTTCTTTAATATTTTGCACGCGGTTGTGAATGAAAAATACCTGACCACCTCGACTAATCTCGTATGAAATAGCATCTCGAATTAATTCCTCATCAAAAGTTCTAACTTCGGTTAAAATGGGCTGACGATTGGGCGGTGGAGTGTTAATCACCGACAAGTCTCTCGCTTTCATAAGTGAGAATTGCAGGGTTCTAGGAATTGGGGTTGCGGTTAACGTAAGCGTATCTAAGTTTACTTTAAATAGCTTCAGCTTGTCTTTTACGCTTACTCCAAACTTCTGCTCTTCGTCGATCACCATTAAACCCAAATCGTTGAATTTTACATCTTTTCCAACAATTCGGTGCGTTCCAATTAGTATGTCTACCTCTCCACTTTTCACTTTTTGAAGCGTTTCTTTTTGCTCCTTCTTGGTTTTAAAACGATTGATGTAATCTACCTTCACGGGAAAATCTTTCAATCGTAATTTAAAGGTTTGGTAATGTTGCCATGCCAAGATAGTCGTTGGCACCAAAACGGCTACCTGCTTGCTGTCGCAAACGGCTTTGAATGCTGCCCGAATCGCTACTTCCGTTTTTCCGAAGCCTACGTCTCCACAAACCAAACGATCCATGGGAGTTGGCGCTTCCATGTCGGCTTTCACATCTTGGGTGGATTTGAACTGGTCAGGCGTATCCTCATATAAAAAGGAGGCCTCTAGCTCGTTTTGCAAGTAATTATCAGGCGCAAAAGCGAAGCCCTTTTTCTGCTTTCGCTCTGCGTACAATTTAATTAAGTCGAAGGCTACCGTTTTTACATTTTTCTTTGTTTTTGCCTTTAACTTTTTCCACGAGTCTGAACCTAATTTATCGACCGTTGGTGGCGTTCCATCTTTGCCTACAAACTTTGAAATTCGATGCAGCGAGTGAATGGAAATGTATAGAATGTCTTGATTCTTATATAAAATTCGAATGGTCTCTTGGGTTTTTCCGTTGGTCGTGATTTTTTCTAAACCAGAGAATTTCCCCACCCCGTGATCAATGTGCACAATGAAATCACCAGGTGTTAGGTTGTGCAATTCCTTCAGCGTGATGGCCTGATCTTTTCGCTTAAAACCTTCCTTTAATCTAAATCTGTGATAGCGGTTAAAAATTTGGTGATCGGTGTAAATAGCCAACTTCTGCTCTTGGTCAACGAATCCTTCGTGAATAGAAAGCAACAAGGTTTCCATCTGAAGTTCTTTGTCTAAATCTTCAAAAATGGTATAAATACGCTCAATTTGTTTGGCATTGTTCGCGACTAAAATATTGTCTATCCCAGCCTCAGTATTGTCTGACAAATTAGAGCTAAGCAACTCGAAGTTTTTATTAAACGCAGGCTGCGGCGAACTCTTAAAAACGACTTTTAAATCTTGTTGAAAATACGTTTGCTGACCAAACTCTATGGTATTCAACCTCAACGAAGCTCGAATAAACTGATCTTTAGAAATGAATAACTCCTCCGGCGGCAAATGACTTAGTGGAGAGCTTAGTTTTTCAAATATCTCCTTGTTCTTAATAAACTGCTCACCTACCTTATCGCGACAAATGCTAAAGTCTTTGAACCAAAACAACGTGTTATCTGGCATGAATTGAAAGATGGGTACTCGAGCTTCTTCTAAAATTTTTTGCTGTACGTTGGGCAAAATAGCGATCCGCGTCAGCTTTTTAATGGATAGCTGTGTAGCAGGATCAAACACCCGAATGGAGTCAATTTCGTCTCCAAAAAACTCTATTCGATAAGGGTTTTCATTCGCAAAAGAGTAAATATCTACAATTCCTCCTCTTACCGAAAACTGACCAGGATCACCAACAAAGTCCACTCTTTCAAAATGATAAGAGTTTAATGTTTCCACTAAAAAGTCAATCCCCAGCGAGTCGTTCAAGTGAATTTCTAGGGTGTTTTTTTGAAGATTTTTCTCAGTAATTACATATTCAGAAAGCGCTTCCGGGTATGAAACGACGAAGTATTGCTGCTCTTTGGCACTAATTTTATTGAGCACCTCCGCTCGAAGTTGAATATTGGCGTTGTCGGTTTTTTCAGTTTCGTAGGCCTTTCGATACGAGGAAGGATAAAACAAAGCTCGTTCCCCAACCAAGGCTTCTAAATCGTTCAAAAAGTAGGCTGCTTCTTCCTTATCGGGCAGCACAACAAATTGGTGATTGGGTAAGTTTTTAGAGATTCCATAGGAAATAAACGCATTCAAACTACCCGCACTACCCAACAATTGCACGTGAGAAAGTGGGTTGTTTCTCAATTTTTCCGCAATAGCAGTAACCCGCTTATCATCTTGATAGCGGTTTTTCAAATCGTCTAATTTCATACGCTACAAAAGTAATTCTATAAAGGATGAAGCGAGGGGTTTTGTTTTAAGAAATAAGGTAGATTTTACAAGAAATTAAAATGAAGGAATTTGGTGCACCAAATCAAAATAAGCATATTCAGGAATTCGATTTGGCAATACATTGAGGATTTGTGGGCACAATTCTTATTCTTTATCTTCACAGTCCTTATAAAAAAAGAAAACATGAGCTTTCCGGCGAATTATAAATTTCTGACCATTCTCGTGTTGTTTTCGCTTCCTTTTATTCAAATTTCAGCCCAGAATAACACAATACTTATTGATTTCGGAAATTCAACCTCAACTGCACCATGGAACAACCTGACCAATCCACAAAACGGAAGCATAGGTAATTTAAAAGATCGATTTAACAGAAATACCGGTACTACAATTAACATAACTGATTCGTTTAGAGGAATAAATAATTCAGGGACTCAGTCTCCAAATTCAAGTCTAGCTATTCCCGCTTCTGCAAGTAGAGATAGCTTTTTTGGTTCAGACTCTATCTTTAACGGATCTGCTCAACCGACTGCAGCATTTGAAATCAGCAATTTAGATACTTCAAAAGTATATTCGATTACAGTCTTTGGTTCAAGAATCGCGAACGATAATCGAGAAACAAAATATATTTGTGAAGGCAGAATACTCGATTCTGCACTTCTAAATGTTTCGAGCAACACAGATTCTGTAGTAGTATTCAGTCTCTTTCCATCCGATTCCGGAAAAATTGAAATGCGGATGAGCTCCGGGCCCAACAACTCGAATAGTTATGGATTTTATTACATCGGTGCGCTAAAAATAGAATATCCAGACACCGTACCTCCTCCTGCTCCTTCATTAACTCTTCAGCAACCAAACGGAGGCGAATATTGGCAAGTTGGAAAAACTGTAAAACTAAGTTGGGAAACCACTGTGCCTGCTCAAACGATTTTGGAATACTCAAGCGATAACGGTCAGACCTGGAACATAATTGATTCGCTACCTCCGTTTATTGGGCAGTATAATTGGGTGGTTCCCTCAGCAGCAAGTTTTCAAAGTTTAATCCGATTAACTGCTGATACGCTGCGAGACCAATCTTCCAACTTTCGAATTGCTATGAATTCAGATAGCTGTTTTGTAGTGGTAATTGGGTCTTCAACCGCGGCAGGTACAGGAGCTTCGCCGTTAGATAGTGCTTGGGTAAATCGTTTTAGAGAAGAATTGTACCAAAATGACACAAGGAAACAAGTAATCAATTTGGCAAGAGGTGGTTATACTACTTATCATTTAATACCTAGTAGCAGTAGTGCAAGAGCTTCAGCTGTAGGCATAACAACAGATACAAATCGAAACATCACCAAAGCACTCAGCTTTCATCCTCAAGCTGTGATTATTAACTTACCCTCTAACGATGCCGGACGAAACTTTTCTGCACCAAACCAATTGAGAAATTTCAGACTAATGAAAAAAGAAGCCGACAGTTTAGGCGCGCAATTGTGGGTAAGCACCACACAGCCGCGCAATTTCAATACTAGTAGCCAAATTCAAATTCAATTGGACACGAGAGATTCTATATTTGCTCAATTTGGTAACTACGCTATTGATTTTTGGAGTTTAATCGCCGATACCTCTGGACACATTCTTCCTAGGTATAATTCAGGGGATGGCGTACACTTAAATAATCATGGTCACCGCGAGCTTTTCAATCAGGCAATGCTATCGGGAATTTCAGACAGCTTATGTTTTAACACGCTTGCAGGGCACTTGGAAGCAAACGTTAAATCTGTTGAAAAAATCAAGATTTATCCCAACCCTTATACTGACCAAATACACTTTCAAGTAAAGGAAAGAAACATAACAAAAGTAGTTGCTAAAATCTATGATGTTCATGGGCGTTTGCTATTGGAAGAAGTATTCGCTACTCCAATTAGTCAAAACGTTCTCACCCTAAGCCCCAATTTTTCATCCACCTTCTCCGGCATGCAATTTCTAAAACTTACTTTTCATAACCATCAACAAATAAGAGAAGAAACTTTTCCGTTGGTTCATTTTAATGAGTAAAGAGTGATCAAATATATGGTAAGCTCTATTAAATTTTACTGAGCGCTTCCCTAAAAGTTCATCACCAACCCAACCGTGAAATTTCTTCCTAACTCGTCAGCAAAATACCTTTGGCGGTTCAGATAATCTCGATAGCTTGCGTTTAACGCATTTTCAACTCCCAAATGAGCCTCTAATCGAATGCCTTTTAACTGCTTTTCAGCGGAAGCGCGGAAGCCTAATAAATAGTAGCCCTCGGGAGGTGCAACAAAGTCTTGTTCCTCCGAAATGTTTCGCTGTTCAAAAACATAGCGATGAAGCATTTGAAACTCAACATTCTTAAGACCAAGTAAAGATGAAAGTCGATAAGTGGTAGTTGACCAAATTGCATTACTCGGCAAATTAATCAATGCAAGTCCATTATCTATTTCATTGCCTCTAATAAAACTATAGTTTACATCTGTCAACCATTTTTCATTGAATTGATATTTGGTTACAAAGTCTAGTCCGTAAATCTGAGCGTCAGTTTGCTCGTATTTAAACACAGGAAAGGCTCCTCTAATGGTGAGTCGAAATTCGTCTTGAGCCTGCAAATAAATATAGTCTTGAATATATTGGTGATACAATAGTACCTCAGCAAACAATTTCTCTTTTTTCTTGGTAGCGAATGATAAAGTATTTTTTAAAGCTCTCTCAGCACTTAAGTTAATATCACCCTCTTCAATTCCGCTAACTCCTTGATGCAGGCCATTACTATACAGCTCGTTTACTTCGGGATTTCTGGCAGCTAATCCCACATTATAGTTCATTGACAAGCGCTCACTGAAAGTGTATTGCAACCCAGCTGTCGCCGTATAGTTGAGATAAGTGTTTTCGAAATTTAGCACTTCTCGCGGCACTGTATTCGATATGCTTGCTACTTTCCTGTTCTCCTCTTCTGCCCTAGCTCCAACTTCAATTCGCAACTTTTTAAATGCTTTAGTTGCCATTATAAACGCACCTCTTTCGATACTCAAGTAATTTGGAAATAGCGGTAAAATTCCAGTTTCAGGCACATTAACATTGTTAATCCTATTGAACTGTATACCCGATTTTAAATGCCATTCATTCTCAAAATAATAATGAAACTTTGATTCAAAAAAGTCGCTTTCTTGATCCAAACTCAAGGCCGGTTTATCGTTTCGGTCTCCTCTTCTTACGTCAAATTCTTTTCTGGTGTTAATTTGTTTCGCATACACCATTTCTGCCCAAGCCCTTTCCGAAAAAATATACTTGGTACTTGCTTTTAATAAATGATGGTTTACCTCTTGGCGGGGATTTTCAATGTCGTAAGAAAACTCATCTTGGGTAAAAAATGGTTGTTCAGCCTCAAAAGCAGATTCTAAATCTGTCAAATTACCAATGTGCGAACCTCTTAGGATTCCAATCTGCGTATTAAAGGAACTGTAATATACATTTGCTTTCCATTTAGCGGTAATTTGCTTTTCTAACTCTGCTGAAAAATTGTATTCCTCTATGCCAGTATTTGTTAAAAAGTAGTCTGGAGTTTTAGCATCACCACTTTTTTTCAATGTCCCATTAATTTTCCATGCTAACCATTTATAATTTTGCTGCAATTCAATATTTAAACCATTATTAATTCCATTAGAATTGAAAAAATAACGTGTCACACCGTGTAAGTGAGGGTCTTTATCAATCGACTTGGGCTCTACTAAAATCACGCTACCTAAGCTACTTCCTAAAAACTCAACAGCGCCAACTCCCTTCACAACCGATATACGATTCGCTATTAATGGGTCAATTTCCGGAGCATGATCCGCTCCCCACTGTTGCCCACTTTGAGCGATACCGTTATTTAATATAGTTAGTCGGTTACCAAATAAGCCATGAACAACGGGCTTGGCAATCCCATTCCCATTTTTGATAAGTGCTACGCCTGTAATGTTTTCTAACGTTTGACCTAAGCTTTTAGCGAGCTGTTTATTCATCTGCTTTGCTTCAACAACCTCAACCTCTTGGCTCTGTGACTCTTGAACGTGGTTTTCTATGGTCACTTCATTAAGAAGCTGGTTGCTATGCTCTACCTTAATGGTCCAATTGGTATCCCTTTTTAATTGAAAAAATATTCTTTGCGTTTCACACCCGATATGACTAACCACCATGTGGTAATCTCCTGCACATAATTTTTCAATCTCAAAGTTGCCATCAATGTCGGAGATAGCCCCCCTTTTCAACTCTTCTAAATATATCGTAGCAAACTCAATGGGCTGTTGCGTGTTTTTGTCAACTACCTGCCCTATAACAGAAAGCTCGCATGGCTGAGCATGCGAGCTGATTACTGTAATGGTAAAGAATAAAATTAAAAGTTTATCTAACATTTACTGGGAAAACAACTTCTATATCTGTTTCGCCACCAGCATTTGTAATGTCACCTCCACTCACGCCTGCTGCTGTCTTGTCTGGCTCGTGGCGTAAAATTACGGTTAAAGATCCTCCCGTGGTTTTAGATTCGAAAGTTGTAGATAAACCTAAAGGATTACCGTTCTGATCAACATCGGCATAAGAAATTACAAAATCTCCTGAAGTTACTTGGAAAAACACTTGGTGCTCGTCACCTTCTTCTAGCACTTCTTCAGTAATGTCTTCAGCAGGAGTCTCTAACTCGTTTATAAATTCTATAGCGCCCGTGTACGTTACATTTGCATCAAGACTATCTGCAGTTATCACAGGAGCATTACCACCATCACCATCTAAATCTTGAAATGAAAATACAGAAGCTGTTCCTCCACCCTGAGGCGTTAAAGTGTAGCGCACTGTAGTAATTACCTCTTCTTCATTTGGTATAATCGGAGTTACCGGCTCGTTCTCATCATCATCTTTACAAGCAAATAAAGCGAGAGCAATAAATGCATACATTAATTTTATTTTCATAGTTCAAGTATTGTGTTTTATTTTGGGCAAATATAAAAATAAATCCTGTTATTGCAACACTGTCGCATTAATATTTATGAAAAGAAGAAAAACAGCATCTAAAGAAAGAGTCTTGAGTCTCCTAAGGGCAAAAAAGTTTGCCATGAGTCACGAATTCATCGCAGATGAAATCGAAGATATTAACCGTGCAACAATTTACAGAATACTAAACCAATTCTGTGAGGATGGGCTTGCCCATAAAGTAATTGTAGAGAATGGGAAACAATTTTTCGCTTTGTGCAGAAACTGTGGAACAGAAGATCACCATCACAACCACTTGCACTTTCAATGCAAAAAATGCAACCAAGTGGAATGTTTTAAAAGTGAGGTTAATATTTCTTTGCCTGAAGGCTATCGTGTGGAAAACTTCAATGGACTAGTGAGTGGATTGTGCAACAATTGCTTAGCAGCTTAACAATTGCAAGATTTACCTTCCTTAGTTACACTCAACATCTCGACTCTTTCATCATTCTCACACACCTCCCACATCATCGTGTAGTCATCTTTATCGGATATATACTCCAAACGGTAAACTGGACAAGGCTTTTTCTGAGTATTACTTTCCGAAAAATTTACATTGGAACTTTGTTGAATTTCAACCCACTTTTTATCTTCGAGGCCCAAGCACTTCAATTGACATGCCGCACGAGAAGAAATGCTTACAATAGAACTATCAATTGTGGTCATAATCCGCTTCTCTGGTGTCCAAGTGTTTAAATCCCGATCGCCGAAAATCACGTATACGATTAAACAGCCTAGCCCAACTCCAATTAAATACGTTCTAAATCTTCTCCAAAATGTCATACTACAAAAGTAAGTTGAAAGCACACCAATTCGTGCGCTTTAGAAAATTAATACGCCGCCAAAAGTAAATCCAAATCTTTATAAGGCAAACCAAACTCTTCCGCCAAAAACGGATTCGTTAACATTCCCTTGTACAAGTAAATTCCCGAACGCACCGACAAGATTTTTCGAATGTAATGGTCAATTCCACCACCATCTCCTAGTTCAATAATAACTGGGGCAAAAATATTGCTCAGGGCATAAGAAGCTGTTCTTGCAGACCTAGAAGGTATGTTAGGAACGCAATAGTGAATAACATCATGAAGTTTATATGTTGGATTGGCGTGTGTCGTTACTCTAGATGTCTCAAAACAACCTCCTTGATCAATACTAACGTCAACAATAACAGAACCTTCCGGCATGTTCTGCACCATTTCTTCACTAACAATAATAGGCGAACGACTCTTAGGAGAGCGCATAGCACCAATTGCAACATCAGCATGCTTTAATGCATTTGCGATAACCTTTGGTTGAAGTGTAGAAGTATAAACCCTTCTACCTAATGCGTCTTGTAGTCTCCTTAACTTAGACGTGTTGTTACTAAATACTTTTACAGAAGCTCCTAATCCCAGCGCTGCTCTTGTTGCAAATTCTGCCACTGCACCCGCACCAAAGATGACTACCTCAGTTGGTTTTACTCCGGATATTCCGCCCATCATTAGGCCTTGTCCACCGTTCACATTACTCAAATATTCTGCAGCAATTAAAATGGAACTATTCCCTGCAATTTCACTCATTGCTCGAATAACAGGAAAGCTTCCGGTATTATCTTTTATATAATCATAGGCTATGGCGGTAACCTTCTTTTCAATTAATTTTTTTAGAAAATCCTTTGGCTGAACAGGTAACTGAAGGGTAGAAATTAACGTTTGACCTTGCTGCATTAAATCTAATTCCTCAGGTGAAAGTGGTTCCACTTTAAGAATAATGTCAGCCTTAAATACGGCTTTGGTATCGTATGCAATTTGAGCCCCAGCTTCACTGTAGTCATTATCAGAAAAATTCGCCTTCTCCCCTGCTTTAGATTCAATTAACACTTCATGTCCGTTGTTTACCAAAAGCTCTACATCCTGAGGAACAAGTGGAACTCTGCGTTCTTGTAAAGAAGTTTCCTTCGGAACACCAATAAACAAGCTGTTATTCTTTGTTTTAACTGCTTCGAGCTGCTCTTGAGGGAGCATTCTAGTGGCAGCTTGTGCCAATGACTTTACAACATCTTCAGACATTAGTTCATTTTGTTTATTATAAATTCTCTTCCCTCACCTGCAATAGATATGTGAATTTCAAGCCTTTTCTCGGGCAACAAACTTTCTATTTTTGATGGCCACTCAATTAAGCAGAGGTTTCCACTATAAAAATAATCCTCAATACCTAAATCAAACGCTTCTTCTTCAGATTCTAAACGGTAAAAATCGAAATGAAAAACTTTTAGCTCTTCACCTGATTCATATTCATTTACAATTGAGAAAGTAGGCGAACTTACGTTATCTATTACTCCAAGCAAGTTACACATATTTTTAATGAGCGTAGTCTTGCCCGCACCCAAATCTCCTCGAAAGGCGATGATTTGATATTCTTTAATGAAATCAATGATGGTTTTTGAAACCTTTCCCAACTCACTTTCAGTTGCTAAAATCCTCATTTAGTTACTTTTTCGGCGAAAGCTGAATAATTGGAACCATCATTTCTTCCATGGAAATACCTCCGTGCTGAAACGTGTTTTTGTAATAACTTACGTAATGGTTAAAATTATTAGGGTAAGCAAAAAAGGTATCTCCTTTTGCGAAGATAAAAGACTGACTCACATTTACTTTTGGCAACCTCGCTAACTCAGGTTTTGTAATTGCCAAAACATCACTTGCTTCATACGACAAATTTTTACCTTGCTTGTATCTTAAGTTGGTATTTACAGTTTTGTCACCGACAACCTTTGAAGCTTCTTTTACTTTAATTGATCCGTGATCTGTTGTAATCACAACCCTTCCTCCTCTTGATGCAATTTCTTTTAATGCTTCCTTTAAAGGTGAATGGTCAAACCATGATAGGGTTAATGAACGATATGCTGCTTCATCTTCAGCTAATTCTTTTATAATATCAGTATCGGTTCTGGCGTGAGATAACATGTCAATGAAATTGTAAACAATTACATTGAAGGCATTATTCATTTGGTTTGGAATTTCGCTCACCACTTTCCTTCCATAACTCGGATTCAACACCTTGTTGTAAGCAAATCTTGTATCTTTCCCTAATCGTTTCAGTTGATGCCCAATTAACTCTTGCTCGTTCATGTTCTTACCACCCTCATCTTGGTCATTCAACCATAATTTTGGGTACATCCTTTCAATATCTAAGGGCATTAATCCGGCAAACAGAGCGTTTCGGGCATATTGAGTTGTAGTAGGGAGAATACTCATATAGGTCTCCTCTTTGTCTATCCAAAACATTTCCTCTATCTGAGGCTTCAATATTTGCCATTGATCTAAACGTAAATTATCAATCACAATTAAAAACGTCGAATCTTCTTTTTGAATTAGCGGTAACACCTTTTCCTTAAACACATTGTGTGACATTAACGGAGCCCCTTCAGGGTACTCCATCCAATCTAAATAATTATCTTCCACAAAACGGGCAAACAAATTACCCGCTTCTTCTTTCTGCGTATTCAGAATTTCAGACATCCCTGTATCCTCAGATTTCTCTAATTCATGTTCCCAGTAGATTAGTTTTTTATATACCTCTTCCCAATCTTCATAATCCATGTTATTATGAAGACTCATCCCAATGTTTCGAAAATCTTGTTGATAGCCAATGTTGGTCTTTTCACTTACCAATCGAGCAGTATCTAAATGTTTTTTTATGGTCAGTAAAATCTGATTCGGATTCACCGGTTTTATCAGGTAGTCTGATATTTTTGCTCCAATAGCGTCTTCCATAATGGATTCTTCTTCACTCTTTGTGATCATAATCACCGGCAAAGAAGGACTCATTGTCTTAATCTTATTCAAGGTTTCTAAGCCAGATAATCCAGGCATATTTTCATCTAAGAAAACTACATCGTAGCGATTTTCATGAATCAAATCCAGAGCTTCATCTCCACTTGTGGCGGGTGTTACTTCATAATTTTTTGCTTCTAAAAAAAGGATATGTGGTTTTAAAAGAGCAATTTCGTCATCTGCCCATAGGATTCTTATCTTCGTCATTCAGTTTTGTTTTGATTGCAAGTAAAGTGAAATGGGCCGAAGCTACAAATCACACTTGATAAAATTAGTTAAATCTAAATCGCTTGAGAAATAGTAAATACAATAAAAAGAAGATCTTTAACGACCCCGTTTATGGGTTTATTTCGTTGCCCTTCAATTTAATTTTCGACATCATAGAACACCCATTTTTCCAAAGATTGCGAAGAATAAAGCAGTTGGGCTTAACGCATTTAGTTTACCCAGGAGCTTTGCATACCAGGTTTCATCATGCCATGGGCGCCATGCACCTTACCATGAAAGCCCTCGATGTAATTGAATCAAAAGGGCAAAAAGTAACTAAGAAAGAGCGAAAAGCGACCTTAATTGCCATTCTCTTGCACGACATAGGACATGGTCCATTTTCCCATGCGCTGGAATATAGCATTGTGGGAAACGTCACCCATGAAGACATTTCTAGTTTTTTCATGAAACAACTGAACGAGGAATTTGAAGGAAAATTAACCCTGGCCATAAAAATCTTCGAAAATAAATACCAAAAAGCATTTTTGCATCAACTGGTTTCATCCCAATTGGACATGGACCGTTTGGATTACTTAAAAAGAGATAGTTTTTTTACAGGTGTCTCTGAAGGAGTAATAAGTTCTGAGCGCATTATCTCTATGCTAAACGTAAAAGAGGGCAATTTGGTAATTGAAGCAAAAGGAATCTATTCTATTGAAAAATTTATTATTGCCCGAAGGCTCATGTATTGGCAGGTCTATTTGCATAAAACGGTACTTTCAGCAGAACGTTTGGTCGTTAATATTTTAAAACGAGCGAAAGAGCTTGCACTTCATGGAGAAGAGCTTTTCTGCACTGATGCATTACGCTACTTTCTATATCAAAACCACGACAAAGAATCGTTTGAAAAGAATCCTGAAACTTTAATTCGCTTCTCTGAGTTAGACGATTTCGATATTACTGCCTCCATTAAAATGTGGCAAAACCACTCAGACCGTGTTTTGAGCAGTTTGTGTAAATCTTTAGTAAATCGAAATTTATATAAAATTGATATTCGTAAAAAAGCATTTTCAAAAGCTGAGATTAACAATCATTTGACGGAGATTGTAACAGCAACAGGAATTAGCGAGAAAGAAGCTCGTTATTTTATTTTTACTGACTCCATTAAAAACAATGCTTATTCGCCCAAAAAAGACAAAATTAACTTGCTCTTTAAAAACGGAGAAATAAAGGACATTGCCGAAGCTGCTGACCAACTCAACATAAACGCTTTAACAGAAGAAGTAGTAAAACATTTCATTTGTTATCCCAAACAGGTTATGGTTGATAACTTGAAAAGCAACTAACCAAGGCCTACTTTAATTATTTGTTACTTTTGAACGATGGAATTGTCAGCCAACCAAATCTCTGAATTACTGCAAGGCACTGTAGAAGGAAACGTAGAAACGAGTGTTTCAACACTCTCAAAAATTGAAGAGGGCAAACCTGGCTCCTTGTCTTTCTTGGCGAATCCAAAATACACAGAGTACATCTACGATACACAAGCATCAATTGTAATCGTTGGAAATGATTTTACAGCTGAGCAAGCCTTAAAGCACAACCCAACACTGATTAGAGTCCAAGATGCATATGGTGCCTTTGGCAAGCTACTTGAAATGTACAATCAAGTTAAAAACAACAAAGTTGGCATTGCAGAATCTGCTATTGTTGCAGAATCATCGAGTATTGGAGAAAATGTTTATTTAGGAGAAAATGTAGTTGTTGGAGAAAACACGACGATAGCTGAAGGAGTTAAGGTCTTTCCTAATTCTTTCATAGGAGACAATGTTTCGATTGGCGAAAACACGACCGTTTTTGCAGGAGCCAAAATTTATTCTGAAACGCAGATTGGTAAAGAGTGCGTAATTCATTCAGGAACAATTTTAGGAGCTGATGGATTTGGTTTTGTGCCTAACAGCGAAAACAACTACAAGAAAGTACCACAAATTGGCAATGTAGTTATTGAAGATTATGTGGAAATTGGAGCAAACACTTGCATTGATAGAGCAACTTTAGGGTCTACTTACATCCGAAAAGGAGTTAAATTAGATAACTTAATTCAAATTGCACACAACGTAGATATTGGAGAGAATACTGTAATTGCTGCACAAACTGGGATTGCAGGTTCTACCAAAATTGGAAAAAATTGCATGATTGGCGGACAAGTTGGAATAGTTGGCCATATAAAAATTGCTGAAGAAGTAAAAATTGCTGCGCAAAGTGGAATTGGAAATTCAATTGATGAAAAAGGCGCCATAGTTCAAGGCTCGCCGGCAATTCCTATAGGAGATTATAAGAGATCATACGTAATGTTTAGAAAGTTGCCTGATTTGGCTAGTCAAATTAGGGACCTCGAAAAACAATTGAAAGCATTAAAATCAGACTCAAATTAGTTTATGAGCACGAAACAAAAAACCATCAAAAACTCCATATCTTTAAACGGAGTTGGATTGCATACAGGAGAAAAAGCAACGGTTACCTTTAAATCGGCGCCTGAAAATCACGGATTCGTTTTTCAACGAGTAGACTTAGACGGCAAACCAACGGTAAAGGCAGACTGTGATTTGGTTGTAGATACTTCTCGAGGAACTACAATAGAACAAAATGGCGCACGGGTACACACTACAGAGCACCTTCTAGCGGCTGCCTATGGTTTAGAAATTGATAATTTACTGATTGAGATAGATGGTCCGGAAGTTCCTATTTTAGATGGTAGTGCTCGTTTTTTCTTGCAAGCATTAAAAGACGCAGGTATTGAGGACCAAGAAGCAGAGAAGGATTACTTCGTTATTGAAGAAAACATTACTTACGAGGACTTGGATCGAATGACAGAAATGTTAGCGGTGCCTCAAGATGAGTTCCGCCTTACGGTAATGGTCGACTACAATTCTCCGACATTGGGAACACAACACGCGCACATGTATCATTTGGGGGAGTTCGAAGAGAACATTTCCACGTGTAGAACATTTGTTTTCTTGCGAGAATTGGAATTTTTGGCAAAAAATAACCTTATAAAAGGAGGTGATTTGGATAATGCCATTGTGTTGGTTGATCACATTCCTCCACAAGAAAAGTTGGACGAAATTGCAGAATTACTAGATAAACCGAAGATTGCTGTAACCGATACAGGAGTTCTTAATAATTTAAAGTTGCACTTTCAAGATGAGCCAGCTAGACATAAATTATTGGATATTGTAGGAGATTTAGCCTTAGTTGGAAGGCCAATTAAAGGACATATTTTAGCTGCAAGACCCGGACACAAGGGCAATGTAGACTTTGCCCGTATTATAAAAGCAGAAATTAAAAAACGAGAAAAGGCAAGTCCAAAGTTTGATTTAACTTCTGAGCCAATTCACGACATCAATAGCATCGAGAAAATACTACCTCACCGTTACCCGATGTTGTTGGTTGATAAAATTATTGAGCTCAGCGACTCTCACGTAGTAGGGGTGAAAAATGTGACAATGAACGAACAGTTTTTTCAAGGTCACTTTCCAGGAGCACCGGTTATGCCAGGTGTTTTGATGATTGAAGCCATGGCCCAAACTGGTGGAATTTTAGCCCTCAGCACTGTTCCAGACCCTGAAAATTACCTTACCTATTTCGTGAAAATTGACAAAGTAAAATTCAAACAGAAAGTAATACCGGGTGATGTCCTAATATTTAGATTAGATTTGCTCCAACCAATTCGTAGGGGAATGGTTTTAATGGCTGCCAAAGCTTATGTGAACGGAAAAATAGTTGCAGAAGGAGAGTTAATGGCGCAAATTGTAAAAGAAAAATAATGGAGCACGCTTATATTCACCCCAATGCAAAAATTGGTAAAAATGTCACGATAGACCCTTTCACTTATATTGCAGGTGATGTTGTAATTGGAGATAACACTTGGGTTGGTCCCAATGTTAACATCATGGACGGCGCTAGAATTGGCAACAACTGTAGAATATTTCCTGGAGCAGTGATTTCTGCCATACCTCAAGACTTAAAATTTCACGGAGAGATTACAACAGCTGAGATTGGAAATAATACAACCATTAGAGAATGTGTTACCATTAACCGAGGTACAGTAGATCGAAATAAAACTGTTGTTGGTAATGACTGCTTGCTAATGGCTTACGTGCACATCGCTCATGATGCATTCATAGGAAACAATGTAATTCTAGCAAATACGGCAAACATTGCAGGACACGTTACAATTGAAGACCACGTGATTTTAGAAGGTGTAGTTGCAGTTCAGCAATTTATAAGAATTGGTGAGCATTCATTTATTGCCGGTGGGTCTTTGGTTCGAAAAGATGTTCCACCCTTCGTAAAAGCAGCTAGAGAACCACTAACTTACGCTGGGATAAACGCCATTGGTTTGCGAAGACGAGGCTACCAAACGGCTACAATTAGTCAAATTGAAGATATCTATCGACACATTTTCGTCCACGGTACAAATGTTTCTAAATCAATCGAAGAAATAAAAGCTTCTATTGAGGATTCAGTAGAAAAGACACAAATTTTAGATTTTATTGAAGGTTCTCAAAAAGGAATTATTAGAGGCCCTTTAAGCTAAGGCGATTTCAGAATATAATTACAATGAATATCCGAATTAATTCACTTGCAAAGCGATTTAATAAAGAGTGGATTTTTAATTCGCTCTCTTACGAAATTACTTCAGGTGAAAAAATTGGAATAATTGGTTCAAACGGCAGTGGTAAGTCAACTTTTATTAAGCTCCTCTCAGCTGCTGAACTTCCATCTAAAGGTGAGATAAAATACTTTAGGGGTAAAAACGAGATAGATGCTACAAAAGTTTATCGCAGTATTAACTTCACTGCTCCCTATATCGACTTAATTGAAGAGTTCACTTGTAAAGAATTAATTGATTTTCATCTCCAATTTAAGTCTTTCCAAAGTGGCTTGTCAGCCGATTCATTTATTGAGTTAGTTTATTTAAAGGACGCCGAACTTAAATTAATCAAGAACTTTTCATCAGGAATGAAGCAACGCTTAAAACTAGGCTTGGCCATTTGCAGTGATTCTCACTTGCTACTTTTGGACGAACCGTGCTCTAACCTAGACACTAAGGGAATAGCGTTATACCACAACTTGATGGACAAGTACAACCAAAATAGAACTACCGTTATTGGTTCGAATGAGCAAACGGATGAACTTTATAAAATTGAAAAAACATTAAGAATCACAGATTTTAAATAGGGGTTTGAAGTCTAATCCCTATCTTTGATTCCACACATTTAAATTATGGCAAATACTTCAGATTTTAAGAATGGATTATGTATGAATTGGAATAACGATTTATACAAAATACTTGAATTTCAACACGTAAAACCGGGTAAAGGTCCAGCCTTTGTAAGAACTAAACTACAAAGCTTAACCTCAGGCAAAATCATAGATAATACCTTCAATTCTGGTGTTAAAATTGATCCGGTTAGAATCGAAACTCGGCAGTACCAATACCTCTTTAATGATGATAGTGGTTTTCATTTTATGAACACAGACGATTACGAGCAAACTTTTTTAGCAAAAGAAATGATTAACTCTCCTCAGTTTTTAAAAGAAGGAGATATGGTAGACATAACTTACCATGCCGAAGAGGAAAAACCACTTTCTTGTGATTTACCAGCGTTTGTAAACCTACAAATTACGTTCACAGAGCCAGGTATTAAGGGAGATACAGCGACTAATGCTACCAAACCTGCAACAGTAGAAACTGGAGCAGAAGTTAGAGTTCCTCTATTTATAAATGAAGGAGACAGAATTAGAATTGATACTAGAGATGGCTCTTATTGTGAGCGTTTGAAATCATAACCCATGAAATTAGGTTCAACTTATACCCTATCGGCAATTGCAGCCTTGCTCGACTCACCTTTTAGTGGTGATGAAAATTTGGCGGTTACCGGAATTAATGAAATTCATCGTGTAAAGCATGGCGATATCGTATTTGTCGACCATCCTAAATATTACGACAAAGCACTTAATTGTAATGCATCCGTTGTACTCATTAATAAAGAGGTTGAAGTTCCTGAAGGGAAAGGCATTATAATTTGTGGTGATCCTTTTAGAAGTTTTAATTTTATTCTTAATTATTTCTATCCATTTGAATTTCCCGAAAAATCTTCGCAATTCGAATTAGGCGAAGGAAGTAAAATACATCCAACTGCTGTAATTGGAAAAAATGTTAAGATTGGTAAAAACACACTTATTTATCCGAATGTCACCATTTTAGATAATGTTATCATTGGTGACAATGTTATAATTCAATCTGGCAGTGTAATCGGCTCATTCGGTTTTTACTATAAAAATAGGGGCTCACATTTTGAGAGATTATATTCATGTGGAAGAGTAATTATAGAGAACAAAGTAGAAATTGGAGCTAATTGCACTATTGACAAAGGGGTTTCTGCAGATACAGTTATAGGAGAAAATACCATTATTGATAATTTAGTCCAAATTGGACACGATACTGTAATCGGTAAAAATTGTCTAATTGCTGCACAATGTGGAATTGCCGGATGTGTAAATATTGGAGATAAAGTTACTATATGGGGTCAAGTAGGAATGGCTAGTAGTGTTACCATTGGAGATGGAGCAATTATACATGCCCAAACCGGAGTGGCCAAATCATTAGAGGGCGGAAAAACCTATTTTGGATCACCGGCTGATGAAAGTAGAAATAAATTAAGGGAGTTGGCTGCTCTGAGAAACCTTCATAAGATTCTCGAACAAAAGAATATGTAATGAAATTGGACAAAACAAGCAGAGTAAAAGGCCGCTTGGAATTATCCAATTCCAAGCTAAATACTATACTTGAAATTACCAATGCAATAAATGAGAACTCTTCAAAGCATAAACTATTTTCGATTTTAAAGAAGGTTCTTGTAGAGGACTTAAATATCGGAAGTTTCACACTCTTCACTTTTAATGAAAAATGGCGTGTATCTCTGAATGAAAAGGTAGAATCTACTATTCTAGATAAAATTGATATCCAAAAAGTTGAAAAAAGCTTTAAGGAGATAGAAATATTAAATTCTACTACGATCTCTGGATTAGAATGTTTTGATATTGTAATACCTGTATATCACAATGAAAATCCACTAGCCTATCTCTTATTAGCTGATTTAGAAGACGAAAAAATAGAAATCAGTCCAATAATAAGGCATCTAAAATTCATTCAATCTTTAGCTAATATCATTGTTGTTGCACTTGAAAATAAAAGACTTACTAAAGAGTATATAAAACAAATAGCAGTAAAAAAAGAATTGGAATTGGCTCAGAATATGCAAAGCCTCTTATTTCCAAGAAAATTACCAAACTCTAAAAACTTAGAAGTAAATGCATATTATGAACCCCATAGTGAAGTAGGCGGTGATTACTATGACCTTGTAGAATTAAATGATCATAAAACTGCAATTACAATTGCTGATGTTTCTGGGAAAGGTATGCCAGCCGCACTTTTAATGGCAAATTTTCAAGCTAATCTTAGGGCGTTATTAAACATAACATCCGATTTAAAAGAGTTGGTTAAGCTTTGTAATAATAAAGTTATTGAGTCAGCTAATTATGAGAAGTTTATTACTTTATTTATATGCATATTTGATTCCAAAGCAAGAACATTAGAATACTTAAATGCTGGTCACCAACCGGGAATATTAAAGGTTAATAATCAGTTTCGATTATTAAACCAAGGATGCACCGTTTTAGGTATGTTTGATGAATTACCAAAGATTACATCTGAGGTTATTAAATTAGAGCCTTATTCGACCTTATTATGCTTCACAGACGGTTTGTCTGAATTAGAAGATGCAAACAACATCCAATTAGAGGTAGAAGGACTTAAAAAAAATATGGACAAGTCTAACAACCTTGCTGAATTAAAAGACTCCTTAGAAGATAAAATTGAAGAACTCAAAGAAGGAAGTGATTTAGAGGATGATATTACTTTTCTACTTGCTGAATTTCTTCGTTAAGCATTTTCTTATAGTTAATATCTATTGCTGTTATTATCCCAATGAATGCCCAGAATGGAATACTTGCCTTATCCGTATCTAAAAAATTATTTAAGGTTCCGTTTATTAAATAGGTTGTAAAGGCTAGAATAACATAAAATACAATCTTTCTTAACTCTCCCTTTGGCAATTTAAAATACAAGTAAGATGCCCTTACATAAAACACAATAATAATAAGAATGAAAGTTAATGGGCCAAGAATGCCTTGTTCTGCTAACGGCCCAATAAATTCAGAATGCGCATTACCTCCATCTCCTGTATTTGTGCTAATAATGGTTATGTCATCAGAAGATTGAAATGGAGCATACTGAAAAGCATAAGTGCCAGGTCCCCAACCAAGAATTGGTTTACGCTTGAACATTTCTATTGCTGAATTCCACCTGTTGATCCGCTCTAAGTTGGAAGCGTCTGTAGAAATATTGGTAATTGATTGAACATGTTCAGTTAGATTTTCACTTGTAGAATCTTGCTCGTTTTCTTCTAAAACACCCACAATACTAGACCAAAATATAAATACAAATAATAAAACTAGCCCCCCGAATGACAGTATTATAGATGCTTTAATTTTTAATTTATAAATCAATGATAAAAGGAATGCACCTACTAAACTAATCCAGGCTGCTCTACCATAAGAAAACACAATTCCTAATGAAATTACAATAAGCATTGCTATTAAAATTGGTTTATACTTATTATACCTTTTTAAACTAAGTAAACACATTACAATTGGGAACATCATTGCCACGACTGCTCCATAAACTGTATGATCCTTAAAAAAAGGTTGCATCACCCAGTGTGCAGCTCTCTCTTCAAAACCATTCATTCCATGATGAATAAATGTAAAAATAGCGACAATAGAAAGTGGAATTGTATACAGCCAGAAAAACACTCTAATGTTAGCCACACTTTTAAATAATTGGGTCCCAATAAAAAACATTGCTGAAAGAAACCACAAACGACTTAGAAAGAATTTTATCGAAACAACAGGCATTGTACTAGTTAAAGTTGTAATAAGAATCCAAGCTAAACTAAGAAATATTGCTATCGTCATTGGGTGCTTAAGGACAGCTTTATCATAGCTCTTTTCATACAGCAACTTTAGGAAGAATATTAACATCATACCGAACAAGAGAGGCTCGGTAGGAATAAACATTCCGACTCCTCCAATATCAAGTTTTTCCAAATTTAGACTTAGCGGAGTTGAAAAAACAATAATCCATAATAATTTATCAATCGAGGAAAATGCGAGTATAAAAATTATCAGAAAAAATGGAACCAATGAAAACCAATACTGTTCAAGAGCAATAAGTGCACTATTTGTCATAATGAACAAAAAGCACAATAATAGTACGCTGTTAGATTTTAAAAAATTATTCGACATCTGAATCTTTCTGAGCTCCCGTATATAACAAAATAATAAAGGTGAACAAGACAGAAGATAGAGAAGCCATTACAACAATTAACCATCTTACAGGAGAAACTTTTTTGTCTGGCACTTCAGGTTCAACAATCACATAAGAATGAGTTAAATACTTTTCGTAGTCTTTTACAGACATTTCATAGTGATTTAGGCGCCCTAGGAACTCATTATTTATAGAATTTAACTGAGCATTTAAATCATGGTAGTATCTACCATATTTTTTTAAATTATTGTAAAGCTCCTTAACCTCTTCAAAGTCTTTTCCTTTCTTCCCTTCTAGCAGAAACTTCATATATCCTTCAGTTACCATTTCTGTCTGAACAATATAATCTAATATTCCATACTTCGTGCTAAGTTCAGTAACAATGGCTTGCATACTATCTAGCTGATTTTTCTTTTGTTCGAGTAACCTTTTATCTATCACTACGTGTTCATAGTATTTCTCTCTTTCTGTTTTGCGAATAATCTCATCTAATAACTTAATTACTTCATCTAGAATAGCTTTTGATTTTTTAGGATCTTTTGACTTTGCAAGCATTTCAACTGATTCAAACTTGGTGCTATTAAATTCTATATGATTTGAATATTCTTTAATAACAGCATTTTTTGAAGTTGGCTTAGTACTATCTATTTCGTACTCTTCATACAATTTAAACTTTTTGATTATGCTATCTCTTATAACATTGGATTGTAAATATTGAAACATTTGTTCTAATCTAGTTTCTCCGGAATAACCTCCAAGGTTTGCTGGATAAACAACAGCTTGAGCCTCAAATTTTGGAGCAATAAATTTAGGTCCTGAAAAAACTATAGCTAATATAGCGGATACTATAAATACACTTAATAAAAATCTCCACTTTTTAAACGCAAACTCAAAAATCTTTGATGTAGATTTAAAATACTCTTGATATGATCTATTCTCATTCATAATCTAATCTTTTGGATCAATTAATATTAAAATAATAATTGTAAATAAGAAAGTAGCCACCGTAGAAGCCGCAACAATTAGCCATCTAATTGGATAGCTAGCCTTATCTGAAGGATAAGCGTTGTTAACAACGAATGTCTGATCGATGTTTGTTTCGGCATTTACTCGTGCTTCGGCGTATACTTTTCTTAAATCACTTAACTTTTCTCTTTCGTATTCTATTTGCTGCACCAAACTCAAATATTTTCCTCCATATTTTGAAATGGTGTCCAACTTGTTTTCAATCTCTCTAGCTGCCGATACATTTCCTTTTACTAAAGCTGCACCATATTGATTGCTCAGCACCTCCACTTGTGTCTCATAATCTTGCACGCCTTTTGCTCTTATCTGATTTAAGGTGTCTTCCATTCGATTAATTTCAGCTACCAGACTGTTAAATTCACGCTCCACAATCTGAAACCCCTGGCGCGCAACTTTTTTCAAAATATCAGAGCGTACTTCACCTACTTTAGTGGCAATTTCATTTGCAATATTTGCTGCGTATTCCTTATCTGTATCAAACACTTCAATTTTTACAGACATAAATTTCGTTCGATAAAAATCAATATTTTTCTTATATTCTTGATACAATTTAGTTTGACGATACTCTTCCTCTGGATTAATATCGTAATGATTCATTAAATCGAACTTTTGAATGATGTGCTCTCTTATTACATCGGAGTTAAGAAGTTGTATTAATTGCTCCGCTTGTTCTTCCTCTCCAAATTCTAAAAAGTCTTTCTCTTTATAATTTTCATCATTGAGTAATGCCCTTGAAATTGATGTTGTTGTAGAAGGAAAGAGAATAACTGACGATTCATATTTATCTTCAATTAGAAGAGAGAATATAATGGAAGACATGAATGCCAACGTAGTGGTAATCAAAAGTACATTCCTTCTCTTTCTTAGAAAGTGGAATATACCATTTGCGTTAATTTCATACGACTTATCGTTCATAGCTGTCTCTTACTTTATTAATTATCAAAATTAAGGAAAACAAAGAGAGGCTTTCCCTATCGGCCAATTAAAAAGTAAACGAATTTGATCTGTGTTTTACAGATCATTAGGTATAATTGCTTTCTAATTTTGGGAATGGTTTGAAGAAACGTTATAAGTTTAGGCTAGAACAAAGCGAGCGGTAGATCTTGTTCGTTGCTCCAAAAGCACTCTTCTACCGCATAGCAAATCAGCAACAATTCCCTCAGTAAAATGGCGAATGGTAATCAAAGTAGCGCCTTCATTGTATGCCACTTTGTAATTTTCTGAAACTTCCTTTCGCAACTGATTAATTTTAGATTCATTGTAATCAAAAGCTACGGTAAAGCTAATGGCTGAATTCTGTAGAATATTAAATGACAGTCCAATTTTTGAAAAGAGTTGAAAAAGTTCCGATAGCTTTCTTTCGTCAATAAAATCAAAATCTCTTGAACTAAATGAAACTAATATTTGGTTTTCCTTATGTATATAAGAAGAGATTTCATTGTCTCGTGACGAATCTCTGTTTATTAAACTCCCTTCTGCCTCGGGGTTCTTAAAAGATTTCACGTAAAGCGGTATCTCTTTATTTTCAAGAGGCTTTATGGTTTTTGGGTGAATTACAGATGCGCCATAATACGCCAACTCTATCGCTTCTTTATAAGAGATATTTTCAAGCTTTACTGTAGATTCGTAATGTTTGGGATCAGCATTTAGCATTCCCTCCACATCTTTCCAAATGACTACCTTCTTTGCGTTTAGAGAACTTGCAAATATGGCTGCTGAAAAATCTGATCCTTCCCTACCCAAAGTGGTGGTAAAGTTCTCAGAACTTGAACCAATAAACCCTTGCGTTATTATAACTGATTCGTTTAAAGCCTTAAACTTTTGTTGAATTAGCTGTTCTGTTTCCTTCCAATCAACTATCGCAGCCTGATATGTATTGTCGGTTCGAACTACATCTCTCGCGTCTATCCAACTATTTTTTACCAATGCTGAGCTTAAGTAGGCCGACAAAATTTTTGTTGACAAAAGCTCTCCTAAGCCAATCAATTGATCATATTCAAACCCAGGAGTACCTATTGGTTCGTCTTCAATTTGCCACTCTGCTTCTACAAATGTATTGTGCAGCTCTTGAAAAATTGGTTCTTTTTTATTCTCAAATAAGCTGTTGCAGATTTCAAAATGGAATGATTTGATTTCTTCTAACTTTTGAAAAACAGCTTCGCTTCTCTTTAAATGCAACGTCAGTAATTCTTCCAAGGCATTGGTTGTTTTACCCATTGCCGAAACGATTACAACAAGCTGATCGCCTTTGTGGCTTTCTATAATTCGGGCGGCATTTTTTATACCCTCTGCATCTTTAACCGAAGCTCCACCAAATTTAAATACTCTCATCCATTATAATTTAATATGCGCTAGTTGCTCTTTTGTGAATCGTCCATTAAACCAAGTTCCGTCTAATTCCGCTTGATACGATTTGTAAAAATCGATGGCAGGTGTATTCCAGTCTAAAACCTGCCATTCCATTCTGCCACTTTGCTTTTCTTTGGCAACAGCAATAACAGCTTCAAACAATGCCTTGCCTGCGCCAATGCCCCGCTTCGTTTTTGTCACTACTAAATCCTCTAAATACAAACATCTTCCCTTCCAAGTTGAATATTTTTCATAGTACAAAGCAATACCAATGATTTGATTATTTTGCTCTGCAACAAGAAGCTCATAAATGCTATTTTCTCCAAAACCATCATTCTCTAACTCTTCTAAGCTAATGGTTACCTCATTGGGAGCTTTTTCGTATTCAGCTAACTCTTGAATTAACTCCAATGTTCTCTTGCAATCAGTTTTGCGACCTTTGCGTATGACAAAATCCATCATTTTTAGCGCAAATTTAGTGAATGAACATTGAAATCATCTCAATTTTTGCCGTTTAGTAAACCTTTGAATTTTACGATATTTGTCGCCTTTAAGATAACTAAATCAAAATTACCATGTCAGGAGTTAAAACGCTCAGTGAGTTTATTATAGAAAAACAAGATGACTTCCCGTTTGCAAGTGGAGAATTGACAAGATTGTTAAACGACATTGTAATCGCCTCAAAAATTGTGAATAGAGAGGTGAACAAAGCGGGCTTAGCTGACATTTTGGGCGCTACAACCCAAGAGAACATACAAGGAGAAACTCAACAAAAGTTAGACGTTTTTGCCGATGATCAATTTATTGCCGCCTTAAAAAACGGTGGTGAAGCGTGTGGAATTGCTTCAGAAGAAAATGATGATTTTTTAGCTTTCGACAGTCTTCGTTCTAAAAATGGCAAATACATTGTTGCTTTTGACCCGCTCGATGGATCTTCAAACATTGATGTAAATGTTTCAATTGGGACAATATTTAGCATTTACCGCAGAGTTTCTGAGATGGGAACCTTAGCCACTGAGGCTGACTTTTTGCAAAAAGGAGAAAACCAAGTAGCAGCAGGCTACGTTATTTATGGCTCCTCTACCATGTTGGTTTATACTACAGGCAACGGGGTGAATGGCTTTACCCTTGATCCATCAATTGGTGAATACTGCTTATCACACCCTAATTTAAGCATTCCCAAAAATGGAAAAATTTACTCTATTAATGAGGGGAATTTAGCCTATTGTTCTGATGCCATTAACAACTACATCACGTACTGTAAAGAAATAGACAAACCAACGAACAGACCTTATTCCGCTCGATACATTGGCTCCATGGTAGCTGATTTTCACAGAAATATGATTAAAGGGGGCATCTTTATTTATCCTGAAACAACAAAAGCTCCAAAAGGCAAACTTCGCTTATTGTATGAATGCAATCCTATGGCATTTTTAATGGAACAAGCAGGGGGAATTGCAAGTACTGGAAAACACAGAATAATGGAAATAGAGCCCGAAGAATTGCACCAAAGAGTCCCAACGATTATGGGTTCGAAAAATATGGTAAAAGAATTACTAAGTCTTTACAAGTAAACCAAAATTTCTATATGAAAACTTTGAAAGCAGTTCTTTTAAGTTTTCTGACTTTTATTCTCTTCTCTGCATCTTGTTTAAGTCAGGAAGTATTGCCGGATAGCTTACCGGAACTAACAGGATCCACCGAACTCATAAAAAGAGCTAAAGGATGGCAATAAGCGATGGAGTTTTACTGGTCCTTACACGACTCGGTGCAATATAACAGAGCATTGGAGGAGTTTGAGCAACTTCCACTTGAAAACTAAAAGCAGCGGATAAAAGAGAAGTTGTCAATGCCCATTCTGATTTTCTCAGGGCGAATTTTCAGTACTCAACAGGGAAACAGTTTCTAAAAAAAGTTATAAAAAACGCAACAACAAAAAATGACTCGGAAAGTATTGCAAGCTTTTACCAAATCTTAGCACCCTATTATTTTTATAGTTTTCAGTACGATAGTTGTAATTTTTATGTTGACCAAGCAATTTCACTATACTCAGCAATAGGAAGCCAAAAACAAATAGGCGAGCTGCAGATGAATAAATCTGCAGTTAATTATGCAAAAGGAGATTATGAAGCAGCTATACAGTTTGCATTTGAAGCCATAGAAATTTTCAAAAAAACAAGCAACCCAGACAAGTTAGGAATGGCCTACCTTCAGATGGGAAATATCTTTTTCTTCTTGGAAGACTATCACCAATCTTTGCAGTATTACGAACTTTCATTTGAAGGATTTAAGAGAACGCAGAATGAAAACGGAAAATACAAAGCACTTTCCAATATTGGCTTGATAAACTTATTGTTAAAAAATTACCGCATTAGTGTTTCTCAACAACTAAGGTCTACTAAATACTTTGAGGTAAACAATAGAGAGTTAGAAAAAGGCAATGCTTACTTGTTACTAGGAGAAGGTTATTGGAAGTTGGGTAAAAATGATAGTGCAAATTATTACAACAATTTGAGCATTGAGTCTAACCTTCTAACAAAACACACAACTGGTGTAGGACAAGCGTATTTAACTAAATCAAGAATACTTTTAGACGAAAACAATCTATCGGGAGCCTTAGCGGCAGGTAAACGTTCATTTAGAATTGCGGACTCTATTCGACAGTATGAAAGCATAAAAGATGCGGCAGAACAATTGGCTCTCACCTATGAATCACTAGGTCAAATTGATAGTAGTTATCGCTACCTGAAAATTTACAATAAGCTACAAGATAGTTTAGACCTTAACTTCAAATTTTTAGAAAACTATGCAATGAAACATCAGCTTCAAGTAGAAGAGGCACAGCTGGAGTTGCAACTAGCAAAAGAAAGAACCCAAATCCAGGAACAAGTTAACATTAGAAGGCAAAAGCAATTGATAATTGCAATCGTTGTTGCGATCATCTCTCTTCTTCTTCTGGTTTTAGCAATCATTATGTTATACCGAAATAAAATATTGTCCAAACAGCTAACTGAAAAAAAGAATCAGTTAAAGTCTGAACTAGAGACAAAGGAATCATTACTGAAAGAAATACACCACCGTGTAAAAAATAACCTTCAAGTTGTTTCCAGCATGCTAAGCTTGCAAACACAGTACATTTCCGATAATAGAGTTCAAAAGGTAATTGATGACTGTAAGAGTAGAATTAACTCCATGTCACTAATTCACGAAAGTTTGTACAAAAAAACGGATGGTCTTGAATCACCTTTTAGCGAATATATTGAGACGCTAATTCCCCAATTAATTGAAGTTTATAAAGTTGACAAGTCGAAAATTAAAGCCAATATGAATTTAGAAGAGATTCATCTCAATTTAGACGAATCAATTCCATGTGGTTTGCTGATCAATGAAATCGTTTCAAACTCCTTGAAGCATGCTTTTTCAAATGGCACGAATGGACAAATTGACGTTCTGCTAGCTAAGAGAGATGGTATTATACATTTACAAATTACTGATAATGGTTCAGAGTTTAATGAGCAAACTGGTGTTGCAAAAAAAGAATCTTTCGGTTTCCTGTTAATTGAAACTCTGGTAAAACAGCTAGAAGCAGAAATGAAATGTATTAATGAGAATGGTGTGAAATACGACATCAAATGGAAGTCTATTTCGTAATATTATACCATGAAATGGGATAAAAGTATACTTTACTCTCTTGCAATTACAGTACTCGCTTGCACCATTTACTTTTCGGGTATAAACAATTCTTTTACTTACTTAGATGACCATGTACAGGTGGTTGAAAACCCCTATATAAAATCACTTGACGCTAATGCCATAAAGGGAATTTTCTCCACTTTTTTTGTTGGAATGTATCAACCGGTCACTATCGTTTTTTATGCAGTAACACAGTCCTTGTTTGGCTTAAATTCAACCGCTTTCCACTCGCTATCATTATTGATTCATATTATCAATGGTTTGCTTGTTTTCAAATTAACCCACCACTTTTTAAAAGCTAAACAACTTAGTTTTTTATTGGCGCTTGTATTTTTAGTTCACCCCATGCAAGTAGAGTCGGTTGCTTGGATTTCAGCTTTTAGTAATTTATTATTTAGCTTCTTTTTTCTTACTGCATTTTGGAGTTACTTGAACTACCGGGCTACAAAAAATATTAAATATATTGTACTTTGTTTTATACTCTTCGCACTATCCTGTGGCTCAAAGTCGGCTGCAGTTGTTTTTCCAATAATTCTAATTGCTTTCGATTACTACTTTTTAAACAAGATTGACATCAAATTACTGCTTCAGAAAATTCCATTTATAGCCGTTTCTATAATCTTCGGAGTAGTGACTATTCTGGGACGAGAAACGGCAGGTCATCTATCTGATCTAACCGGAACGTTTAGTACGTTGGACAGAATATTTTTAGTGATCTATTCCTTCCTTTTTTATCCTGTTAAATTCATACTCCCCTATCATCTTTCGGCTTTTTACCCTTATCCCGAATTAAGTGATGGAGCACTTCCTCTTATTCATTATTTTAGCCCTGTGCTGATTATTGGATTAGTAGTTGCACTCATAAGCTTTAGAAAAAACAAGTTGTTACTTTTTGGTTCAGCTTGGTTTGTCATCACTATTGCGCTCGTGCTTCAATTTGTACCCTTTGGCAACCAAATTACAGCCGACAGGTACATTTATCTACCCTTATTTGGATTACTACTCATTCTTGGGTTTTTTGTCCAAAAACTTAAAAGTTCCAAGCTCACCCTATTACTCAGCATCCCTCTAATTACTTTAAGTTTCCTCTCTTTTCAAAGGGTACAAATTTGGGAGAATGATGAAACCTTATGGACCTCTGTTATTGAAACCCACCCCAATGTTTCCCAAGCATATAACAACCTTGGTTCTTTTGCTTTAAAAGGAAACAAGGGTAACGAAGCGTTCAACTATTTTAATCAAGCAATTGAGATTCAGCCCAACTATGCCGACGCATACTCTAACCGAGGAAATCTCTATGCTCAAGCTGGAAACTCGGAAGCAGCAATGAAGGACTTTAACAAAGCCATTCAACTGAAACCACACGCTGACGCTTATTTTAACCGCGCAAATGAATACTCAAAGCTAAATCGGTTAAACCAAGCCATCTCTGATTACACCAAGAGCATTGAGCTAGAACCGAGAGTTGATTCTTACACGAATAGGGCATTCACATATTTGAAGTTAAAAAATATAATCTTAGCGAAACAAGATCTAAAAACAGCTCAAAAACTAAATCCAAATTATGGAAGAGCCTATTTTTTAGAAGGTATAGTAGAACAAAATCTAGGAAATAGACAGGCAGCTTGCGCCGCATTCTTGAAAGCAGCTAACTTGGGAGATAAAAGCGCACAACAAGCCTACTCGCAAACTTGTCGTTAAGCTAAAACTGCACGAATCATGCGATTCCGGCCGTAAATATCTTCTTTTAATTCAACCTGCTCAAAGCCTCCACCTTCTAAAATTGCCACGCATTCAGGCCCCAAGTCTTCATGAATTTCCCAGTAAAGAATTCCTTTTGGCTTTATCATTTTTGGTGCAATTTCAACCATCCGTATGTAAAATAATAAGGGATCATCACTTTCAGGTGCCAATGCAATAACGGGCTCGTATTCGATTACATTTTTATCCAGGGCCTCCAACTCCTCCCTTTTCACATAAGGTGGATTACTCACAACAATATCATACAGCTCTTTTGGAACTTGTGTTAAAATATCATGAACCTCAACTTCAATTTTTGCCTTCAATAATTCAGCATTTTTTATTGCTGTTTTGGTAGCACTTTGAGAAACTTCTGTTGCATCAACTTTCGAAAATTTACCTTCTAAAAAGAGCGTAATGGGAATACAGCCACTCCCAGTTCCAATATCCAAAATGGTCTTTCCTTCGGTTTCTTCTCGCTCCAAAATCCATTGCACTAACTCTTCCGTCTCTGACCTTGGAACCAATACACTTTCGTCAACATAAAACTCTCTGCCATAAAAAACACTTTGATTGATGATGTAATCAATGGGTTTGTGGCCTTTTAACTCTACAATGGCTTGATTTAACTTATTCAGCACTTCTGGCTTAATATCCTCTACTGAATTCAAGACAACTTGCGCTCTGCCATAACCTAGATAGAAGTCGTATAAAATTGCAAGGTGATTATTTAGCTCATTTTCATTAAACTGATCTTTAAACTCTTTCTTAAAACGCTTTGAAAAGTCGGCTAATGTCATTGGTTTACTGAACTAAAAGTGAGTTGCCGAAGTTAGTATTTTATCTACTTTTGGAATCGTGACTTCGAAAGACGAAATATTCATGAACAGAGCCCTTCAGCTTGCAGCTTTAGGTAAATTTAATGCAGCACCAAACCCCATGGTTGGGGCTGTAGTGGTTCATGAGGGCAAAATAATTGGAGAAGGTTATCATAGAACTTGTGGAGAAGCTCACGCTGAAGTGAACGCGATTCAATCAGTTTCAAACCAATCCTTGTTACCAGAGTCAACGATGTACGTCACATTAGAACCGTGCACACATTTTGGAAAGACACCTCCTTGTGCTGACTTAATTGTTCAGCACAACTTTAAAAGAGTTGTCATCTGCAACCTTGATCCTTTTGAAAAGGTTGCGGGAAATGGAATTAAAAAATTACAAGCTGCAGGAATTGAAGTTGAATCCCGATGTTTAGAAGAAAAAGGAAGGTATTTAAACCGTCGATTTTTTTGTTTTCACGAGAAAAAAAGGCCGTACATTATTTTAAAATGGGCCGAAAGTGCAGACCGGTTTATTGGGAAAATGAATGAACAAGTTTGGCTAACAGGTGCCCTTTCAAAACAACTTGTTCATCTTTGGAGAGCAGAAGAGTCTGCCATATTAGTAGGAAAAAACACTGCAGTTATTGACAACCCTGAATTGACGGTTCGTGAGGTAGCCGGCAAAAATCCAACGCGTTTTTTAGTCGATAAGAACCTTGAAGTACCGAAGAACTCAAAAATCTATAGCAACGAGTCCAATACGGTTGTTTTAAACTCAATTGAAACCAAACAGGAAAAAAACATTGAATACATCAAAGTAAACTTTGATCGTAATTTGCCTACTCAAGTTGGTAAAATTTGCTATAACAAAGAGGTAACCTCCATTATAATTGAAGGAGGAGCAAAAATGTTACAGCAATTTATCGACTCCAACCTTTGGGATGAAGCGAGAGTATTTAAAACAAGGAAAACACTCGAAAAGGGAGTTAACAGCCCAATACTAAAGGGAAACGTTGAGCATAGTGAGAAACTTGAAAATGACGTGCTTCACGTTTTTAGTAATCCAAACGCATGATATACTTAATCTTAAGCATTTTATGCTCTGCCGCTATCTTCATCATTTTCAAGTCATTTGAACGGTTCAAGGTAAATACGTTTACTGCAATCGTAGTAAACTACTTTATTGCAGGTGTAACTGGATTTGCAACTTTAGGGGAAGCACCCTCATTTGAAAAAGTAACCACATCCCCTTGGTTCATAAACAGTCTAATTTTAGGCGTGGTATTCATCTCTCTGTTCAATATTATGGCCATAACTGCTCAGAAATACGGCGCTTCAGTAGCTTCTATAGCTAATAAGATGGCTCTAATTATTCCTGTTAGCTTTGCTATAATTTATTACAATGATGTAGTAAATGCAACCAAAATAGCAGGAATTATATTGGCGTTAATTGGGGTTTACCTCTCTACACATAAGGAAAAAGTAGATGGTAAAAAATTCGACAAAAGACTTTTAGCAATACCTCTTATACTGTTTTTAGGGTCGGGCTTTATAGACACCTTTCTAAAATACAACCAACAAGTCTATTTAAGTGCAACTACGTTCGACGCAAAATTATTTCCTGCAATGACTTTTTTAACGGCCTTTACCATAGGAATTGTTGGAATGAGCCTAGACAAGTCGAAAAGAGATTTTAGCAGAAATACTCTCTTGGGTGGAGTTATTTTAGGTGTTATAAATTATGGCTCTATCTTTTTTCTGATTTCAATTTTTAACCACACGGATTTAGAAAGTTCTGTTGTATTTCCAATTAACAACATGGGAGTGGTTTTAACTACTGCCGTAGCTTCACTTCTAATTTTCAAAGAGCAGTTTTCAATGAAAAATAAAATAGGAATTCTAGTCTCCGTTGTAGCACTTTTACTCATAATCTTTTCTACATGAATACCTTTAAGACCATAAAAAAAACTTCCACTTCATTCTTTAAAGAAAAAGGAAGCAAGTTTTATGGCTATGCTTTCCCTATCAATTCAAAGGAAGACGTGAAGGAGTGTTTGGTAAAGATTCAAGAAGAACATCCGAAAGCTCGGCACATTTGCTCAGCGTTTTTAATCGGGGTTGGTGACCAGGAATATTACATTGCAAATGACGATGGGGAACCGGCTAATTCTGCAGGAGCTCCCATTTTAGGGCAAATTCGGTCTGCTGGGATCACTAACACCTACATTGCTGTTGTGCGATACTTTGGAGGTACAAAACTAGGTGTTGGCGGACTTATACAAGCCTACAAATTAGGAGCAGCGCTGGCCTTAAAAGAAAATGAAATTGTAGAAGTCGAACCTCAAACTAGCCTTTCTTTTAAAATTGGATTCGAGTTAATGGGAACCGTTCTTCCAATAATTGATAAAAACAATTTGGATGCAAAAATTGAAAACTTAACCGATGGCGTTCAAATTGGATTAACGTTTAATGAAAAAGATGAAAAGCAAATTAGAGGAATGTTTGACAGGTGGGTTAACGTTTAGAATTATTCCTTCTTCAAAACCTTCAACACATCGTTTTTATTCACCAAGCCAAATAGTAATGCTAATAAGCCAAAAAAGGCCATTATTACAATGGAATGAATTCTAAAATCTGAGAAATAAGAAACAGTATAGACAGATGCTGTAACTCCCATAGTCACAAGGGCAACTTGTTTCACAATAAAAGTCGTTTCGTAATGCATTTTAAAAAGCTTTTTACAGATAATTATTTGAGCCAAAATAACGAAGAACTGAGTACCTAAGGTTGCAACAGCAGCGCCCCAAGCTCCGTAAATTGGAATTAAAATCCAATTTGTAACAAAATTTACTACCAAACCAATTAAAGAGATAATGTTTAGTTGCTTCAAACTCCCGTTTGCCGTTAGCAGAGTTCCATATATATACGTCAAGACAATTGCGATAAAAGAAACCATTAAAACCGCAAAAATTTCAGCAGACTCTCCGATGTGTTCCAAGTATAAAATTTCCATTAACTCTTCAGAATAGAGCAATGACACTACCGAAATGGATACTGCCGGAATGAACAATAAATTAAAAGAGGTTTGCACCAACTTGGCCACAGACTCCTTGTTTTTTAGCATTCTAGAAAAAATTGGTAACAGCAAACCGGCGAATAAATAGCCAAACATATTAAACCCTTCTAACAACCGGTAAGCTTGAGCATAGACTCCCGCTTGCACCCTACCATCTGGAAGTAACCGCTCTATCATTACTGAATCTAATCGGTAGTAAAAAGACATGAGCAACACGAGTAAGGCAAAAGGCAAGCTTTGTTTTAGGATTACTCGAAATAGCACAACATCTACCTTTATTTTGTAAAATTTCGCTTTCGCATACACTAAAACGAAAGCCACAATCGCGGTTGTGAAATACGCCCAAAACTGTGCATAAACGAACCACTCAATTTCAAAACGTCCTTCAAAGTAACCGCTCCACAATAAAATACTACACAGGCCAATCATAATAACCCGATCCATTATGGAAAGGATACCTTCGGTTTTAAATAAATGCAACCCAGATATATTAGAGCGTAAGTATAGCACCATAGAAGCCATTATTTGATTGATTCCCAACACAAAAAGCAACCAAAAGGCTCGCCCCTCGTAGCCAAAAGCCAGTCCAAACAAGAGGGTTATGACAAGATAAATACCACCTAAAATAAGTTTGACATTAAATATTCCTGAAAAGTAGCGCCGTAGCATGTGCGAATGCTGTGCAATGTTTCGATTGTTGTAATTGGTAATCCCAAAGTCGAGGATGATATTCAACAGTATAGCGAAAGAAAAAATTGGTGCATAAAGGCCATATTCTTCTGCTCCAACTCTATTTTGAACAGCAACATCAATTCCTAAAATCCAAAATGGCTTCACCAGAAGGTTTAGAAAAAGAATGAAAATAAGGTTATTAATAAATTTGCGTTGCATGAAATATCGAAAAACGTAGCGAAAACAAAGTAAAGCAATCCAATTCGTTTGATTCCAATAGAGGAACGTATATTTGCGACCCTTATTTTGAAGCATGAAGATGACGGTTGAGCAGTTTTTTGACCTTTTTGTTGAAGAGTTAAAAAACAACGAAGACTTACAGTATTATTACAAGTATCTTGAAAACCCCGCGAAGTTCGAATTTCGCAAGGCATATTTCTGTCAGCGCTTGCAATACACTGCAGACAACATAACCGACCCAACTTTACGAATTTGGGACTGTGGCTGCGGCTTCGGGACAACTGCTATTTTTCTTTCTATAAATGGTATTGCCTCTCACGGGACAACGTTAGAGCATTACATTCATCAAATTCCAAAACGGTTAAAGTATTGGGGTCAATTTGGCGATGTAAGTAAGTTCACTTATTCTTACGAAAATATATTTGACCATAAGTTTGAAGCAAATAGCTACGATTTAATCATCATCCAAGATACGCTGCACCATTTGGAGCCTCTAAACGAAGCGCTTCAAATTTTACACCATGTACTTAGTCCAAAAGGACGACTATTGATCATTGAAGAGAATGGAAACAATGTTATCCAAAATCTAAAATTGTACAAACAAAGAGGTAACAAGAGAATCATTGAAATATATGATGAAAGCCTGAAGAAAAATATTTTACTGGGTAACGAAAACATCAGAAGTCTAGCTACCTGGCAAGAAGAATTTCAAAAAGAAGGATTCAGTATTGAGCAAGATACAGTTCAATACATTCGGTATTACTTGCCTTTTGCTTTTCCCAATAAGAAAGCCAAAGAAAGAGTTGAAAAAGAACAACTGATTTGGAAGAAGAATAAATTCTTAAAAGAGTATTTCTTCTTTGGCATCAATTACATGGTAGAAAAAGTATAACTTCATTGCATGAAAATTGCCGTCAACACCAGACTTTTGGTTCCAAACAAAATGGACGGTATTGCTCGATTTTCATATGAAACACTCCAACTAATTACCAGAGTCCACCCTGAGGTTCAGTTCACCTTTATTTTTGACCGTAAAGTAGAAGGGAATACGTTCAAATTCCCTGAAAACGTAAGTTTTGTAACCTTAGGCCCGCCTGCGCGCCATCCAGTTTTATGGTTCATTTGGTTCGAAATGAGTTTAAAACGGTACCTCAACAAAAATCGGTTTGACTTATTCCTTTCGTCGGAAGGATGGGTGCCACCTAAACTGAATTGTAAAAGTTTGGCAGTTATCCACGATCTTAATTTTGAGCACCATCCGGAACATATCATTTGGAGTCACAGAAAGTACTTGCAGCATTTCTTTCCGAAGTTCGCTAAAAGAGCATCAAGGATTGCTACAGTTTCAGAGTATTCAAAAAAAGATATAGCTTCCAGTTATAAGATTCCGAGTTCTCAAATTGACGTGGTATATAATGGTGCGAACGATGTTTTCAAACCGGCCTCCGTTGAAAAACAACTACATTTCAAGGAGCGCTATACATCAAAACATGACTTTTTCATTTTTATTGGAACCATACACCCAAGAAAAAACTTAGAGCATTTGCTATTGGCTTTTGAAGACTTTAAAACACGAACAACCAAGAAAACGAAGCTTCTGATTGCTGGTAATAAAAAATGGTGGCCATCGAAGTTGGAACAGACCTATCAATCGATGAAATTTAAAAAGGACGTAAATTTTATGGGTAGACTTTCTGATGAAGAGCTATCAGTAGCATTATCTAGCGCGTTAGCGCTAACCTACCTTCCCTACTTCGAGGGGTTTGGAATTCCAATTCTAGAAGCTTTTCAAACTGAAACAGCCGTGATCACGTCTAACGTAACATCAATGCCAGAGGTTGCGGCGGACGCCGCAATCTTGTGTAATCCAAAAGAAGTGAGCGAAATTGCTGATGCCATGGAAGTAATTGCCAATCAGCCTGAAAAAAGAGCTTCTCTAATAGAAAAAGGCAAACGAAGAAAACAAGACTTTTCTTGGGAAAATAGTGCCAACTTATTGTGGAATAGCATTGAAAAGACAGTGAAGAATTGAGGTTAAAAAACTACTACACCAAAGGAATAGTGGAAGTTGGTTGCGATGAGGCTGGCAGAGGTTGTTATGCAGGACCAGTTTATGCTGCGGCAGTAATTTTAGACCCTAAACGGCGAAACACTGCATTAAACGATTCAAAAAAACTGACTAAAAAAACAAGAGACGAATTACGCTTGTGGATTGAAAAGAATGCATTAGATTGGGCAGTTGGAGTGGTTTCAGCTAAAGAAATTGATGAAATAAACATTTTGAATGCATCCTTTTTAGCGATGCATCGGGCTATTGATCGGCTCCAGGTAGATTTTGATCACCTTTTAATTGATGGCAACCGTTTTACTCCTTACAACTTTGTTCCTCATACCTGCATTATAAAAGGAGATGGTAAGTTTAAAAGCATCGCAGCAGCTTCTATTCTTGCTAAAACTCACCGTGACGAATACATGCAGCAGATTGCTGAGGACTACCCGCATTACGACTGGCAAAATAACCAAGGTTATGGAACCCTCAACCATCGAAATGCATTGAATGAGTTTGGAGTTTGTGAGCATCATAGAACTAGTTTCAATCTATTTCGTAAATGAATCCAAGGAGTTTTTGAACACGATTTTTACTAGATGCAAAATTGGTAGTCTTAAAAATTCTTAAAATATTACCTTTGTCCTACTAATTTCTAACACTCTTAGATGAAAAATCTCTTCAAAACAACTTTATTATTCGCAACCATTGCATGTGGCTTCTATGCCTGCACAGAAGACTACTTCGAGTTCGAAAAAATAAAAGTAGACGATTGGAACCCAAGCTTTGCTGTTCCTTTAATAAGTTCAAACCTCAGCTTAGCAGATATTGTGGTAAGGCAAGACACCAATGGAGATATTTTTACTACGGCCAATGGTGGGTTAGAAATCGTTTACAGAAGTTCTGTACTGTCGTCAGATACATCGACCGTAATTAATATTCCAACAGAAAATTTCGCGGATACTTTCACCGTTTCTCAAGCGACAAATGGCCTTTTGGATTCTATGCCTCCCAGACCCCCATTCAACAATGGCCAACGTTTAAATTTTAATGCTTCAACGCAGAAAAAAATTATTGACAATAGTAGATTCGGGATTATTGTAGATAGTATGACCTTAAAAACAGGCACATTAGCTTTTACCCTAGAGAACTCTTTCCCTTACGAACTAACAATCACAGCAAAATTTAGAACGTTTACTGATTCATTAGGTGATACTCTGGTCTTAAATTATGTAATACCTGCAGCAAGGCCTAACACTCAAGTTCGATCACAAATAGTGGACTTAAGAGGCTACCAAGTAAATCTCTCTGAAGACGAAGACGGAAACCCTGCTGACAATACACTTCCAATTGATTTACAATATTCCATTCAACTCGAAAGTGGGGTTGCAAGTAATAGAGATGATAAATTAACGATGACAGGGGCAATTACAAATATTGACTTTAAAGAGTTTTATGGCTCACTAGGCAGTACGCCATTACCACTAGAAAGTGACAGTATTGCCATTGACTTTTTCAAGAACTTCCAGGAGTTCGCGAAAGAGGATTTATTCATTTCCAATCCGACGTTAAGATTAACAGCAAAAAACAGCTTCTCTTGTCCAATGAATTTTGAATTTACAAAGCTAAATGCTGTAAACCCTAATCGTAACCCTAGCGTAATACCTTTTGACATTCCTATCGAACTACAACCGTTAACGATTAACTTTCCTGACAAATACGGTCTTGTTGAGACTGTTTTTGAACTCAATAATGTAAATAGCAACCTAGACACTATTTTGTCCCACCTCACTAAATCGATTGCATTTGATTCGGAGGCACTTTTCAATCCGAATGGGGAACCACCAAGAAACGGACAGCGAAGAAACTTCATGACCGACACAAGTGATTTAGGGCTTGACCTTGAGTTTAGAATTCCGTTTGAAGGAAGAGCCAATGGATTTTTTATTGAAGACACTATAAATGTTACACTAAAACAAGTCAATGACTTAACGAATGGAACACTTAGAATTTATGCTGAAAATGGTTTTCCTATGGATGTAGATTTACAGCTTACTTTTTTAGATAGCTTCAATGTTGAACTTGGTAAATTAATTCTACCTAGTAATCCTATTTACTCAAACGGTTATGGAATGATTTTACCCTCTGCACCAACCAAATTAGTGGGTCGCGACTTGGAAGCTGATGGGTTTACTGTAAATATAACAGATACTAAAATCAACGAAGAGCGGTTAACTAATATTTCTAAAACCAGAAAAGTGGCTCTTTCTGCTAAACTTTCTACTGAAGATGCGGGTAATGGTACCAATGTTGTTTTCAATTCTGCGAACCGCCTAAATATTATTATTTCATTAAACTCAATAGTTAGCATTAAATAATAGACAAAGCCATGAAAAAACATCTATTTACATTTAGTCTTTGTCTCCTGGCCTCTTTTATGAGTAAAGCGCAGCAAGATTTAACGTTATTCAACTTTAATGATATTCCGCAATCGTCGTACTCAAATCCTGCCAATCAATTCAATGGCAAGTTCTTCATCGGCCTACCCGTTTTGTCTTCTTCCTATTACAGCTTAAGTAACAGTGGTTTCGCCTATTCTGATTTTATCAAACAAGACGGAGATTCATTGCGCTTAGATTTTAATTCCATGATTGCAGGCCTAGAAGAGGAGAACTTCTTATCATTCAACACTAAAATTGATTTATTCTCTTTCGGATTTAAACTCGGCAACAGTACACAAATCATGTTCAATGCAACTGAAAATATTAACATGAGGTTCAATTACACCAAAGATTTAGCAACCTTTATTCACAAAGGGAACTTGGCATTTGATGACAATACTGCTGACTTTAACGGGACCGCTTTGTCAGCAAATTATTATAGAGAATACGGCATTAGCCTTTCCCATCAGCTTACCAATAAGTTAAGATTGGGCGCTCGACTAAAGTACCTTTATGGGATCGCAAATTTAGATACGAAGAGGTCAGACCTCAAGTTAACTACAGACCCTAATACTTATGCCTTAACCGCAACTGCAGATATCTTAGTGAACTCCTCAGGAAACACTGACATTCTTAGTTCATCGAGCCTAACTGGAGAAGATGGGTTTCTTTCCGGAAGTGGCAATAGAGGTTTTGGTATCGATTTAGGAATGAATTATGAGCTAAACGAAAAGCTAAGCTTTAATGCTAGTGTCGTAGATTTGGGTTTTATTAATTGGAACTCAAACCCAACAAACTACCTAATAAGTAAAGGTCGTTCTTTTTTCGACGGTATTGAAATAGATGCCTTTTCTCCTCAAGATGACACGACCGGAACTTCCTCTTACGATCGGCTTGTAGACTCTTTAGAAGTGGCGTTCAACGTTCAAGAAAGTAATAACAGTTACACCAACCCACTTGTAGGGAGAATTTACATGGGTGCCAATTACAAATACAATGAAAGACTTGTATTCGGTGGATTGATACAAAGTGAATTCTATAAAAGAAATATTAAACCTTCTTTAACGTTAAGTGCCAATTACAAAGCCACTAAGTGGATTGGTTTGGCAGCCTCTTACAGCATGATTAATCGTTCTTTTAACAACCTTGGAATTGGAGTCAATATTAACCCGGGCCCGGTGCAGATATACATTGTTAGCGATAATATTCTTAGCGGATTTAGACCTCAACATGCTAGACATGCTCAGGTTAGAGCAGGAATAAATTTCATTATTGGTAGTACCAAAACAAAGGAAATCAATCCTTCATACGGCGGAGAGATTGCAACGAAGAAAGCGAACGATTAACTATCGGGAAGTATTCTAGAAGACAATATGAATTAACATAATAAAAAGAGCCGCTTTGTCGGTTCTTTTTTATTTTTACATTTATGACACAAAAGCCTATCATTTATTGCATTCCAGGGTTAGGGTTAGACCACCGGTTATTTGAAAAACTATCTATTTCTGGAGTTGAGCTCAAGTATATAGATTACATTGAACCGCTAAGTGATGAACCGATTGCTGGATATGCTAAAAGATTATCAGAGAAAATTGAAGACACAACGTTTTCAATTTTAGGAATGAGCCTTGGTGGTATTTTAGCTGTAGAAATTTCTAGGATTAAGAAGGTAGAAAGTTTATTCTTGATTTCTACTGTAAAAAACAAATCTGAAGTTCCTAATATTTTTAAATACATGGACCTCCTGCCAACAAAAAATAAAATAGCATCTAAATTAGCCATTGATGCTAGTGTGGCTTTCAAACCCTACTACGACAAATCAGATGCTGCAGGGAATAAGTTATTTGACGCTATGATTCGAAGCGCAAGCGTTGAATTATTAGCATGGGGAATTCAGGAAATAGCCAACTGGAAATTCAACGAAGAAATAAATTGTCCTTTTTACCATGTACATGGAACTGCAGACCTCATTTTTCCAATTAAAAATATTGACAAGGCAGAAACAGTAAAAGGTGCTACTCACTATATGCTGTATAACAATACTGATGATATTTCTAAACGAATTGAGGCGAGAATAGAAATCCTCGCCTCAAAACAATAATTTTTCTAGAAGACATTCTATCCGATTGCCTCAACAGCTGCTTTTGCTGCTTCGTAATTTGGCTCGTGAGTGATATCATCTACTTCTTCCTTGTAGGTGATGTTGTTGTCTTTATCCAAGACCAATACAACTCTTGCAAATAAGCCCTTTAAAGGCCCTGTCGTCATTTCTGCATTGTACTGGCTAGCAAAATCGTTATACCTAAAATCAGAAGCATTTACAATCGTCTCTAACCCTTCAGAAGCACAAAAACGTTTCATAGCAAAAGGCAAATCTTTAGAAATCATCAAACCAACGGTATCATCTTTATCAGCCATTTGTTGGTTAAATGCTTTTGCTTCTAGTTGACAAATCCCCGTATCTAAGCTTGGAACTATAATCAGCACTTTCTTTTTCCCATCAAAATCGGCCAAAGACCCTTCACTTAAATCATCCTTAACAAAGGTAAAATCTAGTGCCTTATCACCAACATTTGGAATTTTTCCACTTACTTCAATCGGATCACCCTTAAATTTTATGTTACTCATAGTTTTAGTTGTTTAGAGTTTATAACAGTTAAAATGATTCACTGTTCACTGTCATAAAATTACTACAACAAATGTGAATTAGAAGACATTTACACTTATCATTTTAAAGCTAACTTAGCACCAAAGTCAATGTTATGAAATCCCAACAACTCAGTTTTACTAATAATAACGGCTACGAACTTAGCGCACAAATTGAATTTCCGATAGATCAAAAACCTATTGCATTTGCCATCTTTGCGCATTGTTTCACCTGTTCAAAAAATTTGTTAGCCATCAAACACATAAGTCGCGGGTTAACATCAAAAGGCATTGCCGTTTTATTATTCGACTTTACAGGACTAGGCAGTAGCGAGGGAGATTTTGAAAGCACCACCTTTACCTCCAACATATACGATGTTTTTGCTGCGGCCGACTTCTTGACAGAAAATTACGAGGCTCCGAAAATTATAATCGGTCATTCATTGGGTGGAGCTGCGGCGCTATTTGCCGGATCTCAACTAGACTGTATTGAAGCCGTTGTAACCATTGGTGCGCCATTTGATCCTTACCATGTAACGAAACTATTGGCTGAAAAAGTGGAAGAAATTGAGGAAAAAGGAAAGGCCACTGTAAATATTGGTGGCAGACCATTTACCATCGCAAAAGATTTCATTGATGATTTAGAAAACCATAAACCCGAAGAAGCAGCAAAAACGTTGCGAAAAGCATTGCTAATTCTTCATTCACCTCAAGATACTACCGTTGGTATCGAGAATGCTGCAAAAATGTATGCTGCCGCAATGCATCCAAAAAGCTTTATCTCTTTAGACGGAGCAGATCATTTATTAAGCAAAAGAGCAGACTCCATCTATGCTGGTAACATGATTGCAGCTTGGGTAGAAAAGTATTTAAATCCAGACGATAAGAGTTTTCCAGTAAAAAGTAAAAGTCAGGTAGTTTCCAAAACAGAACAAGGCAGCTACACCACAGAAATTAAAGCAGGGAGACACCACTTTTTAGCAGACGAGCCAGAAGATGTTGGTGGTGCAGATTTAGGGCCTTCACCTTATGAGTTACTTAGTTCTGGTTTAGCTGCCTGCACTTCGATGACGTTGCACATGTATGCAGCAAGGAAAAAATGGGACTTAAAAGAGGTTCTTGTTCATGTAGACCATAACAAAGACTACGGTCAGGACTGCGCCGAATGTGAAAAGTCCAGTTCAAAAATTGATCATTTTAGCAGAAAAATTGAATTGAAAGGAGACCTGAACAATGAACAAATCCAAAAACTACTTGAAATTGCAGATAAATGTCCGGTGCATAAAACATTGAATTCGGAGATTAAGGTGAATACAGAGCTCGTTTAATCAAAAAACATATCGTTAAAGTTCACCAAATATAACCGCTCCGTTGCTCTGGTTACTGCCGTATATAACCATCGCGCATACTCTGTGTCCAACATTTCTTCGGTCAAATAACCTTGATCTACAAAAACAGCCTTCCATTGCCCACCTTGCGATTTATGGCAGGTAACCGCATAGCCAAACTTCACTTGTAAGGCATTGAAATACGGGTTCTTTTTGAGCAGTTCCATTTTTACTCGTTTGTTGGTGACCTCAGCATAATCTTCCATTACCGTTTCAAATAAGCGCTGACTGTCTTCTTTCGTTAATGAAGGCGCTTCAGAGTTAATTGAATCCAATAACAGTTTAACGTCAATCGGCTGAAGGGTTGGGTAATCAATTAAACGCACCGTTGCATTTAAAAAACGAAAACCATACAATCCTTCAATGTTTCCCATGCTCATTACTTCTGCAACATCTCCATTCGCAACGAAGCTCACCGGAGACTTTTCATCTAACCAGAAATAATTATTTTTTACCACCATCAAATAGTCTCCTGTAGCAATTTCATTATCCAAATCTTTAATTCGAACTCTAATCTGTTGGTTAAAAACGTTTGCTCTTTTATTTGATCGGGTAATTACGATGGTGTCATCAGCCCCATATTTGGAAAAGCAGGTATGTAATTCATCTTCTAACTCAAGCCCGTCGATTCGTTTCACGTCATCAAAACCATCTAAATCAAATTTCAATACTGGTTTTTTTTCTTGTGTTTGGTTTCGAATCAAAGTTGCGTTGTGTAATATGCCAGACTCTAATGATTGACGCATCACCTGTGACAGCTCCACCCCTTTTAATTTCAAATAATAATTGGACATTAAATACTTGGAATCTAACGCCGGACTGAGCAATTTACCTACCGGTGGCAATTGCGCTATGTCGCCGATGAATACCAAGCGACAATTCTTTCCGGTAAACACGTATTCAATTAAATCATCTAGCAAACTCTGCTCATATGCGCCTCCATCAGAAATCATGGATGCTTCATCAATAATAAAAATTGTGTTAGTGTGAAGGTTGGCTCCAAGCTTAAAATGAGTTTGTCCATCCTTTCCTCGTTCGCTTTGGTAAATCTTTTTATGAATAGTGAAAGCGGACTTCTTCGAAAAGTTAGAAAGCACCTTTGCAGCGCGACCGGTTGGAGCCAACAAGACAGATTTTAACTGAAAACTTGGGAACGTTTTAATCATGGCAGCAATGGCAGTAGTTTTTCCGGTACCGGCATACCCTCGAATAATAAACCCAGCCCTTTCTGCGTTTTGAAACAGAAAACGTTCCATACGCTCCACCAAATCAACTTGGTCGGAGGTTGGAACTCCAGGTAAAAAACCATAAAATTTCTGCTGAAAAGCACTCATGAATAACCAAATAAGTTGGTTGGTAAATTTAACCTTATCGAATCAGATAAAGACCTTCAATAAAATCAAAAAAATGGTAGATTTGTGAATTTAGAACTAAAAACTTAGGATCAATGAAAATCGGTATTCAAGCAGCCTTATTTGTAATTGCAATAATATTAGCTTACTTCATCTACGACGGAGTTCAAAACAAGATTGAATTCAGAGATACGACGCAGTTAAGAAATGAAGTCGTGCAAAGTCGATTGGTAAACGTTGCTGACGCGCAAAAAAAGTTTAAGCAAGAAAAAGGTCGATACGCAGCCAATTTTCCTGAATTACTGAACTTCGTAAACAATGATTCACTAACAATTATTAAAGCAATTGGTAATGTTCCGGATTCATTAACAGAAGTGGAAGCCGTGCAATTGGGAATCGTTATTCGAGATACCTCTTTAGTTCCTGCCACTACTATTTTTGAAGATGATGTAGTCATCGACTCCCTTAAATATGTGCCTTTTGGTGAAGGAGAAGAGTTTAAAATACAGGCGGGAGTAATTGAAAAAAACAAGGTGAACGTAAATGTGTTTGAAGTGTCAACCACCTTAGCAACAGTTTACAAGGGACTTAAAACCAAGAACGAAGCCGTTAAATTGACCGATGAAATCAAGGTAGGTTCAATGAGTGAACCAATCACAACCGGGAACTGGTAATTCATACATGACGCTTACTCCAACCCCACAGCTTCGATATTTTGACGAACGCTATGGTAGAAAAATGACTCAACTCAAACACTTTGTGGTATTGAGCAAGCTTCAATTGAAGTCTGCCTTTTTTGACGACCAATCACAAACCTATCTTTCATACGAGCAGTTTGATTTTAAGAAATCTGACGACTGGGTTGATGCCCTTAGGAATATCGAAAAAATCATTCCTACCGAATCATTTCAATCGCAGAAGAGTTTACAAATTTGTCTTTCAAATACGTTATACACACTTGTTCCAAAGGTATTGTTTGACGAAAAAGAGTTGGAAAGTTATTTGAGCTTTAACCATCCACTGGAGGATCAAAGTCAGCTTATTTTCCATTACACCCCACTAGAAAGTTTCGATGCTGTGGTGGTGTTTGCCATTCCTCGTGGGTTGGAGTTCTTGCTAAAAGCAAAACTACCTCCGTATCAGTTATTGCATTTCTCTTCCCCAATTTTAGAAGCAGTTGGATTAAATAAGATGAAAGAAAATGAGCTTCTAATCAATATCCAACAAGAGCAATTTGATATAATTTATGCTCCGAACGGTAAGCTTTACTTTTTTAACAGTTTCCAATACCAGAGTAAAGAAGACTTTATCTACTTTTTGCTTTACGTAATGGAACAACTTAAGCTAGAACGAGAGACGAGCAAACTCATTTTAGTGGGTGAAGTTGAAAAAGAATCACCGCTATATAAGCTGCTTTATACTTACATCAATGAGGTTAGCTTTGGTCAAAAACCTGCCAACATTCACTTCTCGGCAGTGTTAGGAGAATTGAACGATTACTCAAACGTTAGTTTATTTCATCAGCACTTATGCGGATAGTTAGCGGAACACACAAAGGGCGAAGATTTTCTCCGCCAAAGGGCTTACCCGTTCGCCCTACAACTGATTTTGCAAAGGAAGGCCTATTCAATATGTTGCGGAACAGAACAGATATTGAAGATGCCAAAGTATTGGATTTATGCGCAGGAACGGGCAACATGACGTTCGAGTTCGCTTCAAGAGGGGCAGGTTCTGTGTTAGCAGTTGATCAACATGTAGGATGTATTAAATTCATTAAGAAAGCAGCCTTAGAGTTACAGTTAAACAGCATCACAGCACTTAAGGCAGATGTATTTAAGTTTGTGAACAAACTAAGTCAGCAATATGATATCATATTCGCAGACCCTCCATATGCTCTTGAAGAGACAATTCATTTACCAAGTACCATTTTCAAAAAAGGTCTGCTAGCAGAAGGTGGATTGCTTGTTGTAGAACATGGAAGGGAAACTTCATTTGAAGAACATCCCAACTTCATTTCCACTAGGAAATTCGGAAATGTTAACTTTACTTTCTTCGAAGAAAGCTAAACACATGAAAAAAATAGCCATTTTCCCAGGTTCCTTCGACCCAATTACCTTGGGCCACACCTCTATTATAAAAAGAGCACTTCCATTATTCGATAAAATTATCGTTGCCATAGGAACCAACTCATCTAAGCAATACATGTTTGACTTGCAGCAACGTAAAAAGTGGATTGAGCAATGCTTTGCCAACGAACCTAATGTTGAAGTAGACATTTACCAAGGTTTAACCGTTGATTACTGTGAAAAAGTACAAGCAAAATACATTTTAAGAGGCCTAAGAAATCAATTGGATTATGAATACGAGCACACCATTGCTCAAATGAACAGAAAGCTAAATGACGAAATTGAAACCGTTTTTCTATTTACAGAATTAGAGTATGCCACAATAAATTCAACTACTGTGCGTGATATCATTCGCCACGGTGGCGATGCAAACCAATTTTTACCCAAAGAAATAACCATTTAATCGAATGATTCGGAACACCTTCGCTTTATTGTTTACACTATTAATCAGTCTGCAACTGATAGCTGATGAGACTGTTATTCAAGGAAGCATTAAAGGTTTCGACTCTAAAACGATAAAAGTTGGCGTTTACAGCGACTACATAACCAATGAAAAGGAATGGTTAAATGAGCAAGTAATAATAAATGGAAATTTTAAACTGAGCATCAACTTAGACGAAATAAAACAAGTTATCCTTAGAATTGAAGATAAAGAAACGAGCTTATTTGCCGAAGTTGGGCAAGTTTATAATGTTTCCCTAACATTTGACGAAGAGGCCAATCGTGGCCAATCTTTTAATAAGTTTTTGAACCTTAGCTTCCCTTTTCCTAAAGCAACCGAGCTCAACCAGCAAATCAAAAGTTTCAATAAAGCATACCAAGATTTTTTCGAGCAGAATTATGCAAAAATGATGTACAAAGGAGCCAATAAAGAAACGGAAGCCTTTCTAACTTCATGGAGAAAAAAAGCAGAAAGTAAAGAGCTTGCCTTTCTTAAAAATTACATTATTTACGCCTTGGCAAATCTGGAAGACATTCGAGGAGGAAGTAATGTTACCTTGGAAAATACCTTTGTAAAAGGTCAACCGATTCTCTATCACCACAAAGAATACATGAATTTCTTCGCGCAGTTTTACCAAGAAGATTTTGACCAACTGACCATAAAAAGCGGTAGTCAGAAGATGATGAAAGCGTTAATGTTTGAAGAGTCGCTAGACCGGACCTTGGAGGAGTTGAACATATTGAAAAACTTCGAAAGTGTTGAACTAACTGAGCTTTACCTGCTCTATGGACTTTTTGAGGTCAACCATAAAAAGGTAATTAATCAAGAAAGTAGCCAAAAGATACTTCAAGAAATTACAAAAAAAGGTCAAAATCAGGAAAACAAAGAAATAGCCGGCAACATTCTAAAAGCCCTAGAACGTTATGGAAAGTCTATGGAGGCGTTCAACTTCACGTTATTAGACGCAAATGGTAAAGAGCATTCTTTAACAGATTACAAAGGAAAGCAGGTTTACCTCAGCTTTTGGTCCAATACTTCCATTCCAAGTTTACGGGAGTTAAAAGTGATGCAAAAACTACATTCAGAATATGGTGACAAAGTACACTTTGTGAGCATTAACCTGGATGACGACCCTAGCATCAACAAGTCTGTAGCCCAAGCAAATAAATACACGTGGGACTTTTTGCATTTTGGCGGCGATTATCAATTAAGAGAAGCTTATCAAATAACAACGGTTCCAACTTACTTTTTAATTAACGAGCAAGGCGGCATTAGCAAAGCGTTTGCAGAAGGACCAATTGAAATGGAACGTACTTTTTTTAATACGTTGAAGTAGCGTTTCAATAAACGTACTTCTCAAAATATAGCTTCCCAGAATCATCCTGCAACACCAACTTTCGAGCATTCACATGCAAAATTTGTAAAGAAGTTGTGTCTGATGTAGAAAGTACCAAGTCGCCCTCTTCTACCCAATAGGATCCAATTTCTTCGCCTTCAAAAGTCTTTTGAAAATTCCCTTTTGAACTAAAAACAATTCCCAATCGCCTACCTTCGGTATGGAAAAGAGCCGAATCTACCTCATAGTGAAAACTTTCGTATTCCATTACCTTCATGGTAGCCCCCCAATTGCCGTGCAAGCGATCAAAGAGTTCTTCATCTGACAATTGCTTTCTGCATGAAACAAACGCAAGAGCAACCACCAAAAAAGTTAAACCAAGATATGTGAAACGCTTAAACAACTGTAATCAGGTAATAATTTTTCTTCCCTTTTTGCAGCAAAACATACTTATCCAATATAAGGTCTGCTAATGAAACCATCTTATCAAGGTTCACTTTTTCTTTATTCACACTCACTCCATTGTTTTGAATCATTCTACGAGCTTCACCATTCGAGCCAAAAGCTTTTGCTGAAGTAACTGTGAAGTCTATAATCCCCTGTCCTTCTTCCAAAATGGCTATTGAAATTTCTGCTTGAGGAACTCCTTCAAATACACTCAATAAATCTCTTTCTGAAAGGCCTTTTAAACTTTCCGCAGTAGAATTTCCAAATAGAATATTTGATGCTGCAATGGCGTTGTCCAATTCCTCTTGAGAGTGCACTCGGATGGTAATGTCTTCTGCCAATGCTTTTTGAAGTACTCGTAAATGAGGCGCTTCCGCATGTTGCTTTTCTAATTCTAAAATTTCTTCTTGAGGCTTCAAGGTAAATATTCGAATATACTTCCCTGCATCTTCATCGGAAGTGTTCAACCAAAATTGGTAAAATTTGTACGGTGAAGTTTTCTCAGCATCTAGCCAAACATTCCCTCCTTCAGATTTTCCAAACTTGCTACCGTCAGCTTTTGTAATTAACGGACAAGTTAACGCAAAGGCTTCGCTATCTGACTTTCTTCGAATAAATTCTGTTCCTGTGACAATGTTTCCCCACTGATCTGAACCACCCATTTGAAGCTTGCAATTTTTATGTTGGTTCAACCAAAAGAAGTCATAACCTTGAATAAGTTGGTAAGAAAACTCAGTAAAGGAAATCCCGGTTTCTAAACGCTTTTTAACTGAGTCTTTTGCCATCATGTAATTCACGGTAATGTGCTTGCCGGCATCCCGTAAAAAGTCCAAAAAAGAAAATTCCTTAAACCAATCGTAGTTGTTTACCAACTCTGCAGCGTTCTTAGCATCTGAATCAAAATCAAGAAATTTTGCTAACTGCTTTTTCTGGCACTCTAAGTTGTGGTTCAGTAATTCCTCCGATAAAAATTTTCGCTCTTCAGATTTACCTGAAGGATCACCTACCATTCCTGTAGCTCCGCCAACTAAAGCGATGGGTTTATGACCTGCATTTTGAAAATGAGTTAACAACATAATAGGCGCCAAGTTTCCAATGTGCAAAGAATCGGCAGTAGGATCGAAACCAACATAACCCGTTGTCATTTCCTTGTTCAGTTGTTCTTGTGTGTTCGGAGTGATGTTGTGAATCATCCCTCTCCATTCTAACTCTGCTACAAAATCCATTTTCAAAAAATTTCGGCAAAGGTAAGTATTCAATAGTGGAATGTGGAGTGTAGAATGTGAAATGAAGAATGATAAAAAAGTCTTGATTTTTGTCTTTGCGAAGGAGGAACGACTGTGGTAATCTCAAAAATCATTACCTCAAACTTAAATAGACAGGAGTTAAACCGAACCTTGCCCTTTATACGGTATTTTTGCAACATGATTTTAGTAACCGGCGGAACGGGATTAGTAGGGAGTCATTTACTGCATTTGTTGTTGAAAAATGGCGAAAAAGTAAAAGCCACTTACCGTTCAACTACGAGTCTTGAGAAAACCAAAAACGTGTTTGCCAGTTACAGTGCCATCGAACTTTTTGACCAAATTAACTGGGTACAAGCTGATATTGCTGATTACTTTAGTTTAAAAGATATTTTTGATGACATAAGCCACGTGTATCATTGTGCAGCAGTTGTTTCTTTCGATAGAAGGAAAAGCGACCAGATGTATGAAATTAATGTGGAGGGAACTAAAAACATGGTCAACTTGAGTTTGGAGTTTAGCATTGACAAGTTTTGTTTCGTGAGCTCTGTAGCAAGTTTAGGAAGCTATGCCGATGGCCGCTGCACCGATGAGGAAGCCATTTGGACGCACAGTGACGAAACCTCTTATTACTCCATTACCAAATATTACGCGGAGAACGAAGTTTGGAGAGCAGCAGAAGAAGGGCTCAATACAGTTATCGTGAACCCTGCCACCATTATCGGCTTTGGCAATTGGGAAGAAACAAGCACTGCAATAATCAAAAGAGTCTCTGACGGTTTAAATTATTACACACCTGGCAGTAATGCCTTTATTGGCGTTAACGATGTGGCTAAGGCCATGCACCAACTCATGAATTCTTCCATTTCTGATCAACGCTTCATTTTGGCAGCAAACAACTGGAGCTTTCAAAAGCTATTTACCCACATTGCAAAAGGCTTAGGTAAAAAGACGCCGCAAAAAGCCGCGCCGCGATGGTTAGCCAACTTGTTAAGAAGGTTAGATGAAGTAAGGTATTTCATTTTCGGCAGCAAAACTGTTTTGACCAAACAGAGCGTAAACACTGCCTACAAAAAGAAATGTTTCTCCGCTGAAAAAATTATAAAAGAACTACAGTTTGAATTCGAATCGATGGATTTGGTGATTGAGAAAGTAACTGGGCAGTTTAAGAGTGCATAGGTTACTGTGTTTCCCTCACTAAGCAGGACCTTTAAGCTCGTCTTTAAAAGAAAATGAGATGACCTTTTTAATTGCTCAATGTGTTAACTACTTCAACTCCTCTATAATCTTCCGGTCATTTGCCAAGCGCGGCAATTTGTTCTGCCCACCCAATTTCCCTTGGGACTTCATGTAGTTTTGGAAACCGTCTTTTTGAATAGGCTTGATTTTTAAGGCTTGTAGCATTTTACCTTCCAACAAATCTTTGTAGTACGAATTGAGTTCAGTCATTTTACTATTCAGCACTGTGGCAAACTCAACAGAGTCAATTCCTTGCGCCTTAAATTCTATGGCCCATTCGTGAAAAGGCAACTCACCATTAATAGATTCTGTTTGCGGTGCCAAGTGAAATTCTACAACCTCAATTCCTGTTTTCTCTGAAGCAAAAGCAATTGCTTTTTCTACTTCTTCGGCAATAACATGCTCCCCAAAGGCAGAAGTAAAGTGTTTGATTCTCCCGGTTACAACAATTCGATAGGGCGATGATGAAACAAAGCGAACGGTGTCACCAATGTTATAGCCCCACAACCCTGCATTGGTATTTAAAACGAGTACGTAATTTTTATTTAACTCTACCCCACTCAAGCTAACTCGCGTTGGGTTTGCGGTTCCAAATTCTTCAGCAGGAATAAATTCATAAAAAATTCCCGAATTCAGCAGCAACAACATACCTTCTTCCTTTTGTGAATCTTGGTAGGCGATAAAACCTTCTGAAGCAGGATACAACTCAATTGAATCAATTCGTTTGCCAATCAAACTTTCCATGGTATGGCGATATGGCTCGTAATTCACTCCACCATAAATAAATAGGGAAAAGTCTGGAAATATTTCTTTAATGCTTTTTTTACCTGATTTCTCAATCAGTTTTTCAAAATACATTTGAACCCAGGGCGGAATTCCACTAATCAAACTCATGCGCTGTTTCAGCGTTTCATCACAAACAGCATCTACCTTGGTTTCCCAATCATCAATAGTGTTGGTTGCCAAAGATGGCAAACGATTGCGTTGTAAATAACCTGGCACATGGTGCGCCACAATTCCCGACAGTCGGCCAACGGGAATGGGTCCACTTGTATCTAATTCAGGACTTCCTTGTAAAAAAATCATTTTGTGGTTCACAAAGTCCGCTTTGCCAGTTTCGGCAATGTAATGCAGAATGGCATCTCTCGCCGCTTGAATGTGGTAAGGGATAGATTCTTTCGTTATGGGAATGTACTTTGCTCCTGAAGTAGTACCTGAAGTCTTGCTTAAATAAATAGGCTTTCCGGGCCACAAAACATCTTCCTCGCCTTTTTTTACCCGATCGGCATATTCGCGTAAGCCTTCGTAATCGTGTACAGGAACAGCTTTTTTAAAATCTTCGTAATTGTGAATATTTTCGAAATCGTGGTCTTTTCCAAATGCAGTTTTTCTTGCTGCTGCAATGAGCGAAAGAAAAACGGCTTCTTGAGTTTCTAGTGGTTTTTCAGACCATTTTCTGACATTCTTCACCGCCAATTTTGCAAACGGTTTACTCAAACTAGCTTTTAAGCCCATATTAGAAATTTACGAAGTCTTTTGGGTTTAATGGTTTCCCTTCTTTCCAAAGTTCAAAGTGCAGGTGCGGTCCTGTTGTCAACTCTCCTGAATTACCCACAATTGCAATTGCATCACCTGCCTTTACTTGATCTCCAACCTTTTTCAATAAAACAGAATTGTGTTTATAGTTGGAAATAATATTGTTGGAATGCTGCAGCTGAATTACATATCCTGTTTCTACTGTCCACTCCGCAAAAACAACGGTTCCTTCCAAGGTAGCTTTAATTGCTTCATTTTTAGGCGCTACTATGTCTATTCCAAAGTGTTCCTTGGCAGGATCAAACTCGCTGGTTATGGTCCCTTGTAGGGGTGTAAAAAAATAAAACTGCTTGGCTATATTTTCTTTTTCATCCGTTAACGAGTATGAGTCTTCTCGTTCCACATATTCTCTCAGCATTGAATCTTCTTTCGACTTAACTAAAGGATTTTCTGGTAAAACAACATCTTGATTTGCTTTGTATATAGAATCTTTTGAAAGCGGTAAATCCCCTTTTAAAGCACCTTGAATATTTCTTAAGTATGCAGAGTTTCTCAGTAATTCACTTTCTAATGAATCCGTTCGGAAGACCATTGTTGTTAAATCTTCTCTCAAACTAACGTCTGTATAGCCGGGAATTGATTCTCTTAACGGAGTGTAAATAATCACCACTGAAACCAAAACAATCAGAACCACTACGAACGTCAATATCAGCGTTAGTAAATTTAGTGGCGAAAGTCGGTAAGAAAACCGCTCTTCAAAACTGGCATCATTTAGAATAACAAGGCGATACTTGTTCTTCAGTTTCTTTATTATTCGCTTTTTTGTAGTTTCTTTTTCCATGGTTTGGCAAAGTCTTTTCAAATATCCGAATATTTATACCACACGAATCATCTGCAAGGCACTTTTCGTGATACTTTAACTAATTTTGTAAATTCAAATTTTCACATACTAATCTGTGACTTTCACAGTTAACTGAAAAAGAATTTATTTGTTGGTAAAGAACATCTTCCGCCTTTTTTTAGTGCTTGCCGTTTTGCTAAGTTCTTGCTCTACTGATAAGAACAAAGCACTTAACCGTGGTTTTCACAACATGACATCTCGCTTTAACGGATATTTCAATGCCAGAGAAATCATGCAGTTGGAAGAAACGAACCTTAAAGACGGCTTTAAGGATGACTATTCTCAACTGTTGCCCATTTTTACTTACCCAGATGAGCAAAAGTCTCAGGGAATGTATGCCCAAATGGACAAAGTGATTGAAAAATGCTCAGAAGTAATTGAGCGTCACTCTATTGATCAAAGAAAAATAGAATATGTAAAATGGATTGATGACAGCTATTTTTTAATTGGCCAAGCTCGCCTCTATAAGCAGGAGTATGGCTTAGCTGAACAAACATTTCTATACGTATATCAGCATTACAAAAAGGATCCTGCTAGGTATCGGGGACTAACGTGGCTTATTAAAACCTTAATTGAAACAAACCAATGGGACCGAGCCGAAGAGTTTTTAGATTTAGCGGAAAACAACATTCGAAAATATCCTGAGGAGTTCTTGGGCGAATTTTATGCAACTGCTGCAGACTACCACATTAAGCGAGATCAGGATTATGAAAAAGCGATAGAGAATTTAGAAAAAGCAGTTGAGTTAACTAAGAAAAGAGATGGTAAAGTAAGGTATGCCTATATTTTAGCACAATTGTATCAGGAAAAAAAGAACTTTTTACTAGCAACTGAAGCGTATGGTGAAGTGTTAAAGTTAAACCCTGACTACAAAATGCGGTTTAATGCCAGAATAAGCAGAGCAATTGCTTTTGATGTAAGAGGCAGTGATAGTAAGGCCGTTAAGAAAGAGCTCAAAAAAATGCTCAAAGACACTAAAAATGAAGAATTTAAAGATCAAATTTACTTTGCACTTGCAGAGTTGGCATTGAAAGAAGACGATGAACCATTGGCAGTTGAGTTACTCCAGAAATCAATTAATACCAGTGTATCAAACAATAAGCAAAAGTCCCTCTCCTATTTAAGGTTGGCAGATTTATATTTTGAAAGACCTAATTACATAGCTGCCCAAGAGCGCTACGACAGTACACTTCAATACTTACCTGAAGAGCACCCTGAATACTTTCCTACAGAGGACAAAAACAATAATCTACAAGACTTAGTTCGAAATCTTAAGGTAATTAAACTGCAAGACAGCCTTTTGGCACTATCTAACTTAAGTACAGGAGATCGCGAAAAAAAGGTCAAAGAAATTATAAAAGCTTTACAGGAGGAGGACGAAAGAAAAAAGCAAGCAGAACTTAACAAGTTAGCTTCAGCACAGGACCAAACGAATCCAGGTCTAATTAACGTTGCAGGTGGCGGTCGAAAAGGAAAGTGGTATTTCTACAACCCTACCACAACTGCCCTTGGAATTAATGACTTTAAAGCTATTTGGGGCGACATTCAATTAAGCGATAATTGGAGAAGAAAGAATAAAGTTTCTGCTCAAGTGGTTGAAAAGCTAGACCCCAAAGAAAAAGAGGCAGCAATAGAAGACTCTGTGGAACAAGCACAACGCTACAATGCTAATTTCTACTTAGAAGCTATTCCAAAAGACTATAAAGAGCAATTGGTAGCTCACGGGAAAATTGCAGAAGCCTTGTTTAATGTTGGCACAATTTTTAAAGAGAGTTTTAAGGACTACATTAATGCTATTAATTCATTCGAAAGAGTAGTTACAGAGTACGATACTTCTCAATATAATTTACCCGCACATTACCAATTGTATAGAATTTATACCATAAATGAGTATCAAGAAAAAGCGGATATAGAGAAAAAGTGGGTGCTGGATAACCATCCATTTAGCGAGTATGCTTACCTCATTAAAAACCCAAATTATAGCAAGGAGACTAAAGAAACCAAAGAAAAAGTCGAGGAGTTTTATGTTTCTACCTACAAACTTTATAAGTACGGACTTTACAACGATGTTATTAGCAGTTGTGAAAAGGCAGATCAAACTTTCGGCAAAAATCACTTAAAGGCAAAGTTCGACCTACTTAAGGCGCAAGCAATTGGTCAGTCTAAACCCAAGTCTGAATTTAAAAGTGCACTTGAAAAACTTATAGCGGACCACCCTAAAACACCTGAACAAGCTAGAGCTCAAGAAATGCTCAGTTTTTTAAATCAGCAAATAGCAAGTGGAGGGGTGAATCAAAACAACGCACCAAAAGTGAGTTATGCTAGAAATACAAAGGACCAACACATGGTTATCATTTCTGCTAAGCAGACAAAAAATGCCGGCTTTAGTACGTTGAAAAACAAACTAGCAGATTTTAATAAAAATTCATTTAGAGAAATTCGATTGTCAATAACTGAATCGGCTTTAGAAGATAAAACAATGTTTTTGGTGAGGGGGTTTAGCAATGAGGCGGATGCAATTAAGTACTTAAAAGCATTAAAAAACAACTCCTCAGTGAGTACCATTGTAAATCAGTTTAACGGAAATCAATATTTAATTTCAAACACGAATTTTAGAACGCTTTTTAAAACTAAAAATGAAGAAGAGTATATTAAATTTTTCGATGAAGATTATATACTTTAAAACAAATACAGTAGTGATTTTTAATTAAATGTTACTTTTGTACGCAATATGTTTAAGCTTAACTCAAATACCATGGCAAGAAATAACGAAATAGATTCTTCAGCAATCAACATTATTAGAGCAGGAACTGAAATTAGTGGTGACATTAATTGCAAGGAAGACATAAGAATTGATGGGAAACTTTTCGGTAATCTTAAATCTGCAGGAAAAGTGGTAGTTGGTGAAAGTGGATTAATTGACGGAACTGTTGAATGTGCTCATGCAACAATTTTTGGAGACATCAAAGGCACCATCACTGTCAATGAACTATTGGGCTTAAAGTCGACCGCTAACTTGGTAGGAGACATTACTACCAATAAATTGCAAATTGAACCAGGCGCAAATTTCTCTGGAAGCTGCAAAATGGGTGCTGTAATTAAGGGCATAAACGATGGCAGTAAAGATGGCTCCAAAGAAAAGACAGCCTAAATTTATTACACTTACGGGAATTGCCATACAAATGGGGGTAACCATTTATGGCTTCTCATACCTTGGCAAACATCTCGATGAAAACTACAATCCTAATGGGAGAGCTTGGACGATCACATTAGTTTTACTTGGAGTCGCTCTTTCTTTATACAACCTACTGCGCCAAGTCAATAGAATCAACGATGCTGAAGACCGCGATAAGTAATACTCTTTCTTTCACGTGGAAGCTATTGTTAGTTTTATTAGCTGTCGCTATTGTGCATGCCTCGGTAAACGCCTATTTAGAAATTGATTCATTCGCTCATTTACTTCCATTAGCATACATCTTAAACTTTATTTTGGTGCTTCTCAGCTATTTCATCATCATGCTAGCTAAGGCAAAAGGGAGCCACAGTCTGGGTTACCTATTTTTAGCAGGATTTTTCCTAAAAATTGCTGTGTTCATGATTTTTTTTAACCCACACTACAAGGCAGATGGTGAAATTATTCCTCAAGAATTTTTTGCATTTTTTGTTTCATATGCTTTTTGCCTTGCCTATGAAACCAAAACAATCGTTAAAATACTGAATAAAGACGATTTAAATTAGATGAACTTTTTATGAATTTTATTCCCAAAATGCTTTCTGCAGGTTAATAAATTTCAGTACATTTGCGGCAAATTTCACAAGCCTATTTGAATCACGGATATGATGGGAAAAAAATTACTTATTCTTCTTTTAATGACAGTGCTTTCGAGCCCTTTCATTTCTAATGCAAGCGAAGCAGATACAACCCAAACAACTACCAATAATAGCGAGGTTGCTGTTAAGGAAGGCATCAAAAAATACATCGATCATCACCTAGAAGATTCTTATGATTTTTCTATCTGGCATGCAATGGGATTTGAATTTCCACTTCCAATTATTTTGATTGATGAAGGTTTGCATGTATTTTCTTCTTCAAAATTTCACCACGGAGAATCTGTAGCAGAATCTAATGGTAAATACTATACTATTTATCACAGTAAGATTTATAGAACAGATGCAGAGGGGACAATTACTATTGATGAGACAACTCACCATCCAACACAAGTAAAACCTCTTAACTTTTCAATAACTAAAAATGTAACTTCTATTTTCATCTTTAGTTTGATCATTTTTCTATTGTTTAGAAGTTTTGCGAAGTCTTATGAAAAAGGTCCTATTCCAAATAAGATTGGAAGATTTTTAGAGCCTTTAGTAATCTTTGTAAGAGATGAAATTGCTCGTCCTAACATTGGAGAGAAACACTATAGAAGATATATGGGTTATTTATTAACCGTATTCTTTTTTATATGGTTTTTAAACTTGGCAGGAATGACACCGCTTGGAATTGGTGTAACCAATAACATAGCAGTTACTTTTTGCTTAGCTATCATTACCTTTTTAATCACTCAGTTTACTTCAAATAAAAGCTATTGGGGACACATTTTCTGGATGCCAGGTGTACCTGTACCCATGAAGATTATTTTAGCTCCAATTGAATTACTAGGTGTTTTTATTAAGCCTTTTGCATTAATGATTCGTTTGTTTGCGAACATGACTGCAGGTCACGTAGTAATGATGAGCTTAATTGGATTACTTTACGTGTTTACCAATTGGTTCGCAAGAGGTGCATTTTTAGGCTTAACATTATTTTTATCAATTTTAGAACTTTTGGTCGCTTTTCTACAAGCGTATATATTTACGATGCTTACCGCCCTTTATTTTGGCGGTGCAGTAGCAGAACATGACGACCATTAATTAATTTGTATTTTTTAATTTAAACTATATATTATGGAAATTCCAGCAATCGTAGGAGCAGGATTAGTAGTTATCGGAGCCGGTATCGGTATCGGTAGAATTGGAGGTTCAGCAATGGAAGCTATTGCAAGACAGCCAGAGGCTACTAACAAGATTCAAACTGCAATGTTAATTGCAGCTGCATTAATTGAAGGTATTGGTTTCGCGGCATTATTTGCTGTAGGTTAATCAAACAAAAAAGAACAGTAATAGTAACGGTTGGTTGCTATTACTGTTTAATTAGAATTTTCAAAAAAGTAGAACATGGAAAAGTTATTAGAAAAATTTGAAGTAGGGTTATTCTTCTGGCAATTAATATTGTTTCTAGCCTTATTGTTTTTATTAAGAAAGTATGCTTGGAAGCCTATTTTAACCTCAGTAATCAATAGAGAAGAATCTATTAAAGAAGGCTTAGAAGCCGCTGAAGAAGCTAAAGAGCAAATGCGTCAATTAAAAGAGGATAACAAAGCACTGTTAGCTGAAGCAAGAATGGAAAGAGATCAAATTGTTAAAGAAGCTAGAGAAGCAAAAGACAAAATGATTTCAGACGCAAAGGAAACGGCAAAAGCTGAAGGAGCAAAAATGATTGAAGCTGCTAAAACTGCGATCCAAGCAGAAAGAAATGCTGCAGTAAATGAGTTGAAGGGTCAAGTTGCTGAACTGTCTGTTGAAATTGCAGAAAAAATTCTTAAAAGCGAGATCTCTTCAGATACTAAGCAGCAAGAAATTATTTCTGCAGCGATGCAAAATGCAAAATTGAATTAATAACGACATGAAAGGAGTTAGAGCAGCAATAAGATATGCGAAAGCATTACAGCAATTAGCCCAAGAGCAAAATCTTTTGGACACGGTTATTGTTGACATAAAGTTGATTCAAAACACCATAGCTGAAAACAAAGAATTAGCATTAATGCTTCAAAGTCCGCTTATCAAAGCAGATAAGAAGAGCTCTATATTAACTGCAATTTTCAACAATAAAATAACTGAACAATCTTTACAATTCATTCAGCTGGTAGTAGCTCATAAAAGAGAATCTATGTTAAGCGTTATTTGTGAAGAGTTCATCAAAATCTACAATACAATAAATAATATTGCTAGAGTAACTGTTACAACTCCAACTGCATTAACTGATGCGGCAAGAGCTGAACTGGTAAATAAAATCAAAGCCGATTATTCACTCTCTGCTTTGGAATTAGTAGAAACAATAGATGCATCATTAATCGGTGGAATCGTCTTACGAATGGGAGACAACCAATTGGATGCTAGTATTCGTAGACAATTAAATGACATTAAACAAGAATTAGTACAAGCATAAAAATCAGATAAAAATGGCTGAAGTAAATCCGGCAGAAGTTTCTGCAATTCTTAGAGATCAATTAGCAGGTGTAAAAACCGCAGCAGACTTAGAAGAAGTAGGTACCGTCCTTTACGTAGGAGATGGTATTGCAAGAATCTATGGAATGTCGCAAGTTCAATCAGGAGAGCTGATTGAATTTGACAATGGACTTATGGGTATCGTTCTTAACTTAGAGGAAGATAACGTAGGTGCTGTATTATTAGGTTCTTC
>JABAZP010000034.1 GCA_018608405.1 Flavobacteriales bacterium
GGAATTTATTGCAAAGCTATCTAAAGAGTGAAGTGAAATGAATCAAATAGAATTTTTATACTCTAAAGTTTCTTAACCAAGCTCTCAAAAAATTACTTTTGCACCATAAAAGCTGAGATAGAAAAAACAGACAAAGAAATTGACCAAATGGTCTATGAGCTTTATGGATTGACAGAAGAAGAGATTGAGATTGTAGAGAATAGTTGAAGTTTCGTAAGAATTGCAACCTAAATAAAGAGCCTTAAATAACTCACTACTGACAACCAAACTGATACCTAAAAAAGAAAAGCCCTGTAAACTAAACGATTACAGGGCTTTTTGCGGAGAAAGAGGGATTCGAACCCCCGATACCTTTCAGTATGCTAGTTTTCAAGACTAGTGCATTCAACCGCTCTGCCATTTCTCCGCCGCAAAAGTACCAAAGCTTTTTATTTTAAAAACAACTTTTAACAACATATTTTAAATAAAAGGTGTCTTGAATTCGTAATTTTAATATCATGAAAAAGACTTTAACCTTATTATTAGGTGTTTTACTAATATCTGAGCTGCTCGCAAATGTGAATTTCTCTATAGACTATGCCAACTTTCAAAGCGACAACAAACCTTACACCGAGTTCTACTTATCCATCAACGGTAGTTCGTTGGGTTATGCAATGGTGAAGCAAGAGGGTGAAGTGGAACTTTTTCAATCAAACATTGAGATGACTTATTTAATTGAAAAAGGAACTGAGGTTATTGCGTTCGAAAAATTTCAAATCAACACTCCTATATATACAGAAGCAGAGGTAAATAATAACCCTCTTGACCTGCTAGACTTGAAAAGATTGAGTTTTCCTGCTGGAGAATACACTTACACCGTAATTGCCAAGGATTTGGTAAATAAAAGCACAGCAGAAGCATCGGGAAAAATCAGCACCTTAAAAAATTCTCCCCTATCAATTCAGCTCTCCGACATTCAATTGGGAAATAACATCAAACCAACAGTAACTAAAAATCAGTTTTCAAAAGTCGGCTATGACATTGTTCCGAACGTTGCGCACAATTATATAAGAGACAATAGCAAGCTAAGCGCTTATTTTGAAATCTACAATGCAAACAAGTCGCTTGGGGATAGTACAGACTACCTAATAGACATTTCAATTAGAGATGTTGTGAACGAAAAGCCTACCGGAAACTTAAGAGCTATAAAAAGATTAAAGGCAACAGAAATTACTGCGCACATTCAGCCTTTTAACATAGAAAAACTGCCTACCGGCAATTATGAAGTCTTAGTTGAATGTAAAAACAGAAATAATGAAGTGATTAACAGCAGAAAGGTTCAATTTTTTAGACTAAATCCGGACTTAACAGATCTCAGCACTGTTTCTATTGAAGGAACATTTGTTGACTCAATGAGAAATACTGCGTTATTGGCAGAGTATATAAAATCAGTTCGTGTAATCTCTCAAGAAAATGAAAAGACTTGGGCAGACAACCAACTTAAATATGCTGAACTTGAATTCATGCAAAGGTATTTTCTTAACTTCTGGGTGACCAGAAATCCTGTTGACCCTGGTTATCAATGGGAAAATTACAAACGAAAATTAGCTTTGATCGATGAAAAATTTGGCTATGGTGGAGTAAAAGGATATCAAACAGATAGAGGCCGAGTTTATTTACAATATGGTGCTCCTACAGATGTTCAAGACGTTAAATATGATAGCAATAACAACCCTTACTCTATTTGGCGATATTATAAGTTTTCCGAATGTTACCGAACAGCATTAAATGGATTAACCGATCGAAAATTCATTTTTTACAGCCCTTCCAATGAAATGTTAGGCTATGAGGTATTGCACTCTAATGTGCCTGGAGAGGTCCAAAACAATGAATGGGAAACGACTCTTCAACGGGGCGCCAATGTAAGACCCGGAACAAGAGAAAATCAAAACGTACAAGGTCAAGATAGAGCAAGAGATTTGTTTAACAACCCTAGATAGTACTTCCTTATTTTTGTGGCCTAAATTTCAAAGATGAGTCCAAGTGTTGCTGTAGTTATTTTAAATTGGAATGGTAGAAGGCATTTGGAAACCTACCTTCCATCGGTGGTCAAATATTCAGCTGTAGCAACTGTTTACTTGGCAGATAATAACTCAACGGACGACTCGATAGCGTTTACTAAAAAAAACTACCCAAGTATAAAGTTCATTATTAACGAAAGTAATGGAGGTTTTGCAAAAGGGTACAACGACGCTCTTAAAGACCTGAAAGAAGACTACTTTGTTTTGTTGAATTCCGATGTTGAAGTAACACCCAATTGGATTGCGCCGGTTATCAAAAAACTCGAAAGCATAGAAAACGTTTGCATCGCTCAACCCAAGATTAAATCTTACCTCAAAAAAGATGAATTTGAATATGCAGGAGCCGCAGGCGGATTTATTGACTTCTTAGGTTACCCCTTTTGCCAAGGTAGAATATTTGATAGCATTGAAAAAGACATTGGGCAATACGACACAAGCCGAGAAGTTTTTTGGGCAACAGGAGCTTGCATGTTCATCAAAGCTTCTTTATTTAAACAATTAGGTGGCTTCGATGAGCGTTACTTTGCCCACATGGAAGAAATTGACTTGTGTTGGAGAGCAAAAAACCTAGGCTACTCAGTATACTATGTTGCAGAAAGTACAGTTTATCATCTTGGAGGTGGGACTATGAAGAACACGAATCCTAGAAAAACATTCTTGAACTTTCGAAATAGTTTAATGACCTTGTACAAGAATGACCAATCAAATTACCGGTTATTTAAAATATTTCTGAGATTGCTGTTGGACGGACTTGCATTTGTCAAATTGTTAATATCTTCAGGCCCACAGCATGCTTTTGCTATTTTACAAGCACACTTTTCCTTCTATAAAATGAAAAAAATCAGGTCGAATGCAGAAAGCCCAAATTCAAAGGGAATTTTAAAGACTAGTATTGTTTGGTCGCACTACGCTAAAAGAATCACTCGGTTTTCTCAGTTGAAGTAAGTCTTCATATTCTCGATAAAACTAGCGGGAGGTCTACATGCCCGTTTTGAAGCATCCATAAAAAAAAGAGTGGTTTGAGCTGAGATAATTAAATCTTCTCCCCTATGAATTTCATAACCAAATGAAATTTTATTCGTGGGCATTTTCGTAACGCGGGTTGTAATAACTAATTCATCGTCGTACAAAGCGGCATTATGATACCTAATAACCAAATCTTTAACAGGTAATCCGTAACCTGACTCTTCCATACTTCGATACGAAACACCAACAGATTTTAGCGCATCTACCCTTCCTATTTCTAAATATTGTGGGTAATTACCGTAGTAAACAAAACCCATTTGGTCTGTTTCAGAATACCTTACCCTTAACATTGTTTTGGATTCTATCATCGTATAATTTTAAATTAAATTTTCGTCGAAATTATTTTGTAACATAGCAAAAAAAAGTTCTAAATCAAGAGCACTTTTGTTTTTTATTTCACTTTTTTCTACAAATATTTGTTGTGCGATTAAAAACTAATCCAAATTCGTTCATCAATTTTAAAATAAACAAGTTATACTTTTTCATGTCCTCTTGAAAAAAGTTCTCAAACTATCAAAAAAATGTTGAATTATAATTTGATTCGAGTTAAAATTTAGTTAAGTTGGCGCAAGTTTATTAACCACCATAAAACCTAGTAATATGAATACTGATTTCAATCAAGTTTGGCAAAATTGTTTAGCTGTTATTAAAGACAATGTTAGCCTTCAAAGTTATAAAACTTGGTTTGATCCTATTGCTCCTGTTAAATTGGCAAATAACGTACTGACCATACAAGTACCTTCTCAATTTTTTTACGAATGGTTAGAGGAACATTACATTACCTTATTAAGAAAAACAATTAAGAAAGAACTAGGCACAGAGGGAAAGCTAGAATACAGTATTATTATGGAAAACGGGGTGAATAACCCAAAACCATATACAGTGCGTATTCCTACAACCAACAGACAAGCATTGAAAAATGATCCAGTGGCTGTTCCAATGGATGTGAACGGAGAAAAAGGAATTCGCAATCCGTTTATTATTCCAGGTCTTAAAAAGGTAAAAATTGACTCTCAATTGAATCCAAACTATTCGTTTGAAAGCTTTATTGAAGGAGATTGTAATAGATTAGCCCGATCAGCAGGTTATGCGGTATCAAAAAATCCCGGAGGAACCGCTTTTAATCCTCTTTTAATCTATGGAGGTGTTGGGTTAGGAAAAACTCACTTAGTTCATTCTATAGGAATTGAAATAAAAAACAACCATCCTAACAAAACCGTATTGTACGTTTCTTCAGAAAAATTTACGCACCAATTTATTGATGCAGTAAGAAACAACAACCAAAACGACTTTATTCACTTCTATCAAATGATAGATGTTTTAATTATAGACGACGTTCAATTTTTTAGTGGAAAAGAAAAAACACAAGACGTATTCTTCCACATTTTTAACCATTTACACCAAACTGGAAAGCAGTTAATTCTTACTTCAGACAAAGCACCTGTTGAGCTTCAAGGAATGGAACAAAGATTACTTTCTAGGTTTAAGTGGGGATTATCTGCAGACTTACAAAACCCTGAGCTAGAAACTAGAATTGCAATTTTGGAAACAAAAATGTACAACGAAGGCTTAGAACTTCCAAAAGAAGTAGTGGAGTATTTAGCGTATAGTATTACGACCAACATTAGAGAATTAGAAGGTGCTCTTATTTCACTTCTAGCGCAATCGTCACTGAATAAGAAAGCCATTACACTTGAATTGGCGAAGCAAATGATTGACAAGTTTGTAAAAAATACAGCTCGTGAGGTATCTATAGACTATATTCAAAAGGTTGTTTGTGATTATTTTGACTTACCAATTGAGTTATTAAAGTCAAAAACAAGAAAAAGAGAAGTGGTACAAGCAAGACAAATCGCTATGTATTTTGCTAAGAAAATGACAAAGTCAAGTTTAGCAAATATTGGAATGCATTGCGGAGGGAAAGATCACGCTACCGTTTTGCACGCTTGCAAAACAGTAAATAATTTAATTGACACAGATAAGCGGTTTAGAGGATATGTTTCTGATTTAGAAAAGAAAATTAGCATTCAGTAAATCTCATTATCGTCCAAAATATTTTTTTTAACTCTATTGTCACGCTTAGTTTTGCTTAGTAGATAATAGAGTTTTTTTATTTATTAGCATATGAAAGTATTGATGGTTTGTTTAGGCAATATTTGCCGATCTCCCTTAGCCGAGGGAATTCTTGAAAAAAAGATAAATGAAAATGGTTTGGATGTATCGGTTGACTCCGCAGCAACATCCGACTATCATGTTGGAGATAAGCCAGACCCTAGATCCATATCAAAAGCTGCAGAATATGGAATTGACATTACTGCACAGCGAGGAAGGCAAATTCAAAAATCAGACTTTCAAGAATTTGATCGAATATTCGTCATGGACACATCGAACTATTCCAACACTGTTGCTCTCACCAATAAAATAGAAGAAATCGATAAAGTTGAAATGATACTCAACTTAATTACGCCCAGCTCTAACCAATCCGTTCCTGATCCTTATTTTGGAGGAGAAGATGGCTTTGAAAACGCATATCGATTATTAGACGCAGCCTGCGATGTAATCATTAAACAACTTAAGGATGAGCAAAGCTAAAGTCTACCTTATCCCAAATTTTTTGGGACCTGAAGTTACTGAAGATCGATCATTCCCATCCGAGAATAAAGAAATTATTGCGTCGTTGTCTCACTTTGCAGTAGAAAATATAAAAGATGCTCGACGCTTTTTAGTCCGCATTGGTTTAAAGTCTAAAATTGATGAAAGTGAGTTTTATAATTTAGATAAAAAGAGTGATTGGGATGACATTCAACCAATGATAGCAGCACTTAAAGAGGGTCATTCTATTGGTGTTATTTCTGACGCAGGTTGCCCGGGAATTGCCGACCCAGGTTCGTTGTTAGTAAAACATGCGCACATTAACGCTTTCCAAGCCGTACCGCTAATTGGACCTTCTTCTATTTTCTTAGCGTTAATGGCTAGTGGTTTTAATGGTCAGTCTTTTAATTTTAAGGGGTATTTGAATCGGGACAGCGCTGTAAAAAGCAAAGAGATACGCGAAATGGAAAATCTAGCAAATCAATTTCAACAGACGCAAATCTTTATGGAAACCCCCTACCGGAATGAGGCCATGTGGGAAGATTTACTAAAAACCTTGCGCGGGGATACCAAACTATGTGTTGCCGCAAATATTAGCTTACCAAATGAATATATTAAAACCAAAACAGTTGCTGAGTGGAAAAAAAGCAACAAACAGAATTTAGACAAAATGCCTGCTATTTATTTACTCGGCTCCTAAGTTAGTATGGTATAACGTAAGCCCAGAAATTGGTTTCTCTAAAACGTTTCCAATCTTAACCTCAAACTCAACTGCCACTTTCCGGATCACCTCTTGATAGTAAAGGGCTATAGAACCTGTCAGATTCAATGGAATTGTTTGGTATTCTGCATATCGAGTTACCATTTTTTGAAAATATGCTCGAAAAGAACGTTGAAGGATTTCAGAAATGTATGGATGTTCTCGATTATGATAAGCAAAACGACTAAAATTTGCGATGTATCTATTTGCAAATGGTTTTTTATAAAGATTCTCTAAAATTTCATCAACGTTAGTCTTATATCTTTTAACAAAACGTTGTTCTAAATCAGCATCCATTCTTCCTTCAATGAATGCCTTTAAAATTCTTTTCCCAATATCAACTCCACCACCTTCGTCACCAAGAATATATCCACCACTCCTAAATTCTTGAATTACCTGTTCTCCGTCAAACAAACAACAATTGCTTCCTGTACCCAAAATTCCTGCTACTCCCCTACTTTTTCCGCATGCTGCTCTAGCTGCTCCTAATAAATCATGGTAAACGTGAATTGTTGCGGCTGGAAAAACCTGCTTAGCACCTTTTGCAATAATGGTGTTTCTACTTTCAGAAGAACAACCTGAACCATAAAAATGAATTTCTGTAACACCCTCTTTATGTATTCCGCTAAACGTTTCATTTAATTCACTAGCAACAATTGTTTTATCAACAAAATAAGGATTTAACCCTATGCAGGAAAACTGTGAAATTGCATCTTCATCGATTAGCCTCCAGTCTGTTTTTGACGAGCCACTATCTGCTATTAGAATCATTTTAAAAGGTATATTTTATGAAATTTCAAAATTAAGTTAAATAACCAACTAAAAAGAAGCATCGTATAGCTAGAATTTACGTCTTATAACTCTACTAAGGAGTTCATTTTGGTTAAATTTACTCTTGCTTGAATTGTGCTATGAAAATTAATCTCGTTATACTTCTTTTTTTTGCTTCTATCATGAGCTCCAACGCGCATGAAACGAAAGGTAATAATTCCTTTCCATTCACAGAAAACAAAGGTCAGTGGCATGAAAATGTTAGGTACATTGCAGAAGTAGAAGGTGCCACTATCTTTTTCGAAAGAAATGCGTTCCATTATCAATTTATCAGCAAACCAAACTTCCATTTAGGTAACAAACCGGAAGATACAACTGTAAGAGGACATGTTTTTAAAGCTCGATTTTTAAACTCAAAGGAGGCTGTTGAGACTACTACAGCAGGAGAGTCAGACTTTTACTACAACTATTACTTAGGCAACGATCCGTCTAGATGGCAGTCAGAAGTCAGAAGTTATAGTAAAATAGAATACCATGAATTATATGAAGGGATTAACTTAGAAGTATATAGCCAAGGAGGTTTCTTAAAATACGATTACATTATAAAACCCGGTTTTTCTACAGAGCAAATCCGTGTTGCATATGAAGGAGTGCAACAGCCATACTTGAAAGACGGCAACCTTATCATTTCACATCAATTGGGAGAAATGATAGAAGAAAAACCATACGCATTTCAAATGGTTAAAGGAGAAAAGGTTGTTATTGCATGTAATTACTCCATTACAGAAGATGGAATTGTGGGTTTTGATTTTCCAAATGGCTATAACGAAGCGTATAAGTTAATTCTCGACCCAGTTCTAATATTTTCAACCTATTCTGGATCTAGAGCGGATAATTTTGGAGAAACAGCTACTTATGATGATTTAGGCAACGGATACATGGGAGGGATAGCTGATGGCCCTTTATATAGTTTAACCTTAGGAGCATACCAAACATCGTACGGTGGAGATGATTGGGACATCGCAATAAGTAAATTTTCTGCAGATGGCAGTAGTCTTTTGTTTTCCACCTTTCTTGGTGGTAGAAGAAATGAAACGGTCCATAGTATGGTGGTTGACGCAAACCAAAATTTATATGTGTTTGGAGCAACTGGATCTAATAATTTTCCTACAACTTCGACTGCTTACAATCAAACATTTAATAGCTCTTCTACGGCATTAACTTCTGATATTAGCGTAAGTTATAGCTTTGGGGCAGAAATTATTGTATCCAAGTTCAATCCCGCCGGCACCCAGTTATTAGGATCTACCTACTTTGGTGGAACAGGAATTGATGGAATAAATCAAAATCCAAGCGGTGGCAACACCTATGACGGGCTGAATTTCAATTATGGCGACTCCCATCGTGGAGAAATTATCGTTGACTCCACGGGAAACTGTTACATTGGAACAACAACTACAACAAGTAATTTAACAGGTGTTTTAGGCAGTTATGGAGGCAACCAAGACGGACTAATTTTAAAATTAGACAGCAACCTCACAACGTTACTTTGGGGAAGGTATCTTGGAGGTACAGGAAGAGATGCAATATATTCCTTGAAGGTAATAGATAGCAACAAAGTACTAGTTGGTGGTGGAACAACAAGTTATGACGATTTTCCAGTTACCGCAAATAGCTACCAATCCTCGTCCCTTCAAAGTAGGTCCGTAACAAGAGAACAAGCGGATGGATTTGTTTCAATTTTATCGGCTGATGGGAGTACTGTTGAAAAGTCAACTTACATCTCTACCTCGAACTACGATCAGGTTTATTTTGTTGAATTTGACAGATTTAACAATATATATGCCTATGGGCAGACACAAGGTGGGTTGTTTCCTATACTCAGAGCACCAAGAGCAAATGCCGGGGCAGGTCAATTTATTGTAAAGCTGGATCGAAACTTAGACTCGTTAGAATTTTCCACCACTTTTGGAAATGGTGGTGGAGTTGGCAGGGTAAACATTTCTCCAACCGCTTTTTTAGTAGACAAATGTCAAAACATCTATGCCTCCGGATGGGGAGAGGAAATCATTGGTCCTGATCCTTTTGGGAATCCTGGAGAAGGGGATAAATCTATAACGAATATGCTTGTAGTGAACAACAGGGACCCAACAATACCAACTTCAACAAACTCGACCGATGGCAATGATTTTTATTTGTATGTCATCAATCGAAATGTCGATAGCGTTTTATATGCGTCCTACTTTGGTGGGACTTCTTCTGATGACCACGTAGATGGAGGTACAAGTAGATTTGACAAGAACGGTGTCGTATACCATTCAGTATGTGCATCGTGCGGTAGTACTAGAAATGATTTTCCTACTTCGCCTAGTGCTTATTCAAGAACCGACAATAGTCCAAATGGTAGATGTAACAATGCGTTGTTTAAGTTAGATTTTGAAATTGTTATTCGTGCAGATTTTTCTTTAGACAATAGAGATATTTGTTTAAAATCTGGAACCATTGATAGTGTTAAAGTCACCAATTCTAGTGCAGGTGCCACAAACATTACGTGGGACTTTTACGGTGATACAGTCGTTTCAGCATTTACAGATACAACTGTTTATTTTAACACTCCAGGTAATTACAACATTCGGCAAATTGTATTTGACTCTATTTGTGCTATAGGAGACTTCTTAGATTTAAATGTAATTGTTAGACCGGATGACATAGAATTAGACCTACAATACGACTCAATCGTATGTTATACAGACTCTACCCTGATTTCAGCAAATTCGAATGGCAAGGCTACTCAATTTCGCTACTCAAGTACAACCAACTTTAGTTCACCCATAAATACAAACACAGCAGATTCGACATATAAAATTAGACTAATACCAGGGTTTAATAACATTTACGTGCAAGCTTCAGATCCTGCAAGAAATGCTTGTGAAAAGATAGATTCTATTCGTATATTTTACAGCCCAACTACAGCTAGTGCTTCAGTATCGGCAAATACCGTATGTGAAGGAACACCAATTCAATTCAATGCAAATGTTACCAATGCTGACAGTTTTGAATGGGTTTTTGGTAATGGCACTAGAAACACTAATCTGAATCCTCAATTCTTGTATCCTACGCCGGGAAATTATTCTTCTTATTTTATTTATGAAAACTTATTGTGTCAGATCAAAGATTCTATCCCCTTCAATGTTCAAGTAATAACAAATGACTTACAGATCAATAGTCCATTAGATACACTATTCTGCGGAACAGGTAATTTTACTATTTCGGTTCCTTCTTCCGGTACAATTACAAGTTACCAGTATAGCTCTGATAGCGACTTTACAAATACATTGAATAGCGCACCTACCGTGAATTCCTTCAGCATTAATCAAAATGATTCCGCAATGTATTACATTAAGCTGAGTAATGACTTTTGTGAAGCGACAGACAGCCTTCTGGTCCAATACATTAATTACTCGCTTGATTTAAATGCCATAACGGATTCGGCATGTATTCCTCACTTGGAACCCGTACAAGCTAATGTTGTGGGAGAAGATTCGTTCCAAATTATTGTGAACAATGGTAGCATATTCAGAAACGACCCTACCCCGCTTCTAGTATTTAATCAAGAAGGAAATTACAATGTTAAACTGCTAGCCTCTAATCAACGTTGCAATCGTGTAGACTCGATTATAAGGACCATCAGTATTTTTGAAGCGGTGGAATTACAAAACATTCCCGATACTTTATTGTGCCAAGGAGACTCAGTAATTCTTACGAGCAACAGCAACGGAACTGCCACCAAATACACGTGGTCGCTTAATCCAGATTTTTCTTTTCCCTTTTCTGTTGGCAACGACAGCACAATAAAAGTCGCACCCGATGTAACAACCAACTACTTCATTCAAGGTAAAAACTTTATTTGTGAAGATTTGGATACAATTCAAGTTGAAATTGAAGAGTTATCGATAGATGTTAACGATTTTGAAAGCTTCTGTATTTACGATACTATTTCTTTGAATGCTATCGTTGTTTCAGCCTCGAGTCCACTCGAATATTCTTGGACACCAAAAGACAGCATTATTAGCGGAGATAATTTAATAACGGCCGTAATTGCACCCCAAAGCAATCAATTCTATTATTTGTACACTCGAAGTTTAACTGGGTGTGAAGATTTTGATACAGTAGAAGTTGAAGTAAATTTACCAGCATTTGATGACGCTATTATCTTTGGAACTGACTCGTTATTTAAAGGTCAAGAAACAAAGCTATCTACCAACAGAAACGGAAGTAATTTGACGTATGAATGGGAGCCTGCAAACAACTTAGACAACCTAAATAGTCCAAACCCAAATGCAACGCTAAGCTCCACCACCACCTATCGAGTAACCATAACAGATTTGAATACGGGTTGTGAGGTTGTTGCTTTGAAGAGGTTAAGAGTATTTGAAGTAAATTGTGCTGAACCCGATATATTTATTCCCACAGCATTTTCCCCAAATGGTGATTTAACCAATGATATTTTATTCGTGCGTGGAGCAAACATTAGGGAACTAGAGTTTCAGCTCTTCAACCGATGGGGCGAAATGGTTTTTGAAACGACCGAAATTAATAAAGGTTGGGACGGCACATACCAAGGTAAAAAAGTTGATCCGGGAGTTTTCGTTTACCAGGTGAAAGCCATTTGCTTTGACGGGCAAGAGTTTATTGACAAAGGAAATATTACGCTTCTAAAATAATGCGGAAGTTCCTTTCATATATACTTATGGTGTTCCTAACCTGTAACTTATTTGGGCAAGACATTCATTTCTCTCAATTCGGCCGGTCATTCCAAAATTTAAACCCTGCACTCACAGGCAGCTTTAACGGAGACTATCGTTTCAACGGGAATTTTCGAAATCAATGGGCATCTATATCTGAGCCATATCGAACGTTTTCAGCAGCGATTGATGCTAGCCACCCGATTATTAAATTACCAGACCTAAAGTTAGGCCTGGTGTTCATTAATGATGAAGCAGGAGTAGGAGGACTTAAAACTACAACTGTCAATAGTAACATAGGCTATCACATAAAAGTAGACCGAGATTCTACTTGGATTATTAAAACAGGATTATTAATCGGTTTTTCAAATCGATCTGTAGATTTTAACAAGTTCACATACGATAACCAATATACCGGTAGAGCTTTTGATCCGAACCTTTCGAATGGTGAAAATTTTGACCGAAACAGCTTGACGCATTTAAATTTAGGAACTGGTTTTGGGTTAGAACATCGACTTTCTGCAACCGATAAGATTGAAATTGGCCTTTCTGCATTTAACCTAAACAATCCTAATTTAAGCTTTGCTAATCAAGCTGCTAATCTTGATATTCGAACAAGCTTATACGCTTTAACTCAATTTCAACTAGCAGAAAAGCTGAGTATACTGCCTTCTCTTCTATGGAGCCGCCAAGACAAGTATAAAGAGTTCGTTATCGGGTCAGAGGTACAATATCGCTTTGAGGGTCAAAGCATATTTAGCAATTTATACGGTGGGCTGTTTTTAAGGACCGGAGATGCGTTTATCTTCACTACCGGCATTGATTACGAAAATTGGAATTTAGGTTTAAGTTATGATGTAAATTATTCAGAACTGCGCACAGCCTCTAACCGCCGAGGTGGACTAGAAATCTCACTTACCTGCATTTTCAAAAAATACATTCCTAATCTTAGACGATACAAAATATGTCCAAATTATATGTAAGAGCAACTTTTCTTCTCATTTTGCTCTGCTTTTGCTTTAAATTTAGTTTTGGACAAGCTGCAGATGCAACTGTTGAAGCAGCTGAAAAAAGGTATGATAAAGGAGATTATTTTGGAGCTTTGTTTGAGTACGAAAGAGCTATGAAGATAGACTCTATTAATTTAGAAGTGCTATACGGTTATGGCAAAACTTTACTTGCTGTTAACAATCCAAAAGAAGCAAGCATCTATTTGAAAAAAGCAAGGTCGTTAGATGACAAAAAAAGCATAGAAGAATTAGGATACTTGTTAGCGGAGTCATACCGTTTAGCTGGAGATTATCGCAATGCCCGAAAATATTACAACTATGCCTTAACTCCTTATCGTCGAGACCGGAAAGGATTCATGTACCAAAGAGTTAGTATTAGTAAAGAAGCTAATAGCTGGGCAAACAAACAGACAGAAAATACGGAAGTTCTTAATTCATTAGGCGAACAAGTAAACTCCTCTTTTTCCGAATTTGGCGCACAAGTTTATGAAGGGAATATCTATTTCGCTGCTTTGGTTGGAGACAGTATGGGACCAGGAAACGTAATTTTAGATAAAGACTACTATTCTAAAATTTACTATACAGATGCGACCAAAAGGGTTAAAATAGAAGTGCTTCAGTTTAATAACCGCGATGCAGGGCTGCTAAGAAATAAGCACATCTCAAACCCTAGTTTTATTGGAGCTAATCTATTTTTTACAGCCTGCGATACAAATTTTAACTGTGAGATTTATCGAGGGAAAGTGAAAGGCAATAAAATATTGCAAGTAAAGAAATTAAATAAAAACATCAACAATACCGTTAGCAATAACACCCAACCCCATGTAGTAGTCGAACAAAATGACACGATTCTTTATTTTGTCTCAGATCGTGAACAGGGATTCGGAGGATTTGATATTTGGAGGTCAAAGAAAGAGGGGTTTGGTTTTGGGCAGCCTGTAAATGTTGGTAATACGGTGAACTCCCCTGATCATGAAATAACACCATTCTTTGATGTAAAAAGTCATCAATTGTTTTTTAGTTCTAATTGGCACACAGGCTATGGGGGATATGACATTTTTAAAAGTGAAAAGCAAGGCATAAACTTCAAAACACCGCGAAACTTAGGCAGACCAATAAATAGCAGTTACCATGATTATTATTTCTTTCCTTATGAAGAAATGGCCATTCTAAGTTCCAATCGAACTGAAGGCAATGTGGACAGCGAAGTGAATTGCTGTAATGATTTGTTTGAGCTAACCTACGAGCGCAAACTGATGAACGATGAAGATAAACTAGATAAATTGAACTTAGTGAAAACTAAGATAAATGAAGAGGAGTTAAATAAGTTTCTTCCATTATCCCTGTACTTTCATAATGATAGTCCAAGAGCCAGTTCGAGTGATACCAGCACCAATAGCAACTTTATTAATCTTGCTGAGCAATATTTTGAATTGCAAGATGAATATGAAAAGATGTACACCAAAACGTTATCCTCGTCTGAGCAACAAAAGGAAAGGTATGCATTGAATCAGTTTTTTGAAGACAAGGTTGCATTTGGTCAGGAGCAATTAGAGGAGATCACCCCACTTTTACTCAAAGAACTTGAAAAAGGAAATCAGATTGAATTGGCTGTCCGTGGTTACGCGAGTTCGCTGTCGACCTCTGAGTACAACTTTAAATTGGCCTCTAGAAGAATTGAAAGTTTAATTAACTATTTAAAGTCTGCAGAAGAAGGGGCTATCGGTCAATATTTAAATTCAGAGATGCTGATAATTCGGAAACTTCCATTAGGCGACTATGCTGTTTCTAAAATTCAGGAAGAAGACAATAAACTTGCAGCAATCTACAGCGCCGATGCAGCATTGGAGCGTAAAATTGAAATTATTGCTTTAAAAAGCTCAAGTAACTCACAATTGAACAAAACAGAGCAACCAAAATTAGATATTCCGAAGGATAAATTCTTGGCTATATATCAAAAGGGTTCTGTAGTTAAAAGAGGCTTTTTACTAAAAAATACGGGAAATGATACATTAAAAATTTATCAAATAATTGCCGACGAAAAAGTTGTGAGAACTAATCCCATAAAGTATATCCCTAAAAATATTTCGGAACGAATTGTTGTAGAAGTTAATACGACTGGCTTTGATGGACCTAAAACAATTGAATTGCTGTTAATTACGAATGACCCTAAAATTTACATGCGAAAGATTGAAATAGAATTAAGACCAACAAATTAATCGATTGCTCAACACCAAAAAAGACGAAATTTCTCCTTTTATCAACCTTATTTAACGCATTTTTTTCATTCGCGATTCGGTCATGGTTTCAACTCAATAAAAAAGGCGAAAACAGATGTTTTCGCCTTTTCAAATAGAACATGTGTCTTATACCTCTTGGTGACCTAACCTGTATAACATTCTGCCATGCTGTGCCAAAGCCGATCTAAAAGAAGAGACATTATGATAAGGAACATTAAATTCTTTTGCTGTTCTCTCGACTATAGGTGCTATTTTAGAATAATGCACGTGACTGATATTTGGAAACAAATGGTGCTCAACTTGGTAATTTAAACCTCCAACATACCACGAAAGCAACTTATCCTTTCCTGCGAAGTTTAATGTAGTATTCAATTGGTGCACCGCCCACTGATTTAAGATACTTCCTTCAGCGGGAACAGGATACTCTAACTCTTCCATTACGTGTGCCAATTGAAAGATGGCAGCTAATGTGAAACCTGCTACAAAGTGCACGGTCAAAAATCCGATTATTAATTGCCACCACGCTACGTCCATCACAAGAAAAGGAATTACTAACATGTAGATAAAGTAAACGATTCTTGTTACTATTATTAAGGTCATTTCTTTTTTCAAGGTTGTCTTCAACTGCTTCAATAAGCCAATTTTTTCATAGCGCACAATATCACCAAAGTCTTTTTGAAACGTCCAAGAAAGCGTCATTAAACTATATAAAAACCATGCATAAATATGTTGATACTTGTGCATTTTAAGTTTTTTAGAGTTAGGGGAAAATCGCAATACCGGACCGGCATTTAAATCTTCATCATGACCTTCAATATTTGTAAACGAATGGTGCAGGATGTTGTGCTGAGCCTTCCAGTTATTGATGTTTCCACCTAAAAAGTTAATAGAGAAGCCTAAAAACTTATTTAACCATTTTTTACGTGAAGCACTTCCGTGGTTTGCATCATGCATAACACTCAGGCCAATTCCTGCCATGCCCAACCCCATTAAAACACATAAGCCAAATTGAATTAAACTATTTGTAACTATGCCCGAAAGAAGCACAAAATAAGGCGCTGTGTACAATGCTAGCATCATCACCGCTTTTATTTTGAATTTTAATCCTCCCGTCTTAGGAATGTTTTTTTCCTTGAAATAATTGTCAACTCTTTTCCTTAGTGTTTTAACAAATTCAGATTGGCTTGGGTTTACGAATCGAATAGGTTTTACTTTTTCCATATTTGTAATTAAAATTCAAATTTACGAACAAAGAGCTAAAATATTAACTCATTTTGACGATGTTTCAACAGTACATTGGTTATAATTGCAACCATGAAGGGTAATAAACGCTCAATTTTTGTACTTTTTATTTTTAGTTTCTTATTGTATGTTAACACTCTACAACATGAATATGTTCTTGATGACTACACTGCAATCAAGGATAATTTCATAGTTCAAAAAGGTTGGGAAGGAATACCTACAATTTGGAAAACTCATTATCATTATGGTTTTGGTTACCAACAGCCAACCATCTTTCGTCCGGTAAGTTTAACTCTTTTTGCACTCCAATGGGAATTGGCGCCAGACCAACCTCAATTTGCCCACCTAATCAACTTATTGTTATATAGCTTTCTAGCGGTGCTCATATTTATTTTGCTCATTGAACTGTTTGGACAAGCCAATTGGTTACTTGCATTTTTGACGTCCTTACTTTTTATTGCACACCCTATTCATACTGAAGTAGTCGCAAATATCAAGAGTGCAGATGATATAATCGTTTTCAATCTTTCCATTGGCGCATACCTATTTTTAATAAAGTATATATCAAATAGCAATGGGTGGTATTTGTTTTCCAGTATCTTTTTAATTGCCCTATCCTACTTCGCAAAAGAAAGCACTTTAACTTTGGTTCTCACGATTCCATTTATGCTTGTTTTACTTTTAGAAGTACCCTTTAAAAGGGCAATTAAAATAAGCTCATTATACCTTGTACCAACCGTCGTTTATATTGTTGCCCGCACAAAAGTACTAGGAGGTTTTATCAATCCTGAAATTGCTGGACTTGATAATGTGTTAGTCACAGCCCCGAATATCGTTATCAAACTTTCAACCGCATTAAAAATAATGGGTTTGTATATCTACAAATTGGTTATTCCACATCCATTAATGAACGATTACAGCATGAGTCAAATCGAACTGAATGGGCTTTCAAACCCTTTTTCTTGGATTAGTTTATTTGTGTACGTTGGGATCGTTTTTCTGATAATTAAGTCTTGGAAAACAAATAAAGTCTTAGCCTTTGGCCTTCTGTTCTTTCTCATCAATTTTTCGTTGTATACCAACCTATTCCTAACTATTGGAACAGCCTTTGGAGAGCGCTTGTTATTTATTCCTTCGCTTGGTTTTTCTATCTGCTGTGCTTATTTACTAATACAATTGCTCGGCAAACGCTCAGCGCCACTTACGTTTAAAAACCAATCAAAGTTAATTATGGTCGGGACCGTCGTATTAGGGTTGTACGCTTTTAAAACGGTAGACCGAAATAAAGACTGGAAAGATAACTTTACCTTATACAGTACTGATGTTGAAAACTGTAGTAAGAGCGCTCGCTGTCAATACCACCACGGACTGGCAGTCATGAAAACCCAAGCGTTAAATGCAAAAACACAGAATGAGAAGATTGGTTATTTAAAAGAAGCTATTGTAGCTTTTGAAAAAGCCATAACAATTCATCCCAACTACTCCGAAGCATATGCAGATGTTGGTCTGGCCTATTTTAGAATGAATGACTTTAAGAATGCTGAAAAAAACTATTTAAAAGCAACACAATTAAACCCTGCAAATGCCACTGCGTTCTCTAACCTTGGAAGTTTGTATTTCAATACCCAACGGTATCAGCAAGCAAAAAGCAGTTATGAACGAACGCTGCAAATCAATCCTAACCACATTGACGGACTTGCCAACTATGCCTCCACTCTTGGAACTTTAGGTGATTATGAGGGTGCTATACGTTTCTTCAAAAAAGCAATTGCTTTGAATCCGAGTGAACCAAATTATTATCAAATGGTAGGAATGACTTACCAAAATCTGGGGAGAACAGCAGATGCACAAGAATACTTTCGAAAGGCTAAAAGGCTTCAAAATTAATGCAGATCAAAGCTCAACTTCTTACGGAACACTCCAAAAAAAACACAGATCGAATTCGAAAATATATTGGAACTAACGAGCGAAAATTAGCACAGTTGATGAACTGCTTTTTTGCGAATGAATACCAAGTAAGTCAAAGAGCGGCTATGGTTGTATCTGCCGTTTTTGATAATTCCCCTGAGCTAATCATGCCTTTTACTCACCAATTGATTGACCATTTACTAACGGAAACCTTTCATATCGCTATCAAAAGGAATATTATTCGCATTTTGCAATTTGTTGAAATTCCTGAAGAAAAAGTTTCAGTTGTATTTGACCACTGCCTCCAGAACATAGTTTCTAAAAATGAACCCATTGCAGTAAAAGCATTTAGCATGAATGTATTGAATAATATTTGTGACCATTTTCCAGAATTTAAACATGAAGTGATTCCGGTTATTCAATTGGAACTTGAACGAAATGAAAGTGCGGGTGTTTTAAATCGAGGAAAAAAGGTGCTAGAAGCATTGAAAACACTATAAATTAATTACAAACAACTCGCAGTATTAACTTTTTTTACTAGGGGTATAAAATTTTATTTCTCAAATTTCACAATTATTTAAATGTTATACCGAAAAGTGTAAAGATCTGCTTTGTTCAATTTGGCAATTTGAGTAAAAAATTGATACTTCTTAAAAACTAGCATATAATGGCTGTAGCGTTATACTTGTTTAAGTCTGCAAAACTAGGGTTTAGAAATTGGCAAATTTCAGACTTAACTGACTTTACATCCATGAATGCAGACCCACTTGTAATGCGTTATTTTCCTTCGACTTTAAGCGCAAAAAAAAGTCTTCAAAGCATGGAAAAGCAGATTGCGAAATACAACGAAAAAGGTTATTGTTATTTTGCAGTTGACGAATTAGGAAGTGGGAGACTGATAGGGATGATTGGAATTTCGGATAAAGATTTTGAGGCGAAATTTACTCCTTGCATCGATATTGGATGGCGATTAGCCAAAGAGTTTTGAGGGTAAAGGTTATGCTACTGAAGGCGCAAGAAGATGTTTGCAATTTGCGTTTAACAAGTTAAAATTAGATCGAATTGTTTCAATCGCACCTAAGACTAATCTCAATTCGATTCAGATAATGAGAAAAATTGCAATGAATAAAGTGGCGGATTTTAAACATTCGCAATTAAAGGAGTACGAGGATTTGGTTGATTGTGTTTACTATGAAATTAAGCCTAACAAGGGTATTTGATAACTCCTTGAAAAAAAGTTAATGGAAGTTAAGAACCCTAATACCTGCAAGGAAAAACATATTTTCGCCAGCAAATCTTAAGAATGAAACGATTATCTGTATTTTGTGCCTCTTCAGAAGGTAATGACCCCATTTACATGGAGAAGGCTTTTGAAGTTGGAGCTGCGTTAGCTAAAAACAACATTGGTTTAGTTTATGGCGGTGCTTCCATAGGTTGCATGGGTGCTGTCGCTAAAGGTGCCTTGTCTGAAGGTGGCGAGGTAATTGGGGTACTTCCTCAGTTTCTAAATAAAAGAGAAATTGCAGCCCTTGACCTTTCAGAGTTAATTATGGTTGATTCAATGCACGAGCGTAAGCTTAAAATGAATCAATTGAGTGATGGAAATATCACAATTCCTGGCGGGTTTGGAACATTTGAAGAACTATTCGAAATGGCTACATGGGGTCAGTTAGGTCTTCATCTCAACCCAACTGCTATTCTTAATGTAAACGGCTATTACAATCACCTAGTAGCTCAAATGGAGCACATGGTTTATGAAGGCTTGCTTAAAAAAGAGCATTTTGATACGCTCGTAATCGAGAATGAAATTGACATCTTAATCCAAAAGATGAAACAGTACACGCCGCCAAAACTGGAAAGGTGGCTAACTGAAAAAACTACCTGATGCGATACATTCTCATTAAAACCTTTATTTAATTAGTGCAATCACTAGAGAATCGTTTAATAACGACAAATGGGCAGTCAATTTTAAAGCAAACGTCGTTTTGGATGAAAACATGGGAGTACAAAAAAGTGGCGGCTATAATATCATTTACGAAACAAATTAGAATATAAGTGTTCAGTTCTTCATGATCATGCGTGAAAATAAAATTAACAAAAGAGACTAATCTCAACCAAAAAAAAGAAATAAATAGTATTATTCAGACCAGAACGACTAACTACTCCTTATAATTTACTTCAACGTCCATCTCTCCGATCACTTTAAACTCGGTTCTTCGGTTTTTTGCTCGACCTTCTGGATTATCACTACCGTCGGCATTTTTATTAGGCACTCTCGGTTTACTTTCTCCGTATCCTTTAGGAGTTAATCGCTTTTTGGGAACTCCTTTTTGAATCAAATAGTTGACCACACTTTCAGCCCTGCGTTGAGATAAATCTTCATTGTACTCATCTGTGCCTTCGCTATCAGTATGTGAGCTTAACTCAATAATAATGTGTGGATTCTCCACTAAAATTTCATAAATAGTGGTGTCAATCGTAATCTTTGAAGCCTCTGTCAATACCGCTTTATCAAACTCATAATAGATGTTCTCTACCACAATACTTCTCCCAAAATAGTATTCCAACGCGAAGTTTTTGATGTACCTTCGGCTTCTTTCTATTCCAGTTGTTATGATATCATGTTCCTGAATTAAAAAACCAACCTTTTCCGTTTTTAACGTATAAAATTGGTCCGGTTCTAATTGAAACTGATACTTTCCATCTGCTTTCGTCTTCGCCGTTTGAACTAGAGCTTCCTCTCCAGTTTTTGGGTCTTTTCTATACAATTTAATTTGAACACCCTCCATGTAACGATCACTGCCGGTTTTCATTTTATCAACCATCGCTCCAGATACCATAATTTGAATTCGATTTATATCTTTAAATTCATACAAATCATCGCAACAAAATTTATCTTCTCCTCCAGGCTTTAAACGGTTACTTGCAAAAATTCCCTCTCCTCCTCTTTTACTCTCCACATAATACAATTCATCTGCAGCAGTATTTATTTCATTGCCTATGTTTTCGGGTTCCGTCCATTTCGTTCTTGTACCATTTGACTTAAAAATATCCAAGCCCCCATAATTTGGACGACCGTCGCTGCTGAAATATAATGTGCGATTTAAGGGCTGATAAAAAGGAGTCATCTCATCTCCTACAGAATTAATCTTTGATCCACAATTCCGCACAGACTTATACTTGTCTTTATCTGCGTCATAGATAGTGTACCAAATGTCCAAGCCACCTTTACCTTCTTTTCGGTCCGATACGAAATAGATTGTTTCACGGTCTTTCTCATCCAACCCAACAGCAACCTGTGTTTCAGTATATACAGGTGAATTGACAAGAGCAGGAAGTTTTTTAGCTGGCTTCCATTCTCCCGCTTCTTTTTGCATCACATAAATATCACAGGCCATTACTCCTAGACTGTTCAATTCGCAAGCAGAAAAATAAAAACGATTTCCTTCAGCGTTGAACGCTCCGTTTGCAATTTCATATTGTAAATAAAGCTCTGTTTGTTGCCATTCACTTTTGTGTTCCCAAACTCCATAATCCTTTTCAGCGACATAAAATTTGCGTTTTGGTATCTCATCTTCCTCTACGTTAAAAACTTCTTTACCTTTTGTTTTTAGTGAATTATACAGTATCGTTTCATTATCCAAATAAATAGGAGCACCTTCAATGTGACTTCCATTTATGCCCTCGGAAAGAGCCTTAATTTGATAGTTTGAAATCGTATTTGTACTTAGATCTTCGCAAGCTTCTGCGGTAAATTTAGCTAAGCGCAAGTAGGTTTTATCTTCTTTTTCGCCGCGATAATCCTTTCTAAACTGCTTTAATATCGGTAACGCTTCTTTACACTTTCCATTGGCTGCTAACATTTTGGCATAATGAAAACCCGCTAACGGAAACTTATCTTTTTCCTTTTCAAATACAGTTTGGTAATTTTTTTGAGCAGCAGCATAACTCCCCCCTTTGCGTTGCACCTCAGCTAAATGATACGCTATTTTATAATCTGTTGACTTCTTGTCTAAGTACAACGTATAGTATTCAGCAGCACTTTCCCAGTCCTTAATATATTCTGCAGCTTGGCCAAGTTTTTTCAACTTACTAGGAGAGTGCTGTTTTTTATCTATTTGAGAAAACCCAAACAGTGACCACAGTAAAGCTGTTAAAATAAAAGTAGTTCTAATAACGCTCACAAGGAATACGGATGTTTTTAAGTTTAGGATTTTTAGCAGTAAAAATTAAAGACAGTTCAAAACCACCTTGGTAGTTAGATGCTAATTCTAATTCAGAAATATTAATATCGTATGAGAGTCCCAGGTCAAATTTGCTAAAACTAGCCCTACTTCCGATGACAAATGCATCAGTTATTCTATCAAAACCAGTACGTAAATAAAGAAAAGGTTTTAACTCATCAATTTTCTTAAACCCTTCTAATGGAAATGAAACAGCAGAGCCTAGCAACATTTCCGATGCTCCTCTCGCCCAATAGTAGCTCATGTATGGATGTAAATTTAACTTTTCATTAAGTTGCTTCTCTAATAAAAATTGACCTCCTACTCCTCTATTCTTCTGATTACTTTGGTCAAAAAAACTTTCTTTTGGTTCAATTAAATGATTCATTGACAAACCAGAAGTCAATTTCCAATCGTTACCAAATTCAGTTTCCCACATGGCTCCAATAGATAAGTCATAGTAGGACGTGTTTTCTCCTGCAAAAACCTCTCCACTGCTCAAACTTTCATTAAACCCACCCGTATTTCGGTCGTATTGTGAAGGAAAACTTAAACCGCTTTGATTGAAAGATTTTGCCACCCAACCATTTTGGATAGCAAGTGTAAACTTATGCTTTGAGTATCGGTAAGACGCTCCTGCATTCAATTGAAATTGATTCATCATCAATTTTGCATCTCCACTTTGATCGTTTGCATAAGCCACGCCAGCAAACCATTCTAACACGGGAATTGAAGTTTTAAATTTTTTAGTAAAAAAAAAGCTTCCTGTAGTAAAAGGTACTCCAACAGACTGCCATTGCTGACGATAAGCAGAAATAACCTGAAAGTTACCTTCGAATCGGTTTGTAAAACTTGGATTAAGCTGACGATCTCCAACCAACCTTTGTGAGAAATGTACGTCTTGTGAATAAGTATCTGTCGTAAATACCGAAAGAAACACTAAAAAACAGATGCTTAGCCTTATTTTTGACATGAGACGTAAAAGTAAGAGAAAACTAATTAACCGTTAATCAGTGCGAATAAATTTGAAACAACTACTCTCCATTTATATTTTTCTGACTTTCGGATTTAGTACTTCAGCTCAATTAAATGCCGATTTCAGTGCAAACATTACTGAAGGCTGTGGTTCACTTTCTAATGTTCAATTTACGCCAACAGGAAGTCCGTCAATTACCACTTGGTCTTGGTCTTTTGGAAATCAAAACAATTCCACCTTACAAAACCCATCCGCCAGCTACACCTCTCCTGGTAGCTACACGGTAACTTTAACAGTAAGTGATGGAACTGTCAACCAAACAATAACCAAAACCGGTTACATTCAGGTTTATAGAAATCCTACAGCTAATTTTACTTTTACACCGAACGGAGGTTGTTCTCCACTCACTGTCAATTTCAATTCTACCACTACCCTAGGCGACGGTCCAATTACGAGTTACAGTTGGGATTTTAAAGATGGTAGTCAAGCTCCGAATAATACTAGTGTCACCCACACCTATCAAGTTCAAGGTAATTTTTCTCCGAGTTTGCAAGTTGTTGATACGAATGGTTGCACCAGTACGATTTTACTTGGGCCAATTAATGTAACTCCTTCACCAATTGCTGCTTTTACAACCACCAGTCCAAGATCAACTTGCTCCGACACACTAACCGTGAATTTCGTCAATCGCTCAACTGGAGTTAACCTGACCTACTTGTGGGATTTTGGCGATAATACCACGTCAACACAAGAGAATCCAACACATTCGTACAATGGTTTTGGAGCTTACACGGTTTCCTTAACAGTTACTGACCCTAGTTGTACCAGCACAAAAACTGAAGTAAATTATATTCGACTTCGACAGCCTAACGCCGACTTCACTCTCAATGGGGATACCTTTTGTGTTGGTGTGCCTTTACCTTTTATCAATAATTCCAGTGATGCAGATTCCTATTTATGGGATTTTGGAGACAGTACAGGTTCTGTTTCTCGATTGCCGCTAAAAGCATACAACGATTCAGGTACATTTATTATTACGCTTAGAGTATTTGCTCCGGGTTGTACGGATATTCAAACGGATACCATTACAATTGAAAAAGTTATTGCAGATTTTGTCGTAGATACATTTAAATGCAACAGAGGAGATTCAGTAGTATTCATTGATCAGTCGTACAACGCGGTTCAATGGGACTGGAGTATAGGATTATCCGATACAAACGATATCCCTCAATTATTTAAAAGTGACACTGCACAAAACCCGATTCACTATTACGGATCTAGAGAAGGAAGATTTTCCGACGTTTTAATAGTAACAAGTCCCAATGGATGCAAGGATACTCTTTTAAAAACTGATCACAGAGTATTCGATACAACATTAGTATTCATTACAGATGATAATATAAATCCCTATGGAGGGGTAGTTTTAGGTTGTTACCCTGATAGTATTGGATTAAACTCCCTACTATTCGCTCCGAGCCAAGCGACAAATTATATTTACACTTGGACCTTTCCTGACAGTAGCACATATGCAGGTTCTAATCCACCGCAAGATTTAATAATAACTGACGATAGCTTGAGATTAGTTAATCTCTCGGTTGTAAGTGCGGAAGGGTGCAGAATTTCAACGTATATAGCCATTAATTTGGGAAGTAAAATTGCGCCGATTGTAACCTACTTCCCCAGAGAAGTGTGTTATGCAGATTCTTTCTTTGTCGCAAACATTAACCCAAATGACTCAACTCCAAATTCAATCGCCTATATCATTGAAAACTTAGCTACAAATAGAAAAGACTCTATTGCTCCGGATGGTTTAAGAGATACAGTACCTTTTACCTTATTTAAAGACACAGGCTATTATAGTTTAAAAGTAAGGCAAGGGTATAACGGTTGTGACTCTGTAATCTTTATCGACAGTGCGTTTTACGTGAAAGGACCCATTATTCAATCCTCAGAATTTTCTTCGAATTGTATCAATCGAAATCTAGTAAATTTTTCAGCAACAATAATTGATGCAACTCGATTTTCTTGGGACTTTGGTGACTCCAGCATCCTTGATACAACGAATTTAATAACAAGTCATACATACGATTCATTAAAAACGCAACAATACATTTTTACAGTTTACAATGATTCAAATGGCTGTGCGCCTGTCTCAGATACTGTTGAGATCCGCTTAGCAGAGGTAATTCCTCCGATAATCCGCCCTAGTAAATCGAACTTCTGTTTAGGAGAAGAAAATCTGATTTGGCAAAACAGCCTTGTTAAACTAGACAGCCTGGTTTGGACCGTAGATGGCCTGCCGGTTAGTGAACGAGATTCTTTTAATTATACCTTCAACCAACGAGGAGTTTACAGAATTGGCTACAAAGGAAAAGACCAAGTAGGATGCGAATATGAGCGATTCAGAGACTTCTATGTTTCAAAACCACAAGCTAGTTTTAATTACAACCTGCTCGGCAATTGTTTACCCCTTGACATTAATTTGACCAACACTAGTGTTTTTGATACCATCGCAACTAAAAGTTACTTCATAATGGGAGCAGGAGATACCTTGTTTTTAATGCAAGATGGAGATACCTTGTTTACAATTGATACCAACTACCGGTATACAACAGCAGGAAGTAAATCAATTACGCTTTATACTGAAAATGAGTTTGGATGCAGCGATACTGTTATATTACCTAATTTTGATAATCTTCAACCTTTCGATGTCTCTATCAGAACCATTTCGAATAGAAATATTTGTGCTGGTAGAACGATTCTTTTTCGAAATACATCCACAGACCTTAACAATTCGTTTATTTGGGATTTTGGTGATGGAGATTCTCTAGTTTCCAATCAAGATTCCGTGTTTCACACCTTTGATTCGGCGGGGGTTTTTAGCATTAAGTTAAGAGGAGACAATAACAATGGATGCATCTTATTCGATTCCGTTACATTTCGAGTAGAAGCTAATCCGGTGGCTGGCTTCACAGGTGACACACTCATCTCGACTTGTTATCCACTTGAAGTTCAATTTCAAGACACCTCAAAGGGTAATATCGTGAACTGGTTTTGGAGAATTGGGTCGAACTTCTCTGTTTTAGAGGATCCGCGTTTTATTTTCGAAAACGTAGGAAAGTTCGATGTATCCTTAGCAGTGGAAACAGCTAATGGCTGTGTTGACAGTGTATCTAAAGCGCAATACATTCAAACCAATGGACCAGAAGCAAGCTTTTCAATCGATAAAAATGAAGGTTGTGTCAATGACCTTTTCACCTTCACGTTAGACAGCCAAAACAATGTAGACAGTTACGTTTGGGATTTTGGAGATGGAACCACGCAATCAGGAGGAACAACTGCAACACATGCTTACCGAAAAATTGGTAAAATATATGTGAGTCTCATTTTAAGTGATGCAAGTGGCACCTGCACTGTGCCTATAACGGATTCCATTCAAATTTCTAATGTTTTAGCAGACTTTACCATGACAAATGATACTGGATGTGTACCATTTGAATCTACCTTTATTAGTACCTCAATTAATGCCAATAGCTTTAGCTGGAACTTTGGGCAAGGTATGGGGTTTACCTCGACGCAAACACAAGAGACGGTTCAATACAACACTCCAGGCAATTTCTTCATCCAATTGGCAATAACTTCAGCAGTAGGTTGCATTGATACCGCTATACAACAACTTGATGTTTTCGAAAGACCGGTAGCATTGGTAAGCAGTGACACAGGAATTTGCATTGGTCAGTCTGTTCAACTTACTGCCTCTGGCGGAGCTTCTTATTTGTGGTCACCGAATACCTTTATTGACAACATAAATGTTTCAAACCCCATTGTTAGTCCTCAAACAAATACCCGATATTCAGTTCGCGTTAGTAATCCAACTACTTGTTTTGATACAGCAAGCATTTTTGTTGAAGTAATTCAACCGCCCAATTCCTTTATACTATTAGACAGTACCCTTATTATTGGAGAAAGCTATCAATTGAATGCCAATGCTGGAAGTGGATATTCTTACAGTTGGACCCCTCCCGAGGGCTTGAGCTGCACCGACTGCCCCAACCCGATTGCCACTCCATTGCAAACGACCACCTATTACCTGGTCGTTTCTGATAAATTTGGTTGCTTCACTGTGAGGGATACGGTAGAAATTAAGGTAGAAGAAAAATACTCCTTAGATGTGCCTTCGGCTTTCAGCCCAAATAACGATGGAATTAATGATATAATCTTTGCCAAAGGATGGGGTTTAAAGGAACTCATTGCTTTTAAAATTTATAACCGTTTTGGAGAATTAGTATTTGAAAGTACGGACTTTAACGTTGGTTGGAATGGTATTTACAAAGGAAAAGAGCAAAATATTGAAACCTATATTTATACTGTAGAAGCGCTGACGTTTAGTGATAAGGTGCTAACGAAAACAGGCAACATCAGTTTATTGAGGTAAATTCTAGAAGCACTTTTCCTTTCTGCTTCTTCTAAAACTTTCTGAAGCACACAATTTTGTTGGAACTTCTAAGTTTTCAAACTATTGTCAATACCCCTATCTTCATCGCCTAAATTCCAACCATGAAATTACCTTCCATTCAATACCTAACATCACAAGCACTAACATCATTTCTGCGGTTTCCTCTTAGTATTATCAGTTCTCTCATTGCAGTTGTGGTAGCAGTTTATGCTTTTGAAAATGATAATGAAATCACCAATAAGCTGGCTTACATCAATGTAATTCTTATTGCCGCTTTGGGAATCCCAACTTATTTCTGCACTCAAGTATTAGTGGATAATAGAAACTACGGTGCATTTGGTAAAGTAACAGCGTTTCTACTTCCTTCCCTTATTTTGTTTCTTATCTATTGGAGTTTACCCAGTTCCGAACTTAGCAATAACTTTTCGGTACCATATATTCGCTATACGGTGTATAATATTATTGCCCACCTGCTTGTTTCCTTCATACCATATTGGAGAAAAGGAAACCTCAATGCTTTTTGGAACTACAATAAGTTATTGTTTATTCGAATACTAACCTCTGTACTCTACTCGGGTTTTCTTTATGCCGGGTTGGCAATGGCATTGGGTGCGCTAGACTTGTTATTTGACATTGACTTGCATTATGAGTTGTTCATGGATCTTTTCATAATCATTTTTGGCTTTTTTAATACATGGTTTTTTGTAGCCGGTATTCCTGATGATTTCAACGAATTGGATAGCGATACTCATTATCCGAAAGGACTCAAGATTTTCACACAGTACGTATTGCTGCCAATCTTGGCATTATATTTACTTATACTGTATAGTTACGGCGCAAAAATAGTGGCAGAATGGAGTTTGCCAAAAGGAATTGTTTCTTACTTAATTTCAGGTGTTTCCACCCTTGGTATTTTTACCTTTTTACTAATCTATCCTTATGGTAAACTGAAAGAAAGTTTATGGATAAAAAGATTCACTTTAGGATATTATTACCTGCTTTTACCGCTCATTGCATTACTATTTGTTGCTATTTTAATTCGCTTGCAAGATTATGGTTTCACCATAAAAAGATACATTGTTTTACTCTTAGGTATTTGGTTAACAATTAATGCCATCTACTTTATTATCAAAAGAAAAAACATCAAATTCATTCCCATTTCCTTGGCTGTAATATTGGGGTTAATGTCGTTTGGTCCGTGGGGTATGTTTAGCATGAGTGAAAAATCTCAAAGTAATCGATTGATTTCAATTTTAGAAACAAATAAAATTATTGTCGATGGAAAAATCCAAAACGAGGTAATTTGGAATCAAGATTCGCTCCCAAAGTTTTATTCCTCGTTAAAGTTTAAGAACGACAGTTTACTAAGCGATTCGTTGAATAATGAAGTCTACTCTATCATTGAATACCTAGATGATTACCACACGTACGAAATGCTTGCCCCTTATTTTTCGCAAGACATTAATGCTATGACTCGACAAGCAAGAGATAGTAACCAATGGATATATGAAGAAGAAATTATAATGGAAAGTATGGGGTTAACCCACCATTACAGATGGAACAACAAATGGGGGAATTATAAGAATATTTCTATTGAGTCTGTTAACAACAGTATCAAAAACGTGAGTGGATATGACTATTTAAAACATTTCAAAAAACAATATCAAAATAAGAACCAAAGAAACTTGATGTATACGCTGGAAGGAAAACCCCTGTCAATTGGAATAAATCCATTAGACTCCAATTTATTGTTCATTGCATATGACCATGATACTTTGCAATTTGACATGCATACAATTTACGTAGAACAAGTTCATCATTTAGAGAAAACAACCTATCGTGAAGTTTCACTTGAAGAAATGACTTTTATTAAAGAGTCTGACCAATTAAAAGTGAAGTTAGAAATTGACAGAATTGGAATGAAAAAAAAGGGAGACACCTTGCGATACAACTATGTGAACGGCGATGTATATTTAAAAATTAAAGATTCTATTCGCTAACAGAGATAGGCGCTATTATCCATAGCTGACAAAGATTACTTATCTTTAAAATTATGCTACATGGAACTCACAATGCAATCGAAGATGCTAGAAATGAAAATATTATCATTTCAATAAATGGACAATTTTTTAAAAGAAACGAAGCAAAGATTTCAGTTTTCGACAGTGGTTATTTAGTCGGAGATGGAATTTGGGAGGGTTTTAGACTAAAAAAGGGAAAGCTAATTTTTATAAAAGAACATCTAGACCGTTTATGGCAATCTGCAAAGGCCGTTCACATGAAATTTCCTTTTTCGAAAAATGAATTGGTGCAACAAGTTTGGGATGTGTTGAACGAGAATAACATGAATGACGGCGTGCACGTTCGTTTGATGATTACTAGGGGAATAAAAAAAACTCCGTCACAAGACCCGAGGTTAACCATTTCAGGGCCGAACGTGGTTATTATTCCTGAATACAAGAAAGCGGATGAGAAAACGAAAGAAAAAGGAATCACCCTTTTTACGTCAACGATAAGACGAGGTTCTCCCGATTATTTAGACCCAAGACTCAATTGCCACAGCAAGTTACACGAAGTGCAAGCATTAATTCAAGCGATAGAAGCAGGATACGATGAAGCGCTTATGCTAGATGTTAATGGGTTTGTTTCTACTTGCAACGCCACCAACTTTTTCATGGTTAAAAATAGAGAAATATGGACTTCTACAGGGGAATACTGTATGAATGGAATTACGAGAGGTAACATTATACGAGTATGCAAAGAGAATGGAATTCCTATTTTTCAAAAGAATTTCTCCTTGTTTGAAGTGTATGATGCAGACGAATGTTTCGTCACCGGCTCCTTTGGAGGAGTAACACCGGTTACCAAAGTGGATGGGCGAATCCTAGAAAATCGGCAAGGCTTTTCCATGACCAATAAATTATCTGAGCTCTACGGCAAATTGGTTCAACAAGAAATAGAGGGATAAATGACAGATTTTAAGCATTTTTGTATGTGGGCTTGTCCAAGAAACATTTCTACCACCATGATGTATTCTTTTGCTCAAAGGAATGACACAAAGGTCTACGATGAACCCTTGTACGCGCACTATCTCGCCAATACCAATGCGAAAGAGTATCACCCTGGTGCTGCTGAAATTCTGAAGCATCACGAAAACGATGGGAAGAAAGTAATTGTAGAAATGCTAAAAAATGAAGAAGCTCCTGTTCAATTTTATAAGCAAATGACGCATCACTTATTGGATTTAGATCGAAGTTTTATGAAATCTGTTCATCATATCTTGTTGACCAGAGATCCTAAGGAGATGTTACCTTCGTTTGCTGCGGTCATTGAAAATCCTGTTTTGGAAGACACAGGGTATTCCCACCACAATAAACTGATTGACTACTTTGAAGGCAATTCTATTCCATTTACAGTTATCGACTCTAAAAAGATATTGTTAGATCCGGAAGGACAACTTAAGAAACTGTGCAACCGTTTGGGCATAGAATTTCAGGAAGCGATGCTGAAATGGGAAAAAGGTCCAAGAAAAGAAGATGGTGTTTGGGCGAAGTATTGGTACGGTAACATTCATAATTCAACCGGATTTATGACGTACAAAGAGAAAGAGCAAAGCTTTCCAAAACACTTAATCCCCTTATTGGAAGAGTGCACTCCTTTCTATGAACGATTAAAAGCATTGGCATTATAGTTTATAGGTTATGAAAGGAAATCCATGGGCATTTGGTCTCTTTTTTGTTCTTTTAGGTTCTTTAGCTATTTGAATAGATGCTGTATTAAAACTGTTGCGGCATTAAATTACATTGAATTTACATTAATTTACATTAATTTACACTCATTAAGCAAGCGTTGCTTTACGCCTCTCTACTTTTATCACCGTAATCCTAAATAATAAAATCATGAAAAGTACAATGTTAAAGGTAAGTTCAATAATCGGTTTAATGATATGCCTAGCGTGTACCCAAAGTAGCACGGAAGAAACGGTATTGAAAAACACTACTGAAATGGAAACCGAAGTTTCAGAACAAAACTACCAAACGGTTAAGGTTCCTCGTCACAATTACGGGGCTTGGTATTGTCCAGATAATTTAAGGGGGTTTCCGCCTGTTGACATTGCAAACTGGAAAAATGTACCTGTTATTAACGGGCGAATGGCAACGGAAGAGGAAACAAAAAGCGAAGCCTCCTTAATTTATGTGGACATGGAGAAGTTTCCAAATGCCAAAACTTTAGATCTAACCATGCCACAATTGGCTACTTTCGAAAGTCCATATACTGATAGAGAAGAAATAATTATTGTTATTCAAGCACTTAATATTGATAACGACTCAGTTGTTGGGTTTAGATATTTGAACGGTGGTAACGGAAGCGCTCGTTTGGGTGAAGTAAAATTGCTAACTGATGCAGAAGCCAATAAAATTGAAAAATCGAAGTTCTTCACCCACTCATTTGTCATTTCGGCAACACCTGAAGAGGTAAAAGAAGCAATGACTGAACTTGAAAATACAGGTACATTTCAAACTATTCTAGAATCGAGCCAACCGTTTAAAAGCAATTGGAGAGAACAAACGAATGTAAATTATCATTATCCAAACACAGGCGAAAAAACTTCAACTTATACCGATATGTTATTTGGAAATTTTTACGTTCAAAATGACTATCAAAACTTTACCGAAAAGTTTTTAGTAACACAGAATGAACTTACCAAAATGACAATTTTAGAAGTTGTTTGCGGACCATTTACAGATGACTTTGAAGAACAAGAAGCGCTGCTTTTGCAGTGGGGGAAACAAGTTCAACTGCTAAGTGAAAAAAATTAACAAAGCAAAAGCGCCTTTGGGTTTTTCCAAAGGCGCTTTTATATTTTAAGAAAAGGTGTAATACTAGCCTAACCCTAAAATGTTTATCTTTCAAATTATGCGATTTTACATTCTCATGGCCGGTTGAATAGAATTCATGTCAGCGATTAACCGGTCTGTAAAATTGTAGTGCCCTCTATGCGTGACTACCCTAAAACTTCTATCTTCCATTTCTGCTAGCGTTTGCAAAAACTTCCATTTTGTTTTTAAGAGGATTGGCTCTTCCGACTTCACGCCTAAATCAACGTAGTGCGTTTTACCATTTGGTGTAACCGAAACAACGTCTGGAGTGATGGTCATTCTTCTTTGTTTCATTTTAAAGGAAGTGGGATTTTTATACCCCTCTATATCAGCTTTAATATCTGTGTGCCCTTGCTTTTCTAGTTTGTTAATTGTTTTAATAATTAATCCTTGATATGTTTTCTTTTCCTCTTTAGTCATGTGTATTTTTTATTAATAAACTTAGTAACACAAATAGGTTACAAAAAAAAGTGCTATTCAATGATCATATCAGCGAGTTACAGTTTGGAACATAAAATATTAAATCATTTCTAGTGCTTAAATAAATTATTTTCTAAGAAATTGCTGTATTGGTTAAGCCCCTTTTTTAAGCCTAATTTTGCGGTCAAACCTAACAACAGCTATTAATTGAAACATTTTATGGATAGAGATTTATTAGAAGAATTGAAAATAAAGGCACTTAACTTGATTCTAGAAATTGGCCCCATGGTCTTGTATTCCCTTTTGACTCTGGTGTTTGGAATATTTGTAATTAAGTTGACCATGCGGCTTCTAAAGAAAACACTCGTTAAATCGAAGGTGGAACTGTCGCTTAAAACATTCATCGAAAGCTTAAGCATCTTTGTGCTTTACGGTATTCTTTTCTTTATTATTGGTTCCATTATCGGAATAACCTCTACCTCCTTCTTAGCCGTATTCGGAGCTGCAGGTATAGCTATTGGTTTGGCTTTGCAAGGTAGTTTATCCAATTTTGCAGGAGGTCTATTAATCTTAATATTTAAACCATTTAAAGTGGGCGATTTAATTTTCGTGAATAACATAGAAGGATTTGTTGAAAAAATTGATATTCTATATACTCGAGTTAAAACCTTTGATGGCCGTATGATTACCATGCCGAATGGAAACCTATCCAACAGCGATGTGGACAATCGAACCATGGAAGAGTATAGAAGGATAGATTTAAAATTAAAATTCTCTTTCGACTCAGACTTAGAAAAACTTCGAACCATTATTATTAGAGCATTAAAAAAACATCCGCAACTTGCCCCTAACTATCCGGTAGATGTTTGGCTTGATGAAATTGGTGAATACGAGTTGAAAGTAGTAGCAAGATGTTGGGTAGATTCCATAGATTATTGGCCATTATTTTGGGAACAGTTAGAAGCAGTCAAAAATGAACTGGACAGTGAAGGAATCAAAATTCCTATCCCAAGCAGAACAGTTTATCAAGGCGGCGAAAAAATATTGACGGACTAATGTTTTTATAAACTTACGATGTGTACTAAAACCTTTACTCAAATCGGGACCTTTTCTATACTCATCCTAGTGCCAACTGCGCTTTTGTTTACTGCACTACTTGTAAGCGAATATTTAAACGGAAAATCAAACTTAATTTTTGAAGGTTCAATGCTTTCCATATTTTTAATTTGCGCATTAACATTCTATAAAATAAAAATCACCGTTTCAGAAAAGTTTGTTTCCTTTAAAATGGGAATTGGTTTAATGCGAAAAAAATATGCTGTATCTCAACTAGAGTCATGTGAGCCAGTTTCTAATTCAATGGCAAGTGGAAGTAGTATTTAGTTGCAGGTGCAACTAAATTAATTTCATTTAAATTGTTAAAATTATTTTTAAAAAATGTAGAACTATTCTGTAGCTAATTGTTTCAGATATGAGGAACTTCACAATCTAATTATATCGCACTTTTATGGCAATTTTCATTTTCTTACTAGTACTATGGTACGGGGGATTATTCTTTCAAACCTTCTTTTTGCACAGATACGCTGCGCACCAAACTTTTAGCATGTCGAGAGGCATGGAAAAACTAACCTATGTACTGACTTGGATATTTCAGGGAAGTAGTTATTTAAGCGCTTATGGTTACGGAGTGATGCACCGCATTCATCATGCCTACGCTGATACACCTGAAGATGTGCATTCGCCGAAGTACGATGACAACTTGTTTAAGATGATGTTGAAAACCAAAAACACCTATCAAAATATAAACAAGATGAAAATTGAAGTTGAAGAGCGATTTTTAACCAATGTTCCTCAATGGACAAGCTTTGATAAATTTGCAAGTTCTATGCTTTCTAGAATACTTTGGGGATTGGGATATACTGCATTTTTCTATTTTTTTGCTACAGTATGGTGGCAATGGTTTTTTCTACCAATTACCTTTTTAATGGCCCCAATCCACGGAGCTATTATTAATTGGTTTGCTCACATTTATGGCTACGTTAACTTTAAGGTAAAAGACACGTCAAAAAACTTCTTGCCGTTCGATTTTTTAATGATGGGTGAATCGTACCACAACAACCATCACAAGCGCAGCGGAAACCCAAACTTTGGAGGCGTTCGTTGGCACGAGTTTGACCCAACATTTTTCATCATGAGAATTCTAAATAGATTGAATATTATTCAGTTAAAGAAAGTGAAAAATTAGATAAGTCAGAGCTTAAAAGTTTTAAGAAATACTAAACTTCTCAACTAAAATTCAGGTTACTGCAATTATAAAGAGCTTGTGGTCATCTCAGATGTTAATCCTTGTAACCAAAATAAAGCTTAACAATTTTGTGTTAAACTTTATTTTATGGAGTCAAAAGAACTAGTAACTTCATATACCCACTCAACACTAAAAGATATTGAATATTAATCATAGTCTACAACCAATATCCTTGTTTCAATGTATCCTTGGGAACAAAAAAAGGGCCCAATAGGAATAAAATCAAACTGTTTGGGGTGAATCTGAGTCTTTTAAACTTTTGGGGTTATAAAAAACTTTTTAGCTAATTATCTAACTTTTAAATACCATACGAATATTTAAGTTGAAAGTATATTCTCTAATTCTTCGATCTAATTTATTTTTGGATACAGAAAAAACCAAATTATTATTTGCTAACAATAATACAAGGGTTTTATTAAGATCACGCATAACTTCTGGGATTAATCTGTAAATATGATTTGGGTGAAGTTCTTTATTAGATAATATGTGATGAATATTGTTCGTAGTAATTTTAGTTTCATTGTGCAATACTTTCAGGATTTTATATTCTGAATTATTAATTCCTATCTTTTTATTTTTATATGATAAATAGTTATGATGTACATATAGTGTATTATATTTTTTATTCAAAAAATATAATACCCCTATAACTATTAAAACAAGTAGCAAATAAATAAGCTTGGACATTTTTTTTGATTCATATAGGGCTTTCTTTTGAGTTATTAAACTATCAATATTGTTGAATACAGAAGATAATATAAATTCTTCATCAACTTCCTGAATAAAGTAAAATTGGTCATTTATTAAAAAAATATTATGTTTTTGAGAAACCTCATGAGTCCAATTACAATTAAAAAATTCCACAATATTGTTAGACCAATCTAATCTTTCTATACCTGTTTTTTTTAAAATAAGAGTATTGTCCTGAAAGGTAATTATTCTAGGTCCATCTAGAATTTGTTTGGTCTTGCCACTGTAAACAATAGATTTAGATTTAAAATCAAGAACGTATACTTTAAAATTTGGATATTCTTCAATTGGGTTTTTATCGTCAAATGTTTTGCCAGCATATAAAACATAAGATGTATTATCTACCCTACTAATTTTGGGGTTTAATAGCCCAAGATAAGAATTATCTACTGCATTTAATTGGTAAGGATACCACACTTTGTCGTTAATATTAAAATAAGACAACCCTCTATACTTGGTCCAAAATCCATAACCTCCAACACGAAACAGCGTATCGTTATTAATAAAGAAACTGCTATTTATAAAAAAGCTTTTGGACTTGGTTTTATCAATTCTTTCGAAGATTTTATTTACCACAACACCTGTTTGGTTAGAAGGGTAATAAGAAACATTATCGCCAGTTATAGGATTGATAGATTTAATTTGAAAATTATCCGTCATTAAAAAACTGGTTTCCAATAATTGCTTGTTCAAGTCAAAATAATAGATACTGTCATTACTTATAATTTCAAAAAGTTGTGTTTCTGTATTGTACAAAAATTTATCAATCTGCTCAAATTGCTTTTGGGCATAAATTGATATAAGAAAAAAGTAAAAAAAAGTAAAAAAATATATTCGCATTATATGCGAATATATGATATTTAGTGAATAATTAAATAGTTTTAATTTTTAAATAAACAAATTATGAAACAATTAACTTTTTTATTATTTACATTATTATTTCAAGCAAGTGTCTTAAATGCTCAAGACAGTTTACCATCTATTGATTCTGATAGAAGATTAATAAACTACTTTAAAGACGAACCACCTGAAGTTATGAAAAACCTTAGATTTAAAGTTAGATTTGAAGGCTTTAAAGATTTTTATGACAGCAGATATTCAGAATATCTTAGAGAGCCAATTACAGACGAATATTTTGTAAAGCCTTTAATTGAAGAAATAAAAAAAGAAAAACCATATGTTGAACCTGATGATATTCCAGACGAAGCTATTATTGCGTTAATTAAGCCTCTGAACGGTTCCACCGCGAGAATTGCGGGCTACATCAAAAAGTTCAAACAAGAATTTCCTGAAAAATATAATGACTATTTTAAAATCGGTAATTATACGGTAGACCCTGATCTTTTTGAATTGGGTTGTAGTGTATATGATAAAGAAGATGATCGGCAAAATATGTGGAAAGAGTTTAAAAGCTTTAAAAAATTTTATAAAATAGATTTCAAAGATGCTGGTATTAAAAAAAAATCAGAACAAGAGGAATTTTTCGTGACTCTTAAAAAAAATGTATTCGAACTTTCAAAAAAAATTATTACTAAACAAATTTTAATTAATTACGAAAGAGATGTTTTAACGGCATTTATAAGAAAATATAAAGCGCTTTACAATACTGCTACTAGATATTATAGAGATGATGAAGTTAGAAAAGAATTAAAAGCAAAAAGAGAAAAACTACTAATTGAAAAATTCAAACCTAATCTTGATGCTATTGACAACATATTGATCCCAGCTAAATACAGTGTTAAAAGTAATACTCCAGACGAAAATGAAGCTCTAAAGAAACTCCTCCTTGATAAAGGTATAGTTTATATAGATAAAGATGTAAAAACCAATACAGATGGTTTTACATTTATCTTTCCAAAGTTTAAAGTAAAAAATGGGCGTGACTTAGGAGCAAGTCGTGAGTATGCTCTGCGAAAATATTTTGGTTTTAAAGAAGAGGATCATTATAATCGCAAAATCAAAACTAGGATTTCTAAATTATGGTGTGGTAATCTTGATAACGAATTTGCTTTGGATAACTTTTTAAAATTTTGTGGAGATAATGTCCCTAGCAAAGAAGCCTTCTTATCAGAACAAGATTCAGAAGGTGATCTTAAAGCTTTAATTGAAATTTATGCTAAGAAGATTCCTGGAAAATTTTATACCTACGATAAAGAAAAAAATCTTCTAAACAATGTAATAGTTAACCACTACGGTATTAACATTGAAGACATAAATGATATTAGAAATGAGTTAAGTGCAAAAAAAGAAAAAGAAGAAAGTGAAAAGGGAGGATTTTTAAGAAACAAAACATTCTACAAAATTAATTCCCAAGGTAAATTTGATTATATCGATTTTGAGAGTTCCTTGCATATAACTAGAAAATTAAATCAAAGTCGATATGGTGGTGATTATGAGAAAAAAAGTGGCAATGTTTATAGAGTAACTTTGTATGATACCAAAACATGGATAGAACTTCCTGAATTTGAAGCTCGTCTTAGCAGTGATAAAACAAAATTATATATAGGTAATGATAAGGTTCCATATATCCTTGAGGGTAGTAACGGTGTAAATTGTCTCAAACAGAAAGCTAAAGTTGAATATGCCCTCTGGTCCAATGCTGATGAAAGATTTTCTATAAATGGTTATGACATCGAGTGGAGTTCAAAAATTACAGGTGGTATAAGTGCTACAGGCAGTGTGTATAAAATTTCAAGTTCTAAATATGCTTTTATCATAGACAGAAATAGTTGGGGTGGTAAGATTGATAATAATCTAGTTATTATAAGAACAGAAAATAATTGTAATGCAATTTATTATGGTAGTGGCAGAAAGAAAATGACATTTAAATAAAGTTAAAAACAGGATGTGAATGGAGATCTACGGACACCCTACAGACTCTTTTGAAGAACTCATTAAACTGAGTCTAATGAT
>JABAZP010000009.1:0-74350 GCA_018608405.1 Flavobacteriales bacterium
GCAGCTAAAAAGAAAGCAGCTCCGAAAGCAACAGAAGAGAAAGCAGCTCCAAAAAAAGCAGCAGCTAAAAAACCAGCAGCTAAAAAGCCGGCGGCTAAGAAAGCTCCTGCTAAAAAGGCAGCCATAAAAAAGAAAGACGCATAATTTACCTGCGTTATTCAATAAAAAAATCCATCGATGATGGTTTTTTTTTGCTCAAATGTTTATAAAAACAGCCAATCTATTACAGGTGCGACTTCTTCTTACACTCTATCGCTCCACTTACTCCATGTTTAAGAAACAAAAAGGCGTTGGTTAAAAGACAAATTCTTTCAACAAAAGAAATCGAGTTTATCTTTTATTTCAATTATTAATCGCAATATTGCAATATAGCAATTGAATAATTAAGTCGGATTGAAAAACAGCTTAACGTTCATCGAAAGATCTATAAAATATGACAGAACCACTCGTGTTTTCAGCAATAGAAACAGTAATCAAAGCGTTAAACTCCAATACGATTCCCGAACAACGGAAAACCGTGTTACAACCGCTAGTAGATTTTATTCAACACAAGATTTCTAATGGTCAACAAATTAGAATAAACTTCATCTGCACTCACAACTCACGAAGAAGTCATTTATCGCAGGTTTGGGCCCAAACCATGGCGCATTACTTTTCCATTCAAAACGTAGTTTGTTATTCTGGTGGAACAGAAGCTACGGCACTTTTCCCGATGGTTGCCAAAACATTGCAGAATTCCGGATTTCAAATCGATACAATAGCTGAAGGCAACAACCCCATTTACAGCATTAAATATGCTACAAACGAACATCCCATTATCGGGTTTTCAAAAAAATTAGACGATTCGTTTAATCCAACAGCTGAATTTGCAGCAGTTATGATGTGCTCACAAGCAGATGGCGCTTGCCCCTTTATTGCAGGTGCGGAACAGCGCATTCCCATCACCTTCGAAGATCCTGAGGAATTTGACCATACTCCACAGCAGGCTGAAAAATACGAGGAACGAAGTCTGCAAATTGCAACCGAATTATTTTATGTGTTCTCTCAAATAAACTCTTAAAAATGGCTTTAAAAAAATTAAGTTTTCTAGACAGAAACCTAACACTTTGGATCTTCGTTGCAATGGCTATTGGTGTGGACTTGGCTATTTCATTCCAACATTTCCCAACATTATAAACTCATTCAACAGCGGAACCACCAACATTCCCATTGCAATTGGGTTAATTTTAATGATGTATCCACCCTTGGCAAAAGTGAATTACTCCCTTTTGCCGACCGTTTTCAAAAACACTAAAATTCTTTCCATCTCCTTGCTGTTGAATTGGGTGATTGGGCCCATTTTAACGTTTTTTTTTAGCCATAGTTTTCTTACGCGATTACCCGGAATACATGGTTGGACTCATTTTAATTGGTCTGGCGCGTTGCATTGCTATGGTGTTGGTGTGGAACGACCTAGCAGAAGGTAGCAGCGAATACGGAGCAGGTTTGGTAGCCTTAAACAGTATTTTTCAAGTGTTTGCCTATAGTTTTTATGCGTGGTTGTTTATCACTGTACTTCCTCCCTACTTCGGATTTGAAGGCGCCATTGTCGACATTTCAATTGGTACGGTTGCAGAAAGCGTTGCCATATATTTAGGACTTCCATTTTTAATGGGAATATTTAGTAGGCTAATTTTAGTGAAGTTAAAAGGTGAAGAATGGTATACTCAACGGTTCATTCCTACCATTTCTCCTATGACCTTAATTGCCTTACTCTTCACCATTGTGATCATGTTCTCCTTAAAAGGTGAATTGATCGTACAAATACCCATGGACGTGTTGTTGATTGCCGTTCCTCTATTGATCTACTTTACCGTGATGTTTATCATTGGCTTTTTTGTTACCAAAGCCTCTGGTGCAGCCTACGATAAAACTACTGCCGTTGCCTTTACTGCAGCAGAAAATAATTTTGAATTGGCCATTGCCGTTGCCATTGCTGTTTTTGGACTCAACTCAGGTCATGCGCTGAGTGTAAATGGCAAGCGACAGAACATTCTCAAAGAAGATTTGATGGCTGTAGCAAAATCCATGAACATTAAAAAAGCGGAAAGCATTATCACGGAAATCAACAGAACCGTGAACCAGTGGGAAGATTTTGCACAGCAAGTGAAAGTGAGCAAAGAAAAAACGATTGCCATTCAAAAAACCTTATTAAACCTAAGCAAATAAGCTTTTTACATTTTTAAAGAAATGGAAGTGTTAATCTAACCTTCCAACAACAACTCCCTCACTAACTCCGCCGTTAGCGGCTGTTGCTTGGCATTTTCTCTGAGAGTTGCAAAGTTGTACCTAAAATCACAACCTTCTTTGTAGGCGCTGCAACCGTATGCCGATTTCCCTTTCACTACTTTCCCCTTTCCACAGCGCGGACAAGCCATGCTATTTGGCTTTTCTTGCTTTTTTGGTGGAGCACTTACCTGCTTTTCTTCAAGCACCAAATTAAAGTCATCGGTAAAACGAATTAGTCCTTCTTTCGTGCCTCCTTCGCTTTTAAAGCCTTTTAAGTTCACCGTACAGCCCTTTTCGAGCAAGCGAATGTATTGCTTGGTCGGTATTTTTTTGCCTTCAAAGCTAAATGGAAGAATCAACTTGCAGCCTGCTTTGTAATTGCTACAGCCATAGCCTGTTTTTCCTTTTAGAAAGCTTCCTTTTTTACATTTTGGACAGGCTTTTCCTGCTATTTCCGCTGTTGCAGAAGCTTTTGCCTTTTTCTTTGGGGGTTGCTCCTTCTCTGCCGTTTCGGAAATCTTCATGTACGACTGTTCCATGCGCACCTCATACACCAAATGGTCCACCATTTTCTTCATGTTCTTCACAAAGGTTCCCGCTTTAAACTTCCCTTTCTCAATCTCTTTCAACTGTTTTTCCCACTGCCCCGTCAACTCTGCAGAGGTCAACAATTTGTTTTGGATGGTTTCAATCAGCTTTACGCCTGTGGCGGTTGGCAAGATTTGCTTTTTGTTGCGCTCTAAGTATTTCCGTCTAAACAGTGTTTCAATAATGTTGGCACGTGTAGAAGGTCTTCCAATACCATTCTCCTTCATGAGTTCCCGCATTTCGTCATCGTCCACCTTTTTACCCGCAGTCTCCATTCCTCGCAGTAAGGTAGCTTCCGTGAATTGCTTGGGCGGCTTAGTTTCCTTTTCTAAGAAAGATGGTTCATGCGGCCCCTTTTCCCCTTTCTTAAACGAGGGTAGTACACCATCCTTTGTCACACTGAGCGCAGCCGAAGTGTCGAAAACCACTTTCCAGCCCTTCTCTAGTATTTCTTTCCCCATAGTTTTGAACGGAACGGTATCCACTTTGCCTAATACTGTGGTATTGGAAACCGAGCAATCGTCGTAAAACACGGCAATAAATCGTCTGGTGATGATGTCATACACCTTTTGCTGATCATTGCTTAAGCTAGACTGCACTCCCGTTGGAATTAGTGCATGGTGATCGGTCACCTTTTTATCGTTAAACACCTTGGTCGACTTCTTGATCTTTTTCCCTAAAATAGGTTCTGTGAGTTCTTTGTATGGCGTTAAGTTTTGCAGTATTCCCGGTACTTTTGGGTAAATGTCGTTGGGTAAAAAGGTATTATCTACCCTAGGATAGGTAATTACTTTTAGCTCGTATAATTTCTGGGCAATCTTTAGCGTTTCGTCTGCCGAGAAACTAAACTTGGTATTGCAATACACTTGCAAGCCCGTTAAGTCGAATAGTTTTGGAGCGTATTCTTTTCCTTTTTTCTTGGTGACAGAAACCACTTCAAACTCATGTTCCTTTACCACGTTGGCAAAGGTTTCTCCTTCTTCTTTTTTGGAAAACTTTCCCTCTTCGCAAGAAAAAACCGTTTCGCGGTAAACCGTTTGCAATTCCCAATACGGTTTAGGTTGAAAGTTTTGAATTTCTTTAAAGCGGTTCACAATCATGGCCAAGGTCGGAGTTTGCACCCGGCCAATCGACAACACTTGCTTGTAACCGCCATGTTTAATGGTGTACAAACGTGTGGCATTCATGCCCAAGAGCCAATCACCTATTGCCCTAGAATAGCCCGCGTAATAGAGGTTATCGTATTTGCTGGAAGGTTGTAGTTTTTCGAAACCCTCCTTAATGGCTTCTGTAGTTAAGGAGGAAATCCACAAGCGCTTTACTTCACCTTGGTAGTTCGCTTGTTCCAACACCCAACGTTGAATTAATTCCCCTTCTTGGCCGGCATCACCACAGTTAATCACCAACGTGGCCTCGTCAAATAGCTTTTTTACAATGCCGAACTGCTTTTGAATTCCTGGGTTATCTACTACCTTGGTTTTAAACTTGTCGGGCAGCATGGGAAGGTAATTGAGGTTCCAACTTTTCCAATGCGGTTTATAATCGTTGGGCTCAAATAAGGTGCACAGGTGACCAAAAGTGTAGGTTACGGCGTAGCCATTGCCTTCATAATAACCATCTTGTCGGTTGTTCGCTCCTAAAACGGCAGCAATTTCTCGGGCAACACTTGGCTTTTCGGCAATACAAACTTTCATCTGAAACAAAAATAATTAAATAGGGTGTTGTCTTGGTGTGACAAAAAACTACTTTTCCAACAAAAAAAGTGTTGCAATTATAACTTGTGCTTTTCAGGAATCAAGTAGGTTAGGAAGTACTTTTATGTCCAACTCATATTTCTTACAAATTTGAACAATCTATCACTAAATGATTCGATAAAAACACCAGTTATAACTGCTCTTGAAAGGTTTCTCCCATTCCTACCAAACTAGGATTGTTTTCCACAAATTCCTCCATTACCTTAAAGAAGTTAAGGATATCTACCTGCTCGTTGTTGGCGTTAATGGTAACCAATCGAACAAAGGTATCCTCCTCAAAAGCACCAAAACCAACTACCGTTACTTGATGCTCGTATAAGGCAGTACACAAGGTTGTAGGGTCTATGTTTTTGTAATTGAAACAAATTGAAATAGAGTCATCGAAGCTATACAAGGTATAATCTGGATTACTACGAATGTAGGCTAACGCTACATTTGCCAATTCAAATTGTTGATCCACAATTTGTTCTAATCCACTAGTACCGATTGATTTCCACAAGGTCCAAAATTTCAATGCATCGTTTCTTCTTCCACATTGAAAAGAAGTTTTACCGAGGTTAAAATCATCTCCATCAGTTTGGTACAGGTAATCGGCATCGTTACTAAACGATTCGTGTAAGTGTCGTTTGTCTTTGACTAAGATAATGGAACACGTTAAGGGTGTACCGAGCATTTTGTGAGCGTTGTAGCTAAAAGAGTCAGATCGCTCTACTCCTTTCACCAAGTGCTTGTACTTTTCGCTAAAAATTACGCTGCCACAGTAAGCACCATCTACGTGCAACCAAAGTCCATACTTCTCGGTGATGTCCGCAATTTCATCAATCGGGTCAAAAGCACCCAATACGGTTGTTCCTGCCGTGGCATTCACGTATGTTGGGACATATCCTTCTTCAATGTCTTTTTTAATTTGATCTTCCAGTAGACCAGGAAGCATTCTCCCATAAGAGTCTGCTTTAATGTACCGAATGTTGTTTCGCCCAATTCCTGCAAAACTTGCATTCTTAGCATTCGAGTAATGCGACTCTTTTGACGTATAAACGGTCATGGGTTTTGACATTCCCGCAGTTCTGAAGTTTACATCTTTTGCATCACGTCCCATAATGAGCGCCATGTAATTGCTCATGGAACCTCCTGTCGGAAAAGTCCCATTGCTCCTTGCGCCATAACCAATCATGTCGCATGACTTCCTAATAATTTCTTGTTCAATTCCAACTTGTGGACCGGCTACTTTATAAGTGTACATGCTGTTGTTCAGCATTACTGCCAATAAATCACCCAAAACAGCTTTCGATTGTCTTCCACCGAAAAGCTGGTTAAAAAATAAGTTCGTAGCGGTTTTTGGTGTCGACTCTATAACGTCTTTTAAAACCGCTTTAAAATCATCATCTACCATTCCTGACTCGTTCAGCGAAAGGTCAATCGTATCGTACAATTCGTCTGATTCTATTCGATCAGCTACAGGATGTTCTTTTTCATCTTTCAATAAGACTTCAACAAGTTCATTGAACAGAACTAAATCTTTACTAATATCTGGCATTTTTCTATTTTTTTAGTCAGCTCTCATTTCTGAGATGGTAGTATATGTCATGTCTTTGCGCACAAACTTTTTTAACTCCTCGTCATATAATCGACAACTACGAATGGGTTTTGCGTATAAATGAAGTGACATACTTCTTTGATTGGCATTGTTTGCCAGTCGATGAAACCCCATAAAATCAATCATGTATGAATTATCTCCTTCCCCAGAGATAGAGGTGCGAACAGTTTGAAGTTCATCCTTTTCATCTAGCTGGTAAATGGTTTCTTTGAATTCTCCTTGTATCACTTTTACCCAACATTCTTCTCCATTATGACCGTGGATTGGAGTGAATTGCTCTTTCTCCCAACAAATTAATATCAATTCAAATTTGTCAGTGTCGATGATGCAATTTCTTGTATAGCATTCTGTAGACCAAGAAACAAAGGGTTCAAATGCACTAGCAGGTAATTCGAGAGACTGGATTATTTCGGTGTAGGTCGTCCTCTCCTCTTCCTTAAGAGCGGTGACTAATTCTTGGATGGTTTCTAGTGTGATTGTATTCTGTTGGTTGTAACTCAAAACGGTTTTACAATGATTTTTTGTTCATTTAAATGCACAAATTCAAGGTTATTCCCCAAACTTTAAAGGTACTCTTTTTGCATCTGGGATTAACCCATTTGATTATTACAAAAATATCATTTTAAATCCTTTTTTAAGGTTTTAAATCCTTTTTTAATCAAAAGTTAGCATTTTTACTCCATTTTACACCATTTTGCGCTCCTTTATAAAATGCCGTATTTTGACCTTTTTTACAACCTATTTTAAAGTTTAGTTGCAATTTAATTTCAAAAATTAATCACCATGGACGATCAAAATTTTATTATCAAAATTGGGGTGCTCGCTGCTTATGTTGGCGTGCTGTTTCTTATTGGAATTATTGCTTCTCGCAGAATAAAGGGCATGAGCGACTATTACGTAGGTGGAAAAAAGATGGGATTTTGGGCTGTTGCCTTCTCAGCAAGGGCAACAGGTGAGTCGGGTTGGTTGCTCATCGGACTTACAGGAATGGGCGCTATGGCAGGCTATTCTAGCTATTGGGTCGTTATTGGAGAGCTTCTAGGAGTCATCGTTTCATGGCAATTCATGGCTAAACGCTTTAAAAAACGCTCTGACAGCTACGGGGCCATTACTGTTCCCGATTACCTTCACAGTCATTTCAAGTCAACTAGCAATACCCTTCGAACCATAGCAGCATCATCGCTTGTTGTCTTAATTGTTATTTACGTAGCCTCACAAATTGATGTTACCGGAATCGCTTTTGAATCCATGCTTGGAATTGACTACCGACTAGGTGCCTTAATTGGTTTCTTTATTGTGCTCACCTACATTTTTGTTGGTGGGTTTGTTGCAGCTGTTTGGTCAGATTTATTCCAAGGTTTACTCATGTTTTTAGGGTTGGTTCTATTGCCCATTGTGGTTTGGTTCTCCATGGATCATGGTGCCGGAGTTACCGCAGGACTTAATGCCATAGACCCAACCTTAACTCAAGTTATGGGTCAAAGCACCAACCCTTGGATGAACTTATTCACCATTTTAGGATTCTCTATGATTGGTTTAGGTTTTTTAGGTTCCCCTCAAGTGTACGTTCGATTCATGTCTATTAAAGACGAAAGCGAAATTGATAAGGGGAAATGGGTGGCAGCAGCTTTTACTTTGCTCACAGACGCCGCAGCAGTTACCATTGGTATTTTAGCCCGAATTTATTTTACAGAGAATGGCCAAGACCCAGAGGCTGTATTAGGAAACAACGGTGAAAATGTACTAAGTATGATTACAGAAAGTTTTCTGCCTACCATCTTGGTCGCCGTTTTTATAGCCATTGTATTATCCGCCATCATGTCTACCATTGACTCTTTGTTAATTTTAGCTTCAAGTGCCATAACAAGAGACTTTTATCAGAAAACTTTTAGACCACACATAAAGGATGAAGCATTGACTAAAATATCAAGAATTTCAACAATAATCATGGCATTTACAGCCTTAATCATTGCCATTGTCATGGATTATGTTTCACCTGGGCGGCAAATATTTTGGGTCATCATTTTTGGGTGGTCCGGAATCGCTGCCACATTTTGTCCAGTGATTATCTTAACTCTCTTTTGGAAAGGTTTTTCAGAAAGAGGTGCAATTGCTTCCATGTTCACGGGGTTCTTTTGTGTTGGCCTATTCAATTTTGTATTTAAAGATCTACCCGATGTTGGGGAATACTTTGTCGCATTAGATGTGCTTGCCCCCTCCTTCGCCATAGCAATGCTAGTGGGTTATATAGTATCTAAAATATGTCCTCCAAGAGCCGAAGCTGTGGAAATGATAGAAGAAATTGATGCGCAATAACCTTAATAATAGCGTGTACCTTAGAAGACGTATGGCGTTGAGTTTTTACTTACCTTGGCTAGCATTACAATTCAACAAAAAAAGCGAATAGACCGGTTCTAATCGCTTCAAGCATAAACTAAGAAATACAACAATAAAATGAATTCAAATTTAGCGGTTCTCATCGATGGAGATAATATTCCTTCGGCCAACGTCAAAGAGATGATGGAAGAAGTAGCAAAATACGGAAACCCAACCATCAAACGTATTTATGGAGATTGGACCAGTCCTCACTTGTCGAAATGGAAAAATCTATTGCTCGAAAATGCCATTACTCCTATTCAACAATACGCATACACTTCAGGTAAAAATGCTACGGATTCAGCCATGATTATTGATGCCATGGACATCCTCTACTCTGAAAAAGTGAATGGGTTTTGCTTGGTTTCAAGTGATAGTGATTTTACAAAGTTGGCAACAAGACTGAGAGAAGCAGGAATGCAGGTAATTGGAATTGGTGAGAAAAAAACACCCAACCCCTTTATTGTTGCTTGCGATAAGTTCATATACATTGAAATTCTTAGAAAGGAAACTGAAAAGAAAGAAACGGTCAATCAAAAAGACAAAGTAAAAGAGAGTATTGATAAAATTACTCCTAAAGTGATTCGATTGATTGCTAGCACTATTTCAGACTTGTCTGACGAAGAAGGTTGGGCCTTTTTAGGAGATGTTGGTAGTTTACTGCAGAAAAAGCAACCAAATTTTGACTCTAGGAATTACGGGTTTGAAAAGTTGACTCCCCTAATCAATTCTATTGGTCAATTTGAAGTTGAACAGCGCGAGAATCAAAAAAGCAGGTATAAGTTGATTTACGTTAAAAATAAGTAAGGCCTTATTGCTATTTCATTATAAATAAGCAAGTTTATTTATAATATTTCTACTTCGTAACCACTAACCAATTTGAAGTAATTTGTCAGGTACACTTCTATTTATACTCACTCTTAATTAACAGTTGGTGTTTAAACTTAATTGTTAAATTGGAATGCCCATAAACTATTCTTTCTAACTTTGGTAGCTTGTTTGAAATAACCAACCAACATGTTAGAAAGAATCATTCAATACAGTCTTAATAATAAGCTGATTATTCTTCTTTTCACTGCAGGAATTATTGGTTTCGGGCTTTTTTCACTTTCCAAAATTCCAATTGGTGCAGTACCTGACATTACCAACAATCAGGTTCAAATTATTACTACTTCAAGAGATTTGGCTACCGAAGATGTAGAAAAGTTTTTGACCTACCCGATTGAACTTGAAATGGCCAACTTACCAGACGTTAAGGAAATTCGTTCGGTTTCTAAATTTGGATTGTCCGTTGTAACTGTCGTTTTTAATGACAATGTTGGAACTTACTTACCGCGTCAATTGATTGCAGAAAAAATTAAATCGGCTGAAGAAAAAATTCCAAAAGGATTTGGATCTCCATTCATGGGCCCCATTGCAACAGGGTTAGGTGAAATCTATCAATACGTTATCGATGTTGATTCTGCGCATAAGGAAGACTACTCCTTGTCAGACATTAGAACGATACAAGATTGGGTAGTTAAACGACAACTTTCAGGAATACCCGGAGTAGTAGAAGTGAATACTTGGGGTGGTTACCTAAAGCAATATGAAGTAGCGGTAGACCCTGAGAAGTTGAGAAGTCTTCAAATTCCTATTTCGAAACTATTTTCTGTGTTGGAAACCAACAACAGTATTGCCGGTGGAGGGTACATTGAAAAAACAAGTCAAACCTACTACATTCGAAGTGAAGGCTTAGTTGAATCGCTTGAAGACATTGAAAACATTGTAATTGAGACAAGAAATGGCTTGCCAGTCTTTGTAAAAGATGTTGCTACCGTTGGGTTTGGTCATGCAACCCGCTTTGGAGCAATTACCGGAAATGGCGAAGGTGAAAAGGTTTTGGGACAGGTGATGATGTTAAAAGATGCGGACTCCAAAGCCGTCATTGATGCTGTAAAAGAAAGAGTTGCACAAATTTCTACAGCTTTGCCACCTGGTATAAGTATTAATGCCTTCTTGGAACGAAGTGAACTTATCGAAAAAACAACCTTCACCATTGCCGAAAATCTAATACTCGGGTGTTTAATTGTCGTTTTTGTGGTGGTTTTGCTCTTGGGGAATCTGCGTTCAGGTTTGGTGGTAGCTTCCGTTATTCCCATGTCGTTGCTCTTTGCGCTTTCTCTCATGTATATTTTTGGAGTGGATGCCAACCTCATGAGTTTAGGTGCTATTGATTTTGGAATTATCATCGATGGTGCTGTAATTATAGTTGAATTTATTGCGTTTAAAATAACGGCCGAAAGAAGCCATGTAATGGCCTTGCCAAAAGCAGAACGTCAATCCTTTATTGACAACGTAACACTGAAGGGAGCAAGTAAAATGATGCACTCAGCTGTTTTTGGACAGTTAATCATTATTATCGTTTTCATCCCCATTCTTTCTTTGGTAGGTGTAGAAGGAAAAATGTTTCGTCCCATGGCTTTGGTTTTTTCCTTCGCATTGTTAGGAACGATGCTCTTTGGATTTACCTACGTACCGGTAACGGCTTCCTTGTTTATTAAGCCGACGGACCCAAATAAAAAGACAGTATCAACACGTCTTATTGCATTGTTAAAACGAAAGTACACTCCAATGATCACGATGGCACTTCATAAAAAGACAATCGTCTTAGGTGCCGCAATTTCACTCTTAATTGTAGCAGGGTTGCTCTTCTCAAGAATGGGTGGTGAGTTTGTGCCAACACTAGATGAAGGGGATTTTGTAATTCAGCCGGTTTTGAAAACTGGAACATCCTTGAGTAATACCGTAATTGCCACGACTAGAATTGAAAAAATTCTAAAAAAATTCCCTGAAGTAGAACAAGTGGTCAGTAGAATTGGTGCAGCTGAAGTGCCCACCGACCCCATGTCTATGGAAGAAAGTGACGTCATCATTAAACTAATCCCAAAAGACCAATGGGTTTCCGCAGACAGTAAGGATGAGTTAGCAGACAAATTTAAAGAGGCATTGACTGCCGAGATAGCGGGTGTTGATTTTGAATTCACGCAGCCCATTGAAATGCGCTTTAACGAATTGATTACGGGAGTTCGCGCCGACTTAGCCATAAAAATTTTTGGTGAAGACTTGGATGTACTGTATAAAAAAGCCCTTGAAGTTGAAAAAGCAATTCAAAACATTGAGGGTGCAGCCGACATTTCAGTAGAAAAAGTCGCAGGATTACCTCAAATGTCTGTTAAATATGACCGCCAAAAAATTGCAAAATATGGCTTAAACATAGAGGAGTTGAACAACTTGATCACCATGGGCTTTGCAGGCAAGCCGGCAGGAACTGTTTTTGAAGGCGAAAAACAATTTGATTTGGTTGTTCGCTTTGATAAAAAGCACCACCAAAACATTGACGATATTGAGACCACCACCGTCCAATTACCCAATGGAACCCAATTACCAATTACTGAATTTGCAACTGTTAGTTATACCAAAGGTCCTGCAAAAATTTCGAGGGACAATACTAAACGTAGAATTGTAGTTGGTGTGAATGTAAGAAACCGAGACTTAGAATCAGTGGTAAATGACGCTCAACTGGCCATTGAAAAAAATGTAAAACTGCCAACAGGTTATACCATTGAATATGGAGGTCAATTTGAAAACTTACGAGCAGCAACAGACCGCCTGAGCGTTGCAGTACCGATTGCCTTGGTACTTATTTTTGTGTTGCTGTATTTTGCTTTTCATTCCATCAAAGAAGCGTTAATTATATACAGTACCATTCCCATGTCAGCAGTTGGTGGAGTTTTTCTTTTATACCTTCGAGATTTGCCATTCAGTATTTCAGCAGGAGTAGGTTTTATTGCCTTATTCGGTATTGCTGTGCTCAATGGAATAGTTTTAATAGAGGAATTTAAAGAGCTGAAAGAAAATGGAATAACCGATATGAAGGAGCGAATTATAACCGGAACCACCAATCGACTTCGGCCAGTATTACTTACCGCATCTGCAGCTGCACTAGGCTTTTTGCCGATGGCCATTTCAACATCTGCTGGTGCTGAAGTTCAACGACCGTTGGCAACAGTAGTGGTTGGAGGTCTCATTTCAGCTACGTTATTAACCTTGTTGGTCATGCCTGTGCTGTATGCGTTATTTGATCAAAAAATTAAACTTCCGAAAATTAAAAACCCAGCTGTAGGAGTTACCTTGCTTCTTGTCCTTTTCCTTCCTGTTTTTGGGGTTGCGCAAGCGGAAAAAATATCCCTAGAAAAAGCAATTGACCTAGCAGTAGTAAATAATTTAGGCTTAAAAGCGTCTTCCCTTCGCATGGATCAAAGCAGTCAGCTTATTAGAAGTTCAATAGACATTGGAAAAACCGAAGTCTTCTACGGCAAGGACAACAACAACATAGCACCCAACGACCTGCCGCTTAATGTTTGGGGAGTGAATCAATCCATTCAATTTCCAACCATTTACGGAGCTCAACGGAAGGTAATGAAAACAAAGTCTCAGTTGACAAAAAACCAATATGCTATAGATGAGCAACTCCTAAAAAAAGAGGTATCTAAAGTGTATTATGAAATTCTATACTGGGAGAGCATGCGTAAAAACTATGAATACTTAGATAGCCTGTATGCAGATTTCACTCGTGCAGCAGACCTTAAGTACAAACAGGGAGAGTCCAATTACTTGGAAAAATTGACTGCAGAAACAAAAGGTAAAGAAGTGAACATTCAATTAAACCAGATTGAGGAAAGCATCCAAAAGTCTTACATTCAATTGAATCAATGGCTTCAAACCAATGAGAACTATGCTGTGGAAGACCTTCCTATGGAGCGCATTCTATTGCTACAGCTAGACACTACAAACAATCCGGCATTGAATTATTACGAAAACGCCACTAAACTCTCAACGGAGCAATTAAAACTAGAGCGACAAAAGTTACTGCCTGATTTGAATGCTTCGGTATTTAATGGAACAAACAACGGTAAAGGTGAACGCTCTTTTTCAGGTTTTCAGGTTGGAGTTGCCATTCCGCTATGGTTTGGAACGCAAAAATCAAAAATTCAAGCTGCCAAAACCGGAGCCTCCATCATGGAATCAGAAAGCACTAATTACAAAATACAATTAACGGCCAAGTACAGTGAACTCCAATCGGATATTCGCAAATTTGAAGAAGGAATTAGCTACTACGAGACTAATGGGAAGAGGCTTGCTGAAGAGACCATGTTTCATGCTAGAAAAGCTTTTCGAAGTGGAGAAATCAACTTTCTTCAATACACCCAGTTACTGGACAATGCTAAAAAAATAGAATCAGATTATTTGTACCAGCTTTTACAATACAATTTAACTGTTTTGGAAGCAAATTATTTAATGAATTAATGATGAACAGACGTAAACTTTCTAAGACAGCAATCATTTCCATGTCTATTTTTTTAGGCGTGCTAAGTTTTTCTGTAAGCTCCTGTAGCTCCAATTCAGATAGTAGCAGTGCAGCTGATAATGTAGCGACGGAAAATACAACTCAAACGGTGGATGTAACTCAAAAGCAGTTTAGCTCATCCGCTATGGAGCTCGGAAAGATTGAAACCAAAGCTTTTTCAGAGGTTGTGAAAGCAAACGGAATGTTTGATGTTCCTCCAGAAAATAACGCCTCCGTAAGTTCTTACTTCGGCGGCACGGTAAAAAATATTCAGCTGCTTTCTGGAGAAAAAGTAAAAAAAGACCAAGTTCTGTTTGTGCTCGAAAATCCTGATTTTGTTCAATTACAGCAAGAATACTTGGAAGAAAAAAGTCAGCTTAGCTATTTGCAGTCAGATTATGAACGACAAAAAAACCTCGTAAAAGATAGCGTTGCTTCTAAAAAGAACTTTCTAAAAGCAGCCGCCGATTACCAAACGACCAAGGTAAAGGTAGAATCCTTCGCGAAGAAGTTAATGCTCATGAACCTGTCTCCATCTAATTTAACAGATGAAAACATGCGCAGCAGCATCAACATCCTCTCTCCTATTGATGGTTACATAACAAAAATCAACGTTCACTTGGGTGACTTTTTAAACCCGGCTGAAACTGCTATTACCCTTGTAAATACAGACCACCAGCACCTGGAGATCAATATTTTTGAAAAAGACCTCTCAAAGGTTCAAATTGGGCAACAAATTCGATTTAAAGTTCAGAATAATCCGGAAACGGAATACGAAGCGACAGTTCATTTGGTCAATAAAACAATAGATCCTGTAAACCGAACCATTGGTATCCATGGCCACTTGGTGAATGAAGAACTAAACGACCGTTTTACACCCGGCATGTATTTGGAAGCAAAAATTCAGACAAGTTCAGATTCTGGCTTAGCCTTACCTGAAGGTGCAGTAGTTGAAATGGAAAATCAATATTTCGTTCTCCAACTCGAAGCAGCAACAGAAGAGGGATATACCTTTACGAAACAAGAAGTTCAGGTTGGCAAAACATCCAATGGAAATGTTCCAATTCTAAATGCTGAAACATTTAAGGTAAACGACCAATTTTTAACCAAGGGAGCTTTTGACTTAATCTTAGAATAATTTATTGGTCTTTCAACGGTGCAAAACTTTGTCCTAAACCGTATTTATCAATCAAGTAGATCATAGAAGCAAAAGAGGCTGCCCCTAATTCTAATTCACGCTGGTGCACGTTTTCGAAAACATCCGTATCTGAATGGTGGTGGTCGAAATAACGCTGATCATCTGGTCGTAAGCCAATCAATGGCACGTTTTGATCTTTTAATGGCTTAATGTCTACTCCACCCCATCCTGCTTTAAAAATGTGAAGCTTGTATGGTTCCAATAACGACTCCCAAGATTGCATTTGTCTAATTTGTTCGGGAGTACCATCCATGGTAAATCCTCGAGGAACAAAACCTCCTGCATCGGATTCTAAGGCGGCCACATGAATTTCTCCTTTCTCTTTTGCAACAGTAGCATAGGTTTTGCCACCGTTATTTCCGTTCTCTTCATTCATAAACAACACGCAGCGTAAGGTATATCTCGGTTGATATCCCGTAGCTTTTATAATTCGTAACGCTTCAATGGAATGCACCACTCCTGCCCCATCGTCATGGGCACCCTCACCCACATCCCAAGAATCTAAATGCCCACCGAAGGTGATAATTTTATCGGGGTCAACACTTCCTGTAATTTCCGCTATTACGTTGTAGGAATCCTTGTCGGGAAAAGTCTGACTGTTCACATTTAAATAAGCCAAAGACGTAGGCTCTGATTTTAAAAGTTCGCTCAACATGTCAGCATCTTCGACACTTAAGGCAACAGATGGTATTTTCTTTACTCCTTCTTCATAACCCATTGAACCTGTATGAGCATGCTTGTCTTTTTTGTGACTCAAAGAACGCACAAAAACGCCAACAGCTCCAAACTTTGAAGCTTGGCTAGCTCCGTCCCAACGTTGGTTGACACATCCGCCATAAGCATCTCCGGTACTAATCAGTCTTCGGTCAAAAGCTCGATTAAAAAATACAATCTTGCCTTTTATTACTTCTTCTCCTAACTCGGCTAATTCATCAAAATCTTGCACTTCAATAACCTTAGCTTCAATTTTCCCATTTGAGCTGACCGACCCGCCTAATGTTTTAATGCTCATTGGTTTTCCATTCACACCAGCTTCTTCTATGTCGCCTCTCACCCAATGCGGCACTTTCACCGGCATTAGCCATACTTTATCAAATTGATACGACTCCAACAAAACTTTTGCCCAATTCACTGCTTTTTCTGCTTCTGGTGATCCGCTTAAACGAGCACCCACATCTTTACACAAGGAGCGCAAATTCTCGTAAGAATGGCCTTCCACCAAGGCGGCATCAAACATTTCTCTTATTTGCAAAGAGTCGTCTTTTTGAGCGAAAACTCCAAGGTTCAAGAACAAAGTAAGCGCTAGGATAATTATCTTCATCGAATTCTATTTTGGCTGCAAAGAACGTGAATTTGTTGCGAATCAATCTTCAATTCTTTGTTGTCAAATTTTCGAATGAGCTAATTAATTCGTATACTACTCCTGTATCAAACTATCAAAACGCAACACATGAGCAGAGGATTTGTAAAAGAGGAAGATCAAGAAGAATTGCCAATGGTTCCACCGAGACCATATTTACCTGAGGGAGCAACCAACTACGTAACGCCTCAGGGAATGGAGTTTCTCTTAAAAGAAAAAGAAGAACTGTTGGAAGAGAAAAAGAACATTGAGAATACGAACGATAATGAGCGTCGCATAGCTCAAAATTTAGTGAATGCTAAATTCAATTTGTTAATAGCAAGGATTGATTCTGCCAAAGTAGTAGATCCAGATGCACACAAACAAGACAGTGTGCGATTTGGAGCCAATCTAACACTAAAGTTGAACAATTCCCTTCAACCTCAAAAATTCAAGATTGTTGGTGTTGATGAGGCCAATATTTCGCAAGGAAAGATCTCACATTTATCGCCGGTAGTAAAAGTATTGATGGAGAAAAAAGTAGGTGATAAAGCAACTTTGCAGCTAAATAGTGGTAAGCGTGTTTTTGAAATCATGGAAATTGATTATTCCAGCTAATTTATGAAGCATCCATAAACAAGCCCATGGAATAATAGGTGAAAACTGTAAATTATCAATCTGATCAATATTAACTGTTGAATTATGAATTGTTGTTTTTTTACCTTCATTGCTAAGGTGGAACGACTTCAGCAATCTGCTTCTCAACAACAGATTGCTTCGTTCCTCGCAATGACGGTCTAACTTTTGCCTTGCTAACAACTCATAAAAAAGCCCTTGTTACACGCTGTGCGACAAGGGCTTTTACTTTTAATCTATACTTTCTTACTTCACAGGCAAGAACGAATAGTTTTCTCCGTAATACATCATTTGCTCTCTGAATGATTCAGGATATTCCACCTTTACATCTACAATGCTATCCCCTTCCATTACAGGAACTAACTTAGGATTGATGAATCCACCGTAAGCTGCTATTCCAAGGCTCTCGTATCTTTTCAGCACTTCAGCATGCAAATCAGGGTCTACTTGAACAGCATAGGTTTCAACTAACTTTTTACCAGCTTCGTAGTCACCTTCAGATTTAATTCTTTGCAATTCTCTCAACTGCATGCCAAAAATCTCTTTCAACTTTTCGTAATCGTTGATAACGAAAAACGTTTTACCATCTCTCATTTTCTTCACAATTACACTGTCTTTTGCTCCGGTTTCAAATGCCCACTTTGCAATCATTTGTCGGTTTCTCATGTGCGCTTCTTCCACTACATCACCAATTTTTAATCGCTTTAATTGCAACATCATTCCGTTTTTAATGTAATCGTCGTACGCAGTTTTTCCGGCATCTAAAGACTCGATTAAGCCCATGTCAACTAATTTCTGATCGTGCAAATAATACAAGGCAACAAGGTCTGCTCTACCTTCTTCCAAAGTAGAAGCGTAACTTTTTAAGGTTTCTGAAGTTGTTCCAACACCTTTATTGATTCTACCTGAAGCGTGTCCTATTACCTCATGTAAATCGGTGTGTAACAAATCAGCAATTCCTCCATACTTTTTAGAACGCTCTATTTCTGCTTCATCCCAAGCAAATTCAGTCAATGAACTTTTTCCCTCTTTAGAAGACATTTCATAGGCATGAACTATGTTTCCAAGGCTTACAGACTTAGATCCTACTTCACGCACCCAACCGTTATTTGGTAGGTTAATTCCAATAGGAGTTGAGGGAGATGCGTCTCCTGCTTCCACAACAACAGTAATTACTTTTCCAATAATTCCTGTAACATTTGGCTTTTTGTGCTCTTCCATCAACGGAGAATTGTCTTCAAACCACTGCGCTTCTTTACTAACAGCTTCAATTCTTTTGGTCGCCTCCATATCTTTGAAAGAAACAACAGATTCAAATGAGCCTTTTTTACCCAATGGGTCATTGTACACTTCAATAAATCCATTCACCACGTCTGTTCGAGAGTCAACATCTTTAATCCAATTTAAATTGTATTTGTCCCAATCTTCCACATTACCTGTTTTGTAATAGGTAATTAAGCTTTCAAAAGTTTGTTTTTGCTGAGCATTTTCTGCCAATGGAACGGCCTTCTCTAACCAAAAAACAATTTTTTCAATTGCTTCAGAATACAATCCGCCAACCATCATTGTTTCGGCAACTACTTTTCCATCTTTCTTAACCAAACGCGTGTTTAAACCGTATTCCGGCTGATTTCCTTCTACTTTGTCAAGATTTGCATAATACTCCTCTACCTCTGCTTGTGTTAAATCTGGACTGTAAAAGTTTACTGCAGATTTTGCTACTAAATCTTCTCCATCTGTAAGGTTCACTTTCTTAGCATCTACATCAGGATTAAATATAGCTTCACCTAGAGTCGCCATTAAGTCCTTTTTGGTTTGACCTTCTTTTAAAGGCAAGTTCTCTGCGTCTATCTCTCCAATTGCTTTCTCAAAGTACGCTCTAGAAAACTCAGGCTCAAATTTCTGATTTGAATAATGGTGATGAATTCCGTTTGAGAACCAAACTCTTTTCGTGTACACCATCAACTTCTCTAACTCTTTTGCATTACCATTCCGTGCTTCCTCATTTTTAATAATTGCCTCTAAAGTTTTTCTAATTTGAAGGTTGTGACGATAGTTTTGATTGTACATAATATCCCTACCTGCTAAAGCCGCTTCGTACAAATAATACAACAGCTCTTTCTTTTTAACATCTAACTCCTCAAAACCCGGTATTTGGTATCGAATTAGTTTTAAGTCAGCAAACTGGTCAGCTGTGTACTTAAAATCGCTTGAATCGTTAGAGTTTGCTTGATTTACTTCTTCTGCAAATTCAGCCGTCACTTCGTTTTCCAAAGGGGCGCCATAAGAAGCAAAAACTACTGCTGCCAATACAGCTATAGATAATATTCTTTTGTTCATAGTTGGTAAATTTTTAAGAGCCCTAAATTAACTTTTATAATTAGGAATGTAGAATCTGGAGTGAAGAATGTAGAATCTGGAATGAAGAACGTAGAATGAGGAATGTAGTTTTGCCAGTTTGTCTAGTCAGGCAATTTCGAAGGGTTGAATTGAAACGTCATTGCGAATGGAGTGCAACGGAATTTGGCAATCGGTTTATATGAATCAGATTGCTTCACTCCTATCGTCGTTCGCAATGACAGGCGGCAAAGAAAAGCAGGGTGTTCATGATTATTCAAACGGGTATAATTTTCGTTTCTCCACTAATCAGATAAATTTCGAAGGGTTGAATTGAAACGTCATTGCGAATGGAGTGGAACGGAATGTGGCAATCGGTTCTTCATAAAACAGATTGCTTCACTCCCATCGTCGTTCGCAATGACGGTTCATTTTAACTGTCGGAACAAAACTCTAGGCACTCAAAACTTTCTAACTTTAAGTACTTTTTACAACTCATTCTTTAAAAAACTATCGAACTCAGCTTCAGATATTACATCCCAATACTCGGAATTTTCTGCTAACATATCGGTTATGAACACTCGATCGGGTAATATTTTGGCTTCAATTTCAATCTTCTCCCACTCCAAGGTCATTTTTTTCCACTCGATAAAATGGTCGTTTGCGATGATTTTAAAATAGCTTTGGTTGTTTTTGTACTTTCGATACTGTGGAAATTTCATAGGGTAAAGTTCATAACTTATTTGTTAATTTCCAGTTAATCAATGAAGATAACCGCTTTTTCAAATTATTTTAGCAATCATGAATAGAAAGACCATACGTCTTATTATTTTCTTTGCGGCTTTTACCGTTATTGGTGTGTTTTCCTTTCAATTTTTTTGGGTTAAAAAGGCCTTCACCCTTGAGGAAAAACAATTTAACGAGAGAGTTCACGTAGCTTTATCTTCAGTGGTTTCTGAAGTTCAACGGTTAAACAAGGACTCTTCTGCCATTTACGAGCCGGTAAAACAGATTTCATCAAATTATTTTTTAGCTTCAACTAACGATACGCTGCACCCTTATGTGTTGGAAAACTTATTAATCAACGAATTCCAAAAAGGGAATTTAATAACCGACTTTGAGTATGTGCTATACGACTGTTTCACAGACTCTGTGGTATTCGGTGACTTTGTTGAAATTAAAACGGAAGCAAAGGACTTAGTTTACGAAATTTCAGAAAAAGACAAGTGGAACCAAGCCTCTCACTATTTCGGCGTTTATTTTCCGAGTAAAGAAGTTCGCCTGGTTGACCAAATGGGAATTTGGATTGTCTCCACCATCTTTTTGTTGTTGGTGGTTGTATTTTTTAGCTACACCATTTGGGTAATTCTAAAACAGCGTAAACTATCAGAAATTCGAACGGATTTCATTAATAACATGACGCACGAGTTAAAAACGCCCATTTCTACCATTTCTCTCTCCACAGAAGTATTGACAAACCCAAACATTACGAAAGACCCAGAACGGTTAAAAAACTACGCCAACATTATTAAAGAAGAAACCGAAAGGCTGCGATTGCAAGTTGATAAAGTACTGCAAATGGCAACTTTGGATAAAAATCGGTTGAATTTAGAAATGGAAGATGTCAATTTGCATGATGTGATTAAAAAAACGGTGGCAGGCTTTGAACTTATTTTAGACTCGAACGATGGAAAAATTGATGTTAGCTTAAAAGCGAGAAACCCTACCATAAAAGGCGATCGCATGCATTTAACCAATGTCTTTTTCAACCTGATTGACAACGCCATTAAATACTCTAAGAATAAACCTGAAATACTAGTTTCTACGGTAGATTATAAAAATGGACTTCACATACGGGTAAAAGACAATGGAATAGGAATGACTCGAGAACAGCAGAAACATGTTTTTGAAAACTTCTATAGAGTTCCTACAAATGATCGGCACGATGTGAAAGGTTTCGGGATTGGATTAAACTATGTAATGAAAATGGTTAAGAAACATCATGGAAAAATTCAATTAAAGAGTGAATTAGGGTCGGGTTCAACTTTTAGAATTTACTTCTCAACTAATAAAAATGCAAGGAAATAAAGTCAATTTACTGTTTGTTGAAGATGATACGAATCTTGGTTTTGTCATAAAAGACCAGCTAGAAATGGCGGGCTATGCTGTAACGTGGGCACAAAATGGAGCCGATGGCTTAAAAATGCTGCTTAATCATGATTTTGACATCGCTATTTTGGATGTTATGCTTCCTAAGCTCAATGGATTTGAGCTAGCAGAAGAATTGGTGGAGAACAAACCCGATTTGCCATTTCTGTTTCTCACGGCCAAGTCCATGCTTGAGGATAAAGTGAAGGGCTTAAAATTAGGTCAGGATTACATAACCAAACCATTTGAATTTCAAGAGTTAGAGCTGCGTATAAAAAATATTTTAAACAGTAAGCTATACCTGAATAAAACAGAAGTACAAGAAGTTAGCTTTACTATTGGTAAGTACGAATTTGACTATGTCAACCAGTTTTTAAGTAAAGGTGACTCGGTGCAAAAATTGACAAAAAAGGAGGCGGATTTACTTCGAATGTTATGCTTGCACAAAAATGAAGTCATGAATAGAGAGTCGGCACTCAAATCAATTTGGGGGAACGACGATTATTTTAACGGTCGGAGTATGGATGTTTTTATTTCGAAAATTAGAAAGTACTTGAAAGACGACGAAAATATTCAAATCATTAACATACATGGTGTTGGATTTAAATTAGCAGTTCGATGAGAATTCAAGTTATATTTGTTCTATGAAGTTTTTAGCTCGTTTAATATTTTGGATTTCAGGTTGGAAGATAGTTGCAAATAACGCTTACAAAGTGAAAAAGATGGTGATGATTGCAGCACCACATACCTCCAATTGGGACTTGTTGTACGCACGAGCTGCCTTCTACCTTATGGAAATTCCAGTCAATTATACCGTAAAAAAAGAGTTGTTCTTCTTCCCGTTAGGGTTCATTTTAAAATCCTTGGGTGGAATTCCTATAGACCGAAAAGCAAAAGGCAACATGGTAGATAAAATGGCGGCTTTGTACGACGATTACGACAATTTCGCGATTATGATTACTCCGGAAGGCACTAGAAGCTATTCTCCTGAGTGGAAAAAAGGCTTCTATTACATCGCACAAAAAGCAAATGTTCCAATTGCCCTTGGCTATTTAGATTATGCGAAGAAAGAAGCAGGCGTTGGCCCTTTAATTACCCCAACAGGTGATTATGAGAAAGATTTAGAAACCATTCAGTCGTTCTACAGAAAGGCAACTCCAAAGTATCCCGAGCAAGGAGTTCGTTAATTCAAATCAGGAATTAACGATTTCTTATTACTGACCTTAACATAATCTTTTTATCTTAGTGGTTATGAAAAAAGGATTACTCATTGTAATTACTACCCTTTTTGCGAGCTTGATTCAGGCACAAAATGAGGGAATTACAGGAGCTCGCGCTTATGGACTTGCAGGAACATCTAGTTTAACTAGTGACCTGTGGAGCACCAATAATAATCCAGCAGGATTGGCTTCTTTAAAAAAATGGCAAACAGGAATTTCTTACGAAAATCAATTTCTACTTTCAGAGCTATCCAATAAAACAGCTGTTATTACAGCTCCGGTTGCCAATGGGTCCTTTGGTTTTAGTGTAAACCAATTTGGTTATAGTTCCTTGAATGAAAATAGAATTGGACTTTCTTATGGTCAGCAGTTAGGGAAAAAGTTCGCCATGGGGATACAACTTAATTATTCGTCAACTCGAATTGGTGATGGTTATGGACAAACCAACGCTTTTAGTGGAAATATTGGCATACTCGCTCTCATCAACGATGAATTAACGCTTTCTGCCGTGGTAATTAATCCAAACCGGGCAAAATTGGCCGAATTCACAGATGAACGTTTACCTACCTTACTGAAGCTAGGGTTAAAATATGATTTTTCGAAGAAGGTAACCGTATTTACAGAAGTTGCTAAGGATATCGATTTTGATGCGAATGTGAGAGTAGCGGTGGAATACAAAGCGATAGACCTGCTTTATTTTAGAGCAGGATATGCCACAAACCCTGCCTTAAGCAGTTTTGGCTTTGGTTTAAATTTAGACCAATTTAAACTAGACTTCGCATCAGGATTTGATTCAAATTTAGGCTTCAGTCCTCAAGTTTCTCTTTCTTATTCTCCCTCATTTAAAGCTCCATGAGTCGCTTGAAGTATCTCGTTTGTTTTTGCTTTTTATTCAACTGTGTTCATTTATTTGGGCAAGAGTTAGAAGAGCAAAAAGCGAATATTATTGAGCAACGGGTTGATTTCTTGCTTGACATTAACGAAGGTGGAGAAGCCGATTTTACCACCCTTTTTGAGCAACTTGAAATTTTCTACAATCGTCTCATCAATTTAAACCTTGCTAAAAAATAGACCTCGAAGACTTAGGATTACTGAACAGTATTCAAATCAATGCTCTTTTACTACACATCGAAAAAAATGGAAAACTAATTACCCTAGAAGAATTGCAAAGTGTTGAAGGTTTTGACGTGGAAACCATTCGCCTTATTCAACCATTCGTAAAGGTAAATGGAGACTTAGATCAGGCTAAACTTTCATTTCGCAATATTTTAAATGAGGGGTCCTCTTCCCTATTTATTAGATACACTAGGATTTTGGAAGAGCAAGAAGGCTTCAGTTCAATAGCTGCTGAGGATTTAGCTGAAAACGAAAATGCTCGTTATTTAGGAAGTCAAAACAAACTATTTACCAGGTATAGGTTCAACTATTCCAACAACTTGAGTTTAGGTTTTACAGCCGAAAAAGATGCCGGTGAACGATTTACATTTGAAGATGATACACTTGATTCTGGGAAAGTGAATAAGAACTATGGTTTTGATTTTTATTCGGGACACATTTTTTTGCAAGGATTTAGAGTACTTAAACAATTGGCCATTGGAGATTTTCAAGCACAGTTTGGTCAGGGGTTAACCTTCAGGTCGGGTTTAGCATTTGGTAGAACACCAAGTATTTTTACCTTAAAACGAAATGCTCCAAAACTAAGGCCCTATACCTCTGTACAAGAGGATTTATTTTTACGCGGAGGTGGCATCACACTGCAGCACAAAGATTTGGAATTGACACTTTTCTACTCCTCAAAAAAAGCAGATGCTAACATTAGTGGCAGAGATACCTTAGCCAACGAGAACATTATCTCCTCCATCTCTGAGGACGGCTTTCACCGGACACCAAATGAGATTGAAGATGAAAATGTTGTTTTACAGGAATTTATTGGAGCCAATTTAAGCTACGAAAAACGAAACTTTTCTTTTGGTATAACTGGAGTTCACAATAGAATTGACGCAAGCTTTCAGCCTCGAATTTCAGCTTACAATCAATTCAGTCAATTGGATAATGAGAATACCAATGTTGGTGCCGATTTTAGTTACTTATTCAAGAATGTGAACGTATTCGGGGAGGTTTCAAAAAGCATTGACGGCGGCATTGATCACACCGTTGGTGCGCTGATTGTGTTAGACAAACGCTTGTCATTTGCCATTCAGAATAGGCGCTTCGAGAAGAATTTTATTCCAATTCAAAGCAATGCAATTGGAGAAAGTTCCACCAACACCAATGAAAATGGAACTTTTATAGGTCTCGAAGCAAAGCCCAGTAAAACGATTACCATCTCTGCTTTTGCCGATCGCTTTAGTTTTGATTGGTTGCGCTTTCAAACAGATGCGCCTTCAACCGGACATCGCTTATTGGCTCAAATTGATTACAAACCTTCTAAGAAAATGACTGCCTATTTTAGGTACCGTAAACGGTCTAGAGGAAGAAACGACAACACTGTTTCAAATGAGGGCTTACGGTCACTATCTCAAGAAGGATTAGCAAACTATCGCCTAAATTTTGCATATCAAATAACGAAAGAAATTGAACTGAAAAGTAGGGTTGAATTTACACGCTATACCATCGGAAATGGACAAAACGAGGAGGGTTTATTAATCTATCAAGATATACGGTTTAAAAAACTTAGCTTTCCACTATCATTGACTTTGCGATATGCGCTGTTTGATACAGATAGTTACAACAGTAGAATTTATGCCTATGAAAATGATGTATTATACGCCTTTTCAATACCCGCTTTCAGTGGCAGAGGCACAAGGTTCTGCATTACAACAAAATACCGAATAAAACGAGGGATAGACTTGTGGTTGCGCTTTGCCCAAACGTATTACACTGATCGGACAACCATAGGCACAGGAAGAGAAGAAATAGATGGCAATACACGAAGCGAAATTAAAGCTCAACTAAGGTTTAAATTTTAACATGATTAAACGCTATAAGACAACAAGAAATTGGTATTTGATGAGCATGGGGTTGTTCATTGGGTTTTCTTTTGAATTTTTTATACGAAGTGACAACTTCTTAGGTGGGATATTGATTTTTAATGGTGTAGTTAACCTTCTAGCCTTTCAACAAGTTCCCAGAAAAATCTCAACAGTAACTATTTTTTTAAACCTTTTCAACACACTCATGAGTATCATTACGTGTTATAATTACAGCGTAGTTGATTATTCAATTCTTTACGTTGTTTGGATGTTAATTGCCTTGGGTTACTTTAGTGCAACCCTTAGGCAGGTTTTAAACCTAACTGGAAGTGCCCACTTTAAAAGAAGAATGAGACACAGAAACGATTAACTGAAAATCCCAACTTTCTCTAATTCTTTCCAAAAATTCGGAAAACTTTTCTCCACTACTTCTTTTTCATCGATAATCAGGTCGCTATAAACAGCTAGTGGCGCTAAACACATCCCCATTCGATGATCGCCATAAGCTGTAAATACGGTTTTATCTTTCTGAACCTTCATTCTTGAACCCTCTATTTCAATTGAGTTACCATCAATTTCAGTTAACACAGAACCAACTTTTAATAGTTCGTTTTTCATCGCCTCTACTCGGTTACATTCCTTTATATACAAGGTTTTTGTGCCTATAATTGTGATTTTTTCAACCAATTGAGATGCAGTAACGGCAACAGAAGGTATTAAGTCAGGTGTTTCAGTCATATCGAGCGTTAATACATCCACTACTCGTTCCGAATCAAAGCTTAAAAGTGCACCAGCATTTTTGAATTCGGTTTCCACACCCAATGATTTAAATATTGTTGAACACACGACGTCACCTTGAAGCGACTTTGAGTTTAAATTTTTAATGAACAAACTTTTACCTGAAAGTGCAACGTACTGGTAGAAAAATGCTGCAGATGACCAGTCCGATTCAACTACCACTTCTTGCTCTGAACTATATGAACCATGGTTTACTTTTATAGTGTTACCTTTTCGATAAACCTCGATAGATAGTAATTGTTGTAAATTGATCGTCAAATCGATGTACGGAAAGGACACGACATCTCCATCTAACGTAAGCTCTAATCCATCTTCTAAATAAGGAGCAATAAGTAATAGTGCAGAGACGTATTGACTACTCACAGATGCATCAATGGAAATCTTCCCTCCTTTCAATTCACTTTTTAAAATTTTTAATGGCGGAAAACCTTTTTTTTCTTGGTAGCTAATATTAGCTCCAAGTGATCTTAACTCATCAACTAAAATCCCAATAGGTCGCTCTTTCATGCGTTTTGTGCCGGTTAAAATTACCTTATCAGCCTTTAGCGAATAAAACGCAGTTAAAAACCGGAATGCTGTGCCTGCCATGCCAACATCTATAATTTCAGCATTTGAGCTCAATGCGTTTTGAAGCGCCAACGTATCTTGAGCAGCTGAAAGGTTTACCAACTGAACTTGATCGTTCGATAGAGCCTTAGCAATCAGTAAACGATTCGAGATGCTCTTAGAACTTGGCAGCTCAATTTCTGCAACTTCATCCGAAGGTTGATAAATCAGAGTCATTCGTCTAACAAATAAGTTAAAGAGGCCTTTATTTGGTCTTCCGTAGCAGTTTGATTAATCACAGCAGACCCAATTGAATTTAGCAGAGTAAAATTGACACTTCCGTGTTCATTTTTTTTATCCTGTTGCATGAATTCAAATAGTATCGGAAAATCCTTTTCAGGAATGGTTGGGAATTCATACTTCGTTTTTAGATAATCTTCAATTTCATCATACTCCACCAAGCTTAACCGGTTTTGTTGTGCGGATATGTGAGCTTCGCAAATCATTCCAAAAGCAATAGCATAGCCATGTGGCATTGGTTTTTCTTTTTGTAAAAAATAGCTTTCTACTGCATGTCCAATGGTGTGCCCGAAGTTTAGTTTTTTTCGTGCTCCTTTTTCCAACGGATCATTGGCAACTACTTCTGCTTTCAAGGCTGCAGACTGCTCAATTAACTGAGGGGTAACCTCTGCCTTATCAAATATTTTCAAGGCAGTCCAATGTGCTGTGTCGCTAATTAATGCATGTTTGTACATTTCTGCCATGCCACTCCAAAACTCCAACTCTGGTAAGGTCTCTAAAAAGGGAGGGTATAGAAAAGTCTGCTCAGCATTTTGAAATACACCAATTTGGTTTTTAAAGCCTACAAAATCAATTCCACATTTACCTCCAATAGCGGCATCAACCATAGCTAACAGCGAGGTAGGAATATTGTAAAACGAAATACCGCGTTTGTACAAACTTGCCACAAAGCCACCTAAGTCCGTAATCATTCCACCACCCAAATTCAAGACTAGCGTTTTTCGATCTGCATTGTCTTCCGAAAGGCTTTCCCACAACGAAGCACAAGTCGACAAATCTTTTGAAGCCTCGCCGGATGGAACTTCTAAAAAGAAGAAATACACTTCATCATCAACCAAGGCATCCTGTAACAGCGGCAAGCAATGTTGATTGGTATTTTCATCCATCAGCACATAGACTTGGCTGTAATCAGCATCTACGATTGATTTTGAAATAGTACGTAAATCTGAAATTAGGTGAATGTTATTTTTTTGAAGAAAATTCATATCGTTCTCAAAGATGGTTTTCAAAGCTACAAAAGATGCACTGAATAGTTTTTGAAACTTAACTTCGTAACGTGAAAAAAATTGGACTTATTTCCGACACGCATTCCTATCTGCACCCAAGAGTAAAACATCACTTTGAAAAGGTGGATGAAATTTGGCACGCAGGCGACATAGGTCGGCTCAGCTTAGCGGATGAATTAGCCGAAATGAAACCATTACGAGCGGTTTTTGGGAACATTGATGGCGGTGAAATTCGAAGAGCTCATCCCGAGAATCAGAGGTTTAACTGCGAAGGGGTTGATGTTTGGATGACACACATTGGAGGCTATCCCAACCGTTACGACAGAAGAGTATATGAAGAGATTTACCGCAATCCTCCTCAACTTTTCATTTGTGGCCATTCGCATATTCTAAAAGCGATGCCGGACAAAAAATTAAACTTACTCCACTTAAATCCTGGTGCTGCAGGCAAACATGGCTTTCACCAAGTTTTAACGCTCATGCGATTTGACTGTAACAACGGACAAGTTGAGAACTTGGAAGTTATTGAGTTGGAGAAAAGAGTCTAGCGTATCCGATCCGCTGCCCGAACCAAGGCCTCGTCTTTTTTAATGGCCTTTATTGCCAAGAAAATAAACACGAATGGAATAAGCGGCAAATAAGCCCCAACACCATAATCTACTATAGGACTTTCCAACTGGACCATGCCAGTAACTGTGCTATCAACCACAAAGAAAATGGCCACTAAAAAGGCCACTTGCACCAACAACAACAATTGCGTTAGTTTAATTTGAACCTGACGTCTTTTAAACATTCCAAAAGCCACTCCACTTAAAACAATGCAGATGGAACACAGTATAGCCAGCATGGTACTGCTATATAGCACCTCTCCTTCAGCACTTTGCAATTTATACAAGGTGAAATTGAAACTTTTACCTCCTACCTGAATTACAGCAAGGTCTAACCAGTAAATTGCTGCATTACTTAAAATCGTCAATAAAAAGAAGAGGGATTGGATACGTTGCCACATAATGTTTCGTTTATGCCACAAAGAAAGCAAAGATTTGTTACTTTGGACCACGAATAAATGGAGAATTTGAAAGCAAAAGAACTTTTTAAAGAATTTTCTGATCAACATGCGGAAAAGCTTCCTTTTTCTTTACAGTTTAACTGGTGGAATGAAGTCGTTCTAGATAGTTGGGACGTTGCCATTTTAAATAATGGTGAGCAAACCTACGCCATAATGCCTTATTTTATCCGAAACAAAGGTCCTTGGAGTTTTATCAGCAATGCCCATTTTACTCCATATGGTGGCCCATTTCTCATTTATCCGAAAGGACAGAAGACAACTACTCGAATTGCGTTTGAACACCGAGCGTATCGAGAATTAATTGAACAGCTTCCCTCCTTTTCTGAGTATTCCCAAAACTTTCACCTCGACTTTAACAATGCGTTGGCTTTTCAATGGGCTGGTTTCACTGAAACAAACCGTTACACGTATATTCTTTCTTTAGTGCAAGAAGAAAAAGCCCTTTGGTCTGGCTTAAGAGAGAACAATAGAAAGCAAATCAAAAAAGCAGGGAAAACAATTCAAATTTCTGAAACAAGTGACGCTTTATTACTCCAAAATATCCTCAATCAATCTATTGAGAATAAAATTGAACTAGATTACTTTCAACGAATGATAGCATTTGTAGAAAAGTACAACTGTGGTATAGTTTGGAAAGCAACAGAAGGAGAAGACGTTCATGCTGTTTTACTAGGTATATTTGACAGCAAAAGTGCGTACTACTTATTGGGAGGAAATGCCCAAGAGTTCAAAAATTCAGGGGCGATGAGTTTACTTACTTGGAAAGCCTTATTACACTTTAAACAGCTTGGAATTAAACAATTTAATTTTGAAGGCAGCAGTGTTGCAGCCGTCGAAAAGTATTTTAGAGGATTCGGAGGAGATCTGGTTTCCTTAAAACGATTAGAGAAACACAATTCTAAAAGTTTAGAAGTCGCTAAAAAGCTAAAAGGAAGTAAATAAAGAGAGCTCACTAAGAGCCTAGAACACGTTTAAATTGCTTTTTAAGCTTTACTTGAGAAACTCCTAATCGAGCTAAGAAATAGATTAGGAAGTAACTAAACTGCAACCGATACACTCCAATTTCTTCGTACTTCCTAGCGGAAACCAGTAGTTTAGAATCCATTTTATGAAACTTGAACCCTTTGCGCAATCTTCTTACGATGTCATTTCCTTCCATAAAAAGAAGCTTTTCATCGTATCCATGTGCAGCTTCAAATGCTCGCCTTTTCACCAATAAGCCTTGATCGCCAAACTGAAATGCACCAACTTTTAAGTGACTAAACTTTTCGTTGAGTTTTAAAAACCAATGTTCGCTATCAAATTGAAGTTTAAAGTTACCGAAGGAGAAATTAGTTGAATTTATTTGCTTCAAAAAAAACGATTCATTCAATTCTGTTAAGCAAACATCCGCATGGATGAATAAATAAAACTCAGTTTCAAATTGCCGCGCTCCCAAATTCAATTGAAACGCTCTATTTTTTTGGGTGGAATAACAAATTGTTAAGCCTTGTTCTTTTGCAATAGCTACCGTTTCGTCAGCGCTTTCTGCATCTACTATACAGATCTTAGAAAGGCCAAGCTCCTTTAATGAAGTAATCAGTCTTTTTAAATACTGCGCCTCATTAAAAGTTGGAATTATCACTCCAACTTCATCTAACTGTAACTTATTTTTTATCAAAGTATTTCCTCCAGAGTTCTCCAATGGTGTCAAAATCTTCTCGATAAAAGAAACCTATTCCTTGGGTATAGGGGCTATTTAATTGCAATAAGCTATTGGTTACAGAACGATTAAATCCTTTCAATCGGTACCTGCCATCTTTTAACTTATAAATTGCTGTAAACTCACCCACAAAACCAGAGTTTTGATTTTGTAAATCTGGGTTATCGCCGGTGTAACCAACATTTCCATCAAAGGTTAAGCGATCTTGAAATAATTGTGTAGAAACAGATACATCAAATTGGTCACTATTTAGCTCATCAGCGGGCTGATACTTTAGCCCTACATCGAAATTTTCACTTAATTGAGAGGCCCAGTTACTCAACTGATTTGAAACAAACTCATAGCCATTATTTAAACTCTGTGCTCTGGCACTATACCCTCCTTCTGCAGACCCTGTGGCTGATGTAGGTAAAAAGCGATTCAGCACTAACAAACCAAATACTTGTTGATTCATTTCTTGAGGGTTTACATCGTTATTATTAACATATAACACAGATTCCAATTGTCGTTTCGTTTGCTCAGAAGCTTCTGGAAGTGAAATATCGAAACTTATACTTGGATTCATCAAATTATCATTGAGTTTTAGTGCCAACTCTACAGGTGTTCTTCTTTTATATTCATCGGTAGAATCATTAGGAAATATATCATAAAGAGGCGCTCTCAACTTATAAATTGCTTGCATATTTAACACCGCTTGATACGGGTCTCCATCCCAATAAATACTGCTGCCCTTTGCAATTTCAAAGCGCTTATTAATAACGTTTTGAAGTGTAAAAAGGTAATCTCCTTTTTCTACCAAATACTGACCGAATATATTGAAATCACCAATGGTGTTAATAATCATACTTAAGTCGCCTTGTCCTTGTGCTTTGATAATATCACCTACTTGCTCATCAAAAATGATCTGCAATTTAGCATCAGGGGTGATTTCCAAATCGAAATTTAATTCAATGCCACTCAAATCAATTTCTTCTGCCTTTTCTTTGTTATAGTCCGGACTGTTAGTAAAAACTAAAAAATCTGAACTAGAAACATCAACACCTTCCTCTAACGGTATTTTAAAATCTGTGTCTTTTTCTGTTTTTAAATCTAGCTCTAGAATCAATTGGTCTCCATATCCCGAAATATTAGCCGTTCCAGATGCATATCCCTTTCCGTAAAACAATTCATTGTTCTTGGCGGTAGTATTTAGACTGAAAAAGTTATTAAATTCTAATCCGATGTCATAGTTGAAGTTACTATAGTTGTCGTGAAATATAGTTCCTGTTGCTATTGCCGGGCTTCCCTTGCTATCTTTTACTTTGATTAGATCAAAACCAATAAAGTCTGGTTCAACTATTATTTGATCATCAATGCTGTAGCTCGTATTCAAATAGTTTACGAGAAAGTTGGATTGATTTAACCCAACGATTCCTTTCAACAAAGGAGCGCTACCTTCTCCGCTTACTGCTACTTCACCTTTTAAGTACCCTTCAATACCGGTGATGTAGTCAACCAAATACGGACGAATTAACTCCAAGGGGAATTGATTAAAATTGACACTTAAATCCAAACTATTTTCTTTTTGTAAAGGGAATACACTCCCTGTTACTCTTAATATATCTGAATTTGCATCGCCTAGGTTACCATCCACAATTAATGCCTGCAGTTCAGAATTCCAAGTGCTCTTTAAATTGGACTCACCTATTTCTACATCGTTGATAAACAAACTATCCAATCTCAAATCTGTTGTGAATGACAAATCTTTATAAACTGAAATTACCGCTGCAGTGCCATTGGCAACACCTTCCATTTCTATGCTATTCTCAGGCAGTAACGAACTCACAAATTGGAGGTCAATTTCTTTTAAATCAACATTCAACGTATCCTTAACATGATCAGACGCATTGCCTGAAACTTTTAATTTTTGTAAATCGTTACTTACATTCAAGTTGTGAATACTGAACCTTCCACTGTCTAACTGAATTCGATTTTCATTCTCAATTGTCCACAATGCATTCTTCACTTGAAATTTTGAATTGATAAAAGCAAAATCCATTTGAAGAAAGTTCTGAAGATGGTTGGCTATGGTAAAATCGATTTGGCTTATTCTACTGCCCCATTCTTCAATCACAATTTTATTATTGTTGACTTGGTTTTTCAAATTTGATTGTAAAGAAACTCCTGACATACTTTCTAAATTTGCCAATTGCAACTTTTCACTTTTAAAATTGACCTGTAAAGAATCTTTGCGTGTCTTCAAGTTTAAGTCAAACCCATTCAAACTACTTTTTTGATAACTTACATGATTTCCGCGTACTTCTAAATCTGCAACACTATCAATACTAGAGAAGTGCAATTGAATGGAAGCTCCTTCTTCAATCGATAATTCTGGGAGTAACACTTCTGTTATTGGTTTTGTGTTCTTAAACTGAGCTGAGAAATCAAAAACTTGAGGAGATGTTTCCACAGGTACACCGGTTGAATCAAAAAACAAGTGATATAAGTTTTCAAAGGTTTGTCTTAAATCAGCAATCCGATAATCACCCACCATTTTTCCATCAACAAAACTCGATAGTAGTTCTATTTTCCGCTGTCCTTTATTGCTGCCCGCTGTTAAACTAAACTGGTCCACATTATGATTTAGTTTTAAGTCTTTGTATTTCAAATAGCGAACTATTGCAGTTCCTGAGAGATCATCTATAGAAGCTCCTTTCAGGTCAATTTCGGATTCAAAAGAAAGTTCAGTTAAGAGGTCTTCCTTATTAAACAAATTCAACCTTGCCAACTTCGCTTTAGATACATTCAACTTAAAAACTGAAACCGGTTTCACTCTATTTAAATCAATATTTCCATTAAAGTCCGCAATAATATTTTCGTCTTTAACACTCGCTATTCCGGTAAACTGTTCTTTACTAAAAGAGCCATTCAACTTAACATTTTTGTATTTGTACTCGCTAAACTCCACGTAGTTTACAACTCCTTTTGTTTTAAAATCAGCATCCTCCTTTGTAAAACCGCTTCCAATAATCGATACATTTAGAGCAATAGCTCCTAGTTGCTCCTCCTCTACCAATTGTCCCAACTGAAACTGTGTAGAACTTAAATTCCCGCTATATTCATATTGCTCAATAGAATTTTGTTTTAATAGAACATCGGTTTTGAGGTTACCTAGCGCGGTAGAAAAAGAACCAAAAGCAACAAAATCAAAAACGTAACCTGTAAAATTTCCATTAAAATTAATTTGACCCAATTTATTAAATGATGCAGGAATGTTCAAATTTTTCTGATCTTCAAAGGGTGGAACAGGGATACTTCGCAGCGCGTATGCAGAAGTTTTGAGGTTACTTAGTTCCGTATATATAAACGTGTTTTCAAAATCAGGAAGACCTCTAAAACTAAAATCTCCTTTTAAAGACGTACCGCCATTTATTTTGAGTTGAAGGTCATTTGCTCGTAGGTTGGCGACTGTCCCTTCTACTGTCCCATCTATAAAAACCTCATTCTCAATCCCCAAAAATGGTGGAACAAAATAGGCTAAATCTCTAATGTTAACAACTGTAGACCGTAAATCCCCTTTCATTTCGACTTTGTTGTTATAATCCAAATAATCAGAAAAATCATTGGCGATCATAGCGTAAGAACCTTTTATATTGGTTTCTCCAGTAACGATATTCAATTCTTCTAAATCAAAAACTCCTGGATATATCTTTGTTTTAGCCGCCAGCTGTTTCAACTTGAAGCCCGATTGCTCTATTAAAGCGAGTTGTTGCAAATCAAATATAACCGTGTCGTTTTCAAAATTAAACTCCGTCGCAACTAGGTGAATTGAATCTGCCAACAGGTGAAAGTAATCCACTCCATGCGCAATTTGATCTTTATTATAGTCATTGAACGCATATTTTCCATTGCTAATTTCAATACCGTTCAACTTAAATTCCCAATCGCTTTGGATAGCGCTGGTATCCGAAGTTGAGAAGTAATCCAACAAAAATTGGTGATTAAATACCGAGTCGTTTTTTAATACGTAAGTTTTGGCATTAAATTCTCGTAAATGAATCGACACGCCAACCGTTTGTTCTATAAAGTCTAAGTCACTAACAGACACTTCTAATTCACTCAAATAAAGCAAGGTATCTTTATTCAAATCTTCGATGTATAGGTTGTTTAAAATCAACTCATTCGAAAAATCGATTTCTAAGTGACTCAATGTGACAGGCACATTCAGTTCTTTAGATAAATACTTGGCAGCTTTCTGAGCAGCAAAAGTTTGCACTTTTGGCAATTGTAATAACGCCCATAACAGCCCTATTATCAATAATAAAACTATTATAACCCGAAGAAATATTTTACCTGCTTTTTTGATACTTTTGAAACTTTAACAGGCAAAGTTCAGCAAAATATAAATGGTGCAGAAACAAAGTATTATACTAGGAATAGAAAGTTCTTGCGACGATACTGCAATCGCAATTTTAAAGGGCAATAAAATTCTGTCGAACTACGTAGCAAATCAAGAAATTCATACTGAATTTGGAGGTGTAGTGCCAGAATTAGCCTCCAGAGCGCACCAGCAAAATATTATTCCTGTTTTACAAAAAGGGTTAAAGGAAGCGAATTGCTCATTAAGTGATATTGACGCCATAGCCTATACCAGAGGTCCGGGACTTTTGGGCTCGCTTTTGGTTGGAAGTTCATTTGCCAAAGGTCTTTCACTCGGGCTAAATAAACCATTGTTGGAGGTAAACCACATGAAGGCTCATATATCGGCTCATTTTATTGACGATAATGCGAGTACACCAAAATTTCCTTTTTTATGCCTTACCGTAAGTGGGGGTCACACACAAATTGTTCTGGTAAAAAGTTTTCTTGAAATGGAAGTTCTAGGAAATACCTTAGACGATGCTGCGGGCGAGGCCTTTGACAAGGCAGCAAAAATGATGGAAATTCCATACCCAGGTGGTCCACAAATTGATCAATATGCTAAAACAGGCAACCCCTTAGCTTTCCCTTTTAAAATCAGCAACATGAAAGGTTACAACTTTTCATTTAGTGGCTTAAAGACTGGTATACTCTACTTTTTAAGACAAAAAGTAGAAGAAAATCCTCACTTCATTCAAGAGAATTTAAATGATATCTGCGCCTCAGTGCAACACACCATTGTTACTATTTTACTCAAAAAACTGACTAAGGCGGTCAAAGATTATAAAATTTCTGAAGTAGCAATAGCAGGAGGAGTGTCCGCAAACTCAGAACTTAGAAAACAACTAAAAGCAAAAGAAGCAGATGGATGGAAAGTGCATTTGCCAAAATTCGAATATTGCACTGACAATGGAGCAATGATTGCCATTGCAGGTAAATTTTTATTTGACGCCCAACAGTTTGGAGAATTAAAGAACCCACCAAGTCCACGGTTAAAATTTTAAGAACGCCAAAGTATGTGTTAAAGCCTCTAATGTAGCTTTTGGTAAATTTGATTCAATCCAGGGATGCTTTCCGTTGAAGGTATGGTTGCAATTAGCAATTACCTTTAATTGTGCTTCGTTTTTCCACGATTTAATTCGCTCAGCATTTTCAACCGAAACTGTTTCATCATTTGCGCCATGAATAACCAATAGCGACTTTTCTAACTTTCGAACAGATTTTTCAATATTTAATTCCTCCTGATGCTTGAGCAAAGATTGAACAAAATTATAATTCATGGGCATATCCTGTTGGGTTCTGCCATTTTTAATGTAAAATACGCCGCTTTCCTTCCATTTTTGAAGTTCAATCGCATCGGGTAAGCGTTCCATAAAGTCTGCTACAGCTGCCCATGTAACAACTTTTTTTAGTTCGTCGTACTTACTCCCAGCAACCAAAGCAATACCTCCTCCTCTACTGTGACCAATCATGTGTATTCGTTCAATATTAGCTCCGGTGAAATAATTTGTCTTATTGTCTTTAATCCAACCCAATACGTAGCCAACATCTTCAACTTCCTTTTGATAAGTGTTATTCGACAATGCATCTAAATCTGGAAAATCTATTTCTTCTTCAACGGTTCCGCCATTGTGTGAAAAGTTAAATGCAACCACAATAAAACCGTTATTCGCCAAGTAGCGTTGTATTAACGGAAAATGACCCCAATCTTTGAATCCTTTAAACCCATGTGCAAAAAGAACAATTTCTGCCTTTTCTCTTTTCTTAGGATAGAAGATGCTTACTGCTGACTTCCGATTTTCGGAGCCAACAAACCAAGTATCAAGTTTATTCGTCATATAATTAGCATTACTGTTTTACTTACCTTTACAAGTATGAGAATTATAAAGATAATAGCCTTTGTATTGGCAAATTTAAGCTCGTTTATCGGCTGGGGACAAATTCAAACGGGAGAACTTCCTGCTTCTTATGCCAATGCCTCTGAGAAAGGCAATATGCAGTCGTACACCATTCAACTTACAGATCCGAATGTGGCAGCTGAAATTACTGAGGACGCCGTTACGGATCAACATAAAGAAATTGCCTGGAGATTCGGAACCTTGCTTCCAGTTAATTATACCTTATCCAATTCTGGAGAGTGGTCACATGATGACAATGAAGGTATCAGCACCTGGAAATTGAGACTTAGCTTTCAACATGCTGAAAGCATTAATCTGAATTTCAATAACTTTCAACTAAGTTCGACTGCTAAACTGTTTGTTTACAACGATAACTTTTCTGATGTTTTAGGAGCGATTACAGTAAAAAACAACAAAGAAGATCAGTTATTTTCGATTCGCCCAATCAAGGGAAGTGCGATTACCATAGAATTAATCGTTCCACAAAACGAACTGGAACAGAATACAATTTCACTAAATGAAGTAATCTACGGATACCGCTCTATTCACGATAAAGTGCAAAAAGTTTTTCAGAGTTCGGGCAGATGTCACATTAATGTCAATTGTGAAGAAGGGAAAAATTGGCAAGATGTTAAACGAGCTGTCGCAATGGTTACCACAGTTAACAACACACGATTTTGCACGGCAACCCTAATTAATAATGTGCGTCAAGATACGACTCCTTACATACTGGGAGCAGCACATTGTGGACTTCAAAATAATTCTATTTTCATTTTTGGCTATGAAAGTGCGCTTTGCAGTCCAAACACTGACGGACTGCTCTCTAACTCTATCAGTGGAAGCGCTCGAAAAGCAATTGCGGTGAACTTCGGCTCTGATTTCGAATTGAGAATATTGAGTACTTCTCCTCCTGCTAGTTACAACGTGTATTATGCAGGTTGGAACAATCAGAACATCGCTTCTTCGAAATCAGTCGGTATTCATCATCCAGCTGGAGATGTAAAGAAAATATCTGTTGACAGAGACCTTTTAACCACTTCGGGCTATTATTCTCTAGGAGTTACCCATTGGAGAGTAGGGAATTGGGAAAATGGAACTACGGAAGGAGGTTCTTCTGGCTCGGCGCTTTTCGATGTTAATCAACGTATTGTTGGACAATTACACGGAGGTGATGCGTCATGCAGATTGTTGGCAGAAGATTATTATGGTAAGTTTTCCTATTCTTGGAGTACTTCAACAGACACGTTAAGACAACTTAAATATTGGTTGGATCCGGATAACACAGGAGCACTTGTGCTAGATGGGTTAGATCCAAACCCTGCACCTTTTAATGTAGACCTAAGCCTCTTGGATATTGATGGAATACCTGACTTTGAATGCACCCAAAGTGTTCAAGCTACATTTAGAGTAAAGAATATTGGGAATATTGCTGTAGATAGTTTCTATGTTGATTATGCTTTGAATGGAAGTCCGGTTCAGTCGATTCGATACACAACTGTTTCTAACAAACAGCAAGTAATAACATTTATCACTCCAAATCTAACTCCTGCCAATGGAAGGAATGTATTAGTTGCAACTGCAAGAGCTGCGGGCCTTACTGACCAAAATTTAACAAACAATACAGACTCTGTTGTTTTTAATATTAATACAAGTACTTCGGATTACCTTTATTTAACCTTCAAGTCTGACGATTACGGAAGCGAAACATCATGGCAACTAGAAGATTTCAACACGAACAATATCTTATACACAAGCCCGGGATATCCTGATATTAGCGGGGGTGCAATATACACTGATTCACTTTGTGTTTACAATGGATGTTTTAGGTTTTCCATATTTGATTTGATTGGTGATGGGTTTAATGATCCTACAAACACATTTGGAAATGGATACTTATTTATCACCAACAGTCAGTCGGATACCCTATTTTTTGAGAACAACTTTAGAACTTCTTTAAGCACAGATACTTTTTGCGTGAGAAACTTTACCTCATTGGCGGAAAGGAATGATAGAGAAAAGGATATTACAATTTATCCTAACCCGGTTAAACCCGGAGAAGTATTACGTTTAAGCAGAGATGTTAATTTTTCATTGCGGTTAAGAAATGTAAAAGGACAATTGATAACTCAAGTTGATGGAAATCAAGTTAAGCTACCGGACAATTTAACTTCAGGGGTGTATTTCTTAGAAATAAGAACCCTAAAGGACAACCGAATTTTAGACATAAAAAAAGTGCTAATTCAATAATTAGCACTTTTCAGTTTATGTGTTCGTTTGGTCTACTACTTGCCCCAAACGTGTTTGTTTTTGTGTTTCGTATTACCCATTCCACTTCCTGATTTAACCTTTGAATATGAAGCTTTTTTACTTCCTCCACAAGACGTGGTAAAAACCATTAAACTTGACATAAAAAGAAGTGCTGACCCGAGTATTAATAGACGTCTAATTTTCATTGGTGATAGTTTTTATTGATGTTGGTAATTAATTGTTGATTCAAAAATACGAACTCCTGCATCACAAAGTCCCTGTTTGTTTAAATGAATGTAATTTAAGGTAACTTTTACGTTCCCCGCTCCATTATTAAGTACTTGCCAAGTAGTTTCTGTGCCTAACTTTGAACTATTGGCATCCAAATTAGAATCACCAATACGGAAGTTATTGGTATTCATATCTCTATAACAAACAATATAGTTTGTTCCCCTTGCTTCTATTTGGTCAGTTACTTCAAGCGAATCACGGTAGAACTTAATATTTGCATTATAATTTGCAATGCCTCCTGAGAATCCTGAGTTTAATGTCCAGGTTTCATTTTTTATTGGATCGGCTCCTCCATTTCCATCTTGATCATAGAATTCAAAAACCTGTGTTGCTCCTCCGCCTGACCTTGGAGTAAAAGACATAACAAAACGATTCACTTCTACATCTCCTCTTTGCAATGGCAGAGGCTCAGGCGTTGTTGTGCCCTCATCATCATTGATGCAAGCACTAAACAAACCAATGAATAAAGCTATTGTTGAAATTGTTATTGCTGTTTTCATATACTAATGACAATTATAAGTCTAAAAATGTTGCCTACTTAGCTTTGGGCTGAAACATGGTTTGATCAACCCTTGGATATACGTTATTTGAACGGTCGACATCCGCCATACGCCCCGGTGGGTCAATCTCAATACTTTTAATATCCTCTTCTTCACAATCTAAAATCAATTCATAAGTAGGATATGTCCATGGCCAATCTGCTCTGACGTTGTAATTTTTCATTTCATTTTCTGCAGACTTCTCTCCTCTCATAATGCGCAAAGGAATATTAATCCATTCTTCTTTTCCATCTTCATACACTATCTTAACGTCAACCGGCATAGGCAACTTGCCCTTTCTCTCTAAAATAACATGGGTTTTATATGTTTCGTCATCCTCTTGCAGCCATTTAATTCCATAGTCAATTGTATTGGTAGTTCCAATCCACTGTTCTAGGTACCACGTTAACTCTAATCCACTTTCCTTTTCAACCACACGAATAAAGTCGTTTGGTGTAGGGTGTTTGTACTTCCATTCTGCAAAATATCGTCGCAAACTATTCATTAGTAGTTCCTCGCCTACTACGTAACTTAACTGACGAAGAAAAATTAATCCCATAGAATATGATGCTGTGCCATAAGCTCTATTGGTCTCATAATGATCTGCATGAGTAGTGAGCGCTTCCTGCTTGCCAGACGCCACCAAGCTAAAATACGATCGGTAGCTTCCTTCATAGGGAGTAAAAGTTGGGAACAATTCGTGCATCACAAAATCTGAAGCATAAGAAGTAAAACCCTCATCCATCCAAGGATAAAGCGCTTCATTGGTTGCTAATAAATGCTGATACCACGAGTGGTTTGCTTCGTGGACGGTAACGCCAATTAGGCTACCCTTGCTTCGCTTACCTGTAATTAATGTCAGCATCGGATACTCCATGCCTCCGTCTCCACCTTGTGCGACCGTGTATTGCTTGTACGGATACTCGCCAAAGTTGGCATTCATAATTTCAAAAACTCTCTTCCCATATTTTGGTAGACTATCCCAAGCGGTGTAGTTAGTATCAGGTTGATAAAGAAAGTGTAAAACTGTTCCATTGTCTAAGGTTGAAGTCGTATGTTTAAAATCAGGATCTGCTACCCAAGCAAAATCATGCACCAATGGTGCATTAAAGTGCCACGTCAATTTCTCCCCTTGCGTTTCTGGAGTAGTAGATTTTCCTGTTCCGTATCCATGCTGAACTACTTCAGGATTTTGAACGTAACCCGTGCCGCCTAAAACGTAACTTTTATCAATTTGTATTTTAACATCAAAGCTTCCCCAAACCCCATGAAACTCTCTTCCAATATATGGGTTCGCATTCCAACCTTGATAATCGTACTCTACCATTTTAGGATACCATTGCGTCATTGAATAACGCACGCCTTCTTTGTTGTCCCTGCCTGACCTTCTAACTTGCAGTGGAACCTGCGCATTAAAATCCATCTCAAAAACGGTAGCTTGACCTGGCAAAAGTGGTTTGGCTAATTCTACCTCTAATATTGTTCCTTCTACTTGGTATTTTAACTTTTTACCATCCTGAGTGAGTTTGTCAATTTTTTGGTAACCAACTTCATCCTCTTTCAAACCTAAAATCCGGTCTCCTACTCTTCTGTCCGGGTCTTCAATTAACCTTGAACGAACATCCATCATGCTGTTCGGCTGAAAAGCATTAAAATACAAGTGATAAAAAACCTTTGTTAAGGTGTCAGGCGAATGATTGGTATAAGTCAGCTTTTGATTACCAGTAAACTGATTCGTTTCCACGTTCATGTCAATGAACATTTCATACGCCACCTCTTGTTGCCAGTAATTTTGCGCCTGTACTGTGCCGCAAAAAATCAACAAAATACCAACTACACTTCTTATCATCTTTCTATAATTATATTTGGAAGACTAAATTACTCAAATGAGTTTTGATATACCTAACAAAACAAGTATTAACGGTGAATGAAAGCTAAACCGCAAAACAAATCTTAAAGTCTTTTTACTTTTGCAAATTCAAAAGAAGGACTTTGAGATTTTAGTTTTAAAACTCAACTCTTAGACTTGAAATATGTTACTTCTGTACAGTGCTAATTTAATAGCCTTTAAAAAACATATCTATGGATTATAACAACGTTAAAAAAGTTATTTCTCAAAGGCAATCTCTATTTGCGCAACAAATGGCAGAAAACGCTTCTATTGAAAAAAATAAACTTCTACAACTACTTGAATTGGCTAACTATGCCCCTTCGCACCGACGAACAGAGCCTTGGAGGTTTGTAGTTTTTCAAAATAAAGAAAAGAATACTTTCTTTAGAAAACTTGCATCCATCTATAAATCAAACACTTCAAACGAATATTTTGACGAAAAGAAATTTCATAAAATTGAAAAAAAGTCTAAAAATGTTGCTGCCGTTATTGCCATCTGTATGAATCGCTGCCCAAAAGAAAGCGTGCCGGTTTTCGAAGAACAATGGGCCGTTGCTTGTCCTGTTCAGAACATGCTACTTGGAATGAAGTCATTGGGCATTATCGGCTATTGGAGCACTCCAAAAATGGCCTTTAGTAATGAAATGAAATCTTTTTTAGAACTAGAAGGAAATAACCAATGTATGGGTTTTCTGCAATTGGGAATTTCCAAGGAAGGGCTTCCCGAAATTCCAAGAAAAGAAAATAATCCAATCGAAGAAAAAATAAGCTGGCGCTAATTCAACAAGGTTTCTAGCCAGCTTCCTACAATGTAAGATAAAACTGCAGCAGCAGCGCCTAAAAACAAGGTTTCTGCAATACTCCTAATTCTGCTTGTTTGCGCAACGTATGACTTCAACCAACCAATACCAATAAAAGCAAATGAAGTCAGCGCTATGCTAACTTTAAACAAGTGAGTAGAATCTGAGATTGACGAAGTGTAATCCCACAAGTATGCAATTAGCGGCACAATTCCAATCAACACAAAGGACACAAAAGTCATTGCGCCCATGGCTAAAGGAGATTTTTCTTCTTTAATCATGTTCAATTCCTCTTTCATCATTACATCTACCCACCTGTCCTTGTCCGATGTTATAACGTCTACTACTTGTTCTAGTAATTCTCCTTCAAAGCCTTTGGCTGCATAAATTTCACGAATTTCTTCTCGCTCCTTTTCCGGAAGGTGGTCCACTTCCCAATATTCTATTCTTTCGTGCTTTTCATAATTCTGCTGTTCTGACTTATTGGAGAGATAACTACCAACTGACATCGCAAACCCATCTGCAATTAAGTTTGCAAAACCTAATATAATCACTACTGAAGAATCAAGCCCGGCACCTGCAGAACCTGCAACAACGGCGAAGGTTGTTACACTGCCGTCTATTCCTCCATAAACGAACTCTCCAATGTAGTCTTCCCATTTACTGAACCAACCCTTTTTCAGGTGTAGCGAATCCTCGTGATGATGTTTGTGCCCCTCAGTCATAATTAAAACGCTTTAACCACTTCGTTTTTCAATGCGTCTATTGCAATTTCTGTTGGAGTTGTTTCTACTTTCCCAACTAATTCTAAAATAAACTGACTTAACTCCAATCCGCTAGCATCATCGTTTAACTGATCTGCGCAATTATTAATCACCTTAATGGTTTCTTCTTTCGATGATCTAATCATCTTCCAAGTATTATTGGGAATGTACAATTGCAGGGCGATATTGTGCTCATACTCTTCCCTAATCGAAGCATGCATTTTTGATTGAAGTGCCTTTGCAGTCATTCCGTTAGCATACGTTCTCATTACTAAATTGCTCAGGTTTATGCGTTCAAGAAATAAAATCATCCGCTCAAAAGCCTGAAGTTTTATGGGCGTAATTAACTTACTATTATCCGTCCTGTGCTTGAGTTGTCTTTTGCGCTCTTCACTATCTAAAAAGCTGTTTAAAATAAAATACATTCCAACAAAAATTACAATTGAGGGGATGGTGTATTTTAGAATTTCTAGCACTACTTCCATATTATTTTTCTAAGATGAACGTAAAAATAGTTTTAATGATTGAATAAAATTAAAAATCTTCATCTCAATAATAACAGAATAGATTTTCGAATTCATTAGCTTTGTTTAACAATACCCATTAGAATCCATATGCACAACGTATCTGAAAGAATAAACCAATTATCTGAATCGCAAACCATTGCGATGGCAACAAGAAGTCGTGAATTACAAGCTGAAGGAAAAGACATTATTAGCCTAAGCTTAGGTGAACCTGATTTTCACACACCAGATCGCATTAAGAATGCTGCAAAAAAGGCAATAGATGATAATTACACGTCTTATACACCGGTTTCAGGTTACTTAGAGTTACGTCAAGCAATATCTAAGAAATTCAAAAGAGACAATAATTTAGATTATTCGCCAAACCAAATTGTTGCCTCTACTGGAGCAAAGCAATCCATTGCCAATGTAGTCTTGAGTTTGGTTAATCCCGGTGATGAAGTCATTCTACCTGCACCTTATTGGGTGAGTTACGTTGAAATCATTAAAATGGCGGAAGGCGTCCCGGTATTTGTTGAAGCCAGCATTGAGTCTGACTTTAAAATTACTGCGAATCAGTTGAGTGCTGCCATCACCGACAAGACAAAAATGATGATTTACAGCAGTCCATGTAATCCAACCGGTTCAATCTATGGCAAAGCTGAATTAGAAGCACTAGCTAAGGTTATTGCGACTAAAAAGGACTTTTACGTGATAGCGGATGAAATATACGAGCACATCAACTTTGCAGGTAAACACGAAAGTTTAGCTCAGTTTAACGAAATCTATGATCAAGTAATTACCATCAACGGTGTTTCTAAAGGTTTTGCTATGACTGGTTGGCGATTAGGATATATTGGAGCCCCGGAATGGATCGCAAAAGCATGTGATAAAATTCAAGGTCAGTTTACTTCCGCAACATGCAGCATTACTCAAAGAGCGGTAATTGAAGCCATGGAAATGGATCCTTCAGAAACATATCATATGCGAGATGCTTTCAAAGAGCGCAGAGATTATGTGATTGGAAGACTTCAGAAAATGGATGGTGTACTCATCAACCTGCCGGAAGGGGCATTTTATGCTTTCCCGAATATTGCGCAGCTATTTGGTAAAAAACACAGTAAAGGAGCGATTAATACAGCAACAGACTTGTGCATGTACTTGTTAGAAACTGCTGAAGTAGCATTGGTTACCGGTGAAGCTTTTGGAAGTCCTGAGTGCATTCGAATTTCATATGCAACATCATTAAAAGTCTTAGAAGACGCTATGAATCGGATTGAAAACGCCTTAAACCAATTGAACTAAAATGAAAGCGTCGAAGTCACAACTCAACGGGTTATTTGAAAAATTTAACGACTTAACTATTCTCATTATTGGAGACGTTATGATTGACTCCTATTATTGGGGAAAGGTAGATCGAATTTCGCCTGAAGCGCCTGTGCCCATTGTTGCCGTTGAGAAAAAAGAATCTCGTTTGGGTGGTGCAGCAAACGTTGCGCTAAATGTAAAAGCAATGGGAGCAACGCCTATACTTTGTTCTGTAATTGGGGCTGATGATGATGGGAAAGAACTCATCGAGCTTACTAAAGAAAATGGTCAAACGGCTGAAGGATTGATTCAATCCTATGATAGAAGAACAACTAAAAAGACTCGTATTATTGGGAACAATCACCAGATGTTACGAATTGACGGCGAGGACTTGCATGATTTAAATGAGACAGAAGAAGCTAGTTTTATAGAAAAAATTGAGTTAATCGTAAAATCAAGAAAAGTTGACGCTATTATTTTTGAAGATTATGACAAAGGGTGCATCACTCCTAGTCTTATTAAAAAAGTGGTAGAGTTAGCGATTGAGAATAGCATTCCTACAACGGTAGATCCAAAGAAAAACAACTTCATCAACTACAACCGTGTAACCCTTTTTAAACCCAATTTAAAAGAATTAAAAGAAGGTCTAAAAATAGATTTCAATCACAGGAATCAAGATGAATTAGAAGCTGAAATTGCAAAGTTAGAGCTTAAATTACAGAACAAAAATACACTAATAACACTCTCTGAATTAGGAGTTTTTATCAATTCACCTAAAGTAAAACATCATGTACAAGCCCACCACAGAGATATTACTGATGTTTCAGGTGCAGGCGACACAGTCATTAGTGTTGCAACACTTTGCTTAGCGCTTGATCAAGAACCTGAAATGATTGCAGAGCTTTCCAATTTAGCCGGAGGTTTAGTTTGTGAGAATGTAGGTGTTGTTCCTGTTGATAAGTTCGAGTTGTTAGAAGAGGCTATTCGACTATTCACTTAATCTACTATTTTGAAATTACTCCTAAGTATTTGTATCGTATTATTGAGTTTCGAAGGGTTCGCTCAAGGCGACTCTTGGAAAGAAGAAATTGACAAGAGCAATGATCTTGCATGGAAAATTGCTGAATCAAAAACGGTTGAAGCATATCAACTTTCTAATGAAAGTAAGAGAGCAAGTATTGAAAAAGAGTACACCCGAAAAAGGAAGGCGCAAATAACACACGGTTTTTCGTGGTTGACAAATCAGATGACAAGAGAGAGTTAAGCTTTTCAGACAATACGATTAAACTAGACCACGACTTACTTTTTCCAAATGAGGAAAAAAGCAATGAACTGGAGTTTTACAAAATTAATACAAGTAGTGGAGAGATTACGAAACTAACGAAAGTTACTTTTTACAACGGAAACGAACAGTCTATTAAAAAACAATTGAGCTTAATCGTGTCCCTTCAAGAAAGCAGCGACAAAGAACAGATTATAACAGAGAGTTTTTCTTTTTTGCAATCGATATACGGAAATTTAAGTAGTGAGAATTGGGTCAACTATTTCAATCTAAATTTCAACTAATACATTCATACTTCGCTAATCTCCTTTAAAAAAATGGGAGAACTAACATAGTATTGCTATTTGTGAAGGTTAACGACTAGAGCTGCAAATTCTTAATTTCGTGTCCGTAGTTATAACCAATAAGTCTATTTCAACAGCAATCAATTAAATGCTCACCCTTCCCTCCTCTTGTTTTGCTCCTATTCTCCAATATGCATTAATTTATGATGCTGGAAACTATCGTACAGAGCGTAAAGAGCATTTTATAAAACAAAGTTATCGAAGTCGATATCAAATCTATGGAGCAAATGGCTTGTTAAATTTAGTTGTTCCGCTTAAAAAATGGAAAAACCATACTCTAATTGAAAAAATTGAAATAAGTTACGATGAAGATTGGCAGCAATTGCATTGGCGCTCCATTGAGTCGGCTTATCGAGCTTCTCCCTTTTTTGAATTCTATGAGGAAGAAATAAAACCACTCGTTTTTTCTAAAGAGATAAATTTACTGTTGCGTAATTCGCAAATAGAGCAGGCTATTTGCAAACTAATCGGGATTTCGTCTACTGTCATATTTACTGAAAGTTACGACCAACAAGAACCCGATTGGAGAACCATCATCAACCCCAAGAACAAAACAGAAATAGAATCCGTTTCATTGCCCAAATACATTCAGGTTTTCGAAGACAAACATGGATTTATTCCAAATTTGAGTATTCTAGATTTGCTGTTTAACTTAGGACCTGAAAGTAAACTCTATTTAACACAACTTAATCAAGCATTAACAGATGGCAAAAAAGATTGATATTGAGGAGAGTAAAAATGACGACAGCATCCGAATGATGATATCCGATTTAAAGAGAAAGCAAGAGCAAATCAATTTAGGTGGCGGTCAAAGTAAAATTGACAAGCAACATGCTAAAGGTAAACTTATTGCCAGAGAACGTATTGACTTTTTACTAGATGATAAAGATAACTGCATTGAGATTGGTTCGTTTGTGGGAGATGGCATGTATGAAGAGTATGGAGGGTGCCCTTCCGGTGGAGTTGTTGTAAAAATTGGATACGTCAGTAAAAAGTTATGTATTATCGTTGCTAATGACGCCACAGTTAAAGCTGGTGCATGGTTCCCAATTACCGCAAAAAAGAATTTAAGAGCGCAAGAAATCTCTATTGAGAATCGGTTGCCAATCATTTATCTTGTAGACAGTGCAGGAGTTTTCTTACCCATGCAAGATGAAATATTTCCGGACAAAGAACACTTTGGTAGAATGTTTCGGAACAACGCCATTATGAGCAGCATGGGAATAAGTCAAATAGCGGCAGTAATGGGCTCTTGTGTTGCAGGCGGCGCATATTTACCCATTATGAGTGATGAAGCGCTAATTGTTGATAAAACAGGCTCTATCTTCTTAGCAAGCTCGTATTTGGTAAAAGCGGCCGTTGGGGAAGATGTTGACAACGAAACCTTGGGTGGAGCAACCACACACTGTGAAATTTCGGGTGTTACCGACTACAAGAGTAAAGACGATAAGGATTGCCTCACCTCCATTCGAAACATTATGGATAAAATGGGCGATAGCAATAAAGCCGGATTTAACAGAGAGAAGTCGGTAAAGCCAAATACTGATGAAAAGACACTCTACAGTAAAATTCCTTACGATAGAAACAAACAGTACGATGTAAAAGAGATTATTAACTGCCTGGTTGACAATAGCGAATTTGAAGAATACAAAGCCTTGCACGGAAAAACCATCGTTTGTGGCTATGCTAGAATTGATGGTTGGGCAGTTGGAATTGTTGCCAACCAGCGGAAATTGGTAAAAACTAAAACTGGCGAAATGCATTTTGGTGGAGTCATTTATTCAGATTCTGCAGATAAAGCCGCCCGATTCATTATGAATTGTAACCAAAAGAAAATTCCACTTGTATTTTTACAAGACGTCACCGGATTTATGGTGGGTTCAAAGTCTGAGCATGGGGGAATTATTAAGGATGGTGCAAAAATGGTAAATGCCATGGCCAACTCAGTTGTACCTAAGTTTACCATTGTCATGGGCAACAGTTACGGTGCCGGAAACTACGCCATGTGTGGAAAAGCATACGATCCACGACTTATTGCAGCGTGGCCCACTGCAAACATTGCGGTTATGAGCGGAGCTTCTGCAGCTAAAACATTGTTACAAATTCAAGTCGCTACCTTAAAAGCAAAAGGTGAAGTAATTACAGAAGAAGCAAAAGACAAATTATTAAAAGAAATTACGGAACGTTACGACAAACAAACTTCACCTTATTATGCTGCAAGCCGACTATGGGTAGACAATGTAATAGATCCATTAGACACCAGACGATGGGTTTCCATGGGAATTGAGGCAGCGAATAATGCCCCCATAGAAAAACCGTACAACGTTGGGGTCATCCAAACTTAATTTTAAAAGACCTCTGATTCTAACTCCATGAGTTATTTCATCCTCTTTTTGTGCGGAATTGTCGCCTACATTGTCAGCACCTTATCTGGTGGTGGTGGGGCTTTAATTCTGCTGCCAATTGTAGGATTTTATCTAAGTCCTGCCGTGGTCGCTCCAGTTGTTAACCTCGGTAACATGATCGGGCGGCCTGCTCGTCTGATATTGTTCTGGAAAGACATTCAATGGAAGCTGGTTGCGTTTTACGTTCCTTCTGCCCTGCTTGGTGCTATTGTCGGTGCACTCATTTTTGTTGAGCTTAATGCAGAATGGATTCAATTGTTATTGGGTCTGTTTTTAGTTTCCACAGCATTTCAATTTCGTTTTGGTAAAAAGAAAACTTCTTTTGGAATGAAATTATGGTACTTTATTCCACTGGGTTTTATAGTGACCCTCATTTCTACTCTGTTTGGTGCCACAGGTGCTGTATTAAATCCATTTTACCTGAACATGGGACTTGTAAAAGAGAAGTTAATTGCCACTAAAACGGCAAACTCATTTTTTGCAGGCTTTGCTCAGCTTGGTAGCTACACTTTTTTGGGAGTTCTCCATGGGGAGCTATGGGGTTATGGAATCCTAATTGGCTTGGGTGCTGTTATTGGAAACATTTTTGGCAAAAAATTGCTTTCTAAAATGAGCGATCAAGGATTTAGAAAATTGGTCGTTCTAATTATGACCATAAGTGGAATCGTGATGATTGCTAAGTACTTTTTAAATATTTAAAAAACTACAGCTACAAAATACTCATCCAAGTCTTCTTACTTTTACGATGAATGAAATCACTGGGAAAAACCTACATCATTTTTGGGCTAAAATTGGCACTACTCTTTTGGTTATTTAGCCTATTTAGGGTGCTTTTCTACTTATTTAATTCCAATTATTTTCCACAACCAGAAGCGATTAACTTTATCGGCGGATTGCGTTTCGATTGGTTAACCATCACAATTTTATATTTGCCCTTTTTTATTTCTCTTTGGTTTTTCCCGCGATCCAATACGCTTTTTCAAAAGATTTTATTCTTGTTTTCTACTGCTCTTGCTATTGCTAGCAACTTTTTAGATTTTGAATATTTCAAATTCACCCAAAAACGAACTACCTCCGATTTATTTACTACCAAAGGGATTGAAGAAGATGTTTTTCGTTTGTTACCCCAGTTCATTTATGATTATTGGTATTTGGGTATTCTAGCAATACTCTGTTTTTGGCTCGTTAAGGTAGCTTACGAGAAAATCAATCAGATTAAAACTGAACGTTTGTCGTGGAAGGCTTATCTGCTATTTAGCGTACCGGTATTTGCATTGACCTTTGTTGGTTTTAGAGGAGGCGTGCAATTGAAACCACTAAATGTAATTCAAGCATCTCAATATGCCAAATCTCAGAATATTCCTTTAGTAACAAACACTAGCTTTACCTTAATAAAGTCTACAAATAAAGAGAGTATTGTAGTTAAAGATTACTTTGATGAGACAGAGCTAAGTTCCATTTACAGCCCAATACAAAAATTCTCCAGTGACAGTGTTTCGAAAAATCTAAATGTCGTCTTAATCATCGCTGAAAGTTTCTCTCAAGAATACATTGGCTTTTATAATTATGGAATTGGCTACACTCCATTTCTAGACAGCCTGCTTAGCCACAGTGTTGTTTTTAAAAATGCTTTTGCCAATGGTAAAAAATCCATTGAAGCGTTGCCGGCTATTTTATCAAGCATTCCTACCTTAAGTAATACTTCCTATATATCTAGTAAATATGGAGGAAATGCGATAGAAAGTCTGCCTAGAACTTTAAAAAAACAAGGTTATTCCTCTGCTTTTTATCATGGAGGAGCAAACGGTACCATGGGATTCCAGGCCTTTACACAGATTGCAGGAATCGATAACTACTGCGGTGAAGAAGATTATCCACATGAAGAAGATTTTGATGGCAATTGGGGAATATTTGACGAACCATATCTTCAATATTGCATAGGGCAGTTTTCAGCTATGACCCCTCCATTTTTTGGTAGCATATTCACCCTTTCTTCTCACCATCCCTACACAATTCCCAAGCAATACACCGGCAAGTTTCCAACAGGGACCTTGCCAATTCATGAAAGCATTGGATACTCAGATTATGCGCTAGAACAATTCTTTTCTGAAGCTAAAAAATCTTCTTGGTTCGAAAATACGTTATTCATTATCACCGCTGATCATACTCAGGCGAATTCAAATCAATGGTACAATAACCCAGTTGGAATGTACCGAATACCTATCGCCTATTACTGTCCGAAATACTTACCCGATACAATAATCAATACCGTTACTCAGCAAGTAGACATCTTCCCTACTACATTAGATTTATTGGGGGTAGAAAGTTCAATCATAAGTTTTGGCCAATCTGCCTTTAATGATACCATGCATTTCTCTGTAAGTTATTTAAATGGCATTTATCAAATTATTACAGGTGATTACTGTTTGCAATTTAATGGCGAAGAAACCATTGGGCTCTATGATTGGAAAGAAGATAATAAATTGGTTAACAACCTAGCTAAGTCACAGAAAATCGATTTAATCGAAATTCAAACCAAGATTGAAAAACAATTAAAAGCATACCTCCAGCAGTGCCAAGCAAGAATAGTAAACAACAAACTAACCTACAATGGAGAGTAAGAAGTTACTATTTATTGTAAATCCAGTCTCTGGAGTAAAAAGTAAAAAAACTGCCATAGAATTATTGAAAAGTAATTTAGATGATCATATCTCATACACCGTTGTTGAGACAGTAAGAGCAAATCACGCTTCTGAATTGGCAAATCAGGCGATAGTAGATGGATTTGATGCCGTTATTGCCGTTGGCGGTGATGGAACAGTAAATGAAGTTGGAAAAGCATTAGTTAATTCAGGTGTTGCGTTAGGTGTTTTGCCATTTGGCTCAGGGAATGGTTTTGCACGCCATCGTAAAATTCCAATAATAGTAAAAGATTCTATTAAATTAATTAATCAATTTTCTACTAAAACAATAGATACAGCAACATTAAATGGTGAGGTTTTTTTAACTACTGCCGGCATTGGTTTCGATGCTCATGTGGGTTGGAAATTTTCAGAAAGTAGAAGCAGGGGTTTTCTCACCTACTCGCAAATTGCCGTAAATGAATTTATTGGCTATAAAGAAGAAGATTATCATTTAATCATTGACGGTAACGAACTAAAAACGAAAGCCTTTGTAATTAGCATTGCAAATGGTGGACAGTATGGAAATAACGCGTGGATTGCTCCTGATGCCTCTATGGAAGATGGAAAATTAAACGTTTGTATTATCAGACCTTTTCCTGCTCATTTTACACCAGACATTGTGCTAAAGCTTTTTAGTAAAAACTTAACTGCTTCAAAATATTACCAATCGATTGAGGCGGAAAAAATACAAATCATTAAGGCACACAAATATCATCTAGATGGGGAACCTCGAGAAACAAATGGTGACCTCGTCATTCAAGTTGTACCTAAGTCGCTAAAGGTAATATGTTAATGGTATTAAGAGTGTTGAATGAATAGCCGTGCCTGCGGCAGGCAGGTGTGGAATGGAGAGTGGAGTAATAGGTAATTATCAGGCTGAGCAATAGTCAATGTCTGGCTAATTATTTCTCAAACAAACTTTCCTTGTTCAACGGCCGCTTTTCAATCAACCATTTAAAGCCTGAATATCGTAATTCAGTCACTGGATCTAACTCGCCCATCGGATGCATTTTTGCTTTTGGTTTGTTCAAAAAGGTAATGGTTTCTATGCTTTTCTCCCCTAAAAGAATTCGAATATCCGAACTTTCAGCAACATTTACTCCGATAAACTTTTCAGCATCATCCTGCCCATAATAGGTAGTTTGTCCGTTTCCCTTAACATAAATTGTTTTTAACTTACCCTCAGAAAAGTAACCCGTCATGTTTTTCCCTTTTATCTGATTATAACGCACGGTATCTATCTCAGAAATGATGAAAGCGTTTTTGTCCAAATACAAGCTATGTATTTTATTATTCTTTGTTCGTATATCAATGCTGTCAGCGGTTAGCTGATTTTCGGCCGACCACAAAATGGGTTCGTAAAACAAACGAATTGTTGAGTCTGTCAATGAATATGAAATTGAATCGCAGCTCCCTTGCAAATCACTTTTAAAGATTTTTACACCATAGTAAGCAAAAAGAAATTGATCGCCATTTATGGTTTTGTAAACTTTAAATGTATCTGCGTGCATGAACAATGTGTCCTCATCAAAAAGCTGTGTTAACAGGCTATTATCTGTTACAATAGCGCTATCCTTCTTCTCAAAAATTCGACCATGATCTCCGTTGATCAGTATATTTTCAATGGTGTCGGTTATTTGAACGTTTCCATCTGCCTTTCCAAAGCCCAATTTTCGGTCGTAAAATAAAGTATCTCCTTCTAGTAGTTTTCCATCTGTAATGATGTATGCATTTGCAAAATATTTTGATTGGTCCAATTTAGTATCGTACCAACCATTTTCACAATAAATAAGGTTACTATCGCTTATAATGGTTGTAGGTCCTAAAAAGTTAACCACTTCTGTTGTGGTGAAATAACGTATAGTATCTGAGCGCATTTCAAACTCAGGGTTGGTTAGGACAACATTTTTCTTAAATAAAAAAGTAGACAGATTGGAATAAAAATAACCCCGCTTACTAACTAAAACATTGCTATCGTTCTTACTTTCGATAATCGCACCGGTAGTATAACTTGCAATATTATTAGCCCTGTCGTAAAGTAGCCTATCGGTAAGTAAATCGAAGTCAGGACTAACTAACCTTACCTCTTTCCCGGTAACGGTAGCTAACTTTTCATTTCCATCATAATGAAGAAAGTCTCCATAGAGGTTTAAGGTATCACCTTGGTTAATTCTAACGCTTCCAAATGCATCAATACTATTGGTAGTCTTGTAGAAATAGGCAGAGTCGCAATACATTAAAGCATTTTGATGCTTAAACTGAACGTCTCCAATTAAACGCTGTGCCGTTGACCCTTTCTTTTCTGTACCAATTAAAATATCAGCGCGAATAATTTTTATTTGCTCCTTTTTTTGAGCAAACATGGAAATTGAACTTAAAAATAATAAACCTATAACGCCAAGCGCGTTCAGGTTAATACTCTTATATTTTAAGCGGTTGCCCATGAACTTTCTCTCATCAATGTTTGGCTTCTGTCCGGTCCGACAGAAACAATTGTGATGGGTGTTTCCAAAATTCGTTCCAAATAATCAATATAAGTTTGAAGTGTTGAAGGAATTTCATCGATAGAGCTTAAACCGGTCAAGTCTTCTGACCAACCCTCCAGCTCTTCATAAACGGGAATCAACTCTTCTCCTACAACGTCGAATGGCATAAAGTCAATCACCTCTCCTTTGTACTTATATCCGGTACAAGCCTTTATGGTGTCAAATTCACTTAGTACGTCTGCCTTTGTCATGATTAATTGGGTTACGCCATTAATCATACAGGCGTACTTTAATGCTGGTAGGTCAATCCACCCACATCTTCGTGGTCTGCCTGTAGTAGCTCCAAATTCATGACCTGCTTTTCTCATGAGTTCTCCTACTTCATCTTCCAATTCAGTTGGGAATGGTCCACTACCAACCCTCGTGCAATAGGCCTTAAATATTCCGTACACCTCACCTATTTTATTTGGTGCAATGCCTAACCCCGTGCAAGCTCCTGCAGTGATGGTGTTTGACGAGGTGACAAATGGGTAGGAGCCAAAATCTATGTCTAACAAAGTACCTTGAGCACCTTCTGCTAATATTCTCTTTCCCTCTTTTCTCTGCGCATTAACCAAATGTTCGCTATCTACCAAACTAAAGTTCTTAAACTCCATGGCGCATTTCATCCACTCTGCTTCTAATTCGTTTAAATCATATTCAAAATCGAATTGATTCAGCAACTGAACATGCTTCTCTCTTAAGTTGGTATATCGTTCTTTAAAATTTGGCGATTCAATGTCTCCTACTCTCAAGCCATTTCGACCAGTCTTATCCATGTAAGTAGGTCCAATTCCTTTTAAGGTAGAACCAATCTTCTTTTTCCCTTTAGACTGTTCAGATGCAGCATCTAGAAGTCGATGAGTAGGCAAAATCAAGTGAGCTTTTCTAGAAATTACCATGCGCTCATTAATTGGCACTTTCATTTCTTTCAAGTTGTTCACCTCTTTCATGAATAGAATTGGGTCAATTACAACACCATTGCCAACAACATTCACCTTTTTATCGTGAAAAATGCCCGAAGGAATCGTATTCAGCACGTGTTTAATACCGTCGAACTCTAAGGTGTGTCCTGCATTTGGGCCACCTTGGAAACGAGCGATTACATCGTATTCAGGAGTTAATACATCCACAACTTTTCCTTTCCCTTCGTCTCCCCACTGAAGACCTAATAAAACATCAACTTTCATCTGATTTGTTCTAAATTTTTGATTCTAAATTTTCGCATGAGCTGCAAATTCCATATAAGTTCAAGGAATGATGCACTATTTTAAAGTCTAACAGCTCTCCTATGGTAGATTTTATATTTTGTATTCTCGGATCGCAAAACTCGATTACTTTATTGCATCTGGTGCAAACAAGGTGATCGTGCTGCTTGTATTCGTAAGATAGTTCAAATTGAGCAATATTATTACCAAACTGATGCTTTCGCACTAAATTACAAGCTTTTAACAAGTCAATGGTGTTGTATAAAGTCGCCCGGCTTACTCGATACTTCTTGTTTTTCATTGAAACATAAAGTGTTTCTATGTCGAAGTGACCTTCTTGATTGTATATTTCGTTGAGTATGGCAAAGCGTTCCGGGGTTTTCCGATGGCCATTTTTCTCTAAATACGCAGAGAAAATTTCGTTTACTTTTTCAACTGTTTCTAAGCTAGAAGCCATGTATCGTTGTTAAGGAACAAAAGTAATTGATTTCATCAAAATCATAAGCCTAGATTTCTTTAAGTATGAATAAGTTTTTAACGATTACGCGAAGGTTACTAACAAGAAGCCACAAAATGTTTCAGTTCCATATTTATGAAGCAGGAGCAGCGGAAAAATTTGATACCATTCATAACCACACCGAACAAAAAAATCCAACTTGAGGCATTAATTGAATGCAACAAGTTGGACCTTATACCGGAAATTTATAACTGTAAACTGTTATCTACATCGTTTCCGTTAAAAATCGCAAGAATTCTGTTTTTAGCTCTGCATATAGTTTTCGTTGTGTTTCCACTTTATCTCTGAATGCAGTATGATCCTTAAAGTGAACATGGTCTAAAGCGATAGGATGTTCCTCTACAAATTTCACCAACTCGTGCTCGTGACTATTGATATCATGTCGCAAGGTATCGATTACCTCATTGTGTCTTAAAAAATTATTTTGGAAATGTTCTACCTTAACCATTACCTCATTTGTAGTCCATCGAGATGCTACTTCTTCCAATCTATTTTGGAATTTTTTAATTCATCTTTTTCAAATGCCAATTCACTATTCCATGCAGTATGCTCAAAGTGAAGATCTGACATGTAAACTTTATTTTTCATCTTTTCTATTTATATATTAATGTTCCTAATTATGCTTTCTATTTAACCTAAGGCATCCCTATTAAAAAAACTCGTGCGCAATGCTTCCTTAGCTTCTGAAAAAAGTTGTTGAACCTCCTCGATATCTTTATCTTCCAATTCAGCTATCTCTTCTAGTTCAATGTTTTCTGCAGTTAACTCAAAGACGCGTCGCATTCGTTCAGGTAAACTATACAACACCATTGCGATGTGCTTTTTAATTTGCTCAGCGCTGAGTTCTTTATCAATTTTTTCGACTATCTTTTTCTCCTTATCTTCAACAAAAACATGGTTTAGCACGTAATCATTGTGATTGTAGGATAAGTCATCCAACTCCTCAATTAACAATAAATCTCCCCCACCATCAATGCTAAAATTTTCTTCCATTTCATCCCATTCCGGCTTAGAATAATCATCAATATTCTTAAAGAAAAAATCATCAAACTCTTCTTCATCAATGCTATCATCTAAAAGTTGATTAACTCTTTTATACAACCATAAATAGAAGTATTCTTGGCTTTCTACCTCTTCAATGTTATCGTAAATTTCAATAAACAATTGATCTATAAATTCATCGGCTTTGTATTTCCCTCTAGGAAATGATCCTTTCTGAATTGCTGTGCTTAACCTACCGTTTATGTACTTCCTCAACTCTGGTATTATTTCCAACACCAATTTGTTAAATGAGGATTTGTCCCCTTCTTGTTTTAACTTAACTAAACTTGAAAACGAAGCAGTTACGAATAGACGAAACTTATGTTTACTTTCTAGTAACGAATCATTGTTTTGCATGCATTCTGTGTTTATACTTGAATGTAAAGTTGATCACTCAATGGATAAATTAAAATGACATTAATCAGTCTATAATTCTATTTTATGCTAACATTTATCATGTTATATTCGACACTTTAAAACTTTGAAAACAACACGACCACATAGATATGGATAAATGTTTAGCGAAAAAAAAATGGGCAATTAACGCCCATTTTTTTATATCATTTAGTTGAAAGTTCTTTACGGACTAACCAAGTTGATGCTAACATTAAAGTACAGCGGGTTAGTTAATTCATTTTCTTGAATAAACTCTTGATCGCCAAAAAATCCACGGTAGAAATCTTCTCCATCGGGTACTTGATCTACATTAAAAGAGTAATTATATCGGTAACCTGCTTGAGCTGACAACCAAAGAAATCCTTTAATTTGACGTTCGTAAACGAACCTAATTCTTACCTCACTTCGTCTTATTTCTAAATCGTCAAAATCTTCATCAGGTCTGGCTTGACCTTGATTACCAATTCTAAAACTATATCCTTCCGCTTCGTAACCAAAAAACAATAAGCTTCTTGGATTTACCGTATACCTAACATGTCCTCTTGCAGGAAATAAAATTTCTGTTCCCCACTTGCTTGTTGTTGAAGTCCAGTTAAATAAGAATACTGGAAGATAGTTCATATCCCCTCCTCTATACGTTCTTGAAAGACCAACACCCCATTGCTTATTGTCGCTCGGCCTTTTACCCCAAATACCAGCAATAGAATACTTCGTGTATTTCATGTTCTGAAATTCATCGAAATTGTAATCTCCATTCATATCCGCCGCCACTTGAAACAACAAGAAACTTGTTTCATTTAAAGGTTTAAATATGGTGGTATTCAACCCTATCGAGGCCAAATCGTTGTTGTGCAGGGTGGTTAGTAATGGGTTGGTTAAAGATGTTGGATCCTCAAAATCATAGTTAATATCCCATAGTCTAGCACCAACTTGAACAATCAAACTATTTTTAGAGATCACCGGGATATTCGCCTCAACACGCAATCCTTGAGTTGAATTAACCGTTGCAGTTTGTTCTGCGAACCTTCCTTCGTTGGTTTCATAACCGGCAGCAGTTATGTCATACTTTCCTTGAAAATCATATCCCACCGTTATAAGTTTCGCAGGACTAATTCCTTTGATTTTTGCAGGAGCATATCGCTTTGCTGCTTCATCAACAAAATCTAGGTTATCATACATGCTGTAATCTTCCTCTTCGTCAGTAGATGTAGTATCCGTCTGAGCAGTTGTCATTTGATATAAACCAAATGACATCAGCATCATTAACCCTATTTTTTGTCGAAACATATTTGCTTTTTTAACTGTGATTAATGTCTATTTTTTCTTAGATGGCATCTGTAAACGCTTCCAAATATCTGTTCTACCTAAAACTGAAACACCGATGTATCCTCTTATGTCTAAAGTATTATCATCGGTCATTTTAATGATACAGCTGTAAGTATTTCCATTTTCTGGATCGTAAATAGTGCCTTCTGTCCACTCATTCTTGTCTGTATATTGAAAATCCTTCAAGATTCGGTAGCCTCTCAGTGGTTTGTTTTGCAATTTCTCATCAGGGTTGTTTTTATCTAACTTAGGCTGCTTCGTTTCAGGGTCTATTGGCTCTTTTAACCATACAATTTTGCCATAATACTTATCAGCGATTTTTTCGATTTTTACTTTAGCCTTACCATGACTAGGCTCCCAAACACCGGTTAATCTATCTGCCTCTGCACTGTCTTGAGCTGTTAATGATCCACTAAATACTATTGCCAAAAGCAATAAACCGGTTGAAATTATCTTTTTCATATTCATGTTGTATTAATATTCTACGTTAAAACTCATATTTACTTTTACTGCTAGGCCATCCCAATATTCATCATTGCTAAAATCTAAGTCCAGCAAGGCAGTGAACTCATCTTCTTCAAAAAATGGCTTAATATCCGCTTCTTGACTTGTAACAAGCGTTGCTGTATTTTCGGTAAAAGTTAAAGGGTTAAGAATTGCCACCGTTGTCATAGGATTAGTTTTGCCGACAAATTGTAACGTGGCATTTTTGAAAAGACCTAAGTCAGTAACATTCTCATCATCAATGGTCAGTTTCACATCAATTAATTGAACAGCAGCTGCGCTTTCAAAGCCTTCTTCCTTCACCAACTCACTCAAATCAAGAGATAATGGCGCCATTAAACTATTAGCTCCTTCAAAGAAGGGACCTTCAGCACTTAAGGTAGCAGGTACAGTTATCGTAGTAGCGTTTTTGCTTCCACAAGAAAAGAGAACGAGGGCCACGCAAACGGCTAGGCCAGCTTTATAGATAGTTGTAAATTTCATTGTAACAAAAATAGAGAAGGAACTTCATTTTAAATCATTAATGTTATTAATATATTAAATAGATTTCATAAAAATAACTAAATACATTCATTCTCGCCCTACGAATCAATCCTATTTACACTAATCACTCCATCAATTTGCTTCAGCTTATCGTTTAGCTGTTTTAAGTGCTTGGTATCGTGAACAAAAGCCATTACTGTTCCTTCAAAAACGCCATCATTAGAATCGAAGCTAATACTTCGCATGTTCACATTTAGTTCATTCGAAATTACCTTCGTCACATTGTTAACCAATCCTACTTCATCAATTCCTGTTATTTTTAAACCAGCTAAAAAAGCAATCTTTTGCTGACTAGTCCAACGTGCTTTGACAATTCGATATGCGTAATTCGACATCAGCTGAACTGCATTGGGACAATTTGTTTTATGAATCTTAATGCCTTCCTTAATGGTAATAAATCCAAATACTTCATCCCCGGGAATAGGGTTACAGCAAAGTGAAAGCGTGTATTCAAAGTGGTCCATATTTTCACCAATGACCAATGACTCTTCCTTTACATTGGTTTTTCTCACTACCTCCGAAAAGTCTTCTTTCGGCTTCGGTTCGTTCGTTTTCCCAATAATAACTCCCCCTTCAACTTGTAATTCTTTTATTTTCGAAAGCTTCAGTTTCCCAATTTCAAACTGGTAAAGCAATTCAAATGGAGAAGGTGAACTAAAGAGGGTTAGTAAACGCTTCACGTTCTCTTCACTATTATTAATCTTATGCTTCTTGAGCCACTTTAGGAAGGCTATCTTACCATCTTTTGCTAGTTTTCTTTTATCCTCTCGCAGCGCAGACTTAATTCTGGATCTAGCTTTTCCGGTTTTTACGTAGTCTAACCAACTTTCATTTGGTTTTTGTTTTTTAGAAGTAATAATTTCTACCTGATCACCACTGGTTAGTTCGGTACTTAATGGAACTAACTTATGGTTTACTTTGGCCCCAATACAATGAGAACCTACCTCAGTATGAATTTCAAAAGCAAAGTCTAAAGCTGAAGCACCTTTTGGTAAGTTTCGTATTTCTCCATTTGGCGTAAACACAAAAATCTCCTCCGAAAATAAATTCAATTTAAAATCATCAATAAAGTCTACCGCATTAGAATCAGGGTTTTCTAGTAACTCTCTTATTTTATTGATCCAGTTATCGAAATTAGATTCCTCTGACCCTTCTTTGTACTTCCAATGAGCGGCATATCCTTTCTCCGCAATATCATCCATTCGCTTTGATCGAATTTGCACCTCTACCCATTTTCCTCCGGGACTCATGACTGTAGTGTGCAAAGACTCATAACCATTTCCCTTAGGAGTTGAAACCCAATCCCTCAACCGGTCAGGGTTAGGCTGATAAAAATCGGTTACAACTGAGTAGGTATTCCAACAAGCAGCCTTTTCCCGTTCTGGTGGGGCATCTAAAATGATTCGAATTGCGAAAACATCGTAAATCTCTTCAAAGGTTACGTGCTTTGTTTTGATTTTATGATAAATAGAATAGACAGATTTGGTGCGGGCCTTAATGTTAAAATCAAATCCCTGTCTTTCTAATTCACTCTTTATTGGAGAGCTGAACTGATTAACAAATCTAGTTCTTACAGCTTGCGACTTTTTAAGTTTGGTCGTAATTTCATTGTACACTTCAGGGTCTGTGTACTTCAGCGATAAATCCTCCAACTCTGTTTTTAACGCATACAATCCCAAACGGTGGGCCAACGGAGCATATAAAAACACTGTTTCTGAGGCAATTTTCAACTGCTTGTCTCGTCGCATTGCGTCCAACGTTCTCATATTGTGCAAGCGATCGGCCAATTTTATTAGAATTACGCGAACATCATCCGATAAGGTCAATAAAATTTTTCGAAAATTCTCTGCCTGCATGGATGCAGAGTAGTCAATTACTTCTGATATTTTTGTTAGGCCATCAATAATGGTTCTTTCTTTCTTCCCAAACAAGCGCTCTACGTCATCCAAGGTAATATCTGTGTCTTCCACCGTGTCGTGCAATAAAGCACAAACTATAGAGGTCGTTCCCAAGCCAATTTCCTCGGCCACTATTCGGGCTACCTCAATAGGGTGGTACACATAGGGCTCTCCTGATTTTCGACGCATGTCTTTGTGCGCTTCAATCGCCACATCAAACGCCTTTCGAATTCGTGCTTTGTCCTCTTTGCTATTTGCGGCCTTGCTCACTCTCAACAATGCTCTATAGCGTCGTCCTAACTCCTTATTCTCTGCTTCTAAATCAATCAAATCTGTTGCTTTTATTACTAGTAAATGTAGTTACTTTTCATTAGAAAAGCATGCAGATTTACTCACAACATCAAATAGTATTGAGTATTTTCGTAGAAGCAATCAAAGCAGCTAATATGGAGGATACATCGCTTTTCGAAGAATTTAAGACTAGTTCACTCGATGAATGGAAAGAACAGATTATAAAAGACTTAAAAGGTAAAGACTACAAAGAATCCTTAGTTTGGAAAGATGAAAATGAGATTGAGCATCAGCCAATTTACAATGTTGATAACATTGCAAATAACGATTTAATTCAAGCAATTCAAGCAGCTCAGAAAAAATCTACACATTGGGGCAATGTTCAATTGTTCGACGCAACAGAGGAGAATGCTGTTGAAATGGTCACAGAAAGTTTAAAAAACGGAGTAGACTTTGCTTTCATCGAGAATGCGTCAAAATACAAAGAGTTTATTCACTCTAAACCCGAGGGAAAGAAAATCTATTTCTTTTTAGACGATATCAATACGAATAAATTACCGAAAAGCTTTCTCATTGACCCTCTTCGAGATTTCCTGCAAAAGAAAACCTACGCTGAAGATAATTTAGCGAGCTTAAAGGCTGTCTTTCAGCTTCGATTAAACGATTTAAAGCCCGATCATTTTCTAATGGTTGATGGTAGCATATATAAGGAAGCAGGAGCAACTGTTGTTCAGGAGTTAGCTTTTACTCTTTCGCACGCCGTAGAGTATTTTGACAAAATGACGGAAGAAGGCTTTACGCCAGATGCCGTTGCTAGAAGTTTTATTTTTAAGCTAGGCTATGGCAACTCTTACTTCACCGAAATCTCTAAAGGCCGGGCTTTTCACTACCTCGTGGACCAACTTTACAAGCAATACAACACGAAACACAGAATTGTAATTTGGGGAGACGCGTCAAGGTATTACCAATCCCATAAAGATTCACACACCAACCTGTTGCGTTTAAGCACACAAGCAATGTCAGCTGTGCTCGGAAATTGCAACTTGGTGAGTTTGCCGGCTTTTGACGCACTCGAAGAGTCTAGTGCTTTGGGAAGACGAATGTCTAAAAACATTCCACTCATACTAAAAGAAGAATCTTCTTTTGAGCAGGTTAGAGATGCGGCTAATGGTTCTTATTACATTGAAAGCCTTACGGCGGATTTAGCGCAGAAATCTTGGGACCTATTCCTAGAAATAGAAAAACAAGGAGGACTACTTGCTTACCATAAAAGTGGAAAGTTAGATCAGGTGTTGAATCAGAGTCATCAAAGCCGAGTTACTCAATACAACTCAAAAGAGCGAAGTTTTTTGGGTGTTAATCGATTCGAAAACGCAACAGCAAAAGATTTAGAAGTTGCAGCGAACAGCACCAATGGTATGGCTGCTAAAGTTTTATCAAAAGATGTAAATGCATGAGACCAGAATTCAAACGGTTAAGTCACAGTATTGATTCGAAAGAAGAGGTCCAAGTAAGCGCTTGGAATACTGCCGAGCAAATTGAATTAAAATCAGCTTATTTTGAAGAAGACATTATTTCTTTAAAACAAGTCAACTATGTTGCCGGTATTGCTCCGTATTTACGGGGCCCATATTCTACCATGTACGTTATGCGTCCTTGGACCATTCGGCAATATGCAGGCTTCTCTACTGCTGAAGAATCAAATGCGTTTTATCGCAGAAATTTAGCAGCTGGCCAAAAAGGACTTTCTGTTGCCTTTGATTTGGCAACACACAGAGGGTATGACTCAGATCATCCTAGAGTAGTTGGCGATGTAGGTAAAGCAGGAGTAGCCATTGATTCAGTGGAGGACATGAAAATTTTATTCGACCAAATACCGTTGGATAAAATGTCCGTTTCAATGACCATGAATGGCGCCGTGCTGCCGATCATGGCTTTCTACATTGTTGCTGCGGAAGAATCAGGTGTTTCCGCGGATAAATTAAGCGGAACCATTCAAAATGACATATTAAAGGAGTTTATGGTGAGAAATACTTACATCTACCCTCCTTTGCCATCCATGCGCATCATTGCAGATATTTTCCAATATACTGCTGACCACGTGCCAAAATTCAACTCGATTAGTATTTCTGGCTACCACATGCAAGAAGCTGGTGCAACGGCAGACATTGAATTGGCTTATACTTTAGCAGATGGTTTGGAGTATTTAAAAACAGGAATTGCCACCGGATTAAAAATTGATGAGTTTGCCCCTCGCCTTTCTTTCTTCTGGGCCATTGGCATGAATCACTTTATGGAAATCGCCAAAATGAGAGCTGGAAGAATGTTATGGGCAAAAATTGTAAAACGCTTTAACCCGACCAATCCAAAATCAATGGCGTTGAGAACACACTGCCAAACTTCGGGCTACAGTTTGACTGAGCAAGATCCGTTTAATAACGTAGCAAGAACATGCATTGAAGGCATGGCTGCTGCTTTTGGTGGAACTCAAAGCTTACATACAAACGCATTAGACGAGGCCATGGCTTTACCAACTGACTTTTCAGCTAGAATCGCAAGAAATACGCAAATCTATTTGCAAGAAGAAACAGACATTACGAAGGTAGTTGACCCTTGGGGTGGCTCTTATTATGTAGAAGCATTAACCCACGAACTTGCAGAGAAAGCGTGGAAGTTAATTGAAGAAGTTGAGGAATTAGGAGGAATGGCGAAAGCCATTAAAAAAGGCGTACCTAAACTAAGAATTGAAGAGGCTGCTGCCAGAAAGCAAGCAAGAATTGACAGCAATAAAGATGTTATTGTGGGTGTGAACAAGTACACTACCAAAGACAAGTCTCACATTGATATTTTAGATGTCGACAATGCTAAAGTTCGAAAAGAACAAATTGAAAGAATCAAAAACATTCGAGATACTAGAGATGCTGACAAAGTAAAAACAGCATTGGACGACATTACCAAAGCAGCTGCTGCTGAAGAAGGTAATTTGTTAGAACTAGCTGTTATTGCAGCAAAAGAACGAGCTACCCTTGGTGAGATTTCTGACGCCATGGAAGCCGCATTTGGCCGTTACCAAGCCGAAATAAAATCTGTTTCCGGTGTTTATTCTCATGAAGCTATGGAAGATACTGACTTTACACACGCAAGAATGTTGACTGATAAGTTTGAAGAAAAAGAAGGACGCAGGCCAAGAATCATGGTTGCTAAAATGGGTCAAGATGGACATGACCGAGGCGCTAAAGTAATAGCTACTTCTTTTGCAGACATTGGTTTTGATGTGGACATTGGACCATTGTTCCAAACACCTGAAGAGGCTGCCAAGCAAGCCGTTGAAAACGATGTGCACATTATTGGTATTTCATCACTTGCGGCGGGGCATAAAACGCTGGTTCCACAAGTTATGGAAGCCTTAAAAGGCTTTGGCCGTGAAGACATTATGGTGATTGTAGGCGGTGTAATTCCGGAGCAAGACTATGATTTTCTTTGGAAGACTGGTGTAGCCGGCATTTTCGGACCAGGAACTAAAATTTCAAAAGCAGCGCAGGAGATTTTGAACATTATGTTGGAAGACTAACCAATTAGTTACTTAGTCGCTTCAGCAGCTTTAGCAGCATCTGCCGCACCTTTTAAGCCTTCGTAAATGTTTTCAAAACCAGCATATTTGATCAGTAGGATATGAATCAAAACACCTATAACAGCTAATATCATTAAGAAAACCATCATTAATGCAAAAACCAAAATATATTTAAGAATGGAAAGAAGCATATTTTCTCCGAAAAAACGAGCATAGATATAAGAAACAACCGGTATACCAACCACTATACTAACCCCTCCTAGAATTTTATATGACTCTGGAGGTAATACCAAGTAACAAATCATAATTGGTAATCCAATTGCTATAGAAGTACCTTGACTAAATGAATTTAGTATCAAGTGTTCTGCGAAGTAGAGCTTGTGTTTTCTGTAAAAAAGCATCGTTCCCAGTGAAAAGAATGGAATCAAGACCAAATACATTAAACTCATGTATTGCTTCAAAAATTTTGTATACTCCGTTGCGAATGCATTGTTAGTAGCAGATTGACCGTTCATTTCTACACTTAATCTACCAATTTCATCATATGCGCCGGTATAAACTGCAATTAAGGTCGAAACAGTTGCCCACACGAAAATAAACCGAAAAGGGTGTGCGTAAGATATGGTAATTCCACTCAAATATTCAGAAACTACTTTACCTGGATTTTTAATTAGCGCACAAGTGGTGTGAAGAAAGCCTCGCTCTAAATTGAAAATGTTAGTGAGCAACCAATCGATTCTTTTAAGGTAAACCGTTTTGTTATTGTTCTTTGTCCGCAATTATAACAGAAATCACCTTTTGGTGCTGTTCCACAACTTTTACAGCTATTTTCCATGGCTGAGTTGGTTTAAGGTAGAAAACTAATCACTTTTTGGTTGAAGATATTTGGTTGTTCAATATTTACCACATGCCCGCAATTTGGAATAACCTCTAGTTCTGCAGATGCATGTTTTTCAGCAACTCTCCGAATGGCAGGTAAAAACATATGATCCTCCTCTCCCATTATGTACAGTGTGGGAGTACTTATTTCGTTTAATCTAAAAAAACGCAACAATGGGTTTACCTCTGCAATAAGTGCAAACCATTTTTTAAATTCGCTTTGCTCCAACTTCTTTGCCTCATTTGTAAAAATGTCTCTCGATTTTTTGTGATTCTTTCTTGGTAAAATAATTAGCGCAAAAAATTTATACAGCACCATATATGGTAGCACAGACTTGAACATGTTACCAAAGCGCATTAAAATTTGACCTTTAACATTCATTTTCATGATTGCTCCGCCCAAAATCATAGATTTCACTTTTGCAGGAAAACGCTCGGCAATTTCTCTAATAATGATGGTACCCAATGAAATACCAACAAAGTGAGTAGACTCAATTCTTAAATGGTTGAGAACTTCAATCACATCATCCCCAACTACTTTAAAGTTATATCGCTTTAACTTATTAAAGAAACCTTTTTTTGAATTCCCGTGTCCCCTTAAGTCAATTAATAGAACATTATAGCGGTCTTTGAACGCCCTAAGTTGCTTGAACCAAATAGCACTACTTCCACCTGCACCGTGAATAAAGGTGACCACTTCTTTTGAGGTTGGATGATTATATAGTTTGTAATGCAACATATTTTTCGAAAACATAAAAGTAATTTTTTGTTGGACAAAAACAAGTCTTCGTCGATTTTTCAATTTAAAATCGTTCCAATAATATTAAGTTACTTAAAGGCAAAGGTATAAGAATATCAACGGACGGCAAAGACAGAGCTTTAGACATCATCTATATCGAACATTTTGGCGATCAATAAAGTATAGGCACATATATTTAAACACAGGTAAAGATGGATTAGTGCTGTATAAAGGAGTAGTTGTGTTGCATTTATGTGTTGAACACAGCAAACATCAAAGAATAGGAAAAAACCAGAAATCCGGTATAATTATGCCGCTTAAAATTCAACTTTATTTATCTATAATAATAATTGCAGGTTTAGCTTCATTAAGATTAAAATTTATTTGATAAGACTTAAATCCGTCGATGTCAATATATGAAATCCGATTCTCAGGCACTAAAAAACTAGGAATATTGTCAGTTATCAATTCAATTTTGTAGAGCCCTTCTACCTTTGTTAGTTGTTTTCTAAAAGTTCCGTTATCATTAATCTCAATATAACTAACTTCACCTAATGGGTTGGTTGCCCGTATCATTAATAGTGGGTAATTAAAGGATGTTATTTTGCTATATTTTGCTTTATTTAGTGTTATCCTACCCTCAATAATACACTTTTCTGTCAGCGGCACATTAATTACTTTCTCTTCAGTGTGTATAATTAGTAAATTAGTTTCAGTCAAGTTTATATTAGATTTACCCATTGGGATAAAGCTAACGCTATAGTTTCCTAACGGAATGTTCTCAAAAAGTACTGAACCCCTACTATCACTTATCGAAACGCCACTAATTTGGTGAATAGTTTTGTTATCACTTTTTAATTTAATCAAGACATCGGGGATGAAAATCTCTGAGCTGTCCTTTATTCTGTTTCCATTCTCATCAAAAAACACATTTATCACTAAATCTCTGTATGATAAAACAGGTTGGTCAAATCCGAATTCCTTTCTTAAACTAATACCTGCGTTAGTAAAAACTGACTTCGATACGCGATCTTCTAGATTACTAGAGTAGGAAGATAAATTTAAAAAAGTGGTAAAGAAAACTCCATGATTTAGAGAGAGAGTTGAATTTAGAAAACAACTTGCAATTGAAACTTTAGCCTCGGTATAATTAACATAATTCGCGTTAAAATTTAACATGAGTAATTCATTAAAAAACCCTTTATTTAATCTATACCCCGCATAAAAACTTGAAGAATTGCTTAATGTTAAGGCATTTATGCCAAGAGGGCTTGGTGAAAATATTCCCTTATTCAATCTGAATGTTAATGTTGACTCATTTTTATTTTGAATATTAATTCCAACCTGTGTCAAATCACCTCGTTCATCCAGTTGACTAGTTATAGGATCGTTAAAGTACGTATAACCAGATTGTATAAAAGCAGTTAATCTTACATTATCAACCTTCCCGCTAATCCTAGTGACAACTCTTGGAGAAGCATAATACTTCAAATTTAACGGATTTCCCTCAGTACGATCGAATTCAGTAGTTAATTCCGTATAGTAATAATGAACACCTGTGGTAACACGAGTTTTAAAAATTTTGTAATTGTAATTTAAATAAGACCTGTTCACATCTAGATAGTTGGTGTTTATTAATTGCCCGAAAAAAGACTCTGATGCTGAATTTTTCCTTCGATTATACAGAATTGAGATACTATTATTTTTACCAATATTTTTTGATAATGTAAAATTCTGATTCTGTAAACCGTCAGGAGCTCCAGCATGATATGCAGTCCTTGAAAGAGATCTAGCACTTATATTCCATCCTCTTAGGCTTAAATTGTACATCGCTTTAACCGCCCATCCAGAAATTGAAGTATCAGGCAGAAATACACTCCTACCGAATTCAAAATCAGCCGAGTCATAAATATTATCTCTCAAAGATCTTGACAAACCGAAAGAAAGGTTGTGATTATGAATATTTGTTGCCATAGAGATACTCGCATCCAACTTATCTACAAGATTAGTTCGATCATTTGAGTAGATAATAGCCGGTTGAATTCGAATGTTTTTATAGTTAATCTCGCCTTTAGAACTGTAACTGTATTTATTTAGAAAAAGATTTTTTACCACCCCAAAATCTATTGCAAAATCTTTTCCTGTAAACAAATCTGTTTGAACTTGAAAGCCCCTTCCAAATTCTCTATAAAAATCCCCTCCAATACTTTCGTCTCCTATTCTTAATAAGGAGTTATCTCTTTGATAAAATACATTCATCCTACTGAATCTCCAAATATCTACAATATCGTTCCCATTATTAATGTTATACGCTAATAAAGAGTAACCTAAACTTTCATTTTTTGAGATATTTAAATTTCCCCAAGTCTTTAACGAGTAACCAAGATTTCCAGTTCCACCAAAGTTAAATGCACCTAATTCTATATTTAATGGGCTTGTAGAGTAGAGAGAAGTTGTTTTGTAGGAGTTGTCATAGAGGCTAGTATAGATTATATTCTCTTTTGTAACTGTTTCATTTTTCACCCGCACTAAAAACCTATTCTCTTCCATTACATTAGACCGAGGCCTTGTAATTGGTATCTTAATGATAGTATCACTATTTTTAGGCAATTCAATAACTCTACCCATTGCAAATTCTTGATGTTGCGAACTCGAAACATCTATTTGGAATACTCTCGAGAAATTGCTGTTATTAAAAACGTGTAAAAAGATATTTTTTTCCATTTCATAACTCATCCATACAGGGTTGTCTAATTTTGTCTTTATAAGCCAACTCCCATATTTTTGTATTTTGATAAAAGAAACTGCTTCAAGCGTTATTTTATTGTTCAATAGCGTATTTACAGTAGTAAAAATTGCCTGAACCGTTGTTGTCTTACCCCCTTCTACACCGGCAAAATCGATAATGAATGGTATACTTAAAGCTGTATCACTTCTTGGAGACAATTTTATAGTGATATTCTCTGCATCTAGTGGTTTTAAAAAATCACTAGAAGAAAACACCCGTAACCTTCCATTCAACTTAGAATTAGTCTGATTTTTTACAACTAAAGTTTTCCAGATAATCTTACTTTCGCTGACAAGCTCCTTCCGCTTTATAAAGTAAAAATTTGGATTATAATTGTTACTAATTTCAGATTGACTCTCAAGTTGATATCCTCCATTTAGATTATCTAGAAATCCATCAACATCGATGGTGTACGGTATCGAGTCTAGATTTTGTGCATAAACCGTTTGACAGTAAAAAACAATACAGGTGAGTAAAAATTTAAAAGGAAGGTTCCAACGTGTACTCAATTTCAACCGTATAATAATCTGTGACTTGATCGTAAAGTTTACCAGTGCAATTGGCAGTTCCAAACTCAAACTGAATAGAAATTTGATGTGTACTCCAGTCGCAAGGAACTGTATTGCTACTCATTAAAGTTTGATTAACTGAAGAAAGTAAAACAGGCGGAAGAAAACTTGAGGAACCAAGTCCAACTTGATTTGAAGCAGTAACGGCAATAGTATTAATATCTATACTATTGCCGTTAACCCCTTCCATTTCTGTTGCAATTCCATTAGCAGTTCTAAAACTCAAAGAGAATCCGGTCAAAGGGCCACTTGCACCTACCTCATTGAGATCACTTATCGTAAACCCAATAATTAATGCACCTGGAATAGTTATCCCATTATTTATTTCATTAAAAGAATTTGCTTTAACTTCTATATTCCTTGGCCCTATAAAAGATAACCTAGCTGTATTCCAATCTTGTGCGGCAACAAAGCGATTTCCCGTAATCAAGAATACAAACAGAAGTATTGCAAATTTTAACCAATAGATCAAGGAGCAATCGATAAATCAAGAAGCACATTTGTAATGTACCGGTCAGGCACTTGGTCTATATCGATTAAAGGTACAGTTGCGCCTAAGATAGCAGCTGTATTTGCTTCCCAGTTAATAGTAACTATATTGTCTAACACGTCTCCTGCATTTGTAGCACCTGCTGCGCCGGCCGCAGCACTACCGACTACAGCAACAGGAAATGCAGCTAAAGGAATTGCAGCAGCAGCAGCAGCAGCGGGATCTGTCAACTCTGCTCCAAATGTGTGGTTTCCCCCGGCTGTTAATTGAAATCCAGCGTATGTCAATGGAAGGGTATTTGCAGGATTATCAACTCCTATAAAAGTAGCATCTTCTGCACCTATTTCCAATTGCCATCTTGTTGAGGAGGCTACCGTAAGTCTGGTGTCATAAAAATCACCATTCGGTATACCTGTTTCGTAATCATCTATTCTATTAAAAACAAACTCTATATTACCACCATCTTCAACGTTTAATCGTAAAATCTGGTTCAATGTAAGTGCCACAGGTATTACTGCTCTATCAGAAACGGGTTGACCTGTAATGTTTGATGAAAACAATCCTGCTAACATAACTAGGAGTAGGCTGGAAAAATAATTCTTTGTCATAATTAAAAGTTTTTTATTTATTTATTTATTATGCGTAAACTTACAAAAAAAAATGATTAATTCGAGGATAATTTTAATATTATTGACAAGTCTGTGCTCAAATGTATCGGCTCAAGACTTCGAGGTAGCTCCGGTTGTTCTAAATTTCACTGCAACCGTTGAAAACCCTCAAAGCATTAATTTATATATTACAAACCACGATGAAACGCCAAATACGTATAAACTTAGTTTTTCAGACGAGTATTTTGGACAAGATGGAGAAAGGAAGTACGTAGAAGCAGGATCTACTGAAAATAGCTGCTTTAAATGGATATCGTTAGACAGGCAAGAAGTATTAGTTGGGCCCGAACAAACGGGTACTATTACACTGAATATGTCTCCTAACGGTCCTGTCACAAGCAATACGAAATGGATGTCGGCATTCGTGAGCATTAAGAAAGAAAAGAATGCAGATATCTTCAATAACAATTCTACTGAAGCGGGGATAAAATTAATACCTCGCATTGCTATCAAAATCTTACAAAATTTTAGCGAAAAATCGGATGTTAAATTTGAAATTATAGATAGCACAATTTTTTTTAATAAAACAAACAACGTTTTGTCATTAAAATTTAAGAATACAACTGAGGGCGAGGTTAAACAGTTTAAATATTTCTACTCGTCTTATTCAGAAACTACAAATAAAGAATTTCAATCTGTACCAACTACCACCACTCTTTATCCAAACCAAATAAAAAACATATCACATAATTTAAGTAGCTTAGGTACAGGGTCACATGAATGTTTGTTCTTAATAGACCCTGGTGTACTTGGTACTATTAGGGCAATCAGAAAAAGAATTACTATAGATTGAAAGCAGTAACTCTTTTCCTACTGTTTATATGTGTTTGTCTCTCGGGTTTAGTTCGAAGTCAGACGGATACAGTTGTAACCTACTACGACAACAAATCCCCTAGAGAAATTTACGTGACTGATAGTCTTATTAAGGATGGTCTTTATCAAATTTTTTATGAATCCGGAAATTTGTGGCAAATTGGCGAATACAACAAAGGAGCACTAACAGGAGAATGGAAAGTTTATAATAAAAATGGAATCCTTATTCAAGTTTCAAACTATGTTAAAAATAAGCTAAGCGGTAAACAATCGTATTACTATGGCGATAGTAGTATAAAACAGCTGCTTTTTTATAAAGCAGGTCGGCTAGATGGAATTGCACAATTGTACGCTAATCAAAGCTTACTATCTGAAGGATACCTTTCTGAAGAAATCAATTATAAAGATGGCACAAAGAACGGAATATATATAAAGTATAACGAAAAAGGAGACTCGGTTATAGTTGGAAGATTTATATCAAATTTAAAATCAGGGACATGGAGTTATTTTGATGATGCAGGCCTTCACGTTAAAGAAGAGAAATTTATAAATAACATTTGCGAAAACACTATTTATTACTATAATTCAGGAGAATTAAAAAAGCAGGTATTTACTATAAATGATTCCCTAAGTATTCAATTTGCATATTACAAAACAGGTGAGTTAAAGTCAAAATTAGGCTTATTGCATTCGAGTGCTCACGGCAATTACATTGAGTGGTACAAATCAGGCTTGAAAAAAATGACTGGAGAATTTGTTGAGAACCGAAAAATAGGAAAATGGGAATTTTTCATTGAAGAAGGGACAAAAAAAGAACACTATTATCTCAATCAATAGAAACATATGATAACATCAGAATTGACTTAAGTTTAAATAGTCGCTCCTTAACAAACTAACGTGAATTCGATCGAAGCGACTTTCAATCCAGGCAACAAACGTTTATTTTTACTCACGGTTTTAAGTCTAAGAATGAATAGGACGTTTAT
>JABAZP010000009.1:74450-127877 GCA_018608405.1 Flavobacteriales bacterium
ATTTATCAAATTATTGAACTTCAGCTTCAGAAAACTGCAATTCAAACAATTTCTTGTAATTACCATTCATGACCAATAAGTCTTGATGCGAGCCTTGTTCTATGATTCCTCCAGCTTCTAACACTATAATTTTATCTGCCTTTTGAATGGTAGACAATCGATGTGCAATCACTATTGAAGTTCTTCCTTCCGTTAAAATGTCGGTTGCTTTTTGAATCAACAACTCCGACTCTGTGTCGATTGAAGAGGTGGCTTCATCAAGTATTAATATACTCGGTTGATGAACGTACGCTCTAATGAAAGAAATTAGCTGCCGTTGACCTACCGAAAGCATCCCTCCTCTCTCTTTCACATCGTAATCGTAGTTACCAGGTAGTTTTGATATAAATTCATGCGCACCTACTCTTTTTGATGCTTCAATTACAGCTTCTTTGCTAATTTCAGGACTATTGAGCGTAATGTTGTTCATGATTGTATCCGAGAATAGAAAAACATCCTGTAGCACAACTGCCATATTTTCCCTCAAATTTTCTAACTCAAAGTTTCGGATTTCTTCGCCATCTATCCTTATTTCACCTTTCTGATATTCGTAGAATCTTCCTAAAAGATTAATGGTCGATGTTTTACCTGATCCCGTCGCTCCAACAAAAGCGACCGTTTCTCCTGGTTTAACTTCGAAAGTAACATCCTTCAATACATAATCGTCATCTACGTAGGCAAACCAAACGTTGTTAAACTCAATAGCTCCATTCAGTTTCTCTTTTCTAAACTCCCCTTGATTCTCAATTGTAGATTTTGTATCCAACACTTTAAATACACGTTCGGAACTTACCATTCCCATTTGGAGCGTATTAAATCGATCTGCCAATTGCCGAATAGGGCGATATAACATGTGAATGGAAAGTATAAAAAATATTAACACACCTGGAGATGAATACCCTGCAATAACTCCCTTAGTCCCCCACCACAATAAAAGACCTAAAGAAGTAGCAGATAATAACTCAACAATTGGAAAGAAAATCGAATAAGCCCATACCGTTCGAATATGCGCATCTCTGTGTTTTTTATTCATCACTTCAAACTGAGTAGACTCCACTTTTTCTCGATTAAAAATTTGAATGATTTTCATTCCTGTAACTCGCTCTTGAACAAAAGAGTTTAAGTTAGAGACTTGGGTTCGAACGTCCTGAAAAGCCTTTTTGATCACCTTTTTGAAAACGGTAGTTGCAAAGATTAAGATGGGAACCGGAATCAACGCAATTAATGCAAGCAGCCAATCCATATACAGCATTACAGCTACAACCGCTAGGAGCTTTAAAATATCTCCAAAAATAACCAAAATACCTTGTGCAAAAATATTGGAAATAGTCTCAATGTCCGATACGTTACGTGTAACAATTGTACCAATTGGTGTGCTGTCGAAATACTTTAATTTAAATGAAAGCACATGACGATACAGTTGAACTCGAATGTCTTTAATGATGGTTTGTCCCAACCAATTCGCAAGGTAAGATTGGTAAAACTGAATTATAGCCTCAAATATTAATATCCCGATTAAAAGCAAAGTAATGTTCCGAACTCCTTCAAGATCCGAAACAGCAACCTTTTCATCAATCATGTATTGAATCAAATAAGGTCGAACAGGAGCAAGAATAGCTAGTATAACGACTAGCAATGCGGTAAAGTAAAACTCTTTATTGTAAGGTTTTACGTATTTAAATACCCGTTGAAACAACTTTAAATCCCACGCCTTACCACTTACTTCACTCATGCTGTAAAATTATCTAAATAAATCCCGTTAAAGGGTATTCGATGTCAACCAAAAACAAGCCCTTTGCAGGCACCGAGACTCCTGCATTGGAGCGATTCTTACTTTCAATTAACTCAGGAATACTTTCTGCACTTCGTTTCCCCTCATTCACCTCCAACAATGTTCCAACAATCGCTCTCACCATATTTCTAAGAAAACGATTTGCCTTGATTTCAAAAACAAAAAGATCTCCCCTTTTTGTCCATTCAGCTTTTAGCACTTCACAATCGTTCGTGTAGGTTTGTGTCTTCGATTTAGAGAAACATGAAAAATCTTTTTTTCCCAACAAACTCTTCGCAGCAGAGTTCATGAGGTCGATGTTAATTTGCTGCTTGTACTGATGCGCTAAATCAAATTCAAAAGGATTTTTTTGTGGCGAAATAATATAGTGATACGTGCGATTTAAAGCATCGAATCGAGCGTGAAAATCCAATTTTACCTCTCTTAAACTAATTATTGAGATAGAACTACATAAGAAATTGTTTAGGTTATAGATAAACTTATCTATGACGATATTTTTGTCAGCCTCAAAGTGAGCAATCATGAATTTTGCGTGCACTCCGGCGTCGGTTCTTCCCGCTCCGGAAACAGCTACTTTTTCTTGCAACAAAACACCAAGCGCATTTTCTAATTCTTCCTGTACACTGGACCCGTTAGGTTGTATTTGCCAACCGTGAAAATCTGTCCCTTTAAAGCTCAAATAAATGAAATACCTTCTTCGCATAGCTTCGGCAAAAATATAGAAACCAGAGTTCTGTTATTCCTTGCGCCTGGAGTTTTATAGATCTCCATAAGTCTTTGTCCGCTATTTAAAAATACCCCCTACTCCATTGGATTTCATATCAACACAATTTTGTTCAAAAAGACCCTAACTTTTTTCACTAAAAAAGCAATGAAAATTGTACTTTTAAAATGCTGAAAAAAGGTGTCGCCAATTAACTTTTTACACTACAATTACCGCTTATCTATTTTATTTACAGTAAAATAGGTGGTTTTATTCAAAAAAAAGTTTGATGCATATCTCAGCGATTGACTAGTCAGATTACTGAATCCACAGCTTCAGAGGTGGAAGATTGTTTTGAACATCGCTCCATTCTGTTGATAAGTGTATTTGGAAATAAAACGTTAAGAAAAGAAAAAGTATGGGTAAAATAATAGCAGTAGCCAACCAAAAAGGTGGTGTAGGAAAAACAACCACTTCCATTAATTTGGCAGCAGCTTTGGGTGTTTTAGAAAGAAAAGTATTGTTGGTAGATGCAGACCCACAAGCCAATTCTACCTCAGGAGTTGGAATTGATCCGAAGAGTGTTAAAACAAGCATTTACGAATGCATTGTAAATGAAACAAACCCGAAGGACATCATCATAAAGACCAATTCTCCGAATTTAGATTTACTTCCTGCACACATTGACTTAGTGGGTGCTGAAATCGAAATCATCAATCTTCCTAGCCGAGAGCAAATGATGCGCAAGTCGTTAAGCAAAATCAAAGACGATTATGACTTCATCATCATTGACTGCTCTCCTTCATTGGGACTCATCACATTAAACTCCTTAACTGCTGCAGACTCAGTTATCATTCCCGTTCAATGTGAGTATTTTGCATTAGAAGGATTAGGAAAACTCTTAAATACCATCAAGATTGTACAATCGAGACTAAATCCTGAATTGAGCATTGAAGGCTTGTTGTTAACTATGTATGATATTCGATTGAGACTTTCTAACCAAGTGGTAGAAGAAGTTAAAACACACTTTCAGCAAATGGTTTTTGATACCATTATTCAGCGAAATACGAAGCTGGGTGAAGCGCCAAGTCATGGAGAAACAATAATTATGCACGACGCAAGTTGTAAAGGGGCCATCAATTATTTGAATTTAGCGAGAGAGATTTTGCAAAAGAATGAGATGACCCAATTGAAGGAATCAGAAAAAGTAATTAACGTTTAGTTATGACAAAAAGGCCGACATTAGGTAGGGGCTTAAGTGCACTCTTAGAGGACGATAAAACAGATGTTACTGGTTCAGCAGACGCAAGTCAGTTGTCGAAAACAGTTGGATCTATTGCAGAAATTGAGATTTCAAAGATTGAAGCAAACCCTTTTCAACCAAGAACTAAATTTGAAGAAGAGGCATTACAAGAGCTTTCTCAATCGATTAAAGAGTTAGGAATTATTCAACCAGTCACCGTTCGCAAATTGGGTTACGATAAGTACCAATTAATTTCTGGTGAACGAAGGTTTAGGGCATCGCAGCTTGCGGGGTTGACTCAAATTCCTGCCTACGTGCGAATTGCGAACGATCAGAGCATGTTGGAAATGGCTTTGGTAGAGAACATTCAGCGTGCTGAATTGGATGCCATTGAAGTGGCTATTTCCTACCAACGGTTGATTGAAGAGTGCAAATTGACGCAAGAAGAAATGAGCCAACGGGTGGGTAAAAAGCGTTCAACCATCTCTAACTACTTACGATTGCTGAAATTACCTGCAGAAATTCAGAATGGCATCCGTAGCAATCACTTGAGCATGGGCCATGCAAGAGCGTTGGTAAACATTGAAAATCCAGAAAGCCAATTAGAACTTTACCGTCAAATTTTAGAAGAGACACTTTCCGTTCGGAAAACAGAAGAGTTGGCGAAAGGAAAGAAAGAAAGTTCAACTTCTGCTTCAAAAGCCAAAGCTCCTCTTTCTGTGGTTGACAAAAGAATTCGCATGAACTTGACCGATCACTTTAGCGTTCCTGTTAAATTTCAGAGGAAAGACGAAGAAAAAGGTAGTATTACCATACCCTTTGAAAATGAAGAGGAACTCGCTAAGATTCTAAAGAAAATGAAACTTAAATAGAGTAAATGAAAAAGCAATTTGCTTTCATTTTTCTTTTTTTAGTCGGGTTGAGTTGTTTCGGTCAGAAGGATAAAGCACCTGCTCCAAAAGCAGACACTCTTTACCTAGATAGTTTACCTACTCATTCACCTAAAAAAGCGACCTTGCTTTCTTTGGCATTACCCGGGTTAGGACAAGCCTACAATAAAAAGTATTGGAAAATCCCACTAGTCTATGCCATTATTGGAACTCCTCTCTTCTTTGTCTTGGACGAAGCCAGGCTCTACAATGAATTTAAAGATGCCTATATCTCAGAGCAATTAGGAGAAACGCACAAGTACACAGACGTCTACAATGGAACTCAATTAAACGCCTTACTCGAAGGGCACCGACAGAATAGAGATTTGTTTACCGTATTAACCGTTGCAGCATATGCCATGAATATTTTAGACGCCGCTGTAGACGCACACTTGTACAACTTTGACGTGAGCGACGATTTGTCGGCTTCCTTTAAGCCGAGTTTTCAGCTTGATCGAATGAGCAACACTATGATTCCTTCCATGACGCTTTCCTTAAAATTTGGTAAAAAGAGCCAAAAAAACGCCTTTTAAACCGAACATGTATTTTACAACACACATCTGCCCACTAACTATACTTTTGACTCCATGAAAATTGCCCTACTCGGTTACGGAAAAATGGGAAAAGCCATTGAAAGCATTGCTGTTGAGCGAGGCCATGAAGTGGTGCTGAAAATTAATGCCGATAATTTAGAAGACTTAACCCAAGAGAACTTGAGCGTCGCCGATGTGGCTATTGAGTTTTCTACTCCCGAACACGTGCTTTCAAACATTGAACGTGCTTTACATGCAGGTACACCAATTGTGGTTGGAACAACAGGATGGTACGATCAACAAGAAGAAGTTTACAAGCAAGTGAAAGAGTTTAACGGTACTTTCTTAGCAGCATCTAACTTTAGCGTTGGGGTCAACATATTTTTTGAAGTGAACCGAAGGCTCGCTGAATTGATGGCTAATCAAGAAAGCTACACGGCTACCATTGAAGAAATTCATCACACCGAAAAGCTTGACAGCCCTAGTGGAACAGCGATTACCTTGGCTGACGGTATTATTGAACAGATTGGCACCTACTACTCTTGGGAGAATAACTCAAGCGACAAAAATGATGTACTTGAAATCATATCTCACAGAGAACCGAATGTTCCTGGAACACACGAAATCACCTATGACTCCGATATTGATCAAATTAGCATAAAACACGAAGCCAAAAATCGCAAAGGTTTTGCACTTGGTGCCGTGTTGGCAGCGGAGTTCATTCAAACCAAAAAAGGCATTTTTACCATGCAAGATGTATTAAAAAACTAACCCATGACAACAGCACTCATTATTATCCTTTTCTACTTTATTGCCTCTCATTTTGGCTTATTTCTCTTGTTTAAAAAAGCAGGAGTTGAGGCTTGGAAGGCTTTGGTCCCTTTTTACAGCACCTACCTTGCAATCAAAATGATTCACAAACCAATTTGGTGGATGGCCATTTATTACATCCCATTTTTGGGTTTTATTGTTTGGGTGGGCATTATCGTTGAGCTTTTGAAGCAGTTTAAGATTTTAACGTTTTGGGAGCATGCTTTAGCTGTCGTATTGACGCCTTTTTACTTGGCTTATGTAGGGCTTTCTGACAACTATCAACATGCAGGCTATGAGTTTGTAGAAAACTACAAGAAGACAAAAATTCGAGAATGGGCAGATGCCATTGCGTTTGCAGTGATTGCAGCCACCATGATTCGAGCAATTTACATTGAGGCCTTTACTATCCCTACTTCTTCTATGGAGAAATCATTGCAGGTGGGCGATTTCCTTTTTGTGAGTAAAGTAAGTTATGGTTCACGAATTCCAAACACACCTATTTTCTTCCCATTTGCGCACCACACTTTGCCGGGAACAGACAATGTTAAATCATATTCTGAATTAATTCAATTGCCCTACAAAAGGCTGTTTAAACTTCAAGATGTTAAACGAAATGAGGCGGTGGTGTTCAACTTTCCTGCAGGTGATACGGTTGCCGTGGAGCAGCAAGCACAAACCTACTATGCCCTATTGAGAGAATACGATGCGATTTTTGGAAAAGAAAACGGCAAAAAGTATTTTATGGAAGGCCTTCCTAAGCAATACCAACGAAACTTCATCGATCGTTATTTTCAGCCGAATAGAGACTTAAATGACGACATGACTCCTGCAAAAGCTCAAAAAATTGTAACGGAAGGTTTTGAAGTGGTGGCAAGACCGGTTGACAAAAGAGAAAACTACATTAAGCGTTGCGTGGCTTTACCCGGAGATCAGTTGGAAATTAAAGACGGTAAATTATTCATTAACCAAGAAGAAGCGTATCAATCAGAAGGACAGCAAACAAACTATTTAGTTACGTGCAAAGGACAAAGCAACCCACAGTTGCCTCCTATTCGCTATGAATTGCTGATAGACAATGAAATCACTGATTTCAGTTGGTCTCCTGAAATGGGAAGTTCTATGGAACTCCATTTAACGGCAGAAGCACTTGAATTTATTCGTTCCATGAGCAGTGTGGTGAGTGTAGAAAGAATTATTAAGGAAAAGGGTGAATATCAAAATTCGAGCTTAAAAAGCTACCCTATTTTTCCAAATACAGCTGAATCGGATTGGACAGAGGATAATTTTGGACCGATTTCTATTCCATACAAAGGAGAAGTATTACAGTTGACAACCGCTAACTTACCGATGTATGAGCGCTTGATTGACATTTACGAAAACAACGACCTAAAGGTAGAAGACGGTCAAATTTACATTAATGGAGAAGCAACAACGAGCTACGAAGTGAAAATGGATTACTATTGGATGATGGGTGACAACCGACATAATTCGCAAGACAGTCGATTTTGGGGATTTGTGCCGGAAGATCACATTGTTGGTAAGGCCGTATTCATTTGGATGTCACTCGATCCTAATAAATCATCTTTGTTTAGCAAAATACGTTGGGACCGTGTTTTCAACTTGGTGCACAATGACGATGAAGCTTATGGCGACAGAAAAGAAATGGGACAGTAAATGAACATTTCTTGCGACGTAACCTTACTTTTGCATCAGCAAAAAGCATTATGGCAGAAACAGTAACACCTTACAAAGAAAAAAACAGTTCTAAAAAAGAACAGGTAGCAGAAATGTTCGACAACATTTCGCATCGTTACGACTTTTTAAATCATTTCCTATCACTAGGAATAGATAAGCTTTGGCGAAAAAAGGCAGTTAAAATTTTAAGTGCCATTCAGCCAAAAGTAATTTTAGACGTAGCTACCGGAACCGGAGATTTTGCCATTGAAAGTCTTTCGCTTAAGCCAACTGAAGTTGTGGGAATTGACATCAGTCAAGGCATGTTGGATAAAGGTATTGTCAAAATTAAAAAGAACGGTCAGGAAGACATTATTGAATTAAAGTACGGCGATTCAGAAGACATTCCATTTGAAGACAATTACTTTGATGCAATTACCGTTGCTTTTGGCGTTCGAAATTTTGAGAATTTAGAAAAAGGACTTTCTGAGATGAAACGCGTGTTGAAAACGGGAGGAATGGCCGTTGTATTAGAGTTTTCTAAACCCAAAGCGTTTCCAATCAAGCAGATTTACAACTTTTACTTTCACAAGGTATTGCCAGGTATTGGTAAGTTAGTGTCGAAAGACGCATCGGCATATACCTATTTACCGGAATCAGTAGAAGCATTTCCGGAAGGAAAAGAGTTTGAAGACATTCTGAAGAAATTAGGGTTTCAGTACAAAAGCACGCATCCCCTGTTTTTTGGAATTTCATCTATTTATGTGGTTCAAAAATAAACCAAACAATAAAGCGTTTAGCAGTTCATGAAGTATTGTATTAGTCTTCTTCTTGTTTTTTGCAGTTTATTCGCGGTGGCGCAAAAGCCTAAGGTGAAAAACTTGCAAAAGTTTGATCAAAAGATCATCCACTTTGGATTTGCACTAGGGGTGAACGGCGGAGGATTTGCCTTGCAGCGAAATGCTTATAACTTGAGAACCGACAGTTTACAAAGCATTAATGTGGTAAATCAAAGTGGATTTAACTTAGGCATTGTAAGTGACTTGCACATTACGCCACTATTAAACCTTCGTTTTTTACCGACCCTTGTTTTTGGTCAGCGAAACATGGAGTTTAACTTTGTCAACTTTCAAGGCATACGCTACACAGAGTTTCGTCAAATTGAATCGACTTATTTAGACTTTCCATTGTTGGTGAAGTATCGTTCTAAGCGTGTCAATAACTTTGCGGCTTACCTTATTGCTGGTGGTAAGTACTCGCTCGATTTAGCCTCTAACGAACGGGTGAAGAACGTAGACATTCCTGAATCTATCATTAAATTGAAACGCAACACCTATGCTGCTGAAGTAGGTGTTGGGACTGATTTCTTCCTGCCTTATTTTAAATTGGGCCTTGAACTAAAAATGTCTTACAGTTTAGACAACGCCATGATTCGAGACAATACAGAGCTTTCAAATCCAATTGAAGAGATTCGTCCTAAGATGTTCTTCTTTACCATATTGTTTGAAGGTTAAGATGACCTCTGTAAGAACGACATACATTGCCCTGCTCCTTGTTTTTGTAAGCGCATGCAGCAGCACGAAGACAACTAGCAAAAAATCAGACCAGCAAGCTGTAGCTGTTGAAAGTCAATTCACTTATTTGGCCTTAGGCGATTCGTATACCATTGGAGAAATGGTAGACCCACAACAAAGTTTTCCTTTTCAGTTGGCAAGCGCCCTTGCAGCAAAAACGGAATTAAACATCGCCACACCAAGAGTAATTGCAAAAACTGGCTGGCGAACCGACGAACTGCTCGATTCCATAACAGTGGTAAAAGAACAATACGACTTGGTCTCACTGTTAATTGGGGTGAACAATCAATACCAAGGAAAAGAGATTGATGTGTTTACCAAAGAGTTTAAACTACTACTTGAAAAAGCAATTGGTTTTTCGAAGACTGCCGAAAATGGAGTTTTTGTTTACAGTATACCTGACTACAGCGTAATGCCTTTTATGCGCGGGAAAGATGTAAAAAAGGTACGTGCAGAAATCAAAAACTACAATAGCATTTGTGCTGCTGTTGCTGAGAAAATAGGAGTGAATTTCTACGACATTACGCCCATTTCTCAAAAGGTACAGTACGACAGCGGGTTAATTGCTGACGACAAGCTTCACCCAAGCGGTGCGATGTATGGAATGTGGGTAAGTGAATATGTTGACCAAATCATTTCCAATCAATTACGCTAGAACACAGCGCTAGTACTTGACTTTTTAAGCTTAAATGCTTAGTTTCGCAATCCTTATGAAGCACAGTTCTACCATTTCTTTTTATACCCTCGGGTGTAAGCTTAACTTTTCTGAGACTTCAGGAATAGCAAGGCTTTTTGAAGAAAATGGCTATGCTCGAGTGGATTTTAAAGAAGGAGCCAACATTGTAGTGATTAACACCTGTTCGGTAACAGAGCAAGCCGATAAAAAATGTCGGCAAATCGTAAAACAAGCCCGCAACCTTTCTGCAGATTCATTTATTGCCGTAATTGGCTGTTATGCGCAATTGAAACCCAACGAAATTACTGCTATTGAAGGCGTAAACATTGTATTGGGTGCGCAAGAAAAGTTCAACTTGTTGGAACACGTTCAAGCATGGGAAACAGAGCACTACGCCAACAAGGTGGTTGCTTCAGAAATCAAGTACGTGAAAGACTTTGTTCCCTCCTATTCGTTGGGAGACCGAACTAGATCCTTTTTAAAAGTACAAGACGGCTGCGATTACTTCTGCTCGTTCTGCACCATTCCTCTGGCAAGAGGCAGAAGCAGAAGCAATACGGTAGAAGAAACCATGAAAACAGCCAAAGAACTAGAAGCTACGCAGGTAAAAGAAGTGGTGTTAACGGGCGTGAACATTGGTGATTTTGGAAAAGGGACGGACGAGAGCTTTTTTGACTTGGTGCAAGAATTAGACGAGTTAGAAGGAATTGATCGTTTTAGAATTTCTTCCATTGAACCCAACCTACTTTCGAATGAAATCATTGATTTTGTAGCCCAATCAAAGCGATTTGCGCAACACTTTCACATTCCGTTACAATCTGGCTCTAATGAAATGCTACGAGCTATGAGAAGGCGGTATCACAGAGAATTATATGCAGACCGTGTAGCACGGATTAAAGGTCAAATGCCGAATGCATGTATTGGCGTTGACGTAATAGTTGGTTACCCCGGTGAAACGGAAGAGCTGTTTCAAGAAACGGTGCAGTTCTTAAAAGACTTGGATGTAGCGTATCTACATGTATTCTCTTATTCAGAACGAAACAACACGGTTGCGGTAAGAAGAACGGATACCATTCCGATGGAAATTAGAAGAAAACGCAGTAAGTTTTTACAGCAACTTTCAGAAAAGAAGAAAAGATTCTTCTACGAATCGCAATTAAATAAAGAATTTACTGTACTTTTCGAAGCACAGGAACAAAACGGTGAAATGTATGGTTTCACTGAGAATTACGTAAAGATAAAATCTGCGTACAATCCAGATTGGATTAACGAGTTAAAAACGGTAATTCCAACGCATGTAAATGCTGATGGTACGGTACATGCAGAAATATTAGTTGATAAATTAGCGCCGGTGATGGCGTAAAAAAAACGAAAATTATGGGAAGACCTTCCACGAAACCAAAGAAATTAAAAGATGGATTTTACTTAGAAGTAAAAAACCAAGGAGCAAAATCTGGAATAAAGATTAGAAGAGATACACTCGAAGAAATGATGGTGGCAAAGAAAAACTTTGAACGCACCAAAGAGGTAAAAGTTTTGGGTGAAGTTATTGACGACACCTTTGTAAACGACAAGAAGAAGAAACGAAAAAAGAAAGCTGACAAGAAAGAAGAAACTGATAAGTAAATCAGTTGAAAGCCCCGCTAATGCGGGGCTTTTTTGTTGGTAGAAAGTTGTGCTTCGATACGTGCAAAACCAAAACTAAAGCTACTTATTGTTCTTTTGAAACATAATTGTTTGAATTAATGATAGTGAATTGATGAACAATCTAATATTCTACAGTATTAAGTTTGTTAAGTCCCATTTATTATTTCTTTTAGTAGCTGCATTATTTTTTTAAACCGATATTCCTGATTCTCATAAAATAGATTACCTAATATAGCTTCTTGCTTTACTGAGTCATTTAAGATATCCAAAAAGCACTCATTTAAGTATTTTTTTACTTCTTTGTCAGCAACTAATACCTGCTCCTTTATCGTAGAAGAGTAATTCAGTAAATAAACTAGGTCTTCAAAATCCTTGCTTGTTCTTGGGTCCTTGATACCTCTATTATAAAATGCAGTAAACTTTGTTGCCAAAAAGAAAGGCAACGAAAGGCATCTAATTACTATTTCATCCACCTGAATTTCAATTAAATGTTCCAATCCTTTCGAAACTGCTCACAGCCTCCTTGGTATTTAGCTTCTATTATGGCTTTTGAAAAAATGAGGTTGGCAAGGTCGAGGTAGATGGGCATTTGTTGGGTTTGTTTGGGAGCACAAGTTCCACATGAAAGTGGAGAAAGTCAAGGGGGGATTTTTAAAGGTCATTGCGAGGAACGAAGCAATCTAGTATTTAGATTGCAAGATTGCTTCGCATTGGGTACAATGCTCGCAATGACAGGATGGACCGATTACTTTGCCTCTAATGATGAAGCAAAAAGCCAACTTATTTCTCCCCCCTCGTGACCCAACGATTTTCACTAAACTTGTTCCACTCCACTTTGGAAACGTCCACATTGGGATCGTAAAGGGGTTCACTAGCATGGCCGTTTAAACTAACATTGCTCACCGCATAAATTCCATCGTAATCATCTTCTCCTTTAGCAGTTAAATCTTGTTTTAAGTGCTGAATGAAATACCAAAACATATCTGGTCGGGTGGCAATGGCCCGCTGTTGCTTAGGCGTGAGGTAATCGTCTAAATTCACGTATTGGGTCTTCCCTGCTCGTTTTACTTTTATGCTTACATAACCAGCTTTGGAGCGCAGCATCATTCGCCATGACAAGCGATGTCCTTCTTCGGTCCACGTGACATTACCATCAAACAAGTGATGCCGAACAGGCAATACAATCATGAGTAACATAAATCCTGAAAAGGCCACTGTTTTTACCTTCTGAAATCGAGCGGAAACCGTTTCTTGTATTGCTGTAAAAGGTTCTTTATGCTTAAAAAAGAGCTTCCGAATCACTTCTGGTTCAAAATAGAACAAACCAAAAGCAATTCCCATAAATGGAAAAATACCTACTTGAAAAACAATGGAATTAAACCCGTGAAAAACCAAGGAAGAAACAAAGGCCGCTTTTCGAGTGCGCTTCCACAACAAAGCTGGTCCAATGAGTAAGTCGAATATAATGCCTCCCCAAGCTACCAAATGTTGAAACCAAGATTGTACCAACAAAGAGCCAATTAGTGGATAGTCTGCTTTTTGGGTAAACCAAATTTTGATGGGAACAGCATCCACCCAATCGGGGTACATTTTGGCAACAGCTGAATAAAAGTAAACGATTAGTACGGTACCTTTAAAAATCCACAGGTGCCATTGGTAGCAGTAGTTTCGTTTCAATTTAGGGTTATTCCGTGCGTCTAAAGCATGAGAACGATTGGCCGGCAGCAGGCAGAAGATCCAGGTGAGCAGCACCATTAAGTAATAGTGGTTGTTGTAGTGTGTTTTTTGCATGAAATACACCCCACTCCACATTACTGCGTAACCAATGGCGGCAACTCTGTATTTGTAGCCAAGCATCACCAACACGCCAAAAACGCCCATGAGCAGGAAATAATAGATCATTCCATTTCCAGGCAACGGGTGTAGAAAGTCAAAATCGAGGAAAGGAAAGTTCATTTTGGGTTCAATAAATGCCCGTCGCACCCAGCCAGTGAGGATGGCTCCCCAAGCTTCGCAGGTAATTAAGAAACCAAAAATGATTCGAAACAGTATTAACTGGCTGTTGTCAACCGGTTGAAATAAAAAGTTTCGAAGGGCTTTCATTTAAAAGAAAGTAGAGTTGTTCTTGCCCAGTTTTCTTAAAATAGGACTGCAACGGTAGCGCTCCTCATGGTATTCATCAAATAACTCATCCATTACAGAAACACAGCACGGCAAACCTTTTTCATCTGCCCAAGCCAACAAGCCTTTTGGGTAGTTTACCCCGTTTTGCATGGCTAAATCAATGTCTTTAGCACAGGCAATGTTCACGTGTAAGGTATCGGCGGCTTCATTAATAAGCATGGCAACAATTCGGTTAACGATGTATTCCCCCAATACTTGATCTTTAATTGGCTCAGGATTAGTAGCTCCGTCAGCGTAGTTGTAGAATCCTCTCCCCGACTTTCTACCCAGGTAACCTGCTTCAGAAAGTCGCTTTTGAGTGAAGGAAGGTTTGTATCGACCGTCATAGTAAAAGGCCTTAAATACGGTTTCAGTTACAATGTAATTCACATCGTGCCCAATAAAATCCATTAATTCAAAGGGTCCCATTCTAAAACCGCCCAATTCTCTCATGGCCCAATCAATGGTAGCCACATCGGCAGTTCCTTCTTCCACCATTTTAATGGCTTCGCTGTAAAACGGTCGAGCTACTTTGTTCACAATGAATCCTGGAGTATCTTTTACGGTAACCGTGACTTTCTTCCACGCATCAATTGTATTTTTTGTTTTTTCCAACACTTCCGCAGAAGTCTGTACGGCAGGAATAATTTCTACCAACTTCATTAAGGGAGCAGGATTGAAAAAGTGCACGCCAATAAAGCGCTCAGGTTGCTGCAAACAGGCAGCTAACGAAGTAATGGACAAAGAAGAGGTATTGGACGCAATGATACAATCTTTGGAAACTAAGGCTTCTAAGGATTGAAACAGCTTGTGCTTAATTTCTAAATTTTCAACAATGGCTTCAATAACAAAGTCAGCGCCTTTTAAGGCATCTAACGTTGTAGAATATGTAATCCGTTCTTGAATCGCTTTGGCGCCATCGTCCGTTTGCCTTCCTTTCTCCACCAGGCGAGCCATCACTTTTGCTAAGGCTACTTTGCTTTTTTCTAAGGCACCTTCATTCAAGTCATACAATACAACCTCGCAATTGGCCGTTGAAGCTACTTGTGCAATGCCACTGCCCATTGTTCCACATCCTATTACTCCTACTTTCATATTCACATTTTTAAGTTTCGCGAAGATAAGTTGAAAGCCCTTCGTTTTCAAGAAATACAAGCAAAAAAATATTATTTAACTAATAAATTAGTTTTATAACTAAAAGTTTAGTTATATTTGCTTCATGCAAGAATTAACAAAAGCAGAAGAGCAAGTAATGCACGTATTGTGGAAGGTGAAAAAAGCATTCGTAAAAGAACTGCTCGCCGAAATGGACGAACCCAAGCCGGCATATAATACTGTTTCTACCATTATTCGAATATTAGAAAAGAAAGGATTTGTCGGATTTACTGCCTTTGGAAAAACACACCAATACTACCCTTTGGTGAGTAAAGAGGATTACAAAACACAAATTTCAAAGAGTCTAGTAAGCAAGTATTTTGAAGGTTCATTTGAAAATTTGGTTTCTTTTTTTGCCAAGAAAGAAGAGATTAATGTCGAAGAGCTCGATGCAATTCTTAAAACACTAAAAAAATAAGTTATGGAAGCTACTGTGAACTATTTTATTGAAGCCAACCTTTACTTGGTGTCGCTGTGCTTGATTTACAAAGGGTTTATTCAACCTGCAAGAAACTACAAAATCGCTCGACCTTTTTTAATCGTGGGGACTGTCCTTTCCTTAGGGCTGCCTTTTCTTAGCCTTCCGACCATGAATATCAGTTCAGCTGAACTCAATCTTTCACACATATTGACTGAAGTCAGTATTTCCAATTCAGGAACAACAAGCGATTCCATGTTAGCTCCTTTTAGCTGGATAAAAGTCATTTACGGCGCAGGAGTTTGCAGTCTATTACTGCTGTTTGTTCTTCAGCTTGTTCAGTTGCTAAACGTAAAGTCGAAAGCGACTAAAACCAATACTCATTTCGAATTGGAGCAAAGTACGGCGGCCTTTAGTTTCATGAATTGGATCTTCATTGGATCTAGCTACTCGTCCGAAGAGAAGACCGTGCTATTGCGCCATGAACAAGTGCACGTAACAAGAAAGCACAGTTTAGATATTTTAATGTGTCAAGCCTTAAAGATTGTCTTTTGGGTGAATCCGGTTGTATATCAATTCAAAACACTTTTTCAAGAAATTCACGAATACGAAGCAGATGAGTTAAGCTGGCAAGAAAGCGATAATTACTTGCAGCTGCTTATTCAGCAAAACTTCAGTCATTTTCCATCACTTACCAATCAATTTAAATCATCTCACTTAAAACTAAGAATTATGAGACTTAAAAATCAATTCACAAAAAAAATTACGCCAGCAAAAGTTGGACTAACCGTGGCTTTGTTCGCTACTACCTTCTTTATCAATCAAAACTTAAAAGCCAATGCGCCGCAAATGACAGTGGAGAAAGTTTAGCAAACTGAAGTTGACAAGGCAGCTGAATTTCCAGGTGGTCAAGCAGCTATGCTAGAGTTTATTGGTGGTCATCTTGTTTACCCTAAATCCATGAAAGAACAAGGTATTGAGGGTAAAGGTGTTAAACCAACATAAAAATTTAAAAAAATGAATTTATATCAAGTTTAATTTAAACTACACAATACAGAAATATCTGCATCGATATCAATAAGTTCAATGTCATTTCGCAAACACCAAGTACCTAGATTTGTTAATTAAATGAAACTAATTATAAACTTTCGGGAACTTTTGTTTACTAATTTACGTCTTAATGGTTAGCAAATACTTATTAACCAATTTAGCTTAGACTGCCCGACTTTATTCACCAATGAAGTTGGGCTTTCTTTTTTCTAAAAAAGCAGCCACTCCTTCGCGGTAATCTTTGGTTTCACTCGCTTCAATCTGCAAGTCAGATTCCACCTGCAACTGAGCTGTTAAGTCATTTGAAAGGGCCGAATTAAAAGCAGCTTTTGTCAAAGCCAACCCCTTTGTTGGCATTTTTGCCATTCGTTCCGCCAGTGCTTGAACTTCTGCAGAAAAATCATCTAATGAAAATACCTTGTAAATCATTCCCATGCGCTCTGCCTCCTCTGCTCCTACTTTATCTCCCAACATGGCCAAGGCACTAGCCTTCTGGAAACCAATTAAGCGAGGTAGAAAGAAGGTACCGCCGCTGTCTGGAATGAGTCCGATACCTGAAAATGCTTGAATGAAACTTACCTTCTCATGTGCAATAACAATGTCACATGCCAATGCAACATTAGCTCCTGCACCTGCTGCAACCCCATTTACCGCGGCAATAACTGGTTTTGCCGTATTTCTAATTTTTTGAATAATCGGACTGTAATGTTCTTCTAGAATTTTTCGAAACCCTGGGTTTTGAGCTTGGTCGGTAACTTCCACCAAATCTTGACCCGCACAAAATGCCTTTCCTTCTCCTGTGAGCACAATTACTCGAACTTCAGGATCTGCATGGCAGGCATCTAATTTGTCTTGTAAATTCAAGGCCATTTCGCGATTAAAACTATTGAACGATTTTGGTCGGTTTAAGGTCAATGTGGCAATGCCGTTTTGCTTTTCTAGAAGTATAGATTCCATGGATTGTATTTGAAATTCGAAAGTAAGAAAAGCCAAAGAAAAACAGGAACGATTCATTTAAAAATACTTGGCGGTTTTTGATTTTGCAGTAACTTTACCAAGTGAGCGAACCGAATGATTTTTTTAAGCAGCATTTAGCACAAACGACCCCTTTCCCCTTTGGAATAAAGGTAGATTACGCAAAAGGAAGTTACATTTACGATACGGAAGGAAAAGCGTATTTGGATCTCATTTCTGGCATTGCCGTAAGTGCCTTAGGACATGGTCATCCAAAAATTTTAGAAGCTATAAAAACTCAAAGCGAAAAGCACCTGCACGTCATGGTTTACGGTGAGTTTGAACAAGAAGCCCAAAATAATTTAGCGAAGGAATTGCTTAAAACCCTACCGGACAATATCAACTCTTTTTACTTTGTGAACTCGGGCACAGAAGCCATTGAGGCTGCATTAAAATTGGCAAAAAGAGTAACTGGAAAAAGAGAAATAATTGCTTTTAAAAATGCATACCACGGAAGTACGCATGGTGCGTTGAGTCTAAGTTCAAACGAAAAAAAGAAAGCGCCCTTTGAGCCCTTGTTGCCCCAAGTAAAACACATTGAGCTCAATAACTTGGAGCACCTGGATCACATCAGCGAAGAAACGGCTTGTGTTATTTTAGAAACCATACAAGGAGATGCAGGAGTGCGATTTCCAACAAAAGCATACTTACAAGCCCTGCGAAAAAAATGCGACGAAACTTGCACCTTATTGATTTTTGATGAAATTCAATGTGGCATGGGCCGAACCGGTAAAATGTGGGCCTTTGATCATTTTGAAGTAGTTCCAGATTTACTGGTTGCTGGCAAATCACTCGGTGGCGGAATGCCCATTGGTTGCCTCATGGCGGACCGTAAACTAATGCTCCAGTTTAGCGTGAACCCTATGTTGGGACACATTACCACTTTTGGTGGTCACCCCTTGGTGTGCGCAACAGCAGCAGCTGGGCTTAAAGTAATTCGAGAAGAACAGCTATTGAAAGCACTACCAATCAAGGCTCAGCTTTTCAAAGAACTCCTTCAGCATCAAGAAATAAAAGAAGTGAGGCAGCTGGGATTAATGATGGCCATTGAACTGGAAAATGAAGAAAAGGTTCAACAACTTGTGTTAAAAGGCTTGGAAAAAGGAGTGTTGCTATTTTGGTTTCTTTCCACTCCCAATGCCTTTCGTTTAGCACCGCCACTGAACATTTCTGAGCAAGAAATCAGAGAAGGGTGCCAAACAATACTCGAACTGTTAAATGATTTGTAAAGTTTAACATAGAATCTCAGTGCTTTTTAATAGTTTAGCTAAACAATAAAAAACAACTACAATGAAGAAAATATCAACACTACTCGTCGCTTTTTTAATGATTGCCGGCCTTACCGTTCATGCTCAAGGAGAAAAACCAAAAAGCCCACCGATGGAAACAAAAGGAAAAATCGGAGCGGCTGAAGTAGTTATTAATTACAGCAGTCCTGCGACTCGTGACCGTGCCATTTACGGAGAGCTTGTGGAATATGGTAAAGTATGGAGAGCAGGAGCAAATGAAGCCACTACAATGAAGTTTAGCAGCGCTGTTAAAATAAACGGAACCAAATTAGCTGCAGGAACCTATTCGTTTTTTGTTATTCCAAAAGAAGAAGGAAGTTGGGAAATTATATTCAACAAAGAAGCCAAGCAGTGGGGCGCATACAAGTTAGACCGAAGTAAAGATGCACTAGTAAGTGAGTCAGAAACATCAAAAATTGACAAGGTTGAAAACTTAACCTACGTCATTGAAGGCAATCACATTCATTTAGATTGGGATACCACTAGTCTAAGTATTAAGGTAGATTAAATTCAACTTTTTTAATTTCATTCCTTTTTCAAACACCAACAATCAATGCCCCAATCACTCAACAAATTAAAAAATACGGCGTCTAATAATTTTTTTCTTTTAGCCGGACCCTGTGCTATTGAAGGTGAAGAAATGGCGTTTGAAATTGTAGAACGCATCTTTGAAATAACTACGAGATTAGAAATTCCTTGGATTTTTAAAGGATCGTACCGCAAAGCAAATCGTTCTAGGCTTGATTCATTTACAGGTATTGGCGATGAAAAAGCACTGAAAATTTTACAAAAAGTGGGTCAAAAGTTTGACGTACCGGTGGTGACAGATATTCACACCGCCGAAGAAGCTGCTTTAGCTGCTCAGTATGTCGATGTGTTGCAAATTCCTGCCTTTCTCTGCCGGCAAACCGATTTATTGGCAGCTGCCGCCAAAACAGGTAAACATGTAAATATTAAAAAAGGTCAGTTTCTTGCACCTGAGTCCATGCAATTTGTAGTTAATAAAGTAAAAGAATCAGGCAATGACAATGTTTGGCTGACCGACAGAGGAACGATGTTTGGTTACCAAGACATGATCGTTGATTTTCGAGGAATTCCTGCCATGAAAAAATTTGCTCCTACCATTATGGACATCACCCACTCCCTTCAGCAACCGAATCAAAGTTCAGGAGTGACCGGTGGGCAACCTGAAATGATTGAAACCATCGGAAAAGCTGCAATTGCTGCAGGAGCAGATGGAATTTTCATTGAAACGCATCACAATCCTGCTGTAGCCAAATCTGATGGAGCGAATATGCTGCACTTGGATAACCTCGAAGCACTTTTAACTAAATTGATTCGCGTGCGAAAAGCAGTCACTTAAGTGTGTGAAAAGCATAAAAATTGAAAATTCATGGCATTAACACCATCAAATCCCTTCCCACTGGGTACAAAAGCTCCGGATTTTACGCTTCCAGATACGGTTTCAGATCGAGAGCTTTCTTTAAACCAAGTGAAAGGCAGCAGAGGAACTGTTGTCTTTTTTATTTGCAATCACTGCCCCTTTGTAATTCATGTGAATGAAGCCTTAGTCCAATTAGCAAATGATTATACTAATAAAGGTATTGGTTTTATTGCCATTAGCAGCAACGATGTGGAGAATTACCCGCAAGATGCGCCGGAGTTCATGAAAACCCATGCAGTAGAACATCATTATCCCTTCCCCTATTTGTATGATGAAAGCCAAGCAGTTGCCAAAGCATACGACGCAGCGTGCACTCCAGATTTTTATGTATTTGATAAAGACTTGACTTCCGTTTATCACGGTCAGTTGGACGACTCCAGACCGGGAAATGAGATTGCCGTCAGCGGTTCTAGCATAAGAGAAGCTTTAAATGGTTTACTACTAGGAGAGAAACCAATTACCAATCAAAAAAACAGTCTGGGTTGCGGGATAAAGTGGAAATAACTTTTCTCCAAAAAAAAGTATTTTTTTGTAAAAACATTTCTGAGTATTAATAGTTTTTAACACTATTATTGATAGTTTTACTATCAATTTTGCAAATTGAAATGACATAAATGGAAAGTTTAGTATCAAATATCCAAATTCAGGTTCAGGACAGTCTTTTCGTGAAGGACCCTCAATCGAGTGATTTGGGTAAAAAAATAATCAAAGGGAGCATTGAGCTGATTTGCGAATTAGGCTTTGAACAGTTTACATTCAAAAAGTTAGCTGTTAAGATATCCTCTACTGAAGCTTCCGTATATCGGTATTTCGAAAGTAAGAACATGGTTTTGCTTTACCTGTCCAATTGGTATTGGTCGTGGTTAGAATACAGAATTGTGTTTACCATTACCAATCTACCGTCAGCTGAAGATCAGTTATTAAAAGCCGTTCACTTATTAACGGAACAAGTGAATGAAGATGGGAACTTTGAACATATCAATGAAATTAAGTTACATCAAATTGTTGTATCCGAGTCATTGAAGTCCTATTTATCGAAAGATGTAGACTCCAAAAATGAAGGTGGTGCATTTGTACCCTATAAAAACCTAGTAGAGCGAATCACCCAACTTATTTTACAAATCAATCCTCAATTTAAATATCCGCACATGCTTATTTCTACCGTTATAGAAGGAGCGCATTTACAACGACATTTTGCTACCCATTTACCTCGATTAACAGATATAATAGAAGGGGAAGACGCTGTAACGGAATTTTATTCTCAAATTGTATTTAAAGCTATCCAGTAATATGCCTATTGAAACTAAACTTACGCCGCTTGATCGTTTTTGGAAACTACTGAAACCAGATCAGCCTGAAATCAAAAACGTTTACACGTATGCTGTATTTAATGGCTTGATAAACTTATCCCTCCCACTTGGTATACAGGCTATTATTAACCTTATTCAAGGTGGACGGTTGAATACCTCATGGGTTATATTGGTAGCTCTTGTTACGCTTGGTGTGGCTATGACAGGTATTTTGCAAATCTATCAATTGAGAATTGTGGAGAATTTGCAGCAGAAAATCTTTACGCGAGCAGCTTTCGAATTTGCCTATCGGGTACCCAGAATTAAAATGGAACAACTTTACAAAGAGTATGCTCCGGAATTAATGAACCGTTTTTTTGATATCATTACAGTTCAAAAAGGATTGTCAAAAATATTAATCGACTTTACGGCAGCTGGTTTACAAATCATCTTCGGACTAATTCTACTCTCATTTTATCATCCTTTCTTTATATTGTTTAGTTTGCTACTGATTGTGCTGCTCTACAGTATTTTTAGAATTACAGCTAAAAAAGGACTGCAAACTAGTTTACAAGAATCGAAAAGCAAATACAAAACAGTTCATTGGTTAGAAGAATTAGCAAGAACAAATACTACGTTTAAATTAACTGGGAAAACCGACCTTCCGCTTAGCAGAACCAACAAAAACATCGATAATTACTTAACATCTAGAGAGGGGCATTTTCAAATTTTGATACGTCAGTTTTCAATGATGGTTGGGTTTAAAGTATTGATAACATTGGGATTGTTGGCCATTGGAGGAATTTTAGTGATGGATCAATTAATGAACATTGGTCAATTTGTTGCAGCAGAAATTATCATCTTATTAATTATGAATTCTGTTGAAAAGCTCATCAGCAGCTTAGAAACAATTTATGATGTATTAACGGGTATTGAAAAGGTTGGTCAAGTAACAGACTTGGAGTTGGAAAAGAATAGCGGATTAGATGTTGAAGTTGAATGTCAATCTCCAGGAATGCAGGTTGACCTGATCAACTTGTCATTCAAGTATCCGGAAAATGAAAGGTTAACCTTAACAAAGCTAAACCTGTCCATTAAGAGAGGAAGTTTGGTAGCCCTAGTTGGAAAAAATGGTTCAGGGAAAAGTACACTCATTCGACTACTGGCTGGTTTGTATGAGTTAAAGAGTGGCCAGATTCTTTACGATGAGATTGGCAAGGAAAGTTTTTCAGTAGAATCTTTGCGCTCTGCTATTGGCGATTGTTTGTCTCAAGAAGAACTGTTTCAAGGAACTGTTTTTGAAAATGTAACCATGGGAAAAAATATTTCTATTGGCGACGTGAAGGAGATTTGTAGAAAAGTTCATTTAACCGACTTTATTAACAACCTTGCTATGGGGTACGATACTGAGCTAGATCCACAAGGTAGTGGTTTAGCAGAAAGTACGGTGCAAAAGTTACTCGTTGCAAGAGCGATACTAAATGCTCCAAAATTGTTATTAGTAGAAGATAACTTAGACGCGATAGACGATGAAGAGAAACAAGACATTATTGACTTTTTACGAGATAAAGCAAATAAGTGGACTGTAATTGCTGCTACCAAAAACGAATACCTGATTAAAAAAGCAGATCAAGTAGTTGAATTGGAATATGGAAACATTATTTACGACGGTACACCAGAAAATTATAAAAGCAAATAGACATGTTAAATATAAGTAACACACATATTGGCAAAGCGTTTGAAAAAACGAACTTCTCAGCTTTGAAGCATGTCAATTCATTGACATCAGGAAAGGTATTTCTGCGACTTTTAATGGTTGTTTTTGGAATCATCTTCGTTTTCATGTTACTTCCTTGGACTCAAAATGTTAGGGCCGAAGGAGATGTAACCACCCTAAAACCAAACCAAAGACCTCAAGCGATTCAATCCATTATTGGGGGTAGAATTGAAAAGTGGTTTGTACAGGAAGGAGACTACGTTTCTAAGGGAGACACCATTCTTTTTATCTCAGAAGTGAAAGACGATTACTTTGACCCTAACCTTTTAGAAAGAACAGGAGAACAAGTAAAGGCAAAAGAATTTGCTGTAAAATCTTACATGGAAAAGATAAAGGCCTTGGATAACCGCGTAGATGCATTAACCCAAACGGGTAGACTAAAATTAGAGCAAACTAAAAACAAGTTGAAACAAGCAGAATTAAAAATTCTAAGTGACAGTATTGATTATAAAGCGGCTGCCATCAACTTTAAAATTGCTGAAGATCAGTATGCTCGTATGCAACAACTGCAAGAAGCGGGACTAAAGTCGTTAACGGACTTAGAGAATCGAAAAAATAAAATGCAGGAGGCACAGGCTAAAATGATTTCTCAAGAAAATAAACTCTTAACAACTCGAAATGAATTAATCAACGCCAAAGTGGAATTAACCTCTATTCAAGCTCAATATAGAGATGATATTGCAAAAGCAGAATCCGATAAATACACGGCCATGTCAAACATGTACGATGCAGAAGCGACGGTTACCAAGCTACAAAACCAATATTCTAACTATAGTTTTAGATCGAATTTGTACTACATTCTATCTCCTCAAAATGGATACATTACGAAAGCCTTACAGGTAGGTTTAGGTGAAACTATTAAAGAGGGTGCATCTATTGTTAGTATAATGCCTGCAGACTATTCTTTAGCTGTTGCTTTATACGTAAAGCCAATCGACTTGCCGCTAATGGAAATTGGTCAGGAAGTTCGAATCCAATTTGATGGATGGCCCGCTATTGTATTCTCTGGTTGGCCAAATACCTCTTATGGTACATATGGTGGGAAAGTATTTGCCATTGATAACTTCATCAGCGATAACGGTAAATTTAGAGTTCTTGTTCAACCTGACACCACCGATCATCGATGGCCGGCAGCCTTGCGAGTGGGTGGAGGAACAAACAACATGCTCTTGTTGAAAGAAGTCCCTGTATGGTATGAATTATGGCGACAATTAAATGGTTTTCCACCTGATTTCTATAAAAAGAGTCAACAAAACCCACCAAGTACAGCTAAGAAATAATGAAAACACTCCAACTCCTTTTCTTATTGCTGCTCTTGTCTGCGCTTTCAAGTGCACAAGAAAACGTACCTGAGCGCTTTAATCAAGATATCTTTTTCAAGCTAGTTAAACAAAACCATCCCATTTCCATTCAGGCCAACATGCGCCTTGAAATGGGATTGGCACAAATTCAAGAAGCTAGAGGTGGATTTGATCCTAAAATTCAAGCGGAAGTAGCTCAAAAATATTTTCAAGGAAAAGAATACTACGACTATGGTGAAGGTAAATTAAAAATACCGACGTGGTTTGGACTTGAGCTAGAGGGTGGTTATGAAAGAAACCAGGGTGAATTCCTTAATCCTGAAAGCAGCGTTCCTTCTGCAGGACTTTGGTTTGCAGGTGTTTCATTATCAGTAGGAGAAGGTTTATTTATTGACGAAAGAAGAGCATCTCTTAGAATTGCTCAAGCCATGATGGATTTAAATCAAGCTGAAAAAGACTTGATGATGAACGACTTATTGTTAGATGCAGGAATGGCCTATTGGAATTGGTTCAGTGCCTATTACTCTCTCCAAGTAAATACTGAAGCCCTAGAACTTGCTAATCAACGTTTTGTTGCTGTCAAGCAGAGTGCTGCGTTTGGAGACATACCAACCATTGACACCTTAGAATCTGGCATACAAGTACAAAACAGGAGGTTAAACCTGAATCAAGCGGAACTAGATTATAAAAATGCGACAGCCTTCCTTAATACCTTTTTATGGGAAGATGGTTTAGTTCCATTAGAACTTCCGTCAAATACTATTCCGAATGAATTTGACCCTGCAAAACTTGCTGAAGAAAACTTAAAAATTACGCTTCAACTTGACAGTAGTTTAAATGCGCATCCTGAGATTAGAGCCAATTTATCTAAAAATGAACAGCTAAGCATTGAAAAGCGATGGGTTCGAGAACAGATTAAACCTACACTTGATTTAAAATACAAACCGCTCACTGAGGCTATTGGTGATAATCCTTTTTCTGATTACTCCATTAATAATTACACTTGGGGCATGCAGTTTGAGTTTCCAATATTCGTTCGAAAAGAAAGAGCTAAGTTGAAGCAAATCAATTTGAAATTACAAAACAATGAAATTGACTTGGAAAACAAGAGAGTTGGCTTGGCTTTTAAAGCTACTGCGGCTATGAACGTTTTTGAAACTACTATGCTGCAAATACGTTTGTACAGGCAAACCGTAAACGACTACGGTGCTTTACTAGAAGGAGAAAGGCAATTATTCAATGGAGGAGAAAGTTCTCTATTTATGATTAACTCAAGAGAAATTGGATTTATTAATGCTGAGCTAAAAATGGTTGAATTAGTAACAAAGAACCGTTTAGCAATTCTTAAGATTCAGCATGCTATTGGGCAACTAGCGAATCAATAAAATAGCCTTTAATCTTACCTCTTTTCTGATTACTTTTGCCGCCCAATTTCCATGGCATGAAGAAATACATCAATCTTTTCGATTTTTCGCAGAAAGTAAATTATAAAAACGAGGTTCTTTCGGGCCTTACAGTTGCCTTGGCGCTGGTTCCTGAGGCTGTCGCATTTGCAATTATTGCGGGAGTATCTCCTTTAACCGGACTTTATGCCGCTTTTATGATGGGACTTGTAACTTCCATTTTAGGTGGACGCCCTGGCATGATTTCAGGTGCAACTGGAGCAATAGCAGTGGTATTGGTAAGTTTAGTCAAAGATCATGGTGTAGATTACATTTTTGCGACAGTTATTCTCGCAGGTATTTTACAAATTACAGCGGGTTTCTTAAAACTCGGAAAATTGATGAGATTGGTTCCTATGTCCGCCATCTATGGCTTTGTGAATGGTTTAGCGGTTGTTATATTTATGTCTCAACTGGTCAGCTTTAAAGACGGAGCCGGAAGTTGGCTGCAAGGTGAGCCATTATACGTCATGCTCGGCTTGGTTTTGTTGACCATGATCATCATTTGGGGCTTGCCAAAAATCAGTAAAGTTATTCCGGCCTCGTTGGTATCTATTCTAGCCATTTTCGGAATCGTAATAGCCTTTGGAATAGATACAAAAACAGTTGGAGATATTGCGTCAATTGAAGGTGGCTTCCCTCCTTTTGCCATTCCCAATGTACCATTTAATTGGGAAACCTTACAAATTATTTTCCCTTATGCAGCAATTGTTGCAGGTGTTGGTTTAATTGAGAGTTTACTGACGCTGAATATTGTAGATGAAATAACAGAAACGAGAGGCAGAGGAAATAAAGAAGCAGTTGCACAAGGTATTGCGAATATCTTAAGTGGATTCTTTTCGGGAATGGGTGGTTGCGCCATGATTGGCCAGAGTTTAATTAACATCTCTTCAGACGCTAGAGCCAGGCTATCAGGGATTGTAGCATCAATTATGCTGTTGATTTTCATTATGTATGGCTCAAGTTTAATTGAACAAGTCCCGATTGCAGCACTCACAGGATTGATGATTATGGTTTCCATTGGAACTTTTGAGTGGGCTAGTTTAAAGACTTTTAACAAAATGCCAAAATCAGACATATTTGTAATGGTTATAGTAACCCTCGTGACAGCAATCATTCATGATTTGGCGATGGCTGTAATTATTGGTGTTATCATTTCTGCATTGGTATTTGCTTGGGACAATGCAAAACGCATTAGAGCACGAAAGCATGTAGACGATTCGGGTGTGAAACACTATGAAATATATGGACCCTTATTTTTTGGCTCAACTACTGCTTTTGCGGAGAAGTTCGATGTTCAAAACGACCCGGATGAAATCATTGTAGACTTTAAAGAAAGTAGAATTGTAGACATGTCTGCAATTGAAGCAGTTAATAAACTAACAGAACGATACTTAAAAATGGGAAAGGTAGTACATTTAAAACACTTGAGTCCAGATTGTATTACCTTGCTTGAAAACGCTGATCAATTGATAGATGTAAATGTTATGGAAGACCCTACTTATAAAGTAGTAAGTTAATGTAATGATTCAGTAAAGTAGCAGCATAAAAAAAGCCCTTAAGTTCTAAACTTAAGGGTTTTTCAGTAAAATTATATAATTCTATACCTTAAACGACTTTAACGTTTATTGCATTCATTCCTTTTTTACCTTCTTTCAAATCAAATTCTACTTCGTCACCTTCTCTAATCTCATCGACTAAACCTGTTACGTGTACAAAGTGCTCATTTTCTGATTCGTTCTCTTTAATAAAACCAAAACCTTTAGTTTCATTGAAGAATTTTACTGTTCCTTTACTCATTATAAAAAATTAAATATATTAAAGTGCAAAACTAAGTTAATATATTGGAGTTATTCACTTTATTTCAAACTATCCTTAAAAACTTTCTCAAATTTCTCAACTTTTGGTCGCACAACAGCGTTGCAATATGCCTTTTCAGGATTCAATGCAAAGTAGTTTTTGTGGTACTCCTCAGCCTCATAAAACACCTTAAATTGCTCTACTTCAGTTACGATTTTCTTTTCGTAAGCCTTTGCAGCATTCAATCCTTCTATTGTTTTAACAGCTTCTAATTGTTGACTTTCTGTGTGCCACAAAATAATTGATCGATATTGCGTTCCTATGTCATCTCCCTGCCTATTTAAACTCGTTGGATCATGTGTTTTGAAGAAAATCTCCAATAACTGAGTAAAATCAATTAATTCATCATCATAGAAAATTTGAACAACCTCTGCGTGGCCTGTAGAGCCTGAGCAGACTTGTTCGTACGTAGGATTTGCTATATTCCCTCCAGAATATCCGGGTAACACCTCTACTACGCCTTTTAATTGTTTGTACATTGCCTCGACACACCAAAAACATCCCGAACCAAAAGTTGCTTTGCTTATACCCATAACAACAAAAATAAGACTCAACTTTATATTCGCAATTCACCAATTGCAGTTTTTAAAAAAGGAGTTTATTGATTAATGTTTAACTCAAATACCTTACTAGCGTAATCCTTAAAAATGCCTTCATTAGGCTTCTCCTTAAAGAATGCAAAAAAACTTGAACCACTGCCACTCATTGAAACATAAAAAGGATTTAGGGCAAGAAGATCATGCTTAAGTGCCGCAAGTTTAGGATAGTTGGGTAATAGAGCTGTTTCAAAATCATTTACAACCGTCGTCTGCCAATCCTTGTCATTCAGTTTATTAATTTCTAATAAATTAAACGGCGCTTTTTGAGGAGTAATTGCGCCGTATGCTTCTTTTGTACTAATGTGAATACCCGGGTTTACTAAAAGGCAATGGCAGTTTAAGTCGATACTCAAACTCGTATCCAACAGTTCCCCTCTTCCTGTTACGAAAGCAGCTTTATTTTGCACAAAGAATGGGCAGTCACTCCCTAACAAGCTTGCCAATTGCTCCAATCGTTCTATGCTTAAACTTAATCGAAAAAGTTCATTTAACCCTTTTAACACATGCGCCCCATCTGAAGAGCCACCTCCTAACCCAGCACCAATAGGAATATTTTTTTCTAAATGAATGGAAACCGGAGGTAAAATAAAATCTCTTGCTAACAAATGATATGCTTTCATGCATAAATTGTTCTTTTCATCTCCATCAATTGCTATACCTGAACTCGAAAAACTAGTTTTGCCAGATTCTTGAATTTCAATAATATCATACCAGGGAACAGGTAAAAATATACTTTCAAGATTATGAAATCCATCTTCTCTTTTTTCCGTAATCGATAACCCAAGGTTGATTTTAGCATTGCATTTGATTCGCATGTCACAAAAATAAGTCTAATCTATCAAGAGTTTAAAAAAGGATGGCGGTCAATGCAATTTTTGTACTTTTGACTCCCTATTCTAAACTGAGAACATGGCGAATTTTTTAGATTTCGAAGAACCAATTAAAGACATTATCGATCAGCTAATCCAAGCGAAAGAATTGGAAGAAAAGAGTCAAGTGGATGTTTCAAAAACAACCAAAGCTCTTGAAAAGAAACTAAAAGAAACTCGAAAAGAGATTTACAGTAAATTAAGTCCTTGGCAAAGAGTTCAGGTGAGTCGTCATCCTGACAGACCATACACATTAAGTTATATAGAGGCTGTGACCAACGGAGATTTTGTTGAATTGCACGGTGACAGAAATGTTGGAGACGACAAAGCTATGGTTGGTGGAATTGGAACAGTAGATGGGCAATCTGTTATGTTCATAGGTCAACAAAAAGGCATCAATACCAAAATGAGGCAGTACAGGAATTTTGGTATGGCTAACCCTGAAGGATATAGAAAAGCGCTTCGCCTTATGAAGTTAGCAGAAAAGTTCAATATACCTGTCGTTACTTTCATTGATACTCCAGGAGCTTTCCCAGGTTTAGAAGCTGAAGAAAGAGGTCAAGGTGAGGCAATTGCAAGAAACTTGATGGAAATGACTACTTTAAAAGTTCCAATTATTTGTATCATCATTGGTGAAGGAGCTTCAGGTGGAGCATTGGGAATTGGGATTGGCGATAAAGTGCTCATGCTAGAGAATACGTGGTACTCTGTTATTTCTCCAGAAAGTTGTTCATCAATTTTATGGAGAAGTTGGGAGTTTAAGGAAATTGCTGCCTCTGCATTGAAGTTAACTTCCGCAGATATGTTGGAGAACAAGCTCATTGATGGAATTATAAAAGAGCCAAATGGTGGCGCTCATGCGCATCCTTTAGAAGCGTTTGATACAGTGAAAAAGGAAATCTTAAAACAACTGGACAAACTTTCTGAAATGGAGCCAGAAAAAAGAATAGCCGGTAGAATTAAGAAATTCTCAAGCATGGGAGTTGTCAATGAAGGGAAAGCTTAAAACTGATTAAACTTCACATTTATTCCTACAATATTGTCGGGCATTGAGGTAGATTGCACGGCAGAAATTTGTCGGTAATCATACACCCGCAGTTGGTTCCCAAACCCCACATAAACTTGATTGTTTAAGTCATCATATGCCAGCACGGCATTACCAATGGTGAGGTAATTTGTTAAACTTCCATTACTAGGTCGATACGTTTGCACCTCTGATTTTGTGCTAATCACAAAATCACCAACAGATGTTTTCACCACCTCTCTTATACTGTCGCAACTAAATAAATTTGATTGCAAAGCCGTGGTGTTTATGTTGAACAACATTCCTTTTCCTCCTTGTGCTGTATTGCAAAAAATAAGTGCGTTTTCTTCGTCAATAAACTGTATGTCTACCACATCACTAAAAATATTTCCAGCTCGTAAACGTGCCCCTGTGTTCTTATTCAAAACTAGTAAAGCCCTATTCCCTCCATTTCGATCTACTTCTTCTACCACGTTTGCCAAGTCCCCTACTCCGAAACTCTCCACTACTGTAGTAGCAGGGGTTAAATAGGTATAATTTTGATTAAACCCTTTCACTCCAATGTCTGCTACGGTAAACCGAACGTCTCTTTCATCTTTTTTTATGGTGTTAAAAGAATTGGGAAAGTTTGAATTAAATACCCGGGTAAAAGTTACTGCACCTCTCACCGCATCGAACATTTCGATTTCATTATTATTCTTGGGCAAAAACCAAAATTCTTGGTTAAACCGATTAAAAACAGCACCCTGATATTGCTTACCAAATTGATGTATTCTTAGAAATGTAAATTGATTCTGATCAAAGTACAAATCGGTCGTTGAACCATCGCTACAGGCAACAAATACGCCTGTTCGCTCCCTGTTCATACCTCGAATGTTAATATATCGGAAGGCACTAGTTCTGTTTTCGCCATCAAAAGCCTCAACTTGGAAGTAGTATCTGCCTGTAGACAATAAGCTATCTGCAATATCAAAGGTATACTCCAACAGATACTCTTTCTGCCCTACTGAAAAGTCAACTGAAGGTAACACCTTGTTTTTAGAATCGTCAGATACCAAGCTCACTTGAACTGATTCAATTACTTCATTATCTGAGACATTTACCCTTATAAAAACTTGATCCAACACCTCATATTCCGTATTTTCTACGGGTTCCAAAATAACAACTGTTGGCACCTGTGTGTCTTGATCCTCCTTGCAAGAAAACATGGAAATTAGAAAAAAAGATATAGCAAGAATAAAAGCTTTTTTCATACCACAAAAATACCGAAATCGGCTACGTTTCAAAATAAGAACTCGTTGATAAGTGACTAAAAGTAGTTAATAACTTGTTTACATCACGTTTATTACTTTATCTTAAGAACTGAATTTTTAGCCTAATTGCTTGTTTTAAACACGTTCAAAAAAATTAAAACTTTTCTACTCCAATTCACACAAATAAATTGGTCTAATCCACTACTTTTGAAGTATGGATAACCAAGCTAAAGAAAAGGACAGAACAAGAAGAAGAAACACTGCCAATAGTCTGTCATTATCTAGTCTAGAGCATGGTAAATTACCTCCACAAGCCATTGATTTGGAAGAAGCTGTATTAGGTTCTATGCTTCTTGAAAAGGATGCTGTTAATACAGTGATTGACATTTTACAAGGGAAGAGTTTTTATAAAGAAAGTCACCAAAAAATATTTGATGTTATCAAAGACCTTTTTGGTAAATCAGAACCTATTGATATTTTAACGGTTACCAATGAACTGAAGCAAAAAGGTGAATTAGAGGTTGTAGGAGGGCCGTACTACATTACTCAATTAACCAACCGAGTAGCCTCTGCAGCCAATGTTGAATTTCACGCAAGAATCATATCTCAGAAATTTATTCAGCGAGAATTAATTCGAATTTCGACCGAGATTATCACTGATGCCTACGATGAAACTACAGACGTTTTTTCATTGTTAGACAAAGCTGAAAGTGGGCTATTTGGAGTTACAGAAGGAAACATTCGCAAGAATTACGACTCCATGTCTGAATTGGTTCGGAATGCAATCAAACAAATTGAATCTGCCAAAGGACAGGAAGGATCTGTTACCGGTGTACCTTCAGGATTTGCAGATTTAGACCGTATGACCGCCGGCTGGCAACCTTCAGATTTAGTTATTTTAGCAGCGAGACCTGCCATGGGTAAAACGGCATTTGCGTTAACATTGGCAAGAAATGCTGCCATTGATTTTCAAAAAGCTGTTGCCGTATTTTCATTAGAGATGGCCTCCGTTCAACTGGTTACTCGTTTAATTTCCGGTGAATCAGAATTGTCTTCTCATAAACTGAGGAATGGAAACCTACGAAATGATGAAATTGAGCAAATCCACGCAAAGATTGGTGGACTAACGGAAGCGCCAATTTTTATTGATGATACACCCGCAATTTCAGTATTTGAATTGCGAGCCAAAGCACGAAGATTAAAGTCTCAACACGACATTCAGCTACTGCTAGTAGATTACTTGCAGTTAATGACAGCAGGTGGCGATGGAAAAGGCGGCGGAAATCGGGAGCAAGAAATCTCAACCATTTCAAGGTCTTTAAAAAGTATTGCCAAAGAATTAAACATTCCGGTAATTGCACTTTCTCAACTGAGCAGAGCGGTAGAATCACGGGGTGGCGATCGTCGTCCACAACTTTCCGATTTACGGGAATCTGGTTCTATTGAGCAAGATGCTGATATGGTAATGTTCATTAACAGGCCCGAGTATTATGGCTTAACTGAAGATGAAGATGGAAACTCCACCATCGGCGTTGCTAACATTATCATCGCGAAACACAGAAATGGTGCAGTCGGTGATGTTCAATTGAAATTTACATCTGAACTTGCCAAATTCTCTGATTTAGAAAGGTTTGATTACGATGATAACAAGTCGTTCGGAGAACTTCCGGTAAATGATGAATTTGATACGAGCAGCAACAGTGGCAGTATTACCATGCCATCAAGAATGGACGATGATTATAGTGATGATGACGACACTCCTTTTTAGCTTTTCATTAACTTAGCTAATTATCTATTTCTCGGTATGAAAAAAATTAGCTTCTTAATACTTCTCATTACTTTCAGTGCTTCCAGCTTTGCTTCTTACTTGCTCATTCCTATGGATGAGAGTCAGAAAAACCATTTAAAAGCATATGGAATTGCTTATTGGTGCTTGGAACGCAATGTTGAAGTTCAGTGGCTTTTGAACTATCGTGGTGGTTCATTTATGCTGAAAAGCGCAAAGGCAATTCAAGACGAATTATTGATTCGTGGAGTTTCTTATGAAATTATTCCAGATGCTAAATCAACCGCGATACTTTCTGAGATTGGCAACCCTGAAAAGAATACTGATGTGGTAAAGCTACTTAAGCCACCAAAAATGGCCGTCTACTCCCCTTCTGGCAAACAACCGTGGGATGATGCTGTAACCCTTGTTTTAACTTATGCAGAAATTCCATATGAGGTGATTTATGACAAGCAAATCATCCAAGGCAATTTACCACTCTACGACTGGTTGCACCTGCATCATGAAGATTTTACGGGTCAATACGGTCGATTCTACGCCAATTATAAAAATGCAGGCTGGTATAAAAAGCAAGTACAAGACAATGAAGCAATGGCCTTAGAACTTGGCTTCACTAAGGTATCTGACTTAAAACTAAGTGTTGCATTAGAAATCAAGAAGTTTACAGCGGGTGGTGGGTTTTTATTCTCCATGTGTTCGGGGACAGATTCTTATGACATATCTCTCGCTGCCATGGATATAGATATTTGCGAAAACATGTTTGACGGTGACGGTACTACGCCAGATTACAATTCTAAATTAAACTATACCAACACCTTCGCTTTTAAGGATTTTACCCTAACAACAAATCCTAACATTTACGAGTTTTCAAATATTGATGCTACACCTTTCCATATTAGAACGCCTGAAAACCGAGACAAATTTACCTTGTTTGAATTTTCTGCTAAATGGGATCCAGTTCCGACCATGCTAACGCAAAATCATACAAAAATTGTAGATGGGTTTATGGGTCAAACCACTGCATACGATAAACGATTTGTAAAATCGGATGTCCTCATTTTAGGTGAGAATAAATCATTGAACTCTGCTCGTTACATTCACGGATCTTTTGGAAAAGGAACTTGGACCTTTTATGGTGGACATGATCCAGAAGATTACCAGCACTTTGTTGGTGACCCTCCTACCGATTTGAATCTGCATCCTAACTCGCCTGGCTATCGTCTAATTTTAAATAACGTTTTATTTCCTGCTGCAAAAAAGAAGAAGCAAAAGACATAATCATTGCATAGTTTGAATAATCAACCCATACTCTACCATGTTCAGAATTTTTTACCGGTAGTTTTACCTTGGAAACAATAAGAGCTCTAATTTGAAAAGCAGTACTTACGTTTAGAAATTTATTCGAACCGCTTCTCCGGTTAGCAGCCCAGGCCTAAAGTTCTTTATTTCTACGCCATTAACAGCAATACTAACAGTATTTGGTCCTGAACTCCCTTCGTTTAATGCAAATAACACCAAATCATTTGCTCCTGAATTTAACAGTGCAGTTGAAAATGAAAAATTAGTTCCGGCCTTCAATAGAGAGTGATTTTCAATAATCCATCTTCCATTTAAGTAAACGGAAACAATGTCTCCATCTTCTGCAGCATTATCCCATAGTCGAATAGTAAAAACGGATTGACTTCTAGGGATTCTTATTTCATTTTGATTGACTTCATACGAAGATGGTTCCACAACGGAACAAGAAGTATTCATTCTTATTTGCAAAGTATTGCTTTTCACTCCAAGTTCATTCTCCGTGTTAAAATCCAAAATCAAGTGATTTAGTTCTCTTGCTGCTGCCACATCGTTAAAGCTGGCTTCAAAAATATATTGAACACGTTTGCCGCTCACCATTAAATTATTTCGTTCAATCTTGTTGAAGAATGATAATGGATTAATTTCTGCATTGTTGCTTTTGTAAAATACCGGCATGTTGTTTACTGCATTCAAACATTCTGAAGAGTTATTAAATGCAAACTCCACTTCAGCACGAATTTTTAATGCACCATTGCAAGGGTCTTCTAGCAATTGATACCCCGGAGATTTGATTTTAAAACGCTTACATGCATCTTGCTCAACATCAATATCAAGTGACTTGTCAGTGCAAGCTGTTGCAAAAAGAATCAATACTAAAGAAAGAAAAAACAGTCTACTTCTTATCATCCCTTTTCTTTTTATAATTGATTTGCAAGGTTCCACTTTCATTCATATTTGATTCCAAGATAATCCGATGCTTCTTTTCGCCATCAAATACATTTAACGCCGCTGTATTCGGCTTGTATTTACCCAAATTCAAGGCATGCAGTACAAAAGTATTAAGCCCTTCGCTGAGCTCAATCTGTATCTCATATTTTTCCTTTTTCAACTCGTAATTCTTTAGGATCCATTCTCCATTTAAGTTTAATGAAACACGATCTCCATCAACAGTTTGATGGTCCCAAATTTGAACTTTCACCTTAGAAAAGTGGACCTTTAAACGGTCTTTCACTACTAAATCCCTATTTGCTATTGATACTAGTGGAGTTGTATCTAGTGTTGTATTGGGAACGTTCAGCGTATCAGGTTTGCTTTGTTGACTATCTTTTTTTACTTCATCTTTCTTCGAAACATCAATCGCAATTTCATTTAACTTCACTTTCTTAACCTTCTCTCTTTTAGCTAAATGAATCAACTTATAATCGAATCGGACGGTAAACGAAAAGGCATCTCCCATAAATGTTAATCGATCCATTTTTGTTTCTTGCGTTATATTATCAGTAATCGAATAGTTGCTTTCAAAAACCTGAGATTGACCTAAATTATAACGCAACCCGATACTTAACAAATTACCTTCAAAGAATTTATACTGCAATCCTATTTCAGGAATGTACGAAATATTAGATTCGGCGTAAGTTGTTGTGTACACCAAGGAGCGATTTATATTTTGACTTGTTACTTCAAAAGATTCTGATTTTGAAACCTCACCAGCCCTGTAAGTATTTTTAGAAGTAGCGAATTTGCCATAGATGTAAGTGTCCGTTTTTCTAATTCTATAAAAGGCTGAAACCGCTGCGAAATAATTCCAGTGGTAATTGGTGTTGTTAATGTTAATTGAAAAGCCATCTAATTCATCGGAAAATACAGCATCTTCCAATTTTATTCTGCTTCTCTGCTGACCTATTCCTCCTTCAAAAGAAAGAAAATCAAATAACCTATAACTTAGGTTTAACTGGGCTCCTAAGGTGGGTGAATAATTCTTTTTATTTAATAATCCACTTTCTAAATCAGTGCTCCCTAATGTTCCACCCAATACTTCAGCACCGATGTATAAATCGTGTTGCGAATAAGAAATTTGATGAAACAAAAATAGCGAGATAAAGAATGAAATATATTTCAATTGATCGTGGAGTTGTTCTTATTGTTACCCTGTAAAAGTGCTTATTTAAATTGTAATTAGAAAAGCAGAAGAATAATTAATGCGATGAGGTAGATTTTTTTGTATACTAACACAAAAGACTACCCATAAACAAACACGAAGCCACATATTAAAACCAGAATATCAACCTACTAAATGAAAAAGCAACTGACCGCAAAATATAATGTCAGTTGACTAGAACATAATACGAGCTATCAAACTACTTTTAACCTTCTTAGTACAATGATTTTTTTGATTGAAATCGGTAATCTTACACGAACAAAAAAAGTTGAAGCTTAAACAAGATACTATGGAACCGGTCGCGAATTGGGAAGAACGATATAAAAATGAGGATACTGGATGGGATATTGGAATGGTAAGCACGCCTTTAAAGGAGTATTTCGACCAATTAACAGACAAGACAATTAAAATATTGATTCCGGGTTGCGGAAATGGACATGAAGCATCTTATTTACATCGCCACGGATTTCGAAATGTATTTTTATTAGACCTTGCTCCCTCTCCACTCGACAATTTTAGTACTCAACACCCAGACTTTCCAAAAGATAACTTGATTAAAGAAAATTTCTTTGACCATGAAGGACAATATGACCTTATAGTAGAACAAACATTTTTTTGCGCAATTGATCCTTCACACCGTCAGGCATATGCTAAAAAAGGACATGAACTATTGCATCCCAAGGGTAAACTAATGGGTCTCCTATGGTCTGTAGAACTAAATGATGCCCACCCTCCTTTTGGCGGTAGCAAAGAAGAATACCACAACTACTTTGATGAATATTTTAATTTTGTTCATTTTGGTAATTCATTCAACTCAATTAAACCAAGGTCCGGAAGAGAATTGTTTTTATTGGCTGAAAAGAAATAGCTGAAAGGCTTAACTTTAGATTTTACAAATTACGCTATGCAAAACAAGACTCAAATTCTGACCCATCAACAAATAGAGCAAAAAATAACTCGGATTGCCTTCCAAATTTATGAAGACAATTACAAAGAAGAGAAGTTGATCATTGCAGGCATCGCAAATAATGGTTTCATATTTGCGCAATTACTTTCAGAGCAACTGAAATCAATATCGAATTTCGAAATTGTATTGCAAGAATTAAAAATTGACAAGAAGAATCCAATCAGTAATGAAACAACTCTTGGATTAGAACCAAATGATTTTAAGAATCAAGTCATTATAGTAGTAGATGACGTATTAAATTCCGGAAAGACAATGATGTACGGATTGAAACACTTTCTTGTTGCTCCAGTTAAAAAACTATCAACAGCAGTTTTGGTCAATAGAAGCTATAAACGTTTTCCTGTTCATGCGGATTACTTAGGAATGAATCTCGCTACTACCATGAAAGAGCGCATAGAAGTAACCTTTGAAAAGAAAAATTATTCTGCCTTTCTAATTTGATTCTGTAAAATCAAATCATGCAACAATTTAGATCCCTTTATGTACTTGGCATAGGACTTCTTTTTTTAGTGAGTTGCTACATTTTACCGCCTTTTTTTCAGCTATCCAACACAAAAACAGTTGAAAAAATTGAAGAAATACTGCTTTCAATGCAAGACAACGCAGAAGCAGATTTAATTGAACTCAACACCAAACTCGAAAAGGGGGCGGAGTTTAACCCAAAATATAATTTCAATAAAAACGAGAAAACCTTTTTAGTCTATCAAAACGATAGCTTGTTTTTTTGGACAGATGATCATTCTGTATTTGATATAGCGGACTTACGTTCAAACAAAATCTGTATCAACTCTTCAAATGCAATATATTTAAAAACGAGCCTACAAGCAGGAAACAAAGAGTTGTATTCCCTCACCCTTTTACAGCATAACTATCCTATTCGCAACAAGTCTCTTCAAAACAAATTCTCTAAAAAATTAGACTTCCCGGCTATACGCTCATTCAGTTTAACCAATGGAGATGCAGAGGTGATTATCAATGGCTCACAACCTGACTTTTATGTCAATTTTGAAACACATGAAGCCTCTAATTCAGTTCTTGCATTTTTTATCTTTCTATTCTTAATTAGTTCCTACTTCATCTTCTTCATTTTTCCCTCTACATTAAAAAGCAACAAGCTTTGGACGTCTATTCTGGTGGCGATTGGAATTAGGCTATTGTTATTTTTTCAGCTGCCATCCATTTTTTATGAACTCCAGCTTTTTCAACCAAAGTTCTTTGCAATAAATGAATCAATTCCAAGTCTGGGAGACCTATTTTTCCATGTGCTGCTCCTCTTTTACATCCTGTATCAACTGAGAGTTTCGCTGAGATTGTCAAAAAGTGTTTTTTTTAGTATTGTATTTACAATAGCGCCGAGTTTGTTGGGAATGGGCACCATAGTATTATTTCATGATAGTGTATATTCATCACAAATCAATTTTAATTTCAACAACCTTTTTAATTTAAACTACTTGAGCGTAATTGCTTTTGTTACTTTCTCATTGCTTATTTGCTGTAACTTAGTTTTAATTGACTTTGCCTTTGCCGTAGCGAAAAATACCTTCAACATTAAAAAACGTCGTTGGTTTATTGCTAGCTTTTTTTGCCTGGCGGTTTTACTTCCTGTGCTAGTAGATTCCGCAAAACTCGAACTGTATTGGCTAGTTCCAATTCTACTTTTATTTGCAATTAGAAGTGGTAAAGGAGCCTCAAAAAATATTTTTACAGTTCTATTGTTGCTAATCTACTCAAGCAGTGTTGTTTCATTTACTGTGAGTAAATCAATTGAAGAGCGCAAGCAACTACAACAAAAACACATCGCTGAAAAGCTAGCAGAAGAAAGAGATCCGGTAGCAGAGTACATGTTTAATGGAGTTCAACAAGAAATTTTAAAAGATTCTTACTTAAAAGACAACTCTAGTAATTATTGGAGCAATCAAGAAGAAATTGATCAATACTTGCGTGACAATTACTTTAACGGTTACTGGGAGAAGTATCAAATTAATTTTGTCGTCTGTGCTAAAGGAGACCCATTATTAGCTGATGGCCAAGAAACAGACTGTTGGAATTATTTCGACCGCAGGCTTCGACTAGAAGGAAGTAGGGTCAGTTCATCCAACTTGTTTCAGCTCAACAACTATGCCGGCAGAATAGATTACATTGCAGAGATTCCAATTTCAAGAGATAGTGTTTTAACCAAGCTTATAATAGAGTTTAGTACCATTTACTTAAATGAAAATGAAGGCTACCCGGAACTATTAATCGATGAAAAAACGAAAGTAAGTTCATTAAGCCTTGATGATTATTCCTTTGCCGTTTATAGTGATAAGAAATTGGTCTACAAAACCGGGGAGTACAATTTCTCTACGCAGTTAAAAATTAGTGAACTCGGGGAAAGAAGTTTTTATCAATATCCTTCTGAAGACCATCAGCACTTTGCCTACCAAAAAGACAAAGATGTTACCATTTTACTTAGTCGAAAGCGTTACAGTTTCTACGACTTTCTAACTTCATTGGCTTACATTTTAGTAATCACAAGTTGCTGCTTTTTACCGGCAATTATCAGCTTAAAGTACTTTCCTTTTTACGTAAAATTAAGTGTGCACGACTTCTCCACAAAGATTCAATTGTTCTTGATAGGGTCGATTTTAAGCTCTCTAATTTTCCTTGCCTGGGGAACAACTTTTTACATCAAAAAACAATACCAAGCGAAGAACGAAACCACCTTGCAAGAGAAACTGCGTTCTGTTAATCTTGAACTCGAATCAAAAATAGGTGCCGAAGAATTTTTAGCCGAAGAATTAACTGATTATGTGACTGCCTACTTAGTTAAATTCTCGAATGTTTTTTACAGCGACATTAACCTTTATACAACTAGAGGGTCACTCTATGCCACCTCTCGTCCTGAATTATTCGATAAAGGAATTAAAAGTAAGCACATGAATCCTCAGGCATTATTTGCATTACAAAATGAAAATAAGGCGCAATGGTCTCAAGAAGAGACTATTGGCGAGTTGAGTTATCTTTCAGCCTATATTCCTTTTAAAAATTTCGACAATGAAGTAATTGGCTATTTAAATTTACCTTACTTCGCCAAACAGGGAGCTTTAGAGAAGGAAATTTCTAACTTCTTGGTGTCTACCCTAAATATTTATGTTGGAATATTTGCCTTAGCATTGCTTATTTCTGTGCTCCTGATTAACCAACTTTCTAGACCATTATTATTAATTCGTCAGCAAATATCTAAGCTTAAATTAGGGTCAAGCATTGAACTTATTGAATGGAGCAGCAAGGATGAAATTGGTGCACTTGTTCAAGAGTACAACCGCATTGCAATTGAATTAAATGAAAGTGCCGAAGAGTTAGCTAAAAATGAGCGAGAAGTAGCTTGGCGTGAGATGGCAAAACAAGTAGCGCATGAAATAAAGAACCCGCTAACACCCATGAAGTTGAGCATACAGCACCTTCAACGTTCGATAAATTTGAACAATGATGAATTGAAGGAACGTGTGGAAAGGACGACTACTACTCTAGTTGAGCAAATTGAAACACTGAGCAACATCGCAACTGCCTTCTCTTCTTTCGCTAAATTACCGAGCAAGGAGCTACAACCTTTGGATGTCCTTCCTATTTTAAAAAGTGCGGTGGATTTGTATGTACATTCTTTCTACATCACACTTGAAGTACCTGAAAGTTTAACTTCTGCGATAATTATGGGCGACAAAGATCAATTGCTTCGAGTTTTTAACAACGTGATTAAAAATGCTGTTCAAGCAACAGAAAAAACGATAAACCCCGCAATCATTGTCTCATTAGAAGAACAAGGAAATTCCTATTTTGTAAAGATCAATGACAATGGCACAGGAATAAGTGAAACACAATCTGAAAGAATCTTTGAGCCAAATTTCACTACTAAATCATCGGGTACTGGTTTAGGGTTAGCAATGTCAAAAAGCATTGTGAATCACATGAATGGTCAAATCATATTCACTTCTGAAGCAAATGTGGGCACAACTTTCAGTATTGAGCTTCCAAAAGCCTAAGAATTCAATTAAATTTGTGCACAACAATATTATATCTATGTCTAATTTACTTATCGAACTTAAAGGAAGTACTCAAATAATAACCATTAATCGACCAGATAAATTAAACGCGCTGAATAGGGCGACAATTAAAGAATTGAGCGAAGCAATTACTGCATCAGAGAATAACGATAAAGTTAAATCCATGATTATAACAGGATCTGGAGAGAAGGCATTTGTTGCCGGTGCAGATATTTCAGAGTTCAATACTTTTTCAAAGGGTGAAGCTCATGATTTGGCAAAAAATGGACAAGACACGTTGTTTGATTTGGCAGAGAAATCTTCCAAACCCATAATAGCAGCAGTAAATGGATTTGCGTTAGGAGGAGGCCTTGAGTTAGCAATGAGCTGTCACATGCGAGTGGCTTCTAATAACGCTAGAATGGGCTTGCCTGAAGTTAGTTTGGGCGTAATCCCGGGTTATGGAGGGACTCAACGCTTAGCTCAATTGGCGGGCAAAGGAAAAGCCTTTGAACTGATTTTCACTGCTGGCATGATGAAAGCAGAAGAAGCCTTGCAGTGTGGTTTGGTAAATCACGTAGTTGAACAAAGTGAACTGCTTGACAAATGCCTAGAAATCTGTGAAAAAATGTCAAAAAACTCATCTGTTGCTATAGCTGCTGCAATAAGAGCGGTAAATAGTGGTTACCAAGATGGAGAGAATGGCTTTGTAACTGAAATAAACGAATTTGCGAAGTGCTTTGCAACTGGAGACTTTAAAGAAGGTACGAGTGCATTCTTAGAAAAACGAAAAGCAAACTTTCCGAATAACTAAAACCCACTTTTGGATCTACAAGCAAAACATTTCATTTGAAGGCACTACAAAAATTAGCAGGGCAAACTGCAATTTATGGCCTACCTAGTATTGTTGGGAGACTGCTGTATTACTTTCTAGTGCCGCTTCACACTTCAAAGTTTTTACCAAGTGAATACGGTGAAATTGTTGAGATGTATGCTTACGTTTCATTCCTTGTCGTTTTGTTGACTTACGGAATGGAGACCGCATACTTTCGATTTCAAACAAAAAGTAAGGATTCCAAGAATAATGTATTTAGCACAGTGGTGCTTTCCTTGTTCGGAAGCACTACTCTGTTCATTTTTATGGCCACCTTTTTCTCACAAGAAGTGGCTGATTTTCTGAAGTATTCAGATAATCATGAATATGTTATTTGGTTTGCTTTTATCGTTGGACTTGATGCCATTTCATCCATTCCTTTAGCACGATTAAGAATTGAAAACAAAGCCATGCGTTTTGTTTCAGTAAATGTCTCCAACATTATTGTTAACGTCGGACTCAATTGGTTTTGGATTGGATACTGCATGACGGCGTTTGAAAATGGTGAATCTAACTTTTTGATTGATAATTTTTACTCCTCAGAGATTGGAATCGGTTATGTTTTTATTGCGAATTTATTTGCTAGCATCGTAAAATTCTTGATGCTAACTCCTGCTTTCTTTCGATCTAAATTAGTTTTTGACAAACACCTTCTAAAAGAACTGTTAATTTACAGCAATCCAATTTTAATTGCTTCGGTTGCCATTATTATTAATGAAACCTCTGATCGAATTTTATTAAAATGGCTTTTATTGGACCAAATGAGCCTATACGAAGTAAAACAACAAGTAGGAATTTATGGTGGAGTATATAAACTCTCCATTATTATTTCCTTGTTCATTCAAGCCTTTCGCTACGCCGCGGAGCCATTTTTCTTTTCGAACGAAAAAGAAAAAGATGCAAAGGAGACGTATGCTTTGATCATGAAATATTTTGTCATTGTCTGCTCAGTTATCTTTTTGGGCGTCATGTTGTACCTAGATCAATTAAAATATTTTGTAAACAATGAAGCCTATTGGAATGGTTTAAACATCGTACCTATTCTTTTATTTGCAAATATCTTCTTTGGAATTTTTTATAATTTGTCCATTTGGTACAAGTTGAATGAAAAAACGAAGTATGGCGCTTATATCGCTGTTATGGGAGCAGTGATTACAATTGTTTTGAACTTATTGTTAATTCCAAAAATAGGCTACACAGGATCTGCTTGGGCAACCCTTGCATGTTACTTTAGCATGGCCGCAGTTTCATACGTACTTGGGCAAAAGCATTATAAAATCAATTACTCCTTGAAGTCAATATTCTTTTACTTGGGATTAGCCTTTGGGTTTTATTGGGTTTCTACACTTTTAAGTTTAGAAAGTGAATCCATTTTAAAATTTGGAGTTAACAGCTTGATTCTACTTCTATTTCTTTCTGTGGTTTTCGTTTTAGAAAAACCTAAAAAAGCCCTAATTTCGTAGGCTGCAAAGCAATTTTATCTACATGAAAATTAGAATTATGAACAATTCCCAACATGCTTTACCAAGCTACGGCACCATTGCCTCTGCGGGAGTTGACTTACGAGCAAATATTGAAGCCCCAATTAGTGTCGGTTCACTTGAAAAAGTGGTTGTAACAACCGGACTTTTTATGGAAATACCCATTGGATATGAAGCACAGGTACGACCGAGAAGTGGATTAGCATTTAAACATGGGATTACGGTTCTCAATTCACCTGGAACCATAGATGCCGACTATCGAGGAGAGATTAAAGTTATTTTAGTGAATTTGTCAAAAGAGACTTTTGTAATTGAAAATGGAGAACGAATTGCACAGATGGTAATTGCAGCTCATGAACAAGCTGAATGGGTTGAAGTGGAAGAATTGAATGATACAGATCGTGGGGCCGGAGGTTTCGGCTCAACCGGTGTGAAATAAAGAAAAGTTGAACTTGCGCATTTAAAAACACAATAAGTTTTAATGCGGAAATGAAAAAGAAATAGAATGAAGATTATTGTGCCAATGGCCGGTCGAGGAAGCCGCTTAAGACCTCACACATTAACTGTTCCTAAACCATTAGTTCCGGTTGCAGGAAAACCAATTGTTCAACGCTTAGTTGAAGACATTGCGGGTGTTTGTGATGAAGCCATTGAAGAAATTGGGTTTATAATTGGTGACTTTGGTAAAGAAGTAGAACAACACCTAATTGAAGTGGCAGAAAGCTTGGGTGCAAAAGGAAATATCTATTATCAAGAAGAAGCATTAGGAACGGCACACGCAATTTTATGCGCTAAAGAAATGATGGGAGGTAAAACCATTGTTGCCTTTGCTGACACATTATTTCGAGCTGATTTTAAATTAGATGATTCAAAAGATGGAATCATTTGGGTACAACAAGTTGCTGACCCTAAAGCATTTGGAGTTGTAAAACTTGATGAAAGCAATAACATCACAGATTTCATTGAGAAACCTCAAGAGTTTGTTTCGGATTTGGCCATTATTGGTATTTATTACTTTAAAGATGGAGAATACCTCAGGGACAACCTACAGTACCTGCTTGATCATAAGATTATGGACAAGGGAGAATATCAAATTACGGATGCCTTAGAAAGAATGAAGGCTGCAGGAACTAAATTTGCTCCAGGTCAAGTAATAGAGTGGTTAGATTGTGGAAATAAAGACGCAACCGTAAATACCAACCAACGGGTGTTAGAATTTATAAAAGACCAGGATATTGTTTCTTCATCCGTTCAGCTTGAAAATGCTGTTATTGTTGAACCTTGTTATATTGGAGAAAATGTAAGTTTAAAAAACTGTATAATTGGTCCACATGTTTCAGTTGGTGCCAACACCACCATAGAGAATGCAGTAATTTCAAACTCTATTATTCAGAATGACACAACGATTAAAGGTTTAAATTTTACGAACTCAATGGTTGGCAATAAAGTAAAAATCAACAAATCGGCGAAACAAATTAGCATTGGCGATTACAACGAGCTATAATTAGATGCGAAAACTCCTGCTTTCCATATTTACCATGGCCTTTTTATGGTCGTGCTCTGGTTCTAAAAATGCTGCTCAGCTACCAAAAGAGCAAGGGCATGATAAATCTGAGCTACGTGGAATTTTATTTGGTGAAACGTATGCTGATGCTGCAAAAGAAAAAATTCTTGGGAACTATGAAGCTTCGGAAAAGTTATTCCAAAAGGCTTTAGATATCAACCCGAATAGTGCGCCAGCTCACTATGAGTTAGGAAATATATACAGCATACAAGAAAAACCTCAATTAGCCCTTGAGCAATATGAAATGGCAGTGAAAAGTGACAAATCAAATTACTGGTTTCATCTTTCATATGGCACGGCGCTCAGAGATTTAGGACAATCAGAGAAAGCCATAGAGGAATTCACAGCTCTTATAGCAAAAGAGCCCAAACGAATTGAGTTAAAGTATGAATTAGCTCAACTTTTATTGAATAATGATAAAAAAGAAGAAGGTTTAGAGGTTATCAACCAAATTGAAGAAGAATTAGGAGTAACTGAAGAAGTCTCATTTTTAAAACAAAGAGTGCACCTTTCAAATAACGAAGTTGATGCTGCAGCTGCTGAAATTCAAAAGTTAATAGACACCTACCCTAACGAAATTAAGTATTATGGTGCGCTTGCTGATACATACGCCCTAAATGGAAGAAAGGAGGAAGCCCTTAAGGTTTATGAAAAAATGCAGCAGTTGGATTCTACCAATTATAAACTGCAATTTTCTATGGCGGAATTTTACAGGCAAGAAGGAGAGAACGAGAAGCACATTGAAAATTTAAGCAAGGCATTCTTGAATCCGGAAATGGACATTGATGAAAAAATTAAATACGTACTTACATTTTACGATGTAGACAGCAGAAATAAAGAACAGAAGCAGGACGGAATTGAATTATGTCGAAAAATTGCTTTGGCTCACCCCGAGAATGCTAAGTCTTTTGCTTTGCTCGCAGACTTCCAATATTTTGATAATCAAATTGAAGCGGCAAAACAATCGTATATAACAACTATTTCGTTAGACAGTAGTCGGTTTCCAGTTTGGAATCAATTAATATTCATATTCGCTGATCAAGGTGACACGACTGAGCTAGTTGACTATAGTAGAAGAGCCATTGAACTCTTTCCAAATCAACCTACCGTTTATCTAACCTATGGTATTGGTCTGAGTCAGCAGGGTGATAACGAAAGAGCGATTGAGTACTTGGAATTAGGAAAAGACTTGGTTTTGGATAACCCTTCCATGAAAAGTCAATTTTACAGCTCTTTAGGAGATGCTTATCATGAAATTAATGACCATGTTAAGTCCGACAAAAATTACGATCAAGCCTTGAGCCTAGATCCAAAAAACATCATTGTACTGAATAATTACAGCTACTATATTTCACTCAGAGATGAAAATTTGGAGAAAGCAAAAAAAATGTCTGCAAAATCGAACAATTTAGCGCCAAATCAAGCTTCCTTTCAAGACACTTATGCTTGGATTCTCTTTCAACTAAAAGAATATGAAAATGCCAAAATTTGGATAGATAAGGCCATTGATAATTCGTCTGACCCAAGTGCAGAGTTACTGGAACACAAAGGAGACATTTTATTTCACCTGGGTGAATTAGAGGAAGCTGTAGAGTTTTGGAAAAGGGCAAAAAAGGCAGGAAGTACTTCAAAAACTATTGATAAAAAAATCACAGATAAAACCTATTATGAATAGTCGTTTTAAATTCATTATCCCTCTTCTATTCCTGTTGGTTTTGTCTTCGTGTAAGCTGCAACAAAAAGCGAAGAGGAAAGACCTGAAGGTGAATAAAACCGAATACCTTCTTCAGCAATTGGATATGAATGAGTTTCAATTTGAACACCTCTCATTAAAAGCAGGAGTTCAATTGTATCAGGAGGGGAAGAAAACGCCTTTTAAAGCAAACATCCGTATTCGAAAAGATAGTCTGATATGGGTTTCCATCACTCCCGCTTTAGGCATTGAGATCGCTCGTGTTATGATTACTAGAGACTCTATAAAGGTGATGAATAGGATCGACCGAAACTATTTTATTGGAGACTATGATTACATTAATAATCGATTTAACCTAGAGCTAGAATTCCAAACAATTCAGGCAATTTTGATTGGTAATGCAATTGATTTTGAACATGACGAAAAGGTTACTCTTTCCATTGATAAAGACAGGTATTACCTCGGTAACTTGAAAAAAAGAAAAGTTAAAAACGCAGAGCAAAAACCTGAACGAATTGAAAAACAAAAAGAAGAAGTCGTGAGCCTTTGGATAGACCAAAGTACGTTCAAGGTAAGTAATTTCATTTTCTCGGATTTAACGGCAAACCGTTTTCTTACCGGGGAGTATGAAAAATTTATTGGAGTTGAAAATCAATCTCTTCCAAGTATCTTGAATTTTGATTTCCAATCTGAAAAACCTGCAACGGTCAATTTACAATATTCTAAGGTATCTTTGGAGGGTCCTCTTAAATTCTCATTCAACATTTCGTCTAAATATGAACAAGTATTTTATTAAGCGGGTATTTCTTTTATTCTTCTTAGTTGGGGGAATCTTATTGAACGGCTTTGCTCAATCAAAAAGTTCATTGCAGAATAAAAAGAAAAAGCTACAACAAGAAATTCAATACACGAATAAGTTATTGGAGGAGACGGAGAAAACAAAAAAAACTTCCCTCAGCCAGTTGCAACAATTGAATAAGAAAATTTCTTCCCGTCAAATACTTATTCAAACTATTGAACAAGAAATTAAACTATTGAATGACAGTATAGCTATTCAAGTGGCAACGGTTGACAGTCTCGAGTCTAACCTAACCGACTTAAAAGCAGAGTATGCCGAAATGGTTCGTAAAGCATACCGGAATAGAAGCGATTATAATAAATTGATGTTTCTTTTTTCTGCCAATAACTTCAACCAAGCGTACAAACGACTGAAGTACTTTCAGCAATATGCTAGGTTTCAACAAGAGCAAGCAGAACGAATTAAGCAAGAACAAGTTGAAATTGATAAGCAAATTAAGTTGTTAGAGGCCATTCGCAAAAGTAACGAGGGTTTGCTAAAAGCAGAGTTGAATGAAAGAAACGTTTTAGCATCAGAAAAATCGAAAAAAGAAAAAGTAGTCATAAGCTTGAAAGGAAAAGAAAAGGAATTAAAATCTCAATTGGATAAAAAGAGACGAGATCAAAAGAAGGTAAATGCAGCAATTGAAAGAATAATTGCCGAAGAAATACGCAAAGCGCGAGAAGCTGCCGCTAAAAAGGGTAAATCTGAAAAAGGCTTTCCAATGACGCCTGAAGCAAGAGAATTAAGTAATTCTTTTACCGCAAACAAAGGTAAATTACCTTGGCCTGTTTCAGAAGGTGTAATTGTTTCTAATTTTGGAAATAACCGTCATCCTACGTTACCTAATGTAATTGTAGAAAATAATGGGATTGATATTTCTACCAAAAAAGGAAACATAGGTAGGTCGAGTTTTAGCGGAACAATTATCAATATCGTCACTATTCCGGGTCAGGGAAAAATGGTTCTAGTTAACCACGGAGAATATTTCACTACATACTCTCCCTTTAAAGAAGTTTTTGTTTCATCAGGAGATAAACTAACCACCAAACAAGATTTAGGGGTATTAATGAATGAAAGTGGTGAAAACACTTCAACCATGCACTTCGAAATTTGGAAGGCTCAGGGATCAGGAAAAGCGATAAAGTTAAATCCTGCAAGTTGGATTTATAAGAATTAATAGTCAAGTTGTAGGCGTTTTTTATAAAAAGGCCTCATTAGTTGAGCATTTCTTCTAGCTCAGCAATTTTTGCGTTATCTGCATCAAAAATTAACTGCGCTTTCTCGTAAAATGGAGCTCTTTGACCTAAGCTTTCTGCTATAAACAACTTCAATTCAGAATCTGACAGGTGGGCCACTAAAGGCCTCATTTGTTTGTTTTGTCGTAAACGTCCTAAAATTCTTGATTCAGATCGTTTCAAATAAACGGTTGTTCCAACATCATTGATGTAATCCATGTTATTATAAAAACAAGGTGTTCCTCCACCTAAAGCAATAACTGCTTTCTCGTGTTTTGGAATGGACCGTAGCATTTCGGCTTCTACTTTTCTAAAGTATGCCTCTCCTTGGTTTTCGAAAATACTTGAAATGGATTGATTCTCTTGAAGTTCAATTTGTTGGTCTAAATCTACAAAAGCAACATTCAATTTTCTTGCTAACTTCTTACCCCTTGATGTTTTACCGGAAGCCATGAATCCAATCAAAAAAATGGGATAATTCATTTCAATGGTGAATCGGGTTCTTTTTTCATTTCTCTAAATACCATCCTTTGCAGAAACTTAGGAGCCCATTTTGACAAGAAAACAGCCAACTTTCCTTCGCTGGTTAAGACCAAGCTTTGATCTCTGTTCACAATGCTTTTGTAAATGTCTGTAGCTACTTCTCCGGGTTGCATCATTTTTGCCTCTGATCTCGGGGACTCTCCTTGAGCTGTGCCATCTGCCGTTAGTGCAGAAGTACGAATGTTTGAAGCCGTAAAGCCGGGGCAAGCCACTAACACATGGAGACCCTTTTCAATGTTTTCAATTCGTAATGCATCTAAAAATCCATGCATGGCATACTTAGAGGCAGAATAACCTGTTCTTGCAGGTAAGCCCACATAACCTGCAATGGACGAGACTCCAACTACGCTACCTTTATTTTTTAAAATATAAGGCAGTGCATATTTGGTGCAATTGACCATTCCAAAAAAGTTAATGTCCATTACTTCTCGAATAACACTCAAATCTGTTTCATTGAAAATAGCACGCATTGAGATTCCTGCATTGTTGATAAGAACGTCAATCTTTTTAAACTTTTCTACTGTTTTTGAAATCAAATTCTCGCAATCAGAAGGCTTTGAAACGTCACAGGGCACAGAAAGACAAGAACCACCCTCTTTAGAGATCTCTTCTTCTACAGCTTTCAACTTACCTTCTGAACGAGCGGCAAGCACCACATTGGAGCCTTTTTTGGCAAAATATAACGCAGTGGCCTTTCCTATCCCAGAAGAAGCGCCTGTAACTATTACAACCTTGTCTTTCATACTTCTTTGCTAAACTAAGCTTTCTTAGTTTTGTTTTGCATTTTCAAATTTAAACTAAGCATGACAATCTCAACTGTTAATAACGCTAAAACTGAAAAAGAATTTCACCAACTTCCTTTTGACATTTATAAAAATGATAAAAACTGGGTGCCACACTTGAAGCAAGACATTGAAAAAGTGTTCGATAAAAAATTCAATAAGTATTTCAGACATGGTGAGGCAGCACGTTGGATACTCCAAAAAGATGGCAAAACAATAGGGAGAATTGCTGCATTTATTAACGAAAAGGCCAATAAAAAGTCGAATACCAAAATTGGTGGTGTAGGCTTTTTCGAATGCATTGACGATGAAGCTGCAGCATTTAAGCTATTTGATACCGCTAAGGCATGGATTGAGAATAAGGGAATGGATACTATTGAGGGGCCTGTTAATTTTGGAGAAAAGGACAAATATTGGGGCTTAATCACTGAAAATTTTGAGTACCCGCCCTATTACAATCAGAATTACAATCCTGCTTATTACGTGCCCTTCTTTGAAAATTACGGGTTTAAAAAGTATTACGAGCAATTTATATTTTATCGCAATACCACCGATGAACTAATACCGTTGCTTAAAGAGAAGTCTGTTAGAATTCGAAAAGACCCTAAGTTCACGTTTGATACGATCAAGAAAAACAACTTAGAGAAATATGCCGAGGACTTTAGAACCATTTACAATAGAGCCTGGGTGAAGCACGAAGGATTTGCAGGTATGGAAAAGCGCCAAGCCATGACCATTATGAAAACCATCAAACCCATATTAGATGAAGACCTCATTCACTTTGCTTATTACGATGGTCGCCCAGTTGGTTTTTTTATAGCCTTGCCAGAGATCAATCAAATATTTAAATACGTTAATGGTAATTTAAATTGGTGGGGAAAGTTGAAGTTTTTATATCATAAACTAAAAGGAACCTGCACTACCTTTTTTGGGTTGGCATTTGGCATTGATCCAGATTTTCAAGGAAAAGGCCTTGAAGGTGCCATTTTTGACGAATGTAAACGTGTTGTAAATGCCAATGGAAGTTATAAAGATGTTGTTATTACGTGGATTGGTGACTTTAACCCTAAAATGATTCATGTTATTGAAAACTTAGGTGCTACGAAGCTGAGAACATTGGCCACTTATCGCTTTTTAATGGATCCAGATGCTGTTTTTACTAGGGCAAAAATCATTAACTAATCTGATTTTCAGCCACTCAAAAAAAATGTGTTTTTTTTGAAAAAAAAAGACAAAAAATCTTTGCCATATTAATCTTGGCGGGTATCTTTGCCGTCCGAAAAAAAATGACTCGTTAGCTCAGCTGGTAGAGCACGTCCCTTTTAAGGATGGGGTCCTGGGTTCGAACCCCAGACGAGTCACAAAATCGGAAAAGCCACACTGCAAGGTGTGGCTTTTTTTGTTTGTTTCCATTTATGAAATAGGTAACATACTCAAAACAAAAAAGGTAAGCCTTTGCTTACCTTTTTTTATTCTTCACATCTCTTAAACAGTTAATGTCTGGTGATCCTTTTGGACACCTTTTGAAACTTTTATTGGAGGATAATCTTTTGAACGATTTGCTCATTTTTAGAAGTGAACTTCATGAAATAAATCCCTGGACTCAAAGTAGTCAAATCTACCTTAGAAGTATTTGGAGAAATAGTACCAATCAATGCTTCTCTCCCACTCAAATCAATTAACTGAAAGTTTTGCCGGCTTCCTGTTGTATTCTTAACTGATATAAAATCCGAAGTAGGATTTGGATAGACACTAAACTTTTCTGCAACAGAAGAATTTGATAATCCGGTTACATTACAAGAGGTTACGGTTAATGAACCTAACGAAACGGTATTTCCTTTTATGTTGTCTATGTAAGCACTAGCGTCTACAGAATATACTGCAGGTGGCAGGTTTGCCACAGTTTGAGTAAAAACAGGATTGCTAATGGCACCGGCACAAATTGGTGAACTTGTATAATTTACATCAATATTCAGAGTTGTGCCTGAAACAGAATAGGTAGATGGACCCTGCACCCAATTAATACAACCTAAATAGGTATTAATCGTTATCGTCGTACTAGAGCAAGAATCTATACTGCTTTGAGCAATTGAGCCGCTAGTAACTGAAAAGTTCTGGCTATTAGCATTTATTGCAAACAAAAATGCAAGTAAAAAAATAGAAAAAGTAGTTTTTTTCATCATGTGATTTGGTTTTTAGTTTCGTCAAAAATAGTTTAATTTAATTCAATAATGCTCAATTCGAAAAACTGCGTTACTCCCACGTGCCGGCAACTCTGACAACAATCAACAATTCATCTGACATAACTCATGGTTCAAAATGCTAATGCTTCGCACCTTTGAGTCGCAAGTATTAACCAATAACAGAAAGAAATGGACATAGCGTAAGACGTAAAATAGCTAAGTCATTCAATATAAATCCGATTGACTTTGTTAGCACACCCGAAAAAGACTAAAATTAAACCCATGAGTAACTCAAAAAGACAATTATATTAATCCTTTAAAATCAAAAGGTTTTAATTAACAAAATTTGTAGAAAAAATGCTAAAAAAAGTAATCTTATCTGATTTTGAGAATGGAGTGTACTTTATAAAGGCTGGAGGAACAACACGG
>JABAZP010000003.1 GCA_018608405.1 Flavobacteriales bacterium
AAGGCTATGGGTCACTCTAGTTTAAACGTATCGTTAACTTACTTAAGGGGGCTTGAGGTTGCTGAATTACAGGAAAAGGATATGCCGATGATTTAAATAGTGCCTTTCTTTGAGCCATAATAAAATAATCCTACAGATGTTACTCCCATAATTATTACAGGAAGTGGAGCGCTTGGTTGACCTGTAAAAACATTAATTAGTTCAGGTAGAGCAAAGAATCCAGTTACTGCATATAATAAGAACGAAATTCTTTGTAAAACTCTAATATCACTAAATGACAATGCACCATATATAAGGGATATAATTCCAAGAATTGTTAAGCCAAGTACTAAAGCAAACTGGTCAAACATTATTAATGCATCTGGTGATGGGTCTGAACCTAAGAAGTCACCCATAAGATTCATTTTAAAGTCAATAGAGAATAAGGAAATATATAGTGGCAGCGCTTGAAGGAATATTATTACAATATTGATTTTAAAAATTGTTTTGATTTTCATATTCATTTTTTTTCAAATATATTAAAAAAACTGAATATTAAAAAAACTGATAAGCGCAGGTTTAAACGTATCGTTAACTTACTTAAGGGGACTTGAGGTATCTGAATTACAGGAAGAGGATGTGCCAATGATTTTGCACTATTTAAAACAAAAAAGTCCTACCGTGGCAGGACTTTTAATTATATTATTTAATGAAACTTATTGCTAACAGTTAGTGAAATTAGGCTTTGGTAGTGTCCAAGCTGTTGTATTTAGGCTAAAGTCGGTACATTGAGTAACATTAGAAACACTCCAAGAGCTGAGGTCTTGATTGAATATTGAGGCACCATAAAACATATCTTGCATATTTACAACATTTGATACATTCCAAGAAGTAATATTTTGGTCAAATGATTGATTATTGTAAAACATACCTCTCATATTAGTAACACCAGATACGTTCCAGGTTCCAATGTCTTGGTTAAAGGAATTGGCAGACTGAAACATAACAAACATATCAGTCACATTAGCAACATTCCACGAGCCAATGTCTTGATTGAAGGAATTTGCGCCCTTAAATAGACCTCTCATACTAGTCACACTAGATACGTTCCAATTGCCTATATTCTGATTGAAGATTCTAGCATCGCCAAACATTTCAAACATATCGGTCACATTAGAAACATTCCAACTACTAATATCTTGATTAAAATTAAGGGCAAAGAAAAACATCTGACGCATATCAGTAACATTTGAAATGTCCCAGCTACCAATGTTTTGGTTGAAGGCACTGTTACCTTCAAACATCTCACTCATATCGGTAACATTTGACACATTCCAAGACCCAATATCTTGATTAAAAATCCTATTCTGGTGAAACATCTTCTTCATATCAGTAACATTTGATACATCCCAAGAGCTAATGTCTTGATTAAAGGAATAGTTGTTTGAAAACAATTCTCTCATATTAGTAATTCTTGAAACACACAAATTGGTAATATCTTCTTGATTTGTAATTTTAGTTTTAAGTAAAGAAGAATCCGTAACAGTATATAAAATTCCGCTGATAGAAGCTGTATCACCAATGATAGCCCAAGGCCTAGCTTTAATCGTAATGCCATTAGCATCTAGATAGATAGGTTTTTGAATTGTAGTAGTGAAAGAAACTTCATTTCCATAAAAAGTCCCTGAAGGGTTAGTTAGGAATGTTCTAACGAAATAAGATGTTTCTGCTGCAAGTCCATTTAAATTATTTTGAACAGAATCCCCTGAAACTACAATTCTATTATCGGCCACTTCAGGCAATGGATTAGTTGACCATACAAACCCTTGCGATGAAACTGAGGAATCATTAGGACAAGTTGGAGCCATTATTATCCCTGAAAGAAAAGCACTGTTTTCTGTAATGTTAGTTGTAGCGAAAGTTGTTAAACTTGGTATTGTACTGCAAGGGGTTGTCTGTGGTGTATTATTTGCAGGAAGTGGTGTATCTTCATCTTTTACACAAGAAAATAGAGATATTGATATAAGTGCTATTAGAGAGTATTTGAATAGTTTCATAGTTGAGTTTATTTAATGACAAAGAAAATAAATATTTCACAAACCTCAGCAAGAACCTCAACAAACCCCCAAACTTACAGCCTCACAAAAAGAACTAACCAGGGGTGGGGTTAACAGAAATGGTTTCCTATTTCAAGGGGTGTTGTATAGCATAGTTATAACCCTATATTAGGGAGTGTGTGACGATGTATAACACTTGTCTAGGCAAGGCAAACCTACTTAAGAGGACTTGAGGTAGCTGAACTACAGGAGGAGGATATGCCGATGATTAGTCCTATTTAAAACAAAAAAGTTCTACCGAGGCAGGACTTTTAATTATATTATTTAATGAAACTTATTGCTAACAGTTAGTGAAATTAGGCTTTGGTAGTGTCCAAGCTGTTGTATTTAGGCTAAAGTTGCTACATTGAGTCACATTAGAAACATTCCACGAGCTGATGTCTTGATTGAAGGAAGTGGCTTGATAAAACATATAACTCATATCAGTCACATTAGAAACATTCCACGAGCTAATGTCTTGATTGAAGGACGTGGCATTATAAAACATCCTAACCATACCCGTTACATTAGAAACATTCCACGAGCTGATGTCTTGATTGAAGGACGAGGCTTCATAAAACATATTCATCATTTGACTCACATTAGATACATCCCACGAGCCAATGTCTTGATTGAAGGATGAATCTCTAGTAAACATATTCATCATATTAGTCACATTAGATACATTCCACGAGCTAATGTCTTGATTGAAGGAATTTGCTTGATTAAACATATTAAGCATATTAGTAACATTAGAAACATTCCACGAGCTGATGTCTTGATTGAAGGAACTTACTTGATAAAACATACCACTCATATTAGTCACATTGGATACATCCCACGAACCAATGTCTTGATTGAAGGATGAATCTCTCCCAAACATCCAATGCATATTGGTAATTCTTGAGACACAAACATTAGTAACATCCAAGCTAGAATCTATTCTAGTCTTTAATGTAAGTGAATCAACAACTGTATAAAGGATGCCATTCACAGTTCCTGTATCTCCTATTATGGCAGCTGCACTTGCCTTTATCGTCACTCCATTGGCATCAAGATAGATTAATGCATTATTTATTGGAGTTGTTGGAGTTGTTGGTTCAGTAGTATCGTCATCCTTTTCACAAGAAAATAGAGATATTGATATAAGTGCTATTAGAGAGTATTTGAATAGTTTCATAGTTGAGTTTATTTGGTCACAAAGAAAGTAATATTTCCAATAACTCAAAACCTCAGCCATAATCTCAACAAACCCCCAAACCTTTCAACCTTACAAACAGAACCAACCAAGGGTGGGGTTAACAGAGTTGGTTTCCTATTACAAGGGTTTTGTGTATAGCATAGTATAACCCCATATTAGGGAGTATATGACAATGATTGGTTAAGAAGGGAGTAATCTTAGTTTGACAACCACATAAGAAGTCTATAAACGTCAAGTATATGGTTCGTTTACTTTTTGTCTTTACCCGCCAAATACCAATCAACCCAAGCGTCTATTTGATTAATTGAGGTTGGTCTCAATAAAATCTCTCGCTTGTTATCTAATAAGTAAAAGGTTGGTGTGCCAAACACATAATAATCTTGAGCCACTTTGCTATCCCATTTCTTGTAATCACAGTATGCGAAAAAGGGATACGAACTCACTGATTTCTCAAAATCCTTCTGCTCTGTGTCAAGGGATATATAGACAACTTCTACCCCTAAATTTCTCCACTTTACATAGTTGTCTGTCAGTTTTGGTATTTCTTCAACACACTTCGGACACCAGCTTGCACCGAATACAACCAATGTGTAGGGTGTAGTTAAGTTTGTAAGGCTGTTAAAAATTGTTTGCTTTACTCCATTTAAATAGGCTGAGTTACCAAAGTTGATATTAGGTGCTATGTTCCCTTTCTTCATCGCTCGGTAACTTTCTAGTTGTTTCGCTAAATCGTTATCTAAAGTGCAACTAGTTTCATTAAGTACCTTCAGAGCCAAGTATTCGGCTACTTGAGATAGGCTATGTCGCTCTAGCAAATCAAACAAATAGGTGGTAACCTCGTTAAGTTTTTTGTCATCTCTCACCAAATTAATCATCATAGCATCAATAGAAAACTGCATTTCAATAAAGACAGAATCTAATGGCTTTCCGCAATTTTCTAATAACCAAAAATGATTGTCAATAGCATCTTTAAACAAGCCACTTTTATAAAGGCGGTTATCCGTATAATCTATTTTCCTAAACGCTGATATAGTTGCGGGAATGTCGTTTGGTCGGTATTGAGCTATCGTTGAAACTGAACTCACTAATTTACGAGCGGGTAAAAACCAGCTCACATAACTGTCCTCGGGTAATTTTGAAAGAAATGCGGCATCTTCTGCTCTAATGCGTTGCTTTTCTATTTGAATAGCTTGATAAGGAGTTTTTTGAACCATAAATAAAGAATCTAGCATATATATTTTCTCCAAATAAATCCAAGCACTTAATGCTTGCTCTCTTCGCGGATGTTCTTTAGCATATTGTTCAAACCATTGGTTTTCTTGACCTCTGGTAATTTTTAGCGTTTCTGTATAACTCAATGCTTCACCAAGGATTTCAATATCTTCTCCGCTTAAAATAACGAATAAAGGGTTTTCGTCGGCAGACATTAAATAGCCTACACCATAATCTACATTGGAATAGGGGAGTCTGAAACTTCCTGCTTCGTCAACTTTGGTTGAGGAAATTGGATAAGTTTTTAAACCGCTAAAACCCTCTAGTTTGATTTCTTGATTGGCAAGAAGGGAAAAATTACCTGAGATAGACTGAGCAATTAAAGAACCACAGAAAACAAAACAAGAAATAAAAATAGTGAGAAATATTTTCATTCAGGTTAATTTTTAAATTCTACCCTGCCTGCGGCAGGCAGGGACTTACGCAGTTTTATTAAAACCATACCGCCCTGCGGGGGGGTATGGTAAATTGTCAAATTAATCAAAGTGTCAATCCTTGATGCAACGCACAGAGTTCGCGTTTGCCCGGTGTTGGTCTCTAATCACTGCCCCGCTGACTGAGAAGAGGATCCACCGTGCTTGATAATTATTACTAACCGTACTGGTCCAATAGTGGCCGTTGCCTACACCGATAGGGCCGTTGTTGCGGTGGCGGTAGCTCCCCTCGGTCAATTTAAGGGGTGAAGCAAAAGCTCCTGCGCTGTTGTTCGTGCTCCAACTTAAGATTTCTGCATTAAATTCTGATTCGGTTGGTAAACGATAACCACTAGGACAAGGATTATTCACCCCATTTACACCCTGCCACAAATTGTCGTTTTTTGGGCTGCGCCAGTCGTTTGATGTACTTATAAAGTTGCCATTTCCTGGTTGGTTCGTACTGCTCAACGTGGTGGTGCTAGAAGATGTTCTACATTGGTGGCCGTCACTTGCTCTTCCCCATTGGTACAAATCGCCAAAGCTGTTGGCATCTGTGGAACTCGTGCCTGCCTGTATAGCACCAAGGTTGCGGTCCATCCAAGTTTTTCCAGTTATTGGGTTAGTAACATCTCGTACATTGGTTTCCCCTGCGCAAAACACAGTGCCTGCGGGGTAGGTTGCGGCAGTATTGTATCCACATAGATCATACCAAAGCGTGCCATTCCACCACTGTAAACAATTCACAGTTATGTTGTAAATAGTTAAACCAGCAGCAGGAGAACTAATGGCATCACGCTGAATGTCAGTCATTCTTGGTGGTAAAAATCCTTTTGAAGTTGATGCTATATCTAGTTGTGCAGATGCATCGGGAGTACTTGTATTAATGCCAATTCCTGAGCCATTGTTATGAAAATTACTGCTGTTAACTACCCATTGCGAGCCATCCCAGTATGGTGTGTTTCCTGCAGCGGCTCCATTGCTTAACAAACCTGTAGCACCTTGTGGTCCTGTCGCTCCTGTTAATCCAATAGGTCCTTGTGGTCCTGCAGCACCCGTTGCACCTTGAGGTCCTATTGCACCCGCTATTCCAATAGGTCCTTGAGGCCCTGTAGCCCCAACTGCACCATCAATACCGTCTGT
>JABAZP010000029.1 GCA_018608405.1 Flavobacteriales bacterium
GGTATCGTCAATCGGATTAATATTCATGTATATCTTAACGTCTAAGTTATATTTTTAGAAAACTAGAATGGCTTATCGTTAATGAAGTGTTTTTGGGACTTTGTGGTCTTTATTTGGCCTTTTATTTATGGAAAAGTTTACGAAAAATGTATTCAGAATCCAGGCTAAAGACAAGTTGGAAGTATATTGTGTTAGTGGTGTTATATGCCACTTTACTTGTTGTATCTACCTTTGCTTTATTGCTGTTTAGCTATAATTATTAACTTCGTCGACTTAAATCGAAGAGCATGAAAATAGGTATTATAAGAGAAGGTAAAACCCCACCAGATAAACGTGTTCCATTTACGCCTCAACAGTGTAAATTGATAGTTGATACCTACCCTGGAGTAGAGCTATTTATTGAAAAAAGTCCTATTCGAGCTTTTAGTGATGCAGAATACGAAGCCTTAGGTTTGAAAATAGTGGAAGACTTGACACATGTAGATTTGATTTTCGGAGTGAAGGAAGTGAACATTGAGGATTTAATCCCAAATAAAACACATTTCTTTTTCTCCCACACCATCAAAGAGCAGCCATACAATAGAGACTTGTTGCAAGCTGTAATTGATAAAAATGTACAGCTGTTAGATTACGAGGTGTTAACCGAGCCTAATGGCAGGAGGTTGGTTGGTTTTGGTCGATATGCCGGAATTGTAGGCACGTATAACGCTTTTATTGCTCATGGAGTTCGAACTGGTAAATACACTTTAAAGCCTGCCAATAAATGTGAGGATAGAAAAGAATTAGAAAGTGAATTACCTAAAATAAGCTTACCAAAAAATTATAAAATTGCGCTGACAGGTTTGGGTCGAGTAGCAGGAGGATCGATTGAGATACTACAGAAAATGGGTGTAAAACAAGTAGATACTACTTCCTTTTTATCACAGGAATTCAACGAGCCTGTTTTTACACAACTTTCTGTAGAAGAGTATTTTAAAAAGAAAGACGGAAGGCCTTTCGATCGGAATGATGCCTATGCCAATGCGAAAGACTTTGATTCAGATTTTGTGAAGTATGCTCAAGTGGCTAACATGTATATTCCTTGTCATTTTTGGGATGCTGAGGGTCCGATTATTTTCTCCAAAGAGGATTTGGCTTCATCTGAATTTAACATTGAAGTAATTGCAGATATCAGTTGTGATATTGCAGGTCCGATTCCTTCAACCATTCGCCCGTCAACCGTTGCTGATCCAATATACGAGGTCAATAGAAATACATTACAAGAAGTTAGCATTAGTAGTGAAGATAGCATTACTGTTATGGCAGTAGACAATCTACCCTGTGAATTGCCAAAGGATGCTTCGGAAGATTTTGGGGGAGAGTTAATTAATAGTGTTTTACCCGCTCTACTAGTACACGATCCAGACTCAATTATAGATAGAGCAACAATTACGAAAAACGGGGATTTGAATTCGCATTTTGAATACTTGAGAGGTTATTTAGAAGGTAAGTAGATTGAATTACATAATCGCATAAGGAAAAATAAAAAGGTGTTCTTTTAAAAGAACACCTTTTTATGACCTTTTCTAAAGATAATTACTGACCCAACACTTTGGCATCAATTAGAAATACTGTATTAATATTTATTTCATGGTCTTGCCCAATTGTTTCGTCAGTCGTGGTCGAAAATCTTATTGAGAAACTTTCAGCGGTAATGTAGTCTTTAATATTTGCGTCTGTCGTAGTCAAATTTAGGGTGGTTATTCCGTCGGCAACATTGGGGTTTGAGCCCAGAGCTGCTTCAGGAAGTCCATTTGAATTTATAAACACTTCAACTGATTTGAAAAAATTAAAATTGCTATTTGCAGGAGTAATGATAGTTAAGGTTAATGATTGAAGCTTAATTTCATCAATAGAAGCTGCATTTGTCTCTTTCCCTGCGAAAGTTGCCTCTGAATTAGTAGCGATGTCAGGTGTTGATAAGCTAACTGGTATGTTTATTAAGGTATTTGCAGGTATTGTAATTTGATTATCAAAACTCATGTTAAACTGAGTGAGTTTATCTACTTCTTCACAACTACTAAAGCCTATTAAAACTAAAGCTACTAGGATAATTCTACTTCTCATTTTCTTCTGTTTTTGTGCCAAAATTCACTTTAGAATTTGTATTCCAAAGCACAAAACTCCAAACATCTGCCCATTCTTCAATTACTTTTTCTGTTGGTTTTCCTGCACCATGCCCTGCATTCACATCCACTCTCACTAAAACGGGATTCGGTCCTTCGTGCTTTGCTTGTAACTCAGAAATGAACTTCATACTATGGGCTGGAACAACTCGATCATCATGATCACCTGTTACGACCATAGTAGCAGGATAACTAGTCCCTTGAATAACATTGTGCAAAGGAGAGTATGAAAGCAAATTTTTAAAATTTTCTTCATCAGTATCACTTCTGCCGTATTCGTCTGCCCATGCCCAACCAATTGTAAACTTATGGTAACGCAACATGTCTAAAACTCCAACTCCAGGTATAGAAACTTTCATTAGGTCTGGACGCTGAGTCATTACTGCACCTGCCAATAAACCACCATTTGATCTACCGTGAATTGCCAACTTTTCCGAACTACTATACTTTGTTGCAATTAGATATTCTCCTGCCGCAATAAAATCATCAAAAACATTTTGCTTGTTCAGTCTCCATCCTGCTGTGTGCCAATCCTCTCCAAACTCACTGCCTCCGCGCAAATTAGCAACGGCATAAACTCCACCTTGCTCTAAAAATACCGTATTAATAGCTGAGAACCTAGGAGTAATACTAATGTTAAATCCTCCGTAACCGTATAGGAAGGTTGGGTTGCTTCCATCTAATTTAGTGCCCTTTTTATAGGTGATAAACATTGGGATTTTTGTACCGTCTTTAGAAGGGTAAAAAACCTGCTCTGTTTCATATTCACTTCCGTTGAAAGCTGTTTCCGGTTGAAAAAATAGCTCCGTTTTATTTTCCTCCAAATCATACTTATAAATTTCCGTTGGAGTGATATAAGATGTATATGAATAAAAAGCAGTGTTTTCATCTTTATCACCACTGAAGCTTGCAATTCCTATTCCGGGTAGTTCTATGTCATATAAATAATTAGCTGCAGAATCGTATACTTCTAACTTTGTTTGGACATTTTTCATGTAGTTAGCAATGATTTTATCGCCGGCTAATGATACGCCTCTTAGAACATAGTCTTTCTCAGGTATAAAATATACCCAGTTTTCTTGACTTGGATTTTTGATATCCACCAAACAAATTCGATTATTCGGTGCATTGTAGTTTGTATTAACTAAAAATTTGCCTTCACCAAGGTGGTCTACAATATAATTGTCTGTGTTATAGTTGTTCACCAATACAACAAAATCGCCACCATTTGATAAATCTTTTACCATTAAGGAATTTCCATTAGTAGATTCTGAAGTAGAAACAAACAAATACGCTTCATCATCAGTAATGCCCGCTCCTGCGTTTCTTTGAGGATGCTCCTTATCTTCGTAAACAAGCTGGTCTTCTTTTTGAGAAGTGCCCAATGTATGGTAATAAATTTTATGAAATTCATTTTTTCCAGAATAGTCAGAACCTTCTGCAGGAGGATCATACGAACTATAATAAAAACCATTTTTATACCAAGAGATTCCACTGAATTTTACCCAATTAACAACGTCTTCAAGCATCGTTTGAGTTTCGATATCCATCACGTGAATCTCTACCCAATCAGAACCTGCTTTGGAAATTCCGTAAGCCATGTATCTATTGTCTTTGGAGAAACCCATCCCATTTAGCGAGGTTGTTCCTTCTTCAGACATGGTATTTGGATCTAATAAAACTTTTTGTTCCCCATCAAGACCTTTCTGAATATATAAAACACTTTGGTTTTGAATACCATCGTTTTTGAACATAAAATAATTGTCTCCTTTTTTAAAAGGAGTACTTACTTTTTCATAGTTCCAGAGTTCAGTTAATCTCGCTTCAAGGTCTTCTCTATAGGGAATTTGATTTAAATAGTTAAAAGTTACCTCATTTTGTGCCTTTACCCAAGCTCCAGTTTCTTCTGATGTATCATTTTCAAGCCATCTGTACGGGTCTGCAATCTGAGTTCCAAAATAATCTTCTACAATTGTATCTTTTCTTACTTCGGGATAATCATTAAGAGTAATTTCTTCTCTTGGCTCGTATTCTAACGCGCTATCTTTTTCGGTTGAATGTCTTCCATTACATGCAACTAGGGCAGTGGTTACTGCAAATAGGAGGATGAATTTATTCATAGAACTATTGTTTTGTGCCAAACTTAAGGCTTTTTGTCTAAAACGTTTTCTCTTGTCAATTGCTAGTAAGAGCTTTAGTCAATCCGGTTATTCAATTACCTTTGGTAAAAATAAAATACGATGAAAAATTTATTCTATTGTGCACTGTTCATTGGTGTTTTAGCGTGTGGTGGTCAACAAGAAAAGGAACCTAGTTCAATAGTAGAAAGTTTTGATTTTGAGAGATTTAAATCTGAATTTATTGATGCGATGTGGAAGATGAATCCGATTTCAGCTTCTTTTCAAGGCCTTCATGATTTCGATGAAAAGTTACCTATTCCAAATAAAGAGCGAACTCAATCTCAACTGAATTTTGCAGAGGATTGGCTAGTTAAATTAGGTGCTTTTGATTATGAACAACTAAGTGAGGCTGACAAAATAGACTATCACTTGATAGAAAATGATTTGCAGAATACTTTTTTTTATTTACATGAATTCAAGAGTGGTGAGTGGGATCCGGCTTCTTACAATCTAGGAGGAGTTTTTTTTCAAGTAATTAACTATCAAAAACACTCTTTAGAGAGGAGACTCGAAAACATTAATGAAAAATTAAATCACATTGAAGCCTACTATTCACAAGCTAAAATGAACATTAATCAACCTACTAAAATTCATACCAATTTAGCAATTCAACAACTGGAAGGCTCAAAAACAATCTTTGAAAATACATTACTAGATTCATTAAATGCTTCATTAAAAGATGAAGCGTTCAAACAAGTATTTAATGAGAAGATAGCTAAGGCAATTGGGGTAATTGAAGATTACAATAAGTTTCTAAAGGTAAATTTTATAGAAGAATCATCGGACTCAGCTACATTCCGAAGTTTTAGAATAGGGGAAGAATTGTATAGTAAAAAGTTTAATGCTGAAATACAATCAGCATATTCGGCGAATGAAATTTTTGAAGCGGCAGTAGAAGAAAAAGGAGACTTGCATGAAAATATGTTTCGGCTATCGGATATGTTATGGGAAAAGTATTTTGGCGAAGCTGAAAAACCTGGAGGTAGGTTTGAGCAAATTCAAATGGTGATCGATGAAGTTGCAAAAACGCATGTTCATAGAGACTCATTTGTTACAGCAATTAGGCAGCAAATTCCTGAATTAATTGATTTTGTAAATGAAAACGATTTAGTTACTATGGACCCCAATAAACCACTGGTTGTGCGTGAAACACCTGAATATATGAGGGGATTTGCCGGAGCATCTATTTCAGCTCCGGGACCTTACGATGCTGAAGCAGAAACGTATTATAATGTGACCCCCTTAGACCATTACAATGCTGAGGAAGCCGAGAGTTATCTGAGAGAATACAATAATTACACCTTACAAATTTTGAATATTCATGAGGCTATTCCAGGGCATTACACCCAGTTGGTGTATAGCAATCAGTCTCCCAGCTTAATTAAAAGCATTATGGGCAATGGCGCTATGGTAGAAGGTTGGGCTGTATATGCTGAAAGAATGATGTTAGAAGAAGGTTACGGCGGAGACCAGTTAGAAATGGGATTGATGTATTACAAGTGGAATCTAAGAACAGTCTGCAATACAATATTAGATTATGGTATCCAAGTTCTAGGTTACACTGAAGAAGATGCTATGCAACTGCTAATGACAGAAGCTTTTCAAGAAAAGTCGGAAGCTGAGGGGAAATGGAAAAGAGCTCGTTTATCTCAAGTTCAGCTGTGCAGTTATTTTACGGGATATTATGAAATAATGCAATTAAGGGAAGAATTACAAGAGCAAATGGGTGAAGAGTTTGATCTAAAAACTTTTCATGAAGAATTTTTGAGCTACGGCAGTGTTCCTGTAAAATATATTAGAAAGTTGATGATACGGAAGTTAAGTGAAAAAAATAATAATTCTATTTAGATAATTCTGAATGTTAAAAAAACTTTATTTATAAAATGCATAACTTTAGTAAGAATATCCCGTAGACGATAGTATGCTAAAAAAACTACTACTACCAATTTTTGCTGTGCTTCTTGGGCACTACTCTCAATCTCAATGTCTTCAGGTGCAAGATGGATTCGGGGTGTTTTCTAATACACCTCAATTTACTTCTTGTACGCCTGGTACCTACACTATTTTTATAACTCCTGATCGGAATATGGGCAGTTACACCATCGACTGGGGTGATGGAAGTCCGGTTACAACAGGAGCAGGAATTTTAGTTGGCAATAATGTTTCCCATGTTTATGCTTCTACTGCTGCAAACTATACGATAACCATCACAGATAATTCTACAGCATGTACCATTACTGGTTTAGTAGTTTTAGAAAGAAACCCATTAGCGTCGATACAGTTGCCAACTGGAGATGACAATTTTGGCTGCACACCTGTTCAATTTCGATTTATCAATAGTTCTACACAGATTTCTTCGAATACAACATTTACTTGGGATTTCGGAGATGGAAGTCCCACAGAAACCTACGATTTTACGAATCTTGGAGATACAATTCTACATACGTATTTACCTGTCTCCTGGAGTGAAATTCGGTTACGTTTCTCGAGGATTAGATTTTGGGAAATTAATTTTTAATGATCAGTTAGAGAGTAACAGCGCAGCTACTGTTGATGTAGATGCTTTTTCCGATAGAAATATCAATTATTTGAACATTGATTTTGGTGGGTTATTGTATTCTGACAAATATTGGGTTGGCTTGTCAGCAAGCCATCTAAACCGACCAAATCAAACCTTTTTTGGTGATAATGCTGAATCTCAGTTGCCAATAAAATATAATTTACAAGCTGGATACAAATTTGTACTATCTGGTGCAACGGTAAAAGCTAGAAATGCCAAGGATATTACAGCAGCAATTTTGAACGAGGCTCAGGAGCAATACGACCAACTGGATTTAGGGTTTTATTACAATCATGAACCATTTGTTTTTGGCTTTTGGTATAGAGGCATACCATTGTTTAAAAGGTATAATGATGATGTGAACAAGGCAAGACAGAATAATGATGCCTTTATAGTTTTGGTCGGCTACAGTATTCCTGATCGAAACCTTAGAATAGGATACAGTTATGATGTTACCATTTCTATACTAGCCACTAATTCCGGCGGTGCGCATGAAGTTTCGTTAGTTTATGAGGTGGCCAGTAAAAGGAAGAAACGACGAAGTCGAAAATTCTTAGTTCCTTGTGCTAAATTTTAATCTGACGTTTCTGATTTTCTAAAGATTTTTTTTATTGATGCAAAGGTGGATTTTTCTTTTGAACCATCTTCATCACTTTGCAGTAAGTAAGCATATGGGCGCAATGAGCCATATTTGCTCATTATAATTTTCGTAATTCCAGTTAAAGGGATGGCTAAAATCATTCCTGATATTCCCCATATTTCAGCGCCAATAACTAAGGCTATTATTGCCGCCAGTGGGTTAACGTTCACTTTTGAGCCAACAATATTGGGAGTTATGAAATTACCTTCTAGAAATTGGACAAATCCAACTACAACGATTACCAGCAGTGGATAAATTAATGAATCTTTGGTAATTAACGCGACCATCAAGGGCAGTAGTCCACCTATAAAAATCCCAATGTAAGGAATGATGGTTAAGACTGCAGATACAATTCCCATGAAAATCGCGTACTTTAAACCTAAGGCTAGTAAGCCAATTGAGTTTAAGACAGCCACAATTGCAATAACGGTGATTAGGCCTATAATGTAATTGTGAACCATCTCTTTAATCTCGTACGCTACAGCTAGAGATGAACCTTCCGTTTTTTTATCCAGTAACCCTAAAAACCCTTTAAAATTCTCTTTGTAGATTAGGATAAAGAAAACGTAAATAGGGATAAGCGTGAAAAATGTAATTAAACTAGAAGTTGCAAGAAGAGCATCACCGAAAACACCGCTACCTGATTTAATAAGTTGGTTAGCATTTTCCTTTATTAAATCCAATTGTTGGTTGGCAGAAACTTGAAAAGTATCAGTTACCAATATCTCAAATTTGTTAAACAACGAATTGAATTGATTTATTAAACTCGGCAAATCACTAAACAATAGTTTGGCCTGTGAAATTGTATAGTATAACCCAAACCCAATTATTAAACTTGCCACGAGCATACTTATTAAGGTAGCAGGAATAAGAGAAATTTTCTTGGCCTGCAAGAAACTAACTAGCGGATGCAAAACGATAGCAAAGAAAAATCCAAATACTATTGGAATGAGTACAGATTTTGCAACAATAGCTCCAAAAATAAATAGAGTTATTGACAGTAGAACCTTCCAAAGTGTATCAATGGAAGAGCGTTTGGTTGGTTTCATTCTTTTAAGGTAATAGGTGCTTCAAAAGCTTTTTCAACTGCTTTGATAATTTTTTACCATACTTCTGAACCACGAAAGTACTGACTAAAGTGCCAAGTGTACCACCTAACTCAAATTTTGGTCGTAAAACAGTCGTTACCAATAATTTTAAAAGTTGGGGTTCAACTTTCTGTCCCTTGTCAAAACTGTATTGTTCTATATCAGTTTTTAAAAAGAAGTTTTCCTTAAGGTGGTTTGCTTTCATTTTAATGTTGGTAAGCTGTATTACGCTGTTACTTTCCAACTCTTCGATAGCTCGTTGCAATGTTTCTAAATCCGTAATTTTTTTATCTTGTTTAATCATTGCGGTAGAACTCTTTAATTATTTTATTCTGAATTGATTTACCTAATAACTTTCTTCTAAAAGCAAAAAGCACTATTAAAAGTATGAGGTAGGTTCCTGAAATTATGCCGAACCCTGTTGAGAAGTTTGTAAAGTACTCAGACAAAATAAAACCCAGAAAGAGACTAGAACAAATGAAAAACAGTAAAGTTATACTGCCTAGAATGAAGTAGACAATAACCTTACTGCTATATAGACTAACCCTCTCTGTTGCCTTAAGCTTGTTTAACTCAATTTGACCATCCAAATAACTTTTTGATTCTTGAATGATTTCGTTAATCTCTTCTTTATTAATCATTAATTAGGCTTTGTCATTTATAAGATTCTGTGCAGATTCCATTAAATCATCTTTCAACTCATTCACACTATCAATCCCTTTCGATGCAACGTTTTCTACGCCTTCTGTAAAGTCATTTTTTAACCGATTTGCTTTTTTCTTTAGTTTTTTCTACTTTTTTTGCCTGATTCTGGCGCAAATAATACTCCTGCTAAGGCACCTGCAGCTGCTCCTACGATTGCTGCCATAACCAATTTTGAATTTTCTTTCTTACTCATAATTTTTAATAATATTTATTTAAACTGTTTCGCTTTAAATTAATTATTTTTTTCAACTTAAAGTTTCCTATCAGGCTGTTAGCTTTAATAATTGTTTTACCATTGTAATTTATAAAAACTCTTTAGAATATCTACTTTTGAAATATGAAAAATTGGAGGGAAGTCGAAAGCAAAATTAAGAATAGCAAGCATGCGGTTATATTGTCGCATCGATCACCTGACGGGGACTCTGTGGGTTCTTCTTTGGCTCTTTACCATTTTTTAAAAAACTACATCAGTCACGTTCAAGTTATCACTCCCGATCCTGCTCCAAAATTTTTGTCTTGCTTAAATGGTTTTGACGCAATTGCAAATTATCAGGAAAATGAAACTTTAGTTAATCAAGAACTTCAAAAGGCAGATTTAATTTGTTGCTTAGATTTTAATACTCCTAGTAGAATGGGCGAGTTGGAAAAGGCATTTCAATTGAATCAAGACGCTTATGTTATTAACATTGATCATCATCAGGATCCTGATGACTTTGCTGATTTCCAACTTTCGGAAACAAGCGCAAGCTCTACTTGCCAGTTAATTTTTGATTTTATTGTAGGATTAAATGGAAGGGACAAGATATCAGTAGCGTTAGGTGAAGCAATGTACACCGGAATTGTTACTGATACAGGAAGTTTTCGCTTCTCTAGTACTTCTAAACATACCCACAACGTGGTAGCCGAGTTGATTGAAGTCGGAATTAACCCGGGAAAAATTCATGAAAACATCTATAACAATTTCTCCATAGACCGACTGAAACTTTTGGGTTTTGCCTTAGATCAGCGTTTTAATGTCTACGAGAAATACAAGGCAGCTATAATTTATTTGTCAGAACAGGATTTAAATCAATTTAATTTTCAGAAGGGAGATACCGAAGGATTAGTAAATTATCCGCTTTCTGTAGCGAATATAATGATGTCTATACTTATCACCGAGAAAGACGGGAAGGTAAAAATGTCTTTCCGATCAAAAGGTGATTTCAGGGTAAATGAGCTTTCGGCAAAATATTTTAGTGGTGGAGGACATTTTAATGCAGCAGGAGGGATAAGTGATGTTGGAGTTTTAGAAACGGTGAAGAAATTGGAAGGCATTTTTCCAGAATATGAAAATGAACTGAATGCGTAGTCTTTTATTGCTTGTTGTTATAATAGTTGCAGTCTCTTGTGGAGAACAGCCAAAGGAGAAGGTGCTTCCATTTGAAAGTTCTAAAGACTATGAAACGAAGATGATTCTCTCTCACCAAGAATTTCTAAAAAAGGAAAAGAATAGAATTTCGACCTTCATAGATAGTATTGGAGAGCCATTTGTCTCAACTGGAACTGGTTTACGTTATTACATTTATACAACAAGTGAAGGAGACAGCATAGCAAGTAAAGATTTTGCATTCATAGCATATACGTTAACATCCCTTGAAGGAGATACATTGTACCAATCTCCAAAAGGAAGCTTACAAGAATTTATTGTGGATTATGATAACGTAGAATCAGGTTTGCACGAAGGTATAAAAAGAATGAGAGTAGGAGAGAAGGCATATATGATTTTGCCTGCACACTTAGCTCACGGAATTAGTGGTGATAATGCTGCAATACCAAGTCAAACAACCCTCTTATATGATATTCACCTTGTAGCTAAAAAATGAGAATATTAGCTTTAGTTTTTGCAGTCACGCTATTTTCTTGTAAAGAACCTTCAACAGAATTTAAACAGTATTCTGATGATATTTCTTATAAATACCTTCAACTAGGAGATGAGAAGGATATTGATGAAACTGATGTTTTGGAAATGCAATTATTGGTTGTAAGCGAGAAGTACGATACGTTGCATTACGCCGAAGACTATCATTATTTCCTTGAACCGTCATCACACGTTTTAGATACTGTTTTCAGAAGCTTTTATGTTCAGGATAGCATTCAATTGAGGATTAAGCGTTCCCTATTTAATGAATATTTTAAATTTTACAAAGTACTGCAGTCTAATGAGGGAGATGTTTTGCTATCCTTAAGGTTGATGAATAATTACAAGAAACCCGAGGCGGACAAAGCAGAACAGGCTTTTATATCCAAGCGAGAACTGAAAGAGCAAGAGGCTTTGCAAAAATACCTTAGGAATAGTTCACAACCTTTTGATACACTAGCCGGCGGAGTATATAGACAAATACTTTTTGAAACGGATAGCACTCCTATAAAACTTGGAAGCGAAGTGAGTATTCATTATGAAGGTTATTTTTTAAATGGATACATATTTGACGATACTCACGAGAAATCAGTGACGCCTACATTTACTTTTGGTCGAGAATATCAAATGATTGAAGGTTTTCAAACTGCATTAAGCGGTCGAAAAGAGGGAGAAAGAGTGAAAATTATATTACCTTCGCGCCACGCTTTTGGGGAGGAAGGTTCCTTAGCCGGAATTGTTCCACCTTACACTGCTGTAATTTACGATGTTAACATAATAAAAGTAATTAATTAAATGAAAAAATTAGGATTAAGATTAAGCATAATTGCAGTTGCTATAGCTGCAGTTTCTTGTGGTAACAAAACAACAAGCCAGTATCCAGGATATGATAAGGTAGAGGAAGGCTTATATGTAAAATATTTTACTCAAAATAAGGAAGGTCGTCAAGCGGCCAGTGGAGATATTCTTACCATGAGCATGACTTATGGAACTGAAGATTCAACATTATTTAACACTGGTCTTAACGGTCAACCAGTTCAGTTGAGAGCAGATTCAGGAAAATATGTCGGAGATATTTTAACTGCTTTCATGAACATGAGAATGGGAGATAGTGCAGCAATTATTGTAAATGCTGATAGCTTCTTCATGAAAACAGCAGGCATGCCTTCAAGTCCAGATTTTATTGATTCTGCAGCTATGTTGTACTTCACTGTTGGATTAACGAATATTCAATCAATGGAAGAAATGCAAGCAGAAGCAGATATAAAAAATGCAGAAGCTGAGGCTAACGAGATGGTAATTTTGGCTAAATATTTAGAAGATAATAACATCACCACCGAGCCAACTGAATCGGGATTAATTTTTATTTCGAAGAAAAAAGGAACACGTAAGCAAGCAGTTGCTGGAAAGAAAGTGAAAGTGAATTACGAGGGAATGTTCTTAGATGGAAAGTATTTCGATACATCAGTTGAAGAGGCTGCCAAGGCAAATGGAATTTATAATCCTCAAAGACCTTATGGTCCTTTTGATTTTGATTTAGGAGCAGGTCAAGTAATTAAAGGATGGGATGAAGGAATTGCCATGATGAAAGAAGGTGGTAAAGCTAGATTAATTATTCCTTCAAAAATTGCATATGGAGCAGCACCAAGACCAGGAGCTCCATTTTCAACATTAATTTTTGATGTTGAATTAGTTGAAGTTATTGACTAGTACAACTTAGTTTTGAGAAATAGTGAAAGCCATCTTGTTTTGACAAGATGGCTTTTTTTATAAATAGTGGTAACGGATTCATACAATAATAACACACATTTGTATGTTAAGAAAGAACACAACAAATGCTCACCAACCATTTACCTTTATTACATTTGTTATGGAACGAGTTTCGCAGTAATAATTAATGAATACCATGGAGAAATACGACTTGTGTGTGATTGGCGGAGGACCTGCTGGATATGCAGCTGCCATGAGGGCCTTAGACTTTGGAAAGAAAGTGCTAATGGTAGAAAAGGACAAACTGGGCGGTTACGGTATTTATGACGGAGCCTTGGCTTCTAAGACCATGTGGGAGCTCTCCAATAAGGTTAAAACGGTGAATGATGAGATTGGGACAGATAGTAGGATTAATATGCCTTTTTCTAAAGTAAAAGAAATTATCAACGAAGCTCTTTTCGAAAGGAAGTTTCAATTCTCTTGCCACTTAAGAATTATTCATGCAGAGACTGGTTTGATTAACTATGAGAAAGGCATGGCTAGTTTTGTCTCTAAGAATGAAATATTAATTCGAAAGAATGATGGTAAGTCGATTACAGCATTTGCCGAAAATACCATTATAGCAACAGGTAGTAGACCTAGAACATTGCCAAGTATAAAGGTTGATGAGAAGGTTATTTTAACCTCAGACGGAATTTTGCATTTAGATGAATTTCCAAAGAGTTTGGTAATTCTAGGAGCTGGAGTTATAGGTTGTGAATTTGCGACAATGTTCTCCAACTTTGGTCAAACAAAAGTATATCTTATCGATCGAGCGGAACGCATATTACCATTTGAAGATGAAGATATTGCAGATGTTGTTGCAACAAGTTTGGAAAGTAACGGAGTGACTATCCATAGGGGTGCGCAGTTAGTCCGAATGGATCACCTGGGTGATTCTGTAGAGTATGAGATAGAAAATGCAGATGGAAGCACTGAAGTAATTCAAGTTGAAAAGGCTATGCTCTCTATTGGTAGAATTCCTAATATAGAAGACTTAAGCTTAGAGAACGGTGGTGTTAAAATGAGCAAAAGAGGTGTTCATATTGGAGATGAAGATACTAGGACTAATATTCCAAATATTTACGCGGTTGGAGATGTTTCAGGTCACATGGCTTTAGTAAATGTTGGTGAGCGAGAGGCAAGACATGCAGTAGTTAAAATGTTTGCAGACTTTCCGGTGAAACCAATTCACTATGAGAACATTTCTACAATTATGTTCTTAAGTCCAGAGGTTGCTGCCGTCGGGTTAAGTGAGCAGAAAGCACAAGAGTTAAAAATTCCAATTCGTGTTTCAAAAATTGATTATTCGATGATTGCTAGGGCGATTGCAATGCGAAAAACTACTGGCTTCTTTAAAATTATTGTTTCTGACGACGATGATATGAAAGTTCTCGGTATGAGAGCAGTTGGAGAACATGCTTCCTCTGCTATTCAATCAGTTTCTTTGTTGATGTATATGAACAAGGGTATTGACGAATTAGCGCATATGATTCACCCGCACCCTTCAATAGTAGAAGGAGTGCAAGAATGTGTTAGAATGTTGATTGGAAAGTCGATATATAAATCTTCTGTTTTTAAAGATAAACTGAAGTGTTATAAGCGAACTATTGACGGTGAAAAACTTCCTCTACATACGTTGACAGATAATCCCGAAGAGAAGCTTTACCGGGAGAAAATGATCGAAATGAATCGTACTCGGGTTAATTACAATTAAGGCCTAAAAGCGGGGTTTGTAACAAAACTTGAATCATTAAGCGTATTAAGAAAGGCTATTAAGTCAGCTTTTTGTTGTACCGTTAAATTTCGAGGTTTCTGTCTTCCATCAATGTTAGGTGAATTAACATTTACTCCTGAATTGTAAAACTCTACAACTTCATCTAAGGTTGCAAAACGTCCGTCGTGCATGTAAGGTGCCGTAAAAGCTAAGTTTCTTAACGATGGTGTTTTAAACCTACCAACATCTAATGCATTTTTTGTAATCCACGCTAGACCCGAGTCAGGGTTGGCGTCTAGACCGTTATTGACAAATTCGTTGGTAGTCCATAAAATTTGAAATGGGGTCCCGTGGCAATGGAAACAATCTCCTGACCCTTCTGCCATGAAAATATCAAAACCTCTGGATTCTGCGGGAGTGAGCGAGTTGTCACCGGGTATATTAATGCCCTCTTGAGTTTCAAGAAAATACCTGTCAAATTTTGAGTCACCACTAATTAAGGTTCTCTCAAATTGGGCAATGGCTTTTACAACCAAATTAGAATCTATAATATTTGTTCCAAAAGCTTTTTCAAATAGTCGAGGATAATCCATAGTGCCCTGTAATTTGGAAGCGACATTTACCCAAGATTCTTGCATTTCAAGAGGGTCTCTTACCGGCCCAAAGGCCTGTTGTTCTAGAGTAGTTGTAGACCCGTGCCAATTGAATCGCCTGGAAGTAACAGAACCCCATGCTAAATTAAACAACGGCATAGCATTTCTGATGCTTAAAGTTCCACCAACACCTAGACTTCTCACCATTCCTTGATCATTAAATGCTTCTGAAGGAGCATGGCACGAGGCACATGAAATATTATTGTCCCGGGAGAGCATTCTTTCAAAAAACAACTTTTTCCCCAGGGCAACCCCTTCAACTGTAAGTGGATTGTCGGCAGGAATAATGGGTGAATTTATATAATTGAAGTGGGGAGGTAGCTCAAGGGCATATGGTGTTGGAGTATACTTTTTATCTGGTGGCATTACCTGATCCACAGTATCATCATCCTCTCGGCACGAAGCCATGAGGATGATAATGATAAAAATATAATATAAAATGAATCTCATTTACTACTGAATATTTACTGCTTCTTAAAAGTAAACACAGAACTTCCATTACTGTTTAACGCTTTTTGAGCTGCTGATATTGGCATTACAGGAGCATTCCAAACATTGAAATCCCAATCGATTGGATTGGTGTACCATTCTTCAATGTTCATTTCGATATCAAAACTAAAGTCACTGCTTACTGTAAGGTTTGAATTTGGCAGGATAACATCAAAGTGGTTAATCTCGTTTGTTCGTGGCATAGTAGACCCATCACTTGCTGTTCCCATATGTGTTTTGAACTCTGCAGAGGTATTGTTGCTATCTAAATATTCACCTTCTAGTCTTAAAAAGTGATACCCGCCACCAAATATTGCAGGCCAATTCCAGCCAAGCGTGTTAAGGTCAGTATATGCTCCTGAAATATTGTCTTCTTCATCAAACCCAAAAGTAAACCCTACTGAGCTGTAAGTGCCTGCAGGAATTTTGGTTTTTATCATATAAGTAAGAGAAGTGCTATTTGTGAGGTCAACATAATGATATCCGCTATCGACTATTATTGTGCTATCATTTAAAAAAAAGGTAACCTCAGAAATGAGGTATTGTAATTTTGTGACGTTGAAAGATTGATTCAAAGCATTAGTATATGGGTAATCTGTCGTATTCATTCTGAGAGCAGAGTTGTTCGCTAGTTGTGTCAAATTAATTGTTGCCGTATAATTCGATGTATCATTTAAGATGGTGGTGTTTTTAGCACTCATTGGTTCTTGCATCACAACTGGTTCTATCATTTCATTATCATCCTCACAAGACGAGAAGGTTAAAATTGAAAGAGCTAATACACTTAAAATGGAGTTTTTAAAATTCATGGATGTGTAGACTAATTAGTATTTGATCTTTTAGAGACGGAAATAGGATTAAAAGGAGGCCTTTTTTAGCCAATAATTGCAATAATTTGTACCTTTTGACAGACGATTATATCATATTTCAAATATAATCGTTTTAATAATTTAGATTAAAAGTACACTTCATTAATTTAGGACCAGTTTAAAAAATATGAGTTTAATTGTTATTTTAGGTCCAACTGCTGTTGGAAAAACTCAATTAGCGGTCCAACTTGCAACAGAGTTGGAAGGTGAAATAATAAGTGCAGACAGTCGGCAAGTCTATCGTGAAATGGATTTGGGAACTGGGAAAGATTTAAAGGAATACCTCGTGAATGGTAAGCAAGTCCCATATCACTTAATTGATATTAAGCAAGCGGGAGAAGCTTATAGCGTGTTCGATTTCCAGCAGGATTTTTACAAGGCATACGAATCGATAATTGGGAAAAGTAAAACGGCTATTTTGTGCGGAGGAACAGGTTTGTATATCGAAGCTGCTTTGGCAAAGGAAAAAATGCAGGAGGTTCCTAAAAATACTTTACTTCGGAAGGAATTAGAGACATTGAGCCAAGAGGAACTAAATGCTCGGCTAATTGATTTAACCCAAAGCATACATAACAGCACAGATCTTATAAATCGAGAACGAACGATACGAGCAATAGAAATTGTGCTGTATACGTCTCAGCATACAGAGGTGCAATTGAGCCCGGTGAAGGAGTTTAAATTAATTGGGCTTAGAATGGAACGCGAAAAGCTACGTAAGAGAATTGGTGAGCGACTGAAAGTTAGATTGCAAAATGGAATGATAGAAGAAGTACAACAGTTATTAAGCCGGGGAGTGACTCACGAACAGTTAAGCTATTATGGTTTAGAGTATCGATTTCTTTCATCATATATTCAAGGTCATGTAGGTTATGATGAGATGTTTGAAGGTTTGGTTCAAGCCATCCGTAGGTTTGCTAAGAAGCAAATGACGTGGTATAGAAGAATGGAAAAACATGGACAAATGATTCATTGGATAGATGCTGAAGAACCAATGGATGTAAAAATTCAACAAGCTTTAAAACTTGCAACTAAGTAGCTATGGAAGGAAAGTTTAATGTATACAAATCTTCTGCAGGCTCAGGTAAAACATACACCTTGGTGCAAGAATTTTTACGAATTTGTTTAACAAGTAAAGACTTGTATGGCTTTTCACGAATATTGGCCATTACGTTTACCAACAAAGCTACATTTGAGATGAAGCAACGAATCTTGATGGCACTTAAGCTAATTGGTAGTCAAGATGATAAAGTAGCGAGCCTATTAGAAAGCTTGCAATCAGAAACGGGATTGACTAAAGAAGAAGTGGTGATAAAGTGTCAGCAAATATTGACCGCTATTTTGCATTCTTATGCAGATTTTGGTATCAGCACCATCGATAAGTTTACAAACCGCTTGGTGCGAACCTTTACAAAAGATTTAGGGCTCTCTCCAACGTTTAAAGTTGAATTGGAAGCGTCTGAAGTCTTAAATGAGGTAATCGATTTGCTAGTTGATCAGCTAGGTATCGATGAAGCGTTGACGGAGCTTTTAATTCAATTTGCTTTTTCTCGAATGGAAGATGAAAAGACATGGAAAATTGACAAGGAAATGTTTCAATTTGCCATGCAATTTTTCCAAGAACAATCGTTTCCATACCTCAAAGAACTTCGAGAATTATCACCAGAAACATACGCGGAGACTTTAAGGCTAAATAATCAACATTTATCTGAATTTGAAAAGGAAATAAAGTCGATAGGCAAGGAAGCACTGGATTTAATTGCTGCCAACGGAATAGATAAAGCATCTTTTTCCAACAGTGCTGCCATATACATTTTCTTTTATCGTTTTCAAGAATTCGATTTTACAAACCTAAGTCCCAAATCTACCGCTATAAAAACAGTAGAAGAGGACAAGTGGTGCGCCGGGAAATGCACAGCAGAGCAAGTCATGATAATAGATGGGATTAAATTGCAATTGGCAGACTTGTTTCATAAAGGAGTCAACTTTTATAGTAACCATGTGCAGAATTATTTAGCAGTAAAAGAAACGACCAAGTACTTGCACTCCTTGAGCTTGTTAAATCATATTGAGAAGCGCCTCAATGAATATAAGAAAGAAGAGAAAATTTTAAATATCTCAGACTTTAATCAGTTGATTTCTTCTATCGTAGAATATGAGCCAATGCCTTTTATTTACGAACGTTTGGGAGATAAGTATCAGCACTTGATGATTGATGAGTTTCAAGACACTTCAGTTTTACAGTTCTCTAACTTGCTACCTTTGGTAGAAAATTCTTTGGCTCAGGGGTTTGAGAATTTAATTGTTGGAGATGCAAAGCAGGCTATTTATCGATTTAGGGGTGGAGAAGTGGAGCAGTTCTCTGAAATGCCGAACTATACTTTACCTGAAATTCAGCAAAATGAATTATATCACGAGCGGATGCAAACACTTGCATTTCAATACAACCAAACGAATTTAGCAACTAACTATCGTTCGCTAAGTGAAGTGGTACATTTTAATAATGCCTTTTTCGAATTTGTTAAAAATGACTCCAACTTAACTCCAAAGATTAAAACCATTTTTGAAGGTCATCGGCAAGAGACGTTAGAGTCCAAAAAAGGTGGGTACGTTGAAATTCAGTTTGTGGAAGGGGGGAAGAAGGAAGATCGATTACCGATTTACGAGCAAAATATTTTAGGTATTATTGAACGGAGCTTAGAGAATGGTTATCAGCTTAAAGATATCGCAATTTTAGTGCGTAAAAAGAAACAAGGACGAGAGGCTGCAGAGTTTTTAAAAGCAAATGATATTAGTGTTTTATCTAGTGAGGCATTGTTATTGAAAAACGATTCTACTGTTAATTTCTTAATTCGGTTTGCTCAGTGGATTTTTCAACCGCAAATACATCTCTATAGAAAAGAAGTAATTGAGTTCTTGGTAGAGCAGAACTTCCTTTCCGAACCACTGCATCAATACTATACTTCTGAAGCTACAGGAATATCTGTTCAAAGTATTTTGAGTAAATGCGGCCTTGCAATTGAAGTTGAACACTTAAAACTATTCGCTTCTCATGAGTTCTTTGAAGAAATTATTCGAAAGTTTGGACTTGACAAAACGTATAATGTATATCTTCAGTTTTTTCAAGATGCAGTATTTGATTATTTTAAATCAAACAAGGGAAACATTCAAAGCTTTTTGGATTGGTGGGAAGAAAATCAGGAGCGGTTCAGTATTTCAACTTCAGACGATACTAATGCGGTGAGTATAATGACTATACACAAGTCAAAAGGATTGGAGTTTCCAATTTGTATTATTCCATTTGCAGAGCAAGAAATTGTGCATCACAGTCCATTTCGAACAAATGTTATTTGGACAAAAACACCCACTAAACCTTCGGTGGAATTACCCTATGCTTTAGTGGAGTTCAATGGCAATTTGAGAGATTCTGAACTTTCAGCTGCCTATGAAACTGAGTTAGAGAAATTACAAATTGATTTCATGTGTGATAATTATGTTGCGTTTACTAGAGCTGTAGATGCGTTATTTGTGTTGACAAACCAGTTTACACCTCCTAAAGGTGCACCTGCGAACCCAAAATTGGTGAAGTTGCCGCAATTAATACATGCTTTTGTTGAACAAAACGATTTAGACCCGAGTGAAGACAGTGTAAGTTGGGGCGAATTTCCTAATAAGGAATTAAGGCAAGAATCAAAAGAAAAGGAGTATTCATTAAATTACCTTTCTTCATCGTGGAGTGATAAGATTAAGATTAGTGCGAGTAGTCAGTCTACTTGGAAGCAGGATGAACCAATCCAATACGGTATCTTAATGCACGAAATTTTAGGTGAAATTACAAGTGCTTCTGACCTCCAAAACGTACTCCAAAGGTATAAAGCTGATGGATCGTTAAGTGAGTTAGAGTTTCAAACGATGGGGCAGAAGCTTGACCAAATTCTGAAGAATTCAAAAATTCAGTCCTTTTTTGATCCTCGTTATACTGCAAAACAAGAAGCTAGCATGTTAAGTAAGTCAGGAAAATTACTTCGGCCCGATCGAGTGGTATTTTGGAAGAATAAAACCGTAATTCTTGATTTTAAAACCGGAGACAAGAACGATGCTCACCATGAGCAGATGAAAGAATATCAATCAGTTCTAGAGGAAATTAGTGAAAATGAAGTAGAGGCGTATCTGTTATACACAGAAACTGAAGAGTTGGTAAGGGTTTAGCTGACCAAATCTTTTAATTCATTACAGGTATTTTTTGGATCTGATGATTTGAAAACAAAACTGCCTGCTACCAATACATCTGCTCCTGCATCTGTTAGTCTTTTTGCGTTGGCAGAAGTCACCCCACCATCGATTTCGATTAGGGTAGTTGCGCCACTTTCTTTAATCATTCGTTTTAGCTTAAGAACTTTGTCATAGGTTTGTTCAATAAATGACTGACCTCCAAAGCCCGGGTTTACAGACATTAAACAAACAAGATCAATGTCTTTTATAACATCTTCCAATACAGAAACAGAAGTATGTGGATTCAAGGCAACACCGGCTTTCATGCCTTCCGCTTTAATTGCTTGAAGTGTCCGGTGAAGGTGATTACAAGCTTCGTAATGGACCGTCAAAATATCTGCACCAACCGCTTTAAAGTCATTGATGTAGCGATCTGGGTCTACAATCATCAAATGAACGTCAAATGGTTTGGTTGAAAGTGGTTTGATGGCTTTAATTACCGGCATACCAAATGAAATGTTTGGTACAAAAACTCCATCCATTACATCAATGTGGTACCAATCAGCGGAACTATTTTCGATTATATCGCATGCAGACTGTAAGTTGGAGAAGTCCGCTGCTAAAATGGAAGGAGCAATTTTATGAGCCATCTTTTTTTTACAAAAATAGGCCATTATTTACTTGTATGAGGTCTAGCCCAAGTATGATTTCAAGATTTTTGTATGACTATTCACTTTTAATCGACGAACTGCCTTTTCTTTAATCTGACGAACCCTTTCTCTTGTGAGCTCATACTTCATACCAATCTCTTCCAAAGAGTGAGGTGGGGTTCCATTGAGTCCAAAAAACAATCGTAGTATTTCTGCCTCCCTACACGGTAAAAAAGCTAGTGATTGTTGTACTTCATTACAGAGAGATTCTGTAAGTAAAAATTTATCAGGATCGGGAGAGGAAGAGTTTTTCAGTAAGTCATACATACTACCACTTTCGTCATCTGAACTTAGCGGAGCGTCCATTGAAACATGGCGTCGATTATTTTTGATTGAACTTAAAATATCTTGATCTGAAATGTCAACACAAGCTGCAATTTCACGAGGTAAAGGTTCTCTTTCGTATTTCTGCTCTAGCTCATTAAATACCTTTCTTACCTTATTGATGTTTCCGATTTTATTTAATGGTAAACGCACAATTCTGGATTGCTCAGCAATGGCTTGCATAATTGACTGACGAATCCACCAAACGGCATAAGAGATGAATTTAAACCCTCTTGTTTCGTCAAATTTTTGAGCGGCTTTAATTAACCCTAAATTCCCTTCATTAATTAAATCGGAAAGTCCTAAACCTTGATTTTGGTATTGTTTGGCCACTGAAACGACAAAACGGAGGTTTGCTTTCGTTAATTTCTCTAGTGCAACGGCGTCACCCTCTTTAATTCGAATGGCCAGTGCGACCTCTTCTTCTGCGGTAATAAGGTCAACCTTTCCAATTTCTTGTAAATATCTATCAAGTGAAACAGTTTGTCGATTGGTAATGCTTTTTGAAATCTTAAGTTGTCTCATTCCCTGTTGTGGTTATATGTAAATATTGAGGTAGAATCTGCTTTTAAATATAAGCAAAAACATCACATTTTAACATATTTTGACAAGCTTAGCGCAATATTTCAAATTTCGACGTAAAAAAGTAAAGTTTAAGATATAAAAAAGCCCTTTTGGTCGTTCAACGAATTGAAGACTAAAAGGGCTTAAAAGCAGAAGTTAAACAACTATTTCGGAGTAAACATAACGCGTTTTTTTTTATAAATAACAAGTCAAGTTCATAGATTGAGAATTTGAGTTCATTGTTGAGCTATATTCTTGGTTAACTGATCTAGCAAGCTCAAAAAAAAAGCCCTTTTGATCATCGAGCAATGTCGAGAGGCAAAAGGGCTTTGCTATAGGATTAAGAAAGTCCTAGTCCTCTTTCTTCTCTGGTTTCGGCAATAAAGATTTTCTAGATAATTTGAATTTTCTAGTCTTAGGATCAATAGCAACTAACTGCACATCAATCATGTCACCTTCTTTCAATTCATCTTCCACTTTTTCTACTCTCTTGTGAGCAATTTCAGAAATGTGCAACAATCCGTCTTGTCCAGGTAAAATTTCAACAAATGCACCAAATGCAACAATTGATTTTACTTTACCCTTGTACGTTTCACCTACCTCTGGAATAGCAGTTATTGCTTTAATTCTTGCAACTGCAGCATCAGAACCTTCTTGGTCCGTAGAAACGATGTCAATTACACCCATATTATCCACTTCTTCTAAAACAATTGTAGTTCCAGTTTCTTCTTGGATTGCTTGGATGATTTTTCCACCTGGTCCAATTACGGCACCAATCATGTCTTTCGGAATTCTCAATTGAATAATTCTTGGAGCATTTGATTTGTATTCCGCAGCTGGCTTAGAAATGGTTTTATTCATTTCACCTAAAATGTGCATTCTTCCTTCTTTAGCCTGAGCTAATGCTTCTTCTAAAACTTGGAAAGAAAGACCTTTTACTTTGATGTCCATTTGACAAGCAGTAATTCCGTCTGCAGTACCTGTCACTTTAAAGTCCATGTCTCCTAAGTGATCTTCGTCTCCTAAGATATCAGATAAAACAGCATAGTTTCCATCAGTACCACTGATTAATCCCATGGCAATACCTGAAACTGGCTTTTTCAATTTTACACCGGCATCCATCAATGCTAACGAACCTCCACAAACGGAAGCCATAGAAGAAGAACCGTTAGATTCTAAAATATCAGAAACAACTCTAATGGTATATGGATTGTCTGTACCTGTTGGAATCATTGGTTTCAAAGCTCTCATGGCTAAGTTACCGTGTCCAATTTCTCTTCTACCTGGACCTCTATTTGGTCTAGCTTCTCCTGTTGAGAAAGAAGGGAAGTTGTAATGTAATATGAATTTTTCAGAATCTGTGATTAATGCACGATCAACTCTTTGCTCGTCCATTTTGCTACCCAAAGTAACAGAAACCAACGATTGAGTTTCTCCTCTTGTAAATACAGCAGAACCGTGAGAACCCGGTAGGTAATCAATTTCACTCCAGATTGGTCTAATCTCTGTTGTTTTTCTTCCGTCCAACCTAATCTTTTCGTTTAACACAACATCTCTAACTGCTTCTTTTTGAGCTTTACCGAAGTACTGCTTCAATAAGAATCCGTTCTCCTTTACAAAGTCTGCATCTAGCGTAGCAATAAAATCATCTTTTACCGCTTTAAAGTCAGCTCCTCTTTTGTATTTGTCAGCATTGCCTTCTTTGGCAATTGCAAAACATCGATCGTATGCGAAGTCGTGAATTTTCTTCATTAAGTCCTCATCAGACTTTTCATGGTCGTATTCTCTTTTCGTTTTAGACTTTTCAACTAATGCAGCTAAATCATTCTGCAATTTACATTGAACTTGAATGGCTTTGTGCGCTTCTTTAATTCCTTCTAACATTTCTGCTTCAGAAACTTCTAACATTTCACCTTCTACCATTACAACACTTTCCATTGTACCGGCAATCATTAAATCGATGTCTGCATTTGAAAGCTCATCTAAGTTTGGATTAATTCTCCAAGCTCCATCAATTCGAGCAATTCGAACTTCAGAAGTAGCCTCTTGAAAAGGAATATCTGAAACCATAATTGCAGCCGAAGCAGCTAAACAAGCTAAAGAATCTGTTGCTACATTTTCTTCAGCGGATATAAGTGAAATCGTTACGATTGTACTTGCGTGAAAATCAGATGGGAATAAAGGCCTTAAGGCTCTATCTACTAATCTAGAAACTAAAACTTCACCATCAGATGGTCTGTTTTCTCTTTTTAAGAATCCACCTGGAAATCTTCCAATTGCAGAAAACTTCTCTCTGTAATCTACCATTAAAGGTAAAAAGTCGACGTCTTCGCCAGCTGATTGTTCTGCAACTACTGTTGCAAGAAGCATTGTTTTACCCATTTTTAAGACGATTGAACCGTCTGCTTGCTTAGCTAACTTTCCTGTTTCTAAGCTAATTTCCCGCCCATCGGGAAGTGTCATTGTCTGTGTTATTGCTTTCATTGACATTGTTTACAATTTATTATAAATAGTAAAGGGGGAATCGTTTCAAACGTCCCCCCTTTATTGAAATTTATTTAGTGAATGCTAAAAAGTTACTGAGAATCATTTATTTTCTGATTCTTAACTCCTTAATCAATTCTCTATACTTTACGATATCTTTGTTTTTCAAGTAATCTAAAAGTTTTCTTCTCTTTCCTACCAACGTAACTAGTGCTCTTTCTGTAGCAAAATCTTTCTGATTTTGTTTCAAATGACCTGTTAAATGGTTGATTCTTTCTGTGAAAAGAGCTACCTGTCCTTCAGTAGAACCTGTGTTGGTTTTACTTTTTCCGAATTTTTCGAAGATTTCTTGTTTATTTTCAGTGCTAAGCGTCATGTCTTATTTCCTATAAAATTTGAGGGTGCAAATGTAAAAAAAAAATGCTTTAGTTTTTACCCTTTTTAAACATTCTTAATAGTTGTGCCATTTTAGATTTTAAATTTTTTCTTTCAACTATAAAATCTAAAAATCCGTGTTCCAATAAAAATTCTGATCGTTGAAACCCTTCAGGTAAATCTTTACCAATGGTTTCCTTCACTACTCTTGGACCTGCAAAACCGATTAGCGCTTTTGGCTCAGAAAAGTTTAAGTCGCCCAACATGGCAAATGATGCGGTTACACCGCCTGTGGTAGGATCGGTAAGGAATGAGAAATAGGGCAAGTTAGCTGCCGCAAGTTGTGTTAATTTAGCTGAAGTTTTAGCCATTTGCATCAATGAAAATGCAGCTTCCATCATTCGTGCTCCACCAGACTTTGATATCATCATAAATGGAATATCGTTTTTTATGGAATAATCAATGGCTCTTGCTATTTTCTCTCCAACTACAGAGCCCATTGAACCTCCAATAAAACTAAAATCCATTGCTGCAATCATCAACCTTTCTCCTTCAACGGTTCCATGAGCTGTTCTACAAGCATCTTTTAGCTTCGTCTTTTTCTGTGTTGCAACAAGCCGCTCCGTATACTTCTTCGTGTCTTTGAAACCTAAAGGATCCCCTGAAGTTAAGTTTTTATTGATTTCTGACCATTTTTGGTTATCAAAAATGAGATCGAAGTAATTCCCAGCGGTAACCCTTTCGTGATGATTACACTCTTGACAAACCCACATGTTTTCTATGTGGTCATCTTGAGGAACCACTGAATTACAAATTGGGCACTTGTACCACAGCCCTTCCGGGGTTTCTTTTTTCTCCTTAGTAGGAGTTAATATACCGTGTTTTATTCTTTTGAACCAACCCATATCAGGTGTTTTTTCTTTACTCATTTAGGCGATTGTAATGTCCTTATTCAAATACACATCTTGTATGGCGATCAATAGTTGAACTCCTTCTTCTACCGGCTTTTGAAACGCCTTTCTTCCTGAAATTAAACCGTGTCCACCGGCCCTTTTATTAACTACTGCTGTCGTTACTGCTTCAGTTAAATCTGATGCTCCCGCTGAAGCCCCTCCAGAATTAATCAACCCAGCTCTTCCCATGTAACAATTCGCAACTTGATAACGACACAAGTCCACTGGATGATCTGTAGTTAATTCAGAATAAACCTTAGGGTGAGTTTTTGCAAAATTAAGTGCATTAAAACCACCATTATTTGTCGGTAATTTTTGCTTGATAATGTCTGCTTGAATAGTAACGCCTAAGTGATTAGCTTGCCCAGTTATATCCGTTGAAGTATGATAATCTACGCCGTCTTTTTTGAAATCACTATTTCTGAGGTAGCACCATAAAATGGTTGCCATTCCCAACTCATGCGCTCTTTCGAATGCTTGAGCAATTTCTATTATTTGTCTGTTGCTATCTTCAGAACCAAAGTAAATGGTTGCTCCTACAGCTGTTGCTCCTAAGTTCCATGCTTCCTCAACCGATCCAAATGAAATTTGAGAATAAGTGTTGGGGTATGTCAACAATTCATTGTGATTTAGCTTCACAATAAACGGAATTTTGTGGGCATATTTTCTAGAAACAGATGCTAAAACTCCAAAAGTTGACGCTACCGCGTTGCAACCACCTTCTATCGCTAATTTTACAATATTCTCAGGATCAAAATAAATAGGATTAGGGACAAATGATGCTCCTGCTGTATGCTCAATTCCTTGATCTACAGGTAGCATAGAGAGGTAGCCTGTATTGGCCAATCTTCCGTGACCGTATAGTGCTTCTAAACTCTTTAAAACTTGGTTGCTTCTATTAGTTTCCTTAAAAACTCGATCCACAAAATCAGCTCCTGGTAAGTGTAATAAATCTTTAGAAATAGTTGAACAGGTGTGATTTAAAAGTGAATCTGCATCCGATCCTAAAAGTTCTTCAATGTTGTTGATAGACATATATAATCAATGTTGTAAAAGAGGGACAAAGCTAATAAAAATATAAACTTTAATTTTTCATTTCTTTCAGTTTTTGAATTAACAGAAACTTCTTTGAGCTGAAGGTTATCTTGGCTGATAAATTCTAACTCGACTGAAAAATATTCCAAATTGAACCATTAAAAGGGATAACCAATTCCTAGGTTTAAATTGGTTTGATTCCATTGTGGTTCAAGTAAATTCGGATTATCGGCTGATGGGTCTTTTAATTTAGTTGCTCCATCAAATCGCAAAATGAAAAAGCTAAAGTTCAAGCGTAATCCAACTCCAAAACCAATGGCCGTGCCATCCCAGAGTCTGTCAAATTTGAATTCTGTTTCGTCTCTTGTTCCTTGTTGCTGATAATTCCAGATGTTTCCTGCGTCTACAAATAAGGCTCCTTCAATGATATTGGTGACGGGTATTCTCCATTCAACATTCCCTTCAAGGCTAACGTTACCAATTTGATCTACATTTCGTTCAATAGAATCGGGTAGGTTTCCGGGCCCTAATTCTCTTGCTCGCCATGCTCGTAACCCATTTGCTCCGCCTGCGTAGAAACTTTTCTCAAAAGGCATAGCGATACTATTTCCGTAAGGTAATCCAAGGCCTGAAGCAAAGCGATAAACAATTTTATTCCAATTGAATTTCTGAAAATAGCGAAAGTCAATGTCCGCCCTAGCATATTGCGCATATCGAATACCAGCAATGTTTTTTGAACCATCTTCATTTGTATTATCGTTCCATGAATTAGAAGTTGCAGCCAATAGGTTTCCGGCGGTTTCGATGTTACTTCTGAAGTATATATGGTTCTTTAACTTGTTTGAATTCTGAGTATTCAATATAAAGGTGTATTTCAACGCTAAAATAAAGTTATCCGTATAACTGTTTCGTAAAAACGGATTCTGAATATTATTTAGCACCTCTGAAAAGCTCTGAGACGGGTCTAGTTTAATGTAACTCAAATCGAACGGTTGGATGATGTGTGTCTTGGTTACTGACTCGTTCCAATTATAGTTAATGTAAGTTTTGTAAACGTTTCTACGATAATCTGGTCGATCTTGAAGGTTGTAGGAAGCGTTAAACGAAGTTCTTGGGTTTCCTCTTTGGGAAATTTTATCAGAAGCAAACGGCAGCAAGAATCGCGGTACTTCTAGACTTACCTTAGGTCCAAATTCTAAGGTGTTAAAAGGCAAAGCCCCGTCCCACAGTTCTCGTTGTTCTTCATTTGTAAAGATAGTTTGTGCTTCTAAACCACCATTGAAACTTACATTTAAGATTTCGGCTCCCTTAAAAGTGTTGTTGTTTTGAAAGTTTACCGTCGCATTTACTCCTAAGTTTCCACCATTGTTGGTTCCTTCAGTTTCTACGGTAATTGATTTCTGCTTTCTTGGACGCAAGGTAATTGTTGCATTCAATACATTTCCATTGGAATAATAATCAGGTGAATATTGAATGTTGACGTAAGAGAAGACTCTTAAACCTGCGAGGTTTCGATATGTTTCTTCTTGATTTTTTAGACTAAAAAGTCCTCCTGGTCGCAAGTAGGTAATTCTTGAAATTGCTTTTTCTCTGTACTTTCCTAATAACCCTAGAAAAGTCATATTGTCTGCATAAGTAGTGTCTGAATTCAATAATTCTCCATTTGGAGATTCCATTTGAACGAAAACAATGTTAATTAAAAAGGTTTGATGAGTGCCTTCAATTAAGGAATCTGTATTGAAATAATTAAATGTTGGGTTTTTAATTTTGATAGTAACAGATGCGGACTTTGTTTTTTGTGATGTATCCGCTTCAAATAAAATATACTCTCTTGAGAACTGATAATAGCCATTGTTTTTTAACAATCGCTCGATTCGTAGCCGTTCCTCATTCAGTTTGTCAAGGTTAAAGGGATCATACACTTTGAGAACACTTTTATTCCTTTCTGCTAGAACTATTTTTTTAATCTTTTCATCTTTAATACTCTCGTGAATACTTGAGATTAGGTACTGTTGATTTTTTGTGATGTTAAAGTTTAACTGAACTTTTTGAGAAGGCTTTTTAGAAAACCACCGTTTTTGGGTGTCCGCTTCAACCGACACCGTATTTTCGTAATATCCTTTATTGTTGAGAAAGCGGTGCATCAAATCAACTGATTTCTCATTCAACGTGGAGTCGTAGATGACCGGTGGTTCACCTAATTTGTTTTTTATTTTAGAGTCTTCCTTTTTATTGAAGAGATTATAAATTCCTAAATATAGTCTGAAAACACCTAGTAACTTTCTATTGGGCTGTTGGTTAGATATACTTTTTAAGTCGTCATTATACCTCTTTTTACCCTCTGTTTCAATGTTTATAGAAGTCAGTAATAGTTCCTCATCTTTTAAAAGTTTCGTTGACCGACAAGCATTCAGTGAAAACAAAACGACAAGCCCCAACAAAAAAGTATTTTTGAAGCTTAATAGAAAAGGAGAGTGTCGCTGATTCTTCATAAAAAAGCGAAATTAGTCAATATGATGAGCTTAACTAAAAGGGAAGAAAAATTAATTGTTTCGTTGCAGCACAAGAAGTTTCGTAAAACAGAAGGCTTATTTATTGTGGAAGGCTTGAAAATGGTAGAAGAAGCTATTGCCTCAGACTTTACAGTAAAGTTTGTGGTGACAAGTATAGATTTCCATGCTGAGCAAGTTGAATTAAAACAGTGCGACGGTCGAACGATGCAGCGAATTTCAGCCTTTAAAACAGCCCCAGGAGTTTTGGCGGTTGTTGAACTTCCTAGTTTAAGCGAAGGAGTTTACTCGCCGATAACACTAGTGGCGGAGAATGTTCAAGATCCGGGTAATTTGGGAACCATTATCAGAACGGCAGATGCTTTGGGTGTAAAAACAATCGTTTGTTCGCTCGATTGTGTCGATCATTTTAGCCCAAAAGTAGTACAAGCTACCATGGGATCTATTTTTAGAATGAATGTGTTGGTGCGAGATTTATTTCACTATTTGGAAGAATTACCTGCTTCAACGCCGATTTATGCGGCACATTTAGAAGGTGATAACTTATACCAAACACAAATTACAGCACCTTGCGTTTTAGTGGTCGGAAATGAATCGCAAGGCATGAGCGATGAATTAACTTCCAAGGTGACCCAGAAATTAAAAATTCCAATGGCAGGTAAAGCTGAGTCTTTTAATGTATCAATTGCTACAGCTATTATCTTGGGAGAATTTAGTAGGCAGTTGGGGTAGAGGTTAGCTGACCGAGCTATGAAAAACAAACCTTAGCTGCTTTTGAACGACTTACTTTAAACCAATGATTTATTGAACTGGCTTAGCACATGACATATACACGGTGTGCCTGTTGCACAACTTTCTGTTGATAAAGATAAGCGTTAAGTTTTAGAATAAAGCCTTAAGGTGTTTACCTTTAGGTATGCAAGGCAAGAAAACATACCAAGAGAAGCTATTTGCTTCATTTTCTTTGAGTAGTCGGGTACCGGAAGATAACTTTTACCGCCAACTTCGAGGAGTTTTGAATTTAGATTATTTAAAGGGTTAATTGATAGTGGTGTTTTTTTTAAATGGCATACAACGGATGGAAATAAGAAACGTAGGGCATTTCGAAGCACCTATCTGTAAAGTTACCGTGCCGTCTATTAAATGTTATACTGTTCAAGTTTAGCACTTTACGCCCTATGTTTTTTATTTTTTGTTGGCAACAGTACTTCTTTATTGAATATCATCATCTGTAATTGTAAACGCACAATCTTCTCTTGAATTTCTGCCATCTTTACTTTCTCTAATCCAATTGTCAGGATTCATTATGTCTTTCGTTAGAGTTTTGCTATTGGTAATTGTTATTTCTACTGAGTCAATCATTTGTGTACAAGTGAATGAATTATCAACAAAACTCCCCATCTGGTCATCCCAAAAGATTGCTTTGGATTCATTTGACATAATAGTTACAGGTTCATTACTCCCATAAATCGTAGTTAATTTAATTGTAATTGATTCTGCTGTTTCATTGTCAATAGTTTTCGTAAATGTAGTTCCTCCCTCGCAGGATATCAATGATATTATTAAGGTTATTAAACTGATATATAAAATACTTTTTATCTTCATTTCTTATGTTTTTAATGCGTCAAACTTTAAATTACCACCTTAACAGATGGTAAAATTCTGTTTTGGTTGTCTGTCTTCATAATATTTTATGCAATCACTCTTGTCAGTATTGTTGCCAACGTCTAGTATAAGAGCAGTAGCGGATTTAGATACTCTTACTTTCGGAAAGCAATATACTTAAATAAACAAAAAAACGGTTTGGGTGTATGCACCCAAACCGCTATTGATTTTATACCTTGTTGGCATTAGTTATTCTTTTATTATTTTTCTTGTTGTGCTACCTAAATCTGTTTGGATGTACAATAAATAAACACCTGATGATAGAAAAGATGTATTTAAATTAGATTCATTTGATATAGAATTGTCAATATACAATTCAGAACCCTTCATATCTAATATTTTAATAGTTTCAATCAGATGTGATCCCTCAACTTTAATATTAACTATGTCCTGAAATGGGTTTGGATAGGTTTTGACAATATTATCTAGTAAAGAAGATTCATCAATACTCAAAGCCGAAAAATCAACTATTTCAAGACTATTTCTTAAAGGGGTTGAACTGTCATTGTTATTAAATGCATATCTCTGAGTTATAACTCCATTTGACAACCTTAATTCTACGATAGACCCACTGTTTTCATTACCACCTGAACAGGTAATATAAAGCCTCCCATTCGGTGATTCTACGAAAGTACCTAAAGGACTTACTCCCTCTAAATCTAGTAAATTGGTAAATGTGAGATTTCCAGTTGCAATTTCAATTTTATAAAATGTGCCTGAATATTGATCTAGAGCTTGTAGTTGTTTTGTAGCCGAATATAAAAATCCATTTTTTTCAACAAAACCTCCTTGAGGATCAAATCCTTCCGTATTTAATCCAAAAGTAAAAGAAAAAAGTGTTTGATAATTATTGCCATTTTTATCAATTTTAAACACATTACCTTTCCCATTGTTTCCTCCTGCTCTAGAAGCCCCATAAAGAAATCCGTCTGACGCTTCAAACAATGGATTGTTTATAGCAGATTCAAATTGATCTTGTGTAGGCGTTCCTCCACCAGTTGAAGTAAAAATATTTTCTAACAAATTTGATTGCGTATTAAATCGAACTACTGCACCAAAGTTTACTCCTTGAGCAGTTGTAAAATAAAGGTTCCCATCAGTAGCTTCCATTAATTTACTATCACAAAAACCGTAAGCTGAAGAAGTGATGGTCGCTAATACTTGAATTGTATTTGTATTTACATCGTACGACCATATTTTTCCATCATCGGATAAAGTAGGCCCAGATATGGGACTAGCAGCATATAGTAAACCACTTGCGCTAAGTACTGGGCTATCGTTATGACTATAACCAGTTAAAGATAATTCATCAAAATATTGAATAACTTGAAAGTTATTAGTCAATGGGTCAAACTCGAAAAAGGAACCCAATTTAACTGTAGCACCTGCATTGGCAATTTGCCCTTCAATGTTCGTTAACCCATAGAGTTTCCCATTATTAGCTAATGTTAAGCCAGCAGTTGGCCTACCTCCTGTAGTAGTTGAGAAATCAAATACCTTCTCATAATTTTGACCATTTTGATCAACTCTGTATATAGTTCCGAGATTGTTTGTTCCTCCTTCCAGTGTTGTACCATACATATATATCTGAGCACTTACAGATCCATATATTAATAGATTTAAAAGTAGTCCAAGTATTATTTTATTCATAAAAGATGTTTTTTTAGTTAAAAATTAAAAGTACATTATTTCATAATTAATGCCAACATCCGGATAAACGGAAAGGTGCGTTTATATACCTTTCATCCGTATAGTTTATTATATTTTCAAATATAAGCTACCTAACTGGTTTTTAACGCCTAACTGAAAATCTGTTGCAACATGTGTATAAACTTCAGTGGTTTTTAAACTATTGTGCCCAAGTAAATTTTGAATCTTTCGCAGGTCTGTACCGTCTTCTAACAAATGAGTTGCAAAACTATGCCGTAGCATGTGAGTGGTTACTTTAGTGCTAACACCTGCCTTGTATCCTGCGTTTCGAACAACTTTTAAAATACTAGTTGCAGAATACTGTCCGCCTTTTTGACCCTCAAATAAATAATACTTTGGTCTGTATTCTTTAAAGTATTGGCGTAAAAGATCTAAAAGATAACTGCTTAGAGTTGTAATCCTATCTTTTCCTCCCTTGCCATGGATAATTGTAATCGTCATTCGATCACTATTAATATGCTCAGGTAATAATTCCAAAGCTTCAGATCTACGTAGTCCCGCAGAGTAAATTAATGCAATCAAACATTTATGCTTTAAGTTGGTGGTACAGTCAATCATTTTAATAACAGACTATTTGCTAATTACTTTCGGTAATTGTTCGCGCTTTATCGGTCGGTTTAACTCATAAAAACGATTTGGCATCTGCAGCACTATTTCATAATAAAATTTTATAGCATTAATCATTTGATTTATAAATGAATTTGACTTTCCTGCTAAAATTAACTCCTTCATATATTGCTGAATTTCAGCTTCACCTAAATCATTAATATCTTGATTTTTATAGCGATTTAAAAACCTAGCAAACAAAGAACAATACGTCCTAATCGTGTTGTTGGCATACCTCTTTATAATTAGTTTATTCAAATAACTTTCTGGTACGCGGCTAGACAATTCTTCACTAAGATTTAACGCATTCAGCTCATCCAAAGGTCGTATGTTCTTTTTATCGAAAAAATACTTGCCATCTACCCAAGCAACCCCCCTAAAAGTGTTTAAAATCAAGCAAATATTCTGTTTGTTATTATCAATGTATGCCATGTTAAATTGCTTGCTGAACTTCACCTCAGGCAAACCCTTTACCAAAGCATTCAACACCTTATTCGGATAAAACTGCAAACCAATCTTCTTTTCACCCCTTATAAAAAGGTGTTTTAAGGTGATTTTAGACATTTTAGGAGACTCCATTTAGCATAATTAGATACAATTCAAACAATAAAGCGTAGATTAACCGTTTAATAAACGGTTAATCTACACACCTATGAAAAAAAGAACTTGCCCCAATTGCAATGATCCGTTAAAAGGAAGACCAGATAAAAAGTATTGTAGCCCGGAATGCAGAGCAGCCGATCATTACGAAAAGAGAAAACAAAATGAAAAACTCTTCTTTCAAGTTGATGCCAAACTCAAAACAAATCGTAGAGTGCTCAAAAAATACAATACTAACGGAAAAACCATTTTACGCCGAGAAGTATTGCACAAAGAAGGTTTTGATCCGAATTACTTCACACATTTCAGAAAAATAGTAACAGGTGATGTTTACTTCTACTGTTATGACTTTGGTTTTTTAAAAATGAAAGAAACAACACCTACAGAAATGAAGCAAAAATATTTGATCATAAATTGGAACGGAAAATAACACGTGAAAATTTACGATTATACAATAAGTACTCGGTTTATTCTCTTACCTTCTCTACTGCCTTCATGCCATCTATGGCAGCCGAAACAATTCC
>JABAZP010000035.1 GCA_018608405.1 Flavobacteriales bacterium
CCTTGGTACTCAGGCGTTTGCAGTAAGAACTTTTCTTCAAACTTTACTAGGCGCTTTTGGTCTTTCTGCGAAAGTATTTTTTTGTTTTCGGCAACAACACGTGCCCGAACAGATTCAGGGATTAAGTTCGGATTCTCTTTAGATATGCGTGTGTAGCTGTCCAAGAAAGTTTTTTGTTTAGTCTTTGGCAAGCTAGCAATAAACTTTACCCACTCATTATTTCGTGACTTTGGACCTAATTCGGCTTCTGTTTTTTCAGCTACACCCTGCGCGTTCCTTATTACCGATGCAACAAAGCCAACAGTACCTTCCTGCTCCGCATCTAATTCTAGCTCCGCAGTAGCCTCAGCTTCTTCGTCCCGTCTTGCTTTTTCTTTGTCCAGCCTTTCTTTTTCTTCGTCCTTTATGCGCTTGGCTATCTGCTCAGGAGTTTCACCAACTTCTTCTTTCTTTTTCTTGGCGACAGCTTTAGCACCCTTAGTGCCTGCACCGACGTCTTTTAAGTCTTCCGCTGTTTTGCTACGCCCAAACTTGCTCTTCTTGCGTATTTCAGCATCTTTCTTTTCTTTAGCGTTCCTACGTTCTATGGAATCTAACTCTTTTGTTACAAAGTCTACGTCTTTTTTGAACGCATTTTTTACGGATTCATCCATGTTTTTGTTTATATATGCACCGGCTTTTTGTGCGTCTACTACGGTAGTTGCTAGCTTTACCCCTGTGTTCTCGGCATAGTCAATATTTGATTCCGCTGCTATAGCGGCAAGAGCGCCTTCGGGGGTTTTATAAGCGTGCAAGTAGTTAGCAAGGATTTGACGCCCATCTGTAGTTTCTTCTTTTGGTGTAGTGGCTGCTTTTAACACAGCTAACTCTCGATATACCTTTTCGGGCAGCTCTTTATTTCTAAAGGCTAACGCGTCCTCTCCAAAACGAGGCTTACGACCTTTAGTGAGTTTTGCTTGCTCTATGTCTGCCTGCTCAAGCGCTTCGTCGCGTATGACTTTTTGATCAGCTTTTTTCTCTTTTACTGTTCGTGTGTCAGGCGCATTTTCTTTGTCGATTTGCTTTTGTAACTGCAAGAAAAGATCAGTAGGTAGCGGTTTCTTGGCTGTTGTTGCTTTCTTAGCAGCGCGACCTATTACGTCTACCCTACTTTCATCTTCAACGGTAGGAGTAGTTTCTTGAGGGGTGACTGTCTCACTACCGGTAAGCGCGGGGCGCGGCAGCCCTTCTCTAACAACCTCACCTTCTAATACTGAAGTAATGCCTTCTCTTCTTGGTTGCGTAGCTTCTCCTGCACGCCCTACCAGTTCTCCTTCTAATACGCGGCCTTCTTCTTGCGCTTTTAACTCTTCGCGTACCCGAGCTTCGTTTTCTTCTTGCAGCTCTGCTTGTCTTCTGTCTAACTCGGCTCTCTGTTGTGCAAACACCGCGTCGCGTTCTTTAGCTATTTCGTCAATAACAGAAGGCCCATCAACTTCTTCTGGTGCTTCCTCTACTACTTCATCAGCTATGATAGTAGCTTGATCCTCTACCATAGGACCATCAAACACAGAACCCTCAGACTCAGCATCAGCAAGCAAAGTATCCATCTGGGTTTGCGTAAGTCCTGCGGCTTGGGCTTCTGTTATGTCATACTCGTCGGTAACGAAACCAAGCAGGTCTTTAGACCACAGCGGCCTGTCTACAGGAATGTCTTCTTCTGCAACAGTTTCGTCTTGGACCTCTGCTTTTTGGGACCCTCTTGTTGCAAGCTCTTCGTCTATAGCAGGTTCTTCTTTTTTAACTACGGTAGGCTCGGGGATGGTTTCATCTAGCACAGTGCCAGCTGCGGCAGGTGCAGCGACTACTGGTTCTTCTACTGCCGTCTCGGCAGCCAACTGATCTGCCTCTGCTTGTTCTTGTGCACGCCTTTCTTGGGCAAACTGACTGCGTTCTCTAAACCCTCTACCGGTACCACCTAGGCCACCAAGAGGCAGACCAACAGCAGCACCGGCAACGGTAGACTCTAAAACTCGCTCAATGTTGGCTTCGGTAAATATATCGGGGTTTTCGGAGACAAAGCTTTCGGCAGCTATATTAACCGACTCTTGTGCACCCTCAGTAAGACCTTCGGTAGCTGCGCCTTTAACTACACCTTTAGCTGCATTAGCTGCGATGCTTGGAGCCATACCTGATTTTTTAAGGGCCGCTTCGACAACGGCTTTTCTCATAGAGGGGCTAAAGCTTCTGACTAACTGTACAGGTGCAACAAGCTCAAGTGCAGAGTTAACCGCGCCTGCTATAGAAGCGGCGGCAGGTTCGATCTTCCCCGTCTCTGCATATATACCAGCAAAAGACTCTGGGGCCATGAGAGAGTAAGAGCCAAGCGCACCTGCAAGAGTTGCACCAGTAGCAGCGGTAGCACCCACAATAGGTGCAGCGACAGCGCCAGTAAGCGCAGAAATACCCAGACCACCAAGAATAGGAACGTTTTCTGCAAACTTTTCCGCTATGAAACCACCAACGTCGCCAATAGACTCTACATCTCTAAAGCTACCGTACTGTGTGGGGTATTGTTCAGCCGCCGCAGCGCGACGATCTTCAGCTTGGGCTAGCTGTTCTTTAGCGTATTCGTCTTGCCCAAGGATAGAAGCTAAGTAAGCAGGCAACTCATCCTTCAGCGTAGCTTCTAAGTTAATCCCGCCACGGGACATAGCAGACGCAAAGATATCGCCTATAGCTGGTTCCGGTTTATCGTAGGCTCCGGGGTACGCCGCTGCGATCCTAGATCGGATTTCTTGGGCAGGCATTTCATCTGGGAAGCGTACAAGCTTGCCGTCCGGCGCACGAACTATAGGCATTTCACAAACCTCTTAAAGGGCTACTGTCCGAGCTGAGTATAATCTATTACGCCTTGTGGAGCACCTGAACCAGTCTGCCCTCCTACTCCGCTGTATTGCGCCATTATGTTTTTATAGTCTTGTAGCTTTTCTCTTCTCATCCTTGCTATCTCAGCCATCATCTCAGCTTCGATCTGTTGCTCTTCTGTATCGGTAAGCGGGTTAAATAAACCCTTACCCGCCTTGTCTAATTTATCTTTTTTAATTCTTTGGTACTCATCAGACATCATTAAGGCTTCATCAGTTAACTGAGCGGCGTAGTCAGCAGCAGACATACCCATAGCCATAGCGTTTCGGGCGTCAAGCTCTTCTTTGCGCGCACTTAAAAGTGCCCTTTGCTCGGCTAGCCTTGCAGCACGGTCAGCTTCCGCCTCGCGTAGTTTGCGGCTTTCCTCAACTATTTTAGCGCCTTCAAAGCCTTTAGATGCACCGGCACCTCTACCTAAGATTTCAGCAATTCCCATAGCTTTATCTGCGAAAGGTTTAACTTTAGACAGCGCACTTCGGATACCGCCTCCTTCTGACGGAGTTTGCACGGGCGGTGTCGTACCCTGCGGTTGTCCCGCACCTTGGGTTTGAACAGTGCTTTGTCCTTGCCCCGCGCTAGCACCCGTAATATCAGCCATAGCATTATCTACGGACTGTTTGTTGTCCATAAGAGGCTGTAAAAGTTCTTTAAACGCTTGTTCTCTTGTGGGAGGACGCATACCTATAGCATCTGCCTGTGCTTGCTCAGCATTAAAAGCACGTTGTTTTTCTTGTTCCGCAACACGATTTTGAAGGGCAGTAATCCCTTGTTGTGCTTTGTCAGTAATATAGCTTTTCGCTTTAGGGATAATTTCATCGCCTATAGTGTTTAGAACGGTGTTAATACCACGACCCGCAGCACTAAAAGGCACGCTAAGTGCAGTGAAAGCCGCTTCTGCGGCAGTTTGACTTGGCCCATCTTCTTCTATCCTGCGTTGTCTTTCAAGCTCTCGTAGATCTCGCTCTTTTTTCTTTTCGCGTTCTTTGTCCGCTTCCGCTGCTAACCTTTCGCGTCGCATTACGTTATCTATACGGTCACTTGGTTCTGGCGCATCTGCTTCTCGCACTATGGCACCTTGCGACATTAGAAGACGTACGTCATCCGCCGTGTACTGTTCTCCGTTAGGGCCTGTAGCCACAATGGCAAACTCATCTTCCCCTTCAACTAGGTCACCTGTTTGGTAGCGCTTAACTTCACCGCCCATAACCATGCCTTTGCTTGGGCCGTACATCATCTCGTTTATTTTCTGCCTAAACGCATTCGGGAACTGCTCCTCAAACATGCGGCGCTCTAGCTCTAGTGCCTGCCTGCCTTCTGGGCTTACTTTGTCTGGGTTCTTGTCTAAGTAGTCGAACTTCTTAAGCCCTTCTAAATACTTAAGCGCCATAGCATTTTCTTCTGGCGACATCCGAGGGATAGGGCCTTTAGACTTAGCACCTACTTCAGACATACCGCCTTTTGCGTACCCAATAATTCCACCTTGCGCACGACCAACTGCACCCATGTTAGGTGAAGGAACACCAGCTATCCCTTGCGCCATCTGAGGTTGAGGCATACTACGCTGCGCCGCCATTTGTATTCCGGGCGCTCTACGCGAAGCTAAATCAGCTTCCATTTTTTCAACTTCAGTGCCTTGAGGAACTTCCATGCCCATTGCAGCTTGGCGCTCTTTTGCAGCTTCCATCTTCTGCTTTTCTTGCAGGGCAAGGGCGTACACCAACTGAGGGTCTACACTCTGCCGCTGCATAAGCTCTTGGATACTCAAGCCTTTTAGTTGGTCTAGCTGTTGTCCGATTCCGCCGGTAGGTATCATGGTCTTAATCTCTTGTGGTTACTTGTCGCCTTTAAGCAGCCTGTATATTTCTGCAATTGTACCGCCATAGCCTAACATTTCTGCAAGATCACTTTGCCCGACAAACTCAGTTGACGCCGCACTAATAGGTAAGTCTTGTAGAAGAGACTGTTGGTACTGGACTTGTTTGAATGGGAAGTCTCGCTCTTCTTGGAACTGCGCGTAGTCTGCGGCAATGCCTTGACTTTCAATATCACGTTGCTGACCGCCAGCAAGTTGCTGTGCTCCTAACGCAGCCAAACCAAACCGGTTAGTTAAGTCTTGGGCTTGTTGAGCGCGATCTTGCTCGGTATTAAACTGCCCCATACCCTGAGTGTAAGCCGTCTGCATGCCTGTACCGTATATATCGGCAAGGTTTCTAAGTAAGTTGCGTTGGCCTTCGGACTCCATAATAGCTTGACGTGACCCACCAAACGCAC
>JABAZP010000025.1:0-90819 GCA_018608405.1 Flavobacteriales bacterium
CCTGCTTGGGTTACATTAAAGGTAGAACTTGTTGAATTGTCTTGCCACGAATAAGATGCATTTGGCGTTGTAGCGTCAAGAATTAGGTTAGCCCCTAAACATAAACCAGTGTCTGCGCCCAGGTCAACCTTCACGTCAGAGAGGGAAACTATTATAGTATCTGATACCACACAATTATTTACTTGAATATCGACCCAGTATGTGCCGGGTTGACTAACAAAATAGAAAGGTGAGGTTGAATTATCTTGCCAACTGTAATTTGCATTTGCCGTGGTAGCATTAAGTGTCAAATCTGCCCCCGGGCATAAGTTGGTGTCTCTTCCTAAATCAACACTTAGACTTGTGTAGCCTACTTGAATAGAATCTCGCGCAGTACAACCACTTGTGGTAATCTCCACCCAATATAAGCCTGGCTGACTAACATTGAACGTTGAAGCAGTAGAGTTATCCTGCCATACATAAGTTGCTCCTGTAGTATTTGCATCTAGTACTAATGTTTCATTTGGGCAGAGAGTAGTATCTGCTCCTAGATTAATGGTCGGTTTTGCTTGTATGGTCATGCGTATTATGCCGTAATCATCTGCGGTAGCAAAATCGGTTTGTCGAACTCCTAAAGGAAAACCTCGACCAACAACTTCATAGTAATAAATGTGATTTGAATTATATGGAGTAGCTGTAACTGGGAAAAACCATGTTACACCGTTATCCACTGAGAATTGTATTCGGTCTGATTTTCCAGGAAATGCAAGAGAGCACCTCGGGAAATCTGGTCCTGAAAAGTAGTGTTCCATATCGAAACCAACCGAACCCGTTCTAAAACCTGCAGGAGAGGGAAATAATGGTGCGCTTTCGGGTGAACCGCAGGGGGCCGTCCAATCGTAAGGTGGCCAAATACTATATGTCCCTTGAGCTTCTATGCAATAACTTTCTCCTGTTGTTAAAATAAACGTGTCAAATGAGGACGTAACTGCAGAACCATTTGGGTCATACGAGTCGTAATTGAAAATGTGTTGAGCTGATACGTGATTAAAAGAGCTTAAGTTTATAATAATTAACAGAATAAAATGGAAAAAAACTGAAGTCTTGAATAAGGCTTTACTCATTTTAACTACTTAATTATGATTAACTTGTTTTTTAAACAAGCTCTAAGATTAGTCAAAGGTACTAATTAATGGTTAAAAGGACTATAACTAATATTAGCTACTACATCAAATCAAAAAAATAATTGAAGATAAAAAATCCCTTCGCTACTGCAAAGGGATTTAGCATAATTAAGTGTTTAACTACTCTTTTATTTCTGCGCCAATAAATTTGTTAAATAACAATTTTCATTTACAGCAATTTGTTGCTGAGTTCTAGAAAGCACATTTATTGCTAATTCTGAATTTACTTCGTTGAGTCTTTTGAAAGGTTTTATCTCAATTGCGCTCAACTCTTGAATGTTCAATTCAGCAACTTGAATGTTGTAGCTGTTCACTTTCTCATCCATGCTGTTTACAAACTGAAGTACATCTCTTGTTGAGTTACTCTCCGAAATTTTTTTGACCATTTCTTCAATGGAATTATTCAGTTCTTGCGAGAGTTGATGAAAATTTTGTGCTTCACTATTGGTTGCTTCATTTTGAAGCAGCCTTTTATTTGAATTCCTCAATTTCTCAGCATTCTCATGGATGTAAATGTGATTTGCCACCATTAGTTGTTCATACTTTTTGCTATAACTCATGTCGAACATGGAATAGAAAATTCCGCCGACAGCAATCATTAATACAGAGTTTACAGCCGTATTAAACTTTTTTTCTGGATTTCGAAACCGGGTAATAAAGTAAACTGGCACGAAAATGAACGTAAATAATAGGGTAGAGTAGAACATTAAATTGTTGGCATAGGGCCAATGCATAATTTTAAATAAGACTCCGGCAGTCAAAAATATGGCTAGAATTAGCCCAAAACTTTGAACCAATTTGTCAATTTTAGACTCCTCGTCTTTCAATTTTAAAATAATAAGCAGCGGCAAATAGATAATGCTAAACGAAAAGCCACCTAGAATAATTAGAATTCCTGCCCCCGGTAAATGGAAGCTTTTAAATAAAGCTCCAAGAATTGTTAGTACCACGGTTGCGGCACCTGAATAGTTCAATATTTTTTTCATGATGTAAAAGTTTTTAAATTTTAATAAATTATCTGTTTCGGTCTGTATTTCAGAGAGTTCTTTTTTGAAAAATCGAGGAAGAATACGGTCATAGTATTCATAGAAATCAGTTTCTTCCCGTTTCTCATTTTCAATAATGCAACAGATGTGATCCAAGAGATTGTCTCGTAAATCCTCCGAAACAATCCCTCGTGATTTGAGATCACTTTCAATAAAATCAACCTCTACGTCACTAAGGCTATGCATTTCCTAGCTTTGGTTCTAAGTCCAACAGAAACTTCATGGTGTTCATAAAGTCGGCTAATTCATTTACTTTCTGGCTCGCAGTCTCTTGGCCTTGTGAAGTTAGTGAGTAATACTTTCTCACTCGCTTCCCAATAAACTCCTTTTCTGTTTCCAACTCACCGTTTTTTTCGAGTGAGTGTAAGGTAGGATACAGAGCACCTTCTGTTATTTGAATTTTGCCTTCTGTTAATTCTTTGACCTTAGCTGTGATTTCGTAACCATACATTCTACCCTTGTCGCGCAACAAGTTTAGCACGATGGTTTTTAAGGTTCCTTTTATTAGTTCTGATGAATACATAGGACAAATATACATAAGAATCTTAAGTATACAAGTTTTATACATAAGAAAGTTATGTGTTAATTAATGATGTTATTTTAATCTATTTATTTTCAATTTATTATGATATAATTTTTTTTGTAAAACCCAAAAGAAATAAATATCAATAGAGAATTAATTGTTTCAATTGAAGCAATACTAGATTTTATTCCTCAATCTCAATCGAATACTTTGCCTCAAAGATTTTACCTTTTGGTAAGCTGATTAATCCGTCTTTTTTCAAATAATCACCATCTGTGTTTTCATGGTCTGCAATACCCAACCATGGTTCTATGCAAACAAACGGAGCGTTTGGCTTAGCCCAAACACCTAAATAGTTAAAATCAGAATAACTTACGGTTAGCACTTGATTTGATTTTCGACTTTTTAAACTAACTCTTTTAGATTTCAACGTTTTAAAAATTAATGCATCTTCGTTGAAAAGAGTAGGAGTTAGGTTCAATACATTGGTGTTGTCTAATACTAACTCGGTACGATTTGAGATCAGCCCATTTTGAGAGAGCAGTGTTCTTGAAGCGTGTTCAGTTTTCTCAAACTCCAAGAAATAGTCAGAATACACTTCGCCTTCATTTATAGGACAATTAAATGCTGGATGAGCTCCTAATGAAAAGAAAATTTCCCCATCATCTAAGTTTTCAACTTTATGTGACACCACTAATTTGCTCTTATTCAATTCAAATGTAATGTAAAACTTGAATTTAAAAGGATAGATTTTTAGCGTTTCTTCGGAACATTCTAATTCGAAGTGAAGCGAAGTAGTTGTTCTCTTCTTTAAAACAATATTTTCATTGTGCCGAATAAAACCATGTTTTGGAATACAATACTCTTTCCCATTTATGGTGCACATATCATTTTTAAAAGAACCGATAGCCGGAAAAAGAACTGGCGCATGACTTCCCCAAATAGCCGGATCGGCTTGCCATATGTACTCTTTCTCGGTTGATTTTGACTTTATACTAGCTATCTCTGTTCCTTTATTCAAAACAATCACTTGTAATTGTAAGTTGGAGATGGTGTGGTTCATTCGTAACAGTAATTTTATAGAAAAGGATGCTTATGGTCAGCTTTAGAATAAACTACTCGTGAATTTTCCACTTCTTTAACTTTAATATGCAGTAGACTCGCGCAGTAGTGTATTGTTGATCAAAAATACCTTGTTGAATGCGTACTCCAAAGTTCGTTTTGTCTGGGTCGTTGCTTCCAACACCAATTCTGGCAACCATTGGACGGTCTCCGTCATTTAAATATCCCACATAACCATTCAGGGATGCTTCGTAGGTAAGTTTTTTAGAATTTACGTCTACTCCTAAACCATACATAAATGCATCGTTTTGGTAGTTATTTTCCAAATAGGTTTGATATACATAAAAGCCAGCTAGGGCATGTGGTCGAATGGATTGAATGTGCTTACCGTTGAAAGTGATCTCTTTACTCGCAGAGAAATCGAAAAAATATCCGGGAGTATTCGTAAATCGAGCCTCGTCTAAATTAGCTCCTGAAGCAGTTCTAAAATTAACTCCCAAAACCATGTCAGGTAACTTTTCATGATTTTTGGTTAATTGAATGAAGGTAGCTATGTATAAATCACCAGCGGTGCTACCTTCACTTACCAATTCTCTAGAAACCCTTTCGTCACGGGTTTTGTCGTCTAATTTGTAAAACTCTATTGGAACCATTTCTAGTTGAAAACCTACCCGTTCGGTAAATAATGGTAGATAAAAAGAACTAAACAAGTTCTGAGTATTATCACCGTCTGAGAAATGACCTTCACCAGCTACTTTTAATTGAGTCTGTGTGGGTAAAATTCCTTTTTTAGAGTCAGGTACTGGCAGCGCATTTGGTCCCATGTATTTAGAGGTAAGTTTGGTGTACGAGGTCCAATGTCTAAATCCATCCCAATTGTGTTGTTCATTCCACCATGTGTAGTCTTTTTGTGCATGACTTTTAGCAATTCCTAAAGCCATTACAAAAATTAAAACAATACAGTTTTTCATAGCCTACAAACTTCGCAATTAATGGGGACTTTAAAATGAAGATTTTGTGCAAAAAAAAAGAGCTGCACAGTTGTGCAACTCTTTTATCAATATGCTTTTGTACAGTATAATTACGGTAGTAAAACTTGGTCAACAGCGTGAATCACACCGTTTGTTCCTTGAACGTCAGTTACAATGATGTCTACATTACCTTGCGTTGAACTTGATGTAATTAATTGAGGTCCATTCATTAAGCTTACTGATAAAGTTCTGGTAGACCTAGTAGTTAATACTTGATTCTGTGTTAAGTCTCCAGCTCGATTGTTTGAGCCCACAATAACATGATAATCTAATACCGCTTCAAGAGTTGTTTGTGGAATGTCATTTAACGTATTCCAAGTTGGATCAGAATCTAACAATGCTTGAAATGCATCATTGGTTGGAGCAAACACTGTGAAAGGGCCTGTTCCTGAAAGTATACCAGTATAAGTCGTCCCAAATCGTGATAAAGCAGCTACCAAAGATGTAAATCGCTCATCGTCTAATGCAATGTCTACAATATTTGCTGGAAGTAATACTTCGTCGATAATATGAATCACCCCGTTGGTAGCTTCAATATCTGCAGCAGTTACATTTGCTGAGTTATTCAATGTTACTCCACCTGTTACATCCACCTCAATAACTGTATATTCATCGCTTTGTGGTGCTCTTTCATTCAATGTAATTGCATAAGTGTCATCAGTTAAATCTCCTGACATTACTTTTGAACCCATAACGTGATATAATAAAACGTTTGTTAAGGTAGTCGCATCAATGTCAGAAATTCTATTCCAATTAGGGTCAGTTGCTAACAAGTCTACAAACGCTTGATTGGTAGGAGCAAAAACTGTAAAAGTTCCTGAACCTTGAAAGGTAGAAACTAAATTTGCTTCACTCAACGCAACAACTAAACTATCAGTTCTAGAGTCTCCAAGTGCAATTTCAGCAATGTTCTGTGTGAGCCCTGTTGCCGCTGGTGGTGTTACCGGGTCTGTTTCATCGTCATCTGCACACGCATAAAAACCTGTTGTTAATGCAGCTGCAAAGAAAATCCATAATACTCTTTTTAAATTTTTCATGTTTTTTTTGTTCAGGTTAGATTTATTTAACCTGAAATATAAAAAATTGTTTAATCTTTTGTTCCAATCGATTGACAAAAAGTGTTAAAAAATAATAACTTTATTATAACAAAAAACGATTAACTCACGTTGGTCTAGAGTTAAGTTGCATAGTTGCTTACGGAAGGTATTTAATAAGATCTCTTGCAAGTAAAGATTGTTCTCCCAACTTTTCTACTGCTAAATCTCCTGCCAAGCCGTGTAAATAAACTCCTAAGCATACTGCAGCTTTTGAAGAGTAACTTTGAGCTAATAATCCTGTGATGATACCGGTTAAAACATCTCCACTTCCGGCGGTAGCCATTCCAGGGTTTCCGGTTGTATTAAAATAACAGTTCCCTTCAGGAGTGGAAATACAACTGTGAGCTCCTTTCAACAATATGTAACAACCCAGATTAATCGATTTTTTTCGTTGAAGTTCATTTCGTTCAAAATCATTAGCAGTTTTACCAAACAATCGTTCAAATTCTTTAGGATGTGGCGTCAAGATAGAGTTTTTCGGTATTTCACTTAATATCGCTTTATTTTTAGCAATACTGTTTAAAGCGTCTGCGTCTAATACTAAAGCTTGTGTTGCGGATTTGACTAAATCAAATACAACGCTTTGAGTCTCTTGGTTTGTTCCTATTCCGCAACCTAAGCCTATGGTTGTGTATCCTTCAGTTTCTGGCAAACATGAAATATAATCTTCCTTTTCATCTGCAATAACCATCACTTCTGGGATTGATGTTTGTAAAACACTATACCCGCAAGATGGAGTGTAAGTCCGCTCCCTGCTCTCATACATGCATAGCTAGAAAGTACTGCAGCTCCGATTTTTCCCTTACTTCCCATTAGGAGCAATGCGTGGCCAAAATTTCCTTTATGTTCAAACTTTCCTCTTTTTTTAGTTAGTGATTGTGCTATTTTTTTGGTCAATAAAAAGTTCGTTGTAGTTTCTTGGGAGTAATATTTTTCTGAAAGACCGATGCTTTTTGCAGTCCATTTCCCAATATATTGTTGATTTTCGGGGAATAAGAAGGCCAACTTGGGTTGTTCGAAGGAGAAAGTACAATCTGCTTGAAAAATAACGCCTCTTGAATGAATTTCTCCTTGCAATCCGGTAGGAATGTCCACAGATTCCCGTTTGCAATTCAAATCATTTAAGAATTTAACTAGATCTTTGAAAAATCCTCTTAGCTCACCTTTTAGTCCAGTTCCAAAAAGTGCATCTATCACGATAGATGATTTTTCGATGGTTGGAACGTCTTCCAAACGAGCTATCTCCCAAAGCTTTAACTGACTCATGTTTTGGAGAATCTCGAGATTTGTCTCATTGTCTTTTGACCTTTTGTTCGGTTTGGCTTGCAATAACACATTCACTTGGTAATCTGCTTGAATCAGTAGCCGACTGATCGCAAAACCATCACCACCGTTATTGCCATTGCCACAAAAGACATAAACCGTCTTGGCCTTATCCGGAAATTGTTTCATGAACCAAATTGCGAAAGTGTTTGACGCTTTCTCCATTAGCGCCAAGGATTCTGTGTTTTCTTGCTTAATAGTGAACTCATCCCATGCTTGTATTTGTGTTGTACTTAATATTTTCATGTAAATCGCATTTTGTTTTCAAAATAGAGCTTATTAGTGAAACATCAGAATTTTCTAAGGCTTTAGAAATAAATTTCGTCAAAAGGTGAATATCCCATTTAACCCAAGCTGTATTCGTTCTGAACTCAAAATATAATCTATGAAACTTTTTCTACCTCTGCGATTTTGAAAATTTTACAACCTTGGGGGAGCTAATTTCCAACGCCTGTGGCTCCATAACCAAAGCTCCGGCTTTTCCATGATGGAGCGCTCTAATAAGTTGGCATATTTAGTGATTAATTCATTGCTATCATTTTGATTAGCATCGTCTAATGGTATGAATTCAATTTCATAGTTCCCTCTTTTAGGCTTTTGGACTGAAACATACAAAACCGTTTGGTTCAATTTTTCAGCAATTCGATCTGCCCCAACTAAAAACGCTGTTTCTTGGTTCAAAAAGGTCATCCAATGCTTCGAAGATTTTTTTCTAGGACTTTGATCACCGATCATGCAGGTTGCTGTTAACACTCCTTTTTGTTGCATGTTAACCATGGTTTTATACCCTTGCTTAGATTCCACGCATTGCACGCCGAATCTACTTCTAAGAACCAACACAAAGTCATTGAAATAACTGTTGGATACCTCTTGGTAAAAAGCCTGAACCTGATACGGTAAGAATAGGGGTAGGAAGCTAAACCATTCCCAATTTCCGTAATGTGAGGTGTACAAGATAATGCTTTTATTATCCTTGTGTAAGGATTCGATTAGTGGTGTGTTCTTGATGTTGAATCGTTGGTTAATGGCTTTTTTGCCTAACGTTAACACTTTTATGGATTCGAAGGCGGTATCGCAAAAATGCTTGTAAAACCTTTTCTCAATCGCCGTTATTTCTGTCAACGATTTATGCGGAAAGGAATTTTTGAGATTTGTTTGAACCACAGCTCTTCTGTATTTCATTACATGATAAACTACCAGGTACATAAAATCTGAAAGAATATATAACACTCGCAGTGGAATGATAGATAACAGGTAAAAAGGAAAAAACTTTAAGTATTTCATTCGCAGTGCGAGCTTTAACGGCTGGCTGTTTGAGGTTAATTGAATTCCAAAATTAACCCTTTATTGCTCGTTGGCGTAATGGGTTGAAACTGAATTTTAATAGATAAATTACAACAGTTAAAAACAGAACGTACTTCATGCACTGCATAAATTATGTTACTAAAAGAGTTCCTATTCTTTAATCTTTTTGTCGCTGTGGGCCGTTTAACGAATTATTCGCCTCGTATTTATTATGAATGGTAAGTATTGCTAGTCCAAAAAGAACTGCAGATACAATCAGTATGGTACTAATCAATCCATTTACCCCAAAGGACATGCGGATTAAGATGGTAGAGATTACAAACCCCGAGTTTCTGATGATTTTATGAAATTTATTGGTGTAAAAGAAAGAGATTAAGAGCAATACCACGTCTACTAAAATTAAGATGGTGAAAAATTCATCAAAGAACAAGTCGTTAATGCTCTTGAAAGGCTCTAAGTTATTAGATGAGGCTTGAATCCCGGCAAACCAATCAGTAAAGGTATAAATGGCCATTCCAAAAAATAGAGGGATAAGGGCGAGGGCGAGTATCTTTTTTTTATCTACAAATCCTTTTATGGATGACTTAAATGCATCATTTCGAACCAATTTCTTTTGACCCTGCTTCTGAAAGAGATAGATTAAATAGAACAATAAAATAGACGCTACAATGTCGTAAGTAAATTGAAGGTCATCTTTAATTTCAAACCAATTTGAGGTAAGCTCTAAAGTAGATAAGTCTTTAAATAATTTACGAATGATGATTAAGGTAATAATTTCGTACTGCTTTGTGATGTATGTGGTGAAAGACCTTGGTAGGTAATAAATTAAGAGGTAAACCTCGTAAATAAGGATGAACGAAAAAGGGGTGTAAATTGCTGAAATCGGGTTTTTAAGCAATTCTGAATTGGTTTCTAGTTGAATTAAATCAAACTTCAGCGAATAAATTATCGCTAAGTGAACAAAGAAACTTGCCAAAGCAATAAACAGAATAACGCGTTCTGTTTTCTTTTCTGTTTTTTCCGATAGGAAGTAATTAAAAATCTTAGCTAAAACGCTTTTTGTTTTTGACGTCATGACTTCTTGTAACAACACTTACTCGTGTTTGTTTTGTTGCTTTATTTCAAGTTAAATCTAATTTGAGTTAAAAATTGATTTTTTTAAGAAAATACCAAATGGATTAGCTAGATAGTTACGCAGCAAAAAAATACAAAATCTGCAAGCATGTTTTGCGAACTTATCAAATAGAGTAGGAGTTTGATAACTTAATGATGCCACTATAACTTAATACCATGTGGTGTGCAGTGATTTTTTATTCTACATGCAACTTAGGATAATTAATGTACTTTGAGTTTTGATCTATTGTGGAATTGTACTTTTCAGATATTTTTTTGGTTAAATTTTTATTTCGCTCAAAAGCATTTCTCAAATTCATACCATGGCCGTTCCATCTAAGTTATTATTTCCGGCGTTGGCAGTAGAACCGTTAATTCCAAAACTCCAGCTTTGTGAACCGGTTACGGCAGTATTGGTCCAGCCTGTTGGCAGAGCAGCAGCGTTAAAATCTTCTTGTAGTCGAGCGACTTGCGAGGTAGCAGTAAATAAAAAAGAAGTAAGGGTAAAAAGTAGGAGTAGTTTTTTCATTGGGTTTGTTATTAGATTCTTAAAATCTAAATTACAGACGCAAAATAATGAAAAACTGTTGCTTAGGTGCTCTAAAAATTCATGGAACTGGTAAAACTGTTTACAGTTGGAACGATTTACTACTAACTAAACGCTAGATACTAATTACACGTTTCTTTCTTAGCAATTCCAAAACCCAAACGCATAAAAATAGAAACCCGGCAACACTTGCAATGGCTCCAGCTATAGACCCATTTATAAGACTAGCTAAATAATAGCCTCCAATAGCACTCAATATTCCAAAGATGGAAGAGAGGAGTAGCATTTTTTTGAGGTCAGTCGTGATTAGATAGGCAGTTGCAGGTGGCACGATTAAAAGCGCAACAACCAAAATTGCTCCCACAGATTCAAAAGAGATGACTGTAGTTAAAGAAACTGCACCCATTAACGCATAATGCCAAAAGGCCACTCCAATTCCTAATGCTTTAGCGAACTCCTCATTAAAAGTGGTGATAAATAGGCCTTTGTAGCCTCGCCATATAAATAAAAGTAACAGCAACAACAAACCAGATGCTATCCAAACGGTCCGTGGGCCCATGTTGTAGCCACTTTCCGTAATCCACAAGTCGAGTGGGACGTAAGCAATTTCCCCATATAGCACACAATCTTGATCCAAGTCAACCTGACCTGCGAATAAGGAGATCAAGATAATACCAATGGCAAACAGCCAGGTAAATGTTATGCCAATAGAGGCATCCATCTGTAAGTTAGACTTTTTGTGAAAAAGTTCTATGAGCACTGTAGTCAATACGCCCAAAGCTGCTGCACCCACTAACATGGGTAGGGTTTCTCGAGAACCCGATAACAAATAGGCAATGACAATTCCAGGTAAAACTGCATGCGAAATGGCATCGCCAACCATGGCCATTTTTCTCAAAATAAGGTAAGAGCCTAGCAAGGCACAAGAAACGGCTATCAATGAGCCTACTAATATGATCCAAAATGCTTCCATTATTCTACGTAAGGGATTGTGCTCTGGTGAGGATCTTTGGTTGGGTAATTCAATTCCTTCTCCAACTGTCGTTCTAATTCTGGTGTAATGATGTGTTCAATGGCTTCAGCATCATTGTGTACATGATCTGGCTCTAATTTTAGTCGTTGGTTCAAATACATTTCCCACAAGCGGTGTAACTTAATGACTCGTTTTGCTTCATTTAAACCACTTTCTGTAATTACCCAATGGTCTCCTTTTTTGCGCAGCCAATTTTCTTTTTTAAGCAAGAGTAAACCTCTTTTTAGTTCTTTCATCCGCAGATCACGAGTCGCTAATAAAACCTTGATGCTTCGTTGTTTTTTGAATCCTCCGTCTTTTTCTCCTAAGTGGTAAAAAAGTTTTAACACATTTTCAATCAATATTTTGCGTTGATTATCTTGTTGCACACGAAACCTTGCTAGCATACCAGTTTTTGGGGCAAACCAAATGGAGCCAACGGTTAATAATGACAAGCACATGACAATCCAAGGTCCAGTTGGCATTGCGGGAGCTACATAACTAATGTAAGAACCTAAAAATCCTGAAATGGCGCCAAAAAATGTGGCAATTAAAATCATTACACCCAACTTATCGGTCCAAAAACGTGCACCAGAGGCAGGTGTAATGAGCAAAGCCGCCATGAGTACAACACCAACTGCTTGAATTCCAACAGCAACAGCAAGAACGGTAATGGTAGCCAACATAAATTCTAAAAAACGGACCGGTAAGCCAATGACTTTTGCGTAGTCAGGATTGAAAGAAATTAATTTAAACTCCTTGTAAAACAGAATTACAACAAGAATTAAAATGGCGGCTATGGTTCCAAATACATAAACATCGTCTTTTGTTAACGAAGCGGCCTTTCCAAATAAAAATTTATCCAAACCTGCTTGCGAAGCGTTTCCAGAATGCTGTATGGAAGTAAGGAGTAAAATTCCCACTCCGAAAAAAACACTGAGTATGATTCCAATTGCTGTGTCACTCTTCAGCTTGGTGGTTCTTGTAATTCCGTCTATTAATAATAGCGAAAGCCAGCCGGTTATAAACGCTCCGATAATTAAGTACAGCGGATTTTTACTTCCTGAAACCATAAAAGCCAAGCACACACCCGGTAAAATACTGTGGGCGATTGCATCACCAACAAGTGCTCGCTTTCTAAGAAACGAAAAGCAACCAACAATAGCAGCAGAAGCTCCTAAGAGCATGGTACCCAATACCACAAAAAGTACATTGGGGTCTGAAAAAGAAAGAAATTGGAACGTGCTATTCAATTATGAATATTTTAGTTTTTAATAATTAATACCTTTGTTGTTCAGTATTATAAGTGCAATATTTATTTTCAAAAGTCTTTATTTAGTCTGTATTGTTCATTGTTCAGAATGCAATATTTTAATTGAGAATTGAAAATTCATGATTAAAAATTATTTTTCTCTAACATTAAATGCCTTTTCCTTCATTAAATCACCAACCTGACTCAACACATTCAGTTTACCTCCGTAAGCTTCTTGTAGTAATTTTTTATTAAAAATCTCTTCCTTAGGCCCGGCAGCAACCATCCTGGTGTTCAGTAAAACAATCCAATCAAAAAAGTCTTTGGCTGTTTGCAAATCATGGTGCACCACGACAACTGTTTTTCCCTGGTTTTTCATATCGTGCAAAAGGTTTAGAATTGCCTCTTCTGTTGCAGCATCAACACCTACAAATGGCTCATCCATAATGTATAAATCTGCTCCTTGGGCTAGTGACCGTGCAATAAATACCCTCTGTTGTTGACCGCCACTTAGCTGAGAAATTTGACGATTGCTAAATTCTAACATATTCACTTTCTCAAGCGCTTCGGCTGCTATGTCACGGTCTGCTTTGGTAATTCTTTTAAATAAATTGTTCTTTTTATACCTCCCCATTAATACGATATCCATAACAGATGCAGGGAAGTCCCAATCAACCGATTCACGCTGCGGAACGTAGGAAACTCGTGATCGGACATCTTCTAAATCTTGATTAAATATTTTAACATAGCCACTACTTGTTGGAACCAGTCCCATAATTGCTTTCAGAAGGGTGGTTTTTCCTGAACCATTTGGGCCAATAATTCCGATTATTTTACCTGTAGGTAATTCGAAATCAATATTCCACAATACCGGCCTCCGGTTGTAAGATACTGTTAGGTTATGTGTTTCTATACTAATCATTTATTCTATTTTGTCTGAAAACGGTTATCGAAGTCCTCATTTCACATTCAATTGTTTTTATTTTATTTTTTGTCAGACTGAGCGACAGTCGAAGTCCTCACTCCACATTTGTTATTCTTCATTTATTTTTTGTCTGACTGAGCGATAGTCGAAGTCCTCATTTTAAACCTTCTACTATGGTTTTTACATTGTGTTTTACCATTCCAACATAAGTTCCTTCCGGTGTTCCTGCTTCACCCATAGTATCACTAAATAGCTGTCCACCAATTCTTACTTGGTGATATTTTTGTAAACAACCTTCAACCACGGCTTGCAGCGATTTTTCAGATACTGAGCTTTCTACAAAGACTGCTTTAATTTTATTTTCAACTATATAGTTCACCAAGTCGCTTACGTCTTTAAGTCCGTATTCAGAAGTAGTTGATATGCCTTGTAAACCTCTTACTTCAAAATTATAAGCTCTTCCAAAATAGCCGAACGCATCGTGCGCTGTGATTAATATTCGTTCAGTAGAATCTAATGCAGAAACTTGAGTGACCACGTCCATATTTAACTGAAAGAGTTGGTTGGTGTAGTTCTCCGTATTCATTTGAATTTGTTTTTTAACAGAGTCCGAAGAAAGCAGTGCCAATTCAGCTCCTATAAATTGAACCGCCTTAGTCCAAAGCGCAACATCGAACCAAATATGAGGGTCCTGAGCTCCTTGAAATTCAGTGTTATTAATGTAGTCTGCTTCCGTTAATCCTGCAGTTGCTACAATAATATGTTTCTGCTTTTCTAGTTTTTCAAATACTTCACCCATTTTACCTTCAAGGTGCAGACCATTGTAGATAATGACGTCGGCATTCGTTAATGATTTTAAATCGCCTTGAGTTGCTTTGTATAAATGAGGGTCAACGCCAGGTCCCATGAGGGTTATTACTTCCATGTTAGAGCCGACTATATTTTTTACAGCATCGCCCAACATTCCTGTAGTACAAACAATTGTCTCAATTTCTTTCTTTGCATCTTTCTTCTCTACTTTACAGGAAAATAAAGCAAAGGCAGTCAATAGAATGATGATCTTAGTTTTCATGTTTTATTTTTATAAATAGATTATTTGCAACTTTTTGAGATAGAGTTATTTTTTGATTTTCGGAATTAACGACCAATATTGAATTATCGAAGGAATGTTTTGTTTTTATGCTCAATTCTGTTCCTAACTCAATATTCATTTCACTTAAAAAGTTTAAGAAGTTAGTGGAGTGGTCTTCCACACCAATAATGACAATTTCCGAGTCGATTTTAGCATCACTTAACTTTTTGCTTTCTCTACTTGGAAAAACGCCTTTACTGTTTGGGATAGGATCTCCATGAGGGTCAAACTTTGGAAAACCTAAGAATTCATCTAACTTATTGGTGAGTTCTATCGATTCAATGTGTTCTAATTGTTCTGCTATGTCATGTACCTCATCCCAACCAAAATTTAGGTTTTCGACTAGAAAATACTCCCAAAGTCTATGTTTTCGAATAATTGAAATGGCCACTTGCTTGCCCTTTTCGGTAATTTGAACCGTTTTATACTTTTCATAGTCAACCAGCCCCTTCTCATTTAAACGTTTTAGCATGTCTGTTACTGAAGAAGCTTTTGTTTCCATTTTCTTAGCAATCTCATTGGTCGATGCCTTTTTATCGACAGCATTGATCAATGTGTAAATTGCTTTTAAATAATTTTCTTCGGTTAAAGAAGTCATGTGTACTTTTGAGGCAAAGTTAATTGTAATCGTCTAATAAATTTTTTAGACTCATCTAAATTTAATATGAAAAAACTACTTTTATCAACTTTGTTGTTTTCGTGTGTGGGCTTAACTGCTCAAATAACTGAAAATAAAATTATTACTGACCGACCCACCCAAGCCGTATCACCAAATGCAGTGCCAAAGGGAACGATTCAAATTGAAAGTGGGCTACTGTTTGAACGAAGTGAAATCGCTCGTGGTTTTTCTCAACACCGTAATGTGTTCCCTACAAATTTATTTCGGATTGGAATAGCTAAGAAGTTAGAGTTAAGGGTGGTAAATGAACTAGTATCCTATAAAACAATCAATAACTCAACGCAAGAAGAGATTGGAAAAGTTACTGGTACAGAAAATTTACAAATAGGGTTAAAGTATCAATTAACTAGTAATGACGCGGCGGTTGTCATTGGCTTATTGGCAGATGCTCGTATACCAACGGGTTCCAGAGGAATTTCAAACCAACTATACGGGGTTGTTAGTAAGCTGAGCTTAGCGTATAATTTATCAGAGAATAAAAGTTTGAGTGCTAATATAGGATACAACAACGTGAATTTAGATTTTAACGATGAGGGGCTTGTTCGATATGGGGAAGGAAATTTAACCTATACACTGGTTTATGGTGTTAGCTTAAGTGATCGGGTAGGGTTGTATGTTGAAGCATTCGGAGATTATGTTGAATTCGAAGAATGGGAAAATAATATGGATGCGGGTATGACGTATCTCATTTCAGACTATATTCAACTGGATTATTCCTATGGTTGGGGGCTGAACAGAGTGATGAATTATCATGCGGTTGGAGTTAGCGTGAGATTACCAAAATAGCAACAGAGATTACAAATGTAATAGGAGTTACAAATGTAACTCCTATTTTTTTGTCTAATTGTGAATAATTATTTAGAGCTAAACGTAGTTTAAAGTTCAATTTATTGTTCTTGCAATATTTATTTCACAAAATATATATAATCAATAGTTAACGAGCTCAACATAAAGTTATAGTTTAAGCTAATTCGGGTTGTTGGACTTAGTTTTATAGGAAGTTGCAAATGTAAATTACAAATGTAACCTAAATTAATTACATTTGTAACGTATAATAAGATTGACAATTGTAACAAGCGGAAATATGGATTTAATTGAAAGATTTAGGTATGTGATGAAATTAAATTCAATGACAGCATCGCAATTCGCGGATGAAATTGGAGTGCAACGTTCGTCGGTTTCTCACATTCTTTCTGGAAGAAATAAACCAAGTTTAGAGTTTATTCAAAAAGTGCTGAACCGTTTTCCTAAAGTAGATTCTACTTGGTTGATTAATGGCAAAACAAATATTGGCACTGCGCCGAAAGAAACTGAAGAAGAAGTCAACGTGGTAAAGCCGATTGAAGTTGCTTCTGAACCAATAGCGGCACCTCAGCAAAAGGAAGCTGAAGAAACAGTGTTATACAACTCGGCTGTTGGGAATAAAAAAATAAAGAAGATTGTGGTTTTTTACAGTGATGGAACCTTTGATGAGCTCACTAATTAGGGTTTAGCCTCTGCAATCCAACGCTCAGCATTAGCTAAACTTGTAAATACTCGAGTTGGAATTCGTGGTCGATCGAAACGCGCGTAGGTGTTGGCTATAATTTTAAGCGCAACGTCTTTGACAACAACCGCATTTAGCGTTACTCCCTCTTTGTCCATGTTTTTTCTATAGCAGTTTTTAGCCTCGTTCGTGAAATCGATAGATTTGGCGCTTAAATCCGTTATTCCGTAGGTTGTATGGTTTTTTATTTTTCTCAGTACAAGGTCTAGTGACTCTTTGGCCATCTTTTCGCTAACCACAGTCGACTCTTTAAATCGAGCAATGAGCGTGTCGCTTGAAGGGTTGCTATATAAATCTATATATTCAAGCTGCTCAACTAGGGTGTACTCTTTTAGCTTGGGGTGGTTCATAAATATTGACCTTTATTGTTCGGTTCGAGAAAATCTAGATGTAATTTTGATTCAGAAATTTGTACCATGTATAAAATAATTGTTAAACCATTGCTTTTTAAGCAAGACCCCGAGACGATTCACTATAAGGTCTTTGGTTGGTTAAAAATATTATTAAAAAGCAGCATATCAAAATCTTTTGCGAAAAGAATTTACTCTGTTTCAGATACTCGACTTGAAAAAGAATTGTTTGGTTTAAAATTCCCCAATCCAATAGGCCTCGCAGCAGGTTTTGATAAAGACGCGAAGCTTTATGAAGAGTTGGGTTGTTTGGGTTTCGGATTTATAGAAGTTGGCACTGTAACGCCTTTAGCTCAAGACGGTAATCCTAAACCAAGGCTCTTCAGATTGCCAAAGGATGAAGCGTTAATCAATCGTATGGGTTTTAACAATGGCGGAGTAGACCAAATGATTGAGCGATTAAAAAACCGAAATCCAAACCAAATTATTGGCGGTAATATTGGAAAGAATAAGGTCACCCCAAATGAAGAAGCAATTAATGATTATGTCATTTGCTTTGAGAAGCTATTCGATTATGTAGATTATTTTGTAGTGAATGTTAGTTCTCCCAATACGCCAAATTTGAGAGAGTTGCAAGATAAAGAACCCTTAACTAAATTGTTGCAAACACTGCAGGATTTGAATAACGCAAAATCGAAGAGAAAAGCTATTTTATTGAAGATTGCTCCGGATTTAACAAACGAGCAGTTGGACGATATCGTAGAAATAGTTGATTCGACAAAAATTGACGGAATTATAGCAACCAATACAACCATTGACCGTTCAAACTTACATACAGATGACTCAGAAGTTGAAGGTATTGGAGCTGGTGGCTTGAGTGGAAAACCAGTTAGGAATAGATCAACGGAAGTAGTGCGTTATCTTTCAAATAAATCGAATAAGTCCTTTCCTATTGTCGCAGTGGGTGGAATTTATACTGCGGAAGATGCCATTGAGAAATTAAATGCAGGTGCGGATTTAGTTCAGATTTACACGGGTTTTATTTATGAAGGTCCTGGTATGGTAAAAAGAATAAACAAAGGGCTGGTGAGGCACTTTTCAAATAATTAATGGATGAGTAAAATTAAGATTGTTGAATGTCCGAGAGATGCCATGCAAGGGATACATGAGTTTATTCCAACAGCAACGAAGGCAGCTTATATAAATACCTTGTTGAAGGTTGGCTTTGATACGATTGACTTTGGGTCATTCGTTTCTCCAAAGGCCATTCCTCAATTAAAAGATACTGCTGAAGTATTGGCTCAACTCGATTTGTCAGAAACCTCATCTAACTTATTGGCAATAGTTGCGAATCAGCGAGGAGCTGAAGACGCTGCTAATTTTGAAGAGATTCAATATTTAGGTTATCCATTTTCAATTTCAGAGACGTTTCAGCAACGAAATACTAATTCAAGTATAGAACAATCGTTAGGAAGGGTTGAGGCCATACAAGAGCTTTGTGTGAAGCATAACAAGGAACTTGTAACTTATATTTCAATGGGCTTTGGAAATCCTTATGGAGACCTATTTCACGAAGATATTGTTGCTAGTTGGATCAACAGGTTGAGAGAATTAGATTTGAAGATATTCGCATTAAGCGATACTATTGGGGTTTCTGAGCCAAAAATTATTTCTCGGCTTTTTTCTGTTTTGATTAAGGAGTATCCTAGTCTTGAAATTGGAGCTCACTTGCACACAACTCCAGATACGTGGAAAGAGAAAGTTGATGCGGCATATAAGAACGGTTGTAGAAGGTTTGATGGAGCAATTTTAGGTTTTGGCGGTTGTCCCATGGCTGCTGATGACTTAACAGGAAATATGGCGACAGAAAACTTGGTTGACTACTCTAAGGAAGAAAAGGTAGACTTAGGTTTGCAGACTGATTTATTCAAGAAGGCCAGATTCGAGGCAAATAAGGTCTTTCTCTAAGTCAACTCTGTACTAGGCAGGGCCCTCGTTTCTTTTTATAACTTTGTTAATAACCTATAGAGTAACAATTATTTGAAGTTAAGGTCTTCCCTTATTTTTATTTCAGACAAATCATACTAAAATGAAAAAGGGAATACTTACAATTTCCTTCGCTGCTTTGCTATTCATGGCATGTGGTGGAGAGAAAACAACAGAAACTGATGTTGATGAAACGGCAGACGAAGTTACTGCAACCGTAGATTCAGCTGCAGTAAAAATGCATCAAGCAACTGAAGAAATTGAAAAGTCTGCCGATGAGCTAGACGAATTACTAAACGATCTTTAAAATTAACACAATGAAAAAGAATATACTAGTAACACTAATTGCTCTATTAGTAATTGGTACGTCAAGTTTTGCTCGAGGTAAAATGAATGCTAAGTCTAATAAAGAAAAGCAGGAAAAAGTACAGAAAGCTGAACAGTCAGAGAAGGTTGATAAGGGTGAAAAAGAAGACAAGGAAAAGGCCGTAAAAGAAAAAAAGGTAAAAGCACAGCAAATGGGTAACAAAGAGGCTGCTCATTCAAATGCTGCTGCTAAAAAAGAAGAAGGTCAGGCGAAAGTGGAGGCTGCTAAATCGAAAGCCAAAAAAGTGAAAGATTCTACAGATGCAGATGATCTAGAGGGTTCAAAAGATGAGTTAGAAGAGGCTATAGAGGGTATGGGAAATAAGGAAAAGAAGGAAGATAAAACAACTTACAAAAAAGAAGAAGAAGCAATTAAGCTTTCTGAAGCGACGGAAAAAGGGGAGGCTAAAATTGCCGCTGCAATGGAAAAGATTGAAGTAGCTCAGAGGAAATTGGAAGAGGCTAAGGAGAAAGGAGAGGTTGATGAAGCTACGTACAGTGCCAAGTCAGAGAAAATAGCAAAAGCAATTGAAAAGGTACAAGTACTGAAGATGAAAGTTGAGGAAGCTAAGAAATTGAAGTAAGTATATTAATTCAGATGAAAACCGCGTAAGCTTACGCGGTTTTTTTATGCCTTATTTTGTCGTTTTACCTCCATAAAGTCGAGTAAACGAACTATCAATTGGTTCCCACAACTCTATATTGTTTCCGTCAGGATCTAGAACGTGGACGAATTTGCCATATTCATAACTTGTAATTTCATCCAATATGGTCACACCATTAGATTTTAGTTCTGCTACTAAATCTTCAATATTTTCCACTCTGTAATTGACCATGAACTCCTTTTTAGAAGGTTCAAAATAAGTGGTGTCTTCTTTCATTGGGCTCCAGTTGAGATAGGCTAAGTCCTCTGCTTCAGCAGTTTTAAATTCGAATACTGATCCGTATTCATTGGTGACTAGCCCTAAATTTTTAGCGTACCATTCTTTTGTTTTGTTTGGGTCTTTTACCTTGAAAAAAATCCCTCCAATACCGGTAACTTTCTTTTTCATGTACTTACAGCTTGTATCTTATAAAATTCAAACGCTTTGCCAATAAAACACTACCTCGAATAATTACAAAAGAGATGCTCATAGTAGTAAAGAGTTCCAAGAAGATGTTTCCGTTAAACGACAGTTTATTGCTCAAGTAAAACCCCATAAACAGTAAACCAAGAATCGTAAAAGCGGTTAGTACTCGATGTAACGTGTTCGTGCTAAAAATCAGCGTGTTTCCTTGCAATAATATGAAAAATGTTGCAAGATTGATGCCTAATAAGCCACCCAATAAAGCACCTGGAAGGAAACTTACAAACGGCATGGCTAAAAGAGGCAGCCAGATTATGCTCAGTGTTTTAAAATCAGCAATGCTTGCTGTCAAGAATCGACTTTTTTGGACTAGGAATACAAACATTGCTAAGACAAAAATTCCCAAAGCTAAACCTCCTAAAACGTCTCCTAAAAAATGATGTGCTAAATACAAGCGAGAAAGCACGGTAAGTAAGATGATAAAACTTCCAAGCACAAGAATCCATCTTTTTCGGAAAACAAAAAACATACCAAGCCATAGGGCAACTTGAATAGAAGTGTGACCAGATGGGAAACCATAATTTTTCTGAGCGTCAGTTCGTGTAATGTTCAGGATTTCCTCTGAAAAAGTTGACAATGTTTCTGTTGGTAACTTATCTTTTAAATTTGTTTCGGGCTTGTTGTAATCGTCTGACTGTAGGGTGATGTCAACATCTATTGGGCGCGGGTAGTCAATTTGTTGCTTTGCGAAAAAGGTCAACATTGCGGTCCAAGCGACAATGTTAATCAATACGATTCCTTTTTTAAAATGAAGTCCAAAAGTAACTCCGAGCACTACGGGAACAATGAAATGAACCGACCCTAAAGCTGAAACAAACTCCATTAATAGTTTTATCCAATAAGAATCAAATTGTTGTAAGAAATGATTTAAATTGGTGTTGAACATACTTAAATATAAAAACTTAATATAACAAAGATAGAAAAGATGACACTTGCTACACCATTTGTTGTAAAGAAGGCAATGTTCACCTTCGAAAGGTCGTTTGGTTTCACTAACAGATGCTGATACACTAACAAGCTAATAAAAATTGCTGTCCCAAGCCAAAATAGGAAACCTGCATTGGCGTGATAGGCAGCCGCAATTAAATAACCTGCCGTTACTATATGGAATAACACAGACAGATTTAAGGTAGCCCTTCTTCCGATTTTAGCTGGAATGGAACTTAATCCCATTTTTTTATCAAATTCCTCATCTTGCAAGGCATAAATCATGTCAAACCCAGCAACCCAAAATAAAACAGCAAATGAAATGTAGAGTGGAAGCCAAGCGAAACTGCCCGTTACCGCAAGATAAGCACCAATAGGAGCGAGGGCTAACCCAACTCCCAGAATAAGATGACATAGTGCAGTAAAACGCTTTGTTAAGCTGTAACCTAAAACAACCAGCAATGCTATAGGAGATAAATAAAAGCAGAGGTCATTTATGAAAAAGGTGGTTGCAACAAATAGAACACAGTTTACAATTACAAAAATGAGCGCAGCTTTAGGTTTAACACTACCGTTTGGAATCTCTCTAACGGTTGCGGTTCTTTCATTGGCCTTGTCAATGTCCCGATCAATATATCGATTAAATGCCATGGCAGCACTTCGCGCAAAAACCATGCATAAAACAACCTTCAAAAGTAGGATTGCATCGAAACTAATAGTAGAGTATTCGATTGCTAAAAAATATCCAATCAGCGCAAAAGGTAGCGCAAAAATGGTGTGGCTGAACTTGACTAAGGAGAGGTAGCTTTTCAATTAATTTTTAATTTTTAATGATTCAATTTTCAATAAAGGTTATTTAAAATTAAAATGGCTGAACAGAAAACAATTCCATTCAGCCATTAAAAATTCTCAATTGAAAATTACAAATGAATTACTTCGCCATACGCTTCGGCAGTTGCTTCCATTACCGCTTCACTCATAGTAGGGTGTGGGTGAACTGCTTTTAACATTTCGTGTCCTGTTGTTTCTAGTTTTCTTGCCACTACAATTTCTGCGATCATTTCTGTTACGTTGGCACCAATCATGTGTGCTCCTAAGAGTTCGCCATATTTAGCATCGTAAATTACTTTTACAAAACCATCTTTATGTCCGGCAGCACTTGCCTTCCCTGATGCAGAGAATGGAAATTTTCCAACTTTCAATTCATACCCGGCCTCTTTTGCAGCTTTTTCAGTCATACCAACAGATGCAATTTCAGGTGAGCAGTAAGTACAACCTGGAATATTTCCATAGTCTAATGGCTGAACGTGTTCTCCTTTGATTTTTTCTACACAAATAATTCCTTCTGCAGAAGCAACGTGAGCTAAAGCTTGTCCCGGAACACAATCACCAATGGCATAATATCCATCAATATTGGTCTTGTAATAATCATTTACCATGATCTTACCTTTGTCCGTTGCAATACCTACTTCTTCTAATCCAATATTTTCAATATTAGCAACATAACCTACGGCAGATAAAACAATGTCAGCCTCAATAACTTCTTCTCCTTTTTTAGACTTAACCGTTACCTTACAACCAGCGCCCTTCGTATCAACACTTGTAACTTCAGATTCTAATTTTATCTTAATTCCGTTTTTCTTGAAGGTACGTGCTAATTGCTTTGACACATCTTCATCTTCCACAGGAACAACGTTGGGTGCATATTCTACTATGGTTACATCAACACCCATGGCGTTGTAGAAATAGGCGAATTCAACGCCAATAGCTCCTGAACCTACAACTACCATTTTCTTTGGCATTTTTTCCAAGGTCATGGCTTCTCTGTATCCAATAATCTTTTTCCCGTCTTGAGGCAGGTTAGGTAATACTCTAGACCTTCCACCTGTTGCAATTATAATGTGCTTGCCATTCACCGTTTTTGAAGAACCGTCTTCCATTTTTACTTCCACCTTTTTTCCAGGTTTCAAAGTACCAGTTCCCATGATCACTTCAATCTTGTTCTTTTTCATTAAGAATTGAACTCCGCTGCTCATTCCGTTGGCAACATCTCTACTTCTTTTAATAACGTCTGTAAAGTTGGCTTTGCTGTCTTTTACTTCAATTCCGTAATCTGCGGCATGTTGAATGTATTCAAATACATTAGCACTCTTCAATAGGGCTTTGGTTGGAATACATCCCCAGTTCAAACAAACACCACCCAATGATTCCTTTTCAATTACTGCAGTCTTAAATCCTAACTGAGCAGCTCTAATTGCGGTAACATATCCTCCGGGTCCGCTTCCTAATACAACAACATCAAAATCCATATCTTCTTATTTTAATTGAATACAATTTTAGAAGTGCGAAGGTAATAAAAACCTTAAAAAATAGCCGTTTAAATATCTCAAGTTGAAGAAAGGAAGACTAGTTTTTTTATATGCTTTGCTGAAGCATGAAAATATATTTTTTAAGCAATTGAAATTGAGAAACAAAGCGTGTGTCATTAAAGGGAATTTATCCTACGCATTGGAAAATGGCAGAGCCAAGGAACCGGTGATTTTCAAGTGGTTTTAGATAAGTACCACGCAACTGAAATTGGAAAAATTCCACATGCAACTGAGCAGCAGATGGACGATGCCATTGTTTCTGCTAAAGATGCATTTGAAGTAACGAGAAAGTGATCGGCAGACAAACGAGCTGAAATGATGCAGAAGCTCTACGACCGTTTAGAAGCAAGAAAAGATGAATTTATTGACTTAATAATAAATGAAGGTGGCAAACCTAAATCTTATGCAACCAATGAAATAGAACGGAGCTTAACTACGTTAAAACTAGCCATTGAAGAAGCAACGCGCTTTGGAGGAGAAATGATTCCGATGGATTGGGGAGCAGGAGAAGGAAAAACCGCTTTCACCAAGCGCTTTCCAATTGGTGTAATTGCTTGCATTACACCCTTTAATTTTCCGTTGAACTTGGTGATGCATAAAGTTGCACCGGCGTTAGCAACAGGGTGTACCACAGTTATAAAACCTGCACCACAAGCGCCCATGTCGTGCTTGGCTTTTGCAGAATTGTTAGAAGAAGCAAGCTATCCGGCAGGAGTTGTAAATGTGTTGGTTTGTGATATTCCTGTGGCCGAAAAGTTGGTAAGAGATGAGCGAGTTTCCAAACTTTCATTTACTGGAAGTGATAAGGTAGGTTGGTATTTGAAAGAAATTTGCGGTAAGAAAAAAGTTACGCTTGAGCTAGGTGGAAATGCATCTGTTATTGTGGACCAAGACACTGATGTGGAAGGAATTTCTGATTTAGTGGCGAAAGGTGCGTACTTGTATGCCGGACAAATTTGCATTTCTACACAGCGAATCTTCGTTCATACTAAAGTTTACGACCACTTTCAGAAGGCTTTACTTGAGTCAATTAGTAAATTAAAAGTAGGCGATGCCCAAGATCAAGATGTTCTTGTGGGACCTGTAATTGATAAGGGCCATATGAACGGAATAGACAGTTGGGTGCAGGAATCAAAAGCGCAAGGAGCAACTATTTTATCAGGTGGAAGCGTCACAAGTGACAAACATAATTTATACGCTCCAACACTAATTACAAACAGCACACCGAAGATGAAAGTAGCTGCGGAAGAAGTATTTGGGCCAGTAGCCGTGTTGGAAAGAGCTGATAGCTTTGAAGATGCAATTCAAATGACAAATGACTCTAAGTACGGACTTCAAGTAGGGGTTTCACGAATTCACTGAAGAATTTTAAGCTCGCTTCTGACGAATTGGAAGTAGGAGGAGTGATTATGAATAATATTCCCGGATTTAGAATCGACCACATGCCTTATGGCGGGGTAAAGGACTCTGGATTAGGTAGAGAAGGGTTAAAGTATGCGATGGACGAAATGACAGAAGGTAAGCTGATTGTGTATTAAGCAAGCTTATCTATATGAATTGAAAAAGGTCAAGTGAAAGCTTGACCTTTTTTATTTCTAAAATTTCAGTATTCAATAATTGTGGTCTCTTTAAATATTTAAAAGAATTATTTACTCTCGAGATCATGAATATGGTGCTCAAGGGCTTTAACGGAAATTTGAATTTCCCAAATTAAAAATGCCAAGGAGATGATAAGTAAGATCAGCGCCAAACCAAACACATAAATCGCAACGGTTTGCTGCTGTATGTAAATTAAAAACATGCTCAATACGCACAATAACAAGCTACTAATACCATAAATTTGCATGGAACGTGTTAAGTACAAGCGCTTTTTAATATTTTCGATTTGAGCAATAAGCACAGAATCTTTTTCAGTTTGATACTTATCATGCAAATTTCTAATGATGGCTGCATAGGCTAAAAAGCGATTAGTATAGGCTAACATGATTAGCGAAATAGCCGAAAATAATAGGGCAGGAGTGGTTAGGGTCAGGTTTTCCATAAAGCACCAGATTTAATATAAGTTTTTACTTTATGTAACGGTTTACAAACTAAAGAAGTTCCAAGATAACTTAGAACTTCTTTAGTGCTATAAACATTTAGAGTTTATGATTGAAAAAGGTAAACTCTTGATTCTAGTTTTTGATTAGTTTTAGCGTTTCTACTCCAGACCCTACAGTAACTCTCACAAAGTAAATTCCATTTTGCAACGCTGTTGCATCAATGGTAGTTGCATTAGCATTCACAATTATGGATTGAAGTAATTTGCCTTGAAGGTCTAATACTTCTAGCGTTTCTATAGTTGAACTATTGGACAACTTCCAAAAGTCTTTTGTAGGGTTAGGGTAAACGCTAAATTCACTTACACCAAATTCTTCTATTCCAACGGGTTGTCCTTTCCAGAAATAAATGTTGTCTACATAAATTCTAGTGGAAGAACCATTTCCTCCGGTAAATTTAAGCTGAATGGCGTTTGTAAGATCACCTGTAATTCCTGCAACAGGAATGTTGATGCTTTGCCATGTGCCATCACCGTTTGGTATTGGATGTGGAATCTCTGTGCCTGAACTAATAACACTTATATTCGGCGCAACTCCATCGACTGTCCAAATGTCCAAGTGTAAAGAATCCATGGTGGTAATGTTTAAAGTAGAATTAAATTCTATTCCCTGATAACTAAAATTAGGATATGCCAATACTGAGTTTGTTGCACTCACTGGAGCAAATAATGGATTTGCCGTAGTAAACCCTGATTGTTGCCAATCGGGGTTGTAGTTTGCTCCAGAGATGTTGTTGTAGGAGTTGCTGTAAATCGAAATCACATCGACCGCGTTACGAGCAGGAGGGGTTGGTGCATTTACATGAGGAGCTCCGATAAAATACCTAACAGTATAGGTTTGCACAACTGTGCTATCTTGCGATGTTACTACTACGGTGCCGCTACCGGGGATACTTGTTGCTTGACTTATAACTGTTGTGGCACCGGTGTCTACAGTGGTCGCTAATGTTATTGGAGGTATTGTTGTTGTTCCTCCGGCTAATACCACATTGTAATTTGCCGTATTGGGAGTAAAGCCGGGAATTGGATTTCCATTAACCCTCAGAGCGCCTAACCGTGAATCTTTTCCAGGAGCAGGAGCTGTTTTCCAGAAGTACAGATTATCCACGTAAATTCTTGTAGAAAATCCATTGCCACCAACAAACTTAAATTGAACAGCACCGGTAAGGTCTCCGGTAATACCTGCAACCGGAATATCAATGCTTTGCCACGTACCATCTCCGTTTGGTATTGGATGCGGAATTTCTGTACCAGAACTAATTACGGATATACTAGGAGTTACTCCGTCAACCGTCCAAATGTCCAAGTGTAAATAGTCCATACCGCTAATATCCACTACTGAATTAAATTCTATCCCTTGATAATTAAAATTGGGATAGGCCAATACTGAATTTGGTGAATTTGGTGGGGTGTATGTTGAACTAGCCGTTGCAAAACCGCTTTGTTGCCAATTTGGATTGTAATTAGCTCCACTGATGTTATTGTACGCACCACTAAATATTGAAATTACGTCAATAGCATTGCGCACGGGTGGAGTTTGAGCATCTATGTGAGGAGCTCCTATATAATAGGAAACGGTGTACGTTTGACTCACGGTATTATCTTGTGAAGTTACCACAACTGTTGCATTATCTGGAATAGATGTTGCTTGTGTAACAACAGCACTTGCAGCGGTGTCTGTGGTAGTAGCTAAGGTGATTTGAGGTACTACTGTTGATCCGCCTGGCAATACGATATCGTATGACAATGAATTGGGAGTAAAACCAGCTACCGGAACGTTAGTGACTTCTAAGGCATTGATTGTTGCATCTTTTCCCGGAGCAACGGGTGTTTTAAAAAAATAAATATTATCTACATAAATAGCACTGGTTGTGCCGTTTCCACCGGTAAACTTTAATTGGATTGCTCTTGCAAGGTTTCCTGTGATACCTGTAACCGGAACAGTGATACTTTGCCAAGATCCTACTGTATTGGAAATTGCCTGTGGCACTTCAGGGCCTGAGCTAATTACTGCTAAACTTGGGGCTACACCACCTGCGGTCCAAATGTCTAGATGCAACGAATCCATGGCAGTAATATCTATGACAGTATTAAATTCAATACCTTGATAGTTAAAGTTAGGATATGCCAATAACGAGTTGGTTGAGTTTGGAGGTGTGAACGTTGAGCTAGCAGTTGCGAAACCACTTTGTTGCCAATTTGGGTTGTAATTCGCACCCGATATATTGTTGTATGCTCCGCTAAAAATAGAAATTACATCTACTGCGTTTCGAGCAGGAGGCGTTGGTGCATCTGTAGTTGGTGCCTGAGAAAAGCCTGAAAGGGTAAATAAAAGTAACAGAGTAAAGCTTATTAATTTCATGGTTGCTTGAATAAATAGTACTAGTGTAATAGAGTTAAATTAATGCTTGTAATTGGATTTAGACCTTATAGTATAAATTACAATTACCTAACAAATATAGGTAAAAAGTAGAACTACTGATTACTCCATTAAATTTAATTGTGCTGTAGAAATATCTTAAAAAGACCATTATTTGAAAGGGACCAGAATAACCTTAATATAAGGCAATAAACTAAAAGCTTACTTGTTTGTAGTGAGTTAAATATGAGTTGTGATTAAATTAAAAAGAATCAGCTCATTATATATTAAAACGACTCGTAACTGTATTTATTCTCTTCGTAATGGATAGTTAAATTCCAATTATATTCAAGTCGCTATTCTTAAAGGCTGTCGTTTTTAACTGAGGTTTAACAATTTCTTGAATGAGTTCTGCCAGTTTAATCATACTTCGTTTTTTAGAAATGGGTTTAATCGCCAGCAGGCTAATTTCCCGAACGGGAATAGGTTTCTGAAAGAATTGAGTTTTTGCTTTTCTATTTTTAGATAGGTTGTTGTAATAAAGTTCCGGAACCAGTGTTAGTCCGCCCATTTGATCGCTAAGGTTTAATAGTGTTTCAAATGAATTGCTCTTAAATTGTAAGTTTTCAGTTTGCTCTTTCTTTTCTCGAATCTTGCACAAGGTCATACTTTGACTTCGAAAGCAATGCCCTTCTTCTAGCAGCCATACCTTTTTGTTTTCTACGTCTTTAGAGCTAACAAAACCTTTATCAGTTTCGGAAATTCCATATACCATCATGGCTTCGTAATACAAGATTTGCTCTTCATATGCCTCACTCAAATCTTCGATGGGTGTAGATAGCAATCCAAAATCAATTTGATTGTGAGCTAGTTGATATAAAATTTCATCGGTGGTTATTTCAGAAATAACAAGCTTTAATTTGGGATGCTGCTCTATTATGCTCGGCAGTATCAACGGTAAGAGAGAGTTGGCAATGGTTGGAATAATCCCCAATCGAATTTCTCCCATCATTTCACCAGTGTCTAGTTGACTCAAATGAAATAATTCTTGCTGCTTCGCTAAAATATCTTCTGCCTTTTTAAGCACCAATATTCCATCATCTGTAGTTTGTATGGGGTGCCTGCTGCGATCAAACAATTGAACGGATAGCTCTTCTTCAAGCTTTTTAATCATCGCACTTAGCGTAGCTTGAGTAATGTTGCAGCTTTCAGCAGCTTTACCAAAGTGTTTGGTTCTGTGAACGGCTAAGGCGTATTCTAGTTGTTGAAAGTTCATAATCGATAATATCTATCAAAGATATAGATTTAATCGTTTGGTTCTATTAAACAATGCAACTAACTTTGTGGCTCAATACAAACTTTAAAAACTAAAAACTATGTCATTTGTAGGCAAAAAAATTCCAAATTTAAACGTTATAGCCATGGACGAAATGGGTGATAACAAAACTATTAACATCTTTGAAGAGGCAACAAAAAATAACAAGAAGGTATTGTTATTCTGGTATCCAAAAGATTTCACTTTTGTGTGTCCAACAGAATTGCACGCATTCCAGGCGGCATTGCCAGAATTTGAAAAAAGAAACACAATCGTAATCGGTGCTTCTTGCGATACTGCAGAGGTTCATTTTGCTTGGTTAAATACTGCGAAAGATAACGGTGGTATCGAAGGGGTAACTTACCCAATTGTAGCAGATAGTAACAGAAACTTAGCATCCATCTTAGATATTTTAGATGTATCTGCTGTAGAGTACAACGAAGAGTACAATGTTGACATTGTTACAGGAGACAGCGTATCATATAGAGCGACCTACTTAATTGATGAAGAAGGAACAGTATTTCATGAAGGAATTAACCACATGCCGTTAGGAAGAAACGTAAATGAGTTTATTCGTTTAATTGATGCTTACTCACACGTGCAAAAAAACGGAGAGGTTTGTCCTGCAAACTGGGAAGAAGGTAAAGATGCGATGAAAGCCGACAGAAAAGGTACAGCAGAGTACTTGAGCAAAAACTAAATCGTCAACAACGTAGGATAAAAGACGGATGTTAAGTCAAACGTCTTTTATCCTTTATTTCAAAATTTAATCATATTAAACTATGTATCAAGAATTAACAGAAGACAATTTAGCTGCAAAAGTAAAAGAAGGAGGAACGGTAATCGTGCAATTCTCTGCCGGGTGGTGTGGTAATTGCCGCATGATGAAGCCTAAGTTTAAACGTTTCTCAACTGAGCATGAAGATGCTGCTTTTTTGATGGTAGATGCTGAAAAGTATCCAGAGTCAAGAAAATTGGCAGATGTGAACAACTTACCAACGTTTGCAGCTTTTAAAAATGGAGTGTTAGTAAAGCAAATTCAAACAAATAAAGCTGAAAACCTAAAAGAAATGATCGATGAGATTACCACTAATTAAGCACATCAACAGCTTCATCACAGAGAATGATGAAGATTATGTGAACGAAGCAATAGAGGTGTTAGAACACCTTTCGGAAAGCGCTGCGTTGAAAGACGAAGAGCTAGATGTAATTGGAGAGTTGCTGTCGAATTTGTACGGCGGACTTGAGGTTGCGAAAATGGTTAAAGAAGGAAAAACAGAAAAAGAAGCAGCCAATGCTTTTATGCAACGAGTTTTAGGATCAATAGATCAATAGACTCTGCGCTTGATAACAGCCACAACCTTAAAATAGTACAGTTCGTCAAAACAATTATATCCAAATATTGTTGTATTTCTAGAGATAAGTATTTTATTTTAAGCTATTAAGCATTGAAATTTGACGACCGTTGAATCTATCCACTTATCCATTCGTAACCTCACAGCGAATCAGTGCAAATAACTAAAACCATAAAACAAGAATAATGAACAAAATAGGATTAGACACAAAAAAAAGCGAAGAATTAGCAGAATTATTAAACGATTTATTAGCCAATTATTCGGTGTTCTATCAAAACACAAGATGATAATGTTTACATCATTCGCTACAAAGACGGAGCAGGGAAAGAGAAAAGCAAAAAGGGAACACTTACGTTGATTCGGTAGGAATTCAAATACTAAATACAACCTCATTTGTCGCGCTTCAATCAAAATAGAATCAAGAATCCAAGTAGTTTTGCACCATGAAAAAAAGTGTTAGTAGTATCGTCATATTGATTTCCGTTTTTATAACAGCTTGCTCAGGTGGGCCAGACAAGAAAGCTCAAATAGAGGAAGTTGTCTCAAAACAAGATGCTAAAGCAGAACAAATCATTCAACAATCCATCCAGGCTCATGGTGGCGAATTGTATGAAAAGGCGCATTTTCAATTTACGTTCAGAGAAAACAGCTATCGCTTTAACAACGACAAAACATTTTTTGAATATGAATTTAATGGTCTCAACAAAAAAGGAGATTCTATTCAAACTGTATTGAATAAAAGTGGTGTTAACGTATGGGAAAATGGCAAGTCACTAGAGTTGAATGAGAAAGAACAACTAATCTATTCAGAAAACTTAAATTCAGTGATTTACTTTGCAACCTTACCGCATAAATTGGGCGATCAATCGGTCAATAAGTTCTATGAAGGAACCACCACTATTAAAGGTAAAACCTATGAAGTAATTAAAGTAACGTTCGACCAAGAAGGTGGAGGAACTGATTTCGACGACGAGTATTTCTATTGGGTGAATGCTGAAACCATGCTAATAGATTATTTGGGGTATAATTATCACACAAATGGCGGTGGAGTTCGATTTAGAGCAGCCTACAATCCTCGAAAAGTAGAAGGTATTCACTTTCAAGATTACATCAATTACAAAGCAGAAGTGGGCACTCCGCTTGGAACACTAGCTGAGCTATATGAAAGTGGTAAGTTGGAAGAGCTTTCTAGAATTGAGACCGAAGATATAACGCTGGTAAAGAATTAACCGAAATAGCAGGTAATCTTTGATGAATTCAGTTGTAAAAAGATATTTTTACAGCGCGTTAATCGCAAAATACAATTAAAATGGAAGAAGAGCAGGAGAAAAAGAATTTTGTCATAAAAGGAAATGCTAAAAAGAAGGTAGTGAGTTTTGGTGCATCTAAAGCTAAGGCTTCAAAAGAGGAGAAACCAAGAGTAACACCTCGAACAAGGGCCGTTTCTGCGAATGATGCTCCGGCAGAAGGGAAAGTTGAAAAGAAAGTCAATGATAACTTCGCAAAACACTCATTAAGAGAGCCGTTAGAAGAAGGGGAGTACCCAAGAGAATTGAAGCATCAGTTTAGTATTAACACTGAGTTTGAAGCGGCATTTGAAAAACTAACGGATGGACAAAAAGAGGGGTATTTATTCTACTTTAGAGGACCGAAATTAACAGCTTCCATTACTAACAGAATTGTAAAAAAAATTGATAGAATTATGAACGGTCATGGGTTGAACGATTGTATTTGTGGTAAATCCAAGAGCATGCCGAATTGTGATGGGTCACATAAGAATGCTTGATACCAACCTTTTCTTTTAAATTAAATTCACATAGCACTTACAAATAAATTAAAACACAGCCATGAAGAAGTATTTTGTAGTAAGTACAATGTTGATTTTAATAAGCTTAAGTGTATTTTCGCAAGAGCATTCGGTGTCCAATGAATACCCCGGCTCAATTGTAGATGTAAGTGCTGGTGTTGGTCAAAGTCATGGTATTATTGGTGTGAAATCAGTATTGGGATACAAAGGCACAGGTTTGATGCTGGCAGTTGGTTCTTTTGATGGATTTACTACTACAGCTATAGGTTTTCAAGTTGCAGTTGATTGGTGGTTTGCAAGTTTGTCATATGGAGCTACCGGTTCTTATGAAGTTGCATTCGGTGGACAGGTGGATAAAGGGTTGACACAAAGTTTTGTGTTCCTGACAGGCGGTAGAATTAATCTAATAAAAAGTAAACGATTGTATTTAGAGTTAGCTGCGGGCCTTGCAGGATCTGACGAAATTCCCGCACCATTTGGCCAGGTGCAAGAGATTGAAGGTGGATTAAGTTTAGGCTTTGGCTTAGGTTATCGGTTCAGTAATTTTTAGAATACACTAATTACAGAGCAAAATACATTTGATGAGTACTTTTATTGTCACTAAAATACTATTATAACCTTCACTCCATTCATGAAAAACGATACTAAAATTTCTTGTCCCAACTGCGGAACTTCCATTGATGTTCAAGATATACTAGCACATCAGCTAGAAGAAGAAATTAAGAAAAAATACCAAGAACAACTTTTAAAAGAGAAAAAGGAGAGCGAGTCGAAGCTAGCTCAGCTGCAAAAAATACAAGATGAGCAAGCTGAAACACTAGCAAAGGAGAGGACAGCATTTGAAGAAAAAAAGAAGCAAGAGAATCGCATTTTTCAAGAGCGTTTAGAAAAGCAGATTAAAGAAGAAAAGTCAAGGATTGAGACAGAGGTAAAGGCAAAACTGACCGATGAAAACTCTGAGCAATTAAAGGCGCTTACCCAAGAACTAAACGAAAAAAGTGAACAAGTAAAGGAGTTAAATCGCTCAAAGGCCGAAATTGAAAAGCTAAAGCGAGAAAAAGGGGAATTGAAGGAAGCGGCAGAAGCAGAAGCGCAAAAGCAGTTAAATGCTACTTTACTTACCGAAAGAGATAAAATTCGGAAAGCTGAAGAAGAAAAAAACGAGTTGCGTTTTAAAGAAATGCAAAAGCAGTTGGAAGATCAGAAAAAACTGACTGAAGAAATGAAACGCAAGCAGGAGCAAGGCTCTATGCAATTGCAAGGAGAAGTTCAAGAGTTGGCCATTGAAGAATGGTTGGCTGAGCAATTCCCGTTAGATACAATTGATGAGATTAAAAAAGGTGCTAGAGGTGGAGACTGTATTCAAATTGTAAACACACGAACTGCTCAAAATTGCGGTGCCATCTACTACGAGAGTAAGCGGACAAAAGACTTTCAGCCTACTTGGATTGAGAAGTTTAAAGCAGACATTCGAGCAAAAGGGGCAAATATTGGTGTGTTGGTTACTGAGGTAATGCCTTCTGACATGAAGCGCATGGGTTTAAAAGACGGCATTTGGATTTGCAATTACGATGAATTTAAAGGTTTGTGCGCTGTATTGCGCCAATCCATCATTCAATTAAACAGTGCTGTGAGCTCCCAAGAAAACAAAGGAGATAAAATGCACATGCTGTATGACTTTCTGACTAGTAATACGTTCCGAATGCAAATTGAAGCTATAGTTGAAGGGTTTACTCAAATGAAAACCGATTTAGAAACTGAGAAACGCTCGTTTGCCCGGATTTGGAAACAACGGGAAAAACAAATCGATAAAGTCACCTTGAACACCATTGAAATGCACGCCTCAATAAAAGGTATTGCGGGAAATGCAATACAAGTAGTTAAGGCATTAGAACTACCTGGTGACGAAGACTTATTGGGGAACGAGTAATCTTAAACTAGAAATTAACTCTTTGCCAAGCACCTGCGTTATGACAAGTAATTCCATTACTCGTTAAAGTACTTTTTGCTTGTCCTGCTCTCATCCCAGATTTACAAACCACAATTACTTCCTTGCCTTTCAATTGTTTCACCTTACCATTTAAGTTTTGCAGGGGGATGTTTTTGCTTCCTTTTGCATGTCCAGACTTGAACTCTTGAGGTGAACGAACATCAACTACCACTGCGCCATTTTCGATGAGGGCTCTGTAATCAACTGGTGTTCCGAAAATTTGCTCTTTTAATTCTTGAAAAAATCCCATGTTATTTTGTTTTTGGCAAAAATAGTAAGCTAAAGACGAATTGTATGTAACATAAGTTACCACAGCAGTTTTCAAGGAATAATAAGACATCAATTACTAATCTAATTGTACATTTATCATTTTGCATTCAACGATTAAAAAATTATGATTTCAGTAGATGGTTTAGGGGTAGAGTTTAGCGGGCAAACCTTGTTTGAAGGTGTTTCATTTGTCGTAAATGAGAACGACAAAATTGCGTTAATGGGGAAAAATGGTACAGGAAAAAGCACCATGATGAAGATTATGGCAGGCGAACAGAAACCAACTAAGGGTAGGTCAATGCTGCAAAAGACTATGTAATTGCCTACTTGCCTCAGCACTTATTGACAGAAGACGACTGTACTGTTTTTGAAGAAGCGTCAAAAGCATTTAAAAAAATCTTCTCCATGAAGGAGGAAATGGATTCCATAAACAAACAATTGGAAACTAGAACGGATTATGAATCCGAAGCTTACATGAAACTCATTGAAAGAGTTAGCGAGGTGGGCGAAAAATTCTACGCCATTGAAGAAATTAACTACGATGCAGAAGTTGAAAAAGCATTAAAAGGCCTTGGTTTTAAACGAGAAGATTTTACCAGACAAACTTCTGAGTTTAGTGGGGGTTGGCGAATGCGAATTGAGTTGGCAAAAATATTACTGCAGAAACCTGATTTAATATTGTTAGATGAGCCTACGAATCATATTGACATAGAGTCGGTTCTTTGGCTGGAGCAATTTTTAATTCACAAGACTAAAGCAGTTGTTGTCATTTCTCACGATCGAACATTTATTGATAACATCACTACTCGAACAATTGAGTTGACCATGGGGCGCATTTATGATTACAAGGCGAACTACAGCCTTTATTTGCAATTGAGAGAAGAAAGAAGGGTGCACCAATTGAAAGCACATGCTGAGCAACAAAAGTTGATTGCTGATAACATGGCGTTTATTGAACGTTTTAAAGGAACCTACTCTAAAACGAATCAGGTAAACTCACGAGAGCGTATGCTGGAGAAATTGGAGATTATAGAAATAGATGAAGTTGATACATCTGCTTTGCGTTTGCGTTTTCCTCCTTCGCCGCGTTCAGGAGATTATCCGGTCACGGTCAAGGAGGTGTCTAAAAGTTATGGTGATTTACAAGTGTTTAATAACGCGAGCTTTAGTATTTCGAGAGGGGAGAAGGTGACTTTTGTAGGCAGAAATGGTGAAGGAATATCAACCATGATTAAAGCCATTTTAAATGAGATTGAGGTAGATGGAACTTGTGAATTAGGTCACAAAGTGAAAGTGGGGTATTTTGCTCAAAATCAAGCATCCTTGTTGGATGAGAGCTTAACCATTTTTCAAACGGTGGATGAAGTTGCAACTGGTGAAATTCGAACACAAATAAAAAATATTTTAGGCGGTTTTATGTTTCGTGGAGATGATATTGATAAGAAGGTGAACATGCTATCCGGTGGAGAGAAAACGCGCTTGGCCATGGTAAAACTTTTACTAGAACCTGTGAATTTGTTAATTTTAGATGAGCCTACTAACCATTTGGATTTAAATTAGGTTGCTTTTTGAACCGATCACAGCCTAAACTTATGAGCTTTTTGTTTGTTTCAAAATAAAAGTTTATAAATTACTAAATGAGAAGTATGATCAATTGGAACGACGTAATACGATATGCCAATAAAGGAGTTCCTGCTCCTGACCGAAGAGTAGAGAAAACGGAAGCTGAGTGGAAAGAACTACTGAGTGAAGAAGAATTTTACATCACCCGAAAGAAAGGAACGGAGCGAGCAGGTGCAGGAGAATTATGCAGTGCTCACGAAGCTGGGAAATACAGTTGCAAGTGCTGTGATACCGAATTATTTGATTCTACCATTAAATTTGAATCGGGGAGTGGTTGGCCAAGCTTTACCGAACCCATTAAAGAAAACGCCATTAAATACGATAAAGATGAGTCGTTTGGAATGGTTCGGGTAGAAGTGATGTGCAACACCTGCGACGCACACTTAGGACATGTATTTCCAGATGGACCGCAACCAAGTGGTTTGCGCTATTGCATCAATTCAGCTTCGTTGAATTTAATTAAAGAAAAAGTATAAGATGAAAAATGAAATTGCAGTATTTGGAGGAGGATGTTTTTGGTGTATTGAAGCTGTTGTTCAACGCCTAAAAGGAGTAGAAAAAGTAGAGTCGGGATACACCGGAGGAACTGTTCCCGGAAAGCCAACGTATCGAGAGGTTTGTTCAGGCTTAACCGGACATGCTGAAGTTGTTCGAGTGACGTTTAATCCAAATGAATTAAGTTTTGAAGATTTGATCACCATTTTTATGACCAGTCATGACCCCACTCAGTTGAATAGACAAGGAGCAGACAGAGGAACACAATACCGTTCAGTCATTTATTACCAAAACGAGGAACAAAAACAAACGGTTGAGAAAGTCGTTGAACAGTTAAAAGCAGCTTACGCTGATCCGATTGTAACGGAAATAACAGCGGCTCAAGAGTTCCATGTAGCAGAAGCAGGTCACCAAAATTATTACAATGAAAATTCTGATGCTGGGTACTGCCAAGCCGTGATCAATCCAAAAATTTCGAAATTGAGGGCGATGTACGCCGACCGATTAAAGAGTTAAAATGAAAAAACTCACTGCAAGTGAAATATCTCCAAGCTTTTCAAAAGAGCTTCAAGCGGATTCAGAAGCTAAGAACTTTACCCGACAGGCAAATCATGCGCATTATTCTTTTGCAAATACGGTAATACCGACTAATCCGCAATGGGTTCATCTATCAACTTCCTTTTTAGAGGACTACAAGTTAGAAGTTGGTGATAAAGAGAAGCTATTAAAAATAGTAAGTGGAGCAGAAAAATTTAACGATTTTGACAGTTATGCCATGTGTTATGGCGGTCATCAGTTCGGACATTGGGCTGGTCAATTGGGTGATGGCAGAGCAATTAATATTGCTGAGCTGAATGTAAATGGCAAAAACTTGACCTTTCAATTGAAAGGTTCAGGCCCAACTCCTTATTCTCGCCGAGCAGATGGTTTTGCAGTTTTGCGATCATCGATAAGAGAATACTTGTGTAGTGAGGCGATGCATCATTTAGGAGTACCAACTACACGGGCATTATCTTTGGTGACAACAGGCGATTCGGTGACTAGAGACATGTTATATGATGGGAATCCTAAAGATGAATTGGGCGCTATTGTTTGCAGAGTTTCAGAGTCATTTATACGATTTGGTAGTTTTGAGATTTTTACTTCGCGTGGAGAGAAAAAAGAATTAAAGCAGCTGGTAGATTATACCATCAAACACCACTTTTCGGAATTAGGAGAACCTTCTAAACCAACTTACCTGAAATTTTTCAAAGAAGTTGTGAACCGAACCAAAGATTTAATGATTCATTGGCAGCGCGTAGGTTTTGTTCATGGAGTTATGAATACCGACAACCTTTCTATTCTGGGGCAAACCATTGATTACGGGCCTTATGGTTGGTTGGAAAATTACGATCGAAATTGGACACCCAATACAACTGACTTGCAACACAAGCGATACCGTTTCGGCAAACAGCCAAACATTGCGCTGTGGAATTTAACACAATTGGCCAATGCTCTTTATCCATTAATTGAAGAGGTGGAACCATTGCAAGAAATACTGCAAGAGTATAAGAGAGATTACACCTTGGGCTTCCACAAAATGATGTGTAAAAAATTGGGGCTGTTCGTTCAGGAAGAGGTAGTTGTTGAATTTATTGATCAGTTGGAAGATAACTTGGAACATTCGCAAATCGACATGACAATTTTCTTTAGAGAGTTGAGCAGCGATGCTACATTGGACTTTAAACTATTCTGGAATATTTTAAAACGTTCGAGCTACTTGTCAGTTGATGAATTAAAAAAGCAGCAAGCTCATTGGAAAATGTGGTTTGAGAACTATTCGAGTTTAATTGAAAAAGAAAATATTGAAAAAGCTGCTCGTAGTTCGAAAATGAAAGCTATCAACCCTAAGTATGTACTTAGAAATTACATGGCACAATTGGCGATAGATGCTGCTGAACAAGGAGATAATAGTCTGGTTGAAGAGTTGTATACGTTGTTATTACAGCCTTATGCTGAACAACCTGCGATGGAGAAGTGGTATGCAAAACGCCCAGACTGGGCAATGAATAAAGTAGGTTGCTCCATGCTGTCTTGTAGTTCTTAATGCCAAATAATTCGTAAACCAATAGCATTATGAAACCCAAACGGTTGAAAATCGTCTTTGAAATTATTTTGGACATAATATAGATTGTAGTAAATGTCCGCGTCCAAGTGTTCCATCAACTCAAATTTATATCCTAAACCTGTTCCTCCGCCGTATCCAACGCCACCCAACCGTTGGTTAGGGCGATCAATGGCAATATGAAAAATATTATATTCTCGTTCTCCCAAAACAAAGTAATTTCTTCGCATTTGAGTGTTATTTAAACTTCCGAATAAAGAGAAATAGGCATTTGATTGTTCATCAGCGTAAAGGCTTAGTTGAACACCTAGGTTTAAGTAAAATCGGTTTTCTTCCCCAAAAATGGGCACCTGTTCAAATCGGAGTGGTTCCGGACTTTGATTTAACGGATCGTCTATGCCAACTGTAAAAAATTGCTCGTATCGTAGTTGGGCAATGTTAAAATCAAGGAAAATCGCATTTTGTTTTTGCTCGCCAATTGAATAGTCCACATGAAAACCAATTTCAGAAGCAACTCTGTAGCGCTCTTCAATAGGATATTCTTCAACCGTAAAAAGGTTATTGTTGAAGTACGCATCAATCTCTTGTCTGAAGAACTGCTGCTCGAAAAGAACATGTTCCACTCCGAAAGTTGTAATGTTTGGTCTTCCGGAATAAATCTCTGCCGTATTTCTATTGGCAAAGTGTGCACCAAAATTAATTCCAAAAGAAAATCTAGAACTATCTAATTCTTCTTCCTCGTAGTTATAATCGTAATTGTCCTGACCATTAACCGACGATGACAGAATAAGTGCGGCTAATAAATAGGTAGTGAATATCTTTTCCATCATTTTTAATTCTTGTGCAAGATAACCATAGAATAGGCATCGTAAAACTGTTTGCCCATGAACCACGGTAAATAGTAGTCGTAATTGCACCAGCTTTTTGAGCGTTTTACGCGGCTTTGGTTCATTATTGTTGATTTACATTAAAAAAATATTTTTTTGATTATTCTTTATGATCTCATTTCCAATTTATTATGTTTTACTTATTCTTTTTTTCATAATAAATATTAAATGTATGAACATATATTATTTTGTTTAGTTTATCTGTCATAACTATAAACAAAAAATAACAACCATTAGAAAATTAAAACAATCTTTAGCCATTGGCTTTTTATTTTTAGCACAGCTCGGTTACTCGCAGAGTTCTCGAGTTCAAATTATTCACAATGCTGCTGACTTAGCAGCGGATACGGTTGATGTATGGGTAAACAACACTTTACTTTTAGATGACTTCCCATTTAGAACAGCGTCTCCGTTTGTAAACGGTCCTGTTGGTTCATTTGATGTTATCATTCAACCAAAAACAAGTATTGACACAACAAATGCTCTATTCAGACAAACATTAAGCCTAGCGGCAAATGATACGGTAATTGTTGTGGCAAATGGTATTGTAAGTGCAACAGTATATTCACCTGCAACACCGTTTGGTTTGGATGTTTTTGCTGCAGCACGAGAAGCTTCAGGAGTTGCAACAATAACAGATGTTTTGGTATATCACGGAGCAACTGATGCTCCTGCGGTAGATGTTGAAGAAAGTTCTATTCCTGCAGGTACAGTAGTAGATAGTATTGCGTATTCTGAATTCGACGGTTACTTATCACTAAACACTCAAGCGTATACCTTAGACGTAATCGTGAATGGAACGACAACTAGTGCCGGTATTTTTTCTGCACCTTTATCGTCGCTTGGTCTTGGAGGAAGCGCAATAACTGTATTGGCTTCAGGTTTTGTAGACCCAACGGTTAATTCAAATGGTGCTGCTTTCATTTTATGGGTAGCATTACCTGCAGGAGGTAATTTGGTTTCATTGACTAACATTACATCTTTGGACGAGCAGTTCTTACAACTTTCAAATTCTCTTAACTTGTATCCAAATCCATCAAATGGATAGTTTACCTTAGAGTTTGATGATGCTAGCAACTTGCCTGACAGAGTTTTGATGTACGATCTAAATGGTAGAGTAGTTAGAGAATTATCTTCTTCTGTAAACACCATTAATTCTTTTGATGTGAGTGATTTAAGCAAAGGAACATACTTTGTACAAATCGTTCAAGGTGAGAATATAGCAATGAAAAAATTGATTGTACAGTAAACAATTATTTTATTGAGCGAGGGCTTTGCATTGTGCAAAGCCCTTTTTTTTGCTTTAAACTTTATGAACTTAGGTCCTCAACATTGGTTTGGTTCTAGTACATTCGAGTTCTAAAAAGACTCCCCTTGCAAAATACAGATCAGCATAAAATATTGCTTCAATTGGTAACCATGAAAATGCCATTTGGGAAATACAAGGGCCGTTTATTATGCGATATTCCGGAGCACTACTTGGTTTGGTATCGGCAAAAAGGCTTTCCGAAAGGAAAGCTTGGTGTATTACTAGAAACGCTTTACGAAATCAAATTGAATGGCTTAGATGATATTTTACACGGGCTGAAGAAGTTAAAAGGCAAGTAAAATCCTAGCTATAAAAATGCCCGTTTAGTTATTGAGAATTATTGTTATTTTGCAACCTTAAACTGCACGTGATAAGATAAGGTGCATTAATAATTTGAATGGAACATATTGCTCTAGAGAAGATTCCGCATAAGCGGATTAGGTCTTTTATACAAACACAGCTTAACAATGATGTGCAATCTGTTAAGGATTTGGAAGTATCATTTCGCCGAGGAGATTCAATTGAAGAGTTCAACAAGCACGAACGGACGTATTTTGCACAGCACAAAATAGACGATGTTTGGAACTGTTACATTAAAACCGGTCCCAATAAAGTGTTTAAAGATAAATTAGTTTCGTTTGCATTAATGCTCTCAAAACAGAATGAACAAGAAGTTTTATATAAGGAGGGAGCCTTTTTAAAGGCAGAAATAGGACAAGTATATTTCATGAATCTCAGTATTCTGAGAGGATTGATTCAAATTGCTGTTTCTTATGAAATTACTGAAATTAACCCTGCTAAAAAAATTATTGATTTTGCTTACATAAAAGGGGGTAAATCTATTGGTTTTCAACGAATAAGTTTTGTTGAAGTACAAGTTAATCTAACGCAGATTAAGCACACAACCCATTACAAGAGTAATTCAAAATTTCGAGATCGATACATGTATCCTTACTTTCATACCAAAGTACTAGAAGAGTACCATTTGAGTATGATAGGATCTATGACAGCCGCATTAGCGGTTTAGTAATTTTTACTTGGTGAGTTGATCCTCGTACCAATCTCCTTCGTCGAATTTTTTATCAGAAGCTTTCCCATTTTTTAAAATGTTGTAAACCAACGCAACAAATAAAACATTACCACCAATAAAAGCCAGGTAAACAACGTTTAGGTCAAAGTGCAAAGCAGGCAAAAGGACAATTAAAAGTAATGCTGCTATAATTCCTGTTGTAGTGTATGTACTCTCTTTGATATTAGTAGAACAGCAAAAACCTATTATTTGTTTGATCTCATTTAGTTCATTGTAAACTTAAACCATATCAATACATTTGAAGCGTGAACGGACGTTTAAAAGCTGCAGTAATAGAACACTTTAATGCAATTGATGCGAAGGAAGTAGAAGTAATTCAACCGCTTTGGAGCAATTATGGAACCATTAGCCGTTGGCAACTAGTTGGGGCTGAAGTTAATTTCATTGTTGTGAAGCGTATTTCTGTTCCTAGCACAACCCATCATCCGAGGGGGTGGGATACTCCAATTTCCCATCAGCGGAAAGTTAGGTCGTATGAAGTAGAAATGGCCTGGTATAAGGGTTTGGCTTCCAAAACAACTAGCGATTGCAAAATCCCAAAATGTTATTTTTCAAATCAGATCGGAAAGGAGCAAGTCATCGTATTAGAAGATTTAGACTCTGCCGGCTTCAATCAAAGGAGAACACAGCTAACGATTAAAGAAGCAAAGGTCTGTTTGAGGTGGTTAGCCCATTTTCATGCGACATTTATGTTTGAAAAAGCTGAAAATTTATGGCAAGAAGGCTGCTACTGGCATTTGGATACGCGACCCGACGAATGGGAAGCGATGCAATCAGGTTGGCTAAAAGCCAATGCGTACAAAATTGATGACCGGCTGAAGGCGTGTCAATTTCAAACCCTAGTTCACGGAGATGCAAAGGTGGCTAACTTCTGCTTTTCCAATGACCTAAAAACCGTTGCAGCAGTCGACTTTCAGTACGTTGGAGGTGGTTGTGGAATTAAGGATGTAGTTTATTTCTTAGGAAGTTGTTTGTCTGAAGATGACTGTGAGACACACGAAACAGAGTTGCTAGATTACTATTTTGAAATTCTAAAGCAAGAGACCAAGGCTGTGGATGCTGACGCATTAGAAAAAGAGTGGAGAAGCATGTGCTCAATAGCTTGGGCAGATTTTACTCGTTTTTTATTAGGATGGATGCCAACCCATCAAAAAGTAAATGGCTATAGTTTGCAACAGGTTGAAAAGGCAAAGGAAATGGTTTGATATCGACTAAAAATATATTTGATTCTCATTCTTTAAATAGATAAAAGCGCCTTAAATTTATTATTTTTAAACACCTAATTGAACAAAACAACACCCTTACTCCTTAAAACACTATGGAATACTTTATTATCCTCTTAAAAGCAATTGTTGGTCTTAGCATTTTGAATGTGTGGCTAGTAAATCCGAAAAATCCTTCCAAATGGAGAGGTGGAGACGCAAAAACCATTTCAGAAGAGTTTGAAGTATACGGCTTGCCATCGTGGTCTGTTTTCCTTTTTGGCGCTGCTAAAGTTGGATTGGCCATCTTGCTTTTGGCCTCAATTCAGTATACTGGATTGGAGAAAATTGCTGCTTTAGGACTTGCTTTTTTCCTAAGTGGTTCTGTATTGATGCATTTCAAAGTAAAGGATCCTTTATTCAAGTCAATTCCGGCAGGTAGCTTTTTAATTTTGTGTTTAGCAATTGCCTATTTTGCTTAAAGTTGACTATACATGAAGTACGTCAAAATGATGTTTAGTAGCATAAAAAGAAAGGATGGCAAGGTTTCCGCTATCGGATCTTTAATTTTCAGTCTAGTTATAAAACCTGCAAACATTAAAACAGAAAGGCCAATGGCGGAGAGAATAGATATTCTCAAGTCACTATAATAACCCACGACCAAACCCAAGCCACCCAAAACCTGAGAAACACCTGTAATAATTCGATGACTGTTTGTTAAGCCGAACCGCAAGAATTCTGTCTTCATTTTTGGACCAAATAGGCATGAGACGCCATAAGAAAGAAAGGCAATACTGTTGAATGAAATTAGCGCTAGGAGCAGTGTCATGAATTATTCTTAGTGATAACAAGCTTGCAACTACAAAGTTTTATTTTCTTGGGATTGATACGTCTCAAACCTCTTTCACAAAAAGGTTTCTATCAAATCGTATTCGAGGTCCATAAATTCTATTTTCTCCTCTTTTACCAACACTTATGGCCATGCACACCTCTGCTTTTCCATAGGGTAGTTGTAGCAATCGGCGAACACGGCGTTGATCCAAACCTTCAATAGGACATGTATCGTAACCATAAGACCTAAAAGCTAACATTAAATTTTGGCAGGCTAGGGCAGTGGACTTGTTTGCCCAAACGCGCATGTCGGCTTTTGACTTCGGTTGTCGAACCATGGGTTTGAAAATACCGATGATGGAAAATGCAAGTCGTTTTACCCATCCTAATAGCCCTAAAAACCCCTGATTGTAAGCCAAAGGAGTAATCTTGCTGTAATACTGAATGGCTGATTTCGGCGCTTCAGTATCCTGATTTCTCAAAGCTTCTAGCATCAGCTTGGAATTTCTTTTCCAAGTATCCGTGCGAGAAACAACAACAATCATTTCGGCAGCGGTTTTCACAGTGTTTTGATTCAAGCAGTAGTGCGTGAGTTTCTCTCGTTTTTCTTTCGAGCGAACCCAGTAAAACTCCCAAGGTTGCATGTTCGAAGAGTTGGGTTCCAATAAAGCTAAATCCAAACATTGGTTCATCACTTCTTCCGGTATCTTTTCGTCGGTATACAGGCGGCAACTGCGTCGGTTCGCAACAAGCTCCGTAAATTCTTGTGGGTTATTATAGTCGGATGCTGATAGATGGGAATAAACTTGCAGAATATTTGTATGATTTTGGTTTGGGCATGCAAGTGGAGCAAACGATCGAAATTAAAAAGCTGGATGCAGATTTCTGGGATGCGATGCAGGATAGAACAGATTAGAAAAACATTATGTTAAATAGCGAAATGCTAAAAGCATCAGCCCGAAAAAACTGCGAGGCAGCTTTCGGCGTGAAACGAAGCGATAGCGAAATTGGCGCATACCCGAAAGAAATTGACATGATCTGAGCCATTGTGGCTAAAACGAACAGCAGAAGCATGTTCATATTGGAACATTCGTACGCGCCAAACTAAATTCATAATAGCTTGATTGTTATTTTGAGAACATGATTTATAAAATTTTCGGAGTCGTTTGTATTATAGTGGGCTTAATTGTTGGTTTTTATTGCGTGCAGACAGTAACTAGTTTAGTTTATACTTTAGCAACTTCACCAAGTATTGATTCCTATTTAATTGGTAAAATGACCTTTTCTCTAATAGTAGCTTTGTTATCTGGGTTTGTTGCGTATTTCTTGTTCAAATTTGGGAAGAAGATGTTTAAGGGATAGCAATGAGTGCATATCTAGCATATATTCAAAATTAGGAACCGTGCGCCGTAAATATCTTAATCCCCCAAAATAAAGGCGGACAGGCTATATTAGCTGTTGTTATCGAACTTATCCTTCGACAAACTCAGGAACCGAGTCCGAGAACTGTTATTATGTGTAAATAGCCGCCATTTCGACTAAAGTTTATACTGAGTATATCGAAGTGCTCAATGTGACAGCAGCTATTAGGATATTTCCTGCTAATACTTGTCATTCTGAGCTTGTCGAAGAATGTCCTATAATTAATATTATGTTAAATAGCGTTTTCGAAGAACCGACCTATTTCAAATTAAATTTACCAAGCAGACAATTATTATACTATATACTTGCCCTATTTTATTACCGCTACAATAGCATAAAAAAAGCCCCGTCAAATTGACGAGGCTCACAATTGGTTTGGTTGGCTTATCTCAGTTTAACCGAATCAAGCTTTAGGTAATCCAATTGTTTTCTTTTGCTTTTTTTGAAAAAATAATGAGGTAAATTCCTATTAGCAACACTACAACTGGCATAATTGCATTTTCTGCACCATACACCTCAAAAGTATCTCCAATAAAGAAATTCCATATTTGCTGCACCACTATGCCAATTACAGAAATAATAAATACAGGATGTGCTAACGATTTCTTCAGCAGTAACAATATACAGCCTAATAACCCAAACCATACGGCAACAGCAAACGAAGCTGTGACCCAAACTGGTGTTGATTCCATCAACGCTCTTTCCGCTTCTGACATCCCTTCAAGTGCTTCAGGTGGCATCATTTGCATTCCCAAGTAGGCAGCACAGCCCATTAAGTTCCAGATGAGTGCTATAATGGATATGATCCAAAAAAATACAGGTGGCTTAGTTTTCATACTCTCATATAAATGTTGTACGATATTAGTAAAAATAATTCAAAAGCAGAAAAAGCACCCTATAAAACCAAGTGATGAGCAACCTAAAATAGGGCATTGAAATTCTCACAACGCCGCTTCATACGTCAGAGTTCCCTTTTAGTACCTTTGTCACATGCGGAAACTCTTCAAATTCCTAAGCTTTTCTTTCCTCATATTGGCTATCATTGTGGCCACCTTCTTGGCTACATTATTTTTAGGTGGTTTTGGGAAAATTCCAAAAAAATCGGAACTACTTGACCTTCAAAATGAGTCTGCAAGTTTAGTATTTGCAAATAATGAATCCCTGATAGGTAAATTTTTTAAGGAAAATCGAACCAATGTTCCATACGATTCTCTTCCCTCCCATTTAGTTGAAGCGCTTATTGCCACAGAAGATGCGCGTTTTTATAGCCACGAAGGAGTTGATGCTCGTGCGATGGTTCGCGTGTTCTTTAAAACTATTTTAATGGGTGACCGAAGCTCTGGTGGTGGCAGTACTTTGAGCCAACAACTGGCCAAAAATTTATTTGGTCGGAAGGACTATGGGAAAATTAGTTTGGGAGTGAACAAACTCAAAGAAATGGTTTTAGCCAATCGTTTAGAAGAAGTTTACAGTAAGGAAGAAGTAATTGCCCTCTATTTTAACACAGTTCCTTTTAGCGAGAATGTTTATGGAATTGAAGTCGCCGCTCAGCGTTTCTTTTCCGTTCCTGTAAGTCAGTTAAAAATTCAACAGGCCGCAGTATTGGTGGGCATGCTAAAAGCAAATACACGCTACAATCCTCGTTTACATCCAACAAATGCCAAAGAAAGACGAAATGTGGTTTTTGCCCAAATGCAGACCTACGGCTACTTGGACCAACAAGAGCTTGACTCACTGAACGCCCTTGAATTGCAATTGAAGTACTCCAACCTTTCTTTGAATGCACTTGCCCCCTACTTTATGGAGGAGCTGCAGTCGGAATTGAAAGCTATTTTGCACCAAATAGAATTGAAAACTGGTAAAGCATATAACTACAAAACCGACGGACTCCGTATTTCTAGCACGCTTAATAAGAACCTGCAGTAATCCGGAATAATAGCGTTTCAGCAGCACCTAGCTAAAATGCAGCGATACTTTAATCAGCTATATGCCAAAGGGAAATCGCGCAGAAATCTCGTGCAATTGGCCCAAAAAATTGCAAAACGAAAGCAGATCGACTTAACAGATGAAACAGTTAAAGCTAGAAGTTTATTTACCTGGGAAAACAGCGATAGCTCAATGGAAGTTAGCGTTGAAGATAGTTTGCTTCATACCTTAAAACAGCTGCACGCAGGATTGCTTGGCGTTAACCCGCAAAACGGAGCTATTTTAACATGGATTGGAGGTATTGATTTTAGTCATTACCCATACGATCAAGTTTTAGCAAAACGACAATTGGCATCTACCTTTAAACCTATTCTCTATGCTGAAGCCTTGCGATCAGGTAGAAAGCCGTGTGATTACATTTCTAATGAAAACATTGTGCTCAGCGATTATGATAATTGGTCACCCCAAAACTACGACGGGAGTTCGGGTGGCTCCTACTCTTTTGCTGCCGCTTTAGCGAATTCTAAAAACTTGCCAACGGTACATTTGTATTTCGAAACACAACAAGAACGGCTCAAACAATTGTGGAACGACCTTGGGTTTATAGATCCGCTGCACGAAGGGCCTTCCGTGATTTTAGGGACAAACTCAGTGAGCATGTTGGAGTTGGCTATTGCCTGCAGTTCATTTGCAAATGGCGGCAAGGTAGTAGATTCTTAGACCATTGAAAGTATTGTGGATGCGGACGGTATTGAGATTTATCGTAAAAGCCCTAAAGCGTTTCCATATGTGCTAGAGAAAACGGTATCCACTCAACTGAATCAAATTCTTCAAAAAGCAATTCAAGAAGGTACAGGCGCATCCATCAGATCAACGCCTTTGGTAGCGCTATGCCTTAAAGAAGCTCAAAGAGAAGTACAATTTAAAAGGAGCATGAATTCAGCTTACTTTGCCTCTTCGGCTTCCATAGATTGTGAAGATTTTCGAGATGCTGATTTGATTGATAAAGTCTTTAAAATTTTTAAACGAAAAGAAACCAACCTTGAAGATGAGCGGAAAAAGGCAAAAAAGAAGAAAAAGGTGAAAGGATTTTTTAAGTCAATCTTTGGCAATTAAACATTTCTGAAAATGAACCAATAAAAAAGCCGCTCCAAAATTGAAGCGGCTTTCATTTATTAGTCTTAGACTATTTCTTCTTTTTAAAGTAAAAACGTGTTAGAAAAAGTCCATTAGAATCATCCTTACCTCCATATGCCTCTACAGCTGAATTGATACTGATAATTTCCCATCCTTCATCTAACAAAGCATTAACTCTAGAATCAATTACAGCATCGTTAGCAGCGATGTTTTGAAAACGAATTCCACCAATGTTGTAAAAGTTTAACAACTTGGTCTCTTCGTAATTTTTTACTCTAATGTCTCCTCTATCAGACTTGTTTCGAGAATTATCCTCTTCTGTCATTATTTTGCTATACTCCTTGTAGTCTCTATCTTCCATAGCGTTAATGATTCTAGACCTACCCACTCCATTTGGAACAATAGACTCAATAATTGTAACCGTTTTGAATTGATAACCTTTTTCTACCAAGGTAAAAGAATAGATAACTGCCATGATACAGATAGCAGAGATAGTAAGCGCGATGTAATTAAATTTTTTCATTATCGTTTGTTTATTATTAAGCGGCTAAAATATAGATTAAAGACATAACTAACAAGTTGTTTTTTTTGCATTACTATAAAGAGAAAATAGTTGTTGAGCCAGATATCCACGAAAAAAAGCCGCTTCAAAAATGAAGCGGCTTCCAAACTTTAATTTAATCCATTTTACTCAACAACTTGGTATCTCGTGTGTTTTTCTGCACCGCAACAGCTGCAAAGTTGGCTAGTATGTAACACATCCCAAAAAAGCCCTTTTCACTCAAACTGATGTCTGCATTTCGGAGTCCAATGAGTAATAATGCAACAGAACAAATAGTCGTAAACCAACTGATGCCGTAATAAATATCAGTTACTTCTATTCCCTCCACTCGATCTCGAACACATTTTTGCACTGAGATTACCGAGAATAATCCAAATAAGATGAGCGTAAAGTAAAATCCCTTTTCGCTCAAAAGCATAGTAGAATTCCACAAGCCAATACAATAAGAGATTAACCCTACTCCTAAACAAATCCATGCCACTCCGACAAACGTTGCAGTGGGTTTCAGTCCCAAGTCATTCCATTTTTCTTTGGGTTTCATTTCTTTTATTTTTTTGCTAGGGACTATAATGTCTTCATTTTGCTCTTCAGTCATAAATACATCTTGTTTCATAATTTCTAGTTTTTTAAATGATGTTGCAAATTTGTGGACTCCTTCCTTCTTCTAAAAAGTGTATTTTTAAAATATATTACGCTATTATATATTTATATTTAGCATAAACTATTCTTTAATATGTATATAAGAATAAATTAAATATGATATAATTTGAATATTTCAGACTTAACAGACATTATTTCTCCAAAAGAGGAACGAGATTTTATTCGCTATCTGATAAATAGGTCTAAGAATGGAAATAAAAACGGGATTGAGCTTTTTAAGGCTTTGCGAACCGGTCAAGCAGATTCAAAGAGAAATGAATGGGGTTCCAATCGCTACAACGTTATTAAAAAACGCTTGAGTGACAACCTTAGCGCATTTATAGCCGAACAAATTGTGAAGAAGGAAGCTCAGTTAGAGGTTGAGTTAATTAAGAGTCTACTGCTTGCGAGAAAACTCATTCGGTTTAAAAAAATTAAGACAGCTTTCAACATTCTTTCTAAAGCGAAGGAGAAAGCTAAATCTGCTCAATTGTATTCTATTTTAAATGAGATTAACCATAGTATGCTGGAATGCTCCTTAGATCAAACAGCTATCACTCAAGAGCCAATTATTCATGACCTTCAAGAAAGTCTTAAGCAATATACCGAACAGGAACAACGATCAATAGCCAATAGCCGTCTAAAAAAAGCATTTCGAGATGCTGAGCATGAAGGAAAGGAGATAGAGCTCTTGCAAGAGTTTGAGCAATACAATTATGACATCAATGATAGTTCTGCGGAGTTTGACTTTAAGGATTTATTGGAAATGGCAACCATTGCAGATGCTCAAGCGAGTTATTACAAGAACTACGCTGATATCAATGTTTTCTTTATCGACCGCTTACGTGGGTTAGAACAAGTCGACAAAAACGAACTAACTCAATTACCTGCTCACATTGAGTTGATTTACCTAATCGCCAACATTTACTTTAGGAAGAAGGAATTTATAAAGAGCGAAAGTTTTCTTTCGAAAATGGAAACTTTGATGAAAAAAGAAAATGCCTTGTATCGAAAGCAGTTTCAAGTAAGGCTAATTAGCCTATTGGCACTTAATTATAATTTCTTAGGTTTTCACCAAAGAGCTTCACTCCTATTGGATGAGCATTTTGCCTCAAAGGAGTTTCTTTTGCAAGAATCGTTGAACCCATTGCTAATTCGCAGTATGATTGCATTTCAACAAGGAGACTTTAAGTTTACTTCCAAATTGTTTGCTAACTTTCAAGAAAGCGATAAGTACTATGAGCAATTAATGGGTCGCGATTGGTTGTTAAACAAGAAGTACATGGAAATCTTGTTGCACATTGAATTAAAGAACGATGATTTTGTAGAATCTAGAATCAACAGTTTGGTAAAAAAGCACGGTTCTTATCTAAAGTCCAAATCGTCTTTTCGAGTATTGCCTTTTTTAAAATTAGTGAAGCTCATTTACCGTAATCCCGAAGTAGCAGACAAGCAAGAATTTGAATCTAAAGTGGCTTCTATTTTGATTCGTAAACCTTCTGAGCAAGAAGACTTGTTTCTGATTTGTTTTTACGCTTGGCTAAAATCTAAAATGACCGGAAAAGCGATTTATGAAACTACTTTAGAATTGGTATCTAGCTAATGCTTCGTTCTATTTTTTCCAACACGGCCTGAGCTGCCTTTTCTCCGGCCATCATAGCAGCATTTAAAGAGCCATTCAAGGTCACATCTCCGGCAAGAAAAACTCGATCTAATAATTGAGTTTGCGTGGAAGGTATTTCATTTTGTATGTTCTGCAGGTTAGGCAGTGCTTTGGGAATGGTAAAGCTGTGCTTCAATTCACCAACGCGGATATTACACAATTCACTAAGTTCCGTCTTTACTTTGTTCACCAAGTCGTTGCCGCTAAGCCCCTTGCTGTCCACGACAGTCACGGAAAGTAGGTTGCTGTTAGTTCCTGTCAAACTGTTGACATAATGCAAGTTGTTAATGCAATGTTTTCCGGGAATTAATCCAATTAACTTTTCGTTGATTACTTTGTCAGGAGTCTCAAAATAATAGCAATAACAAGCTTTCCAAGCTAACTTTTGATTGCGCAAGTTGCTAATCAGTTCATCTGCTTCCGTAGCAACAATGGTATAATCACTTTCTACTTTTGGCAAACCTTCTATCGTAATGCCTGAAGTATCAACGTTAGAAACTGCTACATTGTAGTGAAACGTGCTATTCTTCAATTTGCTTAATAACTGCTTTGGAATTGCTTCAATGCCTTTCTTCGGAACACTTGCTTGCCCTTCAGCAAACATTTTAAATACAAACTCAAACATTCTACTAGAGGTACTTAATTCTGTCTCCAAGAAAATTCCGCTGAAAAAGGGTTGAAAAAAATCGTGAATAATTACATCTGAGAAGCATCTTTCTTTTAAGTACCTGAGTGTTGTTTTCTCTTCTTTATCAAAAATTTCGTCTAACGATTGGCCTTTTAGTTCGTTGTTTAGTCGATAGACTTTTAGTTTATCCGACAAAGTAGCATGTTGACTAAAAATAGTTGGCAATAAGAGTTTTGGATTGCGCAGAGGGTCACCAAATTTAGAAGCCTTTTTGTTTTCAAAAATGATGGAACCTGGCCAAAATTGCTGTAAGTCTAACGAAGCGTAATCCAAGTATTTTTGCGCCATAGGATACGATTCTAGCAAAACTTGAAATCCATAGTCAAATACATATTCGCCTATCGTTTCTGTTTTCACTCTACCACCTACTCGATCTGTTTTTTCAAAGATGTGAGGAGCATAGCCTTCTTGTTCAAGCACTAGCGCAGCAATTAACCCGCTAACTCCTGCTCCAATAATGTTAATTTTTTTATCCTTCTTTGACATTCAGCTTGGTTTTGAATCAAAACGAATAACCCTTCAATCTGTTTAAAACTGAAGTTATTTTTTATTCTTTTGTCGTTTTTTCTTTTTTGCTTTCCAGTTCTTTTCCTCTACTTCTGCTTGTTTTAGTAGGCTTTGCCAATGTTCGTTTTCATTTTCAACCACCGACGATTTGGTCATTTGATAGTCTTTTTTCGAAATTTCTAAGCGAGCAATTGGCTTTCCTAAATTGCTATCTATGTCTTCCAGCAATTCTAACTCTTCTGTGGCACAAAAGGAAAGCGCTTGCCCCTTCTCTCTTCCTCTGCCTGTTCGCCCTACACGGTGCACGTATTGCTCGGCGTTATCCGGCAAATCATAATTTACAACAAAGTCAACGTGTGGCACATCTATTCCTCTTGCGCTAATGTCCGTGGCAATCAATGTTTTTTCATCGCCTTTTCGAAAAGCCTGCATGCTTTCTTCGCGGTTCTTTTGGTCTTTGTCACCGTGAATGGTAATTGCTTTTAATCCTTGTCGCTCTAAAGCTTTTAAAAGACGTTCTGCTCGTACTTTGGTACGGACAAAAACTAGTGTTTTTCGGTCTGGGTGCTCTTGCATCATATTTCCCAAAAAGAATCGTTTGTCTTCCATTTCAATAAAAGCAATGGCATGTTCAATGTTTTTAGCGACTGGGTCTTTGGGAGAAATTTGAATCCGTATAGGGTTTGTTACCAGTGAATAGGCTAGTTTCTTAATTTTTTCGGTAATGGTTGCTGAAAAGAATAGTGTTTGTCTTCTAGCAGGAATGTGGCGCATGAGGTCTTGTATGTCTTTAATAAAACCCAAGTCGAGCATATGGTCTGCCTCATCCAATACCAAGATTTCCAATCCATCTAACTTCACGTCTCCTTGACTAACCAAGTCGAAGAGTCTACCAGGTGTTGCAATTAAAACATCTACTCCATCGGCTAATTTCTCCTTTTGTGGGTCTTGATCTACCCCACCATGAATGCAAAAGCTACTCACTTTCGTATGTTTTGAAAGGGAAAGAAATACTTCATGAATCTGTAATGCTAATTCATGTGTAGGCGCCATGACCAAACATTTAATCCCTGCGCTCTTTCGAATAATTTTTTTAACGTGAAGCAGGTGTAAAATAGGAATGACAAAAGCTGCAGTTTTCCCAGTTCCCGTTTGAGCAATTGCCAAAACGTCCTCGCCACGCAAAATATTTGGTATGGCTTTGTACTGAATATCAGTAGGCTTCTTAAATCCTTGTTTGCTGATACTCTTTTTTATGCCTTCGGAAATTGGGTACTCTTCAAACTTCATAGGTGCTTTATTACATGCAAAAATAAATGCCTAAAACATTACATTTTAGGCATCATTATCGTTTTATAGAATCTGAGATTAGATTTTTTTCACCCTAACCGCCATAAGACCTTTTTGTCCTTTCTCTAATTCAAAGCTAACTTTATCGCCTTCAATTACATCTTCCTTTAGTCCATTTACATGAACAAAATAACTTTCTTGATCTTTCAAGTCACGAATAAAACCATAACCTTTAGAATCATTAAAGAAAGTAACCTTCCCTTCGTGAATTAAATCAGCAGGATCCTCTTCTCCTTTTTGAGGAATTCCAAGAACAATGTCCTCAGCCTTAATGACTTTTTTCTTTACGTCCGGATCAGGAGGAGTGTCGGTAATCATACCATTTTCATCTACATAGGCCATCATATTTTCAAGACCACCACCAGCAGAATTTTCTTTTCTTTCTAGTCTTTTCTTTTCTTTCTCCTCTTTCTTCTTCTGTCTTTTCTTTTCTTTTTCCTTTTTTCCGAATGTCTCTTGTGATCTACCCATTGATTACTTAGTGCTTTTTGTTAGTATTTTATAAAATTCCTCATTTTCTTTGAATAATGTAGCAATTTCAGAGGTTTATCTTCTCCTGCTTCTAGGGCCTCCAGAACTTCTTGGTCCTGATGAGCTAGAACCTCCGCTTCTTCTGCCGCCGCCTGCACCTTTTGGTCGTCTTCCACCACCGCTTCCGCCACCAAAATTACTTCTACCACTTCTTCCGCGATCTCCACCGCCACTTCTACTTCTTCCTCCACCAGAAGATGACCCTCCAGTTTCTTGGTTAACCCGGATAGCATGTCCGCTTTCAAGTTCCAATCCTTCAAATTTGTCTTCAAACCCTTTAACCTGACTCTCGTCTAAGTTGAAAAATGAACGTTTATCTTGAACAGCTATGTCGTTAATATGTGATTTCTTAGCACCTGACACTTCACTTACAAATTCAAGTAAATCTACCTTGCTTAAGCCATCGTTCTTTCCTAAATTGATGAAGTATCGGTTTCTATTGCTATCAAACTCTCTACGCTCTCCTCTATCGCCACGATCTCTTCTATCTCCTCGGTCGTTATCTCTGCTACCTCTAGAATCAGCTGACATATTTAAGTCTCCTTTGTCGCTTCCTTTTAGTTGCTTTAATTCTTGAGAAATCATTCGCTTTAACAAATCTTCTTTCGTTAACGCTTCAAAGTGAGGTAAAAGTGCCGTTAAGGTTTCTTCTGCCTCCTCATCTATTGGCATTGCAAGCGTAATTTTTACCCAGTTTTCAAGTCTAACCTTTTTAAGTTCACTTGCTTTTGGCACTTCAATTTTTTCGAACTTAATGTTGTTCTTTCGCTCAATGTCAGAAATTTTTCTTCCTTCTCTATTATTGATGAATGCAATAGAAATTCCTTTATTACCTGCTCTACCAGTTCTACCACTTCTGTGGGTATACGCTTCTAGTTGGTCTGGGATTTTGTGATGCAATACGTGTGTTAAATCGTTTACATCAATTCCTCTAGCAGCAACATCGGTAGCTATTAACAACTGCATGTTTCTAGCCTTAAACCTTCTCATGGCAGCATCTCGCTGAGCTTGAGATAAATCTCCATGTAATGCCTCTACTTCGTAACCTAGTTGACCTAAATTATCTGTAATTTCTTGCGTTTCCCTTTTGGTTCTGCAAAACATGATTCCCTTCATTTCAGGTTGAATGTCCAAAAATCTTCTTAACGCTGTAACCTTATCATCATTTTTAGTAACGATATACTGATGCGTAATGTCTGTGTTGGTTTTTGACTCCGTATTCACTGCAACCTCTACAGGGTAGGTCATGTATTTCTTAGTGATCCTTCGAATATCGGCAGGCATGGTTGCTGAAAACAACCAAGTAGAACGGTCCTCCCGTGTATAGCTCAAGATCTCGTCAATGTCTTCTTTGAAGCCCATGTTCAACATTTCATCTGCTTCGTCCAATACAACGAACTTTACATCGTCTAGTCGAATTGCCTTTCTGCGAATTAAATCCAACAAACGCCCCGGAGTCGCCACCACAATTTGTGTTGGGCGCTTCAGTGCCTTTATTTGATTTGTAATCGCTGCTCCACCATATACTACTTCTACATTAAGTTGTTTGTAGTTTGATGAAAAATCAACCAATTGTTTAGCTGTCTGCTGTCCTAGCTCTCTCGTTGGAGCCATAATAAGCGCCTGTGTAGCCTTATTGTCGCTATCTACTAAATCAATTAGGGGTAAACCGAATGCTGCAGTTTTACCAGTTCCTGTTTGTGCAAGACCGATAAAGTCTGACTTTCCTCCTTTTAATAATAATGGAATTGATTTTTCTTGGATAGGCGTCGGGGATGTAAACCCCATTTCTTCTATTACTTTCAACAGGTTTGTCGAGAGTCCTAGGCTTTCAAATGTATTCAAATAATGCTTCTTTAATGAACCGCAAAAGTAACCAAAGCATTTGAATTGGAGTAGTTTAGTATAACTTAGCTAAAATAGTTCGGTTAAAATGAAGGAAAAGAAAGCATTACACTTTCAAAACGTTTAATGGGTGCACCCTAAAATGTACCTCACATCCGCCAATATATTTGATGTGTGGCATGTTTAACATACAAATGGCCTAATCCCGAAGAAAAATTCCTCAGGATTAGTTCATTTGTGCAATACATTGTTCAAATCAAAACGAAAACTGCTTCATGAAAGCTGAAAAAAAACTATCATCGACAAACAATTTTCTCTTATCTATTAGTGTTGAATCAATATTTTTTCATCTACAGTTTGCCCGTCAGTTGAAATTCTGAGAAGGTAATAACCATTCTTAAATGAAGAAACATTCAGTGATTTAGCAGTGTTTTGCTGTAAACTTAAATTTTCAGAAAATACAAGCTGTCCTGATACTGTGTATAATTGAGCAACTACAGGAGTAGCATCGCTTGCGGTGGTTTTAAGATTTATCATGTTGCTCGCAGGGTTAGGATACACCAATAATTCACTACTTAGTGTATTATTAATCAATCCAACTGTAGTGTTTTCTGTCAAATTTAATGTGGTTGTATTACCGCCGTCACCACCATTATTCCGATTGTTGTTCACAGCAGCACCTCCACCGTAAAAAGTAACAGTACCTGTTCCTACTGTTGGCGCAGTCCATTGGGTTGAAAATACATTAGATACGCTTACTCCCAAATGTTCAGCATACTGTCTGCCGGTTCCTAAGGTTACCAACCTTGTATTTGGAGCAGGTGCTGCAAAACCGTTTACCGCAGCATTAGAAATCGTTAAACTCACCAATTGAAATCCATAACCACTTGCCCCGTTTGCATTCACTGTAAATTCAGCATCATAAACATTTCCTGGAATATAAGATGAAACAGGATTTCCTGCTGAGTCTCTAACGACTAAGGAAACGGTTGTACTAAACCCAGTACCATGACATGATCTGCACGTTTGAGGTTCGCCTGGCGCTCCCGTATGCCCTGAGCTTTGACTAAAGGCAGGTCCACCCGAATAGGACGTTAACGTTATTTGAGCACCAATGGCAAGAATTGATAAAGCGAAAAGAGAGAGTAGTGTTTTTTTCATGGTAATAATTTTAATGAAGTTGTTATTTAATTTTAAAAAAAAATCGAAAAGGCACAATACCTTTAAAACGCTTAAAACTATAAAAGGTTTTTACGTCAACGAGACGACCAAAATACATTGATAGTTTCATTTATATTTGAACCATAAGTTATTTAAGATGAAAAAGATAGTATTGATTACAATTATTGCGTTGTTTGCGGACGCGGCGATAGCTCAAGTGCCCTCTAATAGAACTGTTTTTGACTGTTCAAGCAACTCAAAAAACATTTACACAACTCTGGCCACAGGAAAGTCTATCATAATTTTACATAAAGGTGTGGATTGTTCAATATGTCGAAGTGCCGCTCCGGGATGGCAAACCTGGGCTGCTGCCAATACAACAAATGTAGAGGTATGGGGAGCACTAACATATACCTATTCAGGAAGTGCATTTCCACTTTCAAATAGCTGTACTTTAACCAATAATTGGGTCACTACCTACGGTTGGAATGATATTTTCACCTTTCCCGATTCCAATCGTTTGTGGGTGCAAGCTGCTTCCCCTCGCTATTACGTTTATTCTGCAATTGATTCAACAATTGTATACCAAGGCCCAAATAGTGCCATTGCACGAAGCACTGCGATTGCTCAATCGACTGTTGGAATAAACAGAACTATTTTGAGAAATGCTAAGGTATTCAGTTATAATGGTCAGCTTTTTTTGAAGAACCTTCCTGAGGACATAAGAACTTTAACAATACTTACTATCAATGGGCAAGTTGTGCTAGAAAAAGCGATGCAAATCAATCAAGAAAACATTGATGTATCTGAATTTAAAAGAGGAACCTATATTTTAAAATTTACAAGTCCGAAAGGAATAGAATCTAAAAAACTAATTTTTTAGCAGTGTTTCAATCGACAATTGAAATCCCTCTACGTTATACCAATGTTGGTCTGCGGCTGTTTTACGTATTTTCTCTACTCGCGGTAAAAACTCTTGTTTTAAAAACTGCTGATCGATGAATACTAAAGCTTTTCTGAATGAGCTGAGCATACTTTTGTAAAACGCTTCTTGAACAATTGGCTTTTCTTCATTGTACGCCTGAGCAATTTCAATATTATACAACATTAAATCAATGATTTGAGAAGCTTCTACTTCCAATTTTTTGAGGTGTTCAATGTGTTTTTGTGCAACTGATCTTCTTTTCTTTGGCCTTCTTTTACCTTCGGGGAAATACTCTCTAGCAATTTTTAATTTTGCTTCCTCTACTCTTTTTTCTTCGTTTGGGTTGAATGAGAAATCGTAAAACTCTTTTACATCCTTAAATCGTAAGTAAAGATCCAAAAGCTGCTCTCTCAGCTCATCTTTATCGCAGGCATTGACGAATTTTTTAAACTTTGTTTTGCTCATTGTAAGTGAAATACTACCACATCAAAGATAAGAAACAAGGCTTCTTAAACGATCAAATCACTATTTTAACGAGAGTATGGAAAGTGTTCCTGGCTTTAAGTTTGACTTAGAAAGGGTTCTAAATTACGATCGAAGCTTAGTCTCTTTTTACGAACTCTTTCCTAATTTGAGAGTTGAGTCTGCGATAATAGTCTTCCTCTAGCCACACTAAGTAATTCTTAGTTGTTTTTATGGTGCAATAAGAATAGCGTTTGATTCGATCTTGAATATCGTCTTTCAGTTCTTTAGCTAAATCCAGTGCATCCCACATGTCATCCGCATTCTCCACACACATCTTTGTATGCTGATCAATCGATTTTGCTATCACAACTTTGGAATGTTGTCCCAAACTCATGGCATGATTGTACTCAGCTTTAATATTTAAATCAATGTTTTCAGATTTAGAGAATTTCTTTCTTAAATCGTCCGGCATTTCATAGACAAACTGTCGTTCAATTACTTCGTCTGACTTTAAATCATCGTAGTACTGATGTGGAGCTTGAAAGATGTGATACCAATCAACCGGTGCATCCCACAATCCAAAACGGTGCAAGTTATTTCCCAAGTCAATTACCGAAAACGTTTTCTTAGTATCTGTTACCCTAGAACCTCGACCTATCATTTGATGGTATAAGGCTAGGGACCTAGTCGCTCGATTCAAAATAATTGTCTCCACCGTAGGTTCATCGAAACCGGTAGTCAAAATTCCTACCGATGTTAAAATCGCATCCGGCGTATTCTTAAACCATTGTAAAATTTCTCTTCTCTCTTGTTCACCAACATGATGATCCAAGTGCTGAATTTCATAACCAGCCGCTTTAAAAGTGTCGTAAACACCAAAAGAAGTCGCAATTCCGTTATTAAAAATCAAGGTTTTTTTACCTTTTGATTTTTCTTCATAAGCTCGAACTAACTTCTCTTGCATCATGTAGTTACCATACAGTTGTTCAGAAGATTTAACAGTGTAGTCACCGTTAATACCAACCTTTAAGGTATCTAGACTAACATTATAACTATATGTTGTTGCACGTGAAAGATAATTCTTGTTCACTAAACTACTTATAGATTCACCAATCACAAGTTCTTGGTAATTCTGATTCATTGGTAGCTTGATACTCGAACTTAACGGAGTTGCGGTAACACCTAAAATATTCACATCCTCAAAATACTTGAATAACTTTCTAAAGCTATTGTAATGTGCCTCATCTACAATGACTAAACCGATGTTATTTAAAGTAATTTTTTCTTCTTGAAGGCGGTTGTTCAAGGTTTCTACCATTGCGACAAAAGCAATGTAGTCATTGTCGTCAGAAACAGACTTTACCTTACTATCGATAATCATATTATCAACATTGAATTCTGTCAGCATTTTGGAAGTTTGCTTACAGAGCTCAATTCGGTGGGTTAAAATAAGTACCTTTTTTCCGGTAGATTTTACATATCGCCGCGTAATTTCAGAAAATATAACTGTTTTTCCACCACCAGTAGGCAGTTGAAAAAGCACGTTATGATTGTCTTCTAATTCGTTAAGTTTCTTTGATATTTCTTGAATAGCAGCTTCTTGAAATGGATATAAATCCTTTCCGTCCTCACTACTATCAATCTCGCTTAGGTCTATTGTTCCGTTTTCACTCATAGGGAATTGCAAAAGTATGGGATTTATAGAGTTCTGCTAAGTTGAAACAGTTAAAATTTTATATTTTTTTTACAAATTGATTTACATCGACTTAGCGCTACAAAATTGCATCATGATAAATATTAGTCTATAGATACTTATGGTTGGTCTAAGTGTTCTGCTTTTCGCCTTTTGTAACATCGATAATTTTGACTTAAAAGGCTTTTTACCATACAAGCAAATCTGATTTGGGAAATGGGCTCAATAAATCGTGTTTCGTATCAATAGACTGATAGATAACACACCACTCATCTTGTAAGTAAATTTTGTACTACCAACAATGTGAAAAATGGCAAGAAGGAAATCGTTCTGTTTGTAAATGTAGAGAATTGTGAAAGGAACATGACTGAAAAGAAGTGAATGCATTCAATTAGCCTATTCAATTTATTACCTTTGCCGCAGTAAAAATTAGGAAACAATGAAGTTAGCAGAGGAAATTTCGAAACGTAAGACATTCGCCATCATCAGTCACCCTGATGCAGGAAAAACTACGCTTACAGAGAAGTTTCTTTTGTTTGGTGGTGCCATTCAAACTGCAGGGGCAGTTAAGAATAACAAAATCAAGAAATCCGCTACTTCAGATTTTATGGAAATCGAAAAGCAAAGGGGTATTTCAGTTGCTACCTCTGTAATGGGTTTTCAATACAAAGACAAATTAATAAACCTATTAGACACTCCGGGTCATAAGGATTTTGCTGAAGACACTTACAGGACTTTAACAGCGGTTGATTCTGTTATTTTAGTAATTGACTGTGTAAAAGGTGTAGAAGCTCAAACAGAACGGTTAATGGAAGTCTGCCGCATGAGAGATACTCCCGTTATTGTTTTCATTAATAAGATGGACTTGGAAGGTCGTGATGGATTTGAATTGTTAGACGAACTCGAAGAGAAGCTTAACATAAAAGTGCGACCAATGACATGGCCCATTGGAATTGGAGCAACATTTAAAGGAGTATATAATCTCGGAGATTCAAGTCTCAACTTATTTGAATCATCTAAAACGAAAATTTCTAAAGACGTCACAAAGATTAGTAGTTTAAATGACCCTAAATTGGATGAACTTATCGGTACTCAGGCAGATCAGTTGCGAGAAGATGTGGAATTGGTAGAAGGAGTTTACGATCAATTGGACAACGAAACTTACTTAAGAGGAGAAATAGCTCCTGTATTTTTTGGTTCTGCAGTAAATAATTTTGGCATTCAAGAAATGTTAGATCAGTTTATCGAAATAGCCCCTACTCCTAGAGCTCGAGAAACAAACGAGGGTGAAATTGATCCCGAGAGAAATAAGTTTAGTGGTTTTGTTTTTAAGATACATGCCAACTTAGACCCAAAGCACAGAGACCGCATTGCTTTTTTACGTGTTTGTAGTGGGAAGTTTGAACGAAACAAGTTTTTTCATCATGTTCGGTTAGATAAAGGACTGCGATTTAGTAATCCAACCTCTTTCATGGCGAAAGACAAAAGCGTTATTGACAATGCTTACCCTGGAGATGTGATTGGCTTGTACGATACCGGAAATTTTAAAATTGGCGATACATTAACCGAAGGTGACAATTTTACATTCAAGGGTATTCCTAGCTTTTCACCGGAAATTTTCAAGGAAGTAATTAATAACGATCCAATGAAATCTAAACAGTTAGAAAAAGGAATTCATCAGTTGACTGAAGAAGGTGTTGCACAGCTTTTCACAGCCCGTATGGGGAACAAAAAATACATTGGAACTGTAGGTGAACTTCAATTTGAGGTTATTCAATATCGTTTAAAACACGAATATGGAGCATCTTGTAGTTTTTCCCCATTAAATTTCTACAAAGCTTGTTGGTTTACCTCAGAGAATAAAGAGCAATTAGAGGAGTTTACTCGATTGAAATCAAACTACATCGTTTACGATAAGGATCAAAATTTGGTCTTTTTAGCTCAAACTGCCGGCATTTTGCAAATAACAAAGCAAAATTACCCTAACGTTGAGTTCCACTTCACATCAGAGTTTAAAACACAAGCAGTCTAAGCTAGAATTCGATTCATTTCTTTTTGAAATAGCTCCATATCCTGCATTTCGTTATGGGTGGCTCCTTCTACCCTGTAAAAATTGATTCTGGTATTCGTATCCTTTAATCGTTGGCCCAAGTAAAATGGAACCTTGCGATCTTCAGTTCCATGAAAAATATAAATAGGAACTTCTACCTCTTTTAAGTACCGATTCGTTCGAAAATAATACTTAGAAATCCAACTTGCAGGTAAGTAGGCCTTATGGTAGTTAATAAGTGAAATGAAGTTAAAATAAGGGGCTTCTAAAAATAAATTAGCACAAGCTTGATTACTGGCTAAACGAGCAGCAATACCTGTACCTAAAGAGAACCCATAGATTTGAATTTTTGATGCATCGTATTCCTTAAGCATTATTTGATACAGTCGTTTTGTATCCCGTTGTAACAACCGTTCTCCCATTATTTTCCCATCACTCTTACCGAACCCCCTAAAATCAAACATAAATACATCGTAACCTAAGTTGACAAAAAAGGGAGCAAAATCGCCCCAATACCTCAAGTTATCAGCGTTACCATGAATGTAAAAAATTAAACCTTTAGATTTTTCTGCTTTAAAAAGAAGACAATTCAGAGAAATTCCTGAATCCACCTCGTAAAATCGTTCTTCAAATTCATTTTCAAATGGGTAATGATAATCTTTCGCCAATTTAATGGGTGAAAAAATTATCTTCTCTTGTAAGAAATAAAACGTCAACAATACCCCGGCTATAAGGCCTCCAAGAACAATTAAAATAAGAAAAGTCCAGATTAAAGTTTCCACTTTTTAAATGTACGACCGTAATTATTCACTGCCTACACTTTCTGTACAAATTTGAAAACTAATTATCAATTAACATGCATTAACAGCACAATTCAGGCCTAAGATTGTATTTTTGTTGAAAGCATTTTTTTATGAAAAAAGTAACGTATTTACTTGTCTTAATTTCCATATTAATTCTTGGAAATGAAATAAAGGCACAAAAAGGATATTCTATAGATATTACGCTAGATGGGTTATCTGACTCAACAGCTTACTTAGCCTATTATTACGGCAAAGGGCAGTATTATAGAGATACTACAACAATGAACGGTCAAGGGCAAATGATTTTTAAGGGTCCAGACACACTTGAGCATGGTATGTATTCCTTAATTATTGGGCAACGAAAGTGGTTTGATTTTATGCTCGATAATCAAAACATCACAATGAAAACAGACACGGCCTTCACAATATTAAACATGAAGGTAAAAGGCAGTGAAGAGACAAAAATATTTTATGAATACTTGGCATTTTTAAATGAAAGACAAGCGACTGCCAAGAAATTAACTGCAAAGAAGAATTCAGGAACTGAGCGTGAAAAAAAGGATGCAGACGTTGCATTAAAAAACTTGGATGCCGAGGTGAAGGCATACATTGCAAATTTTCATGCAAAACACAAAGGTTCTTTCACGAGTAATTTCATTTATGCAGTGGAATACCCAAACGTTCCCGATCCACCGAAGAATGCAGATGGCACGATTGACAGTAGCTTTACTTTCCGATATTTTAAAGCTCACTATTTCGATAACTACGACTTTACAGATGGAAGGTTATTACGCACTACCACGTTCCATGATAAAATTGTTTTTTACGTAAATAAACTTACTGTTCCCGAGCCAGATTCGCTTATTATCTCAGTCGACTACATTCTAAGTAACGCAAAACAAAACCCAGACTTGTTTAAGTATGCATTAACCCACTTTACCTCTTATTTTGAGCGATCAGAAAACATGGGAATGGATGCTGTTTTTGTTCACTTGGCAAAGAATTACTTTATGAAAGGTGAGGCTAAAGAGTGGTTTACCGACAAACAACTGGAGAAATTGAGTGAACGTGCAAATGCACTTGATCCACTTTTGATAGGTAAAAAAGCTCCTAACATTGTGGTTAAAGATACTGCTCAGAAAGAATTTCTAGAACTGTATTCTGTTGATGCCGATTTTACGGTTGTTTACATTTGGTCTCCTGAATGCGGTCATTGTAAAACATCAACTCCAAAACTAAAAACCTTGTACGACAAAGTAAACGATAAAGGTGTTGAAGTATTTGCTGTTGGTAATGAGTTTGAAAATGAGGAGTGGATTAAGTTTATCAGAAAGCACGATCTGAATTTTATAAATGGCTCGGATGGAGAAAGCTTTCAAAGTAATTTTAGAACACTATACGATGTGTACAGCACTCCACAGACCTATTTACTAGATAAAGACAAAAAAATTCTTTCCAAAAAGATGAGCATAGAGTCACTAGAGAATATTTTAGAATACTTTATTGAAGAGAGAGACAATGCAAATAAAAAATAAATTAGCACTCATTGTGCCTGCTTTGCTTTTGTGCATTGGAATTGGTTTTGCTTATAAAATGATTAAAGAAGATAGAGTTTTGCCAATCTATTCTCCAGCAATGATTAACCCCGAGCTGGTAGACGAGTCAAAACAAAACGTAACGAAAGGACATCGAATAGCAGATTTTAGATTAGTCGACCAAGATGGTCAAATTATTACGAACGAAGACTTCGATGGATTTTATTACGTAACAGATTTCTTTTTCACCACATGTCCTACGATTTGTCCGAGTATGAGTGCCGAAATGCAACGAGTGCAAAAAGAATTCATGGATGATGAAGATTTTAAAATTCTTTCGCACACCGTTCAACCGGAAGTTGACTCTGTTCCAATACTAAAGGAATATGCAAACCTATATGAAGCAAATCCAGAAAAATGGGTGTTTGTTACTGGCGAAAAGAAGTTAATATATGATTTAGCGCGTAAAAGCTACTTTGCCGCTGTAACAGAAGGCGATGGTGGACCAAACGACTTTATACACACAGAAAATTTTGTATTGGTTGATAAAGAGAAAAGAATTCGAGGGTTTTACGATGGGACATCGCCAAAATCTGTAGATCAGTTAATTGTTGATATCGAAATTTTACAGCAAGAGTATGATTAAGAAACTTGCTTTTGTTGCTTTTATCCTATCTCTTACTTGTTCTTGCTCTGTTTTTAAAGGTGTTGAAGGTGTTAATGGTAGAAACGGAAAGGTGGTTGGCGGATCACCAAGCAAAGATCTTCGCAAAGGCTATAAGCGAACAGAAAAAAAACAACAACGCCAATATAAACGAGAGATGAAAAGTCGTGCAAAACGTTTAGGAACAACAAAAAAGAGATAAATTACGCTCCGAAAATAAGTTCTTTCAGTTGCTCATTTTCATAAAAGTCCTTTGGTGTTGTCTCAATCACCCTTCCGCAATCAACCACCCACACCTTATCAGCTATACTTAAAGTCTTTTCTATTTGGTGAGAAGAGAACAACACGGCCCTACCCGACTCTTTTTGGGCTTGAATTAGCCGAAACATTGAAATTGAGCTCTTGACATCTAAATGTGTTGTGGGTTCGTCTAAAACAATTAAGTCAGAATTTTGAGCAATTGCTCTTGCTAGATAGACCTTTTGGCGTTCACCATCACTTAATTGGGCCATGGTTTTATTCCTTAGGTACTCAATTTTGCAAGACTTGAGTGCCCCTTCAATACAATCAAAATCATCTTCCGTTTGGCTAATCAACCAGCTAGTATACGGGTATCTTCCAAAACCAATAAATCGCTCAACAGTAATAATAGATTGAACGTTTTCACTCGAACTCACATAAGCAATTTTTTGAGCTAAACTAGTTGACTTCCATTCCTTAAAGTCTCTTCCAAATAATTTGATTGATCCTTCAGAAATGGCTGTCAAACCACAAATACTTTTTAGCAAGGTAGACTTGCCAGCTCCATTTTCCCCAATTAGTGCTACGATTTGATTCGATTCAAGACTTAAACTTACTTGAGAAAGTATGTTAATTCGCTTAGAATACGCGACAGAGATATTGTCAATATTTAATATGGTTGAGCTCAAAATGATTGACTTATGTTTTTCTTTCCAAAAAGGATCCATAGTATAATGGGGATTCCTAAAATTGAAGTAATTGAATTAATGGGTAAGCTCGTTCCATTGGTCGGGATATGTGAAATAAGGTCGCTTAGTAATAACACATTAGCCCCTAATAGAATACAAGTTGGAATTAAAAGGAGATGGTCATTGGATTTTAATAACAGTCTGCTCAAGTGAGGAATAATGATTCCCACAAAACCTATTGGACCACAGAAAGCAGTAGTTAGTCCTGCCAAAACTCCGGTTATAAGTACGATGCTCAGCCTCACATGAAGGACATTTATACCCAACATTTTCGCAAAATCCTCGCTTACAAGAACGGCATTTAGTCCTTTGTAATTATAAAGTGCATATGCAACGGACAAAACCAAGCTAGCGAAGAGTATGAATAGCTCAACGTAAGAAACCGCTGACAGACTACCTAACGTCCAAATGATAAATGATTTTAGCTGAAAATCAGACGTAAAGAATTGAATTAAACCAATGATGGCTGTCGCAATAGAGCCCATCATAACTCCAAAGATGAGTAAGGTCATGACATCTTTAAGCTTGAATGAAACCGCCAACAAAATAAACATCATTACCAAGGCGCCAATTATCGCTGCAACATTAATAGCAGCTCCGGTTGCCACAACAAAGCCCATAAAGCCTGCTCCCATTACTAAAAGAGCAACTCCTAAACCTGCTCCAGAGCTAATGCCTAATAAGTAAGGTCCCGCAAGTGGATTTCGAAATAAGGTTTGCATTAGTAAGCCTGCTAGGGAAAGGGCCGCTCCGCATAAGATTGCAGTTAGTGCTTTTGGGATTCTCGACTGTACAACAATGAAATTAAATACATCTGAGGTTTCACCACCTGACACCCAAAGTTGAAATTCCGCAAATGGAACACTTACGCTTCCGCTACGTACGTCAAGTATAGCAAGAATTAGCATTGAAATACTAAGTAATATAAGTATTGTCGATTTACTCATTCAAAAATACTTTGATAAAAATTCAGACTATCGCTTGCATTATGGTGAAAAATAGAAAACAAATCGCTTAAAATTAAGTCTGGTCTAACCACACCCATTTCCCAATAATCATTGGCCCCAAGCTTGTTGGACCTTTTATAATTTGTATAAATAGTTTGATTTTTGAATGAGGAAAACTGTTCAAATACAGTGTTACTATTTTTAACATCTTGGGCAGTGGCTAATCTACCTGGATTAATCCAAAAGTCAGCTTGCATTCCTTTGCTAATGGCAGTTTCAATATCTAAAGGTACACTTGCACTCTGTTCATGGTCCTTCCAGATGTACCTCGCTGAGGCGTCATTAATCAGTTTTGCTTGATAAGACTCTCCTCCGCTGACGTACCAAGTTCCTTTCCATGGCAGTCCAATGGCTACTTTTGGAAGAAATGAAGACAACATTGAAATATTTTTAATGGAGTCATATCTCTGTTGAACCTTTTGAAGGTGAGCATTTGCTTTCTGCTCAGTTGTTTCATCAAAAAAAGCAGCAAAAACTTTTAGCCATTGTGCTTTTTCAAGTGGGTCCGACTCCATGAATTCGGAGATTAGAATTACAGGTTGTCCAAGTGCACGTAGTCGTTCAACTGCGCTATAAGATGCAGCATCAATGGCAAATGTAAATAAGACGTCTAATTCGCTTTCAATTACCAACTCAGTGTTCATTGACCTATTTCCTAACTGTGTTACTCTTCCCTCTTGTATTCGTTTTTGAAAACCTTTATCGTAAAACAGTTCGGTATTGCTCGCTGCTACAATTTTATCTTCTTTGCCCAATGCTTTTAAATAGCCCAAATGAGTTGTAGAATTCACTCCAATTCTTTCAATGGGTAATTCGATAAAAACATCAGCCTTAATTCCTTTGGGTTTTCCTTGCACTTTTTTGAAAAGCACATATCGCTCAACCTTGGAAGAGTTCAGGAACGGTTCAACCACCTCGATGATAGTGATTCCAATTGAATCTTTAATTGAAAAATGAGTTTGATCACTTGCTTGAGCTGAAACCTGCGAGGAACTGTTTGGTTTAGAGTCGTTACACGCCGAAAGTACCAAGCAAAAGAAGATAAATGCTAAACTTTTCATGAAACGGCTATCTACTTTCTTTATCCCAGATATCTTCTGTAATATTTGTTCCATTCTTGGTGTAGAAAATACCTCCCCATTTGTATAAGGTTTTTTCGTAAATATCGGTTTGAGTTCCTTCTACCACTATTCTTCTAATGGTTGTGCTATTATTTTGATTCTCAATTATTTTTTCTGTAACACCTTGTGGATAATCAGCGGCAGATTGGTCCTGTCGTATCTTATCTTCACCTTGATAGAACTCTTTATCTTCGTTTTTCTTCCTTCTTATTTCCGATTCTTTTTCTAGCTCTGTTGTCTGCTCAGCTAACTCTTCTTCCAAGGTTTCAATTTCTAATTGATTTTCTTTAAAACTCTCTGTATTTTCACCTGCGAATTGTTTTAATTCAGTAGATTTTTGATCCGCTTTAGACTGATAGTCTAATCTTCGGTTTTCAGATGGCTTGCGGTCTTTCGTAGTTTGTTCAGCTAATTCCACTTCGAATTTCTCAACTTCTAGCTGATTCTCTTTAAAGCTTTCCGCATTCTCTGCGGCTCCCTCTCTTAGGTCAGCAGATTTTTGATCCGCTTTAGACTGATAGTCTAATCTTCGGTTTTCAGATGGCTTGCGGTCTTTCGTAGTTTGTTCAGCTAATTCCTCTTCGAATTTCTCAACTTCTAGCTGATTCTCTTTAAAGCTTTCTGCATTCTCTGCGGCTCCCTCTCTTAGGTCAGCAGATTTTTGATCCGCTTTTGACTGATAGTCTAATCTTCGACTTTCAGAAGACTGCTTGTCCTCCGTTGTTTGTTCATCAAAATTTTCTTCATCTGCTAAAATTTCTTCGTAATTTTTTGGATAAAACTCGGTACTTCGACCTTGGTGGAAAGTCATTAAGCTATTTTCAAAATTCTCAAATTTTTGTTGGGTGTCTAAAATGTATGCTTCTTGCTTTTTGTCTCTGTTTTGCAGGGATTGATTTATCTCGTTGTATTCATTCTCCACCATTTCCTTCTTCCCTTCAACGGTCTCCTCTAATCGCTGCTTGTTATACAACGCAATGCTTTCAGCTAAAAGATCTTTATCAAGCATGTTTCCTTCGCGTTTGCGCTCTGAAGCTTTAACGCGCTCCTCACGTGTATTTTGTAGGTCACTTTCTTGTTCCTTCACCGTTTCATAGTTCTGAAGATTTAGCTCTGAACTAATTTCAAACTGATCCTTCATGCTCACACTTATCTCTTCTAACCGCTCTATCGCATTTTGTCTTCTAGCCTCCTCTTTTTCAACATTCTCCTGCCTTAATTTCGCTAAGGCTTCCTCTTTCTCTTCAATCGAGCCATTCTTTTCACTGTTTTGTTTCGCCCATAATTCTTTGTAAATCCGTTCTATTTCCTCTTCGGCATCAGTTGTTATTGTCGACTTTGGTCCTGTTTTAATAGTGATAGGTTTATCAAGGTTTTTTCTTCTTTCTTCCTCAGCTAACTCTTGTTCTTTTATTCGCTCATTTAACAAAGCAATTTGCGCCTTAGGATAAGCTTCGTCAGGCTTTATTCTTAATGCATTTTCAAAATTACTTTTTGCATTTCTGTAGGCCTCCGATTTAAAATTATTATCACCTTGAGTAATTAAATCTTGATAGCGTTGCTCTTTTTGCTTCGCTGCTTTTTTCGCATTTTGCTCAGCTAATTTTGCAGCATTTTTTTGATCTATAATCGATTTTATTTTATCCAGTTGTTCTTGAGGGTATGCCTCTGCGCTCTTTAACCCAAGTGCCAAACGGTACTCATTCTCAGCATCGTTGTAATTTTTATCTCTAAAGTATTTATCACCGTTAGCTATTGCTGTTTGGTAAGAGCTTTCATTTGCAGCAGCTTGTTCTTTCCGCAACCTTATTTCTTCTTCTTTTGCAGCTAGCGTTTTTTGTATAGCTAAAATCTCTTGAATCTTTGTACTTGGCAAGGATTTGCTTGGTAACGTCTCTTTTGCTTGTTCAAAATTAGAGATGGCATTTTCCCAGTCCTCAGCATCCATAGCCGTCTGGCCTGATTCAACGAAAGCTTCATATTTCAAATTTAATTCTGCTTGAGCTGCTTCATTGGCAGCAGCTCTTTGAGTAATTAAGCCATCAATTTCAGCAATCTTTTGTGGGGGATAAGACTCTTCTGGTTTGATGACCTGCGCGGCTTGAAATGCTTTTAATGCATTTTCTAAGTCATTTGAGGCAAGCGCTTGATCTCCTTTTTCTAGCGCTGCTAAATAATCTTGATCCAGTTTTGCAGCTTTTGCCGCAGCAGCTTGAGCATCTGCTTGGGCTGCCATAGCTGATGCTATTTTAGTTATTTGTTCTTTCGGGTACTGCTCTTCTTTCAAAGACAAAGCTGCTTCATAACTAGTTTTTGCTTGCTCATAATCTTTTCCATCGAATGAAGCATCCGCTTCTGCAATCAATGCATCGTATTCAGCATCTATTTTAGCTTGGGCTTCAGCGGCTGCTTTGGCAGCTTCCTCTCCTGCCAGTGCGACAAGTTTTGCATCTGCTTCAGCTATTTTGTCTTTTGGGTATTGTTCGTCTTTTACAGCTATTGCGGCAGCATATTTGGCTTTTGCCTTCTCCCATTCACTCGATTCAAATAAACCATCCGCTTCTGCAATCAATTCATTGTATTCCGCATCTATTTTAGCTTGCGCTGCAGCGGCTGCTTTAGCAGCTTCCTCTCCTGCTAATGCGGCAAGTTTTGCATCTGCTTTAGCTATTTTATCTTTTGGGTATTGTTCGTCCTTTACAGTAATTGCAGCGGAATATTTGGCTTTTGCCTTTTCCCATTCGCTCGATTCAAATAAACCATCCGCTTCTGCAATTAATGCATCGTATTCGGTATCTATTTTAGCTTGGGCAGCAGCTGCTGCTTCTTGTTCAGCAAGGGATGACAGTTTCACGTCAATCTCTTTTATTTTATCCTTTGGATATTGCTCATCTTTAATAGCAAGAGCAGCTTCGTATTTTGGTTTTGCCCCTTCAAAATTTTCAGCATTAAACAATTCATCTGCCTCTTTGATGGCTGCATTATAGTTCGCTTCCGTCTCAGCATTTTTTTCATTTTGCAAGCGAATTTCTTCCTGTTTTGCGGCAAGCTCTGCTAAACGCTCGTCAATTTCATTAATTTTCTCTTTAGGAAATTCTTGATCTGGCTTAATTGCCGAAGCTTCTGAATATTTTACTTTGGCCTCTTCCCATTTCTCTTCCACTATTAACTTGTCAGCTGCACCAATAGCATCTTTATACTGTTGATCTGCTTCAGCGGCATCAGAAAGTGTTGCGTTAATGCTTGCTATCTTTTCTTTTGGATAACTCTCTTCCGTTTTTAGAGAAGCTGCGGCTTGATAATTTGATCGAGCATCTTCTAGATTCCCTGACTCAAAGGCTTTGTCAGCAACAGCAATTTTTTCGTCGTACTGCTTTTGAATTTCTGCTAACTCCGCCGCCTTCTCTGCATTTGCTTTTGCCGTTTTTGCCGCTTCAATTTGTTCTTTTGGATAGGCCTCGTCTGGTTTTAACTCACTTACTTGTGTGTATGAGGTGATTGCCTCGTCAAACTTACCTTCGGCATTTTGTTGGTCTGCCTTGCTTATTGCTGCTTGGTAATCTGCTTCTAGTTTTTCATTGGCCGCCTTCTCTGCCGCTAAAGCTTTTACCTTAGCTTCTATCTCAGTAATTTTTCCTTTGGGATATTCATCGTCCTTTAAGGTTAATGCTTCTTCAAACGCTGTCTTTGCTACTTCGTAGTCTTCATTTTTTAGAGCGTCATCTCCTTTTTTAATAGCTGCCTGGTAGCTTTCTTCTTTCCCTTTCAGCTCGGCTAAAATCCCATCTATCTCTGTTATTTTCGAAGCTGGATACTCTTCCTGACTTTTTAACTCAATGGCTTTTTTGTAAGCAGATTTTGCTTTTTCATATTCTTTTGAGGAAAAGGCATTGTCTCCTTCGGTTATCGCTGCTTTATAGTTGGTTTCTAATTCTTTATTAGCGGCTAACTGAGCTTCAATTTTAGTTAGTTGTTCTTTAGGGTATTCCACGTCAGGCTTCAAGCTACTCGCTTTCGTGTAACTTACTTTTGCCTTTTCTAGCTCTTCTGAAGTCATTGCTTGGTCTCCTTCAGCGATCGCTTCATTGTATGCTTTTTCTTTTTCAGCAACTGCAGCCAATGTTTTTTCAATTTCTGCTAACTTATCTTTTGGATAGGCTTCTTGTGGTTTAATTCCACTTGCCGCATTATAGAACTCCTTTGCCTTTTCGTAATTTTTATCAGATAAAGCATCATCTCCATTTTGAACAGCTGATTTGTATTCTTCCTCAGACTTCTGATTCTTTAAAACAATAGTTTCTATTTCAGCTAATTTATCCTTTGGATATTGTTCGTCTGCCTTTATCGACAGCGCCTCGTTAAAAGCGACTTTAGCACCCTCAAAATCTTCAGCACCAATAGCAGCATCACCTTTGGCAATAGCACCCTTATAACTCTCCTCTGCTTTTGCGAGTTTTGCTAATATTCCTTCAATTTCCGTTAGTTTTTCTTGTGGATATGTTTCAGTTGGTTTCAACTTTTTAGCTTCTGCATAACTGTTTTTTGCAGTAGTGTAGTCTTCATCAGAAAGGGCCTTGTCCGCCTCAGCTATTTTATCCTGGTATTGCTTTTCAGCAGCTTCATTCTTCGCAATTAAATCCTCTATTTCCTTGATTTTATTTTTAGGGTACACTTCTTCAGGTTTCAATTTACCTGCTTGTTCAAAGGCTGTTTTTGCCTCTTGGTAATTTTTAGTCGTCAATGCATTATCACCTTTCTCAACGGCAGCTAAATATTCCTGATTGAGCTTAGCAGCTCCGGCTATTAACGCTTCAACTTTCCCTATTTGATCTTTTGGATACCGTTCTATTGGATTAACGCTCGATGCTTTTTGGTAGCTTGCCTTTGCCTTTTCGTAATTTTTAGCCGCTAATGCTTCATCTGCCTCTTTTATGGCATTGTCATACTCCGCCTTTTTCGCCTCTTGCTTTGATAAGATGTCATTGATCTGAGCTAATTTATTCTGAGGGTATGTTTCTTCGGGCTTTAGACCAGTAGCTTCTTCAAACGCAGTTTTTGCTGTAGATAGGTCATTTATTTTTAAAGCATTATCTCCTTTCTCTATCGCCGCAAGGTAAGATTGTTCAACTTTAGCAAAGTTGGCTAACTGCTCTTGAACTTCTTTAATCTTAGTTTGAGGGTATTCTTCATTGGGTTTGTAACCAGATGCTCTTTTATACTCTGCAATGGCAATTTCGAAGTTCTTTGAGGCCACTGCCGCATCAGCCTTACCAATCGCTTCGTTGTACCTTTTGTTATCTGCCTCAATCTTAATCAACTTGGTTTTTAACTCAGCCAATTGAAAACTAGGATAAGTTTCTAAGAGGTCAGGATTTACCTTTTCAGCAATTCGATACTGCTCAGCTGCCTTCTCCCATTCTTCTGAAGAAAAAGCTTTATCGGCTATTTTTATTGCCTCTTCATACTGCTTCATGGCAGCAGCTTTTTTTGCTTGATCTGCTTCTTTTTTGGCTATAAAGTCTTTTTCTAAATCAGCCAATTGCCTTTGAACTGATTTGGTATAATCTGCGTCACTTTCAAAACCATACTCTTCGTTAAATTTTATCTTTCCTATTGGCTTATCTAAGATTGAGACATCCATCCCCTCTATCTTTTCAAAAAGTTCAACAGTAGCGGGAAAAAATAAATCACCTTTTGCTGCCTCGGGAGCAACACCATTTGTGTTCATTTCTATTTTTTTCTTGATCATTCCCTTGTTACCACCAACTTCAATGGTGTAAATCGCGTTTGGATCGCATGGAATGTCTGCTAAGCCTTTACCGTCGGTTAAAACAGTTTCTACCAAAGAACCATTTTTAAATACCTTAATTTCAGCACCTGACAGCTTTTTCCCTTCATCAGTTACTGCCATCTCCATTATTAACCGGAACTGCGCATTAACTTGCTGAAAAGAAACAAGTAATATTAAAACGAATAGGTATTTTATAAATCCTTTCAAATCTTAGGTTTTAGTCTAACTAACAAATATCGTAAAAGCTATACATTAATTGTCCCGTAAGTGGGAAATACTTAGATTAAATCACAGAACCAGAAGTCAATCTCTTTTCCACCTATGGTAGGATTTGGATAGGATTTTTTCACCTTTTCACCTTCCTCGAATCTTACGGGTGATTTAAAAATAGGTCCATCGTAACAAAAAGTATGAAATTCCCCGTTTTCCCCGCAAGGATCAACTTCTTCAGGTAAGTTGTAAACTAGCTCTTTAGTGATATCTTGACCAACAAAATCCTTATTAAACAAGGCGGCATTTGCAGCTACAATTTTAGTTTTAAAACCCAACTCAATGAATTCCAATATCAACTCCTTCGTATCTCTTTTCCACAATGGGAAATGCGCTTTGATGCCAACCTTCGCCAACTGACGTTCTCGATAATCTCTCAAATCTTCCAAAAAAATATCTCCAAAGGCGGCATTATAAATATCCTTTCGTTTCATTTGGTCCATTGCTTCCTCCATCATCTTATTATAAGTATCGTGTGAAGCTGAACTAGATAGGTAAATTATTTCCAGAGGAAACCCTATGGCCTTTGCTTGTCGTCTCAATAAGCTTTCTCGCAAACCATGCATACCAATGCGCTTTGTCTCCATTCCAACTGTCGTTAGTAAGGTTGAAATTTGGAAGTCATTCTGTTGAATTAACTTGTAAAGTGCAAAAGATGAGTCTTTCCCACTACTCCAATTGAAAAATAATTGTGGTTTTCTATTTTCCATGTTTCGATACCCAATCTTTAAATATTTTATGCAGTAACTCTAGACCTTCGGATATGCTAGCGGGTCCCGGTTGAAGAATTATTCCTGAATCAATTTCATAATAAGCATCATTTTTAAAAGCCTTTGTTTCTTTCCATCCATCTCGTTGAAACATTCGATTTGGCTTATATTTTTTACCACACCAAGAAACTAAAATAATATCTGGGTCTCTTTGAAGAACCTCTTGGTGATTTTCAATAATCCGATTTTTAGCCAAACTCTCCTTTCCATTTTCAACAAACAAGTCCACTCCACCTGCTATTTCTATCAACTCGCTCACCCATTGTATTCCACAGATTAGTGGGTCATACCATTCTTCAAAGTAAACTTTTGGTTTAACCTTCCATTTGGAGGTTATTTCTTGAATCTCTAAAATTCTTTTTTGATAATGGTTGACCAGATTTAAACAAGTTTCTGCTCTTCCAACCATTGCTCCCAGCTGAACTATCATTTTTAAGATTTCAACTACACTGCGGTGATTATTGACCCAGACAGTAATTCCTCGTTTTATTAATTCTTGAGCAATTTCTGCTTGAATATCAGAGAAACCTATAACCAAATCTGGTTTCAACGCTAAAATTTCATCAATGTTGGCATCTATAAATGCCGAAACTTTCGGTTTTTCCTTGCGAGCTCTCTTCGGCCGAACTGTGAAGCCGGAAATTCCAACAATTCGCTTCTCTTCTCCTATGAGGAAAAGGAGTTCTGTAGTTTCTTCTGTTAAACAAACAATTCGTTGAGGGTAATAGTCCATTAGTTTAGAAATATAATGTCTCCAGGAATGATTCCAACCTTAAAGGCATCCAATTGGGTTCCTGAGTAATTGAAACGATACACCACCCCTCTTTGTTGATAATCTATGGCATCTGAAATGTAAATTTCGTTGGTAGTAGGATGAATGGAAAACCCATAAAACAAACGATTACCTTGTCCAATTTTAGGAGAATTCGGCAACACTGCAGCGTTCACATTCATCGCATATAGACCATCATTTCCCAAAAAATGAAGTTCATCTTTTGTTGAATTAAGCTCTAACTCCCCAATTTTATAATTTGAGGATGCTCCTTCTAGAATTGAAAGTACTGAATCACTTGACGTATCTAACTTATAAAGTGCAGATTTACCACCATTTAATTCTCCACTGCAAGAAATCCAAGCTATTTTATCTTTATCAATTTCAATATATTGAGGTTGTTGGTGCGTATTAATTTTTTGCAGTACAGTGTCGGTTTGAACATCTAAAATCCAAATTTGATTGCTATCGACATGAGTCAAGTAAAGCTTACCATTTGTTATGGCCATTTCCTCTATCCAACCTTTTGTCTCAATGGTTTTAACTACTTCGTGACTTGATGGATTGATAACATACAATTTGTCTTCATATAAATCACTTACGTAGGCTTTAGTTGAATTTACTACGGTGATATAGCGCGGAGAATTTAACTGCTGAATAGCGGTGATAGATGTTAAATTAGAGACATTTAAGATTTCTATTTTACTCGAATTATTTACAACCACAAACAATTCATTGCCTATTTGAATGGCCGATTGGACTACATCTCCAATCGGTCTGCCTTGGTTGTTTGTTTGAAATATCTTTTGATTGACACTTTTGTCCTGTTCATTATATAAGGTCAAACTCGCATTACCAAAATTGTAATTCCCCTCATTCAAAATGACGACGGTGGACTCATTTAACGGAATTGGATCTTGCTGTTCGTCATCTGACTTACAGGAAAAAACAAATAGAATTAATATGAAATAGACAAGCTGTTTCATTTGTTAAATTGATAGGAAATTTTAATGAAATAGTTTCTGTTTGGCATTGGCCTCCATTCTATCGCTTGATATTCCACATCTAAAATATTTTTAACTCCCGCTGAAAGTGAAATAATGCTTTTATCTCTCCATTTGAGGTTTTTGCAAACACTAGCGTCCAGCAGTGAGTATGAAGGCAGAAGTTCTTCGTTATCAGAACTAATAAAGCGAATGCCGATAAATTGGTAGTTCATTGCAAAACTTATGTTGTCAATCTCCATATTCAGGCTAACATTTCCTTTATGTTCAGGTATGTATATTAACTGTTTTCCACTTGACTCATCAAATTCGTGTTGCTTTTCATAATTTTTTGAAGCTGTATAAGAATACGTTGCATTCAATTGTTTTTTAATTTTTCCTTTTACTTGACTCAGCTCAATGAACAGCTCTGAACCCATTGTTTCAACACTGTTTAGGTTGGAAGGTCTCCAGAAACCAAAAGCAGTAGGTTCCCACTGAATATAGTTAGCAATATTATTGTAGAATAATGTCGCACTTGATGTGAATAACGCTTTATTGTTTGCAAACCCTCTTTCATAAATAGCCCCTAATTCGGCGCTTTCACTTTCTTCAGCTTTTAAATTTACATTGCCCGATGGAACATAATATAAATCATTTAGACTGGAGTATTTTACGTTTTTACCGGCTAAGGCGTATAGGTGCAAATTCAAACCTTGTACTTGGTAGTCCAATCTTACTTGAGGCAACAAATAACTTTCGGCTTGTACCACATGCAAACTTCTTAGGGAAAGACTGGTTTTAAAATCCTTAGTAATCAATTGTTCTGTTTTTAAGAAAAATTCAGCCCTGGTTTGATTTACAGCTGTCACCAAACCATCTGCACTCGCATTACTATGATCATATTTAGCTTGAGTATGAACATCAATTTTCTTGAAGTTAAACTCATAATCCAATCGCGTTCTAAAACTGTTGTTTAAAGCACTAGTAGCAATTCCTGCTCTTTCGTTTTGATAATTCAACTCATCTGAAAGAAAAGCAGAAGTTACTTTTAGTGTACTATTTTTAAAATATTTAGAATATTTAACCAAGCTCTTTAATGCGACATCTTCTTGCAATTCCTTATTGTCTCGAAGTGTAATCAAAGGAGGTAAATTTCGCACTGAATTGAAAAACCACAAACTAGCTTCAAATAATTGGTTTTTTGGAAGTTTGAAAAAGAAATTTTGCATGACGCCTTTTTGAAGAAATCGAGCATTACTCACTTTGTTATTCGGAAAACCTTCTGTGGTAAAGTCTCTGTATTCAAAATCATTATCGGCTTGATTGTAAATGATTTTGGTAATGGATTGGAATTTTTCGCCACCTCCTTTTATTTTTACATTTAATTGCTGCTGCCCAAAGCTTCCATGTAAATACGATGAGAACAAATTGAGTTGTTTCCCAAATTCGGGTAAAGTAGAAATATTAACCGCCCCACCAATTCCTCCTGTTCCGTCGGCTAAGCTATTCAACCCATAATTCACACCAACTTGGTCCATAAAAAACAAAGGAAATAGGGCTAAATCACTAGACCCATTCATGCTAGAGTTTAATGAAATACCGTTCCAATTTACTTGCGTGTGTGCAGTCCCACTGCCACGCAAGGAGACGGTTGCTAAACTACCAATGCCGTATGACTTAATAAACAAGTGTGACTTTTTTGACAATAAATCGCCTAAATTTAAATGTTGTGGGTTGCCTAAAATAGAAGAATCTAACGTTTGTTGATTGCGTGTTTTTGAATGCCCATTTACAGTAACTGAATTGATTCTAACTGTATCGGAAATCGTATTTTGGCTCAACAAATTAGAAGCCATCGCAAGAAATAAGATGGTTCCTAAGATTCTCATTGAATAATAATTTTACGTGTTACGGCTTGTCTGCTCCCCAATAAATTGACTATATAAGTTCCTTTTTCAACGCCTGTAAAATCAAGCATTTTAGATGCTATCTCGCCAGATTTGATTGCCCTGCCCGTCAGATCACGCAATTCAAATTGCATCTTTTCAAACCCTTCGTAACCTAGGTAAAAAACTCCATTTGAAGGGTTAGGATATATTGACAAGTTCACCTGTTTTTTAGACCCAGACAAACCCACTCCTTTCATATAAACAACACCAACTGCATCTAAATCAAATCCTCCGGATGGAAATGGAGTTGGATATTGATCATTTACTTTTCTTCCTTGACTATCTCTTTGAGCATGGTTTGAATTTAAAGTACCAATTGCATCAACGATTCGAATATGGCTTATTGCATTTATGTCTAGTTGTGGTATAGAATCTAAATCCGATAAGTCGAAAGGCGTTCCAAAGTTCACGGAATATTTACCCGCTAAGTTGTGAATTTGAGTTGGATTCACTGAACCGAATGAACCTACAGGAAGAATTGTATCGGTTAATGAATGCGACGGGAAACGATAGAAATCGACCCCGTTGGAACTTACCTCCACAAATGCGAGTTCTAAAAATGTATGGTTAAATGCGTTTTCAAAAACAGCAAAATCGGGGCCTACTCCATTATAAATTAAGCCGTCAAATTGTAAGGTAGCAATTCCTGAATCACCAAGACTAACGACTGTTCCATCTGCCTTTCCAATGCACTCGTCCCATGTCCCAACTGCTGTTGTATCTGAATTGAGAACAGCAATATCTTGCTTTCCTCGCTGAATCTCAATACTAGAAGCCCAAGCAACAAAAATAGTAGAATCAGCATGAACTGCGCTTGTTCCAATTTGATCAGATTGCGGCGCAAAGGGACCTTGTGCGAAAGTGCTAAAGGAGAAAAATATAGAAAATATAAATAAAGTAATTCGCACTTTATCTAATGATTAACTTCTCAGTAGAGACTGAATCATTAATTAAAATATTGACAAAGTAAATTCCCGAACTCAAGTCGCTAACATTAATTTGACTGGAAACATTTACAAGACTCTCCTCCTTCACCACTTGACCTTTGTAGTTTAAGATTTGAACGCGCACTTGTGCTGTAACATCGGTATCAATAGATATGAAATTGTTCGCAGGATTTGGGTAGATTGAAAATGAGCTTTCCTTTCGATCATAGAAACTCAATAAGCCGGTAACTTTACTGTAATACATGCCAATAACTTCAGGTGAAGATGCAGTTGCAAAAGAACTTACGTAGCTTCCAGCTCTATCGTATACTTTCCCTGAAGTATAGCTAAAGAAGTCCGTTGCTGTTACATAAAAGTTAAAATTTGCAGTGTCGTATGCAAAAGCTGTAACAACTGTGTCAATTAAGTTTGAATCAATAACCGATAAGTTTGAAAGGTTGATCGTTCCGATACCTTGATTCATTCTTAAGAACAACGTGTCTCCATTCACCTCATATTGCGATTTACCCCCGACTTTAAAATCTTGATTAGAATTAACGATAGACGTCGTAACAAAAGGGAAATTAGTTGCATTTACATCTACTATCGTATTACTTTCAGAATTAAAAGCATATGCTCCTGCGCCGTTTGGTTTTGCAATCAATTCACCTACTTCACCCGTATACCCAGATACGGTTAATGGGGCAATAACTGTTCTGTTTGAAATGGTTGCAGCGATGATACTCCCTAATGTATCTCGATAGGCCGGAGCTCCGGTAGATTGGTTTTGAGTAACCACTAAAAGGTCATTTGTTGGTTCTACCAACATAGAGGTCACTCCACTTGCAATATTTATGGAATCCACTAGAGCAAGGGTAGTTTGATTGTAAATGTAAATGTTATACGAAGTCTTACCGAACCAATTTGAAACAATTAGCTCGTTGTTTGGAGCTAAGCTCATAGCTTTGGTACTCACTCCAGCAAATTTAACCGCCGCTGTTCTAGTGTTGGAAGTTAGGTCGTATCTAATAATAGAGTCTTGAGCAGCTATAAAACCGACATTTCCTGTTATTAATATATCTTGAACAGATTGAGTTCCGATACTGTCAATGGTAGTTGATGTGCTATTTTGAGTATCGTACACGCTCACTGATACATTTTCAGTTTGATTTCCAAACCTTCCTCCATTTACTAAAATGGTTTTTTGTGCAGTACTTGCAAAGGTTATTACTGTAAGAGCAATTGAAAAGATAATTTTTTTCATTTTCGGTTTTTTTGCGATAATTAGCCTAGTTTGGTATTTGCTAACCATCAGATTAATAAATTATTAAACCGAGAAAATCATAAAGAGTAAGAAGCCTGTTTAGGCGAGCTTGCGCTTCACTTTTATCCCGAAAGTATGTTTCTTAAAGGCAGGTCTTCTGACTTACTCCCCTTTGACCGCCTTCCCAACTGTTGGATAACAGAAAGTGGCATAATTGGCCATTGGTTAATGGAGCTTACAGCTGCGGGAACAGTTTCGAAATCTCATCGAATTCCCTTTTAATTCCAATCGAAATTGGAAACCATTAAGGTGCGGTCGAAACCGCTCTACAAATTTATAAAAAATTTTGAACCTTATGCAATTGTGAATAAATAAAAAAGCTAGAGCTTTCTTTACTTTTGTGGAATGGGACGAAAATCAAAAAACAATAGAGTTGTTTACTCCACAAATCCTGATTTTACAACGGAAGCTGAGAATGAGGAACAAGAAACGATATCCCCTTCTGAGCAATTGCTTGAAGTCCATCTAGACAAAAAAAACAGAAGCGGAAAAGTTGCTGTTGTTGTTAAAAATTTTATCGGCAATGACGATGATTTAAAAAGTTTAGGGAAATCATTAAAAGCATCATGTGGTGTTGGCGGCAGTGCGAAGGATGGAGAAATTATAATTCAAGGAGATAATCGAGAGAAGGTAATGCAACTCTTATCTAAAATGGGATATAAAACAAAACGAGTAGGTTCTTAGCTAATAGTCTCTTTACAATGCATTTGTATCGCCATTCACACCCATTCCAAATAAAGCGAAATCATATTTTGCAGGATCCTTTGAATCGAAATTTCGGAGGTTCGCAGTAAGTTCTTCCACCGCTTGCCAATCATTTTGTTTTCTATTTAGTAACCCTAAACTTCGTCCAACATTTCCGGTATGCACATCTAAAGGAATCATCAAATCTTTTGACTGATGACTATTCCAAATTCCAAAGTCAACTCCTTGTGGATCTTTCCTTACCATCCATCGTAAATACATATTTAAACGCTTCGCTGTAGATTTTTTTAGAGGATCGGCAACGTGCTTTTGAGTTCGCATTTCGTGGTCTATTGAAAAAAAGAGTTTTTTAAAGTTTGAAATGGAGTTATCACTGCCTTGCTGCTGTAAAAAAGCTGCTTCTAAACCACCATGGTGCTCATAAATATTCTTTAACGAGGTAAAAAAGAAACGTAAATCTATGGCATTAAAAGTTCGATGAACAAAACCTTCTGCTTTTTTTAAATCGCTAGTAGCATGATTTAAAATGAAATCGTGAGGAGCAAAATCCATCATTTTAAGAATCTTATTTGAATTATTAATGATTGTAATCCGCTGTCCCCAAGCTATAGTTGCTGAAAGAAAACCTGCTATTTCAATATCTTCTTTTTTGCTAAACTGATGAGGAATAGAAATGGGATCATCTTCGACAAAATCTTGACGATTATAAAGGTGATATTTTGTCTCTAGCAAATCAAAAAGTACATCTGATTGTTTAACTTTCATAATCTAAGTTTACTCCATTGAAAAAAGAAGATTTCCGTAAGCTAAAACTAAAAAAGAGATATGAAGTTCTGAAAAAGGACGGAAAACATCTTGCCAATCGACATCATGGGAGTTTTTTATGCTCACTGTACGACTTTCACGGGTACTATGTTGAAAGTTGTAAACTAATGGTTATTAATATCATATAATGGATTGAAATCGTCAATAGAGATGAAATCATTGATAGCTATTTGGAGCATTTTAAAATAGAGTAAAGTCTAAACTAATTTAGGCTTCTTTATTCATAACCGGATATGCGTACATTTTCAAAAATGTATCTTTTTTAAAGGCTTCATCACCTTCCACCCCTTCTATCTTCTTAAGTACATACTTCTCAAATTTTTCTTTTTCTTCAGGTGAATACTTCTCTTTGTGCGAAGAAGAGTCATTCAATAAATCAAATGCCATATAATTGGTTGGCATTAATTTGTAAGTATTATGTATTTCTTTGTCGATCTCTTTCGCAATAAATTGAAATAACTCTAGGTTAGGTTTTGGTAACTCTTTACCCTCTATTAGCGCATTTAATGGTTTCCCGAAGCTTACCTCTACTTTACCTTTTTTTCCTTGCAAGCCTTCACCCATGTGAATTAAATCTTCCATAGGCTGTTTTTCATACTTTTCACCGTGTGCGATTGTCATTAATTCGGGTAAGGTTAATGCATCGCAGGGATTATATTCATATGAAATGGATACAGGGCAAATGTTCAATTTTTTAATGTTATCAATAGCATTTTCAGAGTCACCTCCCAAATTAAACATCTTTAATATGTTAGGATTTGTTTTATCGTTCCCATCTTTGCTTCTGCCTGACTTGTGAGCGATCCAAATGTGCTCCCCTTTCTCTTTAATTGTGTAGTTAATATAATTCGAGAGTTGAATTGATCCATCCAACTTTTGCTCCTTTGAAAGCGAGCGCTTGACAATGAACGTTTTGTTCAGTTTAACCAAATCTACAATCCAAGGAATCTTCATCAAATTATCACCAATTGCTATTTCGGCAGTACTAAACCCTTCTTTCAGTAGAGCGTAATCCATTAAAGCTGAATCTAGAACAATGTCTCTATGCGTTGACACAAATAAATAACATTTATCCTTTTCTAAATTTTCTATACCGGAATAACTTAGGCCTTGCGTCGATTGGGAAAGTAATTTATCCAAAAGCGGAACAACTACCTTAGTTTGAAAATCAAAAATAGTTTCGATTCCTCGCATTTGTCTCTCAAACATTGGAAATGGAATTTCCGGCATTACCTGTTGAATGATTTGACAAAACTGTTCTTCCCCAAGTAAACTTTTTATCTTTTCTTTTACCTCACTGTCGTTGTAAGGTCGTATTTCTTCAAAGTCCATTTTATTCATAATAGCGACGAAATTAAGGTTTCAATAGAAAGCTTAGGGTATAATAAAAGAATTAAGCTGCTTGTATTTGTTTCTTCAGTTGTTTTTCAACCCAAAATGGGGCAAAGGGAATTAGAGAGCAAAAACCGTAAAGTAGAATTTTTGAAAATTTCCACTTAAATGTACTGCCAACATATAACAGTTGAAAAGCATAAGCCACAAATAATGCACCATGCACCCAACCGATATACTTTACTGCTAATGGCATATTCATAAGGTACTTTAACGGCATAGCGATGAGTAACAGAACTACAAAAGAAACTCCTTCGAAAAAGCTAATCTTTGCAAAAATGTTTAGTTGCTTTTTATAGGCTAGCTTATCCATAAATTTCATTTAGAATTGCAGCTAACCGAATGCCTCCTTTGTGTAATTGTGTTTTAATCGTTCCCCAATTTTTATACATGTATTCGTAGGATAAGTTGTCAGCACCTCCAATATCATATATTTGTGGCCGTAGTTCCATTGCTTCCTTTACCCATACGTCCAAATCAGTCGATTTTAAAATGTCTTGTTCCGTTTCCAAGGAATGATCAACCATTTGTGATAGTTCTGAATAGCTCAATTGCTTGGAATCAATTATTTCCGAATCCCAAATTCTATGTAGATTCGAATTATCATAAAACCACTTTATCTTCACATTATTACCGCCTCTGTCTTCTCCGTTACCAACGTGCAACGGTTGGTGTATGTCTCCTACTAGGTGAGTTAACATTCGAATGGCTTCAACTTTTTGAATTTTAGTAGAATTGGGATCTTTTAGAATAGCCTTCATTCTGACAATAGCTTTATATGCGTCACCATCCTCTTCATGCTCAGAAGAATGATAGTCTTTTCCTTCAGGAATAGTAACATAATGCCACGATCTAGCATAATCATACTTCTTATCGCTTTTTATTTCATCCATCCAAGTAGATGCTTCTACTAATGATTCATGCCCCATAATCTCCCATAAGGCTTCTTTAGCATTGTCTGATAAATGATTTTGTGCAATTTGGCCAATCACTCGATGACCAGTTTGGCCCCAACCGAATGTGGCAATAGAAATACTTAACGCTATTCCTGTTAAAAATATATTTTTCATTGTTTTGTTTTTAATTGTAGGTAACTTCTGTTTTTCCGTGAGCTTTTGGTTTCCCATCTTCTCCTAAATTAACCATGGTAATGTTATCAATTGTCACAATTGGACGTTGAGTCATTTTGTTACGAGCTACACAACTTAAAGTAATGGAAGTGGTTCCAAACTTTTTAACTTCCATCCCCAATTCTACGATATCGCCTTGTTTTGCAGAGCTGACAAAATTAATTGCCGACATAAATTTGGTGGCAATCTTTCTATTATCAAATTGAATCATAGTGTACAATGCTGCTTCTTCATCGATCCATTGCAGAAGTCTTCCTCCAAATAAATTATTATTCGGATTTAAATCCTCAGGCTTGACCCATTTTCTGGTATTATAATTCATTTTTGGTGCAAAGATAATTGAATAGAATAAATCTAAATTGCTGAACGCTCAATAAGATTTGGCTTACTTTTGATACCATAAAATTGATGAAATGATTAGAAAATTTACTCCTATACTGCTTACTCTTTTATTTTCAATTACTCTAAACGCTCAAGATAACAAACCAGTAAATGTAGTTAAAGCAAGTTTAATCGCCTACAATAATGTTGATATAGATGCATTCATGTCTTACTTTTCTGATGACATTGTCATGAAGGATTTTGACAGCAGTAAAGTAACTGCAAAGGGTAAGGATGAAGTAAAAGCAATTTATGAACCTTACTTTAAGGCCTCACCTAACCTACACTCTAAAATCATCGACCGCATAACGTTCGACAATAAAGTAATGGATCATGAATACATTACCGGAGCTAGAGGTAATAACGAACCTTTTGAAATTGTCGTGATCTACGAAGTGACTGACGGTAAAATTTCAAACATGCTTGCCGTTAGAAAAAGTAAAAAATAACCACTACACAACTAACTGTAAAGTTGTTCGATAAAAATGTTTAGCAGTAGGCTTCAATGCTAAACATTTATACCTTTCAGCATTTTATTCCAATATAAATACGGGAGCATGAATTTCTTTAATAGCCACAATCTCCAATGTTCCTTATCCGAATTAAAAATTAATAATTGTTTCAATTTTGATCAGGTGTAAAGTTTGAGTCGTAATCAAATTCTGCAAGTACCATTTTTCCGTAACCGGTTACCAAAGGACAAGATGAATATCCATTGTATTTATTAGGGCTTAATTCTTCTGATTTTGCAAGTCGAATAATATTTTCAACAACTATGGGAACCTGTTTACGAATGGCAGCCCCAGTCTTAGCAGTTGGAAGCGCTGCCGCATCTCCCAATCCAAAAACATTTAAATATTTAGTGTGCTGCATTGTTCCTATATCAACTGATATCCATCCTGAATCGTTTGCTAGGGGTGAATTTTTTATAAAGTCAGGTGCAGACTGAGGAGGAGCCAAATGCAGCATATCAAATTTAATTCCTATCAAATTATTGTCTTTTACGGTCTCAACCTTTTTGGGATTGTAATTTATTGTTTCATCTACGTCCTTTTTAGAAGTCTTATCTTCTAATAATATACATCCACCTACTTTAACATCTTTGGTTATTTCATACCAAGCTATCCTTTTATCTCCATCTACCTTTACGAGTTTATGACTATAACGGACATTTATATCTTTTCGATTTATTACCTCCATTAATGTTTTCGCGATAGGTTTTACTCCAAAAATTACTCCGCCTGGTGTTGCGAAAACGACTTTTGTCTTTTGTCGAACTCCTGATTTTCTAAAATGGTCATCGGCTAGGTACATGATTTTTTGCGGAGCCCCTCCACACTTTATTGGAGTAGATGGCTGTGTAAATAAAGCAGTACCTCCTTTAAAATTTTTAAGTACCTCCCAAGTATGTTCTGGATCAGTATAATTACTGCAAACCACTCCCTTATCCATAGCTTCAGTTAATCCTTCAACTAAACTGGTGTCAATTTTAATGCCCGGAGCAACCACTAAAAAATCGTAATTGTATTTTTTACCGCTTCTAGTTTCAACGGTATTGTTTTCTGGGTCAAATGTTGAAGCGTAGTCTTTAATCTAATTAACTCCTTTTGGCATAATCGATGACATGCTTTTCTTTGTATCTCCATACTTATAAGCATTTGCACCAACCAAGGTCCATGCCGGTTGATAATAATGATATTCTGCCGGTTCTATTAAGGATACGTTAAAAGATGTTTGCTTTAGTAATTGGGCAGCTGTCATAATTCCTGCTGTCCCACCTCCTATAATTAATAAATTTTTCATATCTATATTTTTATGCAAGTTCACAATTAACAATAAATACTAGTGTAACAAAAGTTACAAGAGCCCAATGTGTTTGAATTTATCCATATTGTAACGCACAAATATGTTATTTTCTGAAACTCGTTATTGGGTTAGTTATCGAGCTTTTAATCACACGTAAATTTTCTCTATTTTTTATTTAAAGATGCATTGTGCTTTTTACAGCAAATGGTATATTTGCCGTCCGAAATTTTGGCGAGGTAGCTCAGCTGGTTAGAGCGTCGGATTCATAACCCTCAGCACAAAAGCTGAGTAAAAAAAATGAAAATTGTTCTTTATCTTAATGATAAAACCTAAAAAATAACATAAGGCGAGGTAGCTCAGTTGGTTAGAGCGTCGGATTCATAACCCGGAGGTCACGGGTTCAAATCCCGTTCTCGCTACAAGTCAAACAAAACCCCTGAAATTTTGCTATTTCAGGGGTGTGTTTGGAAAGTGTGTTTGGAGAGTGTGTTTGGAACACTCTCATTTTTCTTTTAAACGGTATTCTAAGTTTTTTTCTTTAATCATATAGATCATCATCTATCTGTCTTCCTTCTTGGTTTGATATATTTTTCTTTACAGCTATAACTGCTGTTCTTCCATTCTCAATTACTGATCTTATTATTTTCTCCAACTGGTTCGATTGATTATGGTTTGTTCCTATCCATCCACCTTCAATAATCGTTTTAAATCCTGTATTGTCAAAATACCTTCCAACATTCTTATATGAGTCTATGAAGCTCTTAATGCCCCAATGATTTCAATAACTCCAACTCACAAAGCATATATTTCAGGATGCTTAATGGAACATGTTATTGACAACAGTGAAACTATTTTAAGTTCAAAGGATTTTGAATTTTTAATAGAACATGATCGCAAAGATTGGGATGCCAAGTTTTTGAGATACGATACTGCCGCTCAATTGAGAAATAAATTTAGCCCTAATAGATTGGGCAGTAAACACAGGCTTATATATCCAATTCAAGAATTGATTGAAAAGGTATTGGATTGCTATAAGGTTCTTTATTCAGTAACAGATCACGGCAAAATTTATAAAGTCGCCATTTGCATTTCAGAAACTCAGAGTTGGAACATTGAAGTCGAATCTGAATACTCTTTTGATTCGATCTCAATTAGTACTTATCCTGCTGATTATAGAAGAAATTATATGCACTCAGCAACACCTTCGGTTATTCTTGACCTTATTCAATCCTTTGAAAAAGAGAATGAATTAGGCTCAGGACAATTAAGGTTAAAGCAATTAATAGAGAAGATTCTTGAATCTAAAATGGAGCTTGTGTAAAGCAGCTTAGATTTTATACTCATTTATTGATTACTCAATCACCTCAGTTACTTTCCCGCAACGTAGCATCTTATCTCCAAAATAAGGGTTGTATACTTTCTGCTCATCGCTAATCCAATACGCTCCTGTGTTATCAAAAGCCATGGGGCAATATTGCTGATAGATCGGCATGTCCGCATGATCTATATTCTTCACAAAGATGTACATGTTGTTTGATAAGCCTTGGAAATAGATTCGTTGTTGATCCACATCTTTAGATTGCTCTATTAACTTTACTTCATGGAATAATTTCTCTATAAATTTATTCTCGTTTTCTTCGAAATCGAATACAAGACTTCCTGCTGCATAGGCAGCGGCTTCAGCATCAGTACTCACTAGGGCATCTTTAATCTTTAAATATCCCGTCAAAATTTGTTGAGCTGTTTCTTCATTGAGGTTTGCTGCTTTAATTTCACTGTCACTGATCTTATTTGAACTTGCAGAATAACTGCTATCAGATGTTGATTCTTGGCAAGCTATTAAGCTGAGAAAAAGGGTTATTGTTATTATCGTTTTCATCTCTTTTTATTTTTAGTTTCTATTTTTTTCAGGTCTTTAATATTGGCTATAGAAGCAGGTTTTATTTGACTACAATTCTTTTTGTAACTTCTGTTTCCTCATATTCCAATGTGATAATATTAATCCCTATTGGCAAATTTTTCAATAAAATCAGATTATTTTCAATTTGCTGTTTTGTTTCTATAATCTTACCTAAAACATCTCTTACAATAACGTTTATAGGAATTTTAGTTACTCTAATTGTTATATCGCCATCGCTGGGATTTGGGTATACAGAAATTTTATTTTCGTCAATATAATTATCGCTCACTGATAACGGATTGGATACAACAAATTGGCCCATCATTCCTCCATCCTCATGGGTTAATAAGTGACAGTGATACATATAGGGCACAGCTATGTTTGAGAAATCTTCAAACTTGGCTATGAATCGAACTGTTTCTTGCGGTTTTACCAAGACTACATCTTTCCTGCCCTGCTCATTAACAGGAGGAGTAACACCATTTCTTGTTAATATATAAAACTGAACATCGTGAATATGGAATGGATGCGAAATAGCTGATTGATTAGTTAATTGCCAAATTTCTGTGTTATTCAAAGGTATTGTGTAATTA
>JABAZP010000025.1:90829-115156 GCA_018608405.1 Flavobacteriales bacterium
CCATAGAAACTGCGGAGAATGTAAGAGTTCTTGTGGTATTAGCACTACTCTGAGATAAGGGGGATACCGTTGTTAGGTTTGTTGGTATGCTGGTGACGGGAGTGGTAGTTTGTGCACCTACATTAAATCTGAGGATATTAAAATCTGCCCCATTTAGCGGATTTGGGTTGTAACCATTTAAAGTCATACCTGCGCCCATTCCTGGATTTGTTGCACCATAAATCCCATTTGGTAGTTGAGAAGCATAACTCTTAAGATATACTGCCTGCCCATTCATATTAGAATAATCAATTAAAATCTCGGCCCTTTCTCCGGGAGATATTAAAAGGCGAGTCAATTGTACTGGCGTTGATAATAGCCCACCATCTGATGCAATCTGATAAAATGTTTGATTATTACTAAGGCCTAGATAAAATGATCTTTGTGAAGAACCATTTAATATTCTGTACCGCACAACTTGAGCAGGTACGTTCAAAAAAGGATCGATAGTTGCATTTACCATAACAACATCGTCTGAGTTAGAATGAACAACTATTTGATTATTTGCGTCAAAGTCTTTTGTTTGAATAATTAACGGAAAATCATCAACACCATACCTTCGTGGTAAATTCAGAGCCGCTTCAATACTATCTTTGACAATTATCATACCTGCAATTCCTTTTGATACATGTTTGTCGGTGAAGTGATGTAGATGTGGATGATACCAATACGTTGCAGCTTTATCCATGATCGTAAAATTTGGAGTCCAAGTGGTATTTGGAGGTATAGTTGTATGTGGTCCACCATCATTATCTGGTGATACATGCAATCCGTGCCAATGAATAGTTGTTGTGTCAACTAATTGATTAGTAACACTAAAATTGACAAAATCGCCTTGATTAAGTACTAAGGTAGGCCCAAGAATATTCCCATTTGCTCCCATTGTTGTAGTCATCTGACCACCTAAAAAAGAAGTTGTATCATTTTGAAGAGTTAGGTTGATATTAGTACCACTCAATACTGTTGGAATATTGAGTGCGTTTTGTGCTATCCCAATTTGGCACATTAGTAGCACTACTAATAGGTATGTTATCTTTTTCATATCATTCTGTTTATAATTTATTTGCTTTCAGGTCTTTCATATTGGCAACATCCGGGTAATCCTTTGTACGATTCTTCGCTTGCTCTATTTTCTTCTGTATCGTATCCTACTGCTGCAATTTTAATTTTGATTTCTTCTAGCGAAATAAGAGATTGATCATATTTCACTTGCATCATTTTAGTCTCTTTGTTCCAATCAGCAGAATAAACCCCTTCTTGGTCTTTAAGCGACCCTTCAATTGTTCGTTTACACATACCACAATTCCCATAAACTATAAAGCTTTCCTTGGTAGAGTCACTTACAATTTCCAAGTCGTTCATAGAACTTATATTGTTTACAGCATTTGCTTGATTTCCTGCCATCAGTAGAATTACTACTGCACTGATTTTAACTATTTTCTTTTTCATAATTGTTAATTTAAACTGATTTATAATTGTAGTATTTGACTAATTAGTAGATATATAAATAAAATGATTGCTATTCCGTAAAAAATTCGACGGCTCCATTTTTGGAATTTTGATTCTTTATTATCCGTTTCACAACAGTTTTTCATTTCATGGTTGATTTAAGCTCTCCGCAGTCCAACATAGAACTACCGAAGTAGGGGTTCTTAATTTCTTCCTCTTTACTGAGCCAATCTGCTCCTTTATTATTGTTTGCCATAGGGCAATGCTGAACATAAACTTTGTATCCTATTGGTTCAAACTTTTCGTTCAATCCAATAACAGCTATTGAAATAGGAATGAAGGATTCTCTTATTTGGTCAATATCTTCGGCTTTATTTGCCTTTTCTAAATTTTTGTCAAGCTTCTTAGAATAGTCCATCCAAACTAGGTGGGCATCTCCTGTAAATAATGCCATATTTACTTGCTCAAAGGACTTCTGCAAACTATTCACTTTACTTTTTGCTGTCGTTAGATCATCTTCTGTTAAAGCATCTTTTAATTCAAAGTAGTTTTCAAAAAGTGAAGTTAATATTTTCTTTGCTTTTTCATCTATTTTTATTTTTTCTTTGTTCATTTGCATAGAAGTTTCTTTTGGAGTAGCATCCATCTTCTTATTTCCTCCATGATTATGTCCCATATTCATTTGTCCGCCTTCAGGATTCATCATACTTGGTTTACCTGCCAATTGGGCAGCTGCATCAATGCTAAATGTTCCATTTACTGCAATTTCTTCTCCTTCGCTAAGTCCACTTTGAATGATGTAAGAATCACCAAGCGATGCCCCTAATTCAACTTCTCGCATTGTGAAATGTAAGCCATTGGCAGCAGAGCTTTTCACATAAACTACAGACCGTTCGCCTGTCCACATTACTGCTGATTTAGGAACAACAATTGAATTTTCATTCGCTTGTAAATCACTCTCTATTGCAGCCGTTACTAACATTTCGGGCTTAAACTTTTGCTTTGAATTATTAATTTCAATTCTCGCTTGAGCAACCCTTGTTTTAGAGTCGATAATTGGGTCTATAAAATTGATTGTTCCTGTAAAGCTTTCAGAGGGGAATGCCTTTACTTTAAACTCTACTTGATCGCCTTTTTTAACCCAAGCCAAGTCGCTTTCATGAACGTCCAAGAGTACCCATAGCTTAGATAAGTCAGCCACTTCATAAAATGCTTGACCTTCTTTTAAATAATCTCCCTTTTCTACATTCAAGTCAAGTACCACACCTGAATAGTCCGCCAGAACAGAAAACTCATCTGTTGTTTTACCGGACAGTATCAATTGTTCAATTTGTTCGTCTGTGAGCTTCCAATTTTTGAGTTTATTCTTAGCCGCAGCTAGAAGTTGGGGTTGGCTTTCTTGATTTTGCACAGCGATAAATAACTCTTCCTGAGCGGTTACCAATTCAGGCGAATACAAAGAGCCAATCACTTGACCTCTTTGTACCTTTTCTCCTTCAAAATTGACATCCAAGCGTTCAACTCTTCCTGCAATGTGAGCGGTTTGCGTATAAACATTCCGTTCATCTGCTGAAATTTTACCTGTAAGGTTTAATTCCTTGGTTGCAGAACCTAATTGAACAATTGCGGTTTGAACATTTGCTAATTGCATGGCTGTTGGCGACATTTTTATCGCATTGGGATTAGCCTCAGAATCTTCTACGGATGCCAATGGGATTAAATCCATACCACAAATGGGACAATTCCCTGCTTCAATTTTTCTTATTTGTGGATGCATGGAACAAGTCCAAATCTGACCTGTATTTTCCGTTTCATGTGAATGAGATACTTCTCCCGAACTTGATGAATTACCAAACAATAGCCAACCCATTAGAATACCTACAATCAATGTTAGGGTGGCGGTTATTATCATTCTTCTTTTACTAACTCTCATGATATCTTTAATTATTAATTATGAGTTAAATATTCAATTTCTGCTAAAGCTATCTGATAATTCCTCTCAGCAGTAGCTTTGGCCATTTGGTATTTCAACAATTGCTGTTGCATTCGCAAAACTTCTTCAAAGTCTTTCGCAGAATTGCTGTAAGCACTGTATAGCAATTGAATTAATTGTTCTGTCTTTTTGATTTGAGCCTCGTATAAACCAATCAAATCTTCTGCTTTCTTCAATTGAAAAGCTGCATGTTCATAGTTGGAAATTAGCTCATTTTGAACTGCTTCTTTTCTGTATTCAATAGCTCTTTGTCCCAATTGTGCTTCTGATATTGCAGAAGCATACTTCTTTCTGAATATAGGAAGGCTTAAAGACACCATAGGCATAAAAGCATCTTTTCCGTTATCAGGAATGGAAATATCAGACCGTTCTCCGATAAAAGCATAATCTAAACCCACACCGAACTGTGGTAGAGCATTTTTTCTCGCTAATAATTCACTTTCCTGCATGGCTTTTTGTTGCAGCTCTAAGGATTCAATCATGGGATTGCCTACCAATAAACTATCTCTACGGTAGCCTTTTTCAATGACTGTCAATGCAATTGTTGTCTCTGCAATAGCAAGCGGCAAAGAATCTGAACGATTTAACAATTGCTTGAATCGAACTTGAAGCGGTACGATCTGATCATTTAAAATCATCAATTCCGTTTCAGCGTTTTCAATCATGATATCTACTCGAATCACATCTGCCATTGAACCTCGATTATTTTCAAAGGAAGAAGTAGCCAATCGCTTGTAGGTTTTCAGGATGTCTAAATTTTCAGCTAATAACAACAAATGCTGATTTACTTCATAAAGCGGATAATACGCTTTGTTTACCTCAAAAAAGAGTTTATTCCGATCATTGATAAAGGCTTGGTATTTTGCTTCAGCAATGTAGTTTGCTCTATTCTCCTTCGCCTTTAATGTTCCAAACCATGGGAAAACCTGACTTAATGAAACTTTAGCTCGTTGTGGACCAACTCTAGTTTCAATGGGACTGATGAAATAACCAAAGGATAGTCGAGGATCTGCTAAAGCATTCACTTGATTTACTCTTTGTAAAGCAGCTTCAAATTCTACATAAGAAGCCTTCAAATCAGGATTATTCTCGGCTGCGGTTTGAAGATAGTTGTCTAACGTTTGACCTGTACTAATCAAAGGGGAATAGCATAGAATCATCAATAGTATTGTGATTATCCTTTTCATACATTCTCCTTTTTAAATTTTCGTTCTTCTCTCCAACTATACAGTACAGGAGTGATAAAATAAGTAACCGCCGCAACAATCATCCCACCGAAGGCAGGTATTGCCATAGGAATCATAATATCCGCTCCTCTTCCTGTAGAAGTAAGAACAGGTAAAAGAGCAATGATTGTAGTGGCAGAAGTCATAATAGCAGGCTTAATTCGTTTTAATCCTGCTTCTCGAACTGCTTTTCTAATCTCAGTTAAGCTATTGGGTTTGTTCCTCGCCATGCTTTGATCTAAATAGGTTCCAATCAAAACACCATCGTCAGTAGCAATTCCGAAGAGTGCAATAAACCCTACCCAAACAGCTACACTCAGGTTGATGGTGTGCATCTGAAAAAGTTCCCTCATGTTTGTTCCGAAAAAAGAGAAGTTGAAAAACCAATCTTGACCATAGAACCAAAGCATCAAAAATGCTCCACTAAATGCCATGGCAATTCCTGCAAAAATCATCAGTGAAGTTGAAACAGAGCGAAACTGAAAATAGAGGATCAGGAAAATAATGACCAATACTAAGGGAACAATAATGGATAATCTTTTCTCCGCTCTAACTTGATTTTCATAGCTTCCTGAGAATTTATAACTGATTCCTGAAGGAACGATTAACTCTCCGCTTTCTATCTTTTGCTGAATAGTATTTTGAGCAGCTTCTACAACTTCTACTTCAGAAAATCCATCCATCTTATCCAACAACACATAACCCACTAAAAAGGTGTTTTCACTCTTTATCATTTGGGGTCCTTTCACATATTCCAAGTCCACTAAATCGCCTAATGGTATTTGAACACCCGTAGGAGTGGCAACTAAAATATTCTTTAAAGAACTTGGGTCATCTCTTAATTCTCTTGGATACCGAACTCTTACAGGAAATCGCTCTCTACCCTCTACAGTAGAAGTAATTTGCATCCCTCCAATAGCAATCTCAATGGTGTGTTGCACATCTTCTACACTTAAACCAAAGCGAGCAATTGCATCTCGGTCAATGTTCAAATGAATGTAAGGTTTACCAACAATTCGGTCGGCAAATACTGCTTCTTTCTTAACAGAAGGCACTTCTTTGAGAATGTTTTCTAACTGTTGCCCAAAGTCTTCGATTGTTTTTAAATCAGGACCAAATACCTTAATTCCCATGGGTGCTCTCATTCCTGTTTGTAGCATTACTAAACGGGTTTGTATTGGCTGTAACTTAGGAGCAGAAGTAACTCCGGGTATTTTTGTTACCCCTATAATTTCTTCCCAAATATCATCGGGAGATTGAATTTCATCTCTCCAATTTCTGAAGTATTTGCCGTCTTCATTCTGAATTAATATTGTTCGATCTATTCCTTGTAACAAGGCTTCGTTATTAGAGAGTGTATCGCCTGTAGAAAGAATAAAGCGACCCTTTTTATCTACGTTAAAACGTTGGCGGTGTCCTTTTTGGTTGACTTCATACTCAGGTTTATAATTGATGATATTTTCATACATAGAAATTGGTGCAGGATCAAGTGCTGACTCAACTCTTCCCATTTTTCCAACGGATAGCTCTACTTCAGGAATATTGGCTAACAACATATCCAATTGTTGAACCACTTGCTTGTTTTGTTGTACTCCTGCATGAGGCATAGAGGTTGGCATTAGTAAAAAACTACCCTCATCAAGAGCAGGCATAAACTCTTTACCGATTCCCGGAAATGTATTTTCCAAAGAAGCCCAAGCGGTGGTTTTTCGAATCTCCCAACCTGTCTTTTCAACTCCTGAGGCAAGGAATCCAAAAACTTGATTAAAGCCCATCCACATAATGAATGCAGAAATAATAATGAAAACAGGAATGGAAAGAAAAGCTTTTTTGTGAGCCAAACACCAATCTAAAATTATAAGATAATTACGTTCCAATAGGCTGAATAAGCCCAAAATGATAACCAACAGCAAGATGACAAAAACAAAATTGGTAGTCATGCTTTTTCCTGCTCCCAATGGCATCCAATAATCTGCTAAAATCCATGTTACCGAAATCAAAGCGATAATGACTGCTGCATTATCTATGAACCAATTCTCTGATTTACCATATTCTTTTAAAAACCACACCGCACCAAATGCAAGTAAAGTCAATCCTCCCCAAAGGGAAATAAAAATGGCGATCAACAATCCTCCAACTACCAATAAGCTATTGAAGATGATTCCTTTTTTATTCTTATTGATTTTGATTCCAAAGAACCAATGAGCGATGGTTGGCAGAATAAACAAGGCAACAATTAAAGCAGCTATTAATGCAAAGGTTTTGGTAAATGCTAAAGGAAGGAACAACTTACCTTCAGCCGCTTCCATTGTAAATACAGGAATAAAACTAACGATGGTAGTAGCTACGGCAGTAACTATAGCCGAACTCACTTCTGCTGAACCTCTATATATCGTATCAATCAGTTTTTGCGTTTTGGGAGCATCTTTTAAATGTTGAATGATATTTTCTGAAAGCACAATTCCCAAATCGACCATTGTTCCAATAGCAATAGCAATTCCCGAAAGTGCCACAATGTTGGCATCTACATGAAAATACCGCATGGCAATAAAAACCATGAGGACTGCAATAGGGAGCAGACTTGAAATGAGAATAGAAGCTCTTAAATTCAGCATCATTACCATCACGACCAAAATTGTAATGAGAATCTCTAAAGAAAGTGCTTCCTCCAAGGTTCCAATCGTCTCATTTATCAATTTAGTTCTGTCATAAAATGGTACAATGGTCAATTGACTTTCTATACCATTGGCTAAGGTCTTTTTTGGTAAGCCCGAAGAAATCTCTCCGATCTTAGCTTTCACATTATTAATGACTGCTAAAGGATTAGAGCCATAACGAGCGACAACAACACCTCCAACAACTTCAGCCCCATCTTTGTCTAATAAGCCTCTTCTGTTAGCAGGTCCTAAACTGACAATGCCAATGTCTTTTATCGTGATAGGAACATTATCGGAAACAGCAACAACTGCCTTTTCAATGTCTTCGATGGATTTTATATATCCTAAACCTCTGACTAAATATTCTGCTCGGTTAATTTCAATGGTTTTTGCTCCAACATCTCGATTCGACTCTTGCACTGCCATCATTACTTTGTGTAGTGGAATGTCGTAGGTTTGAAGGGCATTGGGGTCAACATCAATCTGATATTCTTGTACAAAACCACCAATAGAAGCTACCTCTGAGACTCCTTCAACAGCACTCAGACCATATTTTACATAAAAATCTTGAATGGTTCTAATCTCATGTAAATCCCAACCACCCGTGGGGTTGTTGTTGCTATCTCTTCCTTCTAAAGTGTACCAAAACACCTGACCCAAAGCGGTGGCATCGGGTCCTAAAGCAGGCTGAACTCCTTTCGGTAGTAATCCTGAGGGAAGAGAGTTGAGCTTTTCTAATATTCGAGAACGAGACCAATAGAATTCGGTTTCTTCATCGAAAATGATGTAAATACTAGAAACACCAAAGATTGAAGAACTCCGTATGGACTTTACACCAGGGATTCCCAACAAGGCAGTTGTTAAAGGGTAGGTAATTTGGTCTTCTATATCTTGTGGAGATCTTCCCATCCATTCTGTAAAAACGATCTGTTGATTTTCACCAATGTCCGGAATGGCATCAACAGGCACAGGATCAGAAGGAAGAAATGCAGTTTTCCAACCAAAGGGTGCTGTTACAATGCCCCAAGCAACAAAAAGAAGGATAATTAAAACGGTGACTAACTTATTTTCAAGGAAGTACCTAATGAGTTTATTCAACATATTTTAAGATTGTAATGAACAGGATTTGTTCTTTGACTGCTAGGAGTCAATCACTTTTCAGCATTCGCTGAAAAGCATCTTAAAATAAGTCTACAGTAAAAAAGTTTGAAAAAGAACTTGAGAGTTCTGCTGAATTAAGGGAGGTGGTGGGATGTTTGCATGAACCACTTTCTCTTTAGTATTAAACAAAAGAGTATAGTTTGTTAGAAATAATCTAATAAAGGTTGTTTCTAACTCAATTGAATTGTATTTTTTATTAAAGTCTTCTTTTAGTTGGTAAACGTGACTTTCATCGTCACAACAAGATTTTTCAGAGATATTGTCATCAGAAATTTCAACTCTACTACAGCTGCTTTCCTGACTCTCCATTCCACAACCAACTTTAGAACCAACCAAAGAAATAACACGATCAGAGACTTCTCCTCCACAAAAATGTGTAGACACTGCAAAGCCAACTTGCGAGCCAAGTATTAATAGAGAAAGGAAAAGTGCCATTAGTTTCTTCACTGTTTCAAATTTACGATTATTTAAACCATTCGATTTTACACAATTTTGACTAAATGTTATAAGATTTTGAGATTGAGTATTAGTTGAGACACTATACTTTTCTTTTCTATTCTATTATACTTTTACAGAACGTAACCTCAAAGAGTTCATAATTACAGAAACTGAACTAAAGCTCATTGCCAAAGCTGCTATCATGGGTGACAACAGCAAACCAAATAAAGGAAAAAGAACACCTGCCGCAATTGGAATTCCCAAAGTATTATATCCTAAAGCAAAGAATAAGTTTTGTTTAATGTTTTTCATTACTGCATCACTTAAATTCCTTGCCTTTACAATTCCATGTAAATCGCCTTTAACTAAAGTAATCATGGCACTTTCTATCGCAACATCTGTTCCTGTTCCCATCGCAATACCTACATCACTTTTAGCTAAAGCAGGTGCATCGTTTATTCCATCGCCTGCCATGGCAACCACCTTCCCTTTCTGCTGTAATTTTTCAACCTCCTGAAGTTTATTTTCAGGCAGCATTCCTGCTTTAAAATCTTTTAAGTTTAATTCATCAGCAACTGCTTGAGCTGTATCGTGATTATCTCCCGTTAGCATTATCACTGCAATTCCCTTATTCTGAAGAGCCTTGATCGCTTTGGCACTTGTCTGTTTAATCTTATCGCCAATTACTACAAAACCTGCCACTTCACGATCAATTGCCAAAAAGGAAACTGTTTTACCTTGCTTTTGGAAGGTAGCAGCTTCTTTTTCCATTTCTGACGACAAAATTGCTTCAGCATATTGCATCATTTTAGCATTACCGATACCTATCTTTTTACCATTGATTTTTCCTTCGACTCCTTTACCTGTAACCGAACTAAAGCCATCTGCTTTTAGAATTTTCGCATTTTGTTCCTTACCGTATTTTACCGTTGCTTCCGCCAACGGATGTTCACTCTTATTATTCAAAGAAATAATATATTGAAGCACTTCTTTTTCAGAGAAATGATCTCCAAAAGCTCCCACTTTTATAACAGTAGGTTTGCCCTCCGTTATTGTTCCGGTCTTATCGACAATGAGTGTATCTACTTTATCCATTTTTTCCAAGGCCTCGGCATTTTTAATCAACACTCCATTCTGAGCACCTTTACCAACCCCAACCATTACGGACATCGGCGTAGCCAAACCCAAAGCACAAGGACAAGCAATTATTAGTACTGCAATTGCATTCACAAATGCATATACATAAACAGGTTGAGGACCAAAAATAACCCAAGCAATAAAAGTCAAAATAGAAATTAGAACTACAACAGGTACAAAATATCCTGAAACGGTATCTGCTAATTTTTGGATGGGTGCTCGACTTCTGCTTGCATCATTTACCATGTGAATGATTTGTGAAAGCAAGGTGTCTGACCCCACCTTTTCAGCTGTCATTAAAAAAGATTGATTGCCATTGATAGTTCCGCTGTTGACTTTATCGGCCTCGCTTTTATTTACAGGTATGGGTTCTCCTGAAATCATAGATTCATCAACCGTAGTGCTACCTTCAGTAATAATACCATCCACAGGAATTTTATCTCCGGGCTTTACCCGTAGTATATCGCCTAATTCAATTTCATCAATGCTTACTTGCTCTTCTTGACCATCTTTGACTCGAATGGCTTTGTTTGGAGCTAATTTGAGTAATTCCTTTACCGCAGAATTTGTTTTACTGTGTGCTCTTGCTTCCAAAAGTTGACCCAACAATACCAATGTGAGAATGACGGTTGCAGCTTCAAAGTAAACATGAACTGCACCCGATTCCGTTTTGAATTGGTCGGGGAAAAAGTCAGGAAATAACATGCCAAAAACACTGAACAACCAAGCTGCACCTGCACCTATCCCAATGAGGGTAAACATATTTAGATTCCATGTTTTAATGCTTTTGAAAGCCCTTTCAAAAAACATCCATGTGGCATAAAATACCACAGGTATTGAAAGTGCAAACTGAATCCAATTCCATTTTTCTTGATCTAAAATAGTGTACAATGGATTGTTCGGAATCATTTCGCTCATGGCGATCAAAAAAATCGGCAAGGTAAAAACAACTGCAACCCAAAATTTTCGCAATAACTTTTGATAGCTTTTTTCTTCTGCTGAAAGATCGGCTTGCATTAGCACTAAATCCATACCGCATTTAGGACAAGCTCCGGCTTTATCTTTTACAATTTCAGGGTGCATGGGGCAAGTCCATTGTTGTGGAGAAGATGAATTTAAGCTTTGTTCTTCTACCAAATCCATTCCACAAACAGGGCAATCTCCGGGCTTGTCGTAAGTTTTTTCGCCTTCGCAATGCATGGGACAGTAGAAAGTTCCCGTCCCTTTTCCTTTCGGCTTTTCTTGTTTTTCTTCAGTTAAATGATGATGCTCTCCGGGTTTATGAATACTATATCTACCACCATCCTTTTTGAGAGCTTCTTGGAATTTTTCAATGGAAATGTGTGTTCCCATCTCAATGGTAGCTTCCCCTTTTTCCAAATCAACCGAGGCGGAAATTACTCCTTCAACTCTTGATAGTGTATTTTCTACATGACTTCTGCACCCATTGCAGGTCATTCCATGTATACTGTAGGTATGTGTCATTATGCAAAGTTCCGTTCAATTCAGGACTTTACTGTTACAGAATTTTGAGAAAAGATTATGAGATTTTGCTTTCATCGAATCTATTTTAACTTCCAATCAATTATTTTTTTTAAATCTATTATTTTGATAGAAGTTCTGCTGTAATCAATGCACCCTGCTTGTCTTAAACTACTCAGAGCAGTAGTAATTGATTGCCTTGAACAATGAAGGTATCTTGAAATTTCCATATGGGTAATTTGAATGTTTACTGTGACCTCATTACCATTATTTGATTCTCCTGCTTTCGCTAGATCTACAAAAAAATGCTTTAGTCTATCAATAAAATTGACATTACTATGAAGTAAATTATATTTTACTTCCAATCGTTCTAAACGAGTATACATTTGCTTTCTAATAGTATCTTGAAATTGTAAATTCCTTCTTATTAAATAAGAAAAAGTATCGAATCCAATTTTAGAGAAGTAAACATCCGATAAGGTTTTAGCAAATTCATTATTCGGAGAAAGCAGTAGGTTTTCTAAACCTAAGAAATGAGCATTCATTATAAGTTGAGTGCCATATTCATTATGCTCACTATAGTTTCGACCTATTAGCACAGCTCCTTTCCTAATGAAATAAACATGATTTAATTTTTTGTCACTTTCATAAAGAAACTCTTTAGGAAGAGTACTCCCATTTTCATAGTCACTATCAAGTAATTTTTTCTCTTCTTGACTAAGTGTATCAAATAAAATGTGATCGCTTATATTTTTACCTTGATGGTACATTAATTTTTCTTCTTCATCTGAGTTTTATAAATGACTCTATAGTAGAAATACTATACAGTTCAATGAATTATAGGCATAGGCGTTTTGCACTTACCCAAGATGAGAAGAACTCAGACTTGAAGTGATTGAATAACAAGACGTAAAAGAGAAGAAGAAATTTTTAGTAAAGGAGGCGGTCTTATTTCAATTGTTATTGACTTAAGAGAAGGAACAGATTGAATCTCACTTTTTAGAAACAGACTAAATTGAATGGAACTTAGCGGTGCAATAAAAGGTATAGAAGCAGGTATTGCTTCAATACCTGAAAGAAAAATACTTGAATTTTCGATGCAACAATTATCCTCTTCAGTGTTTGTATCAGATTTTTCAGTTTCTGAAGGATGGTGTGTATGATCGTGATGGTGTTTTTCGTGGGTAGTTTCAGCATGAGAAACTTCATGAGCTAAGTTGATGAAATTACAAGCAATTGATATCAATTGAACTCCTAAAAAAGAGAACAATAAAAAAAGTGCTTTTATCCTTATCCCCAACATTATAAATTATCTAGGTTTTGGAGTTTAGGCTGCTTCATCTTTTTGAATGCTGAAGGAGTCATTCCCGTTTCTTTTTTAAACTGAGTGGATAAGTAAGCAGAGCTGCTATAATCCATTTCAAAGGCTATTTCTGATAAGGTTTTTTCATTATTAAATAGCAATTCTTTAATGTGTTCAACTTTTTGACGGGCAATGAATTTTTCAATGGTAATACCTTCAACTTCAGAAAATAACCGACTTAGGTAATTGTAATTGTGTTTTGTCCTTTCCACTAGAAAGTCAGAAAAATTAACCTTCAACTCATTCGAACTATAATGTATTTGTTGAATAATGGCACTCTTAATTTGAGCGATCAATACCAATTTTTCTGATTCAAGCAACTCGAAACCAACACTCTTTAATTGATGAGCAAGATCTTCTTTTAGGTCCGAAGTAATAGCCGCTGTAATTTTAACCTCTCCTAATTCAATCTTAGAAAATGGAATTTTTAAATCGTCTAAAATGTCTTTCACTGCCGTAATACAACGAGGGCAAACCATATTTTTTATATGAATTACTTTTTCCATTTCGAATCGTTTATAAATTCATAATCTGTTAAGCTGTTCAGAAAGGCAACTAGCTCAGTTTTTTCTTCCATCGTCAATTGTAATGGTCTTATATATGAGCTTTTATTTTGATGATTTTCTCCGCCACTATTATAATGCTCTATAACTTCTTCTAGGGTTGAAAAACGACCGTCGTGCATAAAGGGAGCAGTCAAGCCTACGTTTCTCAAAGAAGGTACTTTAAACAAGGCCTCATCATTGGGGTTATTTGTTAAGCGAAATCTACCATTATCTGCATAAACTGAATCTAAACCGTTATTCTCAAAGCTATAATTGGTGAAATTGAACCCTCCATGGCAAGAAGCACAGTTAGTTTTATTGCTGAAAAACAGTTCCATGCCTTGTCTTTCAGCAGAGCTAAGAGCAGAAGAGTTACCTTGATTGGTATATTGATCGTAATCACTATTTCCACTAACCATGGTACGTTGAAATACAGAAATTGCCCTTGTTAAAACAAAACCGTCAAAAGGTCGACCATAAGCTGCTATACTAGCTACTGCGTAGCTTGAATCCTGTTCTAATTCTTCTACAATCTTTACGATATTATGATTGAACTCATTGTGTTCTTGTATAGGCACTAAAACCTGCATTTCGAGGTTTGGAACACTTCCTTCCCTTAATAGATAAGGTTGATAGCCAACATTAGCCAAAGAAGGAGCATTTCGTGTGCCTGCTCGATTAAATACACCGGGGCTAAAATCTCGATTATCCGCAAAAGCCAAAGAAGGTTTATGACAACTGCCACAACTCAAACTATTATCAATTGAAAGTCTCTTTTCATAGAATAACTTTTTCCCTAACTCCCACCGTGCTATGGTCAACTCATTTCCTTCAGGAAATTCCATTTCAGGGAAACCTTCAGGAATAGTCAAAAGTGCTTCTTGCTGATTGAAAGGCACAACTTCATCTTGGCTATCTTCTTGACAAGCTACAAGGCTAATAAAGATTAATATGATGCTTAGCTTTCTCACTACTCAAAAGGGTCGCTGTATTCAGGGTTTGTCAATAAAACTTCATCAGTTAAGGTTTTTAGAAAGGCTACCAAGTCTCGCTTATCCTCATCTGTTAATTGCAGTCCTCCGCTGTTGATCGGATAAAGCAAGGTTGGATCAACGGTAGATGAATTTTTCAATCCACTGTTGTAATGGTCAACCACTTCTTCCAAGGTTTTGAAACGACCGTCGTGCATATAGGGTTGAGTTACTTCAATATTCCGTAAAGAAGTCACTTTGAATTTGCCCTTATCTGAACCACTATTCGTCACATCCATTCTTCCATTGTCAGTCATGTCTGCATCTGAATCTAACCCATTGTTCATGTAACGATCATTTTCAAAATTTAAACCGGAATGACAATGCTGACAATCTGCACCTGATAAGCTTGGAAAGCCGGGATTAAACTCTGCAAAAAACAAATACCGACCTCTTTCTTCATTAGAATCTAAAGTAGCCGTTCCCCTAAGGTAGCGGTCATATTTACTCTCTACCGATACAATGCTGTTCATAAACTGCTCCATTGCTAAAGACATCTTCTCCTCCGTAATCTCTTGTGAACCAAATGCACGCATAAATTGATCTTTATACTGTTGATCAACTTTGAGCTTATTAATCACGTTCGCTAAACTTTCGTCCATTTCCAAAGAATCTTCAATGGGTTTTAAAGATTGATCTCTTAGCAAATGTGCTCTACCGTCCCAAAAGAATTCATTTTCATTCCAAGCCATATTGAAAACCGCCATTGCTTGCCGTTTACCAACCTTTCCACGGACACCTTCTGAAAACAGACTCGTATCTGTAAAAGCATGCTCCTGTCTGTGGCAGCTTGCACAAGACATGCTGCCATCTTTTGACATTCTTTTCTCGTAGAATAGCATTCTACCTAATTTTACGCCTTGTCGAGTCAATTGATTGTCCATGGCGATAGGCGGCTGCTCAAAATCTCCTACTTGCAATTGATAGGGAGTGTCATCATAAGTTACTCCGGTTGCTGTTGGTTCTTCTGTGGTATCATCGTCTTTACAAGCCTGAATCCAAACGCAAGCGAACAAGATCATTAGGATGACTTTTGTGCTTTTATTTTTCATAGTTCTGCTTATTGAATAATTACCTTCTCGTTTCCAATCAATGTTCCATTGTCGAAAAGATTAATCATGTAGATTCCTTTTTTATCAATAGAAAGAAAATGATTTCCTGTGTTTTCTAATACACCGTTCATGATTTCTCTTCCAACCATATCCATTACTTTATAGCTCAAATTAGAATAAGTATTGTCTACTGTTAATCTTACTTGTCCATTACTTGGGTTTGGAGAAACACCAAAAGAAATAAGTTCTTGATTATTCTCATTTAAACCTACCGTTGTTTGAGAAAAAACAGAAGATTGGAAGTTAGATAACAGAGTTGAAGCTTCATTTTGCTCCCCATGATACAATAAATTGCCGTTTACCGTAATAGAGCTTAATGCATCATTGTAATCTGCATCTAATTCAATTATTAAATCTCCATTTTGAATGTATCCGGTAGTATTGTGCGTTTGGGTTCTGTAGTTACGATCTCCTAAGGCATGAATTTGGAATATCTGACTAAAGTTGGTTCCCGTATTACCTTCTAAAGCTACAAAGCGATAGCCTGCTGACCATCCCCAATGCATTGAAGGAGATTTAGGTGCTAAGGGGTGGGTTGAAGCATAAAGGTTTGGATCATTGTGGTTAGCAAACTGCTCAACGCCAATACCAAAAGAGATGCTTTGTAGATTCGTAATGTTGAAGTTTCCTAACAATTCATTGGTTGTATCAGAAGCATTAACCAACAACCACTTATTTGGAATTACTGTTGTTATACCGCTATCATGTGTTAAAGTAATTTCAGCGATATAATATTCTAATCGAGATAATTGATATTGATTACCCGTACCACCAAATCCTCCGGGACTTGTGGCTGTTTGACTGTAAGCAAAAGAATTACCGCCAAGCTTGTGATTGATTTTAAAATATACATCTGTTTGGCTATGAGCCATTAAGAATATTGTTAATAAAGAAAAAGTTGTAATTAGTTTTTTCATGTCTAAAATTTTAAGAAATACGTTAGAAGTCCTGAAGCTGATTACTCAGGAGAATAGTGTTAGAGAAAAAAGGCTTGGTTGCCTAAAGGCTACAAAAGGAAAGATTGAACGGCAAGCGTAATGTCTTGTTCAATCAAGGGAGGTGTATAGTTTGTTATGAAAGAATGAGTTTTCTCTTCTTCCAATAAAAGTTCAAGTGGAAATTGAAACTCAGATAACAGGATATCAATTTTTTCGACTTCTTGTTTTTCAAAGCTTTTGGAAGAAAGATAGTCTTCACCTTCTATAATTATTTGTCGATCTGAACAACAAGGCTCTTCAGAATCGTTATTCATCTCAGCAGCCATAGAACACGCCTCAGCTTCTCCAAAAAGAGCTACATCTACAATCGTCTGACCACAGTAGTGAGCACTCAGGCTGAAATTCAGTGAACTAAGCAAGATAATTAGTGATAAAAGAACTGAAAAAGTCTTTTTCATGACAGTCAAAGATAATACTTACAGTTGAGAATAACAATATTTAAGCATTTGCTTAAATAATTAAATATATTTGTACTATGGAAAATAATAGTTGTATTCGAGTTTATGCCGATGAACGGCAGATCAAAAAATGCAAAACAGAATTAGAAAAGGTTGGCGACTCTATTCAGACCTTATCTAATGCATTGAACTTAGCAGGAAATGAAGCTAGAATGAAGATGCTGTATTTGTTCTTTTCACAGGAAAAGCTATGTGTTTGTGACTTGAGCGATATTTTGGGAATGACTATCCCTGCTGTATCACAGCATCTAAGAAAGCTAAAAGATGGTGGAGTAATTCAAAACCAAAGAGTTGGACAAACGATTTATTATTCTTTAAATGCACGATACAAATTACTATTTAAAGGATTTTTTGAAAAGATTGGTAAGAATCGAATATTAGAAACAGTATGAAAACAACATATATTGGTACAGGCTTGTTAGCGGCAATAGCCTCTTCACTCTGCTGCATAGCACCATTAATTGCCATTGTAGGCGGTATTGCAGGAACTGCTTCTGCTTTTTCATGGATTGAACCTGCAAGACCATTTTTAATTGGTTTATCAATCATTGCATTGGGGTTTGCTTTCTATCAGGCATATAAGCCTGTTGCAGTGGATGATTGCAATTGTGAAGTCCCTGAAAAGAAAAGCTTCCTAAAATCTAAAAGCTTTTTGTGGGTAGTTACAGTTCTTTCAATATTGATGTTTTCTTTTCCCTACTATTCCAATAATTTCTACCCTTTGGTAAGCTCTGAACAAACGATTTCTGACAGCACAAAAACGGTGCAATGTACCTTTGATATTAAAGGAATGACCTGTGCAGGTTGTGAAAATCATGTTCAAACCGCTTTGCTACCTATGAACGGAGTTACAGAGGCAAGAGCTTCCTACAAAGAGGGAAATGCAATCATTCAAGTGGATACTTCTAAGATTTCCATTAGCGAACTAAAAACGAAATTAGAAGAAGAAACAGGCTATAAAGTAATGGATCATGAAATTGGTAAATAATGGAAAAAACGATTGAGTTAAAATCAACGATCACTTGCCCTAAGTGTGGACATCAGAAAGAAGAAATAATGGCAACAGATGCCTGTCAATATTTTTATGATTGTGAGAATTGTAAAGAGGTGCTAAAACCTATCAATAATGACTGTTGTGTCTATTGCTCTTACGGTTCTGTTCCCTGTCCTCCGATACAAGAGAACGGAAAATCTTGCTGTACCTAATAAGCTGTACCTAATTAATAGATGTATAAATGAATCAACTCGAAAATAAGCTCAACACCAAAAAAATAAAACCCACAAGTATGCGTTTGTTGGTATTGAAACAGCTAATTGAAAGCCCTTCTGCTGTTAGCTTGAGTGAGTTAGAAAGCAACTTCGACAAGGTAGATAAAGTAACTCTATACCGAACACTCAAAACCTTTGAGAAGAAGAAACTGATCCATAGCATTGATGACGGTAGTAGAGCCGTTAAATATGCTCTCTGCGAAGAAAATTGTGAATGTGAGCCACAAGATCAGCACGTGCATTTTCATTGTAAAAATTGTGAAGAAACCTTTTGCCTTACCAATACAGGTATTCCTGCCCTAAATATTCCTTCGACTTTTAAAGCCAAGTCAGTTAATATGGTTTATAAGGGACTTTGTTCTAATTGTAATGAATAAATCTATGGAGACAGAAAATAGTTTATATATACTTTAACAGGATACTTTTAGAAAGCTAATCCTGATTAAAAATAAAATAACATTATGAATTACAGTAAAAAGTTACTAGGAAAAGAATTACAAGATTTAAAATACGCTGATATTGAGCAATTCTTTACAAATCCTAAAGAAGAATCCAATAAGGCAGAATATAAATCATACGATCCAAGAGGTTCAATAGAAGAAAAGTATAAGGGAATTTACAAGGGCGTTTGTGGGATGCTAAATTCAGAAGGAGGAATTTTAATTTGGGGAGCACCCAAAGGGAAAAAAGTTCCAAATCGTAAAGAAAAAGTATTTGAAGGTGCATTATCGCCAATACAAGGAGTCATTGAAAAAGATGCTTTAATAAATAAAATTTCAGATAATATAACACCAACTCCCAATTCAGTTAAAGCAGAAATAATTGAAAATAATGGCGATACAGTAATCGTATTTGAAATTGACAAAAGTGTTTATGCTCCTCATCAAACCGAAAATACCTATTACATGCGACTTGATGGTCAATCAAGACCTGCACCGCATCATTACATTGAGGCACTTTTCAAACAAATTAGATACCCTGAATTGGGAGGTTATGTAAAATTTCAAGAGCTAAAAAGTGATGGTCAGTACTATTATTTAAAAACCCAAATAGTTATCATTAACCACTCTTCTCTTTTAAATGAAGAAGATGTTTCATTTAGACTTACATGTATTAACGGTGTTATGATGGATCAAGATCATACCAAGTTAAGTCTTCAAGGACATCAATTATATGTTAAAGATTTTGCAAAACTATTGCATTACGGAGGAGTTCCTTATTATGATTTAACCTTATGTTTTGCCCCAAATAAGCTTGTAGAAGATAATTTTGATTCAAAGATCAGTTTAACTTTTGGTGGTCGAAAATCTCCGATGAAAGAATCGTCATACAATATCAACTTATCTAATTTACACCCTGCTAACATTAACGATATAGTTAATAATAAAGAGGAGAATAAACTAATGTATGAAGTTGGAATAGATAAAGGTTCTGAGTCCGAAAAGGTGGATATATTATTAGGAAGAAATTGATAAAATATTTCTTTGCAATTCAGTTGCATTTCAATTTACTTACTTTTGTCCCAATGAAATTTTTTGCAGCAGTCTTAGGTATTTTCTTTTTGTGCTTGGCAGTAATGCCATGTGCCGATGCTGCACCAACCGATGAAACAGCAATTGAATTAAGTCAGGAGCATGAGCATGAAGGAGAAGCAGATAACTGTGCTCCCTTATGTTATTGTCATTGTTGCCATGTTCATGCAACACTCTCTTCTAACTTTCAAACCTTAACTAATTTACCGGATTACGGTAAACCTAGCACACATTATTCTGTATCAGAACCTAACAGTTCTCCCACTACGCTTTTTAGACCTCCCATCGTTTAATTCAACTTTTATAGGGTAAGTACGCCTTGCCTTTTCTTAAATCAGTATGGTTTTTAACCATTTGATTTATCATTTTATCGTTGAATTAAATATAAAATTATGATAGATAATATCATAGCTTGGTCAATTAAGAACAAGCTCATGGTCGCTCTATTAACCCTTACCTTAATTGGTGTAGGCTTATGGAGCATGACCAAAGTACCCATAGATGCCGTACCTGACATCACGAATAATCAGGTGCAAGTAATTACACAAGCTCCGAATTTAGGAACAGAAGATATTGAGCAGTTTGTAACCTACCCGATCGAGGTTGCCATGGCAAACTTGCCGAGTGTTACTGAAATTCGCTCCGTTTCTAGGTTCGGTTTATCTGTAGTAACCATTGTCTTTGAAGACGACATGGGAACTTATTTGCCTCGCCAATTAGTTGCAGAAAAATTAACTGAGGTAAAAGAAACCATTCCCCAAGGCTTTGGCGAACCCATGATGGGACCGATTAGTACAGGTTTGGGAGAGATTTACCAATACACTTTAGAAGTTGCTCCTGAATTTAAAGATCAATACTCGGCAACAGATCTGCGAACCATGCAAGATTGGATCATTCGCAGGCAAATGGCAATGGTTAAAGGAGTGGTTGAAGTAAACGCATTTGGTGGTAATGTAAAACAATATGAAGTTGCAGTAAACCCTGAAGAATTAAAAGCGATTGGCATTACCATTTCCGATATTATGGAAGCTCTGAATGCTAATAATCAAAACACAGGTGGAGCTTATATTGAAAAGAACCATCAAGCCAATTTTATTCGTGGCGAAGGCTTAGCAAGAAGCATAGAAGACATTGAAAATATTGTGGTTACCACCACCAATGGTTTGCCGATAACGATAAAAGATGTGGCAACCGTTCGTTTTGGGAGTGCGATCAAATACGGAGCATTAACCAAGGATGGCCATGGCGAAGCAGTTGGCGGAATGATATTAATGCTAAAAGGAGCAAATTCAAATGAAGTTATCACTGCTGTAAAAAACCGAATAGAAGAAATTCAAAAATCCTTACCCGAAGGAGTAAGGATTGAGCCTTTTTTAGACAGAAGTTCCCTGATAGCAAAAACCACAGGAACAGTTAGTACCAACTTAATTGAAGGGGCGTTAATTGTCATTTTTGTGTTGGTTTTCTTGTTGGGAAATTGGCGAGGAGGCTTAATTGTCGCTTCAACCATTCCCTTGTCGCTACTCTTTGCTTTCATTTTAATGAATGTGTTCGACGTTTGGGCAAACCTAATGAGCTTAGGAGCAATTGACTTTGGGATCATCATTGACGGAGCGGTAATTATTGTAGAAAGCACCGTATTTATCTTACACGATAAGGTGCTGAAGAAGAAAAAAATTACAGCAAACCTTAGAAACAAAGTGGCTAAAAGTTCAGCATCCAAAATGATGAACTCAGCCTTTTTTGGTCAGTTGATTATCCTGATTGTTTTCATTCCGATTTTAGCATTAGAAGGTGTTGAAGGCAAAATGTTTCAACCCATGGCACTCACATTTATGTTTGCCATGATTGGTGTTATGTTGCTTTGTCTGACCTACGTTCCCATGATGTCAGCTTGGTTTTTGAGAGTAAACAAAACCAATAAGCTCTCATGGGGCGACAAATTCGTTGTAAAAGTGGAGAATGTTTACGAGCGAAGTTTAGGAAGAGCTTTAGGCAAAGCAAAATGGATCATCGCAACAGCAGTTATCTTGTTAGGGGTTTCCGTTTTGATCTTCTCCCGTTTAGGTGGCGAATTCATCCCTCAATTAGATGAGGGGGACATTGCCTTTCATGTTATTTTAAAACCGGGAAGTTCCCTTTCAGAATCCATACAAACAACAACTAAAGTTGAAAAAATAATCAAAGCCAATTTTCCCGAAGCAAAACATGTAATTAGTCGCATAGGAGTTGCAGATGTACCTACCGACCCAATGCCGATGGACATTGCAGATTGCTTTATCATTTTAAAGCCCACCGATGAATGGACTACCACCAATAGTAAGGAAGAATTAATTGAGATGATTAAAGAAAAGGTTGAGTTGATACCGGGTGTCAATTATGAGTTTACTCAACCCATTGAGATGCGATTCAATGAATTGCTGACAGGAGTTCGGGAAGATATTGCCGTTAAACTCTTTGGCGAAGATTTGGAAGTATTGGCACAAAAAGCGGAAGAAATGGGCAGGCTGATTGCTCCCATTGAAGGTGTTGCCGATATGAAAGTAGAAGCGACAAGTGGGTTACCACAAATGACTGTGCAATACAATCGACACAAATTAGCTCAATACGGATTGAATATTTCTGAATTGAATAAAGTGGTACAATCTGCCTTTGCAGGAGGAATGACAGGAGTCATTTTTGAAGGCGAAAAGCGATTTGATTTAGTAGTTCGATTGGATGATGAACATCGCCGAGATATAAATGATCTGAAAAATCTATATGTTAATCTACAAAATGGTTCTCAAATTCCATTAAATGAGGTAGCTCAAATCAGCTATGAGCCGGGTCCGATGCAAATCAGTCGTGACAATACCAACCGAAGAACTTATGTGGGTATCAACGTCAGGGGAAGAGATGTAAAATCTTTGGTTACTGAAATTAAGGAGAAGTTAGATGCCGAATTAGAATTACCATCAGGTTATTACATTCGCTACGGTGGAGCTTTTGAAAATTTAGAAAGAGCTACCAATCGCCTGAAAATTGTAGTTCCTATTGCTTTGGGTCTGATCTTCCTGCTCATCTTTTTTGCCCTAAAATCAATTAAACAAACGCTTATGATTTATATGGCAATTCCATTAGCTGCTATTGGTGGCATTATTTCGCTATGGTTGCGAGACATGCCGTTTAGTATATCCGCAGGTGTTGGATTTATTGTTCTATTTGGTGTAGCCGTATTGAATGGATTAGTGCTAATTAGCGGATGGAATGAACTCAAAGAAGAAGGCGAAACCAACCTAAACGAACGGATTCGTTTAGGTGCAAAACGGAGAATTCGTCCTATTTTGTTAACTGCCCTAACCGATATTTTAGGTTTTCTACCAATGGCAATATCCACTTCAGCAGGTGCAGAGGTTCAGCAACCCTTAGCCACGGTAGTTATTGGAGGCATGATCTCTGCTACCTTATTAACTCTTTTTGTTTTACCCCTGCTATACCGTTGGATTGAAACAAGAGACGAAAGAAGTGTTAACGTTAAGCCCATATTGGCAGGTTTGGTGGTCATCTTAGGTTTGGGATCAACTTCATTACATGCACAAACTGAACAAAAGTTGATTCCAATTGAAATGGAAAAAGCAGTTGGAAAAGCATTGGAAGACTACCCCTCTGTAAAAGCAAAGCAGTTGGAAATTCAAAATCAACAAGTCTTGAAAAAATCAACATGGGACATGGGGAAAACAACGCTTTACACCGCAGGAGAAGAAATTGGGGAGAATACAGATGGGGTTCGCACTATAGTTGGAGTACAACAGCAAAACATTGATCTGTTGGGAATGGCTTCTAAAACGAAACTCCAAAAAGAGAAAGTAACATTAGCCGAAAAATTCTTAGACCTGAACGAAATTCAATTGAGTTTGGAAGTCAAGAAGAGCTATGGTCAGCTGTTTGTGAAGAAACAACTCTTGGATTTGTACGAAGCTTTGGATTCTAATTTTCAGGAATTTGAAAGGGCGGCAAAGGTTCGGTATGAAACAGAAGCAACTTCAAAATTGGCGTATTTGTCCGCTTCCAATCAAGCGAAGCAGATTGGCAATAAGAAGCAACAAGCCTTTTATGATTATCAGATAGCAGTTCAAAATTTAAACCGTTGGTTTATTGGCGATACCTTATATACCGTTGATCCAAAACCAAGAATTGCTTTTGAAGAATTGGCTTTAGAGAACGATTTGACTCAACATCCAATACTATCTATTGAAAATCAAAAAGTGCGATTAGCAGAGCAGTCCATTAAAACGGCAAAAGCGAATTATTATCCCACCTTTAATGTTCAGTATGGCGTTCAGGAAGTCGCAGGAGAAAGCGGTTTTTATCAATACCAAGCAGGAATAAATATTCCTCTGTTTTTTAATAATGAGAAAGCTCAGGTTCAATCTGCTAAACTAAACCGAAACATAGCGG
>JABAZP010000030.1 GCA_018608405.1 Flavobacteriales bacterium
GTGACGCTTTATGTGTAATAGTAACACCACCTAACGCTACCTTTTTACCATCTAATTCAACAACTCTAAAATGACGATCACCTTCAATCCCCCCTCCCATCATTTCTTCGCTATTAAGTATAGCATATTTACTTTCATAACCTCCTCTTTTATTTTCTGTACCTCCTTCCATTAGATTTTTTTTAGAGCACGACATTATATTTAATATAAATATATTTTTTAAATATAAATTTTTATTTTATTAAAAAAAGTAGTGATTTAATTACCAAACGATTTATTTCGAATTACATTACGCAACTTTTCAGAATCAGACATATTTTTTTCATGTTTTTTAATCACATCCAATAATTCATTGTCTTCAATTTCAGGTAATATAGCTTCACTGTACATACTCTTCCCACCAAAGGCTGCATCAATACGAATTTCTGTTGGGTAATATTGTGTCATACCTATTTTATCATCGTGCATAATTGGTCGCAACGCTTCAGGTACAATCATGTCATTTTGAGGTGGTAAAATAAACATCAATTGTTGAAAAGGCGTCATGGGTGACCCTAACTCAAATACATTTAATTTTTCTATGTTTTTTTCACTATTTTCTTCTAAATAATGATAAACATCACCAAGTAATGGTGCAATACGGAAATTATAATGCCAGCTCCATGATGGACAACCTACATAATAATATTGAAGAGTAAAATACAAAGATTCTAAATAGTTTTCAACACATGCATTTAATAATTCTTTATTTTGAACATTATCTTCGTTTATTCCCATAAAATGACTATAATAGTTTTCTTTCCATACCTTATATGGCTTGTTATAATCTAAACTACGAATATCTTCTTGATAACTCCCAAATAACGGATGATGAGGGCTTGCCATATGAGTATGTGTATATCGAGTTTTTTGAATATCAAATTCACTCATTTTACTTTCAGATTCTTTTTGTCGATCATTCATAAACCCATTTAAGTATTTATTTACTTCTCTTTGTACATCTTTTTTCATCCATTCATCTTCATTTTGATAACCTCTTTTGTATAATCCTTTTAAAAAATCTAAATTTAATTTAGGTTTTTCTTTTGAATTTATATCATATATTACTAAATAATCATCATAATTATCTTTAATATCTTGATATATATTAATAACTTTGAAAAGTGCGTCTTTGCGTATTTTTAAAAAGGGTACAGATAATACAAAATCATTACCCGCTAAAAAGGTTAAAAATATATAATCATTGATTAATTTTATTTTATCCTTTTTCTTAACATATACCCCTTCTTTCTTTTTAGTATTGTCTTTCCGAATAATATCGTTGTAAAATCCATTTTTTAAACTGTCAATGTTAAGTTCTAAATACACATAGTCTTCATACATTTCCTCCAAAATAGCATCATGTTCTGCTTCAATTTCTCGAATAATATATATATTTGATTTATGTGTTGCTACTGCTAATACAATTAAATCCGCATCTCGTCCGTATAAGTATATTTTATCGTCTTTTTTAGAAGGCATTTCCCGCATTGATCGTATAATTCCTAAAAACTTGTGTTCACCTTCTCCTGGGACATTTGAATTGCTAAAAATGACTTTCATTTCTTTATTGTGTGTTTGAAATGTCTTTTGCTTCATCGCATCGACAAGACGATTGCTTAGCTTTTCCATGAATTGCGTACCTGGTGAAATATTGGCACTTCTGTCCCATTCATCTTTGTCTTCACGTATTTTATATTTTTCTTTTAAATTATTCATAAATTTCTTTTCCATAATCGCTTTGAACCGACGTGATCGCTGTTGAACCATCTTAGCACGTGGTGCTGGACCATCTAACGCAATATATGTCATTTTTTTAGGTTGAATAACATTACATATAACATTTTGTGTTAATTTAATCACTTCATCTATAACAATGTCCTCAATTTTATCTTTTGTGTATTTTTTGCCTTCAATATTTTTTTTTATATTCTCATAAGCATTATATACTGTTCCATTAAAATCCATAAAAAAATAATCACAGTCTACTTTTCCATTTTGCACACCTTTATGAATATTTTTATAATACTTATTATGTATAATTTTTTTAAATAACGTTGGGACACCCATTCTTAATATATAATATCTTACTTATATTTTATATCATTTTTTTTATATATTTAAAAATAAAATGAAAACACATTATTTACATAGAATAAAGAATTGAAGATGATTTTTTATATATGAAGTTATCTTTAACCATGGTTTATAAATAAAACACAATTACATAATTATTTATTTCAAATATTCATTTATTTCCAATAAACGGTTGTATTTTTCAATACGTTCACCACGACACAACCCGCCAATTTTTACATATTGAGCACCTAAACCTACTGCTAAATCAATAATAAATGAATGGTTTGTTTCACCAGAACGATGACTGACAATAACTTTTTTATTTTCGTTCAACATGGCTTGAGCGCTTTGAATGGCTTCACTGACTGTTCCAATTTGATTTACTTTTAATAATAAACTGTTTGCCCATTTTTTTTTTAAACCTTCATTGACCAAGTTAATATTTGAACAAAACAAATCGTCCCCTACAATATTTATTTTATGACCAACTAATTCATGAAATTTAGCCCAGCATTTATAATCCACTTCATCAAAAGGATCTTCAATTGATTTAATAAAAGGATAAAGATCAATCATGACTTTATAATATTCAATTAATTGATCACCCTCAATATTTAATTTTTCTTCAATTTGATATAACCCGCTTTTAGTGTCATAAAATTCACTTGCTGCACAATCTAACGCACAAAATACATCTTCGTTGGGTTTATATCCTGCTTGAATGATTGCTTCTTGTAGAATATTTAATGCTTCATAATTGGTTTGAATGCCACAAGGAACGTATCCTCCTTCATCACCAAAATTAATAGATGCTTTTCCGTAAGTTGATATTAAACATTTCTTCAATTCAGTAAAAACATCATATAACGTTTGAACTTGTTTTTGAATATCGTATTTTTCATTTGCGAAAATCATGAATTCTTGAATTTGAAGTCCTCCTGAACCATGCTTTCCTCCGTTGAGTACATTTGCTAATGGTGTGGGAATAAATAATGGTTTTTTGTTATCTACTAACTCTTGAATATATTGGTATTTTTCTATTTTTTTAAGATGGGATATAACATCTAACGCACAAAATGAAAACGCAGTTGTTGTATTTCCCCCCATATTTACTTTATTAGTACTATTATCAATTTTAACTAATTGTTTATCAACATCATTTAAATTTGTCATATTATTCACCTTTAATTGTATTTTCTTATTAATAATATTTACCTTTTCAAGAGAATTTAAAACAGATTTTCCTTTAAATACTGTTTTAATACCATCTCTCATTTCATGTGCTTCTTTTGAACCACATGATGCACCACTTGGGCTTGAACCACGACCAATAATATGTCCATCTAAGTCTTTACATACTACTTCAACAGTGGGGTTACCACGACTGTCTAAAATTTGAAGTCCGCTAAATTGATAAGGATTAATATATGAATATTCTTTATTTTCTAAATCAATTTCAATTAATTGACAAGTAGGTATTTCAAATGTTTCAATGTTTTCTTTATTTTTAAATCCAAGAGACACAAATAATGCTCGTAGACTGTTTCCATGGGCAACAAGTAAAATATTTTTATCTTCTTTATTTATTAAATGATGTTCAACAAAGGCATTAACTCTTTGAACAACATCATCTAAACTTTCTCCATTTTCAGGTTTATAATCATAAGAGCGACGAAGTGTATGAAGAAATTTATGTCCTTCTTTTTCTTTAACATCGTTTTTATTTAGACCACTAAATACACCATAATCACGTTCGTTTAATAATTCAGAATGTGTCATTACATCAACTTGATTATTCATGTTTTCATTGATTACGTTTGCTGTATGTTTTGTACGGATTAAATCGCTTGTGTAAATATAATCAATATGAATATTAGATTTTTTTATAATTTCACCCACCTTTTTAGCTTCTGAAATTCCGTTTTCATTTATATCAATGTCTTTCCAACCAGTAAATCGATTTTCAGCATTCCATAAAGATTGACCATGTCGGACAATATAAAGCATTTTATATTCTTACAAAAAAAAAAATAATTTATTTTAATCTAATAAATTATGTAATACAATTGAAGTATGTAAAATAAAAAAATAATAAAAAGAATAACTAATAATTAAAATATGTTTTTTTTTTATTATACCAATTTCTAAAGTGGTCTTTGTTATTTGAGTTTAGTACAAATGAATATTCAGAGTTATAATAATTTTCATGAATCGAAGCTTGCCCAAAATCAATTAATGTAATTGATTTATCTTCTTTATTCAATATTATATTTTCAATATGAGTATCATTGTGATACAAACTAAATTGCTGTAAATAAAGAAGAGCATTATTAATCTGTTCATTTATTTCTTTATAATTATTTTCTATATATACA
>JABAZP010000024.1 GCA_018608405.1 Flavobacteriales bacterium
TTTGTGAGGATTAATAACGAAACGATAAATGTTTACAAAAATTAAAAATCATGATATATGTTTCATCCATTCGCCAACTATCACAAACCTGCTTTTTTCATATTCTTTAAATAGAAGACATAAATTAAGTCCCCAATCTCCATAGCTGGGTTCATTGCCTTCCATTTCATAGCAATCTTGAACAGCCTGATCGTAATGTTTGTAATTGTCATTTGCCAATGATGTAAAGTAGGTATAGCTAAAAGACACAGCAGTTTTTTTGTCTACGTAAATAAGATGAAATATACCAATCTACTTTATAGTTAAAAAAAATAATTGAGGCAATGGGCTTTAAACCATTATGGCGGAGCTGGAAAGGTGGATAAGGTACTAGGTATAGATTCTAGAAAGATGAGAAAATGGTAGTAGTTCTTAAAAAATATCATTCTGATAATTGTGCTAATTGAACGACTTTATATCCTCCAAAAAGTTTGAACTTTCACTGCTTGAGGTCACAAGAGAATAGAAATCCATTTCGGAAACGAAATGGATTTTTTTATACAATAAACTTTAGCTTGCTAAAAAGTGAAATTGAATAAAAAAATTCAAAAATCTGTGCAACAGATTTGGATTTATATTTTGATCTTGGAGCTCAAAGGATGGCCAAAGGCAAGCTTGCCTAAGTCTCTACTAATTAAGAACCGTCAACGCACAGACTACTATGATTTTACAAATATCTATCACCAATAGGTCATATAAAAAACAACTTTACTACTGCTAATAATAGTACTGCAACCAATACATAATAAGCAATCTGGTCTGCCATTTTACTTTTAGTTGCAAATCGTGCGACTAAATAACCTCCCAGTGTTTGGCCAATGGCCATTATTCCTCCTAGTTTCCAGTCAATCATTCCCTGAAAATGAAAAACAACAATAAGCACTAACGTGTACAGTCCAATTACAAAGCCCTTCAGTGCATTGCTTTCTGTAATGTTCATTCGCATGCCTAGGACCATAATAATTAAAAAGAAAATGCCCATTCCCATTTGAATAAATCCACCATAAAAACCTAACGCCAACAGTAAGGGAAAATAAACATATGCTTTCGGCTTAAAGTCTACCTCTGTTTTTCGTAGCCACCGTTTTGGCTTAACTAGCACGGCAACTAGCGTGAAAACCATCATAAACTTAAATACTGCTCTAAATTGCTCGTTACTCACATTGATCGCCAACCAACCACCAATAATTGCACCTATAAGAATGGGAGTAAGGTACTTCTTGTTTTGAGCCACATTTAGCTTACCATTTTTATAAAAGACCCAAGAGGTTGCGGTACATTGCGTAAACACCCCGATACGATTTGTACCATTAGCCACATTTGGAGGCAATCCAAGAACTTCGGTTAAAATGGTAAGCGTAATAGCACTTCCGTTGCCAGCAAATGTGTTAATACCGCCTGCTATAAGCGATCCAACAACGGCAATTCCATACATTTCATAATCTGTCATCTGGGTTCAAAAGTAATTCAATTTGCAACTTCTATTTCGTTCAAACACATGTAAAATTCCAACTAAATCAATGTGAATGTTATGAATCTTAATTTGCTAATTTTAAACTGTAATTTTTAAAAAAAGTAGCTCCATTTTCACGCTTAAGCTTTTGTTAAAATACCGGTTAGATGAATGGCAATCTTAGAAAGTATCGTTGTTGTACTATAACCCTTAACTATGGTTGCTTTTTCGTTCCACCACTCATAAAGACCTTGGGCCTTCTCGTTTACTCCTGTTTTTTCTTTGTCTTCCAAACGATTGGTTAAAAAGTACTCGGGTGCTCAATTACCCTTTTGTATAATTTTTCATACAGCGGGAGAACGTTTAAAATATCAAACTTTTTAGCCTGACCAAAAGCCTGCTCTTTGAACTGAGTCAACTTCTCCTCGTTTGACAGTAAACTGATTGCATTTTTAGCCATATCTTCAACATCTCCTACATTACTCAGAAACCCGGAAAAACCCTCCTTATTTACTTCAGGAATTCCCCCGGTATTAGAAGATATTACGGGCACTCCTACAGCCATTGCCTCTAAAGCTGCTAAGCCAAAACTTTCAAATTCAGAAGGCAGTAAAAACAAATCTGCAATCCCTAAAACATGTTGCGTATCCTTTACCTTTCCCAATACTATTAAATCCTCACTAATCCCTCTTTCTCTGCAAAAAGTCTCCGCTACATGCCGATCAGGGCCGTCACCAATAAGTAATAACTTACAAGGCATTTTCTCTCTCACTTTAGCAAAGATTTTAACTACGTCACATACCCTTTTTACTGGTCTAAAATTAGAAACGTGAGCCAAAATTTTCTCACCATTGGGCGCTATGTTTCTGTGCAATTCAGAATCTATTTCGGGCGCTTCACAGCCATCAATGCAAATAAAGTTTGGAATGGCTTCAATACTTCTATTAATTTTAAAGTGATCTAATGTATCTTTCTTTAAGCTTTCAGAAACAGCTGTAACTGCATTACTCTGATTAATGGCGAATGTAATTACCGGTTCAAAAGAGGCATCTTTTCCCACCAAAGTAATGTCCGTGCCGTGCAGTGTAGTGATAAATGGAATATTAATCCCTTCTGTTTTTAAAATTTGTTGAGCCATATAAGCTGCTGAAGCATGAGGAATAGCGTAGTGAACATGAAGTAAATCTAACTTTGCATACTTCACAACATCCACTAACTTACTGGCTAAAACCAACTCATATGGCTGGTAATCGAAAAGAGGATAGTCGGAAACGTTAACCTCATGATACCAAATATTTTCATGAAAAGTATCTAGTCGTACTGGCTGCTGGTAGGAAATAAAATGAATTTGATGCCCTTTCAACGCTAATACTTTTCCTAGCTCAGTAGCTACAACCCCGCTCCCACCAAAGGTCGGATAACATACAATTCCAATATTCATTCTTCTTTAGTTTATGCTCGCCTGCGAAGTTCGGATTTTAGAATTGTTTATCGCCTCATAAATCTCCTCTTGAATTCGTGTTCGTATGTTCAGCGACAATAATTTTTTATTAGTAGCATCAGGATAAATTCGATTGCTTAAGAAAATATAAACTATTTCCTCATCAGGATCTGCCCATGCTAGCGTTCCTGTAAATCCGGAATGACCAAAACTGTTCATTGAGACACACTCACAAGTTGGTCCGGGATTTCCATGATACTGTGGTTTATCAAACCCAGCTGCTCTCCGGTTTTCCTCTCCATCTTTTGGAATACTATCGGCACAAAATTGGCACTTGGCATACGTCGCAACTACACCTGCTTGTAGATAACGTTCTCCCGCAAAAACGCCATCATCTAAATACATTTGCATCAATTTTCCTAAATCATTTGCATCTGCAAACAAACCTGCGTGTCCTCCAACTCCACCTAACATTGCAGCTCCAGGATCATGCACATCTCCATGAATTAATTCTTGCCTAAAATATTTATCTTTTTCTGTTGGAACAATTTCAGTTAAAGGAAAGGTATAGGTTGGTCTAAAGCTTGTTCGACTCATTCCTAGCGGAGAGTAAAAATTCTCAAAATTATATTGCTCAATCGGTTCTTTTGTTATCTTCTCAACAATCTCTTTCATAAAGTAATACCCCACGTCGCTGTATTTGTATTCCTTTTTATCACTCACTTGTGCGCGGTTTAAAATTCGCCAAAAAATAGTGTCTCGGTAACTTGGTTTTATATACAGATTTGAGGTAACTCTCGTTGAGTAAGTAGCAGAAGAGTCTTTACTGTAAAACTCAGGTTTGGGTTGGCCTTTTGTAACCGTTTTGTTGTAGAAAGGAATCCAAGCAGCCAAGCCAGCTTGATGCGCTAAAATATCTCTTAGCACCAGCTTTTCATATGGTGTTCCCCGGGTAATTTTTAAATGCGTTCCCAATTCATCGTCTAATGACAGCTTTCCTTTTCCTTCTAAATCCATCAAAGCAAGCAAGGTAGATGTAATTTTAGTAACAGAAGCGATGTCGTACAAATCAGTATTCAACACTTTTTGTGCACCTTCATAGGTATGCTTTCCATAACTCTTATGAAAAATCACCTTACCCTCTTTCGCGATATACACTTGCGCTCCTGGAAACGCTTTTTCTCTCATTCCTTCCTGAACAATCGAATCAATACCTGCTAAATCGATAGAATGAATGCCAACTTCTTCAGGACTTGTATATTTCATTCGAAAAGCTTCAGCCGTTTCCAATCCCATACCGGCTTTCATTCTACTTGAAACCGAAACTGGTAATTGACCATTTGCTTTAACACCACCAAAAAATAACTGAGCTGTTAAGTTTTGAGCCGCTTCAGAATTTTGATACGCCACCACTAATACATCGGTAAACTCAGCAGCTAAGAAGTCTTGCAAGCAATACGCATTGCCAAACAACACTAAACTCACTTTCTTTTTTAGTCGAAGAATATTTAGAAAATTCTTAAACTCAGTATTTACCTCCGCCTTAATCCAAGGGTGTTTGTTTGATTTATGCACACTCACAATCACCTCATCATAGGTCAATAGTGTATCCATAAGAGCTTTTTGATCAGATACTGGTAAGCTTGAAAAACTTAAAAGATCAACTCTAGTGTAGAGGTTTAAGCCTTCTTGAAAAGCACCAAAATCAACCTCGTCATCAGTAAAAGCTAAAGAAACGATACGCTTCTTTGCTAATTTTCTGAATGGTATTCTATTTTCTTTATTGCGAACGACCGTTAAACTTGCCTCAGAAAGTTGCCGGTTCAGAAAGTCATACTTTGGTTGATTTAAATCTTCGTAAAGATTTTTTAATTCTACTAAATCACCACGGTGAATTTTTAACCACTCTTTTGCCCGCAACACCTTCATGACCGATTTATCAATTGACTCTTGTACAAGTCGACCATCGCTCAATGCTACTTTTATCAATTCAATGGCTTTCGGCGCATCTTGAGAAAGCAATAAAACGTCGTTACCCGCAATTAAAGCTTGTAAATCAATTTCTTCAGAAAGTTGGTATTTTGCTACTCCTCCCATATTTAACCCATCGGTAAAAATCAAACCTTCAAAGCCCAATTGCTGCTGCAGCATAGTGTCTACAATCTCTTTGGTTAAGGAGGAAGCTTTTTTCTCAGCAGTCAACTTCGGCAAATACAAATGAGCGGTCATCATACTTCCAATGCCACTTTTTATAATTTCCTTAAAAGGATATAATTCTATAGAATCTATTCGTGCCCCATCGTAATTCACAACAGGCAACGTTTTATGTGAATCTTGATCGGTATCTCCGTGCCCAGGAAAATGTTTGGCATTTGCTAATAAACCACCTGATTGCATCCCTTTCATATAGGCTACTCCTTTCCTCCCAACATTGTATTTATCCTCTCCAAATGATCTGGCAAAAATTACAGGATTATTAGGGTTATTATTGACATCAACGACGGGGGCAAAATTCACATGAACCCCCAGTCTCCTAAATTGCTCAGCCACTTGCAAACCCATTTCATAAATGAGACTGTCATTTTGGATAGCACCAAGGGTCATTTGCCATGGATATTTAACAGTACTGTCCAGTCGCATGGACAGGCCCCATTCCCCATCTATCGCAATCATTAATGGAATTTTTGCAGCTTTTTGATAGTCATTTGTTAAGATGGCCTGTCTTACCGGTCCTCCTTGGAAAAAAGTCAATCCTCCAACATGATGCTTTTCTATTAATTCGAGCACTTCTGCTCTATGCGCTTCATCTTTATTTGAATACGCTGCTACACTAAATAACTGTCCAATTTTTTCTTCCAAACTCATCGTTCTAAAAATAGAGTCTGCCCAAGGAGTGGCAATAGCGTTGAAAGGCGCTTTTTCTTTTAGGACAGCCTCTTGAGGAATATCAACTACATGTACCCCCAACGAAACGCTAATTAGCGCAGCACTCAACAACAAAAACAGAATTTTTTTCAAAGATTTTAGACTTTTATGGTTCAACCTATAAATGTACCTATACAAAACAGTGCCAAGATTGGAATACCTGCTACTTTTGAACACCCCACGGTTAACGAAACAAACAACAATAAATTGGTTTTCTCCCTCGTTAATTCTATCAGAAAGTGTTAAATTTGAGATTATGAGAATCAGTTCCATCACGACAACCAAAAAAGCAAAACAATTTTCTTTTACGCCAAGGTATTACAACCAGCAAAAAGAGGAGTTCGATGCTCGCCGCGCTGATATTGAGGCACGAATTACAGGCAAACGCGTCGAAGGTGGAGTTGCACTAGGCGGGTTAAAAGACAAATGGAAACGAAATAAGAACACGACTAATTTTGAAAAAAAGTCAAACATCCGATTAGCCTTTATCGTGTCCATTTTAGTTGGATTGTGCTATTGGATTTTGTTTAGCTAAAAGCATTTTTTAACTTTCTCCTTCGCTGCATTTGGATTACCTTTGTCTCCGAATTCAAGCTTTCTAAATGCCCGACATTATTCAACTTTTACCAGATTCCGTAGCGAATCAAATTGCAGCTGGCGAGGTCGTTCAACGACCGGCTTCAGCCGTTAAAGAATTATTGGAAAATGCCATTGACGCAAAAGCAACTGAAGTTAGCTTGATTGTGAAGAATGCTGGAAAAACATTGATTCAAGTTATTGATAATGGTTCTGGGATGACTCCTACCGACGCAAGATTGTGCTTAGAGCGCCACGCCACGTCAAAAATTAAAAAAGTAGAAGATTTGTTCGCCTTGCGAACTATGGGTTTTCGCGGTGAAGCAGTACCTTCTATCGCGGCAGTTTCGCAAATGGAAATTAAGTCCAAACCTGAAGGAGTAGAGCTTGGTAGTCATTTAATTTTAGAAGGAAGTGAAGTCACCAGTCAAGAGGCTGCTCAATGCCCAAAAGGAACAAATATTTTAATCAAGAATCTTTTTTTTAACATACCTGCCCGCAGAAACTTTCTTAAAAGCAATCCAGTTGAAACCAAACACATCATTGAAGAGTTTTTAAGGGTTGCCATGATTCACCCTGACGTTATGATGAACATGACGAGTGATGGTAATGAGGTATATCGTTTACCCAAAGGAAATTTCAGGCAACGAATTGTAAATATTTTCGGAAGTAAATATGATCAGCGTCTAGTTCCGGTAAATGAAACAACAGATATTGTTGCCATTTCAGGATTTGTAGGAAAGCCAGAGTTCGCTAAAAAAACAAGAGGAGAGCAGTACTTTTTCGTGAATGAGCGATTTATCAAAAGCCCATACTTAAATCACGCAATTCAAGCTGCATTTGACGAACTATTGCCAAAGGATCAATTTCCTTCTTACTTCTTAAAATTAGAAATTGACCCTGCGAAGGTTGATATCAACATTCACCCAACAAAGACGGAGATAAAGTTTGAAGAAGAAAGAGCAATTTACGCCATTATTCGAACAGCGGTAAAGCAAGCACTAGGAAAGTTTAACATTGCGCCAAGTATTGATTTTGAACAAGAATCAAGCTTTAACATACCAATGCTTAAAAAAGGGCAAGGCGTTCCAATGCCAAGCATTGAGGTAGATACTAATTTTAATCCTTTTGAGAGCAAAAAGGAACACACTCAAAACTCCATCTCCTTTCCATTTAAACGAGACGAAAAACCAAACCCAAATTGGGAAAAGATTTATCAGCCTTCTACAAATCTTGAAGTAAGTACTGAAGAAGCACAAACAAAATCCGAGCCTATAGCAGAAGGAAAAAAGGTATTTCAATTGCATAGCAAGTACATTTTAAGCCACATCCGATCTGGGTTCGTTGTGGTGCATCAAAAACGAGCGCACGAGAGAGTCTTAATAGATCGACTAAGCCAGCAATTAGAGAATCAAAAATCTAGCAGTCAACAACTGCTATTTCCTGAGGATATCGTGTTAAATGCTGAGGATAGTACATTAATATTAAGTCTTCTTGAAGAACTAAATGAATTAGGCTTTGACATGCGACCTTTCGGTAAAAATCATTTTATCATTCATGGAATTCCTGCTGAGGCTAACGGCCAAAATGGCGGCGAATTAATTGAAAGCCTTTTGGAAGAGTTTAAACAAAACTTGTCTGAACTGAAAAATAGTCCGAAAGAAAATATGATTCGTTCTTTGGCACAAAGCATGAGTATCGGAAACGACAAAACGATGAGTCAGGGAGAAATGATTCATTTAATAGATGAACTTTTTGCATGCGAAATGCCTTATAGTTTACCCAACGGAAAGCCAATTGTAATTAATTACTCTTTGGAAGATTTGGAAAAACAATTTAACAAACGATGAATTTCGGATCTAGAAATCCTTTTGCAGACCTACCAGTAGTAGTAAAAAACTTACTGATTCTTAACGTGCTAATGCTTTTAGCAACTTTCGCAAGTTCGTCTGCAGGAATTAATTTGGCACAGATATTAGGTTTACATCATTGGTCAAGTGAGTTATTTCGACCACATCAATTGGTAACATACCTATTCATGCATGGCGGCATTGCCCATTTGTTTTTTAACATGTTTGCACTGTACATGTTTGGTAAAATACTGGAACAAGTTTGGGGACCTAAGCGGTTTCTAATTTATTATATGGTTACAGGAATTGGAGCAGGAATTATTCAATTATTAGTATCTGAACTTCGAATTCAATCGCTGATCAGTGAAATTGATCCGGCTATCTATCAACAAATTTTAGATGAAGGTTTATCCATCCGACAGATGGGGAAAAATTACACTAATCCGGTCGCCGCCGAAATAAACAATTTGATTAACATTTCTACAGTCGGTGCATCTGGTGCTGTTTTTGGAATTCTATTGGCGTTTGGAATGCTTTTTCCAAATACTCAGTTACTGCTCATTATCCCTCCTATTCCAATAAAAGCAAAGTATTTTGTATTGATTTACGGAGCAATTGAGCTCTATCAGGGAATAGCAAACAATCCTAATGACAATGTCGCACACTTTGCTCATTTGGGTGGAATGCTTTTCGGTTTTGCTCTACTTAAATTTTGGAAAACAAACACAAACAATTTCTACTAATGCGATTCGGAAATCAAAATAACTTCAGTAGTAACTTCATGCAAAATAGCATGTTGGTAAAGTTGATTTATGCCAACTTAGTTCTCTTTGTTGCCATTAAACTACTGTACTTATTCTTTTGGCTATTTGTTGCAAATGGCTCTCCCAACCAATGGGCATTAGAATGGTTAGCTGTACCTTCAGACCCAAGCAAACTCATTTTTAAACCCTGGACCATAATTACTTACATGTTCTTGCATTTGGGCTTTTTCCACCTGTTCAGCAACATGTTATGGCTTTATTTTTTAGGCACTTTATTTGTGCAATTCCTCGGTGAAAAAAAGCTTTACACGGTCTACATAGCAGGAGGTATCGCAGGTGCACTTTTGTACGTATTGTTTTTCAATATTTTCCCAGTTTTCGAAAACGTTAATAGCAGTGCTATTGCCTTAGGTGCTTCAGCTTCTGTTATGGCAGTAGTTGTTGGTGTTGGAACTTATTCACCTAATTACTCCATTCGGCTATTATTTTTAGGCGATGTAAAGCTTAAATACATTGCAATTTTCTCCTTCGTTATCGACGTGCTTAGTATTTCAAATTCAAATTCAGGTGGTCACATTGCTCACATAGGCGGCGCAGCTTTGGGCTTTTTATTTGCAAAGCAGTGGAGCAAGGGAAAAGACATTACGGCATGGGTCGGTTCAACCACTAACTTTTTATTAGCCTTGGTAAAACCAAGTAAAAAAAGTAAAATGAAGGTAAAATATAAAAGACCTTCTACCTCCGATTACGAATACCAAGATCGAAAGAAAGAAGAACAGTCTGCAGTTGATGCTATTCTCGATAAAATTTCTCGTTCAGGTTATGATTCTTTGAGCAAAAAAGAAAAGGAGATTTTGTTTAAGGCTAGTGGGAAGTAAATTGAGGTGAAAGACTGAGACAAAAGACTAAATCACCTTTTTCTAAATACAAACTAATTTCACCTTGTGCTTTTAGACTTTCATCTTTAGCTTTCATCCTTAGGCTTTGGTCTCTTTGCTTTTTTAGGTACGTAATAATAGACAACTTCGGGTGATTTAAACTCAGCTTTACTAGGTTTAGCAACATCCTCCTTAAAATCAACGTATTCTCCTAATACTTCCTCCTCCTCTTCATCTTCTTCAGGCCAAACGAACTCTTTACGTTGCGGACCTTGTTTACGATATACTACGGCTAGTATAAGACCAATCAAAAGCCCCCAAAAATGTCCTTCCCAACTAATACTTTTATCCCACGGTAGAATTCCCCAAATTAAACTTCCGTATAAAAAAGCAACTAAAAAAGAAAGCGCTACTAGCGGAATATACTTTCTAAGAAAACCACTAATAAATAAAAACCCAAACAAAGCATATACCAAACCACTAGCACCAATGTGATAGGCTGTTCTAGCGGAAATCCAAGTATACAAACCAGCTAACAGGAAGGAAAGTAAAATAACTTTTGGAGCTAGCGACCTGTAAAAATAAAACATGGCCCAACCCAAAATTAGCAGTGGAAGTGAATTATTAAAAACATGATTCCAATCTCCATGAATAAAAGGTGAAAGCAGAACTCCTTTAAGCCCAGAAAACTCTCTTGGCAATATCCCAAATCTCACAAATGAAGTGTCGAAGTACAGTTCTATTGTTTTAACTAAAACAATGAATAGCACAAAAATGAATGGAAATACCGCACTGTAAATAAATTTCTTCTTTTCGAAACTGTCCATTCAATTTTTTTAAATCAATTTGCTACTTGCCAAATCTTTGTTAAAATTTTACCATACAAATAATTAGCCATTGTCATTTCGGCAGATATTGTTATTTTCAAATAACTAAAATTAAGCATATGAAAAAGTTAGTTCTTTCCGCCATTTTTACCGTTGGTTTCTGTGTTTTTGGATTTGCCACCAATAAGATTGAAATACAAATAGATAACCAACAAAAAGAAGAAACCCCAACGCAAAAAAAGAAAATTGAGCGTTATGATTTTAGTTTATTTAAATTCGTTAAACCACTTCCAAAGAAACAAGAGAAGGACTCTACTAAAACAAGTGAAGAATTAATAAGGGGTAAATCTCAAAAGCTTGAAACCGCTTATCATCAAGAAAAGCCTCTCGCCTTTTTAATGTTCTCATAGGCTTCCTGAACCTTTCTAAATTTTTCTTCTGCCTGAACTTTTACTTCTTCGCCTAGGTGATTTACTTTATCGGGATGATATTTCATGGCCATTTTACGGTATGCCTTCTTAACCTCATCGTCAGATGCATCTTGTGTAATTTCTAAAATCTTAAAATCGCCACCGGTTTGTCTTACAAACATCGCCTTTATCGACTGAAAGTCTGCAGACCCAATTCCTAAAAATCCTGCTATTCGCTGAATAGTCAAAACTTCACTATCACTTATATGTCCGTCTGCTTTTGCAATTCCAAACATGTAGTGCAACAATTGCAATCGACTTGCGTATTGCATTTGATATCGAATTTGATGCCCAATGGTTCGGGCATCAACTGGACTCTTTAGTAAATCCCGCAAGGCTCGCATTTGCTCCCTTGTTTTCGCCTCGCCAAATTGCTGCGTATAAAAACGCTTAACATATTTTAATTCAGATTTCAAAACCTTCCCATCGGCTTTCATCACTGCTGCTGTCAGCACTAAAAGGCTAGCTGCAAAGTCCCCTGTGGCAGTTCTTTGATACGCTTGCTGACCTGTGTATCGATCTCCAGAAAAGCGCTCATCCCATTCAACAGAATTTCTTCGATCGAATAGACTGCCAATAACAAAACCCAAAATTGCACCCGGAAATTTAAAAAATGAAAACCCAATTAACGCCCCAATCCATTTTGCCCAACCTTTCATAATATTTTAACGTTTAAGAAGTAATAAAATTAGGAAATTGAAGTTCCTTAAGATGTCGTTTAATAATATTTAAAATCTGCTTTTTATTAATTAATTTTGCCAATTGAAATTGCGCGTTCTTCAACCAACATATGACTTTATACCCCCACCAATTGAGAGTGGCTCCGCTTACTATTTTACGACAGACAGCGGAATACAATATGAAGTAAAGTTTGGTAGAAAACAACACAACATTTTGAATACCTCCATTGTTTTCGGAGTGTTAAATGATGAGTTTGACGGCGAAGAGTATAGCATGACCAATAAATTTGAGGTTTACAGAGTAATGTCGACCATAGTAAAAATAGTGGAACGCTACATAAAGTTGCATCCACATATTAACTGCTATGAGTTTACAGGAGAACCAACAGAAAAAGAAATTGACAAAGAAGGAAGAGTTAGATTAATGCTGTACAACCGCTACTTACCTAACATATTTGGCGAGGAATGGGAAGTAAAGCACGAACATAGTAAAAGTGTGGTGTCAAAAAAGGTCGCTAATAATTAGCATGATTATTGCTAGTAAAAAGTGTTGTAAAAAGAAAAAGAAAATATGAGACAACTAAAAATTAGTCAACAGATTACCAAACGAGAAAGCAAGTCTTTAGAGAAATATCTTCAAGATGTTTCAAAGGAAGAGATGATTACTGCCGAGGAAGAGGTAGAGTTGGCAATTAAAATTCAGAGTGGCGATGAAAGAGCGTTGAACAGGTTGGTTAGAGCTAACTTGCGTTTCGTAATTTCTGTTGCTAAGCAATACCAAAATACCGGTCTGACGTTAGAAGATTTGATTAACGAAGGAAACTTAGGATTAATCGAAGCGGCAAAAAGGTATGATCATACAAAGGGGTTTAAATTTATCTCTTATGCAGTATGGTGGATTCGTCAAAGTATTTTGAAAGCCGCTGCTGATAATTCTAGAACCATTCGTTTACCACATAACCGATTGGGAGAGATCCAAAAAATCAGTAAAGCTTCAAATGAATTTGAGCAAAAGAATGAAAGAACTCCAACAGCAGACGAATTGTCAGACTTGACTGAAATGGATGTAGCAAAGGTTGAAATGTCTTTGAAGATGTCCAAAAAACAAGTTTCTATTGATGCTCCTATGAGCAACGATGACGACAATAACAGTTTAGTAAGCGTTCTTCAAAATTCTGATACTCCTGATCCTGCCGACAACCTTTTACAAGAGTCTCTTTCTCAAGATTTAGAAAGAACCTTGGCATATTTGAAAGGAATGGAAGCTGAAGTTATTCGTTTATTCTACGGTTTAGGTGGAGCTAGCGAAATGACATTGGAAGAAATTGGAAATACTTTTGGCTTAACAAGAGAACGAATTCGTCAAATTAAAGAAAGAGGTTTAAGAAGACTAAGAAGAGTTTCGAATCAAACAAACCTTCAAACGTACTTGTGACACTTTCTTTTACTAGAAAATACAACCGCCTCGAGAAATCGAGGCGGTTTTTTTGTTCTTATTTTAAATTGAAATCATACCGAATGGTAATCTATTTCCTATCTCAGAATTCTTAATTCGAGGATTTATAAATCGTAATCACTTTACCAACTACCTCCTGCTCCACCACCGCCAAAAGAGCCGCCGCCAAATCCACCAAAACCGCCACCTGATCCTCCAAATCCTCCTCGTCCACTTGTAAAGTTTCCAAAAGAACCTGAATGTCTGCCCCTTAAAGACCCCATTAACATAAGCGCTAACCAAAGAGAGGTATCATTCCGATTGGCGTACCTTCTTGCTCTTCCAAAAGTTCCTGCAAACATGATGATAATAAATACGATGACAAAAATAACAGGAATTACCGACCCTTTCTTTCCTCCTCTACCTCTAGAGTTATAGTTTTCAGCAGAATACTCTCCCCCTGTAATTTCCACAATTGTTTGAATTCCCTGAAGCAGGCCTTGCTCAGTTTGACCGTTCTTGAAGTAAGGAATCATTTCGTTCTCGACGATTCTCTTCCCTATTGCATCTGGCAAAACTCCTTCTAGTCCATAACCTGTTGCAATAAAAACCTCTCCTTTGGAATTCGACTGCTTCGGTTTGAATAATAGAACTATACCATTGTCGAACTTTGCATTGCCTACCCCCCACTTTTCTCCCAAGTCAAATGCAAAAAAAGAAGGCTCTTCACCGCACAAATCTTGCACAGTTACCAAGGCGATCTGAGTTGATGTTGTATCGTTGAACCCAACTAAATAATTCTCTAACTGAGCTTCAAAAGAAGGCGAAAGAACATTAGCAAAATCATTTACCAATCTAGCCGGATTCTGCTTTTCAGGAATACAGCTTTGCCCAATCAGAGTTGAAAAAGTAACTACAGAAAGTAAAAAAGTAAGTAAGATTTTCCTCATCGTGCTATTTTTTTCCAAATGAAATATCATCGGACAATTCATTAATATCTCCTTTCTGATACGGGAAATGAGCTTTTAATTGAAGACCCGCCTCTTTTGCTCCTGCAATAAGCCCTCCCTTAAAATCGCCTTTTTTAAAATGCTCTAACATGATTAGCGAGGTAGAATCCCAAAACCCTTCTGGAACTTTTTGATTAATTCCGACATCTCCTAAAATGGCGAATTCCTTTGATTCGATTGCTAAGTAAATCAATACTCCATTTCTTAGCTTGGTTTCATGCAATTCCAACTTTTCAAAAACGAAAGATGCTCGATCCATCACGTTTTCGCTCAACTTTCCCTCAATATGAATTTTAACCTCTCCAGAGGTATTTAATTCTGCCTCCTGAATGGCCTCTCTAATTTGCTGCTGATCTGCTTCTGTAAATATATCTTTTGCCATACTAAAATTCTACTTTTGGTGCTTTTTCTGAACCCGCTTCCGCTTCAAAATATCCTTTTTTCTCAAAATCAAACCAACCTGCATAAATGTTACGAGGGAACTGTTTGATGTATGTATTATAATCTTTGGTTACTTCATTGAACTTTCTGCGTTCCACCGAAATTCTATTCTCCGTTCCTTCCAATTGAGCTTGTAACTCTAAAAAGTTCTGATTGGCTTTCAGATCTGGATAACGTTCAAAAGTTGCCATTAATCGAGACAAAGAACCACTCAACTGACTTTGCGCATTTTGAAATTTAGCCATATTTTCAGGTGTTAAATCCTCAACATTTATATTCATTGAGGTTGCTTTAGAGCGTGCTTCAGTTACCTCAACAAAAGTTGATTTCTCAAACTCAGCATACCCCTTCACAGTTAACACTAAATTTGGAATTAAATCGGCTCTTCTTTGATAAGATGTTTCAACTTGAGCCCATTGACCTCCAACACTTTCCTGCTTTGCTACCATTTCATTGTATCCACAAGAACTTAAGGTGGCAACAGCAACAAATGCTATTATTATATTTTTAATTTTTTTCATTTTGGTTTTATTTATTGTTAAGTTAATCACAATTCTACTTCTTTATATTCTCAATTTATGAGCGGTGAAAATGTTCCTCAAAAGGTATAAAAAATCCCCAACCTAATCTAAAAACAGATTAAAGATTGAGGATTCTCTTTTTGTGCATTAAATATACTGCTTCAATTACTTGAAACGCAATCTAAATAAGTGAAACACTTCTCTTAATAAACTTACTTAGCTCTTCTCCTTTTAGCAGGTTTTGAGATAGCAAAGCTAAATCAGCAGCTTGTTTAGCCATGTCTTTTTTCTTTGCTTCGTCCTTTTCACCTAAAATTTTACTAATCAGTGGGTGATTAGAATTGACAGACAAGTTATACATGTCAGGCATGTTGCCCATGCCCATCATTCCGCCACCACCCATGGCGCTCATGTCCTTCATTCTTCTCATAAATTCGGCTTGCGTAACCGTCATTGGAGCGTCTGTTTCTGCTAGACTTACAAAGTTCACAGTAAAGGTATCCTTATTAACTACTTCTTCAAAAACAGGTTTCAAGGTATTTTGATCTTCTTCAGTTAATTTAGAAGTAATCTCTTCATCTTTTTGAATCAATTTGTCAATGGTATCTCCATCCACTCTTGTAAACGTTGTATTTGAGTCCGCCTGCTCTAACTTTCCAACAAGGTGAGCTGTTAACGGTGAATCCATTAACAATACATCATACCCTTTGGATTTCGCCGCATCAATGTAACTGTACTGCAAATCTTTATCAGAGCTGTACAAGTAAACAACTTTCGAATTTTTGTCAGTTTGGTTTACTTCAATTTTTGTTTTGTACTCATCTGCAGTGAAGTATTCTCCATCTACATTTTTATACAACATAAATTTCTCCGCTTTCTTTGCAAACTTTTCATCCGAAAGAATACCGTATTCAATGAAGATCTTAATGTCGTCCCACTTAGACTCAAATGCTTTTCTATCCTTCTTGAATAACTCTTCTAGTTTGTCCGCTACCTTCTTAGAAATGTAATTTGAAATTTTCTTCACATTTCCATCCGCTTGTAAATAAGATCTAGAGACATTTAAAGGAATGTCTGGAGAGTCAATTACACCGTGCAACAAGGTTAAGAAATCAGGTACAATTCCTTCTACAGAGTCCGTTACAAAAACCTGGTTACTATATAACTGAATCTTGTCTTTTTGAACTTCTAGGTTTTTCTTCAACTTAGGAAAATACAATATACCTGTCAAGTTGAATGGGTAATCTACATTCAAATGAATGTGAAATAAAGACTCCTCGAAATTCATTGGATACAACTCACGGTAGAAGTTCTTATAGTCTTCTTCACTTAAGTCAGCAGGCATTTTAGTCCAAGCCGGTTCCGGGTTATTGATGATGTTGTCAACAGTAATTTGTCTGTGATCTTCTTTCGTTTCTTTTCCATCCTTGTCTTTCGTAGTTTTCGGTTCGTGCTCCGGATCATTAATCTCTTTGGTTCCAAACTTAATTGGCACGGCCATGAACTTACAGTACTTGTCAAGTAATTCTTTGATTTTATGCTCACCTAAGTACTCTTTTGAATCATCAGAAATATGCAAGACAATGTCAGTTCCACGTTCCTTTCTGGTATCATCTTCTTCAAGGGTAAAGTTTGGACTCCCGTCACATTCCCATTTCACTGCTTTACTCCCTTCCTTGTACGATTTTGAGAAAATCTCAACTTTGTCTGCTACCATAAAAGAAGAATAGAATCCCAGCCCAAAGTGACCAATTACACTTGCCTTGTCTTTGTATTTCTCTAAAAATTCTTCTGCACCTGAAAAAGCAATCTGATTGATATATTTATCAACCTCCTCCTCAGTCATTCCAATTCCTCTATCCGAAAAAGTAAGTGTTTTTGCTTTTTCGTCAACCTTCACTTCCATTTGCGTTTCACCGATGTCGCCTTTCACTTCGCCAATGTTGCTCAATGTTTTCAATTTCTGAGTTGCATCAGTTGCATTCGAAACCAACTCTCTCAAGAATATCTCCTGATCAGAATATAAAAATTGCTTGATAATTGGAAAGATATTCTCCGTTTGAACGTTAATCTGTCCTTTTGCCATAATGTGTTAATTTTTGAATATTATTTTTACGAAAAACCTATTTTCAAAGGATGTGCCAAGGGTTTTTATGTGACATTTTGGCGCTAGCTATGGTCCCTTATGATTCAATACGAGGAAAGTTTTCCAGGCTAACTTTAACTAGAAAGGAGACATCCATAATAAATTTACGAACTTAACAGGACAAAAAATAATTTATGTCAAACTGGAAGGAACAAGATAATACACTGTATCAAAAATTTAAATTCAACAACTTTATTGAGGCGTGGGCCTTCATGAGTAAAGTGGCAATTTTAGCAGAAAAGGCAAATCACCACCCCGAGTGGAAGAATGTATATAACACGGTCGAAATTTGGCTAACAACGCACGATGAAGGGAACACGATTACAGAGAAAGATAAAGCATTGGCAGAAAAAATAACTGCAGTGTTAGCGTAAACCCTACCTTAATTCTGCCCCTAATTGAGTCTTCAACGATTCAATCATTTTGTCCATAATTTTATCAATGTACTTATCTGTTAGTGTCTTTTGCTCATCTTGAAAGGTGAAACTAACAGCATAAGATTTCTTGCCAGATGTAAGGTTTTTACCTTCATAAACGTCAAACAAGTTGATCTCTTTTAGTAATCGTTGTTCTACTTTTTTCGCAATGGTTTTAATATCATCAAAACCAACAGATTCATCTATTAATAATGCTAAGTCTCTGCGCACCGACGGAAACTTAGTTACAGGTTTGTACTGAACGTCTTTTCCACTCATTAATTTTAGAACAACAGACCAATTGAACGTTGCAAAAAAAACCTCATTTTTACCTCCAAACTTAGCTACCTCTGAAGTCGCTATTTTACCAAATGTCACTAAATTGAACTTTCCTTTTGTAAAGGAAGTAGCATATTCAAATTTAGAATCCTCGCTGGTTTCCAACTTATATTTTTCAATCCCCACGCGCTGCAAAACAGCTCCTATTTCTTGCTTTAAAGAATAATAGCTAGTTGACTCAGACTTCTCCTCCCAACTCTCTTCTTGAACATCTCCACTAAGCCACAAGGCTAACCTTTTGGTTTCTTCAAACTTTGACTCTCCCAAAGCTTTATAAATTGAGCCAAATTCGTAGAATTTTAGATTTTTACGTTTCCTCTTTTGGTTATAAACTATCGACTCTAAGCCACCGTATAGCATAGAGGCTCTCATAACTTCTGTTTCTTTACTCAAGGGGTTTACCATGCTCACCAATGAGGTAGAGTCAGCATAATATGAAGGGTTGGTTAAGGAGTTGTTGAATATCTCTGCGTAACCAACACTGCTCAAAAAGTCAGCAATGGTGTTCTCCACCTTATGTGGAATAACCTTAGGGTTTGGAGTCAAATTGGACTTCATGAATGTTGGTAGAACAACATTGTTGTATCCGTAAATTCGAAGAATCTCCTCGATTACATCGACATCTCGCTGAACGTCTACTCGGTAAGCCGGTACCTGAAGTGTTAAGTGGTCGCCTTCCTCTTTGATAATTTTTATATCTAAGTTTCTAAGAATATCTCTTACTATACCTTTGGGCAATGCGTTTCCAATAAGGCTATCCACTTTGCTATAAGTTAACTCTACTGTAGCATCTTCAATCGGCTGAGGGTATAGATCAGTAATTGCAGAAGTAATTTCTCCTCCCGCAATTTCTTTAATTAGAAGCGCTGCTCTTTTTAAAGCATAAACTGTGATATTTGGATCAATCCCTCTTTCAAAACGAAAAGAGGCATCTGTGTTTAACCCATGTCGTTTCGCAGTTTTTCGTACACTTACCGGATTAAAGTAGGCCGATTCTAAAAAAACTGAAGTAGTAACTTCAGACACGCCAGAAGAAATTCCGCCAAAAACACCGGCGATGCACATTGGCTTTTCTCCATCGCAAATCATCAAGTCTTGATTCGACAACTCTCTTTCTACTCCATCAAGGGTAGTGAATTTAGTAGCTTCTTTCGCACACTTAACAACTACCTTACCTCCTGAAATTTTATCTAAATCAAATGCATGCAATGGCTGCGCCAATTCGTGAAGCACAAAATTGGTTATGTCAACCACATTGTTAATAGGCTTCACGCCAATTGCTTTTAAGTTGTTTTGCAACCAATCAGGAGAAGCTTGAACTTTCACATTTTTGATTTCTACACCACAATACCTTGGTGCAAGGGTTGCGTCTTCTACCTCTATTTTTATGGAATTAGATGACCCTGCCTTAAATTCAGAGACATCCGGTAAAATCAACTCATGTTTACTGGACAAGTTTAAATAAGCCGCTAAATCTCTTGCGACTCCATAATGAGAGGCAGCATCAATTCTATTAGGCGTCAATCCAATTTCAAAAACCGTGTCAGAGGTTAAGTTAAAAAATTCCGATGCCGGAGTTCCAATAACAGCCTTGTTATCCAATACCATAATCCCATCATGAGAAGTTCCTAAGCCAATCTCATCTTCCGCACAAATCATTCCTTCAGAAACTTCGCCTCTTATTTTTGATTTTTTAATCTTAAAAGACTCGTCACCATTATACAAAACCGTACCAACAGTTGCAACAATTACCTTCTGACCTTCAGCTACATTTGGAGCTCCACAAACAATATCTAGTGCTTCTGAAGTACCAACATTCACTTTGGTAACTTTTAGTTTATCTGCATTCTCGTGCTGAACACAGCTAATTACCTCCCCTACTACTAATCCTTTCAATCCACCTTTGACTGACTCCACTTCCTCTATACCTTCAACTTCAAGACCAATATCTGTCAAAATAGTTGAAATCTCATCAATGCTTAACTCTGTTTGAATGTAATTCTGTAGCCAGTTGTAAGAAATTTTCATGCGGTAATATTTTGGTGTGCGAAGTTAATCTTCAATTACCGAATACCAATTAAAACATCCGTAATTATATAACTCGTACATTCTTAATTTACTTCCCAAATTCTAATTATCTTATCATCTCCGGCTGTAATTAAGTAATTGTTGAAACTTGACCAGAGTGCTGTATTTACCGAATGTGTGTGACCCCGATCTTTAAATCCTTCGAAACGCTTTAGTACTTTTAGTGTATCCGGGTTCCATATTTTCACTGTTTTATCGCGGCTTGCTGATGCGAGTAAATCTAACTCTTCATTGTAAACCAAATCATAGACAGCCCAATTATGAGCAGCTATGCCCTCTTCCTTTATATTTGTCTTTAAATCAAATTGATGTAAGTGAGCATCTTTGGTTCCAATAATCAATTTTTCCTTTACATAGCATAAACTATTTGCTCCTGACTCTAACCGGTTTATCACAAATTTTTCACTCAAATCTTCCGTATTCAATATTTGTACAAAACCATCTGCCGACGCAACAGCTAGTTCATTTCTATCAGGAGAATAGGCCACCTTTCGATTTTTTCCTTTTCCTATTTGCTTCTGAAATAAAAGTTTAAAATCATCTGCCGACCAAACACTTATACTTCCGTCACCTGATGAAAATACAAGTTCCTTCTTTTCCTTAATAAGTTGAATGTCGAAAATATATCCTTTATGGACTTTAAGGTATTTTACTTCCTTATTGTTCGTTAAGTCAATTACATGAACACCTCCTTCAATCTGACCAATCAGCAAAATGTTTTGATCTTTCAAATAGAGCACACTTACAATGGTTGTAGGCGACTTTGAAACAACCTTCTCTGCTTCCATACGTTTTAAGTCCCACTTAATAACGAAGCGATCGGAGCCCCCAGAGTAAAAAGTGTGATTATCCTCTCCTTCACAAATGGCGTAGATTGCCGCCTTGTGCTCATTCAACATTGCTTTTTGACTAAATTTCATCATGATATGCTACTCCAATTCACTTTTCCTCTATTCTTTTCTCTTAAATACATCAACAATTCCCTGTTCTCCTGCTGTTCTAAATTTGGGTCCTTCTTCAACAATTGAATTGCAGCACCCCTTGCCTTTTCAATTAGTTCTCCATCAGTTGCTAAATTCGCCAACTTCAAATTAATGGGTGTTCCACTTTGTTGAGTTCCTCTTAAATCTCCGGGGCCTCTTAACTTTAAATCAACCTCGGCAATCTGAAATCCATCATTTGTGCCAGTCATGGTTTTCATACGTAGTCTACCATCACTAGAAAGTTTATTCCCAGTCATAAGCACACAGTATGACTGCTCTGCCCCACGTCCAACTCTTCCCCTTAATTGGTGTAGCTGAGACAATCCAAATCGTTCAGCACTTTCAATGATCATAACAGATGCGTTAGGAACATTCACACCCACTTCAATTACAGTCGTAGAAACCATTATATCCGTTTCACCATTCACAAACCGGTCCATTTCGAACTGTTTTACGTCGGCTTTCATCTTTCCGTGAACGATACTCACCTTGTATTTAGGCGCAGGAAATCGTTTAAAAATATGCTGATATCCTTCTTCTAAGGTGGCGTAATCTAATTTCTCCGACTCTTCAATCAATGGATAAACAATGTAAATCTGTCTTCCTTTTGCAATTTCTCCCTCCATAAAACCGAAGAGTCGCAAACGTTTATTCTCATACCAATGAAGAGTTTGAATCGCCTTTCTACCTGGTGGCAGTTCATCAATCACTGAAACATCCAAGTCTCCATATAAGGTCATTGCAAGTGTTCTTGGGATAGGAGTTGCAGTCATAATCAACACATGAGGAAGCACTGAATTCTTTTTATAAAGCTTTGCTCTTTGAGCTACTCCGAAGCGATGTTGCTCATCAATAACAGCAATCCCTAAGTTCTTAAACTTTACTTTATCTTCTATTAAGGCATGTGTTCCAATTAGAATATGAAGCGATCCATCTTCTAACTTTTCGTGAGTTTCTCTTCGCTTTTTTGCTCTTACAGAACCGGTCAGCAACTCCACTTCAACGTCCATACCTTTTAAGAGCTCTTTAAGACCTTCATAATGTTGCGTTGCTAATATTTCTGTTGGCGCCATCAAGGCTGCTTGAAAACCATTATCAAGCCCAATCAAAATCGACATTAATGCAACAATGGTCTTACCACTGCCCACATCACCCTGCAGCAACCGATTCATTTGTTTTCCGCGCTTTAAATCAATCCGAATTTCTTTAAGTACCCGTTTCTGTGCACCGGTTAATTCAAATGGTAATTTTTCTGTGTAGAAACCATTGAACTTATCACCGATGTTGCCAAACACAAATCCTCTAGATTTTTCAAGTTTTACCAATTTCAACTTCAAAAGCTCCAATTGAATCAAAAACAATTCCTCAAACTTAATTCGTGCAATAGAACGTTTCAATAACTCTACTGATGTGGGAAAGTGAATATTGAATAGTGCGGACTCTCGATCCAACAGCTGATAATCTGCAATCATAGTAGCAGGCAAGTTCTCGTTCAACTTGTATTTCAGCTGTGGCAAAAGAGTTTTTAACAAACGCGAAATACTTTTTGAGCTTAAGTTAAATTTAGAAAGCTTCTCTGTAGAGGCATAAACTGCCTGCAATTTTGATTGAACGGAATTTTTGAACTCCACTAGGGTCTCCATTTCTGGATGAACGAGATTTATCTTTCGGTTAAATTCATTTGGTTTCGCAAAAACGACATACTTATCACCAACTTTTAAGTTCTTGGCAAAGTAGCTTACACCCTTGAACCAAACCAACTCTATGGTTCCAGTCTCATCTCGCAGTTTTGCAACAAGTCTCTTTTTGAACTTTGCTCCAATCTCTTCTAGGTGAACTAACTCACCTACTAGTTGAACGTAAGGTAAGTCTGCATTAACCTCTGATACTTTGTAAAATTTTGTACGATCCTCGTATCGGAAGGGAAAATGATGCAGCAAGCCTCCATAAGTTCTTATGCCCAGCTCAGCGGCTAAAATTTCAGCACGTTTTGGCCCAACACCTTTCAGATACTCAATGGATGTAGATAGAAGTTGACTCATCTTCTTACAAAAATGGGCAAAAGTTAGTTTTGTTTTAAGTGAATTAAATCTTTTTCATTAACAACAAAAAAAGCCCGTATCTTCCGATACGGGCTTCCCGTTGTTTGAAATAACTGTATGTGAACTCTTATTTCGTAACCATGAATTTAGATGTCTTCATTCCTGATTCAGTAGATAAAATCATGAAATAAACTCCATTCTCAAAGTTTGCTACGTTTAATTTGTTATCAATCGCTGAAACATTCTTTTGTAAAACAACCTGTCCAACGGCGTTTGTTACTACTACTTGATTCACTTCATTCAATAAAGTTGCATCGATCGTAATAACGTCATTCGCTGGATTAGGGTAAACTTTAAATGTTGGATTAGCATTGTATTCAGAAATCCCTGTAACCAGTGGTCCGAAAGAAACATTATCTACATAATATGTTTCAAGTGCTGATGGAGCAACATTAAAGTTAAAAAAGATAGATACTACATCATATGTACTAGAAAAGTTCAATGCTTGAGTATTTGGACCAGGGTTTGCAAAATCGAAAGTCAATGTATCCCAACCGACTTTAGTAGTCGTTGCTAGTGTTTCTACAAAAATTGCAGCATTTGTTTGATCTTCTACTTTCAATAAAACAGGAATACCGCTCGCTGCAGACCATACTTTCGCTTGTAATACCGTATTAGATGATGCAAATGGTATTGCTGTTGCCAGTGAAGAAGTTCCTAAAGTAGTTCCTGCCCATGTTTGAGCTGTAGCAGGTTTGTCAATTTGTAATACCAAGTTAGAGGCATTTGTAGGGTCAACAACCACTGTAGAAATATTTCCACCGAAAGGTGTTACACCATAGCTTACATTTGAAGTATCGTCCCAACTAATTGGCAAGTCAATTTGTGCTTTTGACGGACCTGAAGCAGAACCTCCAAACCATACATCATCAGTATAGTACGTCTCAGTAGCTGAAGGCACAACGTTAAAGTTAAAAAACAAAGAAACTTTATCGTAGGTGTTTGCAAAATTTAGTGCTTGATTGTTTGGACCAGGATTCGAAAAGTCAAAAGATAAGGTATCCCATCCTATTCTACTAGTATTGGTCAAAGTTTCTACAAAAATTGCTGCGTTTGTTTGGTCCTCTACTTTCATCAAAACAGGAATACCTGCAGCTGCAGACCATATTCTAGCTTCAATAATTGTATTAGATGCAGAAAAAGGAATAGATGTTGCTAAAGCAGTTCCTAATGTTGTTCCTGCCCAAGTTTGTGCAGTTGTAGGTTTATCTGTCTGTAGCACTAAGTTAGAAGCATTTGTTGGATCAACTACTGAAGAAGATACATTTCCTCCAAAATCAATTATTGCATAATTAACGTTGGCCGTATCGTCCCAACTAATTGGCAAGTCAATTTGTGCTTTTGACGGACCTGAAGCAGAACCTCCAAACCATACATCATCAGTATAGTACGTCTCAGTAGCTGAAGGCACAACGTTAAAGTTAAAAAACAAAGAAACTTTATCGTAGGTGTTTGCAAAATTTAGTGCTTGATTGTTTGGACCAGGATTCGAAAAGTCAAAAGATAAGGTATCCCATCCTATTCTACTAGTATTGGTCAAAGTTTCTACAAAAATTGCTGCGTTTGTTTGGTCCTCTACTTTCATCAAAACAGGAATACCTGCAGCTGCAGACCATATTCTAGCTTCAATAATTGTATTAGATGCAGAAAAAGGAATAGATGTTGCTAAAGCAGTTCCTAATGTTGTTCCTGCCCAAGTTTGTGCAGTTGTAGGTTTATCTGTCTGTAGCACTAAGTTAGAAGCATTTGTTGGATCAACTACTGAAGAAGATACATTTCCTCCAAAATCAATTATTGCATAATTAACGTTGGCCGTATCGTCCCAAGTAATTGGTAAATCTATTTGAGCCTTCGTTGGCCCTGAACTACCACCTGTGAAGGCAACGTAATCAATGTAATACGTTTCGTTTACTGCTGGAACTGTTCCAAAATTTGGAAAAAATACAATCTTATCGTATGTATTTGTAAAAACGATTCCAGGAGCACCAGTTACAGGAGTAGAAAAATCAAACGCTAGAGTGTCCCAACCAACGACGGTGGTATTCACTTCCGTTTCTGAGAAAATTCCTGCGTTAGACTCGTTTTCAACCTTTAACCTCATCGGAATACCTATCGCTGAAGAGTAAACTCTTGCGATAATTGTTGTATTTCCTGCTGAGAAAGGGATAGCAGAAGCTAAAGAATCGTTTCCCAAAACAACCCCAGCCCATGTTTGAGTTGCAGAACCAGAAGGCTTAATAATTTCAAGTACAATATTTGAAGCGCTAGTTGGGTCAGCAGCTAAATATGCAGTGTCATTTCCAAAAGGAATAACAGAGTAATCCACGTTTACCGTGTCATCCCATGTTATAGGCAAATCAATCTGAGCCTTTTGACTCATTCCAACAAGACAAATCGTTGAAAATAAAATAGAAAGTATAATTTTTTTCATAGTGTTTATTATTTAATAATTTAAACAAGTATAAGAAGAAATAGTAAAATACACCATAAGTAAATGTTTTTTATTTTAAAGGGCTTAAAAAAAGCACCTTACAAATATGCAAAGTGCTTCCAAAGATCACAATAAATCTGTTTTATTGAAAAACCCTTACATAATCTACAAACATGTATTGTGGAAACTGCGTAGAACTATTTGGTGATCCCGGCAAGTCGCCACCTACAGCTATGTTAAACAGGAAAAAAAACTTATTCTGAAACGCACTTAATCCAGACGGTGTGATGTCCAATGTTTGGTATTTTATATCATCTCTATACCACTCAATCTTTTGACTATCCCATACAATTGAAAATACGTGAAATTCATGTGCAAAAGTTCCTCGTTGGAGTCTGTTCGTGCCGCCAAACTGAACTCTTGAGCCATTAAACTCCCAGTGAGCCGTTCCTAGTATTTTGTCATCTGTATTGTCACCACCAACCAACTCCATGATGTCGATTTCTCCGCACGATGGCCAACCTACTGTAGATATATTATCCCCTAACATCCACAAAGCAGGCCACAAACCCTGTCCAAATGGAAGAGCCGCTCTTATATCTATGCGGCCATACTTGAAGCTCTTTTTATTTTCCGTGGTGATTCGAGACGAAGTGTAGGCACTCGCATTAAAAAATTCCTTCTTTGCCTGAATAGTTAAAACGCCATTACCCACAGAAACATTTTCTTGTCGATAGTACTGCAACTCATTATTGCCCCAACCACCATTTCCAGTTCCAATTTCATAGTTCCAATCTGAAGTTGAGAGTGACGTTCCATCAAACTCATCACTCCATACCAATGTGTAACCAGGGTATGAGACAGGTGTTGTATAACCTGTGGTTGGTGGTGTTCCATCGTTATTTGGCAAACCGATATAGACAGTAACTTTTACATTCTTCTCTATATAATTATCTCCCGATGCATGAGCCCTAACATTAACGTTATATGTTCCTGAAGCATTATATGTATACTCTTCCTCTCCATTTTTAGATTCCTTAGAAACAATATTACTTCCTTCCGTAAAGGTAATTACATAGTAATTTGCATTTACTGCACTTGACTTAACACTAACCAACCCTTCAACGAGCGTATCCGCATTTACTTCTACCTGCAAATTTGAGGGAAGCACTATTTCAGCTACAGACTCTTCCTCTTCACAACCACTAAATAAAAGCAGAATACTACAAGATAAAAAAAATGAAATTGATATAAAAGCCTTCATATTACTTCTGCTCTATGTCGTCTAAGTTATAAGTATCCGTTCCAGTAGTTCCCCAACCAGGAAAAAATACTATACGATCGTATTGGCCTGACGCAGATCCAGTGAAATCTGCCTCATACTGAATCCACGCAGGAGTTGCCACTAAACTCACATCTACCTCAACGCTATTTTGTGGATCCGTTGTGTCTTCCAATTTTACTCTGCAAGTTCCACCTAAGAATGGATTCGTAGAATTAAATAGTTTAAATGCAATTTTTGTATTCGCAGAAAAGTCCAACTTGGAATCTAAATCAACATAAATTCCTGCATCGTTGCTAGCACCTTTAATTGTTTCTAAAACATTAGAACTAGTATTCACGCCTACGGCATTGGGATTGTTAACAATTGAGGCAGTACTACCGTTAAAACTTGTGAAACCAGGATCTGCACCCTCAAAGTCTATTGGTAATGCAACACCGGTTGTTCCACCGCCGCCTCCGCTAGTAGGAACGTAACCTTCAGGAATCAATCGGATATACCATTGTAAAAATGCATTACTAGCATCTGTGTATCTGAGGTATAATTCGTTTTCAGTAAGATTGAGGATTTTATATACCCTAACTCCGGTATAAAACCCCATGAATGATCTACCGGAAACAGTAAGCGTTGTATCGACTCCCTTTGTTATGGTCCAATTCTCTCCAATTTGATTGGGTAAAGGAGCAATGTAGTCCTCTGATCCGCTAATCTGAGTTGCCCCGGGAAAGTTACCAGCTTGTAAGTTATCAATACAAACATTGCCGTTAGTAATCATGTTAAATTGGAATCCCTGCAAATTAAAATTGTAACGATCGTCATACATCCCCCAACCGTTATGGTTATTGCCGGGTGCACTATAATCATTTGGTAGATATCCAAAAGCTCCAACTTCACTATAAGTAACACCGTAATGCCCTGCATTCGCGGAATCTAAAACCCAAGTTTTTCCATTAACACTATCTATCCCACCAGAAAGAAGTCTAAATAAAGGATCGTTCAGCAATGCAAAATCATCCGCAGCTATAACTATACTGTCAGTTCTTTTTGCACTTCCTCCTTTGGTAAATACGGTTAATGTAACTGCATATACCCCTTTGTTTGGATACGTTCCAGTTCCAGTTGGGCCTTCGGCACTTGTTCCATTTCCAAAGTCCCAAATTGCCACAACATCAGTACGTGCAGCTTTAAATTCAAGAATATTAGGACTTGTTGATGAAGCAGAATATGTAAATGCTGCATCTGCCAAGGTCGGCGCAGGACCTAGAGTTGGGTCATCTTCTCTACAAGATGAGAACACCAATATTACAGCTGTAACGAGAAATAAAATACTTTTTTTCATATCCTTTATTTTTTAATATCCTTGATTTTGGCTCCAATTCCCACCTGCTAATGCAATTTCAATTTGTGGGATCGCAAATAGTTCATGTTTCCCTACTTGAAATCCACTTATTCTTGACGCAGCCTGTCCGGTTCGTACCAAATCAAAAAAACGATGACCTTCACCTGATAACTCATATCTTCTTTCCGCCCATATTGCATCTGTTAGAGCTTGCCCTGCTGCACTTACTGCAGACAGTGACACTCTAGACCGGACCTGGTTCAAATAAATCAACGCTTGCCCATCATTGTTCGACCGATTATGTGCTTCTGCTGCCATTAACAAAACATCTGCATACCGTATTACAATGTTATTTACCGGGCTTGTTAAATCATTATCCGGCAAACCTAATTCCCCTTGTTTTTTGATGTACTTGTTATTGTACAGTCCTGTGTGGCCACCACCTCCAATGGCGTAAGATATATTTGCTGGATTCGGCTGCTGTGAAATAAACGAATCTATATCCAAAATTGTTGCATTTCTCCTAATATCGTCTGCAGATTCGAATGAATTGTAAAGGTCTTGAGTCGGCAGGTTATAGCTATTCCCATCTGAATAAATTGGTCCGGTATATTGACGAATTCCTTGAAACCCAACGGCTGCATTCCCTTCTAGACAAATTAAGCAATCATAACTTCCCCCTTCTAGTCCGCTATATTGAACGTCAAAAACAGCCTCTGAGTGACCCTCATTACCAACTAAAAACAAATTTCTATAATCACCAATCAACTGATACTGCATAGAGTTAATCACTTGGTCTAAATTTACTGCACTTTGTGAGAACTTATTTTGATAAAGTTGAACCTTGCCCAGTAATGCTAATGCTGCCCATTTATTAACTCTTCCTTTTACAGGATTTACCGGATTCAAATTGGAAGCAGCAAAGCTTAAGTCTGCTTCAATTTGAGCATATACATCAGCAGTGCTGCTTCTTTTAATTTCTGTTACTTCGTCAGCACCCAATCTCTTATCAATAATTAATGGTACTTCTCCAAAATATTTAACTAATTGAAAATAATAGTATCCTCTCAAAAACGTAGCTTCCGCCAGAATTTGATCCTTTCCATCAAAATTAATATTGTTCCTATTCTCTAAAATAAAATTAGCTCTGCTTACTCCTGCATAGTTCCACTGAAATACACTTCTTAATTCCCTATTGACTGCTCCATGTGTCATTGCCTCAATTTCATGCAGTCCTTGAGAGTCGGTAACACTTTCTCCACCGGCAATAGCATTGTCTGAGGCGATTTCTCCAATCCATAAATTAATAAATGATCCTTGCAGCAAATCGTATGCTCCTATCAATGCTAATTCATAATGGGAAGGCTCTGTAAAATAGTTATCAGCATCTTGACTAAATGGCGGCTCTAGGTCTAGGAACTTCTCACAAGCTGTTAAAGAAAATAACATTGCAACCAAGACTATTCCAATGTTTTTGTAGTTAAACTTTCTCATATTTCTTAAAATTTAAAATTAAATCCTCCCATCACTGTTCGAGCTTGGGGATAAAAGCCGTAGTCAACACCTGCTGCAAGAGCTCCTCCAACAGATCCAATCTCAGGATCAAATCCTCTGTATTGTGTAACCGTTAAAAGATTATTTACTGAAACGTATAGGCGTATAGAATTTGATTTGATCTTTTTCGATAGTTTTTCAGGCAGTGTATACCCTAATTGAATATTTTTAATTCTCATAAAAGCCCCATTTTCAACAAAATAATCTGAAAACTCTCCATTTCTGTTTGCCTCTGTTGTCAACCTAGGATTATCATTAGAAGTCCCTGTTCCTACCCATCTATCAATAACATAATCTAACTGATTAGCGAAAGGTTGCTGACGTTCATAGTTTCTAATTATTTCTTGTCCTACTGCGGCAAAAACATTCATTGAAAAGTCAAAGTTTTTGTACTCAGCACTCAAATTTAGACCAAAGGTAAAGTCTGGAATAGCAGAACCAATTTCTTTACGATCCGAATCATCATTGAAACTGATTACTCCATCTCCATTTTGATCCACATATCTAATATCTCCCGGCTTTGCACCTTCCTGAACCACTGTAGCGTTATCGATTTCTTCTTGTGACTGGAAAATTCCATCCGTTTCAAATCCATGGAAATAACCAATTGCAAAACCTTCTTCAAACCTAGTAGCAACTCCTCCACCAACTCCAAAAGCAGCTCCAGGAATGAATTCAACACCGTCCGGTGTTTTAAGCACTTCGTTTCTCAAGTAGGTTGTGTTAAAGTTAATTGCATATTTCAACTCCTTATTACGATCTGAATAATACGCTAATTCTAACTCAATACCCTTATTGGATACATCTCCTGCATTTACAATTGGAGATTGCCCCCCTGGACCAGTCGTTCCTAATATACCGGAGACCTCTGGCTGAAATAATAAATCCTTTGTATTCTTGATAAAATAGTTTGTTGTGATGTTAAAATTATCCCCTATTACTAAGTCTAACCCTAAATTGAATTGACGCGTACTTTCCCATTTCAAATCAGGATTTGAGGCTCTACCAATAGCAACACCTTGCACAATCACGTCATCAAAAACGTATACACCTTCACCATCAAGCTGAGCTCGATAAGCAAAGTTTTGAATTTGATCATTCCCGGACACTCCATAACTTCCTCGTAGTTTTGCAAAAGTTATTTTTTCGAACTTAAAGAATTCCTCTTCTGAAATTAACCAAGCTGCTGAAACAGTAGGAAATGTTCCAAATCTATTATTAGGACCAAACTTCGATGAACCATCTCTTCGTATTATTACAGAACCTAAATATTTTCCCTTAAATCCATACTCCCCCCTAAAGAAGGTCGATAATAAGCGCTCTTCGAATTCGAAAGAACCTGTATTATTTAGAAACCCTCCAGGTGCGAGATTTGCAGAAATATCAGCAAAATCGACTGAATTGCCTGGAATATTAAAGGCTGAACCATTCAGTTGATTTCCTGTCCGCTGAAATACGGAAACTCCGATGGTTCCTTTTACAGAGTGATCTTCGTTAAATATTCGGTCATAGTTCAGGTAACTCTCGCCGTTCAAATCCACAAAAGTAGATCTCGATTCAAATACGCTTGCTCCTCTATCAATGAATACGCTGTCTGCAATTTCTACCCTTGTTGGATCTAAATTAGCATTCAACGCTGTATTCTGTGCTTTTCCTTGTCCGTACCAAACTAAAGGAGAAAATGCTTTAAAATCTACAGAAGCATAATTATAATTTAGACGATTAGTAAATGTAAAATTGTCGTTAATTTCAAATACTAATTCCTCTTTTCCAACAATTTTATTTACAATTGCCTGGTTTTGGCTATTCTCTATTTGTGCTAATGGATTAATTATATCACTCACCTCCTCTAAATAGGAGTAATTCCCGTCTGCTGTTTTCACAGATTCATTTGGGAATGCATTTATCGTATTATATAAAACAGAGCCAATTCCATTCTCTGGCAGTGCTCGTCTCTTTTCGTTAGTATACAAAATAACTGAATTCAACTTCACTTTGTCATTTAATTGATTTCCCAAATTCAAGCGAGCATTAATCCGTTCAAAGTTAGATTTATCGCCACCTACGATTCCATCTTGTGTGAAATACGACGCACCTGCCGAGTATGTAGAATTTTTATTACCACCTAAAACTGAAAAATTGTAATTCTGGATTAAAGCAGATTGAAAGACTTCATCTTGCCAATCGGTTCCTTCCCCTATGGATGTATTGCCAAATGGAATTGCATCTCCGGCTGATCCAAATATTTCATTTTTGATAACTGCATACTCGGTTGCATTCAATAAATCTAATCTTCTAGCCGTATTCTGCACACCTAAATAAGAGCTAAACTCAACCTTTGGAGCTGAATTTAGAGCTCCCTTTTTGGTCTCAATTATTATAACCCCGTTTGCGGCTCTCACCCCATAAATACCGGCCGTTGCATCTTTCAGAACATTTACAGAGGCGATGTCATTGGGGTTTAGTGCATTCAAGCCTTCTGAATCATAAACAACACCGTCTACTAATATTAAAGGATCATTATCTCCAAAAGTTGAAAGCCCTCTAATTCTAATGCTTGACGCTCCACCAGGTGAACCAGAATTTGTATTAATCGCTACACCTGACACTTGTCCTTGTAATGCTTGGTCTACTCTTGCAACATTTAATTTTTCAACCTCTTCACCACCAACTTGACTCGTTGCGCCTGTTAATGTTTTCTTTGTTGAAGTTCCATATCCAACAACAACTACCTCGTCAATTTCTTTACTAGCTTCCTTTAAGACAATGTCAATCTTCTTTCGACCTGCTACTGCAATTTCCTGAGTAGCATAACCCAAATAAGAAAATTTTAGAATAGCTGTCTTCAGATCCGATACCTTAATCAAATAATTTCCATCAATATCTGTGGCGACTCCATTTGTAGTCCCTTTAACAATAACACTAGCTCCAGGAATTGTGAAGCCGTCACTACCTTTTACCTGTCCGGTAATTGTGCCCTCTTGACAAAAGGTGTTACCCCAGATCATAAACGAAGCTAGAAAAAATAAATATCTCATCATAATTATTTGATTTTAAGGAGACAAAACAAACAAATAGAATCTTTTAGTTCATTTTACCATAACAATAGTAATAACTTTATTTTAAAATTCCTTAACAGTTATTAAAAAAATAAGTTGTGATACATCGACTAACGAATCAATAAAATTAACTTAAGTAATTGATATTTATATTAAAACAGAATGCAATCGAACCAAAATAATTTATTCCAAAAAAATGAGAAACATTAAGACCCTATCTTTTTTGACTTACTTAAGAATGCTATCTTTGCCCTCCAAACGTTTTTGAGAAATCTGATTTATGAACAAAAAAAGATCTTCTTCGACAGAAGATATTTTAGGACACCAATTTGGGGCCTTTTATAAAATTCCAATAGAAAAATTCTTTCAGTTTGCACTTTCCGTTGATTGCGTAATTCTAGGTTATCACGAGAATGGTTTAAAACTTCTTATGATTGAAAGAGGAACTGAGCCTCACAAAGGTAAAAAGGCATTGCCCGGAGATCTAGTTTACCCAACTGAAGATATGGAGTTGGCTGCCGACCGAGTTTTAAAGGACCTAACTGGCTTAGAAGATGTGTACATGACCCAGTCAAAATCGTATGGTCAGGTTGATCGACATCCAATCGGAAGAGTTGTTACAGTAGGCTATTACTCTTTAATTAGTGTAGATCGGTATCAGCCACTAGCCAGCTCATGGGCATCTAACGTAGTGTGGGTTGATGTAAAAGAACTTCCCCAACTTTCCTTCGATCACAATCAAATTGTCGACCAAGTACTTACAACACTCCGGGAACGAGTCCGGCTGCAACCAATAGGGTTTGAGCTTCTCCCAAAAAAATTTACTCTTGGCCAGTTACAAGAACTATACGAGGCCATATTGAACACAACCTTCGATAAAGCCAACTTTAGGAAAAAAATATTGGGAATGAACCTACTTAATGACACAAAAGAACTCCAAACCCAAGTCTCTCATCGCCCGGCAAAACTGTTTTCATTCGACAAAGACAAATACGAAAGCTTATTAAAAAAAGGCTTTAGCTTCGAAATGTAATATTCTTAAATCAAGACAGCTTACCGGTCTCATCGGTATTATTGACCGCTGAAAAGTTTTCGAATTTGTCAAATCAAAACCCCTTATTGTAAATATTACTTTAAGTGTCTTATATTTGTTTCTGATGAAAAACCTTGCCTCAGAAATTAAAACACACTTCGATCTCGTCATATTTGGTGGAGATGGAGATTTGTCGTTCAGGAAAATATACCCTGCATTATACTACAGATTGCTTGAAAATCAAATTAGTACAGATGATCGAATATTAGCATTAGCTAGAAAGAAGCGAACAAATGAAGAATTTGGAGCTGTTCTGAAAGTAGAGTTAAGTAAACATGTTGAGAGTCTTAATGAGAAAATTTTAACCGATTTATTGTCCATAATTACCTACGAGGTAGTTGACATAAATAATTCAAAAGAAGCAACCGGCATTAAAAAGTATTTTAACAAAACAGGAGATAGAGTTCGTGCCTTTTATTTGGCTACTCCTGCAAGTATATTTGGTCAAATCTCTTCTTTTCTACATGAACTTGGTTTAATTAACGACAATTCTAGGGTCGTATTGGAAAAACCATTAGGCACAGACTTAATAAGTTCTGAAGAAATAAACGTTAAAGTTGCTCAATACTTTAAAGAAAGTCAGATCTATCGAATCGACCATTATTTGGGTAAGGAAACTGTTCAGAATTTAATGGTTTTGCGGTTTGCAAACAATATTTTTGAACGCTCTTGGAATGCTCAAGAAATTGACAACATACAAATTACTGTAGCTGAGTCATTAGGTGTTGGAACAAGAGGGAATTTCTATGATAAGTACGGTGCATTAAAGGACATGGTTCAAAACCATCTTTTACAACTCCTTTGCTTGATAGCTATGGAACCTCCTATCACACTAGACGCAGATCAGGTGAGAGATGAGAAGTTAAAGGTTTTAAAAGCCTTAAGACCATTTACAAAAGAAACAATTTCTACAGATACCGTTAGAGGTCAATATACTAGAGGCAAGACTAAAGAAGGTCATCTTCCCTCTTATCTAGAAGATATCGATAAATATGACTCTAGCACCGAAACTTTTGTAGCCTTAAAAACATATATCGATAATTGGAGATGGGGCGGAGTCCCAATTTATTTGAGAACAGGCAAGAGATTGCCGCATCGTTTTTCAGAAATTGTAATTAACTTCAAACACGTCCCCCACAATATATTTCCTGAAAAAAAGGACATCGATAATAATAAGTTGACAATTCGATTACAACCAGAAGAAAGAATTGAACTACAACAGATGGTAAAAATTCCTGGACCAGGAGGATACCGTTACAAACCATTTTCTTTAGAATTAGATTATGCGGATCACTTTAACGACCGCTTTCCAGATGCCTATGAACGACTTTTAATGGATGTAGTTCGAGGAAATCAAACACTTTTTATGAGACGAGACGAAGTAAAGGCGTCTTGGGAGTGGGTTGAGTCTATTCTAAAAAACTGGAAATCAGAAAAGGTTCCCAATATCTTATATGAAGCAGGGACAAAAGGCCCGGGAGATCTAATTATGGATGAAGCTAGAAACTGGGTAAAGTCTCGGCATGTAATTAAAGTTCAACAAACAAAAAAAGCAGATGAAGACTAGATCTGAGTTAGAAATAGAACTTGCAACTTTAATTTGCCAAAAGTTAGAAGGGTCAATTAAAGATCATGGTCAAGCTAGTCTATTAGTATCCGGAGGTTCAACTCCAATTCATTTATTTCACCTGCTTTCAACGAAAAATATTGACTGGAATAAGGTTACTGTTGTGCCGGTAGATGACCGTTTTTTGCCAGATGGACATCCCGACCAAAACGGTACGTTAATAAAAGAAAGATTACTCATTAATAATGCTTCAAAGGCTAATTTCATCCCTTTGGTTGTGAATTCAACAGATGCTCAATTAAACTTAGAATTAGTTGAAAATACAATTGCAAAGATTGTTCGACCATTTACAGTTGTTATTTTAGGAATGGGTGCAGATGGGCATACTGCATCTCTCTTTCCAAGCTGCAAAGAATTGCAGCTTGGGCTAAACTTGAACAATACGGATAGTCTGATTATAACCAATCCTACAACCGCTCCCTATCAGCGTATCTCCTTTACTAGAAGTGCGCTTTTAAATACTGAAAATTTATACCTTCATTGTTATGGAGAAGAAAAAAAAGAAATATTAGATGCATTGGAGGTGAGTACTGAAAAAGAGTATCCAATCAAAGCATTTATCAATCAAAATAATATTAAACCAGAAATATTCTGGAGTAAATAACACCATGAATAAAACGATAGTAGAAATAACTAGACGAATAAAGGAACGATCGAAAGCATCTAGGAAAGAGTACTTAGATTTGATGAAAACCGTTCACAACAATAAAGTAACAAGGGCTGATTTAGCTTGTGGAAATTTAGCTCATGCATTTGCCGCATGTGCAGATGACGAAAAGGTAGATTTAAGTGCAGAAGTAAAATCAAACTTAGCCATTATAACAGCATATAATGACATGCTAAGCGCTCACAAAACCTATGAAGACTATCCACCAAAGTTAAAAGCTTCCGCTAAAAAATACGGTGGAGTTGCTCAAGTTGCCTCTGGAGTTCCGGCCATGTGCGACGGTGTGACACAAGGGCAAGCAGGAATGGAGCTTTCACTTTTTAGTAGAGATGTTATTGCGCTTTCTACTGCAGTTGGTATGTCACATCAAATGTTTGATGGAGGTTTATGTTTGGGAATTTGCGATAAAATAGTGCCAGGAATGATGATTGGTGCGCTCCGGTTTGGTCATTTGCCTTACATTTTTGTACCAGGTGGTCCGATGGAATCAGGAATTACGAATGATGAAAAAGCTCAATTCAGAAGAGACTATGCGGATGGGAAAATTGGAAGAGCAGAGCTATTAAAAGCTGAATCTGCATCATACCACTCTGCAGGAACTTGCACGTTTTACGGAACTGCGAACAGTAATCAAATGTTAATGGAGATTATGGGAGTTCATCTCCCCGGCGCTTCATTTATTACTCCCGGAACTGAGTTAAGAGAAAAGCTAAATGACTATGCTGTAAAGCGTTTGTTGGAAATTACTCCTCAAAAAGAAAGCTATACCCCGCTTTACGAAATAATTAGCCCTGAAAGCATTGTAAATGCATTAGTTGGTTTAGTAGCTACAGGTGGTAGCACTAATCTCACCATTCATATTATTGCTATCGCTAAAAGTGCCGGAATAATTGTGAATTGGGACGACTTTAATGATGTTTCTGATGTGGTACCATCCATCACAAAAGTATACCCAAATGGCACTGCAGATATTAATCACTTCCAGGCATGCGGAGGAATGGGTTTCCTAATGAAAACTTTGAATGACGGAGGATTCTTAAACAGTAATGTGAAAACAAATATGGGCGATGGCTTGGAACATTACTTTAAAGAACCATTTATTGAGAATGGAGAATTGAAATGGAGACCTGTACCGGAAAATTCGCTCGATGAAAATATTTTAAGACCTGTTAATAACCCTTTTACCAGCACAGGAGGACTGAAAGTTTTAAAAGGCAACCTTGGACGTTCTGTAATAAAAATTTCAGCAGTTAAGCCTGAACACAGGTATGTGAAGGCTAAGGCGGTTGTATTTGATGATCAGGATGAAGTAATTGCAGCATTTAAAAGAAAAGAATTAAATAAAGATGTGGTAGTTGTAGTAAAAAATCAAGGAGCTCATAGTATTGGAATGCCTGAACTTCATAAACTTACTCCAACGCTAAGTCTACTTCAATTTGCAGGCCATCGCGTTGCGCTTGTTACAGATGGTAGAATGTCAGGAGCATCAGGAAAGGTTCCTGCGGCAATTCACTTAAGTCCTGAAGCAGCGAAAGGAGGAATGATTTCTAAACTACAAACTGGTGATTTCATTGAATTAGATCCTGAAAATGGAATTTTAAACTGTTTAAATATTGAAGAAGTTGAGGCCAGAGAAAGCAACTTGGCAGAAAATCAAAATTCATACGGTGTAGGTAGAGAACTCTTTAATCAACTAAAAACATTGGTTAGCGAAAGTGAAGAAGGAGCATCATTTATAATTTAAGCAATGGGAAATCAATCAATCTATAAAATATTAAAGAATAATCCTCTGGTTCCCGTTGTTACCTTCAACAAAGAAGATGACCCTGAAGATTTTATGGATTATTTAATCAAGCGTAACGTTTTTTGTATTGAAATCACTTTACGAACAGAATATGGCTTGAAAGCCATTGAGTTGTTAAAAAAGAAATTCAGTGATACAATTCAAGTTGGTGCAGGAACGGTTATTAGCTCCTTACAGGTAAATCAATTAAAATCAATAGGTGCAGATTTTATGGTAAGTCCAGGCTTAACTGTTGATTTATTCGAATGTATGATAAACTCGAAAATCCCATTTCTGCCGGGAGTTGCTACTCCAAGCGAAATAATAAAGGCTCAAGAATTAGGATTAGAATACCTTAAATTTTTTCCAGCTAATTTATACGGAGGAATTGATGCTTTAAAAATGTTTGGAGGTTTATTTCCAGCCTTGAAGTTTTGCCCGACCGGAGGAATATCAGAAGCAACAAGCCAAGAGTATTTAGCGCTGAACAACGTAATAGCAGTAGGTGGATCTTGGTTTCAAAAAAACTATAAAACAAAATAAAGATGACAGCAATTGCAGAAAGCGGCTCAACCAAGTGTGAATGGGTTATCTTAAACGATGAAGGTTTAGTAGAAAGTAATTTTAAAACACAAGGGTTTAATCCTGACTTTCATAGCACCGAATACGTAGCTGAAACACTTAGTCAGTGTGTTGATTTATTTGCTTCGAAAGATAAAATAAAAAACGTCTATTTCTACGGGGCCAGTTGTTCTAGTGCAAAATTAAAGCAACGAATTGTTAATGGCTTAATACAGGTATTCAGAAATGCAGAAATCGTTGTTGACCATGACCTTTTGGCAGCTGCATATTCTTTATATGATGACCAACCACTTATTAGTTGCATAATAGGCACTGGGTCCAATTCATGTTACTTTGATGGAGAAAACTTAATTGAAAAAATTCCTGCATTAGGTTTTGTAATGGGAGATGAAGCGGGCGGTGGATATTTCGGAAAGCAACTTTTATCTGACTTTTTTTATAAAAGACTACCACAAACCATACATGAAGATTTTGAAGCTACCTACCAATTAACTTGGGGGGAAGCTAGGGAAAAGATTTATGGCAACATACATGCGAATGTTTACCTAGCATCTTTCATGCCTTTTATAGCGAAACACAAACAAGAGAAATACGTTATCGACTTATTAAGTGATGGCTTTGCCAAATTTATTAAAATCCATGTAGGTTGTTTTTCAGAATACAAGTCTAAACAAGTTGGATTCGTGGGAAGTCTCGCCTTTATTTTCAAGGACATTCTAATTGAAGAATTAAAAAAACAAGGTTACAAACCCGGCAGAATAATAAAGAGCCCAATCAATGAATTGGTAAATTATCATCGTAATTACTTAAATATTTTATCGGACACTAAGAGCGAAAAATTAAAAAGTGCTAAAGGATTCGAGGCTTAAGATGAATTATTTCATTAAAATATCTTTGTCATTTATAGTTTTGGCTGTGCTGTCTTGCTCTACCCCTGCAGACAAGACAACAACAAAAGACATTATGACTGCAGAAGACATTTTAGGGAATCCAAATTTTCAGGCAATCTCATTTGGTGGATACAGAGAACAGACGAGAAAGTTGTGCCCTTCCATTGAAGAGTTAAAGGAGGACATGAAAGTTTTATCCGCTATTGATATTAAAATTATTCGGACCTATTACACTCAACAGTTTCCACATGCTGAAAGAGTGTTGCAAGCAATACGCGAATTAAAGCAAGAAAATCCCTCATTTGAAATGTACGTGATGTTAGGTGCTTGGATTGAATGTGACCAAGCATTTACTCCATTCCGCGATCATTCGAAAGAAAACTTTAAACAAAATCGCGCTGAAATAAATAAAGCAATTGAACTCTCAAAAGTGTATCCCGATATTATTAAAATTATAGCGGTTGGGAATGAATCAATGGTGCATTGGGCAGAAATGTATTCAGTATATCCTAAGGTTATTTTAAACTATGTAAAGCAACTTCAAAAACTAAAGAAAGAAGGAGAACTAAGTTCAAACCTATGGATTACCAGTTCAGATAACTTTGCCTCTTGGGGGGGCGGTTCAGCGGAATATCATTCAAGTCACTTGTCTGAATTGATTAAGGTTGTTGACTTTGTTTCAATGCATACCTACCCATTTCACGATACGCATTACAATTCGGAGTTTTGGGAATTTGACTCGTTGGGTTCTTCAAAAAGCAAGATTCAACATGCAAAAGAAGGAATAATAAGAGCTAAGGATTACGCAATTTCACAATATGAGTCAACTAAGAGGTACGTCCAATCTATCTCACCAGAAAAACCCATCCATATTGGGGAAACAGGTTGGGCAACTTCTGACCATACCAAATATGGAGCTAAAGGATCACATGCGGCGGATGAGTTCAAACAGAAATTGTATTATGATTACATGAGAGAATGGTCAAATGAAAATGAGCTATCTTGCTTCTTTTTTGAAGCTTTCGATGAGCCTTGGAAAGATACTAACGATATCAACGCTTCTGAAAACCATTTTGGTCTTATAACCACGAGGGGTAAAGCCAAGTATGCATTGTGGAGCGCTGTAGACTCAGGTAAATTTGCAGGGCTTACTCGAAATGGAAATCCAATTTCAAAAACATATAGCGGGAACGAAAAAGAATTATTCCAAACTGTTTTAATTCCCTCCAAAAAACTAACAAACTAAAACCCCCATGTCTAAAAAAGTAATTTTAATCGCATTCGTAGTTTCTTTAGGTGGTTTTCTATTTGGTTTTGATGCAGGTATTATTTCAGGTGTAATGTCTTACGCAGGTCCTGAATTTGATTTAAACGACTGGCAGTCGGGTTGGGTGGTAAGTTCGCCATCCTTCGCGGCAATGATTGCCATGTTGCTAGCAGGGAGACTTAGTGACATTATAGGCCGTAAGAAAATATTGATTGTAGTAGCATTTTTGTATGCTGTATCTGCTCTTTTTTCAGCATTTGCCTATTCTTATGAGATGCTTTACATAGCTAGAATGATTGGAGGCGTTGGGTTTGGTGCAGCCTTAGTTCTAGCCCCTACTTACATTGCTGAAATTTCTTCTGCGAAAAATAGAGGAAAGCTTGTTTCATTGCAACAACTAAACATCGTACTTGGCTTCTTTGCAGCCTTTCTAAGTAATTATTATTTAAATAAAATTAATACCTCAGGAAGTGACTTATTTACCGACGAGACTGTTTGGAGATGGATGTTGGGCATTGAGTTTTTCCCGGCTATTCTTTATTTTATATTCATGTTTTTCGTTCCTAAAAGCCCCCGATGGTTGTATACAAAAAATATGGTTGAAGAAGCAAAAGTGATTTTAAATAGAATTTACGGAACAGAAATAGCTTCTGAAGAAATTAAAGCTATTGAAAACGCTACAAAATCAAAAGACGATTCAAAGGTTTCGCTTTTATCATTACTCAAACCTTCGTTAAGGTTTATTCTCTTAGTTGGTTTAGTAATTGGAGTATTACAACAAATAACAGGAATAAATGCTGTATATTTTTACGCAACTTCAATATTTAAGCAAACAGGTATAGGCACCGATGCTGCATTTTCTTCAGGAGTACTACTTAGCTTTATTACCGTTTTATTCACCTTTGTTGCAATCTTTTTAATTGATAAAATGGGTAGAAGACCCTTACTGTTAATTGGAATTGCGGGGGTATCAATAAGTTTGATCCTTTGTGCATATGGCTTTAATGAGGCAACTTACAAATTAACAGAGCAAGACCTTCAAGAAATTGAGTTAACAGGTATGGAAGCCAGTCAATTGTCATTTGCTGTTGACAAGGTCTATGAAAATGATTTAGATTTTAAAAATGATATGAAAGCCTCCTTGGGGACACAGCTTTATGCAAAAAATGAAGGTGCCATTCTAGAATATGCAACAACTATTAATGCAACTTTAATATTGTTTGGAATTCTTGGATTTATTGCCTGTTTTGCCTTTTCACTTGGACCAGTGATGTGGGTTCTGCTTTCAGAACTATACCCAATTAAATATCGAGGTCTAGCAATTGGTGCAATTGGATTTGTAAACTCTTTCACGAGCTGGTTGGTTCAGCAGGTTTTTCCGTGGGAGCTATCTAATTTAGGTAATGCGCTAAGTTTTTTAATATTTGGATTGATAGCCCTTGCTGGGTTTATTGTCTTATTGAAAATTTTACCGGAAACCAAAGGCAAGTCTCTTGAAGAAATTGAAGCAAAATATGTAAAGTAAGAATTTATGAAACCTAACCTTAATAGTTTATTATTTGCTATACTCATCACCAGTGTAACTTCTTGCTCAAGTTCTTTAGATAAAAAAAGTACGGGAGATAGCACTAAAATTGAAGCGGTAGAGCGTGAATCAATTTTAGTGCTACCTGACTCAACTGAGTTCCTTTTAAATATTCCACGAACAGGTCGCTACAAGGTACACATCCAGGGAAAGCCAGACAGTTCAACAAAAGTTTGGATTGAAGATTATATTAATAATACCGACGATCGTACTTATGATATAACCGGACTGATCTATTTAGATGAATCAGGCAAAGGAACTATTGACGGCTCACCTTTAGCAAAAGGAGAACGGAAGATGAGGATTAATTTTATGAAAGGTAATTCTATAGATAGCATTCGCTTCGAATTAATTCAACCACACATAGAAACAGATAGTTTTTTGACTCAAAAGATGAATGGCAACGAATGGTCTCTAATCTGGTCTGATGAGTTCAATGGTTCCGGGCTAGTCGATGAATCAAAGTGGAATTATAATGTTGGCGATTGGGGCTGGGGTAATAACGAATTACAATATTACACCCCAAAAAACACACAAAATGCTAGACAAGAGAATGGCTCTTTAATCATTGAGGCACACAAAAATAAAACTGGCAACAAGTGGACCTCGGCTCGATTAACCACACAGGGTAAAGTCTCTTTCAAATATGGGAGAATTGAATTTAGGGCAAAAGTTCCGGTCGGAAGAGGAACGTGGGCAGCAGGGTGGTTACTAGGAGACAGCTATAAAGATGAACTTTCTTGGCCTTATTGTGGTGAAATTGATGTATTAGAGTCTGTTGGTTATGAAACAAACGACACTACCGGAAATGGAATTAACCACGCTACTTGCCATACTAGAGCTTATTACTTCAAGCAAGGAAATCAAATCGGTAGTGAAATTAAAGTTGATAGTATGAACTCAAAATTCCATACATATGCTGTTGAATGGTATCCCACAAAGATTGAAGGTTACTTAGATGATGAATTGTATTATACGTATGACAAAATTGCTGACGAGTTTGAGTGGCCATTTAACCAACCTCAAAACCTAGTTTTAAATTTAGCTATTGGCGGTGGCTGGGGAGGTGCTAAGGGAGTTGACAGCAGCTTTACTTCCCATCAATATATTCTAGATTACGTTAGAGTCTACGAGAAAAAATGAACATCAAAATCAGCATTATAATCATTCTATTAGCGGTCGTTTTGTTTAACAAAAAAGAACAAGAGAAACTAAAAGTGCAAGTATTTCAGACTTCTGCTCAAGGAAATCAGTTTGAAGTGATGGAGCTAAACGTTCAAAAAGTTCAGAGCAAGGATACGTTAATCCTTTATCCAAAGCACACTTTTCAAAAAATAACAGGTTTTGGAGGAGCATTTACTGAAGCATCAGCTTCCTTACTAAATCAAATGAGTAACGCGAAAAGAAAAGAAATTTTAAACGCATATTTTGCAGAAGACGGAGCGAATTATTCGTTAACAAGAACCCACATTAATTCATGTGACTTTTCCTTGAGCAATTACTCCTATGCTGAATTTGCAGAAGACACCCTTTTAAAACATTTCTCAATAAAAAGAGATAAATCGGCTTTAATTCCAATGATTCTTGAAGCTCAAGAAATTTCTCAGGAAGGATTCAAAATTATCGCATCACCATGGACTGCCCCACCCTGGATGAAAACCAACAACGCGTGGAATGGAGGCAAATTAAAAAAGGAATACTACGACACATGGGCCAATTATTTTTTAAAATATATTTCAGCTTACCGGAAAGAGGGAATTGATATTTGGGCAGTTACAGTAGAAAATGAACCTTTAGGCAACGATTCCAACTGGGAAAGCATGCATTACACACCCGAAGAGATGGGAGAGTTCGTAAAAAATCATTTAGGACCAAAGTTCGAAGCTGAAAAGTTGCACCAGAGAATTCTAGTTTACGACCAAAACCGCGGTAAAGAGTTAGAGGAGTGGGCTGACGTGCTGCTGAAAGACAAAGATTTAGACAAGTACATCTACGGTACCGCCGTGCATTGGTATACCAGCACCAACAATGTGCTAGAAGAGTCCTTGAATTATACACATTCTATCGCTCCTTCCAAATCCATTATTCAAACAGAAGGGTGTATCGATTCAGAAGTTCCTCATTGGAATGAAGATTCATGGTATTGGAGTAAAGAGGCCACTGACTGGGGATATGATTGGGCTCTAGAAGAAAATAAAAAAAATCACCCAAAATACGTACCTGTATATAGATACGCAAGAGATATGATTGGCTGCCTCAACAACTGGGTAGAAGGTTGGGTAGATTGGAACATGGTATTAGACCGACAGGGAGGGCCTAATTTGGCAAAAAACTGGTGCATTGCTCCAGTTATTGTTGACGTAGAAAAAGACGAAGTCTATTATACTCCACTCTATTATACTATGATGCACTTTAGCAAGTATATTCGACCGGAAGCGAAAAGAATTAAAATTGCTCTGTCAGATAAAAAACTTCTAGCAACTGCCGCAATCAATGAAGATGGGAGTATTGTTTTGGTTGTCTTGAATATGACAACAGATGCCCGAAGTTTTTTATTACGGCTAGAAAATCGAGAACAGCCTATTCAAATAGCAGCACAAGGATTACAAACAATATTAATAAAAGCAGAAAACATTTAGTTTTAAAGATGGGAAAGGAATCTATATATTTTGGGGATGCCAAACTTGGCTTTGGCAAAAAAGAAGTTACAGGAAAGTACACAACGGTCGACGGTGAAGATTTTTTCCTAATTGAGAACTATTCTAAAATGCGCCCCTTCTTTATGACAATTGTGAGTGCAAATGACCATTGGCTATTCATTGCTAGTAATGGTGGACTCTCTGCAGGAAGAAAGAACCCGGAACAATCATTATTCCCTTACTACTCTGATGACAAAATCATCAACTCAACAAGTGATACAGGCTCAAAAACTATATTACGCGTAAAAGAGGATAAAGGAATAAAACTTTGGGAGCCATTTACTGAAGCTTTCGAAGGCATCTACGATATCACTTCTAACCTTTATAAAAATCGAGAAGGTAATAAAATAATCTTTGAAGAAACAAATCACGACTTAGGCTTGTGCTTTCGTTATGGTTGGATGTTTTCTGAAAAGTATGGCATAGTAAAGAAGTCACAACTCATCAATTTAACAACTAAAAGCATAGATGTAGAAATCATAGATGGTATTCGAAACATTCTTCCGTATGGTGTTAGTAGTGCGCTGCAAGATATTAGAAGTACACTAGTAGACGCCTACAAAAGATGTGAATTAGATGCAGATACTAATCTGGGAATTTATTCCTTGAGCTCTATGATTGTTGATAAAGCTGAGCCTAGCGAAGCATTAAAAGCTACCACCGTATGGCCAGTTGGAATTGAAATAAACTCAATTCTTCTATCCACTTTACAATTAAAGAATTTTAGAAACGGAACTGGCACTACATCAGAAATTGATATTAAAGCCGAAAAAGGAGCTTTTTTCATTACCTCAAAACAATCCTTAGGTGCGAAGAAAACAGTAACATGGGCTATCGTCGCAGAAGTTAACCAATCTGTAACAAAAATAGCACTACTTCAAGCGGAACTCTCAAGTCAGGATAATATTCTTAAAAAAGTATTAGACGATATTGACAAAAACAAGCAAGACTTACGCAAAAAGATTGGCCTGACTGATGGGATTCAACTTTCGAAAGACCGATTATCAACAGGTCGTCATTTTTCTAATGTTCTGTTTAATATCATGCGTGGAGGAACTTTTGATGACCAGTACGAAATTGAAACTGCTGACTTTTTATTGCACATCAAGCAAATGAATATGCAGGATTATCAGCGTTTAAAGCCCGTTTTACAGGCAATCCCTGAATATATATCGTATCACCAACTCAGGCATTTCTTAGTAGCCTCCAAGCACCAACATACCATGAGGTATTATTTGGAGTATTTGCCGCTTTCTTTTAGTAGAAGACATGGAGACCCAAGTAGACCTTGGAACCATTTCTCAATTGAAACTAAAGATGAATACGGTCAAAAACTAAGAAACTTTGAAGGCAACTGGCGTGACATTTTTCAAAACTGGGAGGCATTAGCATTTAGCTACCCTGAGTTTGCTCTTGGTATGGTCGCAAAGTTTGTGAACGCCTCAACTATTGACGGATATAATCCATATCGAATTTCAAGAGATGGAATTGACTGGGAAATTGTAGAGCCAAATGATCCTTGGTCACACATCGGTTATTGGGGTGATCACCAGGTTATTTACTTATGTAAGTTGTTAGAAATTTCATTGCATTATCAACCTGAACGGCTGAGAAGTATGTTAAGTAACAAAATCTTTACATATGCTAATGTTCCTTATAGAATAAAAGGTTACGATGCAATAGCAATTAACCCCAAAGACACAATTGACTTTGATCATGAACTAGAATCTTCAATAAAAGAAAGGGTTAGCAGAGTCGGTTCCGATGGTAAACTAATTTGGAATAAACACAACCAATTAAAGCGAGTGAACCTTACTGAGAAAATTCTGGTAATGGTTCTTACGAAACTTTACAACTTCATACCTGATGCCGGAATTTGGCTGAATACACAAAGACCCGAGTGGAATGATGCGAATAATGCACTAGTAGGTAACGGAGTTTCTATGGTTACCCTCTATTATTTGAGAAGACTATTGAGCTTTGCAAGTGACATTTACAAAGAACAAGAAGGACTAACAACAGAGGTAAATAAACCTGTGGTTGATCTTATGGAAGCCTTAAAAAGAGGTTTCTTATTTCACAGTGCTAATCTTGGTAAACCTTTCAATGACAAACAGCGTCGCCAATTTATGGATGATTTTGGTGTAGCAGGAGAACACTATAGAACAACTGCCTACGCCGGGTTCACTGGTGAAAAAAGAAAACTAAAGCATCAGGATATGCTGGACTTCTATACCCTGTCATTGAAGTTTATAGAGGACACCATAGACAAAAACTCAAGAGAAGACGGATTGTACCATTCATATAATTTGATAGAGTTGACTGAAGGTAAAGCCAGTTATACACATTTGTATGAAATGTTAGAAGGTCAAGTTTCTGCCTTAAGCGCTAATTATTTAAATCCAGAACAAGCACTGCATGTATTGGACTCACTTAGAACTAGTGAAATGTTTCGCCCAGATCAGTACAGTTATATGCTCTATCCTGACAGGGAATTATCTCACTTTTTAGATAAAAATATAATTGATCCAGAGCTTTTAAAAGGATCGGAATTACTTGAAAAGTTGTTGTCAAAAGGAAATACTGAGATTATCGAAAGAGATGTCGAAGGAAAATTTCACTTCAATGGAAACTTTCACAATGTATCCGATCTTAAGAAAGCCTTATTATCTATAAAAGATTTTGAACTAAAGAGGATTGCAAAAAAAGAAACGAAGCAATTTCTTTCTGCATTTGAAGCTGTATTTGATCACAAAGCTTTTACAGGTCGCTCGGGTGCATTTTATGGCTATGAAGGCTTAGGTAGTATCTATTGGCACATGGTATCAAAACTATTATTAGCCATCCAAGAAAATATTTATGCTGCAAAAAAGGCTAATTCTTCTGAAGGTACTATTGGTAGACTAATAGAGCACTATTACGAAATAAGAGCCGGAATAGGAGTAAATAAATCACCTGAGCTATACGGAGCATTTCCTACAGATGCCTACTCTCATACTCCTAAATATGCAGGTGCTAAACAGCCAGGCATGACAGGACAAGTAAAAGAAGATATTATTAATCGGTGGGCTGAGTTAGGAATTCAAGTGGCTGATGGATGTTTAACTTTTGAGCCATTCATTTTAAGAAGATTAGAATTCATTGATCAGCCTGATTCCTTGTCGTACTACAATCACGATGGAGATGCCTGTAAAATTGAAGTTCCTGCTAATGCAATTGCATTTACTTACTGCCAGATTCCAATCATTTATGAAATTGGAGCCAAAAGAAAAGTCGTTGTTAATTATTCTGACGGAACAAATAATGTTATTCCTAAAAACGCGTTGAGTTTTCTGGAGTCAAAAGACGTATTCAAGCGATCTGGTAAAATTCAATCTATTTTAGTTAGGATTCAAGAAGCAGATTTAATTTAAGTTATATTTCTAAAATTCTATTAATAAAAAAAGCCACGCTTTTCAGCGTGGCTTTGTATTTTCATTCAAATAAGAATTAAGCTTCTCCTTGAGGGCCTCCGAAGTTCATCGGAAAGTGAGGTTGATCACTTTCTTTAATCGCTCCATTCAGCTGTTCAAATTTTTGAATATTGTCTTGTAGCGCTCTCACCAAACGTTTTGCATGCTGCGGTGTCATCATTATTCTAGATTTCACTTTTGCTTTTGGTAAGCCGGGCATCACTTTAATAAAATCCAAAACAAATTCTGAGCTTGAATGACTTATGATCGCTAAATTGGAATACGTTCCTTCAGCTACTTCTTCAGTTAATTCAATGTTTAATTTGCCATCCTTGATTTGAGGATTGTTATTATCGTCAGCCATCTTATTCTGCGTTTTCTACTTCGTCAATCTCAACTTCTGCTACTTCTTCTTTTCCTGATTTTAACATTTCGTATTCTTCGTTAGAACCAACAACATACTCTTGGTAATCGTCTAAACCTGTTCCTGCTGGAATTAGGTGTCCAACAATAACGTTCTCTTTCAAGCCCATTAATGTGTCTTGCTTACCATTTACTGCTGCTTCATTCAACACTTTCGTAGTTTCCTGGAAAGATGCTGCAGAAATGAAACTATCAGTTTGTAAAGATGCTCTTGTAATTCCTTGAAGAACTGAATTTGATGTCGCTGGAACAGCATCTCTTGCATCTACCGTCTTCTTATCCTGACGCTTCAACATAGAGTTCTCCTCCCTCAACTTACGTGGAGAGATGATTTGTCCTGCTTTCAAGCTTTCAGATTCACCCGGTTCAACTACAATCTTCTTTCCAAAAATCCAATCGTTCTCAACTGCAAAGTCAGATTTGTTAGCAATTTGCTTCTCTAAGAATCTAGTATCGCCCGGATCTTCAATGATTACTTTACGCATCATTTGTCTAACAATTACTTCAAAGTGCTTATCATTAATCTTCACCCCTTGTAATCGGTAAACTTCTTGAACTTCGTTTACTAAGTATTCTTGAACTTGTGTAGGACCTTTAATCGCTAAGATATCAGCAGGAGTAATGGCTCCATCTGATAATGGAACTCCAGCTCTTACGAAATCATTCTCTTGAACCAAGATATGCTTAGAAAGATTGATTAAGTATTTCTTAACCTCACCTGTTCTAGACTCGATGATAACTTCTCTATTACCTCTCTTGATTTTACCGAAAGAAACAATACCGTCAATTTCAGAAACAACTGCAGGGTTTGAAGGATTTCTCGCTTCAAACAATTCAGTTACTCTTGGAAGACCACCTGTAATATCACCAGACTTACCTGAAGTCCTTGGTATTTTAACTAATGTTCTACCACTATCAATCTTATCCCCTTCCTTTACAACAATATGAGCCCCTACCGGTAAGTTATACGTTTTAATAACTTCCTTCTTAGCGTTCAATAATTTAATTTCAGGAATTAACTTCTTATCTCTAGATTCAATAATTACTTTCTCAGTAAAACCTGTTTGTTCATCAGACTCTTCTTTGTAAGTAATACTGTCAACTAAGTTTTCAAAAGCAATTGTTCCAGGAACTTCAGCAATGATCAATGCGTTATATGGATCCCAATAACAAATCATCTCACCTTTTTTCACCTTAGCTCCTTCTTTCGCCACTAATACTGAACCGTAAGGAATTACAGCAGTCATTAATGCAATATTGGTCTTTGGATCTAAAATTCGTGCTTCAGCTGAACGTCCAACAACGATTGAAATCTTCTTTCCATCTCTGTCTTCGCCCGCAACTGTTCGCAATTCATCTACTTCTAATATACCGTCATATTTTGCTTCAACTCTAGAGTCATCAGCAATCTTAGATGCCGTACCCCCAACGTGGAACGTACGTAATGTTAACTGTGTACCCGGCTCTCCAATCGACTGTGCTGCAATAACACCAACAGACTCACCTTTTTGTGTCATTCGACCCGTTGCCAAACTTCTACCGTAACATTTAGAACAAACTCCTCTTTTTAATTCACAAGAAAGTACAGACCTCATTTCAACCTCATCAATAGGAGAGTCTTCAATAATTTTTGCCACCTCTTCTTTAACTTCTTCTCCTGACCCAATGATTAAGTCACCGGTATTTGGATGATAAACATCGTGAACAGTAACCCTACCAAGAATTCGATCATAAAGTGATTCTACTTCATCGTCATTCTTCATCAAGGCAGAAATTGTAACACCTCTTAAAGTTCCACAATCTACCTCTGAAATAACAACATCTTGAGATACATCTACTAATCTTCTAGTTAAGTAACCCGCATCTGCTGTTTTCAGCGCTGTATCGGCCAAACCTTTACGTGCACCGTGTGTAGAAATAAAGTACTCTAGAATCGAAAGTCCTTCTTTAAAGTTAGAAAGAATTGGGTTTTCAATAATTTCTTGACCTGTAGATCCTGATTTCTGTGGCTTAGCCATCAACCCTCTCATTCCTGAAAGCTGACGAATTTGCTCTTTCGAACCCCTTGCTCCAGAATCAAACATCATGTAAACTGAGTTGAAACCTTGGTTATCGTTCTTCAAACGACTCATTACCGTGTTTGTCAGTCGCGTGTTAGTATGTGTCCAAATATCAATAATTTGGTTATAACGCTCGTTATTCGTAATGAATCCCATGTTATAGTTGTCCCAAACCTCTTTTACTTGCTGGTTCGCCTTATCCATCATTTCTTCTTTCTCTGGTGGAACAATTACGTCCTCCAAATTAAATGATAGACCACCTTTAAATGACATATTATATCCTAGCGTCTTAATCTCATCTAAGAAGTTTGCTGTTTTAGCTGTACCGGCAACTTTTAATATATCTCCAATAATGTCTCTTAAGGACTTCTTAGTCAACAATTCGTTAATATATGGGACCTCTTCTGGAACTCGCTCATTGAAAATAACTCTACCACAAGTGGTTTCAATTAATTTCGATTCACCATTCTTCGTGATATTCACTTTTATCTTAGCGTGAATGTCTAATCTCCCTTCGTTATTCGCAATAATAACTTCTTCTGGAGAATAGAAAGACTTGCCCTCACCTTTAATAGTCTTTGTTTCATCTGTAACTCTTTCTTTGGTTAAGTAGTAAAGACCCAAAACCATATCCTGAGATGGAACCGTAATCGGTGAACCATTCGCAGGGTTAAGAATATTGTGAGAAGCTAGCATTAATAGTTGAGCCTCTAGAATTGCAGCATTACCCAAAGGTAAGTGAACTGCCATCTGATCACCATCAAAATCCGCGTTAAAGGCAGTACAAACTAATGGGTGAAGACGAATTGCCTTACCTTCAATAAGCTTTGGCTGAAACGCTTGAATACCTAATCTGTGCAGAGTTGGGGCCCTGTTCAATAGGATTGGGTGCCCTTTCAATACACTTTCTAAAATATCCCAAACAACAGGCTCCTTCTTATCAACGATTTTCTTTGCAGATTTAACCGTCTTAACAATACCTCGTTCAATTAATTTACGAATTACAAAAGGCTTGTATAGTTCAGCAGCCATATCTTTTGGCATACCACACTCATGCAACTTTAAGTCCGGTCCAACAACAATTACTGATCGAGCAGAGTAATCAACCCTTTTACCCAGCAAGTTTTGTCTAAAACGACCTGACTTACCTTTCAAACTATCAGATAACGATTTTAACGCTCTGTTAGAATCAGTTTTAACAGCAGAAGATTTTCTTGAGTTATCAAACAAAGAATCTACAGCTTCCTGCAACATTCTTTTTTCGTTTCTTAAAATTACTTCCGGTGCTTTAATCTCCATCAATCGTTTTAAACGATTGTTTCTGATAATTACTCTTCTGTATAAATCGTTCAGATCAGAAGTTGCAAATCGACCACCATCTAGTGGTACTAAAGGACGTAATTCCGGCGGAATAACAGGAACTACTTTCACAATCATCCACTCAGGTCTATTCTCAATGTGTCCGTTTGCAGCTCTAAAGGCTTCAACAACCTGAAGTCTTTTTAAAGCTTCATTCTTTCTTTGTTGAGATGTTTCTGTATTTGCTTTGTGTCTTAAATCGTAAGAAAGTGAATCTAAATCTAATCTTTTCAGCAATTCAAATAGTGCTTCAGCACCCATCTTTGCGATGAATTTGTTCGGATCGTTATCATCTAAATACATGTTTTCTTTTGGCATCGTATCCAAAATATCTAAGTATTCTTCTTCCGTTAAAAAGTCCAAATATTCTACAGGCTCACCCTCAGCGTTTTTGGCCTCACCTGCATTAATTACAACGTATCGCTCGTAATAAATGATGGTATCCAATTTCTTGGTAGGCAACCCTAATAGGTACCCGATTTTGTTTGGTAACGACTTAAAGTACCATATGTGAGCAACAGGAACCACTAAAGAAATGTGTCCCATTCTCTCTCTTCGTACTTTTTTCTCTGTTACTTCAACACCACAACGGTCACAAACGATTCCCTTATATCGGATTCTCTTGTATTTTCCACAGTGACACTCGTAATCTTTTACCGGACCAAAAATTCTTTCACAGAACAAACCGTCTCTCTCTGGTTTATACGTTCTATAGTTGATTGTCTCCGGCTTCAATACTTCTCCATTTGATTTTTCTAAAATCATTTCTGGAGAAGCAAGGCTTATCGTAATCATAGAGAATCTACTTGTTTCCTTATTATCTCTTCTAAAAGCCATAATTATATTATTATGTTAATAATCTCTTTAAATTGTTGAACTAAACGCTTACTTTATCTTTGTCAGACAGTGTAAGGTTTAAGCACAGACCCCTAAGTTCATGAAGTAATACGTTAAACGACTCCGGAATACCAGGAACTGGCATACTTTCACCTTTCACAATTGCTTCATAAGCTTTTGCTCTACCCATAACGTCATCAGACTTAATTGTCAAGATTTCTTGTAGGATATTAGCTGCACCAAATGCCTCTAATGCCCAAACTTCCATCTCTCCAAAACGCTGACCACCAAACTGAGCCTTACCACCAAGTGGTTGCTGAGTAATTAATGAGTATGGTCCGATAGATCTAGCGTGCATCTTATCTTCAACCATGTGGCCTAATTTCAACATGTAAATGATACCTACTGTTGCCGGCTGATCGAATGGCTCGCCTGTTCCACCGTCTTTCAAGAATGTTCTTCCTGATCGAGGTACACCTGCTTTGTCCGTATAGCTATTAATCTCGTCTGCAGTTGCTCCATCAAAAATTGGAGTTGCAAAGTTAACACCTAGCTTTTCGCCTGCCCAACCTAACACAGTTTCGTAAATCTGTCCAAGGTTCATTCTAGAAGGTACACCAAGTGGGTTCAATACTATATCAACCGGAGTTCCATCGTCTAAGAATGGCATGTCTTCATGACGAACGATTCTTGCAACAATACCTTTGTTACCGTGACGTCCTGCCATCTTATCACCTACCTTCAACTTACGTTTCTTAGCCAAATACACTTTAGCCAATTTCATAATTCCAACAGGAAGTTCATCTCCAACAGTTAACGCATATTTCTTACGCTTATACTTTCCTTGAATTTCTGTTGCTTTCATATTATGATTGTGCAACATGGTCTTAATCGTCTGGTTTAATTCATCAGATGTCGTCCAGTTTTTGTAATCAATAAAAGCAAAATCATCAATCCTTTGAAGTACTTTTTGAGTAAATTTCGTTCCTTTAGGAATTAATTCTTCATTATAGTAATTCTGAATTCCCTGAGCTGTCTTTCCGTTTACAACAGAGTATAATTTCTCAACTAATCTTTCTTTCAACTGAGCAATTTCTTTATTCTGCTCTTCGTCTAACTTTAAGATTAGGTTTTTCTCATCAGCTCTAGATTTCCTATCCTTCAGTGCTCTTTCAAACAACTTCTTACCAACAACAACACCTTTTGTCGATGGTGGTACTTTCAATGAAGCATCTTTCACGTCTCCGGCTTTATCACCAAATATTGCTCTCAACAACTTCTCTTCCGGGGTGGGATCAGATTCTCCTTTAGGGGTAATCTTACCAATCAAAATGTCACCTTCTTTAACTTTAGCGCCAATTCTAATTAATCCGTTTTCATCTAAATCAGCTGTAGCTTCTTCACTTACGTTTGGAATATCTGCAGTTAATTCTTCAACACCTCTTTTTGTATCTCTAACTTCAAGCGTAAATTCATCTACATGTACTGAAGTAAATAAGTCTTCTGAAACGACTTTCTCAGAGATTACAATCGCATCCTCAAAGTTGTAACCTTTCCATGGCATAAAGGCCACTTTCAAATTCCTACCTAAGGCAAGCTCACCACCTTGAGTAGCATAACCTTCACAAAGTACTTGACCTTTGGTTACCCTATCTCCCTTCATCACGATAGGGTTCAAGTTGATGGTGGTACTCTGATTCGTTTTCTTGTATTTTGTAAGAACGTAAGTTTTAGTAGGCTCAGTAAATGAAACTAATTCCTCTTCATCTGATCTTTTGTAAGTAACAATGATTTTGTTTGCATCAACGTATTCAACAACCCCTGTTCCTTCGGCATTAATCAATACTCTTGAATCAACAGCAACTTGCTTTTCTAAACCGGTTCCTACAATTGGAGCGCTTGGCTGCAATAAAGGAACAGCTTGACGTTGCATGTTAGACCCCATCAGGGCTCTGTTCGCATCATCATGCTCTAGGAAAGGAATAAGAGATGCAGCTATTGATGCAATCTGGTTAGGAGATACATCCATTAATGTTACATCCTCAGCCTTAGCTAAAGGAAAATCACCTTCGTATCTTGCTTTAACTACTTCCGTTTCAAACTTTCCTCCTTCACCTACAATTGCATTTGCTTGGGCAATGGTTTGAGAGTCTTCTTCTTCAGCACTTAAATAAATAACTTCTTTATCACTTAAACCAACTGTACTATTTGCTACTTTTCGGTAAGGTGTCTCAATGAAACCAAGTCTGTTCACTTTTGCGTAAACACACAAAGAAGAAATCAAACCAATGTTTGGACCTTCCGGTGTTTCAATTGGACAAAGTCGCCCGTAGTGCGTATAGTGAACATCACGAACCTCAAAACCTGCTCTTTCTCTAGAGAGGCCGCCGGGTCCTAAAGCAGACATTCGTCGTTTGTGAGTTACCTCAGACAGAGGATTCGTCTGATCCATAAACTGTGACAATTGATTCGTTCCGAAGAATGAATTAATTACGGCAGATAGTGTTTTAGCATTAATCAAATCGGCAGGGGTAAATACTTCGTTATCTCTAACGTTCATTCGCTCTCTTATTGTTCTAGCCATTCTAGCTAAACCAACACCAAACTGATTGTACAACTGTTCTCCAACAGTTCTTACTCTTCTATTTGATAAGTGATCAATATCATCTACATCCGCCTTTGAATTGATTAGCTCAATCAAATACTTAATGATAGAGATGATATCCTCTCTTGTTAATATTTTTGTATTAGGCTCAATGTTCAAACCTAATTTCTTATTGATTCTGTAACGGCCTACCTCTCCTAAGTCATATCGAGTTTCTGAGAAAAATAGCTTATCAATAACGCCTCTTGCAGTTTCCTCATCTGGTGGCTCAGAATTTCTAAGTTGACGATAAATATGCTCTACAGCTTCCTTTTCTGAATTCGAAGGATCTTTTTGTAATGTATTGTAAATGATCGCAAAATCAGCAGAATTAACATCTTCCTTGTGCAGGATAATTGTTTTTGTTCCAGACTCTAAAATTGCCTCAATGTGCTCTTTCTCTATAATTGTTTCCCGATCGATAACAACTTCGTTTCTTTCGATTGAAACAACCTCTCCTGTATCTTCATCCACAAAATCCTCTACCCAAGTTCGAAGAACTCTAGCAGCTAACTTTCTTCCCTGAACTCTTTTTACTGCAGCCTTACTTACTTTGATTTCATCAGCTAGGTTGAAAATATCAAGGATATCTTTGTCCAATTCATAACCGATGGCTCTTAGTAATGTGGTAACCGGAAGCTTCTTCTTTCTATCGATGTAGGCATACATTACATTATTAATGTCTGTAGCAAATTCAATCCAAGAACCCTTGAAAGGAATTACTCTAGCAGAATATAATTTCGTACCGTTAGCGTGGCGCGATTGACCAAAGAAGACTCCAGGTGATCTGTGCAGTTGAGAAACAATAACTCTTTCAGCTCCATTAACAAGGAAGGTTCCTTTTGGAGTCATGTAAGGAATAGTACCTAGATAAACATCTTGCACAATTGTCTCAAAATCCTCATGCTCTGGGTCTGTACAGTATAATTTCAGCTTCGCTTTTAAAGGGACGCTATACGTTAACCCTCTGTCTATACATTCTTCAATACTATATCTTGGAGGGTCAACAAAGTAATCTAAAAACTCCAAGACAAACTGATTTCTAGCATCAGTAATTGGAAAGTTTTCACTGAAAACTCTATATAGACCTTCTGTATCCCTAAATTCAGGAGAAGTATCTAATTGGAAGAAATCCTGAAAAGACTGTAATTGTATATCTAGAAAATCAGGATACTCTAATTTATTTTTTATGGATGCAAAACTTACTCTATTTTGCAATTTTGATAATGATGCGTTAGCCATCTGAAGGAGTGTTTATTAGTACTTAGATATAAACGTAAAAGGGTTTAGTCCTCACCCCGACTATTTGTCGGGGTGAGATCTAAACCTAAATATTACTAGTTGAAGCTTTTATTACTTAAGCTCAACTTCAGCTCCAGCCTCTTCTAATTGAGATTTAAGACCTTCTGCTTCGTCTTTAGAAACACCTTCTTTCAATGCTTTTGGTGCTCCGTCAACTAATTCTTTTGCTTCTTTAAGACCTAAACCAGTTAATTCCTTAACCAATTTTACAACTGCTAATTTAGATCCACCTGCAGCTTTCAAGATCACATCAAATTCAGTTTTCTCTTCAGAAGCAGCGTCACCACCTGCAGCAGGACCAGCCACCGCTACAGCAGCAGCAGCAGGCTCAATGCCATACTCATCCTTAAGGATAGTTGCTAATTCGTTTACATCTTTTACTGTTAAGTTTACTAACTCTTCAGCGAGCGCTTTTAAATCCGCCATTTTATTTTGTTTTTGTTTGTTTAATTTATATGAATTGAGAGTGCGTACACAATTTAGGCTTTCTTCTCAGAAAGTGTTTGAACTAGTCCTGCGATAGTTGATCCGCCTGATTGAAGGGCAGAAAGTACATTTTTCGCAGGAGATTGAAGAAGGGTAATGATATCTCCAACAAGCTCTTCTTTAGATTTAATCTGAGCAAGTGTGTCAATTTTATCATCACCAATAAAAATAGCTTCTTCAATATAAGCTCCTTTTAATATCGGCTTTTTATTTTTCTTTCTAAACTCTTGAATCAGTTTTGCCGGAGCATTACCTACTTCAGAAAATAGAATAGATGTATTACCTTTCAATACATCATAAAATTCTTCGTAGCTGCCTTCTGCAGCTTCTAAAGCTTTTCTTAGTAATGTATTCTTTACAACGTTTAAAGAAACATCTCTTTTAAACGCCATTCTTCTAAGTTTTGTAGAAGTTTCTGCATCTAACTCTGAGATATCAGCTAAATAGAAAATATTATTTTCATTCAACTTAGCTAATAGGTTCTTTACGATTTCGTGCTTTTCTTGTTTTGTCATTTCTAAATAGAATAGAATGATGAATAATTAGTCGTCTAAATGTCTTTTGGATCAACGTGAATACCTGGAGTCATTGTTCCTGACACACAAATACTTTTTACGTAAACTCCTTTTGAAGCTGCAGGCTTTAACTTATTAATAGTCTGAAGCATTTCAGTAGCGTTTTCCTTTATTTGATCAGCATCAAATGAAACTCTCCCAACTGATGAGTGTATGATACCATACTTATCAACCTTGAAGTCAATTTTACCACCTTTGACGTCAGCAACAGCTTTACCTACATCCATAGTTACAGTTCCTGATTTTGGGTTAGGCATTAAACCTCTTGGCCCTAATACTCGACCTAAAGCTCCAACTTTGCCCATCACACTTGGCATGGTTACAATAACATCAACGTCAGTCCAACCACCTTTGATCTTATCGACATACTCATCCAATCCTACGTAATCAGCTCCAGCTTCTTTCGCTTCTGCTTCTTTGTCTGGGGTAACCAGTGCAAGAACAGTTACTGTTTTACCTACACCATGAGGTAAAGTAACAGTACCTCTCACCATTTGATTCGCTTTTCTAGGGTCTACACCTAGTCTCACACTTAAATCAACTGATGAATCAAAATTAGTAGAAGCTAATTCCTTTACTAAGGAAGAGGCTTCTTTTAAAGAATATAACTTATCCTTTTCAATTTTTGCTAGAGCGTCTTTACGCTTTTTAGTCAATGTTGCCATGTTGTTTTATTTTAACCTACTATGCAGGTTTTGGTCCTTTAACTGTAATACCCATACTTCTAGCTGTTCCAGCTACCATTCTCATAGCAGACTCAACTTTGAAAGCATTAAGATCTTCCATTTTATCCTCTGCAATTTCCTTAACTTGATCCCAAGTTACAGATGCGACTTTTTTTCTGTTTGGTTCTGGAGAACCAGACTTCAATTTAGCTTTCTCTAACAACTGAACCGCAGCTGGAGGAGTTTTGATAACAAAATCAAAAGATTTATCACCATAAACAGTAATGACCACAGGTAAAACCTTTCCAGCTTTATCTTGAGTTCGTCCGTTGAACTGCTTACAGAAATCCATAATATTTACACCTTTTGCACCTAAAGCAGGTCCAACTGGTGGAGATGGATTCGCTGCTCCACCTCTGATCTGTAATTTGATTATTCCACTAATTTCTTTAGCCATTGCTTGCTATTTATAATATCAATTATGATTCTTTTTCTACTTGAAGGAAACTTAATTCTAACGGTTGCTTTCTTCCGAAAATCTTTACCATCACCATTAACTTTTTCTTCTCTTCATTAATTTCTTCGATACTACCATTAAATCCATTGAATGGTCCATCTATAACTTTAACAGATTCGCCTACAATGAACGGTATATTCATTTCTTCCTCACTCTCTGCTAACTCATCAACCTTACCTAAGATTCGATTCACCTCAGACTGTCTTAATGGAAGAGGCTCCCCTCTTTTTTCAGCACCTAAGAAACCAATTACGTTGGTCGTTTTCTGAATCAGGTGAGGAATTTCTCCAACCAAATTCGCTTCAATAAGAATGTAACCCGGGAAAAAACTCCTTTCCTTACTTACTTTCTTTCCATTTCTAATCTGATAAACCTTTTCTGTTGGAATCAAGATTTGACTAACATAGTCTCCTAATTTCAATCGATTGATTTCGTCTTCGATATAAAGTTTTACCTTTTTCTCTTTTCCACTAATCGCTCTTACGACGTACCACTTTTTGTTGTTATTCTCGCTCATGTTTATCTCGTATCAGTCTTAAATGATTTCGTAGATCTTTTCCATCAACGTACTAAAAGTAGAGTCCATCAAAAAAATAATCAGAGAAATGATAATCGAAGCAATCATCACTACAACTCCACTACTTTGAAGTTCGCTCCAAGTTGGCCAGCTTACCTTGTTCAGTAATTCGTCAGTTGATTCTTCTATGTATGTTCTTAACTTCGACATAATTTTATTATTCTCTGCACGGGTGGAGAGACTCGAACTCCCAGCCAATGGTTTTGGAGACCACTACTCTACCAATTGAGCTACACCCGTAAATTTTAAAAGTCGCGAAAAGGTGTTGACCAAAAGACCAACACCTTTTCTAACTTTATTTTATTTACTGATTACTCAATAATTTCTGTAACCTGACCAGCTCCTACTGTTCTACCACCTTCTCTGATCGCGAACTGAAGACCTTTATTGATCGCAACTTTGTTAATCAAGTTAACAGTAATTGTTACGTTATCACCAGGCATTACCATCTCTCTTCCTTCTTCTAAGAAGATTTCACCTGTTACATCAGTTGTTCTTAAGTAAAACTGTGGACGGTATTTATTTTGGAATGGAGTGTGACGTCCACCTTCTTCTTTTTTCAAAATATATACCTCAGCTTTGAATTTAGTATGAGGAGTAATTGATCCTGGCTTAGCCATTACCATTCCTCTACCAATTTGAGATTTCTCAATACCTCTAAGTAACAAACCAACGTTATCTCCTGCTTCTCCTCTATCTAGAATCTTTCTAAACATTTCAACACCTGTAACTACTGACTTTAATCCTTCAGCACCCATACCCATGATTTGAACTTCTTCACCAGAGTTAATTACACCAGTTTCGATTCTACCAGTTGCAACTGTACCTCTACCAGTAATTGAAAATACATCTTCAATTGGCATTAAGAAAGGCTTATCTGTATCTCTTGGAGGGATTGGAATATAGCTATCAACAGCATCCATCAATTCCATTACTTTATCTTCCCACTGAGCTTCTCCGTTCAATGCACCTAATGCAGAACCAGAAATGATAGGAGTATTGTCTCCATCAAAATCATAGAATGATAATAATTCTCTAATTTCCATTTCAACTAATTCTAACAACTCTTCATCATCAACCATGTCAGCCTTGTTCATGAAAACAACGATTGTAGGAACTCCTACCTGACGTGCTAATAAGATGTGCTCTCTTGTTTGAGGCATTGGACCATCCGTAGAAGCTACTACCAATATTGCTCCATCCATTTGAGCAGCACCAGTTACCATATTCTTTACGTAATCAGCGTGACCTGGACAGTCAACGTGAGCGTAGTGTCTATTCTCTGTAGAGTACTCAACGTGAGAAGAGTTAATTGTAATTCCTCTCTCTTTTTCTTCAGGAGCGTTATCGATTTTATCGAATGCTACCATGTCAGAGTATCCTTTTTTTGCCAAAACGGTAGTAATGGCAGCAGTTAATGTAGTCTTTCCGTGATCAACGTGACCAATTGTACCAATATTTAAATGTGGTTTAGACCGGTCAAAATTTTCTTTAGCCATGACTTGTTGCTTTTATTTGTTATTATAATTAATTAATAGGTTCAATCTATATCTAGAGCCAATGAGGGGAATTGAACCCCTGACCTCTTCCTTACCAAGGAAACGCTCTACCCCTGAGCTACATCGGCAATGATGTTATTTTTTTTATCGATGAGAATAAAAGAGCGGGAAACCGGATTCGAACCGGCGACCCTCAGCTTGGAAGGCTGATGCTCTAGCCAGCTGAGCTACTCCCGCTTTTTAGATTCATCAATATTTTCGAAAGAATGTGGGGGGAGCAGGATTCGAACCTGCGAAGACGTAGTCAACAGATTTACAGTCTGTCCTCGTTGGCCGCTTGAGTATCTCCCCATCTATCAAAGAACTAATATGAGCTAGTGGAGGGATTCGAACCCCCGACCCGCTGATTACAAATCAGCTGCTCTGGCCAACTGAGCTACATCGGCAAAAATTTCGACCTTTCCCATGACTACAAAATAGCCCTGAAAAAGGTCTGCAAATTTATGAAAGATTATAATATCCTAAAATAAATTCTAAACTTTTTTTCAAAGTCTTTTCACTTAAGCGCTAAAGACCTTAAAAACAAGCCGAAAACTACCTCATTCTTTCTTTTTCTTTGTGCTTTTTAGCCTGTCTTCGCAACGCTTCCGTTACTTCGTCCGTAGCTGCCTCAAAATTTTTGGAAGTTTTCTTCGCAAATAGGTCGTGTCCCGGAATAAATAATCGAATTTCAACTTCCTTGTTTTGCGTTTCATGATTATTGTCTACTTTCAAGTAAACATCAGCGCTAACAATCTTGTCAAAAAAATGAGTTAGCTTATTGATTTTCTCTTGTATGAAATCGATTAATTTTTGATCTGCATCAAAGTTGACTGATCTTACATTCAATTTTACGTTCATAAATAGTTGGTTTTATGCCCTAGGGTGGGCTTGTTTGTATATGTTTTTCAATTTCTCTATTGTGTTATGCGTATAAACTTGCGTCGCTGACAAGTTTGCATGACCCAATATTTCTTTAATTGTATTTAACTCGGCACCATTATTTAACATGTGTGTGGCAAATGTATGCCTTAGAACATGAGGGCTTTTTTTACTTGAGGTTGTTACTTGTCCAAGGTAATAATTAACCTTTCGGTAAACAAACTTTGGATACATTCTTTTACCGGAATCAGATAACAGTAAATAAGGCTCCAAAGCAACTTTTTCTCTCTCAAATAAGTAGCTTTTCATCGTCCTTATTAATGCTTGATGAAGCGGTATAATCCTTTCTTTATTTCGCTTCCCAACCACTTTTATTTGACTATCAACTAAATCTAAGTCAGAAACTTGAAGATTTACCAACTCAATTAATCGAATTCCTGAAGAATAAAGTAGCTCTATTATCATTTTATCCCGAACTCCTTTAAACGACTCTTCAAACTGAAACTCGTCTAATAAGTTATCCATCTCCACTTCTCGCACAAACTGAGGTAAAGAGGACGCTACCTTCGGCGAAATAAGCTTATCAGTTGGATTCAACGAAATGTAACCTTCCTTCATTAGAAACTTGTAGAAAGATTTCAAGGTAGAGATTTTTCTATTCACACTTTTGTTCTGAGTGCCCGTTTCTAACAACTCTATAACCCAAGAGCGCAAACTAGCGGAGTTTGCCTCAGCTACCTCCAGATCATACTGTTTCTTGAGATATTTCTGTAATTGAGCTAAATCTGATTCATAAGCTGTTATCGTATGTAACGAATAGCGCCTATTCTTTTTTAGATGATCTAGAAACTCAATTATTAACATAAAAAAACCACGTTAAATACTACTGCAAGTTAGGCAATAGTATTTAACGTGGAACTATATTTAAAGATAAAAAAACTTAAAATTAAGCCTCTTCCTCTCTTTGCATTTTTTCTACGTAGATCGCTTTTTTAATTTGCTCTCTTCTAATGATAGAAGGTTTATCAAATTGCTGTCTGGCTCTTAACTGCCTTACAGTTCCGGTTCTTTCAAACTTTTTCTTGAACTTTTTTAAAGCTCTTTCTATGTTCTCGCCTTCTTTTACAGGTACTATTAGCATGCGTCTTAATTTTTATTGGTGTGCAAAAGTAATACTTTTTATTAAATTATAATTAGCTTTTTAAAATATCTCGCGATATTACTAATTTTTGAATCTCAGAGGTTCCCTCACCTATAGTACAGAGCTTCGAATCCCTGTAAAATTTCTCTACTGGAAACTCTTTGGTGTATCCGTATCCTCCAAATATTTGCACAGCCTCGTTGGCTACTGCAACACAAACTTCAGATGCTTTATACTTAGCAATAGCTGATTCCTTGGTCATCTTTAGCCCTTTGTTTTTCATGTCTGCTGCTTGGTGTGTCAACAACTCTGCTGCTTCGATGTCAGTTGCCATATCGGCCAACTTAAATGCTATTGCTTGAAAATTTGAAATAGCTTGACCAAATTGATGTCTTTCTTGCGCATATTTCTTAGCAGCCAAATACGCTCCCTTTGCAATTCCTAAAGAGAGTGCTGCAATTGAAATTCTACCTCCGTCAAGCACTTTCATTGATTGTGGAAATCCATCTCCAACTTTACCTAATAAATTTTCTTTAGGAATTCGGCAGTCACTGAAAATCAACTCAGCAGTTTCCGAAGCTCGCATACCTAACTTATCTTCTTTCTTTCCCGAAGTAAACCCCGGTGTTCCCTTTTCCACAATAAATGCAGACATTCCATGAGAATCTCCTTTCTCTCCTGTTCTAGCTATCACTACAGCGATGTCGCCTGAAACTGCATGGGTTATAAAATTCTTCGCTCCATTCAAAACATAAAAATCTCCATCTTCAACCGCAGTTGTATTCATACCTCCTGCATCTGAACCTGTATTGTGCTCCGTTAGTCCCCAAGCACCAATATGCTCAGCTGTGGCTACCTTTGGAAGGTATTTCATTTTTTGCTCCTCGTTGCCAAAAGCTAATATATGACCTGTACATAAAGAGTTATGCGCTGCAACTGACAACCCAATAGACCCACATACTTTTGCAATTTCCGTTATAACGGTAATGTATTCATGATAACCAAAGCCTGATCCACCATATTTTGTTGGAACTAACACCCCCATCATACCGAGCTCACCTAATTGTTTAAATATATGAACTGGAAATCCTTGTGATTCATCCCACTTCATTAGATCTGGTCTGATATGTTTCTCAGCAAAATCTCTCGCCATTTGAGCGATTAACGTTTGGTTTTCTGTGTAGTTAAAATCCATTATTAATAATTGACTAATCCTGTTATGTTATTATTGTATTTTGACAGTATTTCTACTCCATTCAAGAAGTCTAGTATCACTAGAAAAGAAAAACCTGCAACATGTGCCTTTTGTTTTAAAACTATTTCTGCTGCCGCTGCGGCAGTTCCACCTGTAGCTAATAAGTCATCATGAATAAGAATATTAGCCCCTTCTTTTATAGCATCTGCATGAACTTCAATTTCTGCAGAACCATATTCTAAGTCATATTGAAAAGAAACCGTTTTGTATGGGAGCTTGCCCTTTTTCCGAACTGGAATAAATGGAATTCCTAACTCTTGAGCAACCATTGGTCCCCAAAAAAATCCCCGGCTCTCCACTCCCATAATGGCGTCAATCTTCATGCCACTCATCTGCCGAACAAACTCTTTTGTAATAGCAGCAGTGAGTTCGGGATTTTCTAAAATAGGGGTGATGTCTTTGAAAACAATCCCTTCCTTTGGAAAGTCTTTTACATCGCGAATAGTGGCTTTTATTTGTTCTCTAATCATGCTACTTCTTCATTTTAAGCAGGTGCAAAAAAACGAAATTTAAGCCGATTTAAAGCTCTAAGTAGGGCTTTACTTTTTCGAAAATTGAGTCGTTGATTAGTACAATCTTTTTCAGATCCTCCAATGCTTCATACTTCCCGTGCTGCTTTCTATAATTGACAATTGCATTCGCATGTTTCCAATATAAATAAGAATGTGCCTTTAACTCTTCCTTAGTAGCCTGATTTATGTTTAGTTTTCTAATTTCAGTTGGTACAAAGATAAGTTGTGTGTCCAATCTTATTAACGTTTCTTCTTTTAGACCGTAAACTTCTTTTAGTTGGTCTTTTGAAATGAAACCTCCTAACTCTTCCCTTCGTTTAACAATCATGTCAGCTAAAAAATCTCCAATTCCATACAATGCCTTAAAGCTTGCTGTATCCGCTTTATTGATGTCAACTTTAGGATACTTTCGCACCCTCTTCTCATATTTTTTCTTCTCCCACTTTGGGAATCTATTTAAATCCTTTGGAGCTGTTTCGGGTAAGAGAATATGAGGAGAAAGTTGTTCATGCAATTCATCATTAATGACAAACACTTTTCTAAACTCCTCTTTTGATTTGAAGCCCCCAATTAACTCCTTGTAATTTAACAATGACTGTCCTTGCTTCTCACTTAGGCCAAAGGCTTTCCAATCATCTACCCCTAAGGTATTAGGGTTGAAATCTTCTATATCTTTGAGCTTATGAAAATCACTAGCGGCAGATTCCTTCTGACTTTCTTTTTTCTTTTGCTCTTGCTTCAAACTGTCAATCTTAGCCTCAATTTTTGAGATATCTTTTTGATTAACCTCTACTTCAGGATAATATTCAAAGAGTAAAATTCTACCAATGGTTAAAAGAACAATTACAATGACAAGCCCAATTATTCCGGTTCGTTCCAACCTGCTGAAATAAAAATATTCCTTCAGTTGATTTTTCATTCATCAGTCAATCAGAAGATTTGCGGTGGAGGCAGACCCACACCCACTCAAAAGTAAATTCACCTTATTGTAAGAAGAGTCCGGATTGGAAGCCGAGGCCTTCGCTCTATTAAAACTTTCGTAACCCACGCCATAATACATCACCTCAGAAACATCGTTGCGATTGGGGCTGGAATTTGGAACCTGAATTGTATCTATGACCCCATTCGAAGGTTCAATTTGCTGATATATGACTGAATTACTGACAAGTTCATAAAAAAGAGTATCGCTCGCTGCGTATATTCTTGTTCCTGAAAGTTCAACGATCAATTGAGTTACATCATTTCTATACAATTCTAAACTTACATCTTTATTCAAATCAACATTATCAACCAGTGTCTCAAATCCTGAAGACTTTACCAAAAGAATACTTCCGGTGCCTATGTCTGTTTCATCTAACTCATAAGTAAATCTCAATGTCCCGTCTGCCGCTGTAACTCCGCTTCCTAAAATAATTGGATCATTAAAACTTCCTCCAACATTAGATTTTAGTGCAATTTCAGTATTCGGTAAAGGAACATTACAGTCTTGGTAAACTTTACCAGAAACTAAGTTGACTCTTGTGCTTTCCTTGCAAGAGGTTGTAAAAAGAAATACAGCAACGGTGATCGCTGAGATTTTTTTCATTATTTAAACTTTTTTATTGCGCCGCTTTTAACTCTTGAAAAATATGAAGCCATATCCTCTTTTACTTCTTTCGACATAATTACTAAACCAATAATATTTGGGAAAGCCATCCCTAAAATCATTAAGTCGGAGAAGTCTAATACGGCTCCTAAACCAACTGAAGAACCGATAACAACAAACACCAAAAAGATAAATTTGTAAGAATAATCTGACGCTTTACTATTTCCAAATAAATAACTCCAGGCTTTTAAACCATAGTAGGACCACGAAATCATAGTAGAAAATGCGAATAAGAAAATTGCCACGACAAGTACGCCACTAAACCAAGGAAAAACACTGCCAAATGCCTCAGAAGTAAGCTCCGCGCCTTCCAAACCTGTTGTTCCGTCTGCAAAACCGGTAAATATTAGCACTAAAGCTGTCATGGTGCAAACTACAACCGTATCTACAAATGGCTCTAATAAGGCAACTATACCCTCACTAACAGGCTCATTTGTTTTAGAAGCTGAATGAGCAATTGAGGCAGATCCAACACCTGCTTCATTTGAAAAAGCTGCTCTTTGAAAACCAACAATTAAAACTCCTATAATTCCTCCTTTTAATGCAGGCGCATTAAACGCTCCATTAAAAATCTCCACCAAAACTGAACCAATATTTTCGAAATTCATTCCAATAATGATTATTGAAAATGTTACGTATAATACCGCCATAAAGGGCACAATTTTGTCCGTTACCTTGGCAATACTTTTAATACCTCCAATAATTACAACTCCAACTAAAATTGCCAAAATAATTCCGAAGTATAATCCACTGTCTTGTAAAGATGGGAAAGTACTTGAAAGCTGGGCAAAAGCTTGGTTTGCTTGGAACATGTTACCTCCACCAAAAGAACCACCAATACACAATATTGCAAATACAACTGCCAACACTTTTCCCAGTCCTCCTAATTTCTTCTTCTTTAATCCTTCACTAAGGTAGTACATTGGTCCTCCAGATATTTCACCATTATCTGCAACTCGTCTATATTTAACACCAAGCGTACATTCCACAAACTTTGAAGACATACCTATTAGACCAGCTATAATCATCCAAAAAGTAGCACCGGGACCACCTAGTGTAATTGCGACTGCTACACCTGCAATGTTTCCTAAACCTACTGTTGCTGATAGTGCTGTTGTTAGAGCTTGAAAATGCGAAACCTCTCCATCATCTTTGGAGTCTGGATCTGAAAACTTACCTGCAACTAATTGAATAGCATGCTTAAAACCTCGAATGTTTACAAACTTCATTCGCAGTGTGAAGAAAATTGCTCCAACAACCAACCAAACAACGATAAAAGGAATACCTTTTTCTTGTTTATCTCCATTTGGATGTAAAACCGGTTGAGGAGAATCATAAATTATGGAAGCTAAATTTTCCGCGCCAACTTCAATTACATCTTGAATGTTATTGGCATCATAAATCACTTTACCTTCAGCTACATTATGTCGAAGTTTTCCAGTAGCATTCGCATACATTTTAACATCTCGATCATTATCTTGTGTCACAACGGCAATAAAATCTCCTTTTTTAACTAATTCTCCTTCCGCAATTACCCATTCCTTTAACACGATTTTAAGAATATCATCGTTCGACCATCCTGCTGCCTTTACATTTTTTAAATCTGCATAAACTACAGGGTCGTATATTTTTAATGCTGAGAAAGGATCCCAAAACAAGAAACTAGACATACCACTCACGATGGGCACAAACACAGCATTAATTTTTTCTTCTGGAGACTCTGTTTTAACAACTCCTGCTAACGTTTGAGAGTTACCATCGGCATCGGTAACAATTACGGAAAACTCACTCCCCTCTGTTAACCCTTCACAATCACTTGAATTTAAAGGTGTGTCCTGACTCGACCACTTGTAGGTAAAAGGAGAAGTTCCTCCAGAAACTATAACGTATGCCTGTCCATCATCAATTTCATCAGAAGGGTTTTCAACCTTTAGCTCCGCTTTAAAATCAGCAGAAAAAACAGCAAATGAAAGGATGGTAAGAACTATTGTTAGGACATTCTTGAGCATAAAAAAGATATTTTTTGATAAGTAAACAAATATAAGAAAGCAAAGGTGACTAGGAAAGAATCATTCGTTCAATTGGGTCTCTACGAATTTTATTCCTTCTTCGAAACTAACAGGGCTATAACCGAGATCGTTAATTGCTTTGTCTAGAATGAATCCAGTTTTTGGAGGCCGTTTTGCAGCTTGATTAAGAGACGCTGAGGAAATTTCCTCAATATAACTTTCATCTAAGTTGTAGTAACTTGCAACTCTTCGCACTAGCTCAACAATACTCATGGTGTCTTTTCCCGATAAATTATATATCCCTTGTGCTTCTTTTTCAGCAATTAAAATACAGCCTTTTGCCAGATCTTCTGCTAAAGTAGGCGATCGAAATTGATCGTTGACAATCGTTAATTTCTGCTTTTTCTCTAAGGCACCTTTTGCCCAAAGCACAATATTAGATCGACTCATGTCCTCTACAATACCATAAACGATTATAGTTCGGGCTATTGCCCACTTGCAATTAGAATTCTGTAGGGCTTTTTCTGATGCTAACTTTGACTCACCGTAAAAACTTAATGGGTTCGGTTCATCAGTTTCCTTATACGGTCCTGCTTCTCCATCAAAGATAAAATCAGTAGATAAGTGTATAAAGTCTGTACTGTGCTTTTCTGATGCCGTTATTAAATACTCAACTGCTGTTACGTTTAGTTCCCAACACCCCTCTTTATCATTTTCACAGGCATCCACATTAGTCATTGCGGCAGTATTAATCAAAACATCAGGTTTATAGAGATCAAAAACCCTCAACACGTCGCTTTTGGAAGTAATGTCCATCGGTTCGTAAGTAAACCCTGAAATTTTTGAAATTCGGTTAGCTCCTCGCGAGGTGGCTATAAGCTCAAATGTATCGCTTGTAGCGAGTTGAGCCACTAATTTTTGACCTAACAAGCCATTGGAACCTGTAATTAATATTTTCTTTTTTAATCCCATTTCAACAGTTTCTCTACTTGACTTTTCATTCCTAATACGAATACTTTAGAGCCTTCGTCTATTATCTCATCAGGAGCAGGATTTAATATATACTCTCCCTCTTTATTTTTTAAACCGACTATGTTCGCCCCTGACCTTTTCCTTACATGTAAATCGGCAATAGACCGATTCCTAAATTCTACCGGCAAATCATCGTAACTAATTTCTTCTAATGAGATATTTTTATCTTGCCCTGAAAGGTGATTTAAAAACTCCACTACATCAGGCTTAATGACTAATGAAGCCATGTGAGTACCTCCAACTTTATCCGGCATTACAACATTGTTGGCACCTGCCATTTTCAATTTTTTATCTGAAGAATCTTTGGATGCTCTGCTAATAATTAGCATATTTCTGTTCATTTCCCGTGCGGTTAAGACCACAAACACGTTGTCTGCATCTTCAGGCAAAGTCGTAATTAATGCTTTAGCTCTAACAATACCCGCTTCAATTAGTATTGCATCTTCTGTGGCCTCCCCTTCAATGTAATTATTGCAATTGTCAAGAATAGCATCGTTTATAATTTCTGCATCTTTCTCAATCAACACATATTCCTGACCCGACTCCTTTAATTCTTGAACGATTTGCTTTCCATTTCGACCGTAACCACAAATAATTACATGATTTTTCAACTCTTCTATTTTTTTCACTTTTCTTAGTTCTAATAAATGTCTCTTAAACTCTCCATCAATTAAGTATAAAGAAATGGCAGTAAGCGCATAAGCAAATGTACCAAAACTGAATACGATCAAGGCCATTGTAAAATACCTACCTGCCTCACTCAAAGGCTGAACTTCTTGATAGCCAACTGTAGAAATGGTGATGATTGTCATGAACAAGGCATCGCCAAACGAGTAACCTTCAATTATGGCAAAACCTAAGACACCAATAATACAGATCAGAACAACAATAAAAAAAGCGAGGTAAAGCTTCTTAAATCTTTTATAATAAGTCATTCTTATAAATTAAATATCCCAAATGGTTTTGCGCTTTCTCAACTTAAACATGTATTTATGTTCTAAGACAAAAGCCATAGGTAAGTAAAAGATAATTGGGGAACCCAATGTTAAAAAAGAGGAGTAAATAAAAAACTTGCGAATACTTGTGGAGGGTAAACCTAATTTTTGGCCCCACCATGCGCAGACTCCAAAGGTGTATCGTTCAAAAAAATATTGAATCCTATTGATCATTTATGGCTGGTTTTAAAATTGAACTTCCAATTGCGCAAGTTAAACATTTTTTACTGCTGCAATCTTCATTCTTCAGTTGAATCAACGCCTGCGAATCAAAAGCCGACGAAATAGGCATCCCAAGTTTTTTCCACTTTTTCATGATTGAATTTCTTTCCCAAGTAATGGCTTGAAGAAATTCCAAGGCTTTGCTTTTTATTTTCTCACTCGCAATATGCTTCCCGTAATTGAATAAAACAGGAATGACTGCATTGATTAATAAAATATCAATCGAAGCGCTGCCCAAACACTTGGTTTGGTTTTTACTAGCCGGAACGTCAAATCGATAGTGAGTGTCAAAATAAGAATGAGCTTCTACCTTAAAAAGCATTTGTAGGTCGTTGATATTTTTTGCTTCTATAATCGCCTGAAAAAGGTTTGAGTTTTTTACGAACAAACTAACGAATTGCGCTAGCCTTATTGTTGGAAAATTGGAAGGACGCATTCTCATAAACTTCCAAATGTCCTTTTGTAAAGGCTGCAAACTATACTTACTAGCTAGGAATTCATATTTCTTCTGCAGCGATAAAGGAAAGCTACCGCTAAATTCTGTTTGAAGAAAGTCCGCTTGCCCAAAAAAGAGCGCTAACAATTGCTCTTCGCTAGTTCGATACTTTCGAATAATATTAAACCCAATTGAATTAGCTAATAATTCAAAGGGAACAGCATTAACTTTGAACCCAAAATACTTTGCCAATAATTGATATAAAGTTGCCTCCCAATCGTTCTTACGAAGCATCAAAATCTGGTTCAATCGGTTAGATTTAGCTTCTAGCCGCTCCACTAATTTTCTTTCGATGGTTTGAATTTTCACGAACTCGTCTACATCAGCTATTTCCGACTCACAAGGAATCCAGCTCCTAGAGTTTTGTAAAATTTCAAATTTGTCGAAAATAGACTTTTTCACAAGACCACTTAGTTCGATGGTTGGAACTCGCTCTCCGTTTTTTTGAATTACCGGCTGGTCATCTTCCCAAACAACATGCAGAATAATTTTACTGTACGCAGCATCATGCTGGTGTTTGTGTTTTATCCAATCACTCGATTTTATATGGATTTCAATGTTACCTACCCAAAGCATTGTTCCAATACGAACTTGTCCATTAAAAAAATCAGGGCCAGAATCAAAATTTTGAGCACCAGAACGAATGATAGCAACTAACTCCCCTTCAGTAGTTTTGAGTCCCTTTGAATTAAATAATTGAAAGTTCCAAACGTGATGTAGTAAATCTTCATTCATTGAAGACGAAGATAATTATTTTGATTTATTTGATGTTCTCTTCAACAATAGGAAATAGTTTCATGGAGAAAGTGATCTAAAAGTGATCTAAAACAGAAGTAGATAGAAAGATGATTGCACCTTTCTTCATCTCATCACTACTTTTTCGATAAAATTTCTGCCATTTCTTGCTGAATTCTCTGTGCTATTCTTGCACTAGCATTCGCAAAGTTTTCACCGCTATCTGCATATAAAATTCCACGAGAGGAGTTAATCAATAAACCACAATCTTGGTTTAACCCATACTTACATACTTCAGACAAGCTTCCTCCTTGTGCTCCAACACCGGGAACCAAGAGAAAGTGATTGGGAATTATTTTTCTAATTTTTGTCAACGATTCTGCTTTAGTAGCGCCAACCACAAACATCAAGTTTTCATTAGTTCCCCAAGAAGCAGTAGTTCTTAAAACTTTTTCATACAATAGCTCTCCGGTTACAAGTTCGGAAAACTGAAAATCAAAGGCCCCTGCATTTGAGGTCAAACCTAGAACTATCCCCCACTTTCCTGGATGTGATAAAAACGGAGTTACAGAGTCCTCTCCCATATATGGGGCTATCGTAACGGAATCAAAATTATAGGTTTCAAAAAATGCCTTAGCGTACATGTTTGCAGTATTACCAATGTCTCCGCGCTTTGCATCAGCTATCGTAAAAATATCTTTAGGAATGTATTCTAAGGTGGCTTTTAAGGTTTCCCAACCTTTTAAACCCATGCTTTCATAGAAAGCAATATTTGGTTTATATGCTACACAGTATTCCTTTGTGGCATCAATAATTCTTTTATTGAATTCTAGAATAGGGTTTTCAAATTCCAACAAATGATTCGGAATTTTCTCTAAGTCAGAATCTAACCCAACACAAAGAAAGGACTGCTTTTTATTAATTTGCTGGATGAGTTCTTGTCGAGTCATTAGTTCACTGCATTTTCGTCTCTCAAACCATCTTTCATCTTTTCTGCATTCGCAGCCATTCTTAAACCATCAATAACAGCGCCTAAATCACCATTAATAATTGCGTCTAAATTGTAGAGCGTTAAATTTATTCTGTGATCTGTAACCCTGCCTTGAGGATAATTATACGTTCTAATTTTAGCAGATCTATCTCCAGTTGAAACTTGTGATTTCCTCTCTGCAGCAATTTCTTTTTCTCTTTTTTCTACTTCAGCTTCGTAAATTCTTGATCTCAAAACTTTCATCGCCTTCTCATAGTTTTTCAACTGAGAACGACCATCTTGACATTCTACAACTGTATTCGTAGGTATGTGAGTTAAACGAACTGCAGATTCTGTTTTGTTTACGTGCTGCCCACCTGCTCCTGAAGCTCGGTAAGTATCCTTCTTAATATCTGAAGGGTCAATCTTTACGTCGACCTCCTCTGCCTCAGGCAAAACCGCAACGGATGCTGCAGAGGTGTGAACTCGACCTTGCGTTTCTGTTTGAGGTACTCTTTGAACGCGATGCACACCCGATTCATATTTCATTATCGCATATACATTTGCACCTGACACTTCAAAACTAATTTCTTTAAAACCACCCGAAGTACCTTCATTCATCGTCATCACATCATGTTTCCAACCTTGGTTGTCGATGTATTTCGTATACATTCGGTATAAATCCCCAACGAATATACTAGCTTCATCTCCTCCTGCTCCTGCTCGAATTTCTATAATTACGTTCTTGTCGTCATCCGGGTCTTTCGGAATCAACATTACCTTAACTTCTTCCTCTAATTCTATTTTTCGCTTTTGTAGCTCGTCGTACTCCATTTTAGCCATTTCCCGAAATTCTTCATCTTTCTCTTTAGATAATATTTCTTTAGAGGAAGTAATATTAGCTAACACATTGGTGTATTCATCGAATGCGTCTACAATTACCTTAAGGTCGCTATACTCTTTGTTCAGTTTGACATAGCGATTCATATCAGCAATAATCTCTGGATCAACTATTTGCTGCGAAATGTCAATCCACCTGTCTTTTATCGACTGTAACTTATCTATTAAACTGCTCATTTCTTAATATTCAAATACTCCAAATTCTGACTGAATAGTCAATCTCTTCGTTTTAGAAGCCTCTACTCTGCCTACAATTTTTGCATCTACATTAAATTGCTTAGAAATCGCTATCAAATCTGCAGCTGCTTCTTTGGGAACATACAATTCCATGCGATGTCCCATGTTAAATACCTTGTACATCTCTTTCCACGGAGTATTTGACTCTTCATGAATCAACTTAAAAAGTGGAGGTAAATCGAAAAGGTCATCTTTAATTACGTGCACCTTGTCTACAAAATGTAAAACCTTTGTTTGTGCACCACCACTGCAATGAACCATTCCATGTATTGAGCTCCTGTGCGATTTCAACATTTTAGCAATTATTGGTGCGTACGTTCGTGTTGGCGAAAGCACTAACTTTCCTGCGTCTATTGGAGCGCCTTCAATTTTGTCTATTAATTTCTTACTGCCAGAGTACACTAAGTCTGCTGGAACGGAGGCATCATAAGATTCCGGAAATTTTTCAGATAAATACTTACTAAAAACATCATGCCGAGCAGAAGTCAATCCGTTGCTGCCCATTCCTCCATTGTATTCCTTCTCATAACTTGCTTGCCCAAAAGAGGCTAGCCCGACAATCACATCTCCATCTTGGATGTTATGATTTGAAATTACTTCGTCCTTTTCCATTCGAGCAGTCACAGTTGAATCAACAATTATAGTTCGCACCAAATCACCAACATCAGCTGTTTCTCCGCCCGTGCTATAAATACCAATTCCATATGAACGCAACTCCTCTAAAATTTCCTCAGTTCCATTGATAATTTCAGAGATTACCTCACCGGGAATAAGGTTTTTATTTCTTCCGATTGTGGAACTTAGAAGAATGTTATCTGTTGCTCCAACGCAAAGCAAATCATCAACATTCATGGTAATCGCGTCCATGGCTATGCCTTTCCAAACTGAAATATCTCCTGTTTCCTTCCAGTACATATACGCTAAAGCAGATTTTGTACCGGCCCCATCAGCGTGCATAACGACACAGTGCTTGTCACTGCCTGTTAAATAATCTGGAACAATTTTGCAAAATGCCTTTGGAAATAAGCCTTTGTCAACATTTTTAATGGCATTGTGCACATCTTCTTTGTCAGCAGAAACGCCTCGTAAAGTATACCTTCCTTTCTCCATTTTATGTTATAAAAAAACATCCAATTTCAATTTGAAAATGGATGTTTCAGTTTATCAATAATTATAACTATTGTTCTCTGTCCTGTTCCTGTTCTGACGGTATTGCTTCTTCACCATCACCAGTTGGCCCAGACTCGTTTTGATTCTCTTCTCCAGGTTGATTTGGTGGAACAAAATCTTGACTGAGAATACTAAATTCGGTTCTACGGTTAGCTTGATGAGCTGCTTCTCTTTCCTCTTCAGATGCTAATTGCGCTATCACATCATCTAAAATTAAAAGGTTCGTTTCACCATATCCTTTAGGAACCATTCTAGCAGGATCAATTCCTCTTCTCACTAAATATCCTACTGCAGAGTCAGCTCTTCTCTGAGATAATTTTAAGTTGTAATCATCCCCACCTCTACTATCTGTGTTGGCTTTAAGCTCAATTACTAACTGAGGGTTATCAACTAAAATTTTGTATAAGAACTCTAAAGAATCCGCTGCTCTAGGAGTAATATTTGCCTTGTTAAACGGATATACAATTTCTGGTAATTTTATTGGAGTCTCGGTAATTGGCTGCAAATCATACAAATGAGCAAATATTTTAGACTCCTCTACATTTACCGTTGTCTCCTTTCCTTTTGCTCTTAAATAACTTGGCTTTGAAACTGTGAGTTGGTAAGATGTATTTTTATTAATGTAATAAGCATCTCCATTTTGACCAAACTCAAATGTTCCATCCGCTGCTGTTTGCATTTCTGCAGAACTTCCATCTGTACCAATTAATTTAACATTTGCCGCTACTAATGGTTGACCTGTTTCTAAATCCTTTACTAACCCTTTTAAAACAAAAAGAATTGGAGGTTCACTGAATTGCCAAATATCATCTTTCCCTCTTCCGCCTTCTCGGCTAGAACTAAAAAATCCTTTATTTTGATTACCATCGAATGTAATCCCAAAGTCATTCGCACTAGAGTTAATTGGTGCTTTCATATTTTGAACATTACCCCATTGTGCATCTCCTAACTTTTCCGCAGCGAAAATATCTAAACCGCCCATTCCAATGTGACCGTCTGACGCAAAATACAACCTCCCGTTTGGCTTGATAAATGGAAACATTTCATCTCCCGAGGTATTAATTTCAGGTCCCAAATTCATTGGTGCACTCCACTTTCCTCTTGATTCTTCTCTAATGTACCACAAGTCTTTTCCACCTTGGCCTCCGTCCATGTCAGACGCAAAAACCAATATTTCATCATCAGGTGTTAGCGCCGGGTGGCCTACTACAGCGCTATCAGATGCTATGGAAATTGGTTCGGGTGTTCCAAACTTTATTCCTTGACGTTTTGCACTTAAAATTTGACAACCCATGTACCCATTCTTTTCAACTCGGCAACGCGTGTAATACATTGTATTTCTTCTTGAGTTCACAACTGCTCCACCTTCACTGTCTTCGGTATTGACTCCCTCTCCTTCAACTAATACTGGCTCACTCCATTTTCCTTTTTTATCACGTTTTGTAATGTATAAATCAGAAAAGTTGCCACCAGTAACTTCAGATGTTGATGAACCTGTTGAGCCCTCTCTTGTTGAAGTGAAAATCATTTCATCATTCTTCCTATCTGAAAATGTAGGGCTGTAATCGTAAAATTCACTGTTCAGAAAAACCGCAGGCTCTACAATCAAAGCTTCGGGGTTATCCGCCCATCCTTGTGCTTGCTCTGCAGCTTCAATTCCTTTTTTACCTCGATCATCGGATGGAACTTCTGCAGCATATTTCTGATAAGCAACCAAAGCCTCATCATACTTCCCATTCATCATTTTCATTTCCCCTAATCGCAGCTTTGCAGTTGGGTCAGCATATTGTGCAATAATTGATTTATCGTACCATACTTCTGCTTGCAACGGCTGGTCACTTAAGCGATATGCCTCTGCAATCTTGAAAATAATTTGTGCTTTCACATCTCTCGCAGGCTCCTTCACATAAGCCTTTTTATACAGCTCAATCGCCTCGAAATACTTCTCTTCCTGCATTAATGCTTTGTCCGCATCTTCTAAATAACTTTTCTGTGCAACTCCTTGCAAACTGAAAAGACAAAAAAGAAAAGACAACCCAACAACTTTCAATAATTTCATTTATGTCTGGTGTTTGATTTCAATGGCTGCTAAAATAAACAAAATTTCCCTGATTTTATACGATTTATACTTCGAAAAACAGCTACATTTCAACTAATAGGAAACGCTCTTGATTTTTAGCCTAGTGATTAAACAACAATTCTCTGTACTTTGGTAACGGCCAAATCTCATCATCAACGATTAGTTCTAGCTTATCTACACTGTATCTGATTACGTCAAACATTGGTTTTACAACATCAGCATACTCATTAGCCTTTTGCTTTGGATCTTCTAACTTATTGATACGCTTTCTCTCAATAATCATCTTTTCTGTGACTTCTTGAACTATTTTGACGTGCGTTGAAATACCTTTGATCATTTCTAGTTGAACTCCAGCTGCATCTTTAAATTCAGTTGCGCTTAAAATATTTTTAAGTCCTTCAACATTATCAATTAACTGATTTTGATAACGTAATGCTGTAGGAAGAATGTGGCTTTGAGCCAAATCTCCAATAACCCTAGCCTCAATTCGAATCAAGTTCGTATACAATTCATAAGCAATTTCTTGACGCGCCAGTGTCTCTCTCTCTGACATTACCTTTAGCCCACTATATAATGCTAACGTTTGCTTAGAGCCCATTTCTGCAATTGCAGCTGGAGTTGTTCTTAAATGTGACAACCCTCTTTTCTCAGCTTCGGCAATCCATTCACCTCCATAGCCATTGCCTTCAAATCGGATGTTTTTAGAACTTATAGTGTATTTTTTTAAGATTCTAAAAATCGCCTCGTCTTTTTTAACACCTTCTTTAATTAGTCGATCTACATCTGTTTTAAAATCCTTTAGCTGCTTTGCTACTATAGAATTAATTACAATCATTGCAGACGAACAGTTAGCTGAAGAACCGATCGCTCTAAACTCAAACTTATTGCCGGTAAATGCAAATGGAGAAGTCCTATTTCGATCTGTATTGTCTAATAGGATTTCAGGAATCTTACCGATATTTAATTTCAGTTCCGTTTTTTCTTCCGCTGTTAAAGATTTTCCGTCTTTTACTTTAGACACCAATTCATCTAACATTTTTGTCAGCTCTTGTCCTATAAATACGGATATAATTGCAGGAGGAGCCTCATTTGCTCCTAAGCGGTGCTCATTTCCAGCCGTTGCCATTGAAGATCGCAATAACCTTTCATTATCATGTACAGCCTTAATTGTATTGATTAAGAAGGTAAGGAACTGCAAATTAGATTTAGGATTCTTTCCCGGACTCAGTAGATTAACACCGGTATTTGTCGAAAGTGACCAGTTATTGTGCTTGCCAGATCCATTTACATTTGCAAATGGCTTTTCATGGAGCAACACTCTAAAATTGTGTTTTCGAGCAATCTTTTCCATCATATCCATCAGCAACTGATTATGGTCTACTGCTAAATTGGCTTCTTCAAAGATGGGTGCAAACTCGTATTGATTAGGAGCCACTTCATTATGCCTTGTTTTCAATGGAATTCCAAGCTTCATACACTCAATTTCCAACTCTACCATAAAAGCATGAGCTCTTTCTGGAATACTTCCAAAATAATGATCATCTAACTCTTGACCTTTAGAAGGAATGTGTCCAAAAACTGTTCTACCTGTTAATACTAAGTCAGGACGAGCTGTAAATAGAGCCTTATCAACTAAAAAGTATTCTTGCTCCCAACCTAAAGTTGCATTCACCTTTTTAACGTTCTTGTCAAAATACTGACAAACATCGACAGCCGCTTTATCAACGCAACTTAGAGCCTTTAATAGCGGTGTTTTATAATCCAACGCCTCCCCTGTGTATGAAATATAAATGGTCGGAATGCAAAGTGTGTTTCCAATAATAAATGCAGGAGAACTAGGATCCCATGCCGTATAGCCTCGCGCTTCAAATGTATTTCGAATCCCTCCGTTTGGCAAACTTGACGCATCAGGTTCCTGTTGTGCTAATTGACCTCCATCAAAACGTTCAATGACTTTATTATCCTCTGTGGTCTCAAAAAATGCATCGTGCTTTTCAGCTGTCGTTCCCGTTAAAGGCTGAAACCAGTGAGTATAATGGGTTACATCCCTCTCCATTGCCCAAGCCTTCATTGCTGAGGCAACTGAATTTGTAATTTTTCGATCGACCGTTTTACCGTCTTCGATGGTTTGCATTACTCGAGCATAAATGTCTTTCGACATGTATTCGGCCATCACATTTTTGTCAAAAACATTCATGCCATAATACTCAGAAATTTTCTTGGATGGGGCTTCAACTATTCTAGGAGTTCTAGACATAGAAGACTCTAATGCTTTAAATCGGATGGTTGCCATTTTTATACAATTAAATTAAGGCACAAAAATATCGAAGAATTGAATTATTAGGGCAAATTTTTAATAAATCTTATCAACACCCCCTTAAAAACACACCCTCAATCTTTAAAAAAGGTATAATTTTAGCTAGCACCCCTTATTTTTCTGCTACTATTGAAAAATAAATGTAAAAAGCATAGAATATAATTAAGAAAACTCCCTTCCATGGACCGATTTTTTTACCAAAAAGCATAATGGGAAGTAAAAGCAAGGAAATCCCAAGTAAAAAGTACACATCAAATTGATTGATACTATCAGATATTTTTAAAGGGTGAAGCACTGAAGTAACTCCAAGAATAGCAAAAATGTTAAAAATATTAGATCCAACTAGGTTTCCAATTGAAATATCAGTCTCCTTTCTGAAAGCCGCCATGGCAGAAGTTACTAATTCTGGTAAACTTGTACCAAAAGCTACTATTGTAACAGAAATCAACTTTTCACTAACGCCCTGACTATTTGCAATACTCACTACCGAATCAATCAACCACTCTGCACCAAAATACAACGCAACCATTCCAATACTGAGAAAGAGAATATCCTTATAAACTGGATTACCTGAATCTAAATCTTCCACCTCACTTTCCGCTGCTAACTGAACTCCCTTCCTTCTTGAACGGCGAATAAGCCAGAAGGTGAAAGTCGATAAGATGGCTAGAAAGACCGTCCCTTCCCACCAAGAAAGCTCACCATTCATTGCAAAAAAATAAAAAAGAAATGTAGCTAAAATCATCAATTGCCAATCAATTCGAAGACTGTCACGGTTAACCGCAATTGGAAAAATCAGGACTGTTATTCCAAGAACTAGTCCAATGTTGGAAATATTTGACCCAACAACTGCACCAACGCTGACATCCGGATAACCATCAAAAACCGCGCTTAAACTCACTAACAATTCAGGGGCAGATGTCCCAAAAGACACCACTGTCATACCAACTACTAATGGGGAAATCTTTGCTTTCAAAGCAATACTTACAGCTCCTTTTACTAAAAATTCTCCGCCGAGCACAAGAGCAAGTAGGCCTAATGTAAGCCACAAATATTCCATCTAGGGCTTATCTTTTTTTTCGGAAGGTATGTTTTTAGTGACATCCACTTGATCTGTCACCTCCTTAGAAGTTTTTCTAATTTCCTCTTGAATGTCACTCGTAGCGTTTTTAAAATCTCTAATCCCTTTACCCAAACCTTTTGCTATTTCAGGAATTTTCTTTGATCCAAAGAGCAAGACTAACACTAGGCCAGCAAAAATCAATTCTTGTGTAGATAAAAATAGCAGTGTCATACGTTGAAAATAGAATACAAAAGTAACAAAAAAGCCTCGTCTGCATCTAGCAAACGAGGCTTTGTAAATTTAAGTACTAACTTATTTCTTAGCTTTCTCGATTATCTTTTTTGTTAGATCAACAACGATTGGAGATGCCACACAAAGTGAAGAATATGTTCCAACTGCAACACCTATCATAAGTGCAAAGGCGAAACCTCTAATTACTTCACCTCCGAATATAAAAATCATTAACAATACAAAGAAGGTAGACAACGAAGTATTTATTGTTCTACTTAACGTACTGTTCAAGGCGTCATTAACAACTTCTTCCAATTCTCTCTTTTTGTAAGAATTTAGAAATTCTCTAATTCTATCGAATACTACAACAGTATCATTAATGGAGTAACCAACCACTGTTAATATTGCTGCAATAAAAGCTTGATCGATATCTAACGAGAATGGCAGAATTCCCCAGAATATTGAAAATATTGCTAAAACAATAATAACATCATGGAAAATTGCGATAACCGCACCTAATCCATACTGCCATTTTCTAAACCTTAATAAAATATATAGGAAGATTACTACCAATGAAAAGAGAATGGCCAATAAAGAAGAATTCTTAATGTCATCCGCAATTGTTGGCCCAACTTTCTGTGAGCTTAGAATTTGAGCATTTGTACCAACACCGGCTAAACCCTCAATTAACAATGATTCTACTTGATCATCAACTGTTGGATCTTCGCTGTTAATCATAAAACTAGTGGTAATCTTCACTTGGTTGTCTGATCCAAAAGTTTTAACCTCAGGTGCAGTTTCAAATGCTCCCGATAGTGCATTTCTAACATCAGAATTAGAAACAGACTCATCAAAGCTTACTAAATAAGAACGACCCCCGTTAAAGTCAACCCCGTATGAAAGCCCTTTCGTCATGAACGAAGCAATACCTGCTAAAATCAAAATCCCTGATATAACATAGAATGTTTTTCTTTTAGGAATAAAATTCCACTTTAAGTTAGTAAATGCATTCTCAGTCACTTTCGTAGAAACAGTAACATTTTTCTTGTTATCTAACCTCCAAGCGAAAATTAACCTTGTGATGAAAATTGCACTAAAAAGTGAAGTTAAAATACCAATAACTAGCGTTTTTGCAAATCCTTCAACAGGACCTGTTCCAAAGAACCATAAAATAATACCTGTTAAAATGGTTGTAACGTTTGCATCGATTATAGAAGAATAGGCATTTTTATACCCATCAGATATTGCTAGCCTTGGTCCTTTGCCTGCTCTTAACTCTTCCCGAATTCTTTCATAAATAAGAACGTTTGCATCAACAGAGATACCAATAGTTAAAACGATACCTGCAATACCCGGTAATGTTAAGGCAATGTTCGTTGAGGCAATAACCCCCATTATAAAGAATAAGTTGGCCAACAAGGCAATGTCTGAAGCAATACCTGCTTTTCCATAATAGAAAATCATGTAAAGTAGCACAATTACTAAGGCAACAATAAACGATAATAATCCTTTGTTAATAGACTCTTCACCTAAAGAAGGCCCAACAACTGCTTCCTCAACGATTCTAGCAGGAGCAGGCAATTTACCTGCTTTTAAAATATTGGCAATTAATTTTGCTTCTTCAATGGTAAAGTCTCCTGAAATACTCGATACACCACCTGCAATTTCTTGATTTACATTTGGAAAAGAGTACACATAATTATCTAACACAATCGCGATACTCTTGCCGATATTATCAGCTGTTAGTAATTTCCAAGTCTTCGCACCAATAGCACTCATTCTCATTGTAATTTCAGGACTTCCGCCTAACTGACTAAAATCTTGAAATGCATCTGTAATTACATCTCCCTCCAACGGTGCGTTCCCGTCTCTACTTTTTACTTCAATTGCAATTAACTGTAAAAACTTCTCAGCGTCATCAAATGGTTTTGCGGTCCATAACAACTTCAAATCATTCGGGAAAATTGCAGCAATCTCAGGCATTCTAAGGTAAGCATTTACCTTGGCAGTATCTTTAATCGCTGAGTAACCTACAACAGGTCCTTCACCAGGAACATAATTTCCTTCTGCGTTTTGATAAATTGCTGGAGAAAGTATCGCAAAGAAAGGGTTGTCTTTTGCAAAATCCTCAAAAGATTGATCAGCAGCAGCCGTCGTATCAGAATCATCTGCTAGCGCATCTAACAATTCATTACCTTCTTCTTCAACCTTAACCGTGTCATAGGTTACTACTTCTAAACCGGTTTCAACATCAATGAGTGTGTCTATTTTGAAATCAGCATCTTCAACTATTGCCACCGGCTCATCTACCGCATTTTCAGTTGAATCCTCAGAAACCTCCTCAGACTCATCATTCCCTAAAATCTTATTTAACTTATCGTTCGCCTCAGCTAAGTAAGGGTAGATTTGATTGTTATTAAAGGTTTCCCAGAATTCTAGCTTTGCAGTTCCTTGCAATAACTGACGAACTCTTTCCTTATTCTTTACACCCGGCAATTCAACTAAAATTCGATCGGAAGCATCAAGCTTTTGAATGTTTGGTTGAGCTACTCCGAACAGATTTACTCTAGTTCTAAGTACTTCAAATGTCCTGTCAAATGCAGCATCAGTTTCAGTAGAAATAAATTCAATCACTTCTTCATCAGAAGCTTCTCTGTTGATTTTGTCTTTATTTTCTAATGTATAAAAAATTGACGTTAATTTTTTACCATTCGCATTTTGTGCCCAAGATTCTGCAAATAGTGAAACAAAATTGTCTTGATTTGACTTTTGCATCTCTTTTGCTTGTGCCAAAGCAGCTACGAATGTTTCATCTTTACTGTCGGAAGCAAGAGCCCTAACTACCTCAGCCACTGAAACCTCTAAAGTAACATTCATTCCTCCTTTCAAATCCAATCCTAGATTAATAACATTTTTTGTTACCTCCGTGTAAGTTTCACCTGTTAATGGATAAACCTCTTCGCTAGCCATTGAATCCAAATACGCTTCCTCTAACTCTATGGAACCGTTTGCGTATTCTTTCGCATCATTTTCAACACCTTGTGCCACCCATGTATACGACAATTGGTATAAACATGCTAGTGAAAGCAATACGATAAATGACCAAATTAAACCTTTGTTTTGCATCTTTTTTATTATAAAATTTTCGTCTTTTTTGAAGCCTACAAATATAGAATTTCCATATTGAATTCCCAATCTATTTCGTTTTATAATAATGTAAAGAAAATTCGATTACTTAATATTCTTAAATTTGGATAATAGAGGCAACTAAATGCCAATAATTCGTCTTTTTCTAAACATCTTTCATGAAGTACTTAACCCTAATTATAGTTTCTCTCATACTCCCATTTACAGCAGTAGCGCAGATTTATTACTCTGAAGCGCACAACATTGAAGTAACCGATGGAAGTCAACCTATTGAAGACCCATTTACTGGAGGCTTCAACACTGCTCAGTTTTCTGAAATTGATTTAAATCAAGATGGAATTATGGATTTAGTGGTGACCGATCGATTCAGGAATACTGTAAAACCCTATTTAAATGAAGGAATTTCTGATTCAGTTCAATACACTTATGCACCTGAATACGCTGTAAAGTTTCCTGAAATGGATGAAGTATTAATTACTAGAGATTACAACGACGATGGAAAAATGGACTTATTCGTATCTGGAAACAGTATTTCACTATATGAGAACACAAGCACCCCAAGTGGAGGCTTATCGTTTCGCTTAGTAGACAAATTACAAACAAAAAACAATCCGAATGCAACGTCCTTAAACGTCCTAAACCCTAATGCGATCAACTATCCCGCATTTATAGATTTGGAAGGTGATAAGGACATCGATGTAATTTATCGCTCTGGTAACAGGACCTTAGATTACCATAGAAACTTTTCCATTGACCGAAATAATGACTTCACACCCATTTATGAACGCAGAAGCCCCTGCTGGGGTTATATATCTTTTGTATTTACCTCAACTTTCACCTTAGACAGCATATTGTTGAATGACTGCCGATTTTCACCTCGAGGAGAAAGAACTAAGGGCCTAAAGCATTCGGAGGGCATGAGCACCACAGCAATTGACATTGATCAAAATGGCAGCATGGACTTAATAACAAGCGATATTGGTACATACCAAATGAAAGTTTTATTAAATGCCGACTCTTTGCCGGGAGCTGCAAAAGTAAATTCCGAAATATTCAAAATCATAGATTCCTTTCCAAATTATAACACTCCGGTTAAGCTATTGATGGGAACCGCTTATTTCATAGATGTAAACAATGATGGGAAAAAAGATTTAATTGCAAGTTCTAGCCATGCAAATACCGCGAACATTGGTCCTTTTTCAACAGAGGAGATTTGGTATTATGAAAACACCTCGACAACCGGAGGTTATCATTTTGAATTAAGAACCAAGTCCTTCCTTCAAGCTAGGTCTCTAGATTTTGGCAGAAATGCAAAACCAGCATTCATCGATTACAACAATGATGGTTTGAAAGATTTACTAATTGGTAACGGAGGTAATTTAGATGAGAACGACTCAAACACTTTTGTTGAGAGTCTTGCCTTGTTGAAAAACATTGGAACTAGCAGCAATCCAAAATTTGAACTAATATCAGATGATTACCTTAATCTTTCTGCCTTAAATTTTGGAATAACTCGAAGAGAATTTGCGAATGCAGCCCCTGCAGTGGGTGATATAGATGGAGACGGAGACGAGGACTTTTTGTTGTGTCAAAAAAATGGGAAGCTTTATTTATTTGAAGACACGTCAGCCACGGGAACTGAAGCGGAATTTAAATTTCACCCCACTCCATTTCAAGGGATAAAAGATATCTCCACCATCACTTCAGCTCAACTATTTGACGTAGACAAAGATGGATTATTGGATTTAATAACCACTTTCCCCTCACAAATCACCTATTTCCAAAATTTCGGAACCGCTTTAAATCCAATATTCAACATTCAACTCGACTCGATTTTATGGCAAAATGGAGACACGGTAAGGTATCACATAGGACAGACCTTTCAGTATTCCAAAATAAATATTGGGGATAGCCTAGCAGTTGACAATACTACAAATGCTAATAATAATAGCTCCATTGCGTTAGTTGTGGTGAAAATTGATTCAGCAAATGGATTTATTGACTGTATCAATACGATTCCATTTGGTGTAGGGAGTAATCAATACGATGAAATTAACACAACTGCGACTTTAAACTTTTTTAGAAGAACTTGGAAGGTTAGAAGAGACAATCAGCTTGGTAGATTCGAAAACATTTTTCTTTTTGAAGACCAAGGGGTGAATCAGTTTTACGCAGGAGGAATTAATAACACAACCTACCGCATTAATTCTTTTATTGACAGCTTACAACCTATCTATGATGCACCAAACACGGAGCGAATTAAAATGGCAAATTACGGATTCAACATGTTTATCAACGGAACAGACTTAAATGGAGACAGCATAATGGACTTGATTGTTGGCTTAAGTACCGGAGGGTTGAAAGTTTTATATGGATCTCGAGTAAATAGTATTTCGGAGCTAAGTGTTTTCGATCAAGAGCAAGAATCTGCTCTTAAAATTTACCCGAATCCAACCGAAGGAGGGATAACAATTGAAGTACTTGAAAAAACATTTGGAGGAACCAACACTATTGAAATCAGGAGCATTTCAGGCCAATTAGCTTTAGTTGATAACTTAAGTGGTTTAAAGAAACAAATCGATATTAGTCACTTATCCAAAGGAATTTATTTTGTGACGGTTAGAAATACAAGTAAAGTAGAAACTGTGAAGCTTGTGCTGCGACCTTAATCCAATAACGTTAAACTAAAGTCAGAATAGTCAATCATAGCCTCAAATCTTTCTAAAATATCACCTCCTACAACTCCGTAAATAGCTTCTTCTCCTAAATTATTGTAGGAGGCTTTTACATGGCTTAAGTCCATTAAGGCTAGCTCATATTCTTTCACCTCAAAACTTTCGATAAAAAAAGAAGGGATCCAACTTGTGAAACTCGAAAGTCCTGAAGCACCAACTCCGGCCGAATCACTCTCTTCCTGCTTTAAAACAGCATCTGGAAACAACTCTTGAAAAAAGTGCAAATCTAAAACAGATCTTGAGGCTCCTGTATCTACCACCATTCTCACTTGCTTTTCATTTAGCGTAACATTTAACGCTAAATGAACTCCACCGGGAGGAATATCGACCTTTTGTAACTGAATTTTAATCATAATGGATAATAAAAAAAGGTGGACACAATCGCATCCACCTTCTTGTTTTATGAATTTTTTATACTGAGTTATGCGTCAAGTAACGTATTTGTTTTTGCAACAGCAGCAGCACTATTTGCTAATTTGTCTTGCTCTGCATCAGATAATTCAATTTCAACAATTTTTTCAATTCCGTTCTTTCCTATAATACATGGAACACCTATTGAAATATCATTCAAACCAAACTCACCCTCTAGCATAGCTGAACAAGGGAACATTTTTTTAGAATCTGTAGCGATTGCATGAACCATTGCCGAAACTGCAGCACCTGGAGCGTACCATGCACTTGTTCCTAGCATCTTAGTTAGTGTAGCCCCACCAACCATAGTAGCCTGAGCAACTTCATCTAATCTTTCAGATGATAAAAACTCAGAAATTAGTACACTATTTCTTGTAGCAATTCTTGTCAATGGCAACATACCAGTATCAGAGTGACCTCCAATAACCATTGCACTAACATCAGATTGAGGACAATCTAATGCTTCTGCTAAGCGATACTTAAATCTTGCACTGTCTAGTGCTCCACCCATTCCAATAATTCTGTTCTTTGGCAAACCAGTTGATTTGTGAGCCAAATAAGCCATCGTATCCATTGGATTAGAAACCACAATAATGATAATGTTTGGCGAGTGCTTTACTAAGTTTTCAGAAACAGTTTTTACAATACCTGCATTAATCCCGATCAACTCTTCTCTTGTCATACCCGGTTTTCTTGGTATTCCTGAAGTAATTACTGCAACTTCACTTCCTGCAGTTTTTGAATAGTCGTTAGTACTTCCAACAATTTTGGTATCAAATCCTAACAAAGAAGAGGTTTGCATCAAATCCATTGCCTTTCCTTCTGCGTAACCTTCTTTAATATCGACTAACACAACTTCTGAAGCAAAATTTTGAATAGCAATGTATTCTGCGCAACTTGCACCTACTGCACCGGCGCCAACAACTGTAACTTTCATGGTATTTTTTTATAAAATGATTAGGTTCGCAAAAATAACCATTTGCTTTATCCTTTCAGCGGAAGTTGAGCTGAAAATTATTATTGTAGAAAGTAAAGCAACCATTGAATAATTTAGCGTCATAAGAATAGAAAATCGGGAATGGATTTATCGAACCAAGCAGATGTAAGGAAAATTGTGGAGGGCTGTGCGGAAAAAAATGCGGACTATCAGCAGCTGTTGTACAAAACTTTGTACAGCAAAATGATGGTCGTTTGTCAACGATACGCAAACCGTCCAGAGGATGCAAAAGACTTGTTTCAAGATGGATTCATAAAGGTTTTCGATAAAATTGGAAAGTTCAATTTTAATGGTTCTTTAGAAGGTTGGATAAGAAGAATAATGGTAAACAATGCCATCGATTATTATCGGAAAAACAAAAATAAGTTCGCCATAAGCGAAACCTTAGTCGAAACGCAGCAGATTGCCGAAGAAGTTGAAAGTGAAGGAATTTTCGATGGTATAAGTGCTGATTTACTGCTGTCTTTTGTACAGCAGCTTTCTCCGGTTTATCGAGCAGTATTTAACTTGTATATACTGGACGATTACAGTCATGCAGAAATTGCAGAGGAATTGGAAATCTCAGAAGGAACATCAAAGTCAAACTTATCCAAAGCAAAAAAGAATTTAAAACAAATGGTAAAAGCGCACTTAAAAAAGAGAGAAAGAATATAATATGAAGAATAAATTAACAACAGAAGAACAATTGCTTCAATCGAAATTGAATGAGGCACGGTTCGACTACCAAGAAGCAGATTGGAAGCAAATCGAATCTGCGGTAGCCAAAAAAGGATTCTTGGCAAATTACAGCCCATTCTTTAAAGCCGCTGCTGCGTTTGTAGTGCTAGCCTCGGCGGTTTATTTCGTCAATACTAAATATGACAACGCAACAGAAAATGCAACTGAGGTAAAGCAGGCTGAGAAAGATAAAACAGCAGAAATAATTGGCGAAAAATCAAGCACAATAGAAGACGGAACTACAACTTCTGAAAATATTCCCGTTAAAGAAATCATAACATCTCAAGTTCTTGAAGAGGAAAAAGTAACTCCGGCAAATGCTCCATTAAAAGAAAAGCCCGAGGTAGTTAAGAATCAACAGGTAAACAATACACCTTCGAAGTCTTCAAGACCCGTTGAATCAGAAGCGATTGTTGAGCGTGAACTAGCGCCTGAATTAGATTTTCTCAACATTAATGTATTAACAAAAACATGCATTAACACTTTAGTTGAGTTTGAAGGAGAATACGTAACAAGCCTTGAAGAAGACTTAACATTTGAGTGGCTTGTAAACGATGAGACTATAAAAGGTCAAGACGCTAAAAACTCCTTCGCCTTTGATGAAGCAGGGGAAAATAAGCTAACATTTATTATTTCAAACGGGCAAGAAGTTCTTGGGAAGTTTTCTAAATCAATAACCATCTCATCAGCTCAAGCTATGGACTTTGAATTTGAAAACATTGACAATCCATTTTACGATAACAATGTTAGATTGATTGCTACCAATCCTCAACCAGGTGAGTACATTTGGTATGTTGACAAATACAACGAAAGGGTACAATTTCAAAAAATTACTGCTTGGTGGTTTGAAAACCCAGGAACATATCAAATGAATTTGGATTACACCTCTGAAAACGGTTGTACTTCAACAACAACCAAGACAGTGGTTATGGAAAAACACTTTACACCAACGATATTTCCTAATGCATTCACTCCTTTTAAACAAGATGGCATGAATGATGAGTTTATTCTTGAAGCGTTGCAACCTTACACCTTCACTAACTTCACTCTAGAAATTATGGATATGGAGGGACGAACTGTGTTTAAAACCAACGATAAAAATGAAGGATGGAATGGTCGAATGAATAATAATTCAGGAAACGTACTTGAGGGAACCTTTGCTTGGCAAGCTGAAATTGAAAATAGCAATGGCAGAAAGAAAACCTTTCAAGGAAAAGTAAAAATACTTGACCTCTAAACATATTTCAATTTAGTGCATTAAAAAAGCCCTTACAACTATCGCTGTAAGGGCTTTTTTAATTATCTAATTCTTGAAACTGCTATCCATTGATCGTTTCGTGTACCTCTTTCAAAATCTTAAATGCTCCTTCAGTTGTTTCAGACTCTGCATATGTTCTCAACACAGGCTCCGTTCCCGACGGTCGAATCATGACCCACTCGTCATTTGCAAAGTAGAATTTAAATCCATCTACCTTTTCAATACGTTCAACTTTGTAAGAACCAAACTGGCTGTACTCATCGTTTTTACAACTTTCCATTATTCTTAATTTGTCAGCTTCTTCTAGGTGCAAGTCAATTCTTTCAAATTTAAATGCTCCAACTACCTCATAAACCTCTGCAATTAAATCATCCAATGACTTCCCAGACTTCACCATGTACTCCCAAATTACTAAGCCCATCCAAATTCCATCTCTTTCAGGAATGTGACCTTTTATAGCAATTCCGCCAGACTCTTCTCCACCTACCAACACATCTTCAGAAACCATGTGTCCCGCGATATACTTAAATCCAATTTTAGTTACTTCGTAGTCGATACCATAGGCATCACACATTTTCTTAACTTTTGGAGAAACAGAAAAGGCATTTACCACCTTACCCGTCATTTTCTTCTCTTTTGAAAGGTAATTGATTAGTAAAAGAATAATGTGGTGCGAATCAATAAACTCCCCCTTTGAATTGTATAACCCTATGCGATCTGCATCTCCATCTACGGCTAGGCCGCAATCTAAATCCCCTTCAGACACTTTTAACAATTCGGAAAATTCTAATAAATTCCTATGTATAGGTTCTGGCGCTTGACCATCAAAACCTGGATTGTGCTCACAGTGTAAAAACGTAATGTCAGGCAACAATCTTCTCATAACATCTTGACCTGCACCATACATCGCGTCAAAAGCAAAATTCATGTTTGATTCTCTGATCGATTTCATGTCGAAGTTCGCTTCAACATGATCAATATACATTTGCTCCAAATCAACATATTCAACTTTCCCTTGAGCAACTAGGTCTTCCATCTTAATAGAATCTAAATCTATTGATGTTGTATCTGGAATTAAATCTTCTACCTCTTGTACTTCTTTTGGCAGTAATGGCCCGCCAAAATGTCCTTTTAATTTAAATCCATTATACGAAGGAGGATTGTGAGATGCTGTAATCACAACGCCCAACGAAGCTGATAACTTTACATTTCCTAGCGATACCATTGGAGTTGAAACTGCACCCTTTGCCAAATACACTTTGACACCGGCTGATGTTAAAACTTTTGCCGTTGTTTCTGCAAACATCTCCCCGGCATACCTACAATCGTGACCGATTACGCATGTTGGCTTATCGAAATTTGCTTTCAACCAATCTGCCGTTCCTTGCGAAACTCTTGCTACATTAGCTACGGTATAATCTTTTGCTATGATGGCTCTCCACCCGTCTGTTCCAAATTTTATTTTTGACATATCTTTCTCCTTTTAAGGTTGGCAAAAGTAAAAAAAATACAAGGAACTTAGTAAACCTTCATGTGAAGCCAATATTAATCTATTTACTTCATGATTTTTCTTCGATTCAACTCATTGCGATAGGCCTTGGCATAAGCGTTGTGTTGAAAAAAGGAGCGAGAGAAATTATGGTATCCAGAAAAATCAGCCTTTGCACACATGTAAATGTAATCATGCTTATCATACTCCAAAACGGCATCAATGGACGAAATCTCCGGCAAATTAATTGGACCCGGAGGCAAACCAGCATACATATATGTGTTATATGGTGAGTCCATTTGCATGTGTTTGTTCAACACTCTTTTTATAGAGAAGTCGCCTGTTGCATAGATTAACGTAGGGTCGGATTGCAGTCTCATTTTTTTCTTCATCCGATTAACGTATAAACCTGCTACTTTAGGTCGTTCATCTCGGTGTTCGGATTGCTCAGCTTGAACAATTGATGCCAAAATCGATACCTCGGACTGACTTAAGTTAAGCGCCTTAGCTTTAGCCTTTCGATCCTCCGTCCAAAACGCTTTGTACTCTCTAGCCATACGTTGCACAAATTCCTCAGCAGAAGTATTCCAATACACCTCATAGGTATTTGGAATAAACAAAGTCATAAATGTTTTTTCATTAAAGCCATACTTATCAGCTAATGCTTTATCGGTTAGCATCTTCAATATTTCAACTGAATCTGCCTCTAATTGTTTTCCCACCTTACCTGCAAGATCTTTAGGCGTGCGAATGGTGTTAAATGTCAATTTCACTGGTTCCTGCTGCCCTGACCGCAGAAGGTTTACCAATTCGTTGTTATTCATTCCTTCCTTCAGTCTATACTTACCCGGTTTTGGAGTAGTAAACGACTTTTGATCAGCAACCCATAAAAAAGATTGCTTATCTAATAATATCTTTTGCTCTTCCAATTGACTTACTAAGTCATCTAAATTAGCCCCTGTGTTTACATAAATATAAGGGTCACTCTTATTAATCGAGGTATTCGCAGAAAAAATTTTGCCATAATAATTAACGAACAAGTATCCTGCAGCTACAAACAAAAGGAGGAAAACAAGTCCTCCTATCTTAAATCTTTTATTTTTCTTCTTCATTTGAACCAAAATTAAGAAAGCTAAACAAGCTTTTTGCCCTCAATATTAAGTTGATTTAAAACGAGTAATTTTGTAAAAAATTATCAAGTGAGAGTCGACATTATAACTGTACTACCTGAATTACTAGATGGCCCTTTTTCCGCATCTATCCTGAAACGTGCGCAAGAAAAAGGATTGGCCGAAATACACGTTCATAATTTACGAGACTATTCAACTCAGAAACAAAAATCAGTTGATGATTACGCTTTTGGTGGTGGCGCGGGTATGGTGATGACAATAGAACCTATAGACAACTGCATTTCGTCATTAAAGGCGCAAAGAGATTATGATGAAATAATTTACATGACGCCTGATGGAGAAGAACTCAACCAAGCGATGAGCAATAATTTGTCTTTAAAAGGAAACTTGATGATTCTTTGTGGACATTATAAAGGAATTGACGAAAGAGCTCGGGAGGCCTATATTACCAAAGAGATATCTATTGGAAGTTATGTTCTTTCAGGTGGTGAATTGGCTGCCGCTGTGCTAACAGACAGTATTATTCGTTTACTACCGGGTGTTTTGAACGACGAAACTTCGGCTCTATCTGATTCGTACCAAGATAATTTATTGGCACCTCCAGTTTATACACGACCTGCTGAGTATAAGGGAATGAAAGTTCCTGCTATTTTAACCTCAGGAGACTTGAAAAAGATAGAACTTTGGAGGCATAAAAAGAGCCTAGAACGCACTAAAACTAGGCGCCCAGATTTGTATAAAAAATATTCTGAATAAGAAGTTGCTGTTTATATAGAAAATACTACCTTTGCTCTCCTCTTTTATAGAGCATAATTTTTGAAGAAATGGACGCAATAAAATTCGTAGAACAAGACTTAAACCCAACGCACGAACATCCCCAGTTTCGAGCAGGAGATACTATAGCAGTAGCTTATAAAATTAAAGAAGGGGAAAAAGAAAGAACTCAGGTTTTTCAGGGCACCGTAATCCAAAGAAGAAATACAGGTGTTAACGAAACATTCACTGTGCGTAAAGTTACAGGTGGGATGGCTGTTGAAAGAGTATTCCCAATGGCATCTCCTTTCTTAGAAAGTATTCGAGTGATAAAAAGTGGTTCTGTAAGAAGAGCTAGAATCTATTACTTAAGAAACTTGAAAGGAAAGTCTGCTAGAATTAAAGAAAAAATTTACGTTAAGAAATAGTCTTAACGCTAGTAAAAACCACGCTTATGGCGTGTTTTTTTATGCCCAAATTTTTCCAGGGTTCAATATTCCTTTTGGATCAAAGGCTCGTTTTATTGATTTCTGAAGATTTATTTCTCTTTCTGAGAAAACTAAACCCATGTATTCCTTTTGAACTAATCCTATTCCGTGCTCACCTGAAATTGTACCTCCAAGTTTCTTGCACAATTTAAAAATCTCTCTAATTCCCATTTTCAATTGCTCTCCATCCCATTCAGCGTCAGTCATGTCGCCTTTTAAAATATTGACGTGCAGATTACCGTCTCCGGCATGTCCGTAGCAAACTGATTTAAATCCAAAGCGCTCTCCAATTTCTTTCACTCCAACTAATAAGTTAGGTAATTCAGCTCTTTTTACTACCGTATCTTCCTCTTTATAGATAGAGTTTACTTTTACTGCTTCTCCCAAACTCCTCCTTAATTTCCACAACCTATCTTTCTGAGCTTGTGAGTCGGCAAATAATATTTCACCACATTCAAATTGATCCAATAATTCATGAATTAGTTCTGCTTCTTTAACTAACACACCTTCGTCGTTCCCATCCAACTCAATAAGCAAATGAGCCTCATCAGTTTCATCAATTTCAATTTCTATTCCATCAATAAATTTCTTTGCAAAGAGGAGCGCATCTTTCTCCATAAACTCTAAACCACTTGGAATTACACCGGCTTGAAAAATTGTAGAAACGGCTTGGCAGGCTTGTTCAGCCTTTTTAAAAGGTACCAACATTAAAATATCAATTTTAGGCAGAGGCAATAGTCGAAATACTGCTTTCGTAATAACTCCCAATGTGCCTTCGCTACCAACCATTAATTGGGTTACGTTTAACCCAGTAGCATTTTTTATCACATTTGCTCCGGTCCAAATCACAGAACCATCCGCTAAAACTACCTGTAAATTCAAAACAAAATCTTTTGTGACTCCGTATTTTACTGCTTTTGGACCACCACTATTCTCAGCTAAATTCCCCCCAATAAAACAGCTGCCTTTACTTGCCGGATCAGGGGGATAAAAAAGCCCTTTCACTGCAACTGCTTCTTGGAAAACTTGGGTAATAACGCCCGGCTCAACAGTGGCCTGAGCATTATCAAGATCTATATTAATGATAGAATTGAATTTTTCCATACTAATTAACACGCCTCCGTAAACAGGTAAAGCCCCTCCGCTTAAGCCAGTACCCGCACCACGAACAGTAACTGGGAAGTTTTTTGAATTGCAATATTTTACAATAGCCGAAATGTGTTCTACCGTTTCAGGGATTAGTACCACATGAGGTAGATAGTGTAAATCTTCCGTATAATCATGGTCGTATTCTACCAATCTATCTTTAGTTGTAAGACAATTTTTTTCCGTTACTAGCAACTTAAAATATTCTAAATCTTGTTCTTCAATTTTCGAGAATTCGTTTTTCATGCAATTAGATTTACTAGTAATATTTGGCTAAATTGGACTTCCTAAAATTATCTAAAGAAATTATACATGAATAGAGTTGCACTAGTATTTATTAGCATTTTATTAGCAAGTACCATAAATGCTCAGATCGAAGAGAGAAAAGATGTCTTGGAAGTTAATAGACAGAGTGATTACGCTCCGCCCTTGAAAAAAATGATTGACTTGAAGGACATTTGGAAAAACTACACCTTTTCAAGTGAAACTGTTCGAGGAGTGCGTTCAATGAATGATGGGAAAAATTACACGGTCCTAGAGAGAGGTAAATCAGGGGTAAACTTAGTGCAGTACAATTATAAAACTGGAAAAAAGGCAGCTACCCTAATTAATGCCGAAGACCTAGTATTTAATAGCAAACCTCTTAGAATGCAGAGCTACGAGTTTTCTTCTGATGAGAAAAAGGTTTTAATTGGAACTGAGATTGAAGCCATTTACCGAAGGTCTTCTAAAGCTAATTTCTTTGTTTACGATTTAAAAAGTAAAAAAATTGAGCAATTGGCCAAGGAGGATAAACAAATGTATGCTGACTTCTCTCCTTCAGGTAATAAGGTTGCATACGTCATGAACAACAACTTGTTTTTTAAAGACTTTACGACAAATAAAGTTGTACAAATAACCGAAGATGGCGAATTCAATAAAATAATAAATGGAGCATCTGATTGGGTTTACGAAGAGGAGTTAGAACTTTCGAAAGCTTTTCAATGGTCAGTTAATGGCGAAAAATTAGCCTTTTATCGATTCGATGAAGCTGCCGTAAAGCAATGGAACATGAAAATGTATGATGGCCTTTACCCTTCAGACTACCAATTCAAATATCCAAAAGCGGGAGAAGAGAATGCGAAAGTAGCTATCAAGATATATGATATAGCTTCAGCCAAAACCATCGATGTAAACCTTGGAATAGCGTATGAATACATTCCTTCTATTGAGTGGACAAAAGATGCAAATACCTTGGCCGTTATTTCATCTAATAGGCATCAAAATGAAGTTAGCATCAATGTAGTAAATGCCTTGACTGGAAAAGCTAATACTGTCCATACAGAAAAAAGTGACACCTACATTGAAATGCCTTTTGACGTTCACTTTATGGCAGATCAACAACACTTTATTATTTTAAGTGAAAAATCAGGATACAAGCACCTTTATCTGCACAATATCGATGGCAGCCTAAAAAATCAGATTACCAAAGGCGATTGGCCGGTAACTGAGTATTATGGCATTAATGAATCAAAAGGAATCGTCTATTTTCAATCAGCAGAAACTACTCCTATGGACAGAAATGTTTATGCTATTAACCTAGATGGTTCTGGAAAAAAAAGATTGACAAAAAAGGACGGAACCAACAGCGCTGATTTTAGCAATAGTTTCACTTATTTCATCAATTATCACACAACGGCGAATACTCCAAATTATGTTTCGTTAAATAATGCTTCTGGAAATACCATTAGAGTATTAAAAGACAATCAGAACTTAAGTCAGACGCTCGCTGAATATGAGATTGGAGAAAAAACTTTTTTTAGCTTCAAGACTTCGCAAAATGTGGAATTAAATGCTTGGATGATTAAGCCACCGAACTTTGATGAAACTAAAAAATACCCAGTATTTTTAACCATTTATGGTGGTCCGGGATCTCAAACTGTTACCAATTCTTGGGGTGGATCGAACTTCTTTTGGCATCAGTTATTGGCTCAAAAAGGATACATTGTTGTTTCAGTTGACAACAGAGGAACAGGAGCTAGAGGTGTTGATTTCAAAAAACTTACCTATAAGCAGCTTGGAAAATACGAAACTGAAGATCAAGTTGAAGCAGCTAAATATTTTGCCTCTCTGCCGTATGTTGATGGTTCTAGAATAGGGGTTCAAGGTTGGAGTTATGGTGGATACATGTCTTCACTTTGTTTACTAAAAGGTGCCGACTACTTTAAAGCTGCCATTGCGGTTGCTCCGGTTACTAATTGGAGGTTTTACGACTCTATTTACACGGAACGATACATGCAAACACCACAAGAAAATGAAGATGGTTACGACGACAATTCTCCAATTAACCATGTAGAGAAACTTAGAGGCAAGTACCTTTTAGTTCACGGTATGGCAGATGACAATGTTCACTTGCAAAATACCTCTGAAATGATTTCTGCTTTGGTAGATGCTGATAAACAATTTGACTTATTCGTGTATCCCAATAAAAATCACGGGATTTACGGCGGAAATACTCGGTATCATTTGTACACGAAGATGACCAATTTCGTATTGGAAAACCTATAAATCAACATTCGTTTTCGGGAGACAGAAAGCTTAGCAAATTTTACTATTTTAGACATTCTTTAAAAAACCAAACACACCTAAAACTATATTATGGCAAACGCAGTAGCAGCTAAAGAAGAATTATGGGGTCACCCAAAAGGACTTTACATTTTATTTTTTACAGAATTGTGGGAACGATTCTCGTATTATGGTATGAGAGCAATTTTGGTGCTGTATCTAATATCAAATGTTAACGGTGATAATCCCGGTTTTGGTTGGGATGAAAGTGATGCGATAAGTCTTTATGGCACATATACAATGCTTGTTTATGTAATGTCGATTGCAGGTGGCTTAATTGCAGATAAACTTTGGGGTCAAAAACGAACAGTATTAATTGGTGGACTTCTATTATGCGCAGGACACGGCATTTTAGCTGTCGACGCCCTGTGGGCATTTTATGCCGGTTTAGGTTTAATTATTTTAGGTGTTGGTGGCTTAAAGCCTAACATCTCGACTATGGTAGGTGGTCTTTACCCTCAAGGAGATTTAAGACGCGACAAAGGTTTTACCATCTTCTATATTGGAATTAATATAGGAGCATTCTTATCAGCTTTGATTGTTGGTGGCATAGCAGAAGTATACGGTTGGCACTATGGTTTTGGTTTAGCGGGAATAGGAATGTTATTGGGTCAAGCTGTATTTATGTGGGGCCAAAAGTTCCTTAGTGGCGTTGGTGAAGCAACGAAAGATCTTTCACCAGCTGAAGCAGCAGCTAAAGCTAAACCACTATCCAATATTGAATGGGATAGGATGAAAGTTATGGGAATTTCTTTCTTACTGATCATCGTCTTTTGGGGTGCCTTTGAACAAGCGGGAGGTCTTATGAATATTTACACCGCACAAAAAACAGACTTAAGTCTAAGTTTTAGTATTCCTTTCATAGGTAATGCCGTGCCAGCTTCTTGGTTTCAATCGGTAAATGCGTTTTTCATTATCACCTTGGGTGTGCCAATCGCATCTTTTTGGGTATGGTGGAAAACAAGAGGTAAGGAATCTTCTTCCATTTTCAAGATGGCTATTGGAGTTATCATCATGGGTGTTGGGTTTTTATTCATGTCCGCTGCATCAATTCAGTTCGAAGCAGAAGGTTCTTCTGCTATGTATTGGTTGATATTGGCTTACCTATTTCACACCGTAGGTGAACTATGTGCTTCTCCGGTGGCGCTTTCTTACATTACTAAACTTGCTCCATTGAAGTATGCATCGTTGATGATGGGAGCTTACTTTGCAGCAACCGGTTTAGGAAACAAAGTAGCGGGTATTGTTGGTGAGTGGTCTCAGTCTGCTGGAGAATTAGAAATATTCACCGGTATCGCAATATTCTGTTCTGCTATTGGCTTATTAGTTATAGCTTTATTGAAGCCTTTAAAAAGATTAGCACATGGTGCTGAAGACACACAAGAAGGTACCCATAACGAAGAAGCAGAAGGATTTGAATTAGCTGACAAGCCAAGCGTTTAACTTAAAAATACAAACCAATGAATATAGGATTCTGGATTATGGTAGTTGCTTGGGCATTCGTGCTCATTTGGGTTCCAATCATCATATATACCAACCGTAAACTTCACCCAAAAGCACTATTTGTTCTCTTCTTTGCTGAGATGTGGGAACGCTTCTCCTACTATGGAATGCGGGCTTTACTTACTTTATATATGGTTCAAGAGCTATTTCGTGAGCTGAGTCAAAGTGAAGCTGATACCAAAGCATTGGGTATTTACGGTTCCTACACTGCTATGGTATACCTTTTCCCGGTTGTTGGAGGAATTTTAGCTGACAAAGTACTGGGATTTCGGAAAGCTATCTTGTTTGGAGGTGCCTTAATGATGGCAGGACACTTTGCTTTAGCTTTAGAGGGAATGTTCTTTGGTGGAAATATGCAACTGTTTTTCATCTCCTTGGCATTCATTATAATTGGAAATGGATTTTTCAAGCCAAATATTTCGAGCTTTTTGGGAAGCTTTTATGGCTTAAATGATAGTAGAAAAGACGGGGCATTTACTATCTTTTACATGGGGGTTAATATTGGTGCATTACTTTCGATCGTAACCTGCGGATATGTAGGAGAGCAAATTTCTTGGCACTACGGATTCGGTCTAGCTGGAATCGGTATGATGTTAGGATTAGTAGTTTTCTGGGCTTTCGGACCTAAATCTTTTGGAATGAAAGGAATAAACCCAAGCTCACTAGAAGATTTTCCTGAAATTGATGAATCAACAGACATTGCTTTATTAAATGCTACAAAAGAAGAACGAGCAGAAGTTCTTGCGTTAGAAGCACAATCTTTCGTAAAAATTGACAATCCTAAACTAAAACGTAACCAACTACTGACAATTATAGGTACGTTAATTTTCATTCCAATCAGTGCCCAATTTTTGAATTTGAGCAATGTGGTTACATGGATTTTGATAGTTTTAAGTGTCGGTATTCTAGGAGTGCTGCTTTTTATGTCCTCTAAGCAAGAGAGTAAATCTGGCAAGGAACGTTTATGGGTGGTGGTTGTATTATTTTTATTTCATTCAGTTTTTTGGGCTTTATTTGAACAAGCCGGTGGGTCCATTACTTTATTTACTGCAAGAAACATAGATCGGGTTGTTTTAGGTTCTGAAATTCCGGCTTCCATTTTTCAATTCTTCAATGCTTTCTTTATCATGACTTTAGCCCCTATTTTTTCATGGATGTGGATCAAAATGAGAAACAGTGGTAAGGAACCTTCCACTCCGATGAAATTTGTACTTGGGCTTTCGCTTTTGGCACTAGGTTTTGCATTTATAGTTCTCGGCTCTCATTTTTTTGCTGTTGAAGGAATTGTACCTGTTGTATTTCTAGTATTAATGTACCTTTTCCATACTATGGGGGAATTGAGTTTGTCCCCTGTTGGGCTTTCGATGATCACCAAATTATCTCCGAAGAAAGCCATTGGTTTTGTTATGGGAGCTTGGTTTTTATCTATCGCATTAGCAAATAAAATGGCCGGCCTAATAGGAGAGTTAACAGCTAGTGAAGACTTAGGTGAGAATGCTAGTCAAATAGAGACCTTGGAGGTGTACTCCAATACTTATCTTATTTGGGGAGTAGCCGTAGTGGGTGGCGCAGCATTAATCTTGTTTTTTATGGTCCCTACTTTGAGAAAGTGGATGAATGGAATACATTAATAAAATTTCAAATAACTCTTATACAGCCTTTTGATTAAAACAATACAGTTCTAACTATTTTTTTCATTCAGCATAAATATTCAACCCATCCTACTTTATTAGGATGGGATTTTTTGTGTTTTTTTCTATCTTAGCTAAAACCAAACCTCGAACATTCTTGTCAATCACAACAGATCAAATCAATCACATACGACCCAGGTTTCACCTGCAAGTAACGAACAGTGTTGAAGAAGTTCAACAGCTGGTTTCCAACACCATTAAGTCAGAAGAATTTACATGCACAGGTAGCATTAAGCATGGTTTTGGCGTGATTAACATTCTAAAGCAGCACCAACATTTTTGGTCTCCACAACTCACCGTTACGGTAGAAGAAGTGGAAGGAGTAACAGAGATTAGAGGGCTCTATGGACCTAAGCCGTCGGTCTGGACTATGTTTATATTCTTCTATTGCGTTGTAGGTTTCTCAGCGATTATTTCAACCATGGTGGGGTTATCAAATCTAAGTCTTGAAAAACCTGCAGGAATTTTATGGTTGACACCTGTATTGGTTGTTCTATTTCTAAGTATTTATTTAGTTTCCAACTTTGGTAAAAAGTTGGGAAAAGACCAGCTTATTATACTCCATAACTTCTTCGAAAAAGCGCTCAACATAAAAGTTGATGATCATCTGATAGAACGCGATTAGTGCGGTAATTTATCTTTTAGAGCTCCGTAAACATATGTCCCAAAAATTGAGGCCAAGATAACTAGCAAAATTGGCAAGTAGCCGGCACCTGCCAATACGAACATAGGACCAGGGCACGCCCCTGCGAGCGCCCATCCTAATCCAAAAATAGAACCGCCCACTAAATAGCGAGTAATGCCTTTATCTTTTGGTGGGATAATGATTTCTGAACCAAAGAAAGATTTTATTTTAAACCGCTTGATTAGTTGCAGCGCAATTATGCCTAAACCGACTGCTGATCCAATAATGCCATACATGTGGAATGACTTGAAACGGAACATTTCATAAATTCTAAACCATGATGCCGCTTCAGACTTAATAAGAACGATTCCAAAAAATATACCTATCAATAAATAAATTACTCTTCTCATATCAAAATAATAAAGGAAATATAACATGAATCATTAGTAGTCCGCCAATGAAGAACCCTATCACCGCTATAAGCGAAGGTAATTGAAGGTTACTAAGACCAGAAATGGCGTGGCCCGATGTACAACCGCCGGCATATCTAGTTCCAAACCCAACTAAAAACCCTCCAATTGTTAGAAGTAGTAGGCTCGACCACTCGGTAACAACAGATAAATCAAATAATTTCGCAGGCATATATGCTTCTCCTGCATCCTTAAAGCCCATCGCATTCAGATCTTGTACCACTGATTCTTCCAAGTCAACAGCTACATCATTTGAAAGTAATGTGCTTCCAATAAAACCTCCGATAATTACACCAGCTATTACAATCAGATTCCACTGTTGCTTTTTCCAATCAAAATCAAAGAACTTAACTTTATCCCCTGCTCCGCAAATAGCACAAAGAGTTCTAAGGTTTGAAGACATTCCAAAGCGTTTTTCCATTAACAGTAACAATGTCATTACTAATGCTATTAATGGCCCAGACACATACCATGGCCATGGTTTAAATAGTATTTCCATAGGTCAAAAAACAATAAAAAATATGATTTGTTTTCTTGGATTAAAACCAATGCTTACTCCGAAAATATTTTTGGTTGTAATCATTTTATAAATTTTTTAATCACACCTTCTGTTTTTACTAGTGGACTCTTTAATGCTGCTGAATTTTCTAAAAGATTTTGCGGGTTAGAACTTGTAGGGCTTCACCAAGAAACATTAGCCCTGCATGAAGTCTAGGTTCTCAGAATCAATCATCGTTACCCAGCGCTTCATTTTTTTCTGAATAACACGAAAGTGATGTTTATCTTCTTCAGTGACTAATGTTATAGCTTTCCCGGGATTCTCGGCTCTTCCTGTTCTTCCTATTCTATGGATAAAATCTTTTGGTGATCGAGGCAGTTCGTAATTTATTACATAGGGCAAGAATTCTATGTCAATACCTCTTGATAGCAAATCAGTTGCAACGAGTACTCGCAATTTCCCTGATTTAAAATCGGCTAGTGCCTCTCTTCTTTTACCTTGGCTTTTTTTAGAGTGAATTGCGACGGCATTTATATCATTCTTTCTTAATTTATCTGCCACTAGATCGGCTTGATATGTTGAAGATGTAAAGATTAACACTTGGTTTAACTTCTCCTCTTGGATAATATGTCTTAATAATGGCCCCTTTTTCTCGGCTGTCACAAAATAACCCGTCTGCTGGATTAAACTTAGGTCATTAGTTTCTGACTTTATTTCAATCACTTCAGGTTGATGAAGAACCAATTGTTCTATTTTTCTAACTTCTTGACTTAAAGTTGCAGAAAACAGAAGGTTCTGTCGTTTTTTAGGTAAGAGGCTTAAGATTTTATCCACCTCCTTTTTAAAGCCGAGGTTGAGCATTTTATCCGCCTCATCCAAAACTAAAAAACTGAGCTCAGAAAAATGCAGCGCATTGGATTCTACTAATTCTATTAATCTCCCAGGTGTTGCAACTAAAACATTTACATTTTGCAAAGACTTCATTTGAGGATTAATGGAGGCTCCTCCATATACGGCAAATGATTTAAATTGGAACGGCAGGCTCTTGCCGAATAAACGAAAAACCTGCTCTACTTGTATCGCTAATTCTCGTGTAGGAACCAATACCAAAACATTTATATGTCTATTGGTCGTTACTGTTTTCCCCTTGAGGTTGGTTAAAATCGGTAGCACGTATGCTGCTGTTTTTCCAGAACCGGTTGGCGCCAAAGCCAAAACATCCTTTCCTTTTAAGATAAATGGTATGGCTTTTTCTTGAATTGGATATAACTTATTAAAACCCTCTTCCGCAAGCTTATCTCCCAAGTATTTTGTGATTCCTAATTTTATAAAAGGCATAATAAACGATTAATTGAATAGTATCTGTTGGCGAAATTAAAGTAAAAAAGAAAGGCGAACTAAATGGTTCGCCTTTCTTATCATATTCTTCTGCACTTATGTCTTTGAACAAGTACTGGTCTTAATCTCTACTCCTGTTTTCTCAATAGCACTCATGCCACCTTCTACGTTAATCATGTTGTGAATACCCCTTGACTTTAATATGGAAGAAGCAATTACACTTCTATATCCTCCGGCACAATGAATGAAAAATTTATCCTCTTTTGGAAATTCAGCTAAATGATCGTTCAAATTATCTAACGGTGTCAACTCTGCCGAATTAACGTGAGATGAATTATATTCTCCTTCTTTTCTTACATCAAATGTTTTGTGTAAACCAATGTCTCTATTGAATTGATCTGCAGAAATTGACTCTATTGTGTCTATTTCTTTACCTGCAGCTTTCCAAGCCTTTATTCCGCCCTCTAAAAATCCAATAGTATTGTCGAAACCTACCCGAGACAATCTGGTTAAAACTTCTTCTAGCCTTCCTTCAGGTGTAACGAGTAAAATAGGTTGTTTAACGTCCGCTATTAGTGCACCTACCCATGGAGCAAAACCTCCGTCAATTCCTATAAATATTGATCTAGGTACGTGGCCCATCACAAATTCTTCTTGGCTCCGAACATCGAGTACAATCGCGTTTGTTTCGTTGGCTGCTGCCTCAAATGCCTCTGGGGTCATTCCCCTAGAAGCTGCTCGCTCCATCACTTTATCAACATCTTCATAACCCTCTTTATTCAACTTTACATTTAGTGGAAAGTATTGTGGCGGTGGAGCCAAGCCATCGGTTACTTCTTTAATAAATTCCTCCTTCGTCATATCTGCTCGCAATGCATAGTTCATATTTTTCTGATTCCCCAATGTGTCAACAGTTTCCTTCATCATGTTTTTGCCACAAGCTGATCCTGCCCCATGAGCTGGATAAACTGTTATGTTATCGGCTAACGGCATAATTTTAGTGTGTAGGCTATCAAACAAAATACCCGCTAAATCCTCTTGGGTCATATCTGCGGCTTTTTGTGCCAAATCTGGTCTTCCTACGTCTCCTAAAAACAAGGTATCCCCTGTAAATATTGCATGATCTTTCCCTTGCTCATCCTTTAATAAATACGTGGTACTTTCCATCGTATGCCCCGGAGTATGCAATGCTGTTAATGTAATATCCCCGAGGGTAAAAACTTCATTATCTTCAGCAATTTTAGCTTCAAAGCTTGGGTTAGCATTTGGCCCATAAATAATTTGAGCTCCGATCTTTTGTGCTAGGGAAACGTGGCCACTTACAAAGTCTGCATGAAAGTGGGTTTCCAAAATATATTTTATTTTAGCTCCATCTTCTTTAGCTTTAGCTATGTAGTCTCCAACTTCTCTTAATGGATCAATTATAGCCACTTCTCCGTTACTTTCAATATAGTATGCTCCTTGAGCTAAACAACCTGTGTATATCTGTTCAATTTTCATCTTTAAGTTTTTTTCTAATCATCTATAATATGAATTAATCTGCAATGACCCTACCAACATTTAATAACTGTAAATATGGCATGTCCTTTACAAAACTGTCTCTTTTAACAAAATGTAGATAGCCATTAACAGCACAAACCATCCAAAAGCTTTCTTTAATTTATTTCCTTGAATAAACTGATTAAGGTAGATTCCAATGAATATACCAACCACTGACAAACCGGTAAAAGTTAACAGAAAAGCCCAATCAATTACTAAATTTTCTACATCACCTATAAAGCCGATTAATGACTTTATAGCAATGATGAGCAATGAAGTGGCTACAGCCTTCTTCATTGGAAGCTTTGCCAAAATCACTAGTGCCGGAATAATCAAGAATCCACCACCAGCACCTACCAACCCAGTAATAATACCTACACCAAATCCTTCTCCTACAATTAGTGGATAGTTAAACTTTGGCTTTTCTTCCACTTCCTCAACATCTTTCTTTTTCCGAATCATAGAGTACGACGCTAACAGCATAATAATCGCAAAAAACACCATAATCCCAAAATTCTTAGAAACAAGAAAATCTCCAATAGTAAATAACTCTTCAGGTATAGCAGGAACAATAAATTTACGGGTGGTATAAACTGCTATAAATGCAGGGACAGCAAACACAAATGCAGTCTTCAAATCAACTAGTTTCTTTTGAATATTTCTTATTGCGCCTACTGCCGCTGTTACCCCCACAACAAATAAGGAATAAGCAGTCGCCAATACTGGGTTAATAGCTAGTAAGTACACTAAAATTGGGACAGTCAAGATTGACCCTCCGCCACCAATAAGCCCTAATACAATTCCAATTACCAAAGCTCCTATTAAACCAAAAATCATTGTTAATTCCATAAGGCAAAATTAGTGTAGCTTTTTATTAAATTGAGCAACCTGTGTTACATAAGACTACTAGTTGACCTAACAAAAGAAGTGTTTTACCAACTCCGAATAATCCATTAGCATATCTTGTGATTATTTGAAATGAGACTATAAAATCTGAATTCGATTTCTATGTAATTCTATCAAGCCATCTAGTTCAAGTTTTTTCAACAATCTCGACACAACAACCCTCGAGGTATTTAAATCATTTGCAATTTCTTGATGTGTTTGACTTATTTCCAATATGTTACGTACTTCTGATTTCTTCTTTAGTAAATTCAAAATACGTTCCTCCATATTTAAAAAAGCGATATGGTCTATTGTTTCTAGCAACTCAGAAAATCGCTGATGATAACTATCAAAAACAAAATCTCTCCAGCTTTTATATTTACCGGACCATTCTTCCATTTTTACAAGAGGTAAAAATAGAATCTCAACCTTTGTTTCGGCAATTGCTCTAATTTCACTTTGTGCTTTCCTCATACATGAATTAAGTGTCATTGCGCAAGACTCCCCTTGCTCTAAATAGTAGAGTAAAAGCTCATCTCCATCTTTATCTTCACGAATGATTTTCACAACCCCAGAAAGTAACAAGGGCGTTGAGCGAATCAAACTTCCGATTTCCATGATTACATCATTCGGTTCAAACGATTTTATTACTCCTTGCTCTTTGATCTCATTAAGCAATTCTTCTTCAAAAACCCCTCTAAATCTATCTAAATAATGGTCCACCATCTGGTATTATATTTTAAAAATTAAAGATATGAACTTATGGTAAAATAATTTAACGCTATTTAAACTATAACTAACAACATTTACTCCTAATGAATAAAAATAGCTTACAAAAAAAGCCCCTATTAAATAAATAATAGGGGCTTTTAAAAA
>JABAZP010000002.1:0-2316 GCA_018608405.1 Flavobacteriales bacterium
TAAAATTAGAAATTCTACTTTTAAACTGTACTAGTTTTGGGGGAGCTTACAACAATCGGCTTAGTAACTAATTTAAATCTTCCTTAACTTCTTGTTCAAAACCTCTTATTCTAAGCTAAAGGTTCAAATAGAATAATACTACTTTAGTATTTCAATTGCAAAACAAAATGAATCGCGTATTTAACTTTATAAGAGATCGACATTCAATTATATTGAAAGTAATATTCTTTTGTCTTTCAGTGGGGTTAATTGTTTTTATTTTCCCAAAAGATGGGAAGTTTAAATATGAATTTCAAAAAGGGAAACCTTGGCAACACGTCGATTTAATTGCACCGTTTGATTTCCCTATTTACAAGTCTGCTGAAGAACTTAGTTCAGAACGTAAGGTGGTTCAAGGTCAAATGAAACCTTATTTTTTTAAAAGTGGTAGAGTTGAAGCGGAAGAAATGGAACGTTTTTCAATTGAATTTGACAAAGCTTGGTCGAATGCTGTTTCAAGTTCTGAAGTAAATGGGAAAGAGGATAAGCAATTAAAAAGCAACTATTTTTCGCAAGGAGAGAAATTGTTGAAGCAGATTTATGAGCAAGGAGTTATTGAAATTCATTCAAGCATAGAGGGTAAAAACGGAGGATTTGAGGTAGCCGTTTTAGAGAATAACGTTGAAGTAGTAAAGCCTATTTCTGAGTTTTATACATTAAGGTCAGCATTTCAATACGTTAGTAATTCGTTACAAAAGGAGGACGAGTTAGGCAGAAAGCTAATAAACAATGCCTTGGAGAACTGCTTAAAAAGAAATGTTTCTTATGATCAAGAGACAAATGAATTTGTATTGAAGCAAGAGTTAGAAAGCATTTCTCCTACTTTAGGCATGATTCAAAAAGGGGAACGGGTAGTTAGTACAGGAGATGTGCTTACGGAAGAGCAGTATAAAATTTTGGACTCCCTACGAACCGAATATGAATCTCAATTAGGTGAGAGTAGCAGTTTGACATTGATTTTATTAGGACAAGTGATTTTAGTTGCGCTTCTTATATTGTCATTGGGTTTATTCTTATTTTCCTTCCGCAAAGAAATAATCAACAGTGACACAAAAATTGTATTTCTACTGTTTCTAATTGTACTCTTTGTGTTTGGGGCAAAAGTCTTTTTGAGTATAGAAAACATCAATTTATATTTGTTGCCATTTTGTGTACTCCCAATCATCATTCGAACTTTTTTCGATATTCGAGTGGCGTTATTTACCTTCTTGGTTACCATACTTATTGTAGGGTTTATTGCTCCAAACCCTTATGAGTTTATCATTATTCAGATGATTACAGGAATGTTGACTTTGCTAGGCATTGTTAACTTGAGAAATAGGTCTCAGTTATTTATTTCTTCTTTGGTCGTTTTTTTCGTTTACAGCATTGTTTATTTGAGCATTGGCCTCATTCAAGAAGGAAGCTTTCAAGCAACGGATTGGAAGTTTCTTGGATGGTTTTTTGGAAGCGCTATGCTTACGTTATTTGCCTATCCGCTCATTTATATTTTTGAAAAGGCATTTGGTTTTGTTTCAGATGTTACATTAATGGAGCTCGCGGACACTAATAATAATCTGTTAAGACAGTTAAATATGAAGGCGCCGGGTACTTTTCAGCATTCATTACAAGTTTCTAACTTGGCGGAAGAGGCAATAAGGGCTATTGGTGGCAATGCACTTTTAATGCGCACAGGGGCATTGTATCACGATATAGGTAAAATGAATATGCCTAATTACTTTATAGAAAATCAAAATTCTGATTACAATCCACACAGTGAACTGGCACCTGAAGAAAGTGCTGCTATAATTATAGAGCATGTAATTAATGGGATTGAATTAGCCAAAAAGAACAAACTACCTGACATTATCATTGATTTTATTCGAACACACCACGGCACAACAACCACACGTTTCTTCTATAAACAATACATAGAAGACAACCCTGACGAAAAAGATGCATCTAAACGATTTCGATATCCTGGTCCATTGCCTTATTCAAAAGAAACTGCAGTATTAATGATGGCAGACTCGGTGGAGGCTGCTAGTAGAAGCCTTTCAAAATACGACGGTGAATCAATTGAGAAATTGGTCAATACAATTATTGATTCCCAAGTTAGAGAGCTCCAATTCGCTAATGCTGACGTTACCTTTAAAGACATTAGCGAGATTAAAAAAATGTTTAAACGCAAGTTAATGAGTATTTACCATGTTCGAGTAGAGTATCCAGATTAACAATTGACGATTAACAATTAACAATTGGTGCTCTATGCTACCCTCTCAAAAACAATTGCACAAA
>JABAZP010000002.1:2416-4212 GCA_018608405.1 Flavobacteriales bacterium
ATTAACAATTAACAATTGGTGCTCTATGCTACCCTCTCAAAAACAATTGCACAAATCTTTAAGACTTTAGTCTTTATCTCTTTTGTTGAAACAATTCACTCAACTTATTACTAGCAACGACCGTTATGAAAATAGCCAAGCCCGGGAAAATAGCAAGCCACCACGCTTCATAGTTGTTTCGAGCAGATGATATTAACTTCCCCCAACTCGCTTCTTCACCGGCAATACCCATCCCTAAAAAAGATAAACTAGCTTCTAATAAAATTGCTGCAGCCATTCCGAAGGATAGGCTAACGAAAACAGGACCAAGTGCATTTGGTAAGATGTGCTTCCTTACTATTTGGAAGTTATCCAATGCTAACGCTTTGGCACTTTGAATGTAATCTTCATTTTTTACTTTAATTACTTCGCCTCTAGTAAATTTCGCAATAGAAGTCCAAGCAACACTTGAAATAATCAGAATGGTTGTGAAAAAGGACGGTTCAATAAATGCAGATAAACAAACTAACAGGAAAAGCAAAGGAATGGCATCAATAAGTTCTATAGCTCTGCTTATAGTAAGGTCAACAGCTAGTGCAAGTTAAGTCGTTGGTAGCTTGCTAAACCTTCCGAATGCGAAAAGAATTATAAGATACAGTGCAGAAAATAAACCTAGCAATAGTAGCTTGTGCAACGCACCTACAGTACTAATACTCCAAGAATAATACGTTCTCCTTTCTGCCACTTTTTAAATCGATACGGTCCACTGCCCTGAAAAGAGGCCGAATTTATTTGAGTTAAGCTTGAGTTGAAACTTTCGGCGAATCTAATAATGCTATCGTTTTCTAGTAAGTTCGAATCTGTTTTTAAACGGTGCAAACTAAAATTTTGAAGCAGATTTAAGCTGTCGTAATTCTTTTTTGGTAAGACAAAAAAGTCACCACTGCGCAATTCGTTCAATACAGCAGGACTGTTGCATGTAATGGTAAATGTATAGTTGTCTTTTGCTGCTACTTTCTCAATAAAGTCGTAATAATTTGCTCCATCTGAGTTTGAAACCAAAGGACAGAAATTTACTTTAATAGAAAACAGGATGTCTTCAAAAGTAACCTTGTCCGAATTATCAAAACTTGCATTTTCTTATTGTATACGTTGCTTGCATTTTTCCTAAACTATCGTAATCGATTACAGCAGGAGCAGTGGCAAGAACTCCAACGGTTTTTTCAGTTTTAAAATCAACGTTTGTTAATGTTTGAAAGATTTGCATTCCTGCATAAGCAGAAAGTTGATCGGAGGCTGCTGTTGGGTTTAACGTTGACGCATCGTTCTTTTCTCTTATAATAACAGTATTAGTGGTATTGTTTTTGGGTGCTTTTTCACAAGCTAATGTAAAAAACAAGAGAGGCAATAAAAGGAGTTGTAATATTTTTTTCACGGCATGACTTTCTACCGTTAAAGATAGTGAAGAGTAGCTGAAAAAAATATTTGAATTAAATGATTTTTTTTCATTTCGAATGAAATAACATTATTACTTTTGCCGTCCGGATTGGAGAGGTGCCTGAGTGGCCGAAAGGAACGGTTTGCTAAATCGTCGTACGTTACAAGCGTACCCAGGGTTCGAATCCCTGTCTCTCCGCAAGAGAATAGTTCTTTTAAAATAAAGTTTTTTTGACAGTTAATTGAAAGAAAACTAGTAATTTTGGCATTCCCAATTTAAGGTCAACCTTAAAAAATTACACCTTCGGGGTGTAGCGTAGCCCGGTATCGCGCCTCGTTTGGGACGAGGAGGTCGTAGGTTCGAATCCTGCCACCCCGAC
>JABAZP010000011.1 GCA_018608405.1 Flavobacteriales bacterium
GACAAACTGCAACACATTTGATTATTTGAGTTAGTATATAAATTTGATTTTTATCTTCGTTTGCTCCTAAAAGAAATCTTATATTTTTTTATTAAAAAATAGTTAGGATTTATATATTGACGATACTGGGTATTTATACTATTATACCCTAACTCATACTGCAAATAAGACATAGTTAAAGTGACCTAATTAGATTTATTTAGGGCCATACTATATGCGCTTCAGAGCTATTAAAATAGCTTTGTTTAGTTCGTTTCTAGTTCCATTTAGAACGTCTATTCCATTTAGAACGTCTATAATATATCGTCACACAATCTCTGTTACGGAGTTATACTATGCTCTACACAACACCCCTTGAATTAGGAAACCATTCCTGTTAACCCCACCCCTGGTTGGTTCTGTAGCTAATGTTTAAAGATTTCAGCTTTTATTAAGGTTCCTGCTGAGGTTTTGAGTTATTAAAGAAGGCTTATTTGCATTGATTTTATGGTGATTAACACACAAAAGAAGGAATTGCTTGGTTTTGTTTAGATAACGCCTTAGAAGGGCTTAAAACGAGTCTAATAAGGTGTTTTGATGAGTTGTCTCTAAAGACATATAGCTAAATCATCGGCATATCCTTTCCTGTAATTCAGCTACCAAGACCCCTTTCACTTGTTTGAGGCTCTCTTAGGGTTATTTACGATATTTTATAATCAAAATATCTTTTATCCTCCTTTTTCCTAACTCTTTCAATTTTTACTAGCCCCCTTTCATTTAATAAGCGAACATAAATGCTTCTATTTGTTTTCATCGTCTCGTAACTACCAAAATTAAGTTCTAGTTGACTCTCTAATTTTTCTTTGGTTATAGTTTCTCCCCTTAATTTAATTAGCCTTTTTTCAATTTCTTTAATACGGTTATTATCTTCTAAATTTTTATCCGATTTCCTTCTATTAAATAAAAATATCCCTAGTAGCACAATTAAAGCTATCCCTATAATAACTAATGGGGAATTTAAGCCGCTCTTTGACAATTTTGATTGATATAATTGGATAAAATTTTCCTTGTTATATGGTGTTATTGAATCAAGATTTACAGAGTCTATTACGTTTTCTGATTTTCTGAAATACATCAAATTGTTTTTAATATATAGAGATGACTTACCTCCTACATACGCTACTCTAGTTAAAAATGGTGTGCGTGATAATTCCCCAGTATTTTTATTTAAAATAGAGAAAGAAAATAAACTGTCTTCTCTGTCTCCAAATAAAGTATATTCTTTAAAATGAAATATATAATCTCCTCCAGCATCTTCTAAATTGCTCTCGCTTTCATTATTGAAGGAGAATTGATGATTATACTCAAAGTCTTTAAGATTAATGTACCCAAATGAATACTTATTGTATTTGTAGCTTGATTCTTCTGCATATTCGGACCAGTGATTCAGCAAAACCGCTAATGTGTCACCAATTACCCATGAGTTAATTATACTCCTTGAATCAAATGGATAATTTTTTATATCTTTTTTATACCACTCTTTATAAACTATGTCAAAAAAAATCAGGGAAGTGTTGGTATTGAACAATCCTTCTCCACCATAAGAGTATACTATATCGTCATGCATGTACAATAACCTGTTGAAGTTGTGACCATGATGTTTTCCATTAGAGAGTTTTTCAACTATTATGTTTTCCCCAAGTTGAATCTTATATAGATGCAGAGTGCCATTGGGATTGTAGTATATAACAGAATCGTTCTGAACAACAATACTTTTTAAAAAATTATGACTGAATTTTTGTAAAACATCATCATCTTCCTCAACCAGTTTTAATTGTTCTAAAATTTTTTGTTGATCAATTGTAATTGCCGATTGAGAATACAAAAATTTGGCAAAAAACATTATACAACATGCGAATATTAGTCTAAACTTCATCCTACTAATTTAGAAAATTCTAAAAACAAAAATTAGTAAAACTATGTGTATTTACCTAATAAACACGCTTATCAAAATACGATACGCTAAATAAACATTATGTTTAACCCATATTCTGTTAGCCAAATAAAAAAACCCGGGATGAAGATTTCACAAAATACTTTTTACAGAGCTGTTTTCCTTATTTGTACTTTTTGCTCAGTTTCTATGACATATGCCCAGCAAACGGTCCCTGCCTCAGGAGGTGATGCTGTTGGAAGTGGTGGCTCATCAAGTTACACTGTTGGCCAGGTAGTTTACACCACAAACAATGGAGCTAATGGCTCTGTAGCGCAAGGCATTCAGCAGCCCTATGAAATTTCAACCCTAGTTGGGTTAGAGGTAACTGAGATTAACCTAGAGCTATCAGCATACCCAAACCCAACAAATAATGTCATCCACCTCAGTATTGGTAACCACAAGAATGAGAAATTATCCTACCAACTCTATGATATTCAAGGGAGGTTACTAGTGGGTAAGCCAGTAAAAGAAAATCGTACTAGCATTAATTTACAAGATTTTTCAGGTAGCTCCTACCTGTTAAATGTGCTAGACAATAATCAATTGATAAAAACATTTAGAGTTATAAAAACCAATAAATAATGAAAAAGCTATACACCGTAGTAGCAGCGGCAATGATAACTGCCACCACTTTTGCCCAGGCACCTAGTAAAATGAGTTATCAAGCAGTTGTTAGGAATGCATTAGATAGTCTTGTAAAAAATCAAGCGGTAGGGATGCAAGTTAGCATACTTCAAGGCTCTATTACAGTTACTCCAGTTTATGTAGAGACGCATAGTCCCAGCACAAATATCAATGGACTAGTGAGTATAGAAATAGGGTCAGGGACAGTTGTATCGGGAACATTCAACAGCATTGACTGGGGTAATGGACCATACTTCATAAAGACAGAAACAGACCCTACAGGGGGAACCTCATACACCATTACAGGAACTAGTCAACTGCTGAGTGTGCCGTATGCCTTACGTGCAAACATAGCGGATAGTGTTGTTGGAGGAAGTGCAGTTGGCCCTCAAGGACCTATCGGATTAACAGGCCCACAAGGATTAAAGGGTGATACAGGAGTTGCAGGACCGCAAGGACCTATCGGATTAACAGGACCTCAAGGATTAAAGGGTG
>JABAZP010000038.1 GCA_018608405.1 Flavobacteriales bacterium
AATAGGAATTTAATGCCAAGTACAATTTATAAAAACTTCTATTTCCATCTTGATAAAGATCAATTGATAGTTGATGTAGTCTACAATGAATAATAAGGTTAGGGAATGGTAAAAAATGTTTTATTCATAAGTTACGACGGTCTAACCGACTCACTTGGGCAAGCGCAAATATTACCGTATTTGATTGGCCTATCTAAAAAGGGTCATAAAATTCAAATACTGAGCTGCGAAAAGTCCGAGAATTTTAAAAAGAACCACACCATCGTTTCTCAAAAATGTGAAGAGGCAAATATTGGTTGGAACTATATTGATTACGATAACTCAATTCCTGTTATCTCTTCATTCTTTACAGTTCAGAAATTAAAATCAGAGGCGTTAAATATTGCTAAGGAATTCAAAATTAAGGTGGTACATTGCCGATCCATAATACCGGCGATGATGGGAGAGGTTTTGCAACAAAAATTAGGCATCAAATTCATTTTCGACATTCGTGGTTTTTGGGCAGATGAACGAGTAGATGGCAAAATTTGGAACTTAAAGAATCCTGTTTATGGTTTTCTCTACAACTATTTTAAGGGCAAAGAGAAGTATCTTTTTAAACAAGTAGATTGCATTGTAACCTTGACTGAGAATGCCAAAAGCTATATCCAAAAAGAGTTTATCACAAAAAATAGTTTTTTGGTCGTTCCTTGTTGTGTAGATTTTGAGCATTTTGATTACCACAAGATCAAGAATGAAAAAGTAAACGAATTGAGAGCAACAATTGGAATGCCGGAAGGTAACTATGTGCTAACTTATGTTAGATCTATAGGTACGAGATACATGTTACTAGAAATGTAAGCGTTTTTTAAGGTGTTAAAGCAACTCAAAGCAAATGCTTCGTTTCTCTTTATTTCTAAAAGTGATACATCAGCAATTCAACAAATTTGCAGTGAGCTTGAACTTGATTTTAATTCGATTTATCTTACATCTTGTGAATACACTGAAATTCCTCAATACATTTCAATTGGTAATGCTTCAATTTTCTTCATTGTTACCTCATTTTCAGGGAAAGCAGTCTCTCCCACAAAACAAGCTGAAGTATTAAGTTTGGGACTTCCAATAGTTGCTAATTCTGGCTTAGGCGATACAGATGCAATCTTAAGAGAAACAAAAAGTGGCGTAGTTTTGAAACATTTTACACAATCAGAATATCAAAGGTTGGCAGAAGAAATTTTACAATTCGAGAAAGGGAAAGAACAAACTCGTGAAGCTGCCAAGCAATATTTTACCTTAGAATCAGGGATTGAGAAATACGATTCCATTTACAAAAACCTTTAGGCTTGAGCAATACGATTCTTATCATTACAAATCACAGAAAAGGCCGTTCTCCGGCGCAACGTTTTAGGTTCGAACAATACATCGATTTTTTAGAGGCGAATAATTTTAAAATAACTTTTTCAAACATCCTATCTGAGGAAGATGACCATTTCTTGTATCAGAAAGGTAAATACCTGAAGAAAGCACTAATTGCTAAAAACGCGAGAGAGATCAGGAATCAAGATGCGAAACGTATGAATAAGTTTGATATTATTTTTATTCATAGAGAGGCGTTACTCACGGCGAGTACCTATTTTGAAAAGGAGTTTGCTAAATCTTCTGCAAAGGTAGTTTTCGATTTTGATGACGCCATTTGGCTTCCCAATTTTTCCTCTGGCAATAAAGCACTTCAACTATTGAAAAATCCTTCAAAAACGGAAGCTATTATTAGCAGTGCTGACATGGTCTTTGCAGGCAATGATTATTTGGCAAATTATGCGTCAGCCTTTTGTGAAAATGTAAAGGTGATCCCTACAACAATTGATACTACGCATCACAAACGGGAAAAGCAAAATACATCTAACCGAGTCTGTATTGGATGGACCGGGACTGAAACAACCCGTAATTATTTGGAAATGATCAAACCTATTTTTCAAAAACTAACTTCGAAGTATGGCGATAAGATTTACTTCAAAGTGATTTGCGACCAACCCTGGTCGGCAGAAGGAATTGAATTAAAAAATGAAAAATGGGATAAAGAAAAGGAAATAGAACAATTGGAAGAAATTGATATTGGTGTAATGCCTTTAACGGATGATCAGTGGAGTAGGGGAAAGTGCGGTTTTAAGGGACTTCAGTACATGGCTATGGAATCAGCCACTATTATGTCACCCGTTGGTGTAAATAAACAGATAATCAATCACGGAGAAAATGGATATTTAGCTTCTACTGATGAAGATTGGTTTGAACAATTATCAAGCTTGATTGAGAATAAAGAATTACGTTTGCAAATCGGTAAAGCAGGAAGAGATACGGTGATTAAAAAGTATTCAGTTTCTTCCACAAAAGACTTGTATTTAAAATATTTGAATGAAATAATTGATTGATATGAAAGAGATTGCACTAAATAAAGTACATATAGAGTTAGGAGCTAAAATGGTCCCATTTGCGGGGTATAATATGCCGTTGCAGTATGTTGGATTAACGCAAGAGCATTTAGCGGTAAGGAATAGCGTAGGAGTTTTTGATGTTTCTCACATGGGAGAGTTTATTATTCGGGGAACTGAAGCATTAGATTTGATTCAAAAAATCAGCACCAACGATGCATCTAAGCTAGAAGTTGGGAAAGTGCAGTATTCTTGCATGCCAAATGGCAGAGGTGGAATAGTTGATGACTTGTTAATTTATAAATTAGAAGAGGAAGTTTACATGTTAGTTGTGAATGCTTCTAACATTCAGAAGGATTGGGACTGGATTCAAAAAAACAATACCTTCAAAGCTACACTTCAAGACATCTCTGATCGAACAACCTTGTTAGCAATTCAAGGTCCAAAAGCAGCTGAGGCCATGAAGATTTTAACAGAGATAGACTTGGAAAATATGGTCTATTACACCTTTGAAAAAGGAAAGTTTGCCGGCGTAGATAATGTTTTAGTTTCCGCTACAGGTTACACCGGTTCTGGAGGATTTGAGATTTACTTTGACAATGAACATGCTGAAAAAATTTGGGATGCAGTAATGAAGGCTGGCGAAGGCAATGGAATAATGCCTGCCGGTTTAGGTGCGCGAGACACGCTAAGATTAGAAAAGGGATTTTGCCTGTATGGAAATGATATTGATGACACCACTTCACCCATTGAAGCTGGTTTAGGTTGGATTACTAAATTCACAAAGAAATTTGTTGACAGTAAATTACTTCTTGAGCAGAAGGAAAAAGGAACAAAAAGAAAGCTTGTTGCTTTTAAAATGATTGATAGAGGAATTCCAAGAAAAGAATACCAAATCAATGATGCAGAATGTAATGTAATTGGAGAAGTTACTTCGGGAACCTCGTCACCTTCTTTAAAGTTGGGTATAGGAATGGGATATGTAACCAAAGAGCTTTCTAAGGTTGGAACTGAAATATTTGTGGAAGTTAGAGGCCGTCAATTGAAATGTGAAATTGTTAAACTTCCCTTTGTAAAGTAATATGGAGACGACCGAGAATGAATTCCAACGAAAGCTAGAAGTTTGTTATTCACCGGACCTATTTCCGGTTTACTTTACCAAAAAAGAGTGTGTGGTAGTTGTAATTGATATATTCAGAGCAACTTCAGCCATTTGTACTGCTTTTCAAGAAGGAGTGAATCAAATTATACCGGTTGCTACAATTGAAGAGGCTAGGGCTTATCAATCGAAAGGATACGTTGCTGCGGCTGAAAGACACGGTGAGATAGTTGAGGGTTTTGATATCGGTAATTCTCCTTTCAGTTATATGAATCCGGAATTAAAGGGAAAAGATGTAGTGTTGAGCACAACAAACGGAACCCAAGCGATAGAAAAAGCGAAGGCAGCGGAACAAATTATCGTTGGTTCTTTTTTAAATCTTACGGCTGTTTGTAAACACTTGGAAAACGAAAATAGAGACGTTATTTTACTTTGCGCCGGATGGAAAGGAAGGTACAACTTGGAAGACTCTCTTTTTGCAGGAGCTGTTTTAGACTACTTTGAAGGAAGTAAAGTATTTACAGGAATTGCTGATTCTTCCTTGGCTGCAAGACAGATGTATCAAGCGGCAAAAGGCAACCTTAATGATTTTTTAAAGAATTCTTCCCATAGAAGAAGGTTACAACGTTTAAATTTGGAAAAGGACATCGAATATTGTCTTCAGATAGATACGATGGACTTAGTGCCTATTTTTGATGGAGTAGGATTAAAAGCATAAAATCATGAAAAGAGTTGGATGGACTAGTGTTGTATTAATTGCAGTAATGATAGTTTGCCAATCTTGGGGTTTCTATGGTCATCGAAGAATTAATCGAATGGCCGTTTTTACGTTGCCACCTGAAATGGTCGGCTTTTACAAAAGAAATATTGAGTTTGTAACAGCACATGCGGTAGATCCTGATAAACGCAGGTACGCTTCTAAAAATGAAGCGCCACGACACTATATTGATATAGACCATTACGCTAAAGGAGGTGAAAATCCGTTTGAAGTGATGCCAAGATATTGGTATGACGCCGTAGAAAAATTCACCGAAGATACCCTGCAGGCTTACGGAATTGTACCCTGGCACGTAGCACGAATGACCAATTGGTTAACGAAAGCTTTTGAAAGCAGAAATGTAAATCGGATTCTATCAACTTCAGCCGACATAGGTCACTACATTGCCGATGCTCATGTGCCGCTGCATACGACTGAAAATTATAACGGACAGCTGACGAACCAAAAAGGGATTCACGGATTGTGGGAATCTCGAATTCTTGAACTCACTGCAGACGAATACGATTATTTGGTTGGCAGGGCAGAATACATTGACAAACCAATTCATGCCATTTGGGACGTTGTGGAGGAAAGCCATTCTTATTTGGATTCCGTTCTACTAACTGAGAAAGATGTAACAGCTAAAATACCTTCGGATCAGAAATACGCTTTTGAAACACGTGGAAAAAGAACGGTAAGACAATATTCTCAGCAATTTGCGCTAGCCTACACAAACAGAATGGGGGACATGGTGGAAGAAAGAATGAGAAAGGCTATTGTTATGGTTGGTAGTATTTGGTTCACCGCGTGGGTAAATGCAGGACAACCAGATTTAGATGCGATTGGGGAGGTAGATGAAGAACAACTGGCGAGAGAGCAAAAAGAAGCAGAAGACGCTTACCAGAAAAAAGAAATAAAAGGAAGAAGTCACGATGACTAACTTTAATTTAAAGAGGAAATAACACTGTCAGCAACAGAATCAGTGTTGAATTTCTTATCAGCTTCAGTTAGTTCAGCACTACCTTACCACCATTTATAATACCAACCACCTTACCGCTTAGCTTTCGGTTATAAAAAGGAGAGTTTTTTGATTTTGAGTGCACCATGTTTTTTGTGAGTGTGAATTCTTCTTCAGGCTGAAAAAGAGTTAATTCAGCTTGTTCACCTTCTTCAATGGCGCCAAGAACAAGCCCCAATACTTTTGCTGGCCCACTTGTAAAAAGTCGAATAATTTCAGAAATATCAAGTGATTTTTTTAGTGCTGAATTGGCGGCAGCGAAGGAGGTTTGTAAGTTAATTATGCCAAATGCTGCATGGTCAAATTCTTTCATTTTTTCCTCAACATCTTCAGGAGTGTGGTCTGAGCAAATTGCGTCAATCGTGCTATTCTTAATGCCTTTAATTAAGTTTTTAATTGTATTCTTTGACCGAAGAGGAGGCAAGGTTTTTAATCTGGTATCAAATTCTGCAAGTTCAGTTTCATCTAAAAATAGATTGTAGGAAGCTAAATCACAAGTGACGTGCATACCTTCTTTTTTAGCCTTAGCAATTAGTTCAAGTGATTTTGAAGTAGAGATGCAATTAAAGTGAAGTTTGCCACTAGTATATTCTAAGATGTTTAAGTCTCTTGCTACCATTAAAGATTCTGCTAGTTCAGGTATGCCTTTTAATCCAAGGTGTGTACTCGTTTCTCCTTCATTCATAACGCCCTGATAAGCTACTTCATCCGTATGTGGATAATTGAAAACAACTCCATCAAATGCTTGTGTATAGAGCAGCGCACGGTTTAAAACGTTGGGATTCTTTATTGGGTATTTCCCATCTGAAAATCCAACTGCGCCTGCTTCCTTTAAGTCATGCAGTTCAGCTAGTTCTTTTCCTTTTGCTCCTTTACTTAGCGCTCCAAGTGGCAATATTTCAACCGCTTGAGTGGCATTCTTTTTTAAGTATTCTAATTGTGATTTTGAATCTCTAATGGGGTCGCTTAACGGTGAAACGACAATCTTCGTAAATCCTCCGGCAGCCGCGGCATTTGAAGCAGATACGAGGTCTTCCTTGTGCTCATAACCTGGATCTTGAATATTAGCCTGTAAGTCAATCCAGCCCAATGAAACATGAAGTCCTTTGGCTTGAATTTCTTTAATTCCTTTTGCGGAAATAGAGTTACTAATTTTTGCAATTTTTCCTTTTTGTATTAAAATGTCCTTCACTTTTAAATGGTGAGAACTACCCTCAGAAACGATTGTCGCTTGTTTAATTAATACATCCATCTTTTTTACTTTAGTATGCGAAGAAATAAAATTTCTAGCGCAATAAAAATTAAACTCAAAATAATGAAATACTTCCAAAGACCTTCGGCTTTCCCGAGGGCATTTATACTTGCTGAAAGTGATTCCGCATCGCCATTTAGAAATTCGATCAGCAGTCCCTTTTGTTCAGCTTGTAACTTGAATTCTTCAATTGTAAACTGCTCTAAGTCTGATTCGTTTCTATTATAATTAAAAGCAAGTTGCTCAATTACTTTATCGTTTTGTATTACGCTGTAAAATCCCGGTTCCGTAATGGCATTGTTTAGAAAAATATCGACAGAATTTTCCTTCCATTTTTGCTTTGGAATCCACTCATAGTCTCCTTTTTTAAACTTAATTGGAGATTCGGATGCCTGGACTGCATTCAATACGATTTTAGAATCGTCCATTTGATATGAAGTCTGAATTCTTCTGGCAGACTGTAGCGCCATGTTGTATAGGGTGGGAACAAATAAGGCATGCTTACCAAAATTGCTTGCATTCCTATTTAGGTTACTTGCGCACAAGAAAAGGGCACCACTGTTAATTTCATATTTTTTTAAGAAAGAAGACCCATTTGCATACGCTATTAGTTGTTCGGAAATACTATTTTGGTCTTCTCGAATAATCCATGAGTGATAACTTACTGGATAATTTATATTGGTTGGAGTTTCCTCAAATACATTGTTAAATAATGAGGCTTTGCTATTGAGCTGATTCACGCGGACGGTATCTTTAATTTCTCGTACATAACCTGCAACACCAAACTGATTGGCAAATGAATTAATAGAAACAACATCCATGTTCGATGCCGGTAAGAACAGAACTGTTCCTCCATCTTTTATGAAGGAGGTTAATTCAGAAATCAGTCCAGTTGAAAGGCTACGACTATTTTCTAGAACCACCAAGTTGGCGGTTTTTAGTTTTGAATAGTTGATGTTTTTAATGGTAGTGCTTTCAAATTCGATTAAACTGTCTTCAGAAAATAAGCTACTCATGCTTTTGTTATCGATGTCCTCGAACAGATGATACACTTCGATATTCCTGTCTGTAGGGTAGGAGAAGTAAAATGTATCATCGAAAATAACAGGATAATCTTTGATGGCTACTTTACCTAATACTTGATTTGATTTAGGATTGGTAAAATTGATTTCTTTTTCTGCAGAATCCCTATCCATTTCAATAATGAACGGGTTTTTAAATTCGTCATTTAAAAATAACTTTCCATTGATTTGATCTCTTTCCCCATCTTCGTTTTGTTGGACCTTTAAGTTAAAGCTCTCGTTCATTGAAGGTAGGTGAAAAGGTTGAAAACTTTTAAATGCCTTTATCCAACTGTTTTGCTGTACTTGCGATTGAACAGGCACAACGTAGAAACTCGCACTATCTTGTTCATTAGTTACTTGATAGCTTGATTTTTGCAAATCACCAATTAAATAAAAATCTAAATTCAACTCATCATCATTTTCAGCTGAATTAAGTCTATTTATTACCGCATCCATTGTTCTATAGTTGGCACTAAAGTCAACCTGCTGTAATTGATCAATAAATGCTTCTTTATTCAGCCAACTCTGCTCATTTGCATCGAATCGATTGGTGTGTAATTGAAATTGATCGGATTCATTGTAAGCGTTTGCGATCGTGATTGCTTTGTTTTTAGCATCGTCTAACAAACTGCCAACTTCTGCGCTAGCTTGCATGGAAAATGAGTTATCAATGTACACAACCACACCTTTTTTTTCTGAAACTTCAACTGATTTGTTACTCGTGAGGTAGGGCTGTGCAAATGCAAAAACAAGAGCGGCTAAGGCAAGGCATCTGCACGCTAGAACAATAAGATGTTTTAAGCGAGAAGTGGATTGAGTTTGTTTTTTAATGCTTTTAAGGAAGCGAACTTGAGAGAATTGAACTGTTTTATACCTTCTAAAATTGAAAAGGTGAATAAGAATAGGAATTGCTAGGAAGCCAAGTGCATAAAGAAACTCTGGAGCAATAAAATTCATTAAAGCACAATATTACGAAAATGAAATTGCTAAGAACTGATTATTTATTGAATTTAGGAGGTCGCTATTTTATGTAATGTAAATTAAGCGAAAAATAGTTTTTGGAGGGATTTACTTGAATATGTCATAATTTTGGTTCGCGAACAGATTTTATATGAAATTAATTTTCTCTTTCATTTTATCACTTTTTATATGTTTGGGTATTTCAGCCCAACCGGGTTATTATTTCAATACTATCTTCTCAGCAGGCCAGAATCCGGGAAACTTAAATAATGATCCAGAAGAGCCATTAGGTTTTACAGCAGGTTATGATACACTAATATCTAGTAACCATCGCGTCTCTAATACCTGGTATCATGTCGGGAATTTATTATTTCATGCTGCGAAGAATAATGACAGACAAAAATGCATTGGTAACATTTATTGGCACGTTGGCTGTAATTGCGTTAGTAAGTTTATTGGGCCCATTGTCAAATGAATTGCCTGATGGAACAGTAACACCACCTAAATTTTCAGGACTTACGATTCCTATGCACATTATAGCCGTTTCAATTTATTCTGTGATGTTAGTAAGATCTGTGCCTAGGTCTTAATTTTGTTCCATGTTTAGTAAAATCAAGCGAACAGCTTATCCTCCCAATGAAAAGCCATTAATGGTTTTTGATGGGAATTGTGGTTTTTGTAAGTATTGGGTAATTCGCTGGAAAAAAATAAGTGGGCTAGAGGTTGATTATAGGCCGTACCAAGAGGTTGCTATAAATTTTCAAGACATTTCAGAAAACCATTTTAAAGAAGCTGTGCGCTACATTGATTTAGACGGAAATGTTTTTACTGGCCCAGATGCAGCTTACATTACTTACTTCAATAAAAACAAAGTGAAATTTTTGCACTTATGGTACAAGGAAAAGGCTTGGTTTAGGAACTTGAGCGATTTCGCTTATCAGTTTATAGCTGATAATAGGAATACCATGTCTAAGATTACCATTAAGTTGTTTGGAAAAAATCCTGCAAACCCTAAACCGTACTGGAAATATTACTTACTCGGATTAATAGCTGTTATAATTAGTCTATTATTTTTATTGTAAGCCAATATTTAATAGCCACAACTGTTTTTTGAAATGAGGTTAAATGATTTAAATCTTTTTGATGAATTTTTGGAGACAATCCATTTACAATGTTGAACAAGAATTGATAAAACGGTTTCATTATAAATTAATAATGAGGCCAACTCCCAAATTAAGAGCAGATATTTCTCTTGTCACTGTTTGCCTCCTTTCTGCTTGACTAGCCCCTGATGCAAGTGTTTCGGTAATTTTTTCTTCAAATTCTTGCGTTGCTAACATTCCCTCTCCATTTAATCTAAGTGCTAATTTTCCCTTAAGCCTGATTCTAAAATGCACTCCGTAGTTCACACCAAAAGAAGCACCGTAAACTGCAGCCGAATTAAACTCGTAGTTATCATCTTTGGATTGGATATTTACAAAAGGTCTTTCAGAGTTAATTATTCCTCCCAATACTTTTAAGTCAACAATAAAATTCTGCGAACCAAAAGAAAAGTAGGGCCCAAGCATGATGTACCCGTTTGTCCAGCTTTTTGAAGTTATGTCAAAGTTTAAATTACGAAAACGAATGTCTGTTTTTAGTTGATCGATAATACCTTGATCGTCAACAGAATTATTAAAAGCTCCAATATTCACGCCTATGCCCAACAGCTTAGAAAAATAAGCGCCTGCCTCAAAGCTATAATATATTCCAGGATTTGCTCCTGCGCTGCTTAAACTATCAATTTCTCTATACACAGATAAAGGTATGTTAGTGCCAGCATTTAAGGAAATGAAATGCGGGTGAGCCAACTGAGCAGAAAGTACACCGGTTGAGAAAAAAGCAACTGCAGCGAATAATAGTTTGAATAATTTCATAATTGCTTAATATACAATAGTGATAGTTCCTTCCGTCTTAAGAGGTCCCTTTAAATTTTCATCAAACTTAGCTATTTTTGCAGCAGTTTGTGCCTTAATGTATAAATAATTGTTTGAGGTAGTACTTCCTGATTGGCCAGGTTCTGCAGAAAGAACGTTCCCATAACGGTCTACCACAACTTTCACGACAACCGTTCCTTTGTCTTGTGTACCAATAGAAACTTTTGGTTCACGAATCATTTTGCGGTCTTTCATCAAGTATTTTACTGTAAAGTCTCCAACTTTTAACGTTGTTTCCTTCCCTGAAGGGATAAACACTCCATCGTAAGGGACATATTCGTTGAAAAATACACTTGTGACTTCTTTCATTGAAATCAGTCGTTCCTTGCCATTTTCATATACCTTCCACACATCATTATTTAACGAAAGTACCACGCAATCAATCTTATCACCCGACTTCAATACGATTGAATGTTGGGCTGAAAGTGAAAAGGATAAAGTAATCAGGAAAAATGCAAGTAACTGTTTCATGTTTTTATTCAAATTTATGGTGTTACTTGGTTTAAACGACATAGTTGTTCTACTGTTTTCAACAGTTTGTTTTTAATAGCACTGTTAACATATTTTGCAACCAACTAATATTGTCAGGCTTAAGTTTAATAGTACTTTTGCACCATGGTGAGGAAGTATGTCTTTTTTGTTGGTTTGATAGTTTCGTTATTCTTTGCAAGCTGCAGTGAATATCAGAAAGTATTAAAGAGTCCCAACCCTGAATTGAAATACACAAAAAGCATTGAGTATTATGAAGATGGTGAGTATCTCAAAGCGATGCCATTGTTTGAAGAGTTACTACCCCTATATAAAGGAACAGAAAAAGGGCAGAAGCTTTTTTTCTACTATGCATATGCGAATTATCACATAGACGATTTATTTCAAGCTGCTTATATGTTTCGAAGCTATGCTTCAACGTATTCGTTAAGTGAATATGCCCAAGAGGCCTTATTTATGAGTGCCTATTGTAATTACTTAGATGCGCCAGGACCAACCTTAGATCAAACACCTACAAAACTTGCATTAGAGGAGTTACAAATTTTTGTAAATACCTATCCTAAAAGTGAATTAGTTGATTCTGCGAACACTTTAGTAGATATTTTGAATAGTAAACTAGAGGCAAAAGAGTATTTAAATGCACAGCAATATTTTAAAATTCGCAAGTATCAGTCTGCAATTGTAGCATTGAACAATATGATTACCAAGTATCCAGACACAAAATACTTGGAGGAAATTAAACTAACCATATTAAAAAGTTACTATTATTTGGCTTCAAACTCCGTAGTTTCAAAGAAAAAACAACGATTTGACGAAGGAATAGAGGCTTATTATGATTTTATTGATAATTTCGCAGATGGAAACAGCATAGAAGAAGCAAAGCTTGTTTATGCAAAATTAATTAGGGAACAAGAGCGTTTCCTAGCCGAAAAACGAAGTAAAGATGAACTATAAAGAAGTAGACGCAGCAAAGTCAACCATCACTAGAAACACTGTTGATATTGATTCTAAGACAGGCAATATCTATGAGGCGATTGCAATTATATCAAAACGTTCAAACCAAATTGCTCTTGAAATGAAAGAGGAGTTAAATGGTAAGTTAGCTGAATTTGCTACCACTACGGACAATCTTGATGAAGTTTTCGAAAATAGAGAGCAAATTGAAATTTCTAAGTTTTACGAAAGTCTACCAAAGTCAAATGCTATAGCAATGACAGAATACATGACTGGCGGTACGTACTTCAGAAATCCAAAAGACGACACTGAAGCATAACATGCTGAAAGGCAAAAATGTACTTTTAGGAATAAGTGGTAGCATCGCAGCATATAAATCTGCTTTGTTGTGCAGAGAACTTATTAAAAAAGGTGCAAATGTGAAGGTGTTAATGACTCCCGATGCAGTCGGTTTTATTACACCACTTACTTTATCAACACTTTCCAAAAATCCTGTTTACTCCGAATATTCTGATAAAAAGACGGGAGAATGGAACAACCACGTAGAGTTAGCCAAATGGGCTGACTTTTTTTTGTTGGCTCCGGCAACACAAAATACCATTGCTAAAATGGCCAATGGTATTTGCGACAATTTACTCTTAGCTACTTACTTTTCGATGCAAAATAAAACATATTTCGCTCCAGCGATGGATTTAGATATGTTTAAACACCCGTCAAATCAACAAAACATTGAAAGGTTGGAAGGTTTTGGCAATGTTCTCATCCCTTCTGAAAATGGGGAGCTAGCAAGCGGGTTAGTGGGAGAAGGAAGAATGGCAGAAGTGGAAAATATTATAAAAGCCATTTCATCTCAGGATCGCTCTTGGGTAGGAAAAAAAGTAGTTATTACTGCCGGTCCTACTTATGAAGCCATTGATCCTGTTCGATTTATTGGTAACCATAGTTCAGGTAAAATGGGTTATGCTTTGGCAGAAAAAGCATTAAATAAAGGTGCTGAAGTAATTTTAATTTCCGGTCCTACTCAATTGACGGCCCCAAAAGGCGCAAAATTGATACAAATTAAATCGGCAGGAGAAATGTTAGCTGCGGTTAGAGCACAGGAAGCCAATTTATACATCTGTGCTGCTGCGGTTGCAGATTACACAGTTACGACGCCTTCAGATCAAAAAATAAAGAAGAAAACAGAAACCTTATCGATTGAGTTAACGCCTACCGTTGATATTTTAGCGGAGATAGGAGCTAATAAGAAGGAAGGAGACTTTGTTGTGGGCTTTGCCCTTGAGACAAACAATGAAGTTGAAAATGCTCAATCTAAAATGCAACGTAAAAATTGCGATATGATTATCTTAAATTCTTTGTGGGATAAAGGAGCTGGATTTGGAGGTAATGACAATAAGATTACCATACTTCACAAGGACAATAACATTCAAAATTTTGAGTTAAAAAGTAAGTCTGCAGTGGCACAAGATATTATAGATAGCATACAATCGAAATGGCTCGTATAGTTTTATTTTCACTCTTATTTTCGCTTTCAGGGGTTGTTTTCTCCCAAGAATTAAACTGTATAGTTGATGTAAATTCTCGTCAAGTAGATGGTAGTGAAAGAACCATGTTTGATGAAATGCAGCGACAGATTTTTGAATTAGTGAATGGTCGTAAGTGGACTTCAGATGACTTTCAAACTCATGAGCGAATAGATTGCAGCATACTGATTAACCTAACAGAGCGGGTGAGTGCCAATGAATTTAAAGGGAACATTCAAGTACAGGCTTCTCGGCCAGTATTTAATTCGGGATACAAAAGCCCCATCATGAACATTAGAGATGAGGACTTTGTCATTCGCTTCAATCAATTTGAACCCTTAATTTACAACGAGAATGCTTATGGCGGTGAGTTAGCGACTATACTAGGTTATTATGTATACATGATTTTGGGTTACGACTACGATAGTTTCTCTTTTGAAGGAGGAACAAAGTTTTTTCAACAAGCACAGCAAATTGTAAACTTTGCACAAGCTTCTTCTCAAAGTGGGTGGAAGGCTTTTGAAGATCAGCGGAACAGGTATTGGTTAGTAGATAATGCCTTAAGTGCTAGGTTTAAACCTTTACGGAAATTGTATTACGACTACCACATCAATGGATTTGATATCATGCAGCAAGATATGGGAAGGGCAAGGAGACAGATTACAGCAAGCTTAAAGTCGCTTCGTCCCATTCACAACGTTGCACCTTCTTCCTACAACTTACAAGCATTTTTTAATGCAAAGTTGCAAGAAGTATTAAATCTCTATGAAGAAGCGACCCCGCAGGAAAAAACTGAAATCAGTGAGCTTCTAATTACCATTGACCCCGGAAATTCAAACAACTACGATAAGTTGAGAAAATAAATCTTTCTTATTTTATTAATCAGGATAACGGCTTAACTTTGAGTCATGCTGAAACAACTTTCCATTAAGAATTTCGCGTTAATTAATCGGGTCGAAATTGACTTTTATAGCGGACTTTCTGTTATAACAGGAGAGACAGGTGCAGGGAAATCTATATTGTTAGGCGCTTTAGGGTTGATTCTTGGAAATAGAGCAGACCATTCAGTTTTAAAGGACAGTTCCAAAAAATGCATTGTAGAAGGAAGTTTTAAATTAGAAAACTACGCACTTCAGAAATTTTTTGATGAAAATAATCTAGATTATTCCGATGAAAGCATTCTCCGTAGGGAGATTAATGGAAATGGGAAAAGCAGGAGCTTTATAAACGACACGCCGTGTACCCTTGATGTTCTTAAAAAGCTGGGTGTTCAGTTAATAGACATTCATTCCCAAGAGCAAACGCTTCAAATTAACGATGCTACGTTTCAACTTAAAATAATAGATGCCTTAGCAGGTAGTGCCGATTTACTTCAAGCCTACAAACTTAATTTTAAGAATTACAGTGATTTAAAGAAGAAGATTAGCACTTTTCAAGCAGATCTTGCAGAGGCCAAGCAACAAGAAGATTACTTAAATTTTCAATTTGAAGAGTTAGCTAAACTAAATCTCCAAGAAGGAGAGAATGAAACCTTAGAGCAGGAGCAAAGGCGTTTTGCTAACAGTGAAGAAATTCTTAGAAATTTGTCGTTTGGACAGAATTTACTTTCTGAAAAGGAGGAAAATATAACAGATCAGCTATCCTCATTAAAACAAGTTTTAGCTCAATCAAAACGCTACGATGAAAGTTTTGGAGAACTGCTAGGTCGCGTGAACAGTGCTTTAATTGAATTGCAAGATGTTGCAAGTGAATTGGAGGAGAAGGCTCAATTATTTGAATACGACCCTGAACGACATCAATTCGTTGAGGAACGATTGGGAGAGATTCATAGACTTCAAAAGAAGCACCTCTGCGTGAATGCAGATGATTTGATAGAGAAAAAAGAGAGTATCGAAACTCAGTTACTAGGTGTCACCAACTCTGATGAGGCACTTCGGAAGTTAGAAATTGAATTGGTCGAAGTAGAGCAAAAGATAGCCGAGCAAAGTGCTGAATTAACGAAAGGTAGGGTATCCGTTTTAGGTGCATTTCAACAACAGGTGGAGGATACGCTGAAGCTTTTAGGAATTCCATTTGCCAAACTAGAAGTTAAGCATCAGCAACTTTCAGAATATACTAAGGATGGGAAAGATACATTTGACTTTCTATTTTCTGCTAACAAAGGGATTGCACCTGCGTTGGATTCCAAAACAGCATCAGGTGGTGAGACATCTAGATTAATGCTAGCCATAAAGGAAATACTTGCCAAGCACCAACATTTACCGACCATATTGTTCGACGAAATTGATACGGGCGTTTCCGGAGAAATCGCTGAAAAGATGGGAGCTATTTTAGCAAATATGGGGCATCAACGTCAGGTGATCTCAATTACTCATTTACCGCAATTAGCAGCAAAAGGGGAGCACCATTACTTTGTATACAAAGAGGTTGTAGATGAAAGAAGCATTACACAGCTGAAAAAGCTTTCACAAACAGACCGAATTGAAGAAGTAGCAAAAATGCTGAGTGGCGCAACAATGACAGATGCTGCGCTGAATAATGCTCGAGAATTATTACAGATATAAGAGAAAAACTATATTTGCGTACTTACAAAACCATATAACATGTCAAACAACTTACTACAAGGGAAAAGAGGAATTATTTTTGGTGCATTGAACGAGCAATCAATTGCTTGGAAGGTTGCAGAGCAAGCAAAGGCACAAGGTGCAACATTTACCTTAACCAATGCTCCAATTGCAATGAGAATGGGGGAGATTCAAAAATTAGCAGACGCTTGCGATGCGGAAGTTATCCCGGCAGATGCAACTTCAGTAGAAGAATTGGAAAATCTAATTACCAAGTCAATGGAAGTATTGGGCGGTAAAATTGATTTTATTCTGCATTCAATTGGGATGTCACCGAACGTTAGAAAAGGTAGACCATACGATGGAACAAACTACGATTGGTATCATAAAACCATGGATGTTTCTGCCATGAGTTTGCACAAAGTATTACAAGTCGCTAAAAACATGGACGCAATCAACGAATGGGGTTCAGTGATTGCTTTGACGTATATCGCGGCGCAACGAGTATTTCCTGATTACAATGATATGGCAGACGCTAAGTCGTTATTAGAATCAATTACAAGAAGTTTTGGTTACCATTATGGTGAAGCGAAGAAAGTAAGAATAAACACCATTTCTCAATCTCCAACAGTTACAACTGCAGGAAGTGGAGTAAAAGGCTTTGATGGATTTATTAAGTATGCAGAAGATATGTCTCCTTTAGGAAATGCTTCAGCACTTGATTGCGCTAATTATTGCGTAACCATGTTCTCTGATCTGACAAAATATGTCACCATGCAAAACTTGTTTCACGATGGAGGATTCTCAAATACGGGAGTCACTCAGAAAGTGATTGAAAAGTTTTCTTAAAAGAAAGGTATTGAGCGCCTACCGCTCCAAATCTATATAATCTACCAAAACGCCGTCTTCGAAAATAAGTCGGCGTTTTTTTATTTCTCTTTTGTTAGGATCGAACGAATGGTCAATGAATATATTGATTTCTCCGGTATACCAGGATGCAAAAACATTATCCGGATTTTGGAACAAATCCTCAATGCCCACCATTTTCATGTTGTGGTCAAAGCCTTTTAATTCAACTAATTTTAAACGGTTGTTTACAATTTCCCAAACGCCAATGTATCCTCTTTCATTTTCGGAGGAATAGGAGAGGAAAGCGTCTTCAATTCCGTGGTGCTGCAAGTAGGCTTCCAATGGTTCTTCCTGGAAGCTTAGTTTTCGTTCGTTGTAAATTAAAAGTTCTGCTGTTTTTGACATGCTAGTATTTAAAAAACAAAGGTTCTTATATTCCCTTGAAATGCGATGGAAATCGAGTTTCTTTTGTCTAGTTTAATGCTAAAATTTCACCAAGACTCTTCCTTTAGATTTACCCTCTAGCATAGCTTGAATGTAAGACTCTAACTCTTCCAAGGAAATGACTTTTTTGATTTTATCGAGGTGTTTTGGTTTCCATTCTTCTGCCAGCAGCTCCCAAATCTTCAATCGAATGTTTCTAGGAGTTTCTGCTGTTTCAATACCTAAGACATTCACTCCGTTTAAAATAAAAGGGTACACTGTTGTTTCTAGTTTAGGAGACTCTACCAATCCGCAAACGGCAACACTTCCGTTTCTTCCGCAGGCTTTTATGCACGTAGCCAAAGTATTGTCACCAACTGTATCAATGGCACCTGCCCATTTTGGACGGAGCAGTGGGCGACCACTTTGATCGTTTGTTTCTTCCCTTGGAATAATTTCCGTTGCTCCTAATTCTCTCAAGTAATCGTGGGCTTCTTTTTTTCCGCTTGCAGCAATTACCTCATATCCGTTCATGGCTAAGATAGCAACTGCCATGCTGCCAACTCCGCCTGTGGAGCCAGTCACTAAAATGGAACCCATTTCAGGGTTCTGACCGTTCATTTCCATTTTAAAGAGCGAAAGGGCAGCGGTAAAACCACCAGTTCCTAAAACCATACTTTCTTCTAAAGTCATTTTTGGCGGCAATTTCACAGGCCACTTAGCAGGTACTCTTATGTATTCCTGAAAACCACCAGAGGTATTCATGCCAAAATCGTAGGAAGTAACAATAACAGCGTCACCTTCCTTAAATTCAATACTTTCCGAACTAACAACAATTCCACATGCATCCACACCCGGCGTGTGAGGGTATTCTCTGGTTATTCCTTTATGACCCGACGAGGATAAGGCGTCTTTGTAATTTAAGGCTGCATACTTCACCTGAATCAATACCTCGTCCTCTGGTAACTCATCGATGTTTTTATCCTCAATAGAACGGCTAAACGTGCCGTCTTCCTTTTCTCGCACTACAAATGCCTTGTATAAATTGTTGCTCATTTTTATTGAAATATTATAAGGTTCAAGTTGTCTACTACAAGTTCTGTTTGATCTGGGTTCCAAAAGAACATTTCCCATGGATCTCCTTCTTTAAATTTCGAAGGATCGACAAAGTAACTAAATTGATGTTTTTGCCATTCTTCTATTTTTTTCAATTCGCTAATGGTGTAGTGAACGCCGTAGTAATCACCAATTCTAAAAACAACTTGTATTCTACTGCTGTCATTTTGGAAAAAATCTCCTGTGAGTTGTATTCTTAAGGGTTTATTTTTTTGCACATTACTAATGGTGTCCCGAATAGTTAAGGCATAAACATTTCGTTCCTCTATTTTCAAACTTTTACCGTGCAAGCTATCTACTTCAACGAAAGGTATCCACTGTGTAGCGGAAGTAGGTAGGTCTTCCTTTTTTTCAAATTCTGAATGAGCTTGAAAATGTAATTTGCGAAAGAAAAGATTGGGGCTGGGCCTAGTTTGTTTTCTGTACAAACTAATTTCTCCATTCCCTTGCACTCTTTCTAATCGGTTAATAATGGAAGGGTAATCCTTGTAAACATTGCTGTAAAAGAAGCTATCGACCATTACAGCATAAGTAAAGTTGCTATCTAACTCAGGTCTCAATATAGATTCTCTTGTTTTTAAATTGGAGTAGCCTTTGTTTCCCCAAATGGTGAACGGAATGTTCGTTGAATTGGCGTTTATAATGAATAGTGTGTCTTGTGGATAGACGCTCCAGGCCTTTAAATCTTCTGCGGAGTTTTCATAAACTGAATAGGCATATTCCACTCTGTCGTCAAAAGGTGGCTCGTAACGCAGCGCTTGAATGTCTTTTGCATAGCCAAAAAAGTAGAAGGCAAAGATGAAACAAGCTGTACCAATAAAAGTGTACCATTTTCGTGGTATGCTTACGGTAGCGAGCATAAAGATAACCCAAAGCGTTAAAAGCGGTAAGAAGCTATCGATGTAATAATAATCGTGATCTGTAAATTGTCGGCCAAAAGCGATAAAAAAGAGCAGCACGCCAATAAAAGAAATGGTTAAAAGCGATAAAAGGTTTTTTTGCTCAAGCGTGCTATTCAGAGCTGTTTTGTATTGCACTAAACTAGCAACTACGAGCGCAACTAGTATAATAGCGTGGTAAGGACTCATCAATTGGTCGCTCCAACGGTCGGCAGCACCTACCAACACATCTATAAAATTTGAGATACTTGTGAAATGCAAGGTTTCGTTGAGAAACATACTACCGTAAGTCTTTCCTAAATATTGGTTGTAGAAGTAGTACCCTATAAATAGAAAGATTCCAAGCACCAAAGGAACTATTCTTTTGATGGAGAAGGATTTTCTTCTTGAACCTTGGAGCATTTCGTTTAGAAAAGCAGCAACTAAGAAAATGAAAAACGGTGCGCGTGCCAATGCCGCTAATACAAGAAAAAAGACTCCTAACCAAAAACTACGATTTGAATTAGGTCGTTTAAATAGATAGAAGAGACCAATAATTAAATTGGCAAATGATGCCGTTGACGGCAAAAATCCATTTTGATAGTACACAAAAAACGGCAAGGTAAATAAGAAGGTGGTACCTAGAATGGATCGCCAAGGCGATTTGGTGAAAAGCAGAAACAGTTGGAAGAGAAAGAATAAACCGATTAGGGAATAGATTAAGTTATACCAATGAAAAACGTTAACCACTGAGCTGCCAGTTATCGAACTGATTAAAGCGACTGCATAATCATGTATTGGAAAATCAACTTGAGTAATGCCATCTTTAGTCAGCAGGTTGTAGGTTGCAGGATGAAAGAAGTCGAAGCCATTTTGCTGAAAATTTTGAGCAATGGCAATTCGGTCGCTTTGCGTCCAGGCATGCACGTAAGCAGGATACCTACTCATGGTGCCCTGAAATAAATACACAGCGCCTACAATTAAGATAAAAGCCATGAGTAGGCTAGAAGGAAGTTGTTTTTTGAGTACCGCTAACATGCTTTAAATTTCATTTATCCAATTGACTACGTCTTTTAAAACATCCTCTGAAAGGTGACCTTCCTTTTCATATTCTGAGGGAATACAAATTCCTTCCCCCTCGAAAAACATGTGATTCAATTTTGGGTAGATGATGGTTTTTGAGTGTTTATTTTTCGAACCATCTTTCCATTTCTTTGCTTCTTTGGGTGTTACCTGATAATCTCTTTTTCCGTTTAAGATCAAATACGGATGACCTTGTTTTTTTGCAACCTTTTGAGGGTTGTAATCTTGTAGGCTAAGCCAAAAAGACGCTGGTAAACTTAGTGGTAATAGAGGAGGAGCTGTGGTAGAGTCATAATCTCCTTTTTGAACCCGCTCTACTTGTGAACGAATCATGGCCATTTGAAAATCGTTGATTTTAGTGCTTGTATCATTTTCCTTGATGTGCTCGAATTGAGGAATAAGCAAATCTTCCAGCGGACTAACATTTCCTGCCAATACAATTACAGCATCTGGTTGAGCCAATTCAGCAATCATCGGTGCACAATAACCACCTAAACTATGTCCTAAGAGAACTACTTTATTTACTCCCTTTTCCTTAGCCAATTGAATAGCACTTACCGCATCATCAACAGTAACTTGTTGTATGGTTAATGAATTTGCCTGTTTTGCCATGGCAGATGGGTAGTCGTAGGTTCTTTTATTGTAACGAAGACTAGCAATGCCATTTGTTGCTAAACCATAGGCTAAGTCCTTAAACAGCTTGTTTGGGCCCAGCGTTTCGTCCATATCATTTGGACCAGAGCCATGCACAAAAACTACGATGGTTTTAAAATCAGGGGAAGATGGGAAAGTAAACTTCCCGCGAAGTTTCATGCTATCGCCAATAGTAACTTCTTGCTCAAAATAGCTACTAGAATCCGAAGTATAATCAGGAGCTGTCCAATCATACATTTTCTGATGTGGTCGTAAGCTGAAACTTGTAAACTTGTCGGCATCGTCGAGCGTGAAGACAAGGTCTAAGGTTTGTTCTTTGAATTTTATAGCCTGATGAAAATAGGTAGTCTCTGCAGTTTCTCTTGCCTTAAACTCTAAGATTTCATTGATCGCTCCAAACTGGGGAGTGAGCGTCGAAAAACTTTTCTCCAACCTCGTCGAAGGCAAAACGGTGGCCAATTCTTCAGAAAAAAGTTGATGGATGCTTTCAAAATCATTTGATTTTAAATATTCTGCTGCTTCTTTTCCCAATTTTCGAGCTGCAGCTAAGCTATCCGTTTGTGCTTCACTTTGAGCAATTAAACCTGTAATTAGTAATGCAAAAACGAACAGTTTTCTCATGATTTAAGCTTTGAAACAAACTTAACTATTCTTTTAGCAAAGCCTTCTCTAACACTGCAAATAATAAAGCCCATTATTAAGTAGAATTAAACTACTTTTGCACCCTTAAAAACACAGGCGATATTTAGTTGTAGTGCTCGATTCAAAAAATTATTAATGAGCATTTTAGGTTAATCGCCACCATTAGAATTACATTATGAAATTAAGAAACATCGCTATTATTGCTCACGTTGACCACGGTAAAACGACGTTGGTTGACAAAATGTTATTAGCAGGAAAATTATTTAGCGACCACGAAACTCCAGGTGAGTTAATCATGGATAGCAATGATTTAGAGAAAGAAAGAGGCATCACCATTTTGGCGAAAAACGTTTCTGTTTTCTACAAAGATTTAAAAATTAACATTATCGATACTCCTGGTCACAGTGACTTTGGTGGAGAAGTGGAAAGGGTATTGAACATGGCTGATGGAGTATTGCTTTTAGTAGATGCTTTTGAAGGACCCATGCCTCAAACAAGATTTGTTTTGCAAAAAGCAATTGAATTGGGCCTAAAGCCAATTGTTGTGGTAAACAAGGTAGATAAGGAAAACTGTACACCTGATATCGCACAAGAGAAAGTATTCGATTTGATGTTTAACCTGGGTGCAACGGAGGAGCAATTGGACTTCCCAACCATTTATGGTTCAGCGAAACAAGGTTGGATGAGTGACGATTACAAAAAGCCAACTGACAACATTATTCCTTTAATGGATTCTATTGTTGAGCACATTCCTGCGCCTCAGCCACCTGAAGGAAATACTCAAATGTTGATTACTTCATTGGACTATTCTTCATTTATTGGGAGAATTGCTATTGGAAGACTACACAGAGGACAGTTAACAGTGAATCAGCAAGTTGCCATGGTGAAACGAGATGGTTCTACCAGTAAAAGTAAAATCAAAGAACTTTACGTATTCGAAGGAATGGGTAAAGTGAAAGTAGATACCGTTGAAGCAGGGGATATTTGTGCGATTGTTGGTTTAGAAGGATTTGAAATTGGCGATACTGTTGCCGATCTTGAGAATCCTGAAGCTTTAGCATCAATTAAGATTGACGAGCCTACCATGAGTATGTTGTTCACCATTAACGATTCTCCTTTCTTTGGTAAAGAAGGAAAGTTTGTTACTTCTAGACACATTAAGGATAGATTAGACAAGGAGTTAGAAAAGAACTTAGCACTTCGTGTTGAAGATACAGGTTCAGCAGACTCGCACAATGTTTTTGGTAGAGGAGTACTTCACTTATCTGTTTTAATTGAAACAATGAGAAGAGAAGGATACGAGCTTCAAATTGGTCAGCCACAGGTTATTATTAAAGAAATTGACGGTAAGAAGCATGAGCCGATTGAAGAATTGACTATTGATTTACCGGAAGAGGTAAGTGGAAAAGCAATTGAAATTGTAAATCAGCGAAAAGGGGAAATGTTAAACATGGAACCAAAAGGTGACCGAATGATTTTAGATTTTGAAATTCCATCAAGAGGAATTATCGGATTAAGAAATTACTTATTGACAGCAACTGCAGGAGAGGCGATTATGTCTCACCGATTTAAAGAGTTTCAGCCTTACAAAGGTGTTATTCCAGGTCGTCAGAACGGTTCATTGATTTCTATGGAAACTGGTAAAGCAATTCCATTCTCATTGAATAACTTGCAAGACAGAGGTAAGTTCTTTGTTGATCCTAACGAAGAGATTTATGGCGGTCAAGTTGTTGGAGAGAACAGCAGAGCAGGGGATTTGGTGATTAATCTAACCAAAGCAAAGAAAATGTCGAACATGCGTTCTTCAGGAGCGGATGATAAAGTTAGAATTGCTCCAGCAAAGAAATTTTCATTAGAAGAGGCATTAGAATACATTCAAGGTGATGAGTACGTAGAAGTAACGCCAGAGTCATTACGAGTTCGTAAAGTAATGTTGAACGAAACAGATCGAAAAAGAGCAGGTAAGAGTTAAGGACTACCCTTCTTATTAAAAAAGCCTGAAACGACCATGGTTGTTTCAGGCTTTTTTGTTTGCAATTAGTCCAAGACTTGGCGCAGCATTCTTTAATTTTACACCTTGAGAAATAAATCATGAAACCCCAACTTAAACTATTTCTGCTTTTTCTATTGTTCAACTTTGGAGGTTTGGCTTTAGGATCGTATTTGCAAGGTAGCATTGCAGATAACGAGTGGTATGCCGGTTTAAATAGAGCGCCTTGGACGCCACCAGGTTGGGTGTTTGGAGCAGCTTGGTTTGTAATCATGTTGGCGTATTCGTATTATTTGAGTCAATTATCCGTAACTATTAATCATCGGTTCATTTCATTGCTCTATGCCGTATCGTGGATCTTAAATGTAGCTTGGAGCCCTTTGTTTTTTAGGTTTCATGCAATGCAATTCGCGTTGCTTGTGTTAGGGTTGCTGTTTGCAAGTATTCTTACGTTTTTTCTATTCTTTGGAAGACGAATGGGCGAATTAAGCTTTTTGCTGTTGCCTTATTTGGTTTGGCTAGGTATTGCATTTTCACTGAATTGGTTTGTTATCTTTAACAATTAACATGAAAGCATTTCGGCTAATTCTACTCTCTTTACTATTGCTTGCTGCAGGTTACAACGTCTTCTTATGGACTATTACTTTCGACAAAACGAGTTTGGAGAACTTGAATGGTGGTGAGGTTCAAGTGATTGGTCACAGCGGTGTAGGGTTTGCATCTTTATTTCCATTTAAATACTTTCCTTCAAATAGTTATGGTTCTATATCTAAAGTGTTAGATGAATACGGTGCGTATGGTGTAGAAGTGGACCTTCATTTAACTGCAGACAAACAATTTGTTTTATTTCACGATGGCAAGCTGGATAATAAAACTAAATTATCGGGATGCACAGGCGATAAAACGTTAGCAGAGTTAACGCAAACCAAGTATGAGTTAGGTTTTCCCTTTGATTGGTTTCAATCGGAACGAATTATAGGTTTAGCTGAATTAATCGATAGTCTGCATAAGCGAAAGGAATTTCCAATGCTACACCTAGATGTAAGAAACTGGAATGAATGCAACACACCGCAGGAAAACGGTGTTTTAGAAGGAGAAATAGCTGTAGAGTTAATAAAGTTATTGAATGCTAAAAAAGTCCCAGCCAATAAAGTTCTAATCATCTCACTTTCTCAGAACTTACTCCTGAAATTAAAGGAACTTAAAAATCCGTATCCCGTTTCTTTTGAGATTGTAGGCGAGGGGCCTCAATTTCTTGAATGGGCCGTTGAATATGGCGTGCAATCAATTACGGTAAAACCACGGTTGCTAACAAAAGAGATGTCTAAGAAGGCGCATGGTGCAGGATTGGAAGTAATCACCTTTGGTGCAAAAAGTAAAAGTGGGAACAAGAAACTACTAGAGCTTCACCCAGATGTTATTCAAACGGATAATATTCCTGCATTGAAGGAATTGATGGGGTATTGAAAAAGCCAACACCTGGTATTCGAGGTAAAGTCTCTGTGGCTTGCTTAGAATAGCTCTGGACGTGGATCTTACTGAATTGTAAATAGCTCAATTTACCTGTAGCTATTCGTTGACGCAGTTTTTGTTGTAATAGTCGACAATTTCAAACGCATACTTGAAATAATTTTGCTCGATCTTTTTTTGAATATCCGGACAGTCAGAAAAATAAGAAATCAGCGCTTTACTCTTTAAACCGAATAATGGTCCGGCATCTGCTCGAATAAAAAAATCATCTTCCGTTTTTTTAATCAAATCACAGGACCATAAATTGTTATTATACTCATCGTAGAAGTCCAAATAATAATGTGACAAATTTCCCTGATGTTCTATTCGAAGAAAAAAAAGTTCATCATATTCATCTAAAATATATATGGTATTTCCCAGTTTCTAACCAGTCACCCGCCAAATTTGCGATCATAGTTAACGCCATAATACTGGGCTTTGTCCCATTCCGAAGTACGTTTGCTATGTCTGATTTATTCTTTTTAATCGCAAGGTCAATTTGAGGTTTAAGAATGGGTACACACGAAGTAGTTGATATAAACTCATCACTGTCGTACTTTTTCCATAATAAATCTAACTCTAAAATCAGATGTTGAACTTCTTTAGGATAAAAGAGTAATTGGAGTCTATTCATGTCGTTTCTTTTTAATGTGCGCCAACACCCAAATAAACGGAAAGGTGCGTTTATTTCCCTTATGTCCGCCGCTGTTTATTGGTTAATAAAGATAATCAATTACTTGAAATTCAAAGATAAATTATAGCGTTGTTGTTAACAGCTTTTGAACAGAGGGAAGGTCAATTAATAATTACGAATGAATGGGGGAATGAGGACTTCGACTATTCCGCCTGCGGACGGACAAGCTGCTCAGTCTGACAAATATGTGTAGAATGGGGAGTGAGAAATGAAGAATGAGGAGTGAAGAATTAATATACTTTACAACACTAATAACTTCACAATTAACCAATTCGTAATTAAAAGATTTGTAATTCGTAATTGAGCTCTATTGTATCGCCTCTTTCTGCGCCATTATTTTTTCGTCTGCCAGGTAATCATCGTAACTCATCACCTTGTCCAACATACCTTTTGGTCCAATTTCAATTAATCGATTTGCGGTGGTATGCGTAAACGTATGATCATGAGAAGTAAAAAGAATGGTTCCTTTAAAGTCGATCAGCGAGTCGTTAAGCGCTGTAATAGATTCCAAGTCCAAGTGGTTGGTTGGTTCGTCAAACATCATCAAGTTGGCTTCATTCTGCATCATTTTAGATAACATGCATCTCATTTTTTCACCACCCGAAAGCACGGAACACTTTTTCATCACTTCTTCACCTGAAAATAGCATCTTCCCTAAGAAACCTCGAATGTAAACTTCATCCTTCTCACCAACTGTATAGTTTCTCAACCAGTCTACTAGGTTTTCAGAACTCTGAAAGTACTTTGTATTGTCTGAAGGTAAATAAGAGGTAGTAATGGTTTGTCCAAATTCAAACTCGCCACTGCTCGGCTTTAGGTTGTTGTTTAAAATTTCAAACAATGCCGAAATCGCTCTAGACTCGCCCAAAAATGAAATCTTATCTCCCTTGTTCACTACAAAATTGATATCCTTGAAAAGGTAGTTTCCATCATTGTCTTTGTAGCTTAAATCCTCAACCTTTAACAACTGGTTGCCGGCTTCTCTACCTTGTGTCCATATAATACCAGGGTAGCGTCTGGACGAAGCTTGAATATCGTCCAAGTTAATTTTGTCCAACAACTTTTTTCTACTTGTTGCTTGTTTCGACTTAGATGCGTTTGCGCTAAAACGCTGCACAAATTCTTGGAGTTCCTTTTTCTTTGTTTCTGCCTTTTTGTTAGCCGTTTGCCGCTGTTTCAAAACCAATTGAGAAGATTCATACCAGAAGGAGTAATTTCCTGAATAGGTTGTCAACTTGCTAAAATCAATGTCCACAATATTGGTACAAACTGTATCTAAAAAGTGTCTATCGTGAGAAACGACAATCACGGTATTTCTAAAGTCTAACAAGAAGTCCTCTAACCAACTAATGGTCTTTACATCTAAATCGTTCGTAGGCTCATCTAAAATTAAAATATCAGGATTTCCAAATAACGCTTGCGCCAATAAGACCCTCACTTTTTGATTTCCACTGATTTCAGTCATAGGAGTGTAATGTAATGCCTCTTCAATTCCCAGTCCACTTAATAAAGCTGCAGCGTCAGACTCTGCGTTCCAACCATCCATTTCTGCAAACTCAGCTTCCAGTTCTGATGCCTTAATTCCATCTGCTTCGCTAAAGTCTTCTTTTGCATAAAGAGCGTCCTTCTCTTTCATAATATCCCACAACACTTTGTGGCCCATGATTACCGTATCTAAAATGTTGAATTTATCAAAAGCATAGTGATCTTGACTTAAAACAGCCATTCGTTTACCCGGCTCCATCATCACTGTGCCAGAGTTGGGGTCAATTTCGCCTGACAAAATTTTCAAAAAGGTAGACTTACCCGCACCATTTGCTCCGATAATTCCATAACAGTTATCACCTGAAAATTTGATGTTAACATCGTCAAAAAGAATTCTTTTACCGTATTGTAGTGAGACGTTTTGAGTTTCTATCATAGCATTGTTTTTGGGGCGACAAAAATAACGAAAATAGCAGTGTTTCAAGGCAACTTTTCATCATTTATCTTGTTGAAGAAAACATGAGAATAGGTTTGCTTATAACATTACTGATGGTGTCCGTAATATCTTGCAAAGTACCGTATAGCAAGAAAGATGTTTTTGAGGAGAAGGCTAGTTTACCAAAAGACGAAGCACCTCATTTTAAAAATTCATTGGAGTGGTTGTACTTTACAGGACATTTAACCGATGAAGAGAAAGAAAAAACAATAGGAGTGGAGTACGTTGTTTTTCATTTTAATCCGACCAACGCAAAGGGAGGTTGGATGGTAAACATGGCAGTTAGCGATCCAGAAAACGAAGCATTTTATTACGATCATAAATTTTTTCCTAAATCGAAACACGAATTTGAAGACCTACCGTTAAATTTTAATTGGTCGAAAAGGCAATTCAATTCTAGCCTGCAAGGTCAAAGTGGTAACTATCAAATTGAAGCACAATTTTCAAAGGATTCCATTGCTATGAATCTATCAACTAGGGCAGAGAAGGAGGTGGTGCTGCACGATGGTGTAGGGTATGAAAATTATGGAGATTTAGCCAAAGCAGGTTACTATAGCTTTCCTCGTTTGAAAGCGAAGGGAGACATCAATTTAAACGGAGAAACATACAACGTAAACGGTAATTTATGGTATGATCGCCAGTGGAATTGCAGTGGAGTTTTTGATAAGAAGGTAGCCTGGGATTGGTTTTCCATTCAATTTGAAGAAACAGAATCGGAGTTAATGTTATACCGACTGTACAGTTTGAAGGACAGCACGGTCATTTTTGGTGGAACGTATACCAATGCAAAGAACGAGAGTGTTTATTTAGAAAATGACGAAATAAACATAGAAGAATTGGCCTATTGGAAAAGCCCTTCTTCAGATGCTAATTACCCGATAGAATGGAAATTGGAAGTTCCGTCTTTAGAAATTTCAACGAACTTAAAAACCTTGTTTCCAAATCAAGAGCTAGAGTTAAAGTTTGGACCTCTAACAAAATTCTATTATTGGGAGGGAATGTGCGAAGCCACAGGAACCATTCAGGAACAAGAAGTGACCGGCACTTCTTACGTAGAAATGACCAATCGCTTCAGAATTAAAGAATCTAAAAAGTAGAAACCACACTAAGTTTCTTGCTTTATTTGCACTGTGGAAATACCTGTTTTCTTATCGTTTTGTTTAGCATCCTTTTTAATGGCGTTAATGCCGGGACCGGATAATATTTTTGTACTGACTGAAAGTATTGCGAAAGGTGCACGAAACGGAATTTTAATTGCTTTTGGATTGAACTCTGGAGTTTTGGTTCATACACTAGCTGCAGCAACAGGTGTTTCATTGATCTTAAAACAATCAGAGTTGGCGTTCTTAATCATTCAATACGCCGGAGCGGGTTACCTTCTTTATTTGGCCTACCTGTCAGCAAAGGAGAAAGTAGCTCCATTTGAGTCAAAAGAAAATCAGCAGCAAGGAAGTTTTACTTTATTCCGAACAGGTTTTATCATGAATGTGTTAAACCCTAAAGTGTCCTTATTTTTTATCGCTTTTTTGCCACAGTTTGTTGAGCCCTCGGCCGGTAACGTTACCTTTCAAATGGTAATTATGGGCGTTGCTTTTATGGTAATTGGTTTTTTAACGTTTAGCAGCTTTGCGTTGCTTGCGCATCAATTGAGGAAGCCGCTTAATAGTTTAAAAGTATTGGTTTGGATTAAATGGGCAAAAGTAGCGGTGTTAATTGGACTAGCTATTTACCTCTTTATTTAAAAAATGAAATACAGCATCATTGTCTTTATGCTAGTTCGGTCACTATCATTGTTTACTGCTTGCCGGTCTATAGATAACCAAAAAACTCCTACAAAAAATATCGTTTTAACAGCCAGTAAGAAAGAAGCAGCAAGTCTTCACCTGCTTGAATTGTACGCAGACAATTCGTTTACATTTACCAATGCAGGAATGTTGAATGCTAGGAATTATAAAGGTTCTTACCAAATCAGTGCGGATACTATTCTTCTGAAATACACAGGAATTGAGCCAAAAGTTTTAGGAAAACAATTTCTATTTGCTCAGGACGAATTAGTTTCTATTGACCAGAAAAAAAGACTTCGTATTGATTCTATGGCGACAGATTTTATGAATCGTTAAAATGAATGCATCGGATTAGTGTTATTTTTAAACCATGAAACTTTACGAAGAGCGAACTTAGAAGGGTTTTTAAAATTAGAGTTTAGAGATAATAATAGAAGCGATTACCTATTCAAGAAACCACCTAATCCTATTCTAACGTTCCAGGCTGCAAAATCTGTGTCTTCAAATGCCGCGTAAACTCCGACTTTCATTCCAAAAAATATGCGGTCTACAGAGTAACCAACTTCTGAGTAGTTTATATTTTGCTCCGTAATTAAGTAATTCACATTAATTGTTTCTGATATTCCTGAATTACTCAAAAAGGGCAGTCGTTTCAATAAAATTCTATTGTCTTCGATTGTAAGGTGTGCCTCTACATACCGGTCATTCGTATTAAACCTGTAGTTGTCTAACAGTTTAAAACTATTGGCTAAATCATTGTTTAAGAAGAGTAAAGGTTGCGCATTAAAGTTTTTGTAATCAGCGAAGAAGGTGCTGTTGTTTTGTAGGAATGTACCTGACTCGACATAATAGGTAACACGATCAATCAACCTAATGGACAAATCTTGTATAATCCCAAACGAAACAAATTGATAATTTGCATCACTGCTGAGAATATCTTGTACACCTTGTCTGTAATTCGCAGTGAATGTTGGGTATTTAGATCCTAAGACTTGCTTGGTTCCGTCTTTCATTCTAAAGAACTGCTTGGGAGTGTAGTTTAACTCAATATCTAAACTTAAAGATTGATTATTCCTTAGAAGAGAATTGTCATTTGCGACTTCCTCGTTTATAGGCTCATTAGAGGTGTATTCTATTCCCCACCAGTCGGTAAGGGTAAAGTTCGAATTGTTTCTTTGAGCAGTTCGGTCTTCAAAATCTAGCTTTGTTACGAGTTGAAGTCCATTCGTCAGGTCAATCTGATGGCCAATTTTGAAAAAATCAGATTCAAAAAGCTTTTTCTCATTTCGGGTATAAAACAACGACGAGATGGTGTTCAATAAAGGTGGAATAGATTCTTCTCGATTAAAATCATCCATTGACCTTCCAACGTGAGCAAAAAATGAGGCGCGTTTTGCACCATTGTATTGTGCTTTTAGTTGTCCATCAGCCAACCAACGGTCTCTATAAAAAGCATATCCAATTGAGGGGTCAAAACTGAAATATTTCCCTTTTTTGTCAAGCCATTCGGCCTTAAATAAAGTCTTGTAAGGTGTAAATCCATTCACCGTATTATACTCAACGGTAGCTTTGCTTAATAAACCATACGGGGTAAATCGGAATTTTTTATTCTTTGAGAATTTAGCAGTCTTATAAAACAATAAGTGTCCTAAGAAATTTCTTTTTTCCGCGATTGCAGTGTCTCCACTAGTTACTTTTTCCAATGAATCGCGTTCTACGTAAATTCCCATTTCTTGCTCAGACAAGGGAATGGTTCGGTTTAATTTCCAAACTGAGTCATTCTGAGAAAAAACACTATCGGCATAGGTTACTTTTTTGTTGGATGTTATTTCTAGCTTGTTTATCGAATCATTCTTTTCTTCAAGCTGCCTTTCCTTTTGTTTGATGAGTCGCAAAAGTTTTAACGATTCTGCCTTCGTTACACGTTCTTTGGTGATAATCTCTTCAATTTTAATGTCTAACTTATCAAGTTTAACTTTTTTCTCGGGCGGTATGTTACCATCGAATTGAACTTCTTCAGGTGCTAATTGAAGACTATTTAATATTTCCTCATCCACCTTAGGGTCAGTTAGCACATTCAATTTACTTAAGGTAGAAAGGTATTCAATTTCAATCTCATAGCCCAAAATTTCAACATCTGCAGTAATTCTATGGTTAATGGGCATCCACACATTTGGTCGGACTTGTGAATAGAGCTGTTGGTATCTCAATTTCGCCATTGGTTGTTGAAATTCAACATCTACATTATGAATATTCCAAACTTTATCGTTAATGTAAATGAAACCACGCATCAAGTCATTCCCATTTCTTCGTGGTATGATTTTGATTTTGTGAATCGCTTTACTGTCTTCATAGTATGTGCTAATGTGTTCAAATTCATAAACTGCGAAGGCATTTTTGCTCAACGGATTAATAATACTAGGACCTCCTAAGTTGTAAAAATTTAAGTTAATGTATTGGGCACCATCCTTTAAAGAATCTATTTTTCCTGATTTTGCTGCAAGTATTTTTTGATTGACCGTATTTGGTCGTTTAAAGGAGTATTCCAGTAACACCTCCGATATATTGCCAGTAGACATTTCAGCGAGGTCTTCTTCAGGAATTAACTTCTTTGCTAACCAAGGAATATTTTCTGGGTCGTAAAAACTTCTAATGTATAATTCACAATCGTATGCTATAATCTGCTTTTTGTAGTATTCAGCCATGGCTGTCGCTTTTCGAATATAACTGTACGCTATATTCTCTTGAGAAGCATCAACTTCAACCTCACCAACTGCATAACTGACAGTCTTAAGTGTTACCGGAAATTCAGTGTTTTCTGTAAGGTCAATTTTTAGGGCTTTTTTCTCGAAGCCTAGGCTTTGGAATTGAATAGTGTAAGGATTACATGGCACGATGAGAGAAAATTCTCCATCAACATTTGCCATGCTCCCTTTACCAATTGAAGAGATGTAAATACTTGCGAAAGGAATTGATTCTCCGTTCTCATCCATTACACGACCGCTTAATTCACAATTCTGAGCTGCTGATGCAATGGAAAATAATAGGCTAAGTACGGTGAGTAGTCGTTTCATTTTTCGGTTCGGCAATGTAACGAATAGTAAGTGATTTTTGTTACATTGACATTATGCCAACGTGTTAATCGTTCACTTTATATTTATTGCTGTGTTATGAGTATTGAGTGTGAACATGCGGTTAAAAAACGAGAGCTTGAGATATTTTTGAAAAGGAGCTAAATCCACCCCTTCACCCAATAATAAGCAATAGCTGTATACTCTCTCAGCACAATAATCTCATATTGCATATAACTCCACATGTTATACCGCAAGGCTACATTGCGGACTTTTAGTTCGTCCTCATCCGTCTCATCTTTCAATTTTTCCTCATCACTTGGTTTTTCGAAAGAAGGAGATCCTCCTACAACTTGAAAACCAACTTTTCTAAAACTATGAATACAGCGAAACATGTGTTCTGGAGAGCTCACAATCAATAAAGCAGCAGTGGTGTCGGCTAATTCTTTTATTTCTAACGCTTGACTCCTGGTGTTAAATCCATTGGGTGCAAATACAATTCGGTTGGTATCTACACCTTTTTCCACCAGTTCGTGTGCCATTAAACTCAATTGGTAAGTACTATCGTATTCATTGTAAGGCAAGGCAATAATCACTGTTGAATTTGGGTGTTCCAGTGCTTTCTCAGTGCCTTTATGCAATCGCATTAAACCGGATGGCGACGGCATTCCGTCTCCTCCCATAATGACAATGGCACTTGGTGCAACTTCCAATTGATCATCTGTTGCTGCTAAACCATAATAGGCCCAATAGGGTAAACTAGTGAACGATAATGCAATAAATAGTACACTAAAAGCTCCTAGAAAGAGGAGTGCCTTTTTTAAATAAGATGAAATACTTTTTAGCAATGGAATGGGTTAGAAGAATAAAAGTAATACTTTGAATTTGGAATGAGGAATTATCTATTAAGTGTATAGTAAATTGAGTAATTCGAAATTCCCAAATTCGTAATTGGAATTAATCCTTCTTTTTGAAATCACCTCTTTTCCAAGCTTGAATAAATTGGGCCCAAGCAATAGGATTCAATAAGTTGTTCGGTCTGTACTGACCTGTAAAGTACAGTTGATTTGCTCTTTGCTGATTTTCGAATTTAAAATTTAAACTTCCATTCATCGGCATTGCAGCAGCTTTTTCCGCCATTAAATCTGCACTTAAATTTCTGCGCATTATCTCAATGTCATCATCAGGAAGGTCTAACGCTAAAAAAGCTTCTTTAAACTGAGCGGGTGTAGGCCAAGGGTAAATTTCAACTTCATCTAATTCCACTGTATCTTGCAACATGCTGTGAATTAAAGAATACCGATTTCCTTCTAAATCATCGGGAACAACAAAGTCTGAATCTTTAAATCCAACAGAGGAAAAAATTAAGGTATCGTTTGCCTGCGCTACAAAACTGAAATAGCCATAGTAATCAGAAACAGTTCCTCTTGAGGTATTTTGCACCATTATGGTAGCAAACGGAACAGGGGATAAGCTATCCATGGTGACCACAACACCTGAAAATTGAATCAAATTAGCATCTTCCTCTTGCGCCCACAGTACATTTAAAGTAAAGCAAGCCAATACAACGAAATAGAACTTTTTCATAGTATCAAAAATAGGCCCTGATTTTTAAATAGCAATGTAATATATGTTAACGAACAAAATCTGCTTCATACACAGACTTATTGCCAACTTCATCCTTGACCACTAGTTTAAAGGTATGATTTCCCTTCGTAACTTTCTCATCAAAGTAGTAGCTCAATTTATCGTTTTTAGCGTCATATTCCATCAATACCCAATTCCCATCAACAGTTCCTCTATAGGACTCAATACCTGAAAGGTTGTCTGTAACTTTTATTGTAATTGACCACTTGTTGGCCATGTTTGCATTGGGGTAAATGTTAATGGGAGTAATTCGAGGTGAAACTGTATCTAAAGCAATGGCATAACCACCAAAACTTCTTGTTCGAACAGAAATATTATCTCCATTCCAGCTTCCTCCCTCAGCATACCACGAGCGATTATCAGTTGTGCTAACAATTAAAGCTTTCCGTTTCTGATCAGGAGTTAAGGTCTTATTTTTAATAGTAACTGTCATTTTCTTGTGCAAGGGCGTATAGTGACTGTGTAGCCAATAAACAGGACTGACCGTTCTTGATGTGCCACTTTCTTCTTTATATTCAAAGTAAGTGTCTTCATACAAAACACCATTTGGTATGCTGACTAACAAATTAGGTCTCAACAGCGTGTTTTTTTGATTGTACGGCATGAAAGTGATATCTTTTTCATCCTTCGAAGCCAAATTTGCTTGAATATTAAAGTCCACACTTTGAACTGTAAACTTTACAGTTGAGCTGTTGTCATTTAAATCAATTACCGTGTATTCAATGGCATGCGCTTTACCATCAGAGCAACTGATTTCTCCGCCTTTCTTCTTGTATATTCTCAACCGATTACCTTCCTGAATAAAGCTTTTTTGAACCCTTCTTCTCGTTTTTCTATACGTTTCAAAATCTATGTGTGAATTGATGTATCGACCTTCGTGGAATGCAAATTCATCTATTTGTTGCTCAAATATTACTTCCCCATTGTGTTTCAATTGAATGTTGTGCAGGCCATATTTATTTGAAGTTCCGCTCATTCGATCAACGGTTTCAATACCAAAGCCTATTTTACCTTGCACTTTCAATTGGCTTTTCAGCGGAATGGAATAGGAACCATTCGAACCTCTAGCAATGAAACGTTGTGCTTTGTTGGTGCCGTTAACATAAGACGTATCATCAAGGGGATAAATGGTCACTGCATAAATGTCTGGTTTCACGCGATCTGAAATGTTAAATCCAAAAAACAAAGGATTCATCGGATGCTCATTTGACGTGTTACGAATTTCAAAATGTAAATGCGGTCCACCAGAGCCTCCTGAATTTCCTGAATAAGCAATGAGCTCTCCTTTTTTTACTTGCGTTGAAAAGGGAGTAGGAAATAACTCCACAGCAAATTCTTCTTTTCTATACTGATAGTCCTTTACAACTTGTTGAATTTTGTCGTTATACTTTTTTAAATGACCATAAATCGAAGTGAAACCGTTGGGGTGAGTGATGTAGATGGCATTACCGTATCCGTATGGAGATACCTTTATTCTACTCACATACCCATCCGCAATGGAGTACACTTTTTGTCCTTCTACTCCTTGTGTTTTTATGTCTAAGCCAGCATGAAAATGATTCGACCTCAATTCTCCAAAGTTTCCAGATAAATAAAGTGGTATATCTAGGGGAGAACGGAAGTAGTCTTTCGGTATTTCTTGAGAGAATAATATTAATTTACTGAAAACAAGTGCTGTGAAAAGAAAGAATCGAGTCATATAAGAAAAGTAAACGTGCTTTGAGTTAAAAGACAAAGATAATAGCCTGTAAAAATAAAAGTGCAAAAGTGTCAAAGAAGTTATACAGTTACTTGAAAAAAGTATTAGCTTTGTTCGGAGACTTTTTAGTGGAATTTTAACAATAAAAATGGGTAATTTTTCTGAAGATTTTTTAAGGTTAGAGCGAAATGTTCGTCTATTAATTCAGAGAAATAAACAATCAGAAGAAAAATTAAACAGCACTAGAAAGGAACTTGAAGAATTGAAAGAAAAGTCGGTGCTTCAAGACAAGGAGATAGAAGAGTTGGTTGAAAAAAATAAGATTTTGCGCATCGCCGGCGGTTCAAACGATGGCAGTTCGCGAGAGGTTAAATTTAAGATCAACGAAATAGTACGGGAAGTAGATAAGTGTATCGCTCAACTAAACCAATAAATTATCCGTGAAGGATCTATCTATAAAGGTGAATATCGCAGGGAGAATGTACCCTTTAACCGTTCAACAGCGCGAAGAGGAGAACATTCGAAGAGCAGTTAAGGCCATTGATGAGATGGTTAGAGACTATGAGCAAAATTATGCTGTAAAAGACAAACAAGATTTGTTGGCTATGGTAGCTTTGCAATATGCGACGCAAGCGTTAGAGCTCAATGATAAAAGCACTACTATAGATAAAGGTTTAAACGACCAATTGAAAGTGTTGAACGATTTAATATCGGAAGTTCTTTAAATAAAAGCAGAAAATTGTCGACCTAGTCGACTTAAAAACCTGCCCGTACAGTTTGTTATCGTTTGGTAAACTCAACGTTTTAATTATCTTGGGTTTTACTTAGTAGTGAAGAAAACAGGCCTTTAATTAGCCCCAATTTATTGGGAGGATTCTCCTTACGGAGGACGTTGGAAGTTTGATTTATCCGGAAAACCCTAATCCTTATTTTAGGGGTTTACTCAGAATGACAAATTGTGCGGGTTTTTTTATACAACTAAATTTAAAATATGGATATCGTAAGTATTGTTATAGGACTATTAGTAGGAGCCGCCGTTGGGGTAGGTATCGCTATAGCTATGATAAAAAAGAGCAATGAGAAGAAGGCGAATGCTATAATTGAAGAAGCCAAAGCTGAAGCAGAAGTCATTAAGAAAGACAAGATTTTACAGGCGAAGGAAAAGTTCTTGAGCTTAAAAGAAGAGCATGAAAAAGTTATTGCAAGCAGAGAACGTAAAGTTGTTGATGCTGAGAACAGGGTGAAGCAAAAAGAAACATCCTTGAACAACAAACTGCATGAAAACAATAAAAAAGACAAAGATTTAAAAGCCTTAAAAGGAACGCTTGATAAAAAGCTAGAAGTAGTTGACAGCAGACAAACCGAGTTGGACAAAAACCTTAGAAAACAAGTAGAAATGCTTGAAAAGACTGCCGGATTATCAGCAGAAGAGGCAAAAGCTCAAATGGTAGAAGTTTTGAAGGAAGAAGCCAAAACAGACGCAATGGCTCATATAAAGGATACCATAGAGGAAGCTAAGATTAATGCCAATATGGAGGCACGTAAGGTTGTAATTCAATCTATCCAAAGGGTTGCAACGGAACAAGCCATCGAGAATTCAGTTTCAATTTTTAATATTGAGTCTGATGATATGAAGGGAAGAATTATTGGTCGTGAAGGTCGTAACATTAGAGCGCTAGAAGCGGCTACTGGTGTTGAAGTAATCGTGGATGACACGCCTGAAGCAATCATTCTTTCTTGTTTTGATCCCGTAAGAAGGGAAACAGCAAGACTTGCATTGCATCAGTTGGTTTCAGATGGAAGGATTCATCCTGCTAGAATTGAAGAAGTAGTTCGCAAAACTAAGAAGTCATTAGAAGATGAAATTGTAGACATCGGAAAAAAGACATGTATAGATTTAGGTATTCACGGGTTACACCCGGAGTTACTAAGAATGGTTGGAAGAATGAAGTACCGTTCGTCTTACGGGCAAAACCTACTACAACACAGTAGGGAAGTGGCTAACCTTTGTGCCACGATGGCCGCTGAACTTGGCTTAAACGTGAAGATGGCTAAAAGAGCAGGACTTTTACACGATATTGGAAAAGTTCCTGACGATGAGCCAGAATTACCACACGCATTGTTGGGTATGAAATTGGCTGAAAAGTACAAAGAGAAACCTGAGGTTTGCAATGCGATTGGAGCTCACCACGATGAAATTGAGATGGCCTATTTGATTTCACCTATAGTACAAATTTGTGATTCTATTTCAGGAGCTCGTCCAGGTGCTAGAAGGGAAGTAGTCGAATCATACATTAACAGAATCAAGGAGCTAGAAACCTTAGGAATGTCTCATAACGGAGTTGAAAAGGCCTATGCTATTCAAGCCGGTAGAGAATTAAGAGTTATTGTTGAGTCTGAAAAAATCAGTGATTTGGAAGCTGACAAAATCTCCTTTGACATTGCAACTAAAATTCAATCAGACATGACCTATCCAGGTCAAGTGAAAGTAACTGTAATAAGAGAGAAAAGAGCGGTGAACATCGCGAAGTAACTAAAGAGTTAATTTATATGTTGAAACCCTTTTGTAATTTGCATTAGTGCGCAAAGCAAAGGGGTTTTTACTTTAAATACCTGCCGGCTATTGCAAAGTGTGCTTTAAATTAGCCATAAAACTTATTGGCTTATGAGTTCCAAATTTTCCAACTCTCTTCTGCTTGAATTTTTAACATAGACAAACCGTTCACTGCAATTGCACCTTGATTTTTAGCAATACATAACAACCGAGTTTCTGTAGGGTTATATATCAAATCATAAACCAAATGTCTCTTTCCAATGGCGTTGGTATCGATAGGTATGATTTCATCTACATTTGGGTAGGTCCCCAAAGGAGTACAATTTATTAAAAGTCGAAAAGATTCAATAGAACTTTCATCCAAATCGTTATAACCAATTTCTTTAGCAGATAATGGGTTTCTACTGACAAAGTAATAAGGCACTCCAATAGATTTTAAAACATAAGCGATGGCTTTAGACGCTCCACCTGTTCCGAAAATTAACGCCCTGCTATGGTTGGTATCAAGAAAGGGTTTGATGCTATTTCGAAAACCAATTACATCCGTATTGTGACCTTTTATGATTCCATTTTTTTTAAATTGTAGGGTATTGATTGCTCCAATTTCTTCTGCCACAGGATCTACTTCATCTAAATAACCAAGGATGGACTGTTTGTAAGGGATGGTTACATTTAGTCCTGAAAGCTTAGGGTTTGATTGTAAAAGAGGTTTAAAGTCATCTATTGAGCTTATTTCGAAGTTTTGATAGGTAGCATCTTGTATTTCTTCTCGTAGAAATTTTTCGCTAAAATACTGCTTAGAAAACGAGTGGGAGAGTTGCTTACCTAAGAGACCGTAATTTTTCATGTTGAGCTATTTTGCTTTTCAGCAATTTTCTCAATCACGAAAATTAAAAGAAAACCAGCTACAGCGCATGCAATAGCAACTCCTAATTGCGGGTCAACCTCCATACTCTGAGGGAGAATGTTTTCTTGAATTTTTGGAACTGTTTCTCCATGCCGATCAACCATCGTAGAAAGGGTTCGTTTCCAGGGCCAAATTTTATTTAAGGATCCAATCATAAAACCTGTCAAAAGCGCAAGCGTAATATCATGGTGTTTTTTTAATAAATAGGATAGCAAGTGAGTGAAACTAACTAAACCGATAATACACCCTAGTCCAAAAACTAGCAAAACCACATAATTAAACTCGCTTAATGATTCAATGATATAAATGTACATCCCCAAGAGGACCAAAATGAAAGAACCTGAAATGCCTGGTAAAATCATGGCGCAAATGGCCAACATGCCGGCAGCAAATACAAAGAACAAAGAGGTAGATGCTTCAACGGGTGCAGAACCTGTAATTAAATAGACAGACACAGTTCCTACAATTAAAGCGATTACTTGCGGGGCTCTCCATTTTACAACCGTTTTGCCAACAAAAATGCTAGAAACAATTATTAACCCAAAGAAAAATGACCATATAGGAATAGATTGAAATTCTAACAGGTATTTAATGAGTTTAAGTAGTGTTACAATTCCAATAGCCATTCCGGCACAAAGCACCACTAGAAAACTCCCATTTATATGATTCCAAGCTCCTTTAATTCCGTCGTTTTTCAAAATAGGGAATACGGTACTAAATGCCTTTAGTGCGTCAATAAACTCTTCATAAATTCCAGTTAGTAATGCTATAGTACCGGCAGAAACACCGGGCACTAACTCAACTGCTCCCATGGCCATCCCTTTAAAGGCTAGCAGAACATTTTGTTTAGTAGTTCTTTTCATTTAAACCGCAGTATATGCGTCAATTCCTCCTATGCAGGAGTATATATTGCATTTCTCTAATTCTTTAGATAGGTGGTATGCAACAGCTCTTGAACGCTTGCCAGATTTGCAAATAAGGTAAATATTAACTTTTCCCTTCAGCTCTTCAACGTGGGAGAGTACTTCACCCATAGGGATGTTTACTCCCCCTACATTATCATCTTCAAATTCATATTCTTCGCGTACATCAAGTAAGTACGCATTCTTGTTCTGATTTAATTCAGCTTTAAATGCGTCTGCTTCGAGTTCTATAAATTTCATTTCAAACTCTTTTTTGCAAGCTCCTCTGGTAAAAAGTCGTGAAATGTATCACCTCTTAAACCAATTCTCAGTGTTTCTAGCGGAATCACTTCATCGTGACCAATGTTTCCTAAATTCACATTGGTTCCAAATTGATTGATAAACCATACTTGCTGCGGTTTCTTTGGAGCTTCCCAAAGTATACTTTCAGATGGAACCTTTGCAATAATTTTATTCACCAATGCAACATGAGCGGTTCCATTTGGTCGGTAAATTCCAACATTGCCACTTTCTCTTGCTTCAGCAATTACCTTCCAAGCACCAGCTTCTAATTCAGAAGACATCATGTTAATCCATTTACCTGGACTAATTAATATCCCTTCTTCTTTAGAACCTACTTCAGAAAGTACAGTAAAGTCTTTACTTAGTTCTTTAATATACCCGCATTTAAGATCGTGATCAAGTTCAATAGAACCATCTGAAACTTCTACGGTCTTCAGGTTTAGTTTATTTAGTAAATCTCTGTATTCGTTAAACATTCCTCTTATAATGAATGCTTCGAAAAGAGTTCCACCCAAATATACCTTCATTCCTGCCTTATGGTATATTTCAATTTTTCGTTCTAAGTCTTTGGTTACATACGAAGTTCCAAAGCCCAACTTTACTAAGTCAGTCAAATGTGCACAGCAATCAACAAAGTTCTCCGCTTGTCTCCAGCTTAGTCCTTTGTCCATCATCATGGTTAATCCCAAATCTCTAGGAGAAGTCGTTCTGTGGGGTATATGTGGTATGTTAAAATTCATTTGTTATTTTTTGTAATACTCTAATAAGTCAATTACTTGAGGATGGTATTTGGCATTTTCATATGCTTCAAACAGCGCATCTTTCTCTTTATAGTGGTTCTTTAAAGCTACATCTAAATAAAACATAGCATTTATGATATCTCCTTTTTGCAATAAAAATGCTACGAAATTATACAATAACTTACCGTTTTTAGGTTGGTTTTGAACACCAAGAACGAAATAGTTCATTGCTTCTTCTACGTTGTTCAATTTCTTAGAAGTAATTGCTAAATCAATTAAAATAGAGTCGTTTTCCGGATCTAAATCGTAAACAGTTTCAAAAGCTTCTAATGCTTCATTGTGGAACCCAAGTTCCGATTGTACCTCGCCTAACAAATAGAAGTATTCAGGGTTAAACTCATCTAACTTAATGGCTTTTCTAACGTAGGCTATGGCATCTAATTCCTTTTCCATTTCGCAATAACAAGCTGCTATTCCATACCAAGAATCTGCCAAATATTCATCGAATGATATTGCCTTCTTATAAAAAGAGATGGCTTTCGTATACTCTTCAAGTTTTTCGAAACTCTCAGCCATGTAGTGGTAACATAGCGCATCTTCAGTATCAAACTTTAAGGTTTCATTAAAAACAAGCAAGGCTTCTTCATATTTCTTCTGCTGATTTAAGCAGTGTGCTTTGTTGAAATACGCAGATGAGAAGTCTTCTTTTATTGCAATTGCAAAGTCATAACAATCAATTGCCTTCTCAAATAAATCCAATTTAGAGTAGGTGATTCCTAAATTGTACCATCCGATATAAGAATAAGGTGTTCTGTCTACGAAGTCTTGAAAATAATTTTTACCTTCCTCCATGCGCTCGGAGATATCAAAACAAAACCCTAACTCATACAATGCGGTTTCATTTTCAGTATTTTCAAGTAGAATTTCTTTCAAAAACTCTATTGCCTCGTCGTGCTTATCCATGTTTTCATACTCAAACGCTAGTTGGAGTAAGATATCTTCACGTTCATAACGTTCAGAAAAGCTAAACGCTTTTTTATAATTCTCTATTGCTTTTTCAGATTTACGCAGTTGGCTAAAAATACCCGCTTTAGTATAAAATAAATCAAAATTGAAAGGCTCAATTGCTTCAGAACGCTGCAAAAACTTTAGTGCCTCTTGCGGCTTATGAATACTCGCATACAACTGAGCTACACTAACCAATAGAGAGGCTGAACTTGGATGTTGCTCTAATGCAGATTTAGCAACGTGTAAAGACTTTTTGAAGTTACTTTTTGAATTATAAAACTCTAATAAATTCTCAAATTCCTCTACGTCGAAAAAGAGATTAGTCTTTTCATTCAACATGGATTCAAATCGCTGCACAGTTGCAGTAATATCCATTCCATCTTCAAAAGAAAACTCGTATTCATTTTCCATACCGTTCAACTAATCGTCTCTTAACAAAGATTGTAAAAATAACAGACGGGCAAAGGTCGGTTAAGTATTATTATTCACAAAGAAATTAACAAGAATAACTGCATTATTTCAAGCAAGTTTTGGTTGAAAATTTTTTACAACTCATTATTTAATGAACATAAATGGGCTTCAAAATGGCTAATTTTGGACCAAATTTAAAGGATAAATGACATTAATTAAATCAATATCAGGGATTAGAGGCACGATTGGGGGCGAGGTTGGTGAAAATTTAACGCCAGAAGACATAGTAAAATTCGCTTCAGCTTACGGACAATGGTTGAAGAATAGAAACAAGGCGAACACCTCGTTAACAGTAGTAATCGGTAGAGATGCAAGAATTAGTGGAGAAATGCTGAATCACTTGGTAGTTGGAACTTTAATTGGGTTGGGTATCAATGTTGTGGACATAGGCTTATCAACAACACCTACGGTTGAAATCGCAGTTCCACTTGAAAATGCAAACGGTGGTATTATTTTAACGGCAAGTCATAACCCTAAAGAGTGGAACGCACTGAAGTTATTGAATGAGAAGGGAGAATTTATTTCTGCAGAAGACGGAGCAAATTTATTGCAAATTGCGGATAGCGGAGAGGTTAAGTACCAAACAGTAAGTAAATTAGGGGAATATTCAAAAAATGACACCTATTTTAGCAAACACATCCAACACGTTCTAGACTTAGCACTTGTTAATAAAGAAGCCATAAGCAATAAAAACTTTAAGGTAGTTATTGATTGTGTAAATTCAACTGGAGGTATCGTATTACCATTGTTACTAAAGGCATTAGGGGTAAAGGAAGTCATTGAGTTATATTGTGAGCCAAACGGTAACTTTCCTCATAACCCGGAGCCATTGCCTGAAAACTTAACTGAAATTTCTGCCGCAGTAATTAAACATAATGCAGATTTGGGAATTGTTGTTGATCCTGATGTTGACCGATTGGCTTTGGTGTCTGAAGATGGAGAAATGTTTGGTGAAGAATACACTTTAGTAGCAGTTGCCGACTATGTATTGAATCATACAAAAGGTTCAACAGTAAGTAATCTTTCGTCAACTAGAGCTTTAAGAGATGTAACAGAAGGTAAAAACTGTGAGTACTTTGCATCGGCAGTGGGAGAGGTTAATGTTGTAGACAAAATGAAAGAAGGAAATGCAATTATTGGTGGAGAAGGAAACGGAGGTGTAATCTACCCGACCTCTCATTATGGAAGAGATGCTTTAGTTGGAATCGGTCTATTTTTGTCGCACTTGGCAACGTTTAATGGAAAAACGAAAAAAGCATGCTCTAAACTACGATCAACTTACAATTCCTATTTTATTTCAAAAAATAAAATTGAATTGACTCCTGATATTAATGTCGATGAAATACTTTCTAAGGTGCATGAAAAGTATAAGAAACAACCGGTAAATACAATTGATGGAGTAAAAATTGAATTTGACAAAGAGTGGGTTCATTTGAGAAAATCAAATACTGAACCAATCATTAGAATTTATTCGGAAAGTGAATCTGAAACAACTGCGAATCACCTTGCTATGAAAATTATTTCTGACATTAAGGAAATAATTAAATCCTAATTTTAAAATAGATGAAGAATATTTACTTAGACAATGCAGCAACAACACCTGTTGACCCAAGAGTAGTTGACGCAATGATTCCGGTATTAAGTGAAAATTTTGGCAATCCATCATCTATTCATTCAGATGGAAGAGTTGCACGAAGTATCATTGAGAAATCTAGGAAAAAGGTTGCATCGTTTTTTAATGCAAGTCCTTCTGAATTTTTCTTTACATCTGGTGGAACAGAGGCAGATAACATGATTCTGCGTTGCTGTGTTGAAGATTTAGGAGTAGATCATATAATTACGTCAGCTTTAGAGCATCATGCAGTGCTGCACACCGCAGAAGAGCTTAGAGATGATAAAGGTGTGAAACTAAGTTTAGTCAACGTTTGCAATAAAGGTAAAGTTGATTTAAAGCATTTAGAAGAGTTGCTCATGCAAGGAGGTTCGACATTGGTAAGCCTTATGCACGCTAACAATGAAATTGCAACCAAGATACCGCTAAAGGAAGTCGGTGAATTGTGCTCAAAATACGATGCCTTTTTTCATTCGGACACAGTTCAGACAATGGGGCACTATTCATTTGATTTTGAGGATTTAAATATTCATTTTGCAACTTGTGCTGCACATAAATTTCACGGGCCTAAAGGTATCGGATTTCTCTACATGAGTAGTGACGTGAAGTTAAAACCAATGATCACTGGTGGTGCACAAGAGCGCAACATGAGAGCCGGTACAGAAAACATATATGGAATTGTAGGTTTAGCAAAAGCTTTAGAAATTGCTTACGATGAGTTAGATGATCATCACTCAGAAATACAACAGATAAAATCTCATATGATTAAAAGGTTGAAGGAAGAAATTCCTGGTATAACTTTTAATGGAGATTCAGAATCAACCGACTCACTCTATACAGTCTTAAGTGTTTGCTTTCCTAATTCTGATTTAGATGAAATGTTTTTGTACCATTTAGATATTGAAGGAATCAGCGTTTCAGGAGGAAGCGCTTGCTCTTCCGGATCAAATATAGGATCTCATGTACTTAGAGGAATTAATTCTCCGATGGATAAACCTTCTGTTCGGTTCTCCTTTGGCCGTTTTAATACGATAGCTGATGTTGATCGAACGGTGGAAGTAATATCTAAAATTTATACCAAGTAAAGATGAAGGTAACAGTACTCGGAAGCGGAACATCGCAAGGAGTTCCTGTTATTGGATGCGATTGTTACGTTTGTCAATCAACTGATGAGAAAGACTACCGCAGAAGGTGTTCCATTCTGGTAGAAAATGATGATTCTACAATTGTCATAGATACTGGGCCAGACTTTAGGGAGCAAATGCTGCGCGCAAAGGTGAAAAGACTAGATGCAGTTATTTTTACGCACGAGCATAAGGATCATGTTGCAGGACTAGATGACGTTAGGGCCTTTAACTTTATGAATAAAGGTAAGGAAATGGAAGTTTTCGCAACAAAAAGAGTTCAAACCGCACTAAAGCGAGAGTTTGAATATGTATTTGCTGCTGATAAATATCCTGGGGTACCACGAATACATTTAAACGACATTGGTGAAGAATCTTTTAAGGCAGGAGGCTTCTTACTCCAACCAATTGATGTAATGCATTACAAGTTACCTGTAAAATGTTTCCGTATTGGTGACTTCGCTTACTTAACGGACGCCAATTACATCAGTGAAGCCGAAAAGCAGAAGCTAAAAGGTGTAAAATACCTTATTCTAAACGCACTACGAAAAGAGAAACACATCTCTCATTTCAATTTAGAAGAAGCACTGGAATTGATTGAAGAATTAAAACCTGAACAAGCCTACCTTACACACATAAGTCACCTTATGGGAAAGCATACAGAAACCGAAAAGGAGTTGCCTGCTAACGTTAAGGTCGCATACGATGGCTTAATATTTCAAGTTTAGTCTACCAAAACAAAAGGTTTCGTTTCATTTCCGACTCTTATGAAATATGTTCCAGCTTTTAAATTACCCCTTAAAACTTCCAAATAATTCGTGTACTGAATCATTTTAGAGTTAACCTTTCTTCCGGTTACATCAAGGACCTCAATTATACTATTGGTTGGCTGCTTTAATTCAATTCGTAAATTCTCTTTTGCAGGATTTGGATATACATTTCCAATTGTACGTAAATCAATATTATCAATTCCTGTTGCTAACGGAGTAACTTCTACATTCATTAAAAAATCTTGTGTCAGTTTATCTCGGTATTCAGACCATGAACCAAAAATAATTTCATATGTCTGTCGAGAAGCCGGAGAAGTAAAACTTCGGCCTAAGTTAACATTAGGACCATCCATTAACCAATACAAGTATATACCGCCACTATTGACTACTATTGGAGTAGTAAGAGGAACTCTATTGTATGCTCCAAGAGCAACGTTGCCCGAAGGAATAAAGATGGAATCTAACACTGTGCCTTGTCCTACTTGTCTGCCGTTATCATCTAAGATTATACTATGGAATCCTGAAGTAGGAGTTGCGCCTAGTGTGATGAAATAGTTTGCCGCAACAATTCGTGCTGGGTAGTAAGGTGGTTTAATGTAGACACCGCATCCACCGTTACCTCCGGCCCATCCAATGCCCGCACCACTTAAGCCGTCCGTGTAATCTAAAATTATAGGAGACTGTGTTGTATCTACCACTTTTAGTAAAAACTCACTTGTATCATTTGTAACAGCAGCATCTCCGGTAACTTGTGAAACAAAGGTTCTGACAATAAACTTTCCGGCAACTGCAGGAGTAAAACTACCAAATGACTTACTTGAGTCATTTCCAGGCAAAAGAGAGTCAACGGTTTGAGTTGCACTAAATGGCGTTAGGCCGACAGGATCTATAATTCTAGTATTTACAGTTATACTTGAGTTTACATTTTGATTTCCATTATTCTTGATAGAAGCAGTTGGGCTAAAATTCCCGTTCAACGCTAAGAACTCACCGCCATTTCCCGGATTTACTATATAGTCGACTGCAATATCAGTAATGGGTTGTACAATGTTTGGATATTCAAATCGAATACTTGTGCTATCTGTTGGAAAAGTTGTCCCTCTATAGTATTGTAATCCATCATTTCCGGTGCCGTTTTCAATCCCTATGCTAAGAAAGTTGCTAACATATGTTGGATCCGGCAAGCCTACTTGTTTTTGGTAGTTAAAAGTGATTGAAGAGTCTCTTTTGTTTAGAATAATTTGGAATGTGTTTTCTCCTCCATATTGAGTAGTGTTATTTATCCAAAAAGGTACTTTTTCAAAAGTGATGCAAATGGTATCGCCTTGATTGTAAAAATAACAAGATGCTGGATTGCTTGCACCCGCAAACGATAAGTCGGTAAGAAGAGGAGCAATAAAGTTATTTGCCCCTGTAGTTTGTGGAATAATTGGAAATTGTGCGTTCGTGGAAGCAATATTGGCAGGTGTAAATGAAATGTAACCGTTAGAACCAATGTATAAGTTTGTTGGGTTCCCAGAATAAAATGGAAAACCAGAAATTGAATATGGGCCAACGAAGTTATCATCAGCAAGCCCTGTAATTATTGTACCGGTTTGGGTTATATCAAACCAAGAGAAACTTGGACCAGTTGGGTTGGCAGAAGATTTATAGGTATATCCAAAACTATCTGGTCCTCCACTTGAAGCTTGGGAAAATGACAATATGGTAGATAATATTAAAAATGAATTAAATAATTTTTTCATAGTGTAATGGATTATTAACGAGTTGAAGGTAGAAAAAAAAACAACACATCCCAAGTTTGTTCCTGCCATAATTTATATTCGCCGACAGCGTAATTTTCTTAATTGTGTTCTGCACGTTTTCGTAATTTGGTGAATCTAAAAAAAAGACTATATGAAAAAGAGAATTATCCTAGCATTTACCGTATTCTTTACCCTAGGAAGTGTTTATGCTCAGATGGAATCCAATAAAATTGATTTCGTTGAATACGATCTTGATAATGGGATGCATGTAATTTTACATCAAGATAAATCTACACCAATTGTAGCGGTGTCTGTGTTGTACCATGTTGGATCTAAAAATGAAGATCCTAGTAGAACTGGGTTTGCTCATTTTTTCGAGCACTTACTATTTGAAGGCTCGGAAAACATTGAAAGGGGTGAGTTTTTTAAAATAGTTCAAGGTAACGGTGGAGTGTTAAATGCGAATACTTCTTTTGATCGAACTTATTATTTTGAGATACTCCCATCGAATCAGTTAAAGTTGGCTTTATGGTTAGAGTCTGAACGACTGTTACATGCCAAAATTGACCAAGAGGGTGTCGAAACACAAAGAGGTGTTGTAAAAGAAGAATTGAAACAACGAAATGAAAACACTCCATACGGAACAATTTTAAATGAAACGTTTGGTCATGCTTTTGTTGAGCATCCTTACCGGTGGACACCTGGTGGTTCACCAGAATACATCAATAAAGCTGAATTATCAGAATTTATGGATTTTTACAATACTTTTTATGTTCCTAACAACGCAACACTTTCAATTGCAGGAGACATTGATATCGCTCAAGCTAAAAAATGGATTGCAGAGTATTTTGGAACAATCCCCAAGGGAACTAAAGCAATTCCTAGACCAACTGTTTTTGAGCCCAAAAAAACATCGGAAGTAAGAGATACTATATATGATAATATTCAATTACCTGCCGTGGTTATGGGTTATCATATGCCTGCACAGGGCACGGAAGATTATTATGCGATGAGTATGTTGTCCCAATTGTTGTCGCAAGGTGAGAGTTCTCGATTTCAAAAGGTGATAAAGGATGAAAAGCAAAAAGCATTATTTGTTGGTGCTTTCCCACTTCCAACTGAAGATCCCGGATTAGCACTTATGTTTGGTATTACAAATATGGGAGTTCAGCCTATAGAATTGGAAGAAGCAATGAACATGGAAACAGAAAAGGTCAAGAAGGAATTAATTTCAGATTTAGAGTTTCAAAAGTTGAAAAACCAGGTTGAGAATGATTTTATAAGTGGCAATTCTAGTGTACAAGGACTGGCGGAGAATTTAGCAAACTACCATGTATATTTTGGAGAGGCTAATCTGATTAACACTGAAATTAACCGCTATATGAAAGTGACGAAAGAGGAGATTCGGAAAGTTGCTCAGAAATATTTGACGAATGAAAATAGAGTAGTACTTTACTACTTACCTAAAGCACAGCAAGCTAACTAAATTTAGAAAATCGAAGAAAATAAAAAAGATGAAAAAGTTATATAGTAGTATACTAAGCCTTTTGTTTTGTGCAGTTACAATTGCTCAAGTTGACAGGAGTAAAATGCCTGAACCAGGACCAGCTCCCAAAATTGAGTTGGGCGAAACACAATCGTTTACGTTAGAGAATGGATTGAAAGTATTTGTTGTAGAAAATCACAAACTACCAAAAGTTTCATTTTCCTTACAGTTTGATAATGATCCAATAGTTGAAGGAGATAAAGCAGGTGCTGCTCAAATTGCGGGAGATTTACTAGCAAAAGGCACAACCAATAGAACAAAAGAAGAGTTAAACTTTGAAGTGGATTTCATGGGGGCTAGGTTCTTTACTTCCGCAAACTCCGTTTTTGGTTCAGCTTTAAAAAAGCACCAAGAAAAATTATTGGACATCATGTCAGACGTTGTAAAAAACTCTGACTTTAAAACCGAAGAGCTAGAGAAATTAAAAACTCAATATATTTCAGGTAAACAAACAGAAAAAGATGACCCTGATGCTATTGCTAGTAATGTTCAACGGGTTTTATTGTATGGAAAAAATCACCCTTATGGTGAGTTAACAACGGAAGAAACGTTAAAGAACATAGAATTAGATGATGTAAAAGCATACTATTCTTCTTATGTAAAGCCAAATGTTGCTTACATGGCTGTTGTTGGAGACATTGACTTGAAAGAGGCAAAAACGTTAATTACAAAATATTTTGGTGATTGGGAAAGTGGAGAAGTGCCAACTCACACGTATGAGATGCCTGAAGCTCCAAAAACAATGAAGGTTGTGTTGGTGAACAAACCTGGAGCGGTGCAGTCAGTTATTTCAACTATCAATATCCTAGATTTAAAACCGGGCAGTGCTGATGCAATTGCAGCCAACATCACTAACGGCATTCTTGGTGGTGGTTTTGTTTCTAAATTGAATCTGAACTTACGAGAAGCTAACTCTTATACCTATGGAGCTAGATCGAGTATAAGTTCAGATGAATTAGTTGGATCATTTACAGCATCAGCAAAGGTTAGAAATGAGGTAACGGATAGCGCGTTGGCAGAAATGTTGAAAGAAATCAACAACATGAGAACTGGAAATATTTCATCCGATGAATTGGAAACAACAAAAAGGTACAGAGCAGGTACGTTTGCTATAGGTTTGGAAAATGCACAAACCAAAGCGCGTTTTGCTATCAACATCGAAAAGTATAACCTGGACGAGGATTATTATGCAAATTACCTTAAAAATGTAGCAGCTGTGACCTTAGAGGATGTGAAAGCAGTTTCTAAGAAATACATCAACCCTACAAACGGTTACATTCTTGTAGTAGGTAATAAAGATGAAATTTTAGATAAAGTGAAAGCTTTTGCTCCAGGTGGAAAAGTAGTCTTGATGGATATTAATGGCGATTTAGCAACAGAAAACACATTAAAACCTGCACCTGCTGGAATAGATGCAAAGACAGTTATTAATCAATACATTAATGCGGTAGGGGGTACTAAAAATTGGTCTAAATTGAAAGGAATGAAGACTGAAATGAGCACAAGCACACAAGGGATGCCATTGACGATAACAACAATTGCAGCAACACCAAATAAGTCTGCAACAGAAATAGCCGTTAATGGAAACGTAATGCAAAAAATAGTTTTCGATGGTGAAAAAGGAGCTGTAATACAAGGAGGTCAGGCGCAAGAATTTGACGACGAAAGAAATCAGAAAATGGCGGTAGAAACAGCTATGTTTCCTGAAGCAGATTACTTAAAAGGTGAATATAGTCTTGAATTAAAAGGCATAGATCTACAAAATGACGAAGAGGTTTATGTTGTTAAAATTGAAAAGCCAGGAGGAAATGTAATGACCAATTTTTATAGCGTAGAATCGGGTTTTCTAATTTTGTCGCAAGAGACCACAGATGCGGGTATGTCAGAAGCTTTGTACTCGGACTACAAATCGGTTAAAAAAGTTATGGTACCTCATAAAATTTTACGAAATGCAGGACCTCAAAAAATGGAATTGAAGGTAGAGAAGGTTGTTTTAAACCCAAAGGTCGACGAAGAAACTTTTAAATTCTAAAAGCAAATAATAAATTTTTGGAAGCCTCTTCAATAAACTTGAAGAGGCTTTTTTATGCTCCTTATTTTATTCAAATATGGGGAGTTCAGATACTCGAGCATAAGGAAAGTTTCCTATTTCTTCAACTTTATGATACCTGTTCAGACCTGAAATTGCTACGGTATCAATCGCATTTAAATCTAATTGACCATTGTCTGTCACTGCTACTTCGTCTACATAAATATTTTCAATAGAACCGATAACAAGCATCGTATCGTTTAATTCAATATCTATAATTTGCTCCAGCTTCATGGCCATTTTTAACTTGCTCTCTTGTACAAATGGTGAATGACAGTCGCCCAAGTATTCCGGAGTTAGTTTACAGGCTGAAAATTCTGAAACACCAAGTTCAAAGTTAGCTGAAGTATAATGAGCTTTTTTAATAATTTCTTCGCTAACAGAGTTAATTGTAAAGCTCTTAGTCTCCTTCATATTCGTTAGTGTATTTCTAGGTACACTCGCCGGTCTCATGATAAATCCCAACAGGGCCGGATTTGCGCCCAAATGGACCACAGAACTAAAGATGGCCAGGTTTTCCCCGTGCTCGCCTTTCGTGCCAATAAGGTTTGCTGATTTATAACCACTAACTGAATTTATTAAATTCAATCTGAATATTTTATCTGCTGATTGTATTTCTTCTTCGCTAAAACTTTTCATGTATATCTAACAACAAATTTTAAATGTGGTTTACATGCAGTGCGACAAAAGGACCGCAGTAAAAGCACAAAAAAGCCCGATTCGTTAATGAATCGGGCTTAACCTTTATACTACTTTGATTTATTTCGCTTTTGTTTCATCTGTATCACTATCGCCTTCTTTTTTTGATTCCGGCAACGATTTTGGACTTGTAGATTTTAAGGACTTTTTGGGTTTAATGATTTCAATCTTAATGTTTTCCTTTTTATCGTCCAGTTTAATACTGATCATATCTCCTTCTAATAATCTAGATTGAATTATTTCTTCAGCCAATGGATCTTCAACGTATTTTTGTATCGCTCTTGCTAGCGGTCTTGCTCCATATTCTGGGTCATAACCTTTGTCAGCAATAAAATCTTTTGCTGGCTCAGAAATTTCAACAGTGAAGCCCATTTCTTTTGTTCTGCTGTATAAACCTTCGAGCTCTATGTCAATTATATCGTGAATGTGCTCTTTTGTCAGTGCATTGAAAATCATGATGTCGTCAATCCGATTTAGAAATTCAGGAGCGAAAGCTTTTTTCAAGGCAGATTGGATTACGCCATCAGCGTACTTATCTTTATTTTGCTGTTTAGCTGCTGTTGAGAATCCTACACCTGTTCCAAAATCTTTCAATTGTCTCGCACCAATGTTTGAGGTCATAATGATAATGGTATTTTTAAAGCTAATTTTTCTGCCTAGGCTGTCAGTAACTTGACCATCGTCTAAAACTTGCAACAACAAATTGTAAACATCAGGGTGAGCTTTCTCAATCTCATCTAGTAAAATAACAGAGTAGGGGCGTCTTCTAACTTTCTCCGTTAATTGACCACCCTCTTCGTATCCAACGTAGCCCGGAGGTGCTCCAATTAATCTACTAACTGCGAATTTTTCCATGTATTCACTCATATCAATTCGAATCAATGCATCATCATTGTCAAATAGATGTCTCGCCAATACTTTAGCTAACTGTGTTTTACCAACCCCTGTTGGCCCTAAGAAAATAAATGAACCTATTGGTTTGTTTGGATCTTTTAATCCTGCGCGGTTTCTTTGAATCGCCTTCACCACTTTTTTAATGGCGTCTTCTTGGCCAATCACCTTGTCGTGAATTTCATCGTACATTTTAACGAGTTTTTTACCCTCTTTCTGTGCGACTCTTTTCATAGGTATTCCTGTCATCATTGCCACAACTTCAGCAACATCCTCCTCACTTACCGTTTCACGATGATTCTTTGTTTCTTCTTCCCATGCTTTTTTAGCGCTTTCAATTGCTTCCGATAGTTGTCTCTCAGAATCTCTTAAGCGTGCAGCTTCTTCATATTTTTGACTGCGTACCACCCGATTTTTTTCAACTTTAACATCTTCAATTTGCGCTTCAATTTCAATAATGTTCTGCGGAACCTTGATGTTTGTGATGTGCACTCTTGAACCCGCTTCGTCTAGCGCATCAATTGCCTTATCCGGCAAATGACGGTCTGTCATGTAACGATCTGTCAAATTCACACAAGCTCTTAATGCTTCATCGGTGTAGTTAACATTGTGATGTTCTTCGTATTTATCTTTAATGTTATTCAAAATTTGGAACGTTTCTTCGTTGGTTGTTGGCTCAACTAAAACCTTTTGAAACCGCCGTTCTAAAGCTCCGTCTTTCTCAATATGTTGTCTAAACTCATCTAAGGTTGTTGCACCAATACATTGGATTTCACCTCGGGCTAACGCTGGCTTAAACATGTTTGATGCGTCTAAAGAACCAGATGCTCCACCTGCACCAACAATTGTATGAATCTCATCAATAAAAAGAATGATGTTTGGAGATTTTTCCAATTCATTCATTACTGCTTTCATTCTCTCTTCAAACTGTCCTCTATACTTTGTTCCGGCAACCAAAGAAGCTAAATCAAGTGTTACAATTCTCTTGTTAAAGAGTACTCTTGAAACCTTTTTCTGAATAATTCGCAGTGCAAGTCCTTCAGCAATAGCAGATTTACCAACTCCCGGTTCTCCAATTAAAATAGGATTATTCTTTTTTCTTCTGGATAGAATTTGAGATACCCTTTCTATTTCAGCTTCTCTTCCTACAATAGGATCAAGCTTCCCATCTTCTGCCATTGAAGTCAAGTCTCTTCCAAAATTATCTAAAACAGGCGTTTTCGACTTTGAATTACCACTTTTTGACGATCCCGATTCACCTCCCGATCTTCCCGAAGCTCCGCCTGATCCTAAAAAGCCCAAAGACTCATCATCATCATTGGTTGGGTTACCGGGAACCTCATTTCTTGGACTAGAAGAAGGTTTGTTCGATAGTATACTTTCCAATTCATCTTTTACAGATTCGTAGAATACATTTTGCTCTTCCAATGACTGCGTAGCAATGTTGTTCGCATCCTTCAAAATGGAGAGTAATAAGTGTTCAGTTCCAATAAGGCTTTGATTAAAAAGCTTCGCTTCTAAGTAAGTTATCTTTAAAACTCTCTCTGCCTGTTTAACCAAGGGTATATTGGATAAATGGTTAATTGAGCTATTGCCAACTTTGGTAGAACTTTCTATTCGCCTTCTCAATTCATTTAAATCGGCGCCAAGTGAATTTAGAATCTGAATTCCGCTTCCTTGTCCTTCTCGAATCATACCCAATAGGAGGTGTTCTATACCTATATAGTCATGACCAAGTCGCAGAGCTTCCTCGCGACTGTAGGTAATGACGTCTTTTACTCGTTGTGAGAAATTAGATTCCATAATGTTTCGTTCTTTTATAATAAACGTATTTGAGGGGCATTTAGTTGTAAAAAATAGAAATTTTAACGGACCATTTCAATACCAATCAAAGATATTTTAAGTGTTCTATGCAAATGACGAACCAAAGCTCTTTTATCAACAAAATTTTGTTAGTATTTAGTGCCATTTTAAGCCTCTGAACGCATTATTTATCGGTAGTTTAGTAGTAATGTTCAACCGTTAAAATAAAGTTGAAATTTAGCATCTAAGAATACTGTAAATATGGCAGAAGGAGAAAAAATCGTTCAAATTAATATTGAAGACGAAATGAAGTCAGCCTACATTGATTATTCAATGTCGGTTATCGTAAGTAGAGCACTCCCAGATGTAAGGGATGGTTTAAAACCTGTTCACAGAAGAATTTTATATGGCATGCAAGATTTAGGTGTATTGTCATCTAGGCCTCACAAGAAATCAGCTAGAATTGTAGGAGAGGTGCTTGGAAAGTACCATCCACATGGAGATACTGCAGTATATGATTCCATGGTGCGAATGGCACAACCTTGGTCTTTGCGCTACATGTTAGTCGATGGACAGGGTAACTTTGGTTCTGTTGATGGGGATAGTCCTGCGGCCATGAGATATACCGAGGCAAGGCTGAGAAAAATCTCAGAAGACATGCTTGCAGATATTGACAAGGAAACCGTTGATTTTAGATTGAACTTCGATGATTCATTAACAGAGCCAACGGTATTGCCTACAAGAATTCCACAACTACTAATTAATGGTGGGTCTGGAATTGCAGTAGGGATGGCCACCAACATGGCTCCTCATAACTTAAGTGAAGTTATTGACGGCATTAGCGCGTATATCGATAACCGTGATATTGAGATAGCCGACTTAATGCAACACATAAAAGCGCCAGATTTTCCGACAGGTGGAATAATTTATGGTTATGAAGGAGTTCGTTCTGCATTTGAGACAGGAAGAGGGCGTATTGTAATGCGTGCAAAGTGCGAAATAGAAGTTACCAGTAGTGGAAGAGAAAGAATAATTGTTTCAGAAATTCCTTATTTGGTCAACAAAGCCGATCTGATTAAAAAAACAGCTGATCTTGTAAATGATAAGAAGATTGAAGGTATTGCTGATTTGAACGATGAGTCAGACAGAAATGGAATGAGAATCGTTTATGATTTAAAAAGAGATGCTATTACAAACGTAGTAATGAATAATTTATTCAAATATACTGCGCTTCAGACATCATTTTCTGTGAATAACATTGCCTTGGTAAATGGTAGACCAGAAATGCTGAATCTCAAAGATATGATTCATCACTTTGTGGAGTTTAGGCATGAGGTGGTCATTAATAGAACAGAGTTTGAACTTAAAAAAGCAAAAGACAAAGCACATGTGCTTGAAGGTTTAATTATTGCTATTGATAATTTAGATGAAGTAATTAAACTCATTAGAGCTAGTAGAACGACCGATGATGCGCGTAATGGTTTAATGGAGAAGTTTTCGTTATCTGAAATACAAGCTAAGGCTGTATTAGACTTACGTTTACAGAAGTTAACCGGTTTAGAAAGAGATAAATTAAAAGAAGAGCATGCAGAATTAATGAGATTAATTACTCATTTAGAGGCAGTTTTAGCGAATGAGGACATGAGAATGGACATCATTAAAGCTGAATTGCTCGAAGTCAAAGAGAAATACGGTGATGAAAGACGATCTCTAATTGAATACTCAGCAGAGGACTTTAGTATTGAAGATATGATTCCAGACGAAGAAGTAGTGGTTACTATTTCTCACTTGGGTTACATTAAACGAACCCAACTTACGGAGTATAGAAGACAAAATAGAGGAGGGACCGGATCGAAAGGTTCTGCTACAAGAGATGCAGATTTCTTAGAACATTTATTCGTAGCAACAACACATAACTACCTCTTAATCTTTACTGAGAAAGGGAAATGTTACTGGATGAGGGTTTTCGAAGTACCGGAAGGTACGAAGACCTCAAAAGGAAGAGCAATACAAAACCTGATTAGTATAGAACCGGATGATAATGTTAAGGCATATATCTGTGTGAAAGATTTGACGGATGAAGAATACATTAACAATAACTATATTGTCATGTGTTCTCGAAAAGGGGTGATAAAGAAAACGAGCTTAGAGGCTTACTCTAGACCAAGGACAAATGGTATTAATGCAATTACAATTCGAGAAGGAGACCAATTATTGGAAGCTAAGTTGACAAACGGCTCTGATGAAATTATGATGGCAATTGGAAGTGGTAGAGCTATTCGATTCAATGAGAGCAAAGTAAGACCAATGGGAAGAAATGCTGCGGGAGTTAGAGGTATTACGATTGGTGAAGAGGATGAAGTTGTCGGAATGATTACAGTTAGAGAACCAAAAGAAGAAACCGTCTTGGTAGTCTCTGAAAAAGGATATGGAAAGCGAAGTTTTTTAAACGACCCTGAAGATGATTCAGAAATATATAGAGTTACGAACAGAGGAGGCAAAGGTGTAAAAACGTTAAACGTAACTGAAAAAACCGGTAAGCTTATTGCAATCAAGAATGTCACAGATGATAATGATTTAATGATCATTAACAGATCTGGAGTAATCATTAGGATTGCCGTTTCTGACTTAAGAGTTATGGGACGTGCGACACAAGGAGTGCGATTGATTAACTTAAAAAATAATGACTCGATTGCAGCTGTAGCAAAAGTTTCTGTTGATGAGGAAGAGGAAGGAGTAGAGCCTGTGGCAGAATCAGAAGGTACGGAAGAAAGTAATTCAGCTGAAGAAACTAACGACACTGATAATACAGATGCCAAATAATGGCAAAGTATTTGTAAAACAAGTTTTGAAATTTAATTTGAAAAATAACTAATCATGAATAATAGCCTAAAATTAATGACATTGGTAATTGCTTCTTTGGTTTTCAGCAGCGTGTCTGCTCAGAAATCTAAATTGGTGAGCGCATACAATTACAACAAGTCTTACGAGAGAGATAAAGATTGTAGCGAGTTGGAAAAAGGAATTGAAGCAATCGAGCTTGTCACTAAAAATGAAAGCACAGCTAAGCTTTTGAAAACTTGGTATTATGGTGGTAATTTATACTTTAATGCTGCTTTATCACCTGACTCTGCATGTTCTGCTAAGTTTCCTGGTTCATTAGAAAAAAGTTATAAATTTTACATTGAAGCGATAAAATATAACATTGATGCCCCAGGAGCTTCTGATCTTGATCTGATGAAAGAAGCTGATGAAATTCAATTTGCTAGTTATATCATGAATCGGAAGACAGAATACAACGAGCGATCATACATGAATGATATCTTAAACCAAAAATTCCCATACTTGGCAAACGCTTTTGTGAATAGGGGTGTGGAACAATTTCAAAAAGGCAATTTCGAAAAAGCGAAAGAGTATTCTCAAAATTCTGTTGAAATCAATGCTTATATGGGAAGAGTCGATTCCTTAGGACTCTTTAATTCAGCCATAGCAGCAGAGCGATTGAAACTATATGATGAAGCATTAGAATTATATACAGCCTTAACTCAAATCAAGTATGGAGGACCAAATGTTCATCTTTACATTGCAAACATCTATGAAAATCGAGGAGACACCGTAAAGAGAGTAGAAGCAATTAGAAATGGTTTAAAACAGTATCCTGATAACGCTGACTTAATTCGAGAAGAATTAAATTATTTACTACTAACAGGCCAAACAGATGCTGCTTTGGCAAATTTTGACAAGGCTATAGCAAATGACCCTGAAAATCCTGCAATGTTCTACAACAGAGGGTTAATTAACGACCAGATAGGCAATCAAGAGGCTGCTGCTGCTGATTACAATAAAGCCCTACAATATGACCCTAGCTTTTTCGATGCAGCTTATAACTTAGGAGCTATGTATTACAATATTGGTGTTGAATGGAATAACAAAGCTTCTGGTTATGGACTAGATGAAACTACCAAGTATGAAGAAGCTTCTAATAAAGCTAATGAGTATTTTGCATTAGCAAAACCAGCTTTAGAAAAAGCTCATGAAATTGATCCTGAAGATAGGAATACTATTGCATCGTTAATAAAGATATATGCAATTGAAGGCGAGGATGCCAAATATTTAGAAATGAAAAAGAAATTAGATAACTAAATAATAAAAAATAGAATAAAAAAGGCTTTCAATTTTTTGAAAGCCTTTTTTATGTTTAAAACCCAAGATCATCTAACTTTCTCCGATTTCGTTTCGTAGGCCTGCCGCTAAATCCTTGATGTCTCATCTGACGTTGAACCTCCTGCGCCATAGCCAAAGTTTCTAGCTCTAATTCGGAAGTTGTTTCAACTACATAATCAGGAACCAATTTAGCTCCAACTCTTGACTTTGGAAAATCTAGTATTTTAAAACTTTTCCAAATGGGATTTACGCGAATTGAAATGGTATCACCAACTTTGGCTTCTTTTGATGCTTTAACTATTTCATCGTTAATTAGCACGCGATTAGCAGCACACTCTTTACTCGCTAAACTCCTAGTTTTAAAAAGCCGAATGGCCCAAATGTATTTATCAATTCTCATGTAAAACAAACAGTAAATGTAATAGAAAAGTTTGGGCATAAAAAAGCCCTGCCTTATCAGAGGCAGGGCTTTTAAATAAAGAAATATCTCTTATTTAACGTGATCAGAAAGCTCGCTTCCTGCCTTAAACTTTACTACATTTTTTGCAGCGATGTTAATTTCTTTCCCAGTTTGTGGGTTTCTTCCTTTTCTAGCAGCTCTTTCAGAAACTGAAAAAGTTCCGAATCCAACTAAAGCAACCTTGTCTTTCTTGCTTAATGCTTTTCCAGTTACTGATAAAAATGATTCCAATGCTCTTTTAGCGTCAGCTTTTGATAAGTTAGCACCTTCAGCCATTGCGTCTACTAATTCTGATTTGTTCATGTTATAAATTTTTTAGTAAATAAATTTGATTAATACTTCGATGAAGCGCTTACAAATATAGACTAAAACCCATGCCGTACAAGGTTTTCCTCTGAAAACCCTTGATTTTGTTGAAAAGTATGGCTATTTGTTAATAAAGTCGGTGGTTATTGGGCTTGAAAGTACTGCGGTTGTAGGATTATGGTAATAAATTGAACTAACTTAGGTTCTATGAAATATGAAATTTGACTTTCACACTGCTTTTTAAGTTGATAAAATAAAGAAATAGTGCTGTAATTGCTTTCTTTATTCACTGTTAGGTCATGAGTCAAGGTATAAGGTAGGTGGATTGAAAATTTTAAAGGAAATAAATCACTCCTAATAACCCGGCTAATCCTAAAACAATAGTATAAGGAAATGCCATTTTGACCATCTTGACATAAGATAAACCAATTAATGGCGCTACAGAGGAGGTTAACAAGAAAAGAAAAGCTGCTTGCCCATTAGGAGTAGCCACACTTGGTAAATTTGTTCCTGTGTTGATAGCGATTGCTAATTTTTCAAAATGAGCTCTGTCAATTGCGCCACTTTGAAATGCCTTGTCAACTTCTCCTATATAAATAGTCGCAACAAAAACGTTATCACTAATCGCAGATAGGAAGCCATTCGCCGCGCAGAATAAACTTGGTTGTTGTTGTAAGTCTTGCAGTAGTACCCATTCTATAATAGGGGAGAATAGATGCTGATCGTGGATCATGGCAACAATTACAAAAAACACAACTAGTAAACCTGTGAATGGCAGCGCCTCTTCAAATGCATGGCCTAAAGCATGTTCATCTGTTATTCCTATAAATGCAGTTTGAAATATAATTAAACCTAAACCAATAAATCCTACAGGAGCTATATGCAAGGCGAGACTAATAATTAATAAAATCGCAGAAACCCCTTGTATCCATAAGGCATATTTTTCCTTAGACTTCCTTTCTGCATCCTCCCCATCGATGTACGCTTTTATTATTTGTCTAGCGACATTTGGAAGTTTAGTCCCAAAGCCAAACCATCCAGTTAACTCTAGAACCACAGTAGTTAATAGACCACAAAAAAATACAGGTATAGTAATTGGAGCCATCTGAAAGAAAAATGCTGCAAAATCCCACCCCATGCGTTCGCCAATTAGTAAGTTTTGTGGTTCACCAACAATAGTGCAGACTCCGCCTAGAGCAGTTCCAACGGCTCCATGCATCATTAAACTTCTCAAAAAAACCTCTAAACTGAGCAAGCGTTTCTCCGCTAAGTTCATCCTTATCTAAAATCTCATTTTCATTGTAATCCTCTACACCTGAATGTATTTTATGGTATACAGCGTAAAAACCAACTGATACACTAATCAACACGGCCATTACCGTTAGCACAAACATTTAGTTTTGCTGATGAAGAGAACGACATTGACTTATCTAAATGGAGTTATGTGGATACTATGGTTTCTGTAGTAGATGCTTTTAATTTCTTTAAAGATTTTGGAAGCCCTGAACGATTAATGGATCGAGAACTGACAGATATAGAAGACGATTATCGAACCATTGTCAATTTATTGACGGATCAAATTGAGTTTGCCAATGTGATATTGATTAATAAATCAGATTTAGTGAGTAAAGATGATTTGGGTTTTTTGGAGGCAACACTTAAAAAGCTGAATCCATCTGCTCAACTTGTTTCTACAAGTTTTGGAAAAATTAAGCCTAAGAGGATCTTAAATACTGGGCTATTTAATTTTGAAGAGGCAGAGCAAAGTGCAGGTTGGCAAGAAGAATTGAATAAGGAAGAACACACTCCTGAAAGCGAAGAATATCGAATTGGTTCTTTTGTTTTTCGAAGTCAGAAACCATTTCATCCCGAACGATTTTCCGAATATGTTCAGCAAAAATTTCCTTCCTCTGTAATTCGAAGTAAGGGTTTGTTTTGGTTGGCTTCACGTCCTGAACAAGCTATGGTTTGGGGACAAGCAGGAGGTTCTTTACGAACTGATAGTGCCGGGGTATGGTGGTGTAGTATGTCTTTTGATCGCAGAGCTCAATACGTTTCCTTCTTGGACAATCAAAAATCAATTGAAGCTGATTGGGATAAAACTTTCGGTGATCGTAAAAATGAAATTGTTTTTATCGGGCAAGCAATGAATGAGACAAGGATCAGAAAAGAATTGAATCACTGTTTGTTAACAGAAGATGAATTAGTCACAGTTAATTGGCAGGAAGGATACCAAGATGAATGGCCGGTAGAACGAGCTTATGCAATTGAATAAAACGTTGACTTATAAATTCAGACTAGGTTAGACTTTCTTCAAATTTCTCCGGTACAACCTTGATTTTAGAGCAAGAGAATCAACATTTCGTAACGTAAGTTCGTTACGCAAACTGAAAAACGCTTGTTTTTAAATGAATTGTACAAAAAATCAAAACGAAAATCCTCTATTGATGAGACTTTTACATGTAGCGAGGAGCGGAATCAAACCTCAGGCTTATGAATCAGATAGTTATTCTTTGAGTATTTTCCTATTCCATATTCTGAGAATGGAGTAATGAGTCATTTTAATATAACTTTCATTTCTTCTTGACTCACCAAAGCACTTTTTCTATAGATAGGCTCTAATCGTTCGTTCAACAAAACAGTTGTTGGAAGCTCTAATTTGCCATTAGAATTTCCCAAATAAGTAGCCAACTGATGAAATCCCCCTTCCTGATCGTAGGAATATTCTCTACCAAAAAAGCGAACGGTTTTCTTACTTTCAGCATTTAGCTTAATCGTGTAATAACCTTGATTAAGCTTAGCAATAATTAAAGAATCTTTAAAGGTGGTATTTTCTTGCATTTTACAGAATTTGCACCAATCTGCATGAATGAAAATTAGAATAGGTTTCTGTTCTTCTTTAAAATGAATGTTTAATTCATCAAACGAGAGCCAAGAAATTGTAGTTTCCTGAGCAGATGTATCTAAAGCAACAAACAGATAAAGTAAGATGATTAGAAAGCGGAGTTTCATCTTATTTTAAAGTATATTTTAAACCAACAAACCCTCGAATACCTAAATTAGCAGCATATACATAAGTAGGGTCAAAGGTTAAAGCATTGGGATTATTTTCGGTCGCTATTACTTCACCCTCAGCGTTAAATTGAACGTTCTCATCAAAAGGGTCAAAAGAGCGGGCAATACTATTAGAAGCAGGAGTAAAATTCAATATGTTCTTAACTCCACCATATATTTCCCATTGCTTGTTAATTGATTTAGTGATTTGAATATTCTGTATGCTAAACCATGGAGAATATTCCGAACGATCATCCAATTCTCCCAACAAAGGCAGACGCATTGGACTATATATATTCCCTGTATAGTTTAGTTTCAAATTCCACGGTAAAATGGTGTATTCAATGTTCCAGACTGCCGTGAAACGTTCGGTTAATAATTGTCTCACTTCTTCACCCTCTTCATCAATGGTAACATCCATAAGGGTTGCTCCCCCCATTAGTTTTAGTCCGTTGGGAAGTGTTAAGTCTACATTCAATGAAACTCCTTTCGATTCAGCTGAACCATTTAGATTATCATAAATGATCTGATTTGGGTTCGTTTCGTAATCAGGAACAATACGGTTGTTGAAGTATGTGTAAAATACAGAACCATCCAAACCAAGGTAGGTTTCATCTTTTAAATAAATTCTTTTCACCACATTCAAATTAATATTTCTTGAGGTTTCAGGATTTAACTCACCTGCAAAAACGACTTCTCTAGAACCTGTCAAAGCAGCATGATCTTCTGTGAAAACATTCGCTACACGGAAACCATTTCCCAAACTTAAACGAACCACCGTTTTATTCCCTTCTGTGTTCCATTTATAATTGATCCGTGGGGAAAAAATGTTACCATGAACGCTATTGTAGTCATATCTTACTCCTAATAACAAGGTATTAAATTCATTTAAACTAACTTGATCTTGCACAAAAACTCCTGGTAAGTGCGTTTCCTGAGCTTTATTCCTTAGGCTATCAAAATTTAAAGTGGCGGGTGTATTGTCATCGTAATACGTATAGCGATAAGCTGCTCCGACTAAAAAATCATGAGATGTAAATAATTCTTTATTCCATGTTAACTGACTAAATCCAATCCGTTGGTTTGCCTTGTAAATGGTATTTCCATAGACTGAATTTTGATTGTGACCATTGGCACTAAATTGTAAATTGAACTTCTCTTTTGTTGGTAATTGGTAATTTCCAAATAACTCCCATCGACTGGTGTAAATGCTTTCGCCGTAGACGGAATCACCTCCTCTAAACTCTGGATTCCAACTCACATCTCCTCCCCAACGATCTTCGTAAACGTATCGACTTCCAATATTGAATTCTCTGTTATTTTTTCTATTGAATGAAATTTTATTGAAAAGTGAAATTCTATCTTGTAGCGTGATGTCGGTAAAACCATCGTTGTTATTATCAATAATATTCTCATAATTGAAGTAGTTTAATCCCACTAATGCGTTAACCTTTTTGCTGATTTTATATTTTGCTCCTATATCAGCGTTTACTTCTCCCCAAGAGGTAGTATAAGCATCAGTAGAAAAAAGCGGAGCATTCAATGGCTTTTTCGTAATCACATTTATTAAACCTCCTACTGCTTCTGAACCATATAAGGTGGAAGCAGGCCCTTTTACAATCTCAACCCTTTCAATCAATGAGGCTGGAATGCCTGTTAAACCATAAACGGTTGATAATCCACTAACGATAGGCATCCCATCTATTAATACCATGGTGTAGGGTCCTTCTAAACCATTAATATGAATATCTCCCGTATTGCAAACACTACAATTTAACTGGGGACGAACACCATTTACATTCTGAATAGATTCAAAAATAGAAGCCGACTTATTGTTCTCAAAATACTTCGCAGAATAAACTTCTACAGGAACAGGACTATTCAGTTTCGACATTTCCTTCATGGTTCCTGTTATCACTACATCGTTCATCATATTGGTTTCTTCTTCGAGTAGAAAATCTAAGGTGTAAGTCTTATTTTCTTTGAACAAGATCTTTTTATATTCCTTCTTAAATCCAATAAAAGTAGCTACAATTGTTTTTTCTCCCATAGGAATATTCTTTAAAGTGAACGTTCCATTTTCAGCAGTAGTAGTTCCAATGCTCGTTCCTTTTATATAAACGTTTACAAATTGAGCATTCTGATTGTTTTGAAGTTTTACTGTTCCACTTAAGGTAGCTGTTTGTGCTAAAAGAGTTATAGAAGATAGTAAAAGTGCAATAGGGAGAAATATTATTTTGATCATCTATGCTAAATTTTTAGATTAGCAAATGTAAATTATTTAGATTGATCTAAATATAAGATTTAGAAAAATTTAAATAAATTTGAGACAAATATATATTCATGGCTTCTAACACCATTGAGAACTACTTAAAGGCAATTTATTCTTTACAGCAAAAACAAGAAAAAGTTAACATTACTGATGTAAGTAAGCATTTAGAAGTCAGTGCTGCTACTGTTAATAATATGATGCAGAAGTTAAAGAAAATGAAATGGGTGAAACAAGAGAAATACCAACCAGTTACTTTAACTGTAGAGGGAGAAAAACGTGCAGCAATGATTATTCGAAAACATCGCATTGCTGAAATGTATTTGACAGAAAAAATGGGCTTAGGTTGGGAAAATGTACATAGTATAGCGGAAGAAATGGAACATATTGATTCTTCAATATTATTTGATCGTATGGATGAGTTATTGGATTACCCTAAATACGATCCTCATGGTTCACCCATTCCCAACAAGGATGGGAAAATAGTCAAGATGAATTTCCATTTATTGTCTCAAGCAGAAACTGGAAGTTTGGTGCAATTGGTTGGTGTAGAAGATAGCTCTAAAGAATTATTGGAATTTTTGAATCAAAAAATGATTCGTTTAGGAACTGAAATGAAGGTGTTGGAAATCGCTTCTTTTGACAAAAGTCTCTTGCTTGAAATGGAAGAGAAGGATACACTTGTTCTCAGTTCTAAAGTTTGTAATGCTCTTCGAGTAATAGAAGTGGAGAAGTAATATATTGATTACTTTTTAGAGCCTTGACATTGTGGGATTTCTGTTGTTTGATTGAAGTAGATATTCTAACCGACCTCCGGATTTGATACCCGGAGGTCGGTAGAATGTGCTAAGAAATAAAAATCTATATACCTCATTATTAGCGTATTGAGCTTCATCAAAGTAGATTCTAGAACACGAAAAATGAAGTTTCGTAGCGTAAGTTCGTAGCGTAAACCGAAAAAGCTTGCTTTTAGAAGACCTATAGAAGGGGTAAGAAACGACAAAAGCCCCTATTTACGGGGCTTTTAAGTGTAGCGAGGAGCGGAATCGAACCGCCGACCTCCGGGTTATGAATCCGACGCTCTAACCAGCTGAGCTACCTCGCCAAAATTTCGGACGGCAAATATACCATTTGCTGTAAAAAGCACAATGCATCTTTAAATAAAAAATAGAGAAAATTTACGTGTGATTAAAAGCTCGATAACTAACCCAATAACGAGTTTCAGAAAATAACATATTTGTGCGTTACAATATGGATAAATTCAAACACATTGGGCTCTTGTAACTTTTGTTACACTAGTATTTATTGTTAATTGTGAACTTGCATAAAAATATAGATATGAAAAATTTATTAATTATAGGAGGTGGGACAGCAGGAATTATGACAGCTGCCCAATTACTAAAGCAAACATCTTTTAACGTATCCTTAATAGAACCGGCAGAATATCATTATTATCAACCGGCATGGACCTTGGTTGGTGCAAATGCTTATAAGTATGGAGATACAAAGAAAAGCATGTCATCGATTATGCCAAAAGGAGTTAATTAGATTAAAGACTACGCTTCAACATTTGACCCAGAAAACAATACCGTTGAAACTAGAAGCGGTAAAAAATACAATTACGATTTTTTAGTGGTTGCTCCGGGCATTAAAATTGACACCAGTTTAGTTGAAGGATTAACTGAAGCTATGGATAAGGGAGTGGTTTGCAGTAATTATACTGATCCAGAACATACTTGGGAGGTACTTAAAAATTTTAAAGGAGGTACTGCTTTATTTACACAGCCATCTACTCCAATAAAGTGTGGAGGGGCTCCGCAAAAAATCATGTACCTAGCCGATGACCATTTTAGAAAATCAGGAGTTCGACAAAAGACAAAAGTCGTTTTCGCAACACCAGGCGGAGTAATTTTTGGAGTAAAACCTATCGCGAAAACATTAATGGAGGTAATAAATCGAAAAGATATAAATGTCCGTTATAGTCATAAACTCGTAAAGGTAGATGGAGATAAAAGGATAGCTTGGTATGAAATAACCAAAGATGTTAAAGTAGGTGGATGTATATTATTAGAAGATAAGACTTCTAAAAAGGACGTAGATGAAACAATAAATTACAATCCCAAAAAGGTTGAGACCGTAAAAGACAATAATTTGATAGGAATTAAATTTGATATGCTGCATTTGGCTCCTCCTCAGTCTGCACCTGACTTTATAAAAAATTCACCCCTAGCAAACGATTCAGGATGGATATCAGTTGATATAGGAACAATGCAGCACACTAAATATTTAAATGTTTTTGGATTGGGAGATGCGGCAGCGCTTCCAACTGCTAAGACTGGGGCTGCCATTCGTAAACAGGTTCCCATAGTTGTTGAAAATATTATTCGACTTGCAAAATCAGAAGAATTAAGCCCTAATAAATACAATGGATATTCATCTTGTCCTTTGGTAACCGGTTACGGAAAAATGGTACTTGCAGAATTTGATTACGACTCAAACTTTACACCTGATCAAAATTGAAACAATTATTAATTTTTAATTCGGATAAGGAACATTGGAGATTGTGGCTATTAAAGAAATTCATGCTCCCGTATTTATATTGGAATAAAATGCTGAAAGGTATAAATGTTTAGCATTGAAGCCTACTGCTAAACATTTTTATCGAACAACTTTACAGTTAGTTGTGTAGTGGTTATTTTTTACTTTTTCTAACGGCAAGCATGTTTGAAATTTTACCGTCAGTCACTTCGTAGATCACGACAATTTCAAAAGGTTCGTTATTACCTCTAGCTCCGGTAATGTATTCATGATCCATTACTTTATTGTCGAACGTTATGCGGTCGATGATTTTAGAGTGTAGGTTAGGTGAGGCCTTAAAGTAAGGTTCATAAATTGCTTTTACTTCATCCTTACCCTTTGCAGTTACTTTACTGCTGTCAAAATCCTTCATGACAATGTCATCAGAAAAGTAAGACATGAATGCATCTATATCAACATTATTGTAGGCGATTAAACTTGCTTTAACTACATTTACTGGTTTGTTATCTTGAGCGTTTAGAGTAATTGAAAATAAAAGAGTAAGCAGTATAGGAGTAAATTTTCTAATCATTTCATCAATTTTATGGTATCAAAAGTAAGCCAAATCTTATTGAGCGTTCAGCAATTTAGATTTATTCTATTCAATTATCTTTGCACCAAAAATGAATTATAATACCAGAAAATGGGTCAAGCCTGAGGATTTAAATCCGAATAATAATTTATTTGGAGGAAGACTTCTGCAATGGATCGATGAAGAAGCAGCATTGTACACTATGATTCAATTTGATAATAGAAAGATTGCCACCAAATTTATGTCGGCAATTAATTTTGTCAGCTCTGCAAAACAAGGCGATATCGTAGAATTGGGGATGGAAGTTAAAAAGTTTGGAACCACTTCCATTACTTTAAGTTGTGTAGCTCGTAACAAAATGACTCAACGTCCAATTGTGACAATTGATAACATTACCATGGTTAATTTAGGAGAAGATGGGAAACCAAAAGCTCACGGAAAAACAGAAGTTACCTACAATTAAAAACAAAACAATGAAAAATATATTTTTAACAGGAATAGCGTTAAGTATTTCTATTGCCACATTCGGTTGGGGCCAAACTGGTCATCGAGTGATTGGCCAAATTGCACAAAATCATTTATCAGACAATGCTAAAGAAGCCTTATGGGAGATTATGGGGCATGAATCATTAGTAGAAGCATCTACTTGGATGGATGAAATAAAAAGCGATAAGAAGTATGATTATGCTAGATCGTGGCATTATGTTACTATTCCTGAAGGAAAAGACTATCATTCTTCTGAGCATGAAGAGGATGGTGACGCATATAAAGCTATTGTCAGAATGAAGGCTATTCTAAAAGATCCCAATTCTACTAAAATTCAAAAAGTTGAAGCCATTCGAATGTTAACTCACCTAGTAGGAGACATACACCAACCGTTGCACGTTGGTAACGGAGAAGACAGAGGCGGTAATAATGTGAAGATAAAGTGGTTTTATGATAATTCGAATCTACATAGAATTTGGGATTCGGAAATAATTGATTCCAAGCAATTGAGCTATTCAGAACTATCACAAATGGTTGATCATTCCTTGGAAACGGAACAAGACATTTTAAAATCGACTGATTTGGACGTATGGGTAAAGGAAGCAATGGAACTACGGCCACAAATATATGATATTGGAGGTGCTGACAACTTATCCTACGAATACATGTATAAAAATTGGGGAACGATTAAAACACAATTACACAAAGGAGGCATTCGGTTAGCTGCAATTCTAAATGAAATTTATGGATAAGCTAGCCTATAAAAAGCAACTAAACATTTTTGCAAAGATTAGCTTTTTCGAAGGAGTTTCTTTTGTAGTTCTGTTACTCATCGCTATGCCGTTAAAGTACCTTATGAATATGCCATTAGCAGTAAAGTATATCGGTTGGGTGCATGGTGCATTATTTGTGGCTTATGCTTTTCAACTGTTATATGTTGGCAGTACATTTAAGTGGAAATTTTCAAAAATTCTACTTTACGGTTTTTGCTCTCTAATTCCCTTTGCCCCATTTTGGGTTGAAAAACAACTGAAGAAACAAATACAAGCAGCTTAATTCTTTTATTATACCCTAAGCTTTCTATTGAAACCTTAATTTCGTCGCTATTATGAATAAAATGGACTTTGAAGAAATACGACCTTACAACGACAGTGAGGTAAAAGAAAAGATAAAAAGTTTACTTGGGGAAGAACAGTTTTGTCAAATCATTCAACAGGTAATGCCGGAAATTCCATTTCCAATGTTTGAGAGACAAATGCGAGGAATCGAAACTATTTTTGATTTTCAAACTAAGGTAGTTGTTCCGCTTTTGGATAAATTACTTTCCCAATCGACGCAAGGCCTAAGTTATTCCGGTATAGAAAATTTAGAAAAGGATAAATGTTATTTATTTGTGTCAACGCATAGAGACATTGTTCTAGATTCAGCTTTAATGGATTACGCTCTACTGAAAGAAGGGTTTAGTACTGCCGAAATAGCAATTGGTGATAATTTGATGAAGATTCCTTGGATTGTAGATTTGGTTAAACTGAACAAAACGTTCATTGTCAAGCGCTCGCTTTCAAAGGAGCAAAAGTTGGATGGATCAATTCAACTCTCGAATTATATTAACTACACAATTAAAGAGAAAGGGGAGCACATTTGGATCGCTCACAAGTCAGGCAGAAGCAAAGATGGGAACGATAAAACAAATCCTAACATATTAAAGATGTTTAATTTGGGAGGTGACTCTGAAAATGCTATTGATAACATTAAAAAATTGAACATTTGCCCTGTATCCATTTCATATGAATATAATCCCTGCGATGCATTAACCTTACCCGAATTAATGACAATCGCACACGGTGAAAAGTATGAAAAACAGCCTATGGAAGATTTAATTCACATGGGTGAAGGCTTGCAAGGAAAAAAAGGTAAAGTAGAGGTAAGCTTCGGGAAACCATTAAATGCGCTAATAGAGGGTAAAGAGTTACCAAAACCTAACCTAGAGTTATTTCAATTTATTGCGAAAGAGATCGACAAAGAAATACATAATACTTACAAATTAATGCCAACCAATTATATGGCATTTGATTTATTGAATGACTCTTCTTCGCACAAAGAGAAGTATTCACCTGAAGAAAAAGAAAAATTTGAGAAGTATGTACTTAAGAAGATAGAAGGGGTGGAAGGTGATGAAGCCTTTAAAAAAGATACATTTTTGAAAATGTACGCATATCCGGTTATGAATAAAGAAGCCTAAATTAGTTTAGACTTTACTCTATTTTAAAATGCTCCAAATAGCTATCAATGATTTCATCTCTATTGACGATTTCAATCCATTATATGATATTAATAACCATTAGTTTACAACTTTCAACATAGTACCCGTGAAAGTCGTACAGTGAGCATAAAAAACTCCCATGATGTCGATTGGCAAGATGTTTTCCGTCCTTTTTCAGAACTTCATATCTCTTTTTTAGTTTTAGCTTACGGAAATCTTCTTTTTTCAATGGAGTAAACTTAGATTATGAAAGTTAAACAATCAGATGTACTTTTTGATTTGCTAGAGACAAAATATCACCTTTATAATCGTCAAGATTTTGTCGAAGATGATCCCATTTCTATTCCTCATCAGTTTAGCAAAAAAGAAGATATTGAAATAGCAGGTTTTCTTTCAGCAACTATAGCTTGGGGACAGCGGATTACAATCATTAATAATTCAAATAAGATTCTTAAAATGATGGATTTTGCTCCTCACGATTTCATTTTAAATCATGCTACTAGCGATTTAAAAAAAGCAGAAGGTTTTGTTCATCGAACTTTTAATGCCATAGATTTACGTTTCTTTTTTACCTCGTTAAAGAATATTTATGAGCACCATGGTGGTTTAGAAGCAGCTTTTTTACAGCAGCAAGGCAGTGATAACTCCATTTCAAACTTTAAAAAACTCTTTTTTTCAATAGACCACGAAATGCGAACTCAAAAGCACGTTGCCGATCCTCTAAAAAAATCTACAGCGAAGCGTTTAAATATGTATTTACGATGGATGGTAAGGAAAGATCCACAAGGAGTTGACTTTGGAATTTGGAATAGTCATCAGTCAAAAGATTTGATGATTCCTTTAGATGTGCATACCGGAAATGTTGGACGAAGTTTAGGGTTACTAAATAGAAAACAAAATGATTGGCAAGCGGTGGAAGAACTTACTGCGAACCTCCGAAATTTCGATTCAAAGGATCCTGCAAAATATGATTTCGCTTTATTTGGAATGGGTGTGAATGGCGATACAAATGCATTGTAAAGAGACTATTAGCTAAGAACCTACTCGTTTTGTTTTATATCCCATTTTAGATAAGAGTTGCATTACCTTCTCTCGATTATCTCCTTGAATTATAATTTCTCCATCCTTCGCACTGCCGCCAACACCACATGATGCTTTTAATGATTTCCCTAAACTTTTTAAATCATCGTCATTGCCGATAAAATTTTTAACAACAACAGCAACTTTTCCGCTTCTGTTTTTTTTGTCTAGATGGACTTCAAGCAATTGCTCAGAAGGGGATATCGTTTCTTGTTCCTCATTCTCAGCTTCCGTTGTAAAATCAGGATTTGTGGAGTAAACAACTCTATTGTTTTTTGATTTTCGTCCCATTCCACAAAAGTAAAGAAAGCTCTAGCTTTTTTATTTATTCACAATTGCATAAGGTTCAAAATTTTTTATAAATTTGTAGAGCGGTTTCGACCGCACCTTAATGGTTTCCAATTTCGATTGGAATTAAAAGGGAATTCGATGAGATTTCGAAACTGTTCCCGCAGCTGTAAGCTCCATTAACCAATGGCCAATTATGCCACTTTCTGTTATCCAACAGTTGGGAAGGCGGTCAAAGGGGAGTAAGTCAGAAGACCTGCCTTTAAGAAACATACTTTCGGGATAAAAGTGAAGCGCAAGCTCGCCTAAACAGGCTTCTTACTCTTTATGATTTTCTCGGTTTAATAATTTATTAATCTGATGGTTAGCAAATACCAAACTAGGCTAATTATCGCAAAAAAACCGAAAATGAAAAAAATTATCTTTTCAATTGCTCTTACAGTAATAACCTTTGCAAGTACTGCACAAAAAACCATTTTAGTAAATGGAGGAAGGTTTGGAAATCAAACTGAAAATGTATCAGTGAGCGTGTACGATACTCAAAATAGCACATCAACTACCATTGACAGTATCGGAACTCAATCTGTTCAAGATATATTAATAACAGGAAATGTCGGTTTTATAGCTGCTCAAGACTCTATTATTAGATACGACCTAACTTCCAACACTAGAACAGCGGCGGTTAAATTTGCTGGAGTGAGTACCAAAGCTATGAGCTTAGCTCCAAACAACGAGCTAATTGTTTCAAATTGGTTCGGTAAGACTTCGTATAACATTTACATTTACAATCAAACTACCCTTGCTCTAGTGGATTCCATAAATATTGCAAGTGGAGTGACCTCTATGTTGGTAGAACCAACAAATGACCTTTTAGTGGTTACTCAAAACCAATCTACCGGAGCTCCGGCCTATCGAGATACATTAGGGAGTATCATCGCTGCAACCATTTCAAACAGAACAGTTATTGCCCCATTAACCGTATCTGGGTATACGGGTGAAGTAGGTGAATTGATTGCAAAACCAAACGGCGCAGGAGCATATGCTTTTAATTCTGAAAGTAATACGATAGTAGATGTAAATGCAACTAATTTCCCTTTTGTTACGACGTCTATCGTTAATTCTAATCAAGATTTTAAAGTCGGGGGTAAATCGCAATATGAGGTGAATGGAGACACGTTGTTCTTAAGAATGAATCAAGGTATCGGAACGATCAACCTTTCAAACTTATCGGTTATTGATTCAAACTTAATTGACACAGTTGTTACAGCTTTTGCATACGACACTGCAAATTTTAACTTTTATGTAACAGCAACGGACTTCTTTAGCTATACTTCAGGGAAAGTATACGATAGAGCTGGAAGCTACGTAAGTTCTTTTGCAACTGCATCTTCACCTGAAGTTATTGGCATGTATTACAGTAAAGTTACCGGCTTATTGAGTTTCTATGATCGAAAGGAAAGCTCATTTTCAATCTACCCAAATCCTGCGAACAATTTCATATCTATTGATACCGATGTTACAGCACAAGTGCGCGTTCAAATCTTAAACTACAAAGGTCAAGTGGTGAAGGAGGAGAGTCTTGTAAATGTTTCCAGTCAAATTAATGTTAGCGACTTGAGTTCGGGAATTTACTTTGTCAATATTTTAATTAATGATTCAGTCTCTACTGAGAAGTTAATCATTAGATAAAGTGCGAATTACTTTATTTATATTTTCTATATTTTTCTCCTTTAGCACTTTCGCACAAGGTCCCTTTGCGCCGCAATCTGATCAAATTGGAACAAGCGCAGTTCATGCTGATTCTACTATTTTTGTTGCTTGGGCTTCTAGTATTGAGATTCAGCGAGGAAAGCAAGATATTGCTGTTCTCAATTCAGATACAACAGCAGTTGGGACATGGGACGAGTGCATTGGAAAGGCAGATGGAACAGTCGTTAGTCTTGGTGATTCAGGAATTGCTACCTTACAATTTGACGGCTTAATTTATAATGGAGTAGGCCCCGATTTTGCTGTTTTTGAAAACGCATTTAACCATACATTTTTAGAACTCGCATTTGTGGAGGTAAGTTCCAACGGGGTCGATTTCTATCGTTTCCCGTCGCATTCATTAACCGATACAATTCTTCCTGTAGGTTCATTCGGTTCAGTGAATCCAACTCAAATTCACAACTTAGCGGGTAAATATTCCGTGAACTTTGGAACGCCTTTCGACTTATCGGATTTAGATTCTATACCACAACTAGACATAAATGCAATAAGCCATATTCGAATCGTTGATGCAATTGGTACTTTAAATTCAAACCATGCTCAAAGAGATAGTCAAGGAAGAAAAGTAAATGATCAATATCCAACTCCATTTCCATCCGGAGGATTTGATTTAGATGCAGTTGGTGTTGTTTATATGAAAGGAGTGGGTTTGTCTGGGTCTAAAAAACAGGTGAACTTGTCAATATATCCTAACCCTTCAAATGGAGTTTTTTACCTAGGTTACGAAGGGTTTGAAAAGATGCAATTTGAATTGCGTGATCTGACGGGCAGGGCAATCAAATCTGGCGAGATAGCATCTAAAATGCTTGATTTTACAGGCGTTGAAAAAGGAACTTATATAGTCAATTTATTGGGGAGCAGACAAGCCGTAACACGTAAAATTATTATTCAATGAGAATCTTAGGAACCATCTTATTTCTTGCGATGGCTTCTAATTTGTTGAGCCAAAATACGATTTCCGATACAGTTAGAATCAATTCAGTTACTGTAAATGGGCATTCAAAAACACGCAATCAACAAACGTTAGATTCTTCTATTTTAGGCAACCCACAACATTTAAATTTAGGCGATTTATTGTCAAAAAAGTCACACTTGTTTATTAAGTCATACGGCATTGGTAGTTTAGCAACCGTCTCCTTGCGTGGCAGTGGGACTGCACACACGCAAGTAAATTGGAACGGTATTTCATTAAACTCTAGCATGAATGGGTCTAGTGATTTAGCCCTATTTCCTTTGTTTTTTATGGACCAAGTTGGTGTGAATTATGGGTTGAATAGCTTAGCCGACGGAACAGGAGGAATTGGTGGGGCGGTTAATATTTCTACTTTACCCGAATTTGGGAAACAACTCAATTTGTTCTCATCGTATTTACATGGAAGCTTTGGGCAGCAGCAATTAAATGTAAAAATAAAAGGAGGTGGCGAAAAATTCCAATCCATTACCAAAATCATTTACAATCAAGCCGATAATGATTTTGAATACAGAGACTTTACCACAGAAGGTTTTCCGAATAACAAAGTGAGTAATGCTCGATTTCTTCAAAAAGGCGTCATGCAAAATTTCTTTTTCAAACTTCCAAAAAACCAATTATTTGAAGCTAGTTTGTGGTTTTTCAATTCAGTGCGAAATTTACCTCCTTTGATTACACTTCGAGACAATAAGGAATTGCAAGAAGATGTCGCATTAAAGAGCTTGGTTAAATATTCTAAATATTTTAAAAATAGTACACTAAAAGTAACTTCTGCTTTTCTTTCAGATGAGTTGAATTATCAAAACGAAAGAGCAGGAATTGCTACTAGTGCTTTAAACAACAGTTTTAGAACGCGATTGGATTATGAGTTTAACTTCAAGAAAATTGATGTTCATACTCAAGCTAAATATGATCATAGTAATGCGAGTGCAGATGGTTTGGTGACAGCTGTAAATCAAACCAGGGCTGAATTTTTCTTAAAAACAGAACAATTGATTACTAAGGATTTTAAAACCAGTCTTTCCCTAAGAAGTTTGCATGTGGTACAAGCCGAAAGTTATTTGTTGCCTCAAGTAAGATTGGACTACCAAGTACAAGGTTTGAATTTGCACCTATACGCCTTAGCCGGTAAAAACGTAAAATACTCCAGTCTAAATGATTTATATTATGTTCCATCGGGCAATGTAAATTTAAAAGCTGAAGAAAGTGAAAGCGCCGAATTAGGGGCTATTTATGAAAGAGGGTTTGCAAACAATAAAGCGTTATTCACATCAAGTGCGACATTATTCTACAATAATATTGCTAACTATATTCAGTGGGAACCTACTGCTTTTGGTTTCTGGAGACCTTCCAACCTAAACAGTGTTGAAACAATGGGTTCAGAGCTGTTCATTGAGCTGAGTCAAGTAAAAGGAAAAATTAAAAAACAATTGAATGCAACGTATTCTTATACAGCTTCAAAAAATTATGAAAAGCAACACGAATTTGATGAGTCAAGTGGAAAACAGTTAATATACATACCTGAACATAAAGGAAATGTTAGCCTGAATATGGAGATTGACAACATAAGTTTTGCAATGAACTACCAATTTATCGGCATTCGCTTTATTAGTTCTGATAACGAAGAACTTCTGCCTTCATACTCACTGCTGGACGCTAGTGTTTGCAAAAACCTCAAATGGAGAGATAAAAGCATTATTTCACTTTCAGCGGGAGTTAAAAATATTTTAGATGTGGAATATCAAGCGATAGAATGGAGGCCAATGCCAAACAGAAACTATTTCATTAAAATTTCCTATCAATTTAACAAATGAAACAGCTTGTCTATTTCATATTAATTCTATTTGTTTTTTCCTGTAAGTCAGATGACGAACAGCAAGATCCAATTCCGTTAAATGAGTCCACCGTCGTCATTTTGAATGAGGGGAATTACAATTTTGGTAATGCGAGTTTGACCTTATATAATGAACAGGACAAAAGTGTCAATCAAAAGATATTTCAAACAAACAACCAAGGCAGACCGATTGGAGATGTAGTCCAATCGGCCATTCAAATAGGCAATGAATTGTTTGTGGTTGTAAATAATTCGAGTAAAATAGAAATCTTAAATGTCTCTAATTTAACATCTATCACCGCTATTCAGCAGTTAAATTCTCCGCGCTATATCACCGTAGTAAATTCAACTAAAGCCTACGTAAGTGATTTATATGAAGACAAATTGTATGTTATCAATCCATCAAGTCACGAAGTAGTTAAAACCATTGAGACAAAAGGTTGGATAGAGGAAATGGCCATAACAAATGGTAAGCTTTACTTGACTCATGTCGATAGCAATCAAATTTGGATTTTAGATGTTCAAACCGACACTGTACTGCAAAAAATTAATACGCACCAACAACCTCAATATATTGAAATTGATAAAGATAAAATAGCTTGGATTTCTTGCAGTGGAGAATTAAATGGTGGTAAATCTGCACTTTATAAGTTAGATACGTCAAGTGATTCAGTACTTTCAATTCTAGAAGGAGCATCCTCAAATTATAAAATTGGGGAGTTAGAGCTTAATTCAACAAAAGATGAACTTCATTTTTTGGGAAATGATGGTCTATATGCGATGAATGTGAACGCTGCAGTGTTGCCGAATTCTCCTAAAATTGGACAAGGTAATCGTTTGTTTTATGGGTTTTCCATTCATCCTACTACCAACGAAATTTACATTTCAGATGCCATAGATTATCAACAAAGAGGGGTGGTGTATCGTTTCAATTACTCAGGAACCCAATTGGATGCCTTTAAGGTTGGAATCATTCCTGGAGACATTATATTTCTAAACTAATGGACTATTACCCTCAACGAATTGTTTGTTTAACAGAAGAAACTACAGAACTCCTTTTCCTCATAGGAGAAGAGAAGCGAATTGTTGGAATTTCCGGCTTCACAGTTCGGCCGAAGAGAGCTCGCAAGGAAAAACCGAAAGTTTCGGCATTTATAGATGCCAACATTGATGAAATTTTAGCGTTGAAACCAGATTTGGTTATAGGTTTCTCTGATATTCAAGCAGAAATTGCTCAAGAATTAATAAAACGAGGAATTACTGTCTGGGTCAATAATCACCGCAGTGTAGTTGAAATCTTAAAAATGATAGTTCAGCTGGGAGCAATGGTTGGAAGAGCAGAAACTTGTTTAAATCTGGTCAACCATTATCAAAAAAGAATTTTAGAGATTCAAGAAATAACCTCCAAATGGAAGGTTAAACCAAAAGTTTACTTTGAAGAATGGTATGACCCACTAATCTGTGGAATACAATGGGTGAGCGAGTTGATAGAAATAGCAGGTGGAGTGGACTTGTTTGTTGAAAATGGAAAGGAGAGTTTGGCTAAAAATCGGATTATTGAAAATCACCAAGAGGTTCTTCAAAGAGACCCAGATATTATTTTAGTTTCTTGGTGTGGTAAAAAATATAAGCCAAATCGAATGTTTCAACGAGATGGATGGAAAGAAACAAAGGCTTTTAAAAATGATGCTTATTATGAAATTGATTCAGGAATAATTCTTCAACCGGGACCCGCTAGCATATCCGAAGGTCTAGAGTTACTGCATAAAATATTTAAAGATTGGGTATCGAAACATGGAAAATAGAAAACCACAATTATTTTTCAATTGGAGTAGTGGGAAAGACTCATCTTTTGCACTTTACAAGTTAATTCAACAGAATGACTTCCAAATTTCAACCTTACTAACGACAGTTGGAATGGAGACAAAGCGCATTGGTATGCATGGTTTGCGAGAAAGCTTATTGAGACGACAAGCAAAGGCCATAGGGTTTCCTCTGGAAATAATTTACCTATCTAGTTCAGCTTCACACGATACTTATAATAAGATGATGGAGGAAGCAATGGACCAAATGAAACGAAAGGATATTTATAATGCCGCCTTTGGAGATATTTTTTTGGAAGATTTGAGAGATTATCGAGAACGTCAGTTGGCGAAGGTTGGCATCAAAGCGCATTTCCCATTGTGGAAAAGAGATACGAAGGAGTTGATATTGGAATTCATTGAGTTGGGTTTTAAAACTAAAATTGTAGCTGCAAATGCCGCCTTGTTTAATAAGGATTTTGTTGGTCAAGATATCACTAAAGAGCTAGTTTACAACTTACCTGAAGAAGTTGATCCTTGCGGGGAAAACGGGGAATTTCATACTTTTTGTTACGATGGACCTATTTTTAAATCACCCGTAAGATTCGAGGAAGGTGAAAAGGTGAAAAAATCCTATCCAAATCCTACCATAGGTGGAAAAGAGATTGACTTCTGGTTCTGTGATTTAATCTAAGTATTTCCCACTTACGGGACAATTAATGTATAGCTTTTACGATATTTGTTAGTTAGACTAAAACCTAAGATTTGAAAGGATTTATAAAATACCTATTCGTTTTAATATTACTTGTTTCTTTTCAGCAAGTTAATGCGCAGTTCCGGTTAATAATGGAGATGGCAGTAACTGATGAAGGGAAAAAGCTGTCAGGTGCTGAAATTAAGGTATTTAAAAATGGTTCTTTGGTAGAAACTGTTTTAACCGACGGTAAAGGCTTAGCAGACATTCCATGCGATCCAAACGCGATTTACACCATTGAAGTTGGTGGTAACAAGGGAATGATCAAGAAAAAAATAGAAATGAACACAAATGGTGTTGCTCCCGAGGCAGCAAAAGGTGATTTATTTTTTCCCGCTACTGTTGAACTTTTTGAAAAGATAGAGGGGATGGATGTCTCAATCTTAGATAAGCCAATAGGAAAGATAAAATTTAACGAAGAGTATGGTTTTGAAAGTGACGCAGATTATACCAAATCAGTTCAAAGGCAATTGGCTGATTTAGAAAAAGACTTTATAGCCAAAAAAGAAGCAGATCAAGCAAAAAAAGCTGCTGCCATGAAGCAGTATGAAGAGGCAATAAAAATAGCCGATAAAGCTTTTTCTTCAGAAGAATGGGAGAAGGCAGCTGAGCAGTATCGAATTGCTGAAAAGGTAAATCCTGACCTCTTAGAAACTTATCCTAGTTTTCAATTGGCTGAGTTAAAAACCAAGTTGATTAAGATTGAGGCAGATAACAAAAGGTACAACGAAGCGATTGGTAAGGCTGATGCGGCAGTGGCCTCAAAGAACTTCGAAATTGCCATTGCAGAGTATAAAAGAGCATCTGGTTACAAACCCAATGAAGAATACCCTCAAACTAAGATTAAAGAAGTTCAAGAGCAGTTAGCCAACTTTGCTAAAGTTGAACAATCTTACCTTGCGGCGATAGAGAAAGGAGATAATGCTTTAAAAATAAATGACCTATCTACAGCAAAAACTGCGTTTGAAGAAGCTACTGGTCTAAAGCCCGAAGAAACATACCCTCAGAATAAATTAGCTCAGATCAATGACATCTTATCAAAGCAAGAGGCGAAAAAGGCGGAGTATGACAATGCCATAAAAGAGGCAGATGAAGCATTAGCGGCTAAAAATTACGAAAAGGCAAAGGCAAGCTACCAAAAAGCATCGAGCGTTAATCCAATAGAACGGTATCCAAAAGATCAAATAGGGAAAGTTGAAGCGTTAATAGCCGGAGCTGCTAAGCTCAATCAGGAATATTTAGCTGCCGTTGAGAAAGGTGATAATGCATTGACGACTAAAAATTACCAAGAGGCAAAAACAGCCTTTGAACAAGCAGGTAAATTGAAACCTGAAGAAGTGTACCCTAAAAATAAAATCAAGGAAATAGAGGATTTAATTGCGAAGAATGAAGCTGCTGAAAAGCAATACCAGGATAAAATAGCTGAGGCGGACAAGGCCCTTTCTGATGAAGACTACACTACTGCAAAAAACAGTTATGCAGAAGCTAAAAAGTTGAAACCAACTGAAACATATCCACAAGAAAAACTAACGGAAATTGAAGGAATATTAGCAAAACTCGCAAAAGCAGAGGAGAGTTATAAGGGTGCTATTGCCAAAGGTGATGCTGCTATTGGTGCTGAAGATTTTGAGGGTGCTAAAGTCGCTTTTAACGAGGCGCTGTCGATAAAGGCAGACGAACAATATCCAAAGGATAAATTAGCTGAAATAGAAACTATTGTTTTAAAGAATCAGAAGTCTGAGGAAGAATACAAATCAGCTGTTCAAAATGGAGATGATGCTTTATCTGATAAAAATTACGAAAAGGCAAAGGAGTTCTATAATGCGGCAAGTGGAATTAAACCACAAGAAGCCTATCCAAAAGATAAGTTAGCAGAAATTGAAAAAACATTGGCTGCAGTTGCTGAAAAAGAAAAAGCATACAATGAAGCGATCGCTGAAGGAGACCAAGCAATGACTTCAGAAGAGCTAGAAAAGGCAAAAGTAAGTTACACGAAAGCGAGTAGCTTGAAGCCTGACGTGGAATACCCTAAAGAACAACTAACTAAAATTGAAGCTCAGTTAGCCGCTAATAAAGAATTAGAAACCAACTATAAAGCAGCGATAACCGAAGGAGACAATGCCTTTTCCTCAAAAGAATATGAAAAAGCAAAATCTGCTTACAAAAAAGCCATTGAGTTAAAAAGTCAGGAAGAGTATCCAGCTTCGAAAATAACAGAGATAGATGGGATTTTAGCCGAGCTGAAAGGGAAAGAAGAAAGCTACCAGGCAGCTATTAAAAAAGGAGATGACGCTCTAAAAAATGAAGACTACGAAGTAGCAAAGACAGCGTTTGAAGAAGCATTAACCTTAAAGGACGATGAATATCCCAAAGGAAAAATTACTGAGATAGAAGCTAAGGTAAAAGCTTTAGCGGCAGAGAAGGCGGCCAATGAAAAACTAGAAGCAGATTACCAAGCAGCAATAAGCAAGGCAGACCAACAAAATGCCGAAGGTAAGTTTGACGAGGCAATCACCTCATACACACAAGTAAGTGAGTTAAAACCAGACGAGGCCTATCCAAAAGAACAAATTGAAGCGGCAAAAACGGCAAAAGCAAATGCAGAGAAGGCGGCGGAGTTAGCAGAAATTCAAAAGCAGTACGACGAAAAAATTGCTGTTGCTGACAAAGCCTTTGAGTCAGGGAATCTAGAAGATGCTCGATCAAATTATCAAGCCGCAGCTTCTCTAAAAACGGAAGAGAGTTATCCAAAAGAAAAGATAGCAAGCATTAACGCAACACTTTCTGATGCCGCTGAAGCAGATCAACAGTATAAAGATGCTATTGGTGCAGCTGACAAGTTAATAGTGGAAGAGAAATGGGAAGAGGCCAAAGTAAAATATTCAGAAGCTTCGGCAATTAAGCCAGATCAAGAATTTCCTAAAGAGAAAATTAATGAAATTGACGAGCGTTTAGCAGAGCTTGCCGCAAAACAGGAAGAAATTCGCTTGCAAAATGAAAAAAATGCTGAGACGGAAGCGAACTATAATGCAGCCATCAAAGAGGCAGATGAATTGTTTAATGCTGAAAATTTTGAAGGGGCAAAACCAAAATACGAAGCTGCTCTTGCTATTAAAGATGAGCAATATCCAAAGGATAAAATAAAAGAGATTGACGTGAAACTGTCATCCCTTGCTGAACAAGAAGCAGCAGCTGCTGCCCAAGCTAAAATAGATACCGAATACGATGCATTAATTGCAGAAGCGGATGGTTTATTTGAATCGAGCGAATGGGAAAAGGCAAAAGCCAAATATTCCGCTGCAATTACTGTAAAGGACGAACAATACCCAAAAGATAAAATAGCTAAAGCAGATGCAAAACTTGCCGCATTAGCAGGAGAGGAAGCTGCTAAAGCAGCCGCTGCAGCGCAAGCTAAAATAGATGCGGAATACAATGAATTGATTGCAGAAGCGGATGGTTTATTTGAATCGAGTGAATGGGAGAAGGCAAAAGCCAAATATGCTGCCGCAATAGCTGTAAAAGACGAACAATACCCAAAAGACAAAATAGCTGAAGCAGATGCAAAACTTGTCGCACTGGCAGGAGAGGAAGCTGCCAAAGCAGCCGCTGAAGCCCAAGCTAAAATAGATGCTGAATACGATGCATTGATTGCAGAAGCGGATGCTTCATTCGATGGAAAAGATTATGAGCAAGCAAAAACTAGTTATGAAGCAGCTTTGTCTTTGAAAGAAGAGCAGTACCCGAAAGAACAAATAACTAAAATAGCATCAGCTATGGCAGCCCAAGCAGATGCTCAAGCTGCTGCGGCAAAAGCTGCAAAACTGGATCAAGATTATTTAGCAGCGCTAGAAAAAGGAGATCAAGCGCTTGCCTCAAATGACTTAGAAAATGCATTAAAAGCATTTCAAGCCGCGCAGGTCATCAAACCAGAAGAGTCTTATCCCCCACAAAAGATTGCTGAAATTGATGGCTTAATTACTCAAAGAGCTGCTGCCAATGAAGCAGCTCAAGCAGAATTAAATTTGAAATATGAAGCTTTCGTTGAATCAGGCCAGACGGCTATGGATGCTGAGGACTGGGAAAATGCCATCTCTAATTTTGAACAAGCAAAAGAGACGTTACCAAGCAAATCCTTGCCAAGTACAAAGATTCAAGAGATTTTAGCTATACAAAAAACGCTAGCTGCAAAAGAAGAAGAAATAAGGTTGCGGAAAGAACAAGCTGCTGCAAATGAAAGCTCTTACCAAACAGCAATAGCTAACGGTGATAAATACTTTAGAGATAAAAATTACAACGATGCTGAGAATGAGTACCGTTTGGCACTTGGGTTAAAGAGCGCAGAGGCATACCCTCAAGAACAACTGGATAAAATAAAATCGATTATAGATCAAAAAAATGCTGCAAAATTAGCTGAGCAAAATGCGAAAAAAGCAGCGAAGCAAAAAGAGCAACGCTATCAAGATTTAATTACTCAAGGTGATAATAATTTTAAATCGGAGGCCTACAGAAATGCAAAAAGTAATTTTGAAAATGCATTAAGAATAAAGCCTGACGAAGCTTATCCTAAGGCGCAAATTGCTTTGTTAAATGAGCGAATAAAAGAACAAGAGTTAGCTGAGGAAGAAAGAAGAAAAAACCTTGATAAACCTATCACTATTAAAACAGGACCAAAGTCGACAATAACAACTGATGCCGAAGAGGAAATAGAACGGATTTACAAAGAATTATGGGCGAAACAAAACAGTGAAAAGAATGGCTCGATTGAAGAGAAAGAGGAAGCCTTAGCGAAATTAAGGCAGGAGAATGTTGAAAAAGAGGAGGCTAGAAGACAAAATGCGATAGAGCGGTTAGAAGAGATAAGTGTGAGCATGAAGGATCAGTTTGAAATTAGTTCAGAGCTAAATCTTCAGAACTATGAAACGGTGAAGGAACAAGAAAGTGACCTACAAAATACACGTGAGGAGCGCGTTAAAGCTTCAGAGCGCAAACGCGAAGGAAACATGCTTGATAAAGATCTTTTAGCTGAAAGCATTGCGTTGTATAACAAGCAGCGATTAGAGGAGACCGTTGAAGGGAAGAAGGAAATGGTGGAGAATGAATACAACGAGATAAATCAATCCCTGCAAAACAGAGACAAAAAGCAAGAAGCATACATTTTAGACACCCAACAAAAATTTGAGAATTTTGAAAATAGCTTAATGACTTTCCACCAAGGTCGAAGTACCGAGTTTTATCCAAAAAATTACGAAGAAATTTTAGCAGATGAAGAAAATTTTGATGAACAAACAACGGAGGACAAGCAGTCTTCTGAAAGTCGAAGATTAGACTATCAGTCAAAAGCGGATCAAAAATCTGCTGACCTAAGAGAGGGAGCCGCAGAGAATGCAGAAAGCTTTAAAGAGAATCAGCTAGAAGTTGAGAAATTCGAAGAGGAATTAGCTGAACAAACTACGAAAGACCGCAAGCCATCTGAAAACCGAAGATTA
>JABAZP010000032.1:0-16555 GCA_018608405.1 Flavobacteriales bacterium
TCTTTTTAGTAGAGGTTAGTAAGTGCATAGTTATAAACCAATAGCGATAAGTAAGTTTAGATTTATGTAAGACAGTCCCACTTTTTAGAGTTGTTCTAGTTTTACATTTTTTACATTCATACTGTTCTTTATCCTTTTTCCAGTAATGTTGAGTTGCGTTACATTTCGCACAGACAACTCCTGCTTGATCTCTATATTCTTTAAACTTATTCTTACAACTCTGTTCGTCGGGAAACTCTGAAATAAAACTAATTAGGGATATATAAATACATTTTTAATCTAAGGTAAATATACGGATATTCATTTTTCTTAACATTTAGATACAACTGTATGGATTATATTTGAATTGTCAATCAAACGTCATTTCAATTGCATAATAGAAGTTAAACAATCCGTTTGGTTAAACTACAGGTTAAAAGAGCAGTCCATCGACTGCTCTTTTTTTGTTCAATAGTCTTATTTTTATTTTTTAATGGAATGAGATAAGATGGAAAAGATTATAAATTACATTGACGGAGAGTTGAGGGAGCCGGTTAGTGGCAGCTACCTAGAAAACATTGAGCCTGCTACAGGGGAGCCGTATAGTTTGTTGGCTGATAGCGATAGGCAGGATGTTGAACTAGCAGTTGAGGCTGCAAAGAAGGCATTCCCTCTTTGGAGTAAGACGTCCAAAGATGACCGATCTGAGATTCTTTACCGCATTTCAGAATTAATTTTACAAAACTTAGACAAACTTGCAGCAGCAGAATCGAAAGATAACGGCAAGCCTGTGAGTTTAGCAACCAAGGTAGATATTCCAAGGGCAGCTCATAATTTTAGGTTTTTTGCAACAGCAATACTTCATTTTGCATCTGAATCTCATCAAATGGAAGAGGCGGCTATAAATTATACCATGAAATCTCCTATTGGTGTGGCAGGGTGTATTTCGCCTTGGAATTTGCCTCTTTATTTGTTCAGTTGGAAAATTGCTCCGGCCCTTGCAGCCGGAAATTGTGTTGTTGCAAAACCTTCTGAAGTTACACCGATGTCAGCATACCTGCTGTCCAAACTTTGTATTGAAGCAGGCTTACCAAAAGGGGTTTTAAATATTGTACATGGTTTAGGGCATAAAGTTGGTGCGGCAATAACGGAGCACCCAGACATACCGGTGATATCTTTTACTGGAGGCACTAGCACGGGCGCTCAAATTGCTAGAACTGCAGCTCCAATGTTTAAAAAACTTTCCCTTGAACTAGGGGGAAAAAATCCGGCATTAATTTTTGATGACTGCAAGTATGAAAAGATGTTAAAGACGGTAGTTCGTTCGTCTTTCGCAAACCAAGGGCAAATTTGTTTGTGTGGGTCTCGATTATTGATTCACTCTTCTATTTATGATAAATTCAAGAAGGATTTTATTCGGGAAGTTCAAAAATTGAAAGTAGGAGATCCTAAATCTGCAGATACGAATCAAGGAGCATTGGTATCAAAAGCGCATATGGAAAAGGTGTTGTCTTATGTTGAAATTGCTAAAAGCGAAGGAGGTAAAATTCTTTGTGGAGGCAATCAGGTTGACTTATCAGAAGAGGGGTTGGGAGGCTACTTTGTAGAACCGACTGTAATTGAAGGTTTGGGTATGAGCTGCAGAACGAATCAAGAAGAGATTTTTGGCCCTGTTGTTACAATCATGCCTTTTGACACTGAAGAGGAAGCAATTGAACTCTCAAACGCGACATCATATGGTTTGGCTGCCTCTGTTTGGACAGAAAATGTGAGTAGAACCAATAGAGTTGCCGAACAGTTACACATGGGCATTGTATGGGTTAACTGTTGGTTGCTTCGTGATTTACGGACTCCTTTTGGAGGAGTTAAAAATAGTGGAGTCGGCAGAGAAGGAGGGTTTGAAGCGCTACGATTTTTTACAGAGCCTAAAAATGTTTGTATTAAATACTAAGGTTACAGCCTTGAGCAAGAAAATCACGATAGTCCATTGTTCCACTTATTTTTCTGAGATTTTCGTATTCAATGTAAAACTGATCTTCAGCTACTGTATTTTGAAGCTTTTTCAATCGTAATTCACGAAAACTACGAAGCGCCTTCATTTCGCTTCTTTTCAAAGGGTATCCGTCTAATTCCTGAATTTCTAGATCGCTAATTGATGTCATCTCTTTGACTAGTTAAGGTTTGTAATCGACACTTCTGTTTTTCAATTCTTAAATTATTCTAACTAAACATGAGAGTTTAGTAAAATTTGCTCAAAATTGTATTGTATATTTTAATACGGAGTTCAGAATGACAAGGTTTTCATTTTTTTTACTTTTTTGTGTGATGTTATCAACATGTGCATTTTCTCAGAAAATTCTTGTTTTTGACAAGTCAGGTAAAGTAAAAAGGGTAAGGTACTATGAAGGTGAACACATCAGTTTGAAAACAACTTCAAAGGAGAAAATAAACGGCACAATAAGTCAAATAAGAGACAGTTCGTTCGTGGTTGACGGTAAAGAATTAACCTTGTTTTCAGTCGCTAAGGTGTATAACACACAAACAGGAATGGGTTATCAATTAGTGGCTAATATTTTTATTTTACCTGCTATTGGGTACATACCACTAATCACTATTAATGGCTTAATTAATAATGACAGTCCGATTTTTAGAGCGAACCAATTATATTACGCGGGGGGATTTATTGGAATCACACTAATTTCAAACTATTTGGCAAACCGACCTTTTAGAATTTCTGAAAAAAGACCCTTAAAAATTATTGATATAAGCATATAGCTGTTATAAACAGCTAAAGTGTTAATAGTATTCTTAGTATCACTAATAGTATCTTAGAATTGCCAATACCTTTGATATATGCTGAGATTATTTATCCTATTGGTGACAATCGGTTCTGTATTGCCAATGTATGCCGGTGGTCTAGAAAAGAAGCAAGAGGCTGATTTTCAAAAAAACTTTAATATAGCGAAGCGGCATCTTTCTAATCGAGAAATTTCAGATGCTTTACCGTACCTGTTGTATTTAAATCAGAAAAACCCTAAAAATGCAAATTTAAAATACTTGATTGGCTTGTGTTATGTGGAGTTAGAGATCATTAACCCTAAAACAATAGAGCTAATTACTGAAGCGTCTAATAAAATGTCATTGGAATACAATCCAAATACAATCGAGGAGCAACGGGTACCGATTTATGTTTACTATTATCTAAGCATCGCTTATGCTCAAAACAAAGAATGCGAACTAGCAGAAAAGAACAGGGATATTTTTATGGATATATATCCTTATGATGACTTGTACTATCCTGATGAGTCGATGCGTTGGATAAAGAATTGCGGATCAATGAACGCTCAGCCTGAACAAATGCCTTTACCTAATTTTCCTGATTTTAAGCCATTTGTTTCTCCTAAAAAAGTAAAACCTTTGGCAACAAAACCAGAAGGCTCTGTTCAAAAAACAAAACTTGTCACACAAGAACCTAAAACCACTCAAGAAATTAAGACACAAAGACTAGAATATAGCACTCAATCACCTCTTTACGGGGTGCAATTAGGAGCTTTTAAAGAAGCTGTTCCGGTTAGCAGGTTTAGCGGATTAAAAAACGTTGATGCGTTTATGGATAAAAGTGGGTGGATAAGATATGTAGTGGGCCACTTTTCTATTTACTCACAAGCAGAAAAACTGCAAAAAATTATTCAGGAAAAGGGGTATACTGATGCATTTGTGGTTAATGTTAATCAAGAAAAAAAGTTTGGAGATGAGGTGGTAAGCGTGAATAATGTAAACATCAAAGCAAATGCGATTGGTAAAGTAGAATATAGAATTCAAATCGGGGCATTTAACGAACAAATTCCAACTGAGTCGGCTGAATTATATTTTAAAATAGAAGGAATTGAAGAGCATCGTGAGCAGGAAGTAACCTATTTAACGGTAGGAAAATTTAAGACTTATGCTGAGGCAAAAGCCTACTCCCAAGGTATTATAGATGTGGGGTTAGTAGACGCCTTTGTAATAGCAATTAGTGGGAAAAAAAATTCCACTACAACAGTTAAATGAATTCAAAAATTAGCACATGAAAAAATGCATTTCCATACTTCTTTTTTTGTCTTTAGTTAGCAGTTTAAAGGCTCAAAATCAGTTAGAGTATCAATTTGACTTTGCCAGAGCTTCCTTAGCACAGCGAAAAATTACGAAGGCAATTGAGGCATTGAAGGTTGTTTATCAAGCTGAGCCTGATAATGCTAATATTAACTTTTTAATGGGAGCCGCTTATACTGAACTCTCTGGAGCAGAGGAAGAAGCTATGAGCCATTTATTGCAAGCTGTCCAAAATGTAAATCCTGATTACAAAGTAGGATCGTTTCAAGAGAAATCAGCGCCAATTCACGTTTATTATTACTTAGCGGTGGCTTATGTTGAGGAGAATAAATGTGCATTTGCTAATAGAGCATTTGAAGAATTTCAAAAATACAAGTCTAAGGTAGATCAATATTACATTGATGAAGTTGATCGCCACATACAAAAGTGCCCTTTCAACGAATCAGAAAATACCGCGGGATGGGACAAAATTAAATTAAGTCCAATTCAGTACGAGTTAACGAGTGACAGTGTTGAAAAGCCTTTGAACCCTTTAGATTCAAACATAAATACGTACGCGGGGTTAGTAACAGAAAAACTGGTTTACACCACTAATGCTCCTCTTTATGGTGTGCAGATTGGTAGCAATAAGAACCCAACCCCAACTAGTGTTTATAGGGATTTAAAAAATGTTGACGTATTTATTGATAGCTCAGGAATGATAAGGTATGTTGTTGGTCACTTTTCTTATCGAAAACAAGCTGAAAATTTACTAAAAACGATAATTGAAAAAGGATTTACTGATGCTTTCGTTGTGAATGTCAACGACGAAAAGAAATATTCAAATGAAGTAATAAGTTATAACAATATTAATTTACGTTCAGGCATTCGCGGTGCAGTAGAGTATTTCGTTCAATTGGGTTCATTTGAAGATACCATTCCATCAGAAATGACCTCTTTTTATTTTAAAATAGGCGGGATCCAAGAGTATAAGCGAGACAATAGGACGGTAATGGCAGTTGGGCCGTATGATACTTTTCGATTAGCAAAGATTGATAAGGACGAGGCAGTAGAAGTTGGAATAACCGATGCTTTTGTTGTTGCTTATAATAGAGGTAAGAAAATTCCCTTGCAAGAAGCTATAAATTATACGGATAAGGAGAAAAGTAGAGAGATCGAAAAGGAATAAATGGGTTGCTATAAAGCATTAGCTTTCAGACAATAAGAGCCTATTGATGTTGAGGTACTTTTTATTCTAATTACCAACTACTTTAATAGTTGCCGGTCATTTTATATTGTTATTTAAAAACATTACAAAAAAGCAAATCAATGGTTACGCTCAAATTCTATATGTTAATAAGCAATTTGAACTTTTGACTAAGAGTTTGATGAATTGACAGCTAGCGGATACCTATTTAACAATGCTTTAGCGCCAGACTTTAGGACAAAAAAAGAGAGGGAAAAAACCTCCTCTCTTTTTTATAGGTTTGGTGCAATTGTTAAATTACTTTATGTCTATTTCAATGGCATTTAAAACGTCTACACGACCTCTAGTAACAAATACTACTACTTTCAAGTCATCTATTACAACAGCACCACCACCTTCAACAGTAGTTCCATTATAGTCTGCTGGTACAGTGTAAGTAAATGTTTTGCTTATTTTGCTAGTGGCATTAGTTGTTTCAGTAATTGGCTCTCCCCATTGACCTGTAATCAAATCTCTTAAAACGTGATTTTGAACATATGTTTCTCTAGGAGTTCCTCCAGATTGCTTAGACACTAAGCCATCTTGAAGTAAGGCAACATTAATATTATTAACTGCACTTTCACCTTGGGTGTAGTATAAATCTACATTAACAGTTAATAAGTTGTTTCCATCAATTTTTGCTTCTGCACCAATGTTTACCGGAGCTTCCAATGCGTTAACTGCGATAGCAGCTGTTTTCCAAGAACCTCTGCTCATTGCTGAGCCACCTCTTTGAGCAGGCACTCCTAAGGCGCTTGCTTGTAGTCTGTTAATTGTTCCAGCTGGATAACCGGCAACATCAGCTTGTGCATCGATAGCAGTACCATAAGGGGTTGTAAAATTAGCCCATCCAGCTGCAGGCGCTGCGTATGAACCTGTATGAATTGCCATAATTACAAATTTATCAGCACCTAATTCAGCTTGTGCTGCTGCAGCTCGTACGTGGCCGTCAGGACAAAAGCCACACCGAACACCAGTAAAATCTTCTAACAAGGCAGCCCTATATAAAGGGTCTGTGGAAGCTAAAAATGTTGCAGTTGAGCCTCCACCTCCTGTTGAAACTTCGCTATTCGGGCTGCTATCATCAGCGTTTGGATCATATTTAGGATTAGGGTTTAATGCTGTTTCTTGCTGACAAGAAGTAAAAGTCATTGCACCTAGCGCTATACTTAAAACGAATAATATTTTTTTCATGATTGTTTTAATTTTGAAGACACAAGATAATAAAAAGAATTGAAACAACTAGTCTGAAAGAGGTATACAATGAATAATTGAATTAACTAAATTTATTGTCCCACTATATGTTAGGGAGCAATAATACAGTAATGGTTCATCGGTCTATATCGTAGCTTGTGTAGCTTGGAATGTATCCTTAGGCAGAAAATACACAGTATTTAAAATAAAAAAGCAGCTATTATAAGCTGCTTTTAATGTGGAGAATATCGGATTCGAACCGATGACCTCTTCACTGCCAGCGAAGCGCTCTAGCCAACTGAGCTAATCCCCCAAAATGAATTTGAAGAGTGCCAAAAGTATTTAAAAACTTCGGCTTTGTAACTCAAAAAGCTGATTACTTTTGTCTGCCCAATTATGATTTCAAACACCTTTAAAGTACACCTAGAAAAAGCACTTAAAAATGCTCAACTCACAAATTCACCAATTGAATCAGTGAATACGGTATCTGGAGGTTCAGTTAATAGAGCATATCAATTGCAATGTGGCAAGGAGCATTTCTTTTTGAAAGTTAATCGGTTGGACACTTTCCCAAAAATGTTTGAAAAAGAAGAGCTTGGGTTAAACTTATTGAGAAAATCTTCCGCCATAGCTGTACCAAAAGCGCTTTTAAAAGGAGAGTTTGAAGACCAAGCATATTTAGTTTTAGAGTTCGTAGAAACAAGTCGACCGATAAAAAATTATTGGGAGTTATTTGGAGAAGGTCTAGCTCAACTGCATCAAAATTCAGCCCAGAAGTTTGGTTTGGATTACAATAATTATAATGGCTCTTTGGTGCAAGTGAATGATTTTAGTTCGGACTGGACTAGTTTTTTTATCGAAAATAGATTGATGGAGCAACAACGTCAAGCAAGAAATAAAGGTAGGTTAGATGCGCAACTTTCTGATATGTTGGAAAAGTTATACCCAAAGTTAAATTTTATTTTCCCAATTGAAAAACCTGCATTGATTCATGGTGACTTATGGTCCGGGAACTACTTGGTAAAAAACGGAATGCCTTGTTTTATGGACCCAGCTGTATATTATGGACACAGAGAAGTAGATTTGGCAATGACTTTATTATTCGGTGGATTCGATAAAAAAATGTACAAGAGCTACCATGCTAATTTTCCACTAGAGAGCGGTTGGGAACAACGAGTAGACCTTTTGAATTTATACCCATTGTTGGTTCATGTGAACTTATTTGGAGCATCTTATGCACAGCGGGTTAAAAGTATCTTAAAACGTTATTTATAAATTAGTTGTGACGAATGAAGCTTGAAGTTGAAGCTAGGAATGCATAAATGATTAATTTTATATTATGAGAAATAAGATATTGCTAGGGCTTGTTTTGGTATTTGCTGTTATGCAACTATTCACTATTGAAAAGGTTAAATATGAAGAACCTACGGCTAATGACCTTGTGAACTATGAGCCTTTAAATTCAGAAGTTACGGAGCTTTTAAAGGAAACATGTTTAAACTGCCACTCCAACCAAATTACTTATCCATGGTATAGTGAAGTAGCTCCTGTTTCATGGTGGATAGCAGACCACATTGAAGAAGGGAGAGAGCGTTTAAATTTTTCCGAATGGGGAAATTATTCATCGGGAAAAAAATCTCATAAAGCAGAAGAGTCGTGGGAGGAGATGGAAGAAGAAGAAATGCCTTTGCCGTCTTATGTTTTTGCTCATAGCGAGGCAGATTTGAGTGAAAAAGAACGTGAAATATTAATTCAGTTCTTTAAAACGCTAGAAGCAAAGTATAAAACAAAAGGATAGTAAAATTTAAGCTATTGAGTAAGCTTACTTGCTTTTATAATTTCAACTTCAACGTTAAGTTCCAAGTGCGACCAAGTGCAGGAATAATGCCTGGCCCAGGATATCCGGTCGCCCTTCTTGTAAAATAATAGTTATTGGTTAAGTTGTTAATGCTACTTGCTAAGGATAACTTCCGAGAAACCTTGTAATTCGCTGAGAAATCAAAAACCGAGTAAGCCGGTATGGGGCCGAACGCACCTCTGAAGGCTTCTTCTGTATTGGCAGCATCGGGAAACTGTTTTCCGATAAACGTTCCCTGCAAGGTGGTGCTGAATTTTTTATGGCCGTATGTAATGCCCGATTTTATGTTGTATTGTGGCAAATCTTCTAGTTGATTTCCCTCTCGCACACCCACTAATGCTCGGTCATTTATTTCCGAATACACACCTCGGTTAACCGAACCATTCAAGAACACACTCATTTTATGGTTGCTAGTTCTTTGTAACGCTTTTAATACATCTACTTCGAAATAAAGCTCAGAACCAAAAATTCTTGCAGCGCCAATGTTTGTTCTTAGCCTCAGTCCATCATCAATCACTTGACCAATTCTATTTTCATAAATTGTATAAAATAAACTCGCCTCTACAAAAAACGGAGTGAAATCCATTTTTCGAATGCCCAAGTCAAAGTTGTAGCCGCTTTCATCTTTTATGTTAGGGTCAACTACTTGTGTGTTCGTTTGGATTTGAACGTCCGTAAAATTGATGGCTCTGTAGTTGGCAGTGGCATTGGCATATAGCTTATACTTTTTCCCAAGTTGTTTAGAAACTCCTACGCCATATAGTAAAATATTTCGATTGGTTTTGGCTGTATCGGTATTTCGCTCCTCTCTAAAATCTCCGAAGCTACTTGTTCTAACAGTTGAGGTATAAAATCCTTGAGATTGTGTTTCAATGTGCTCATAACGAATGCCAGGGATTAGGCTCAAAGAGGGGCTTAGTTTCACTATTTTTTCAACAAAAACGGCAGCGTTAAAATTCGGGAAATCAAAATCTGACTTTCGGCGATTTAAAAAGGAAGTATCTACTTTTGAAAAGTCGGCATCTGATCCTGCGGTGCCAAAACCTTGGCTAAAATTCGTCACCCCTCGGTATAGTCTCGTCCCAATCAAAAGGGTGTTTTGAAGCCCTTTTATTCCTTTGTATTGATACACAAATCGAGTTTCGTTTCCTAAGTTTTTAAAACTGCCGTCAATTAAATCGCGGTTGGAAATTGGATCTCCAACATCAGGTGTTTCCTGCAAGCCAAGGGATGTTCGGTTGGCCAATAAACCGAATGTTCGGCTGTATACCTTCGAATTTTCAGAAACTTGGTATTCTAATCGAAAAGCGGCTAAATTCCAGTTTACTCGAAACCAATTTCGTTCTCTATTTGAACTTCGTGGATCTATTTCAAAAGCTTCGTCGGTTAACCCACCTGCTTGTTGACTGAGGTAATTCATGTTGGTGTAATCGAAACTTAGTTTAAATCGATTGGAAAAGGCGCACTCCAAGCTCACAAATGCACCAGTTTGCTCGAAGTTGGAATTTGTTCTCCAGCCATCTCCACTTTTGTATTGAACGTAGCTGTAGTAGTTTAATTTTTTAACTTGACCGTGAAAGCTGTTGAAGGTGTTAAAGAAATTATTAGCGCCATAGGTGTTTTCTGTCTCAAAATTAAAACGCTTTCTAGGATTTCCCTTTCGCATTTTAAAGTTTACTAACCCTCCAAACTGACTGCCGTATTGTAAAGCTCCAGCGCCGCGCACGACTTCAATTTGCTGCACCGCTTGCAAAGGTGGGGTGTAATAACTTTCGGGATATCCTAGAGCATCAGCACTGATGTCGTAACCGTTTTGCCGGGTATTAAAATTCGAAGTTCGCTTGGGGCTTAGCCCTCTTCCTCCAATGTCTAGTTGAAGTCCGGCGTTGTCACTCTCCCAAATGTTTAAACTTGGAATTTTACTAAATGCTTGGCGAGCATTGTTAGAAGCTTTGTTTCCAATTAATTTTTCAACGTCAATGACTTCTGTTTTTTTGCCTTCATACAATCCGCCACCTTCCGTTGGGCGAAGCTTTCTTATTCCAAAAGGGTCTTCATTCGCTTGTATAACAACTTCTTCAATGCTATTTACTTTTAAGGTTACCTGTAGCTGAATGGTGGTGTCTTTAGTAAGGGCAACCGGAACTTCAATGGGAATTATGTTTAAGCTTTGTAAACTTAGGGTGTACGTTGCCGGAAGGAGTTGAAGGGTAAAATTTCCTTGTGCATCTGAAACGGCAAAGGTGGTGCTGTTTTTTACGTAAATAACAACTTCAGCCACAGCTTCGTTATTTTGCGACTTAATAACTCCATTGAGGTTTATGATGTTTTGGGATACACCCAGCTTTGCGCAGAAAAGAAGTACGATAAAGTAAAAAGTGTAGACAGCGTTTTTCATTAGTTTGCAAGTGGAATTAACCAATTTTTGGAGTTAAAACCCCCTTTGTCGTATAAGTCAACAGATTTATCAATAAACACCTGACTTCGCCTTCCATTTAAAGAGATTCTGCTGTCTACATAAATTTCTGGAGCATAGCCTAACTCTTTTTCGTGCAATTTGCCCATGTGCTGAGCAAACTGTAGAATCATGTCTGGTTGACTGCGTAATTGCTGCTGTTGAAAGGCAGTCAAGTATTGGTCTAAATTAATTTGCCGCTGCCGGTTTTGTTTTGGGTCTTTCAGAATGAAGTTAGTGTAGCCATTTTTTTCCATTAGCATAACACGCCAGCTAAAGCGATAGCCGTTTTCGTTCCAAAATAAGTTGCCTGGATAGTGCAAATGCCTAAGCGGTAAATACAATTGAACGATAAAGTAGGCCAATAATAAATAAGGGATGAGTGGCGCACGTGTATTACTAGAACGATCATTCTTTTTGGGTGAAGTAAAGGGAAGATAATGAAGTAGTTTTTGATGCCAGTTTGCTGAGAAAAAGATAACTGTGGATACCATCATAATGTAAGGAAACATACCAATCCGTGGAAATAAGATACCGGTAAGAATGTGAAACACAAGTACGAAAAAATATGCTAAAGGCCTTGTTCGTTTGAACCACAAGAAAACCCAAATGAACAAGTCGTAGAGGCACCCTAACCAACTGAATAAAAAGGCAACTTCTTTCAGGTAAAGCCACTTTCCGATAATTGGCAAAGTGTATCTACCGGGTAACCAGATAGCTAATGGTTGTGCTTGCAGCAACCAATCGGCATTTACTTTGGCCAAACCAGCAAAAAAGTATACCATGGAAAGCTGAACCTTAAAAATGAGAATGCACCAGTTAGCACAAACTGTTGTTTTAATTTTTGGAAAAATCAGGGAGTCTAGGGAGTAACTTCGATGCGCTGGAACAAGAATCATCCAAAAAACTAAAGTGCTAACCAAGTAATAGTGGTTAAGGTAATAGGTTTTGTCAATTAATTCAACGTAGGTAAAAAGCAAGAAAAAGATCGTTGTGCTAGCTCTATAAAATAAACCAAAGATTATGAAAAGAGAGCTCAGCGCAAGCAAGCCAAAAATAGCATAGATGGTGGTTTCTGAAGGCAAGGGTAAGCCTTTTATAAAAGTAAAGTGATACGATGGCAAAACGTATAGCTCGTGAACCCAACCTTTGAAAATTGTGCGAACAGTGCTGTAAAATAACAGTGCTCCAAATAAAATTCGGAACACCACTAATGGAGAGCTCGAAACTCGCTGAAAGCAAAGTTCTTTGAATTTTACGAGTAGTGTTTGCATTTTTAAAATGATAAAAGAGGTGCTAAGTTATAGCACCTCTCAATTAAAAGATAAGAATGTTGACTCTTTCCTAGTCTCCATCATTTAGTCCGTCAGCATCTTGAACGTTGAGCAAGGGCAGAAGGTCTGATTTGTAAATAGTAACAAGGGCTTGCACGCTATTGTACAAGTCTTCATTTCCGTTAATTGAGTTTCGCTCGTTTATTTTGGCGTAAATATTAGCAAAGCGGGTTTTAATGTCTTCGTGCACGGTCGTTTGGTTTCGAATCATCAACATGTCATCGTAACCAATTCCATTCACTTGGAGGGTGCTTTCTCCCAAATAAAGATCTTCCATTTCTTCTACAGATGCTTTGAGCAACTGCAAGGTAAAATCTTCATTTCCGGATGCAACTGATTGGTAGTAAGCTTCAATTTTTGTTGGATCTGCAGCAAAGGGAGAATCGTTAGGACCTGATCTGCCAATTGGGAAACCAACTTTACTTTCTCGAATGTGATCTTCGTAATAAATTAAGCCATCGTTTAATTGGACACTTATAGAACTGCCCAAAGCTGTTCCTCCATTTGCAACAAAGTTGGTTCTTAAATTTCCGCTCCACTGCATTACTAAATCATCTGCCCTAGATTTCATGCTAGTTACTAAGGCGTTAAGAAAGTCGATTCGATTGCTATCTGCATTAAAGTAAGCGACAACATCTGTTGGCTGGTACAGCATGTAATCCAACGCTGGAAATCCGTTGGCTCTCATTTGAGCCGTAGTTCCAAAATTATACGATCGATTTGCAATCAATTCATTTAAAACGGATGGATTTATAGGATAGAGATTGGTGTTTTCCACTAAGCCGGCATTCGCAGTAGCATAGTAATTGTGAACTGCCGCTGCTTGGTATGCGAGGCATGCCTGTTGGTAAGTAGTCCGAGTCGAACGGAGGTTGCTTGTATCGGCAGAAGTACTCAATCCATTCACCGCGTTAACTAGGTCAGACATTTTGATTTGATAGTTGACCATGGTTGGAAGGATAACTTCATTTACTTGGTTGCTCAGAAGATCATTAAAATCAGTTGCGGAAGGTTGGTTTTGCTCCTCCTCGGTAGTTCCGGTTTCGTCGTCCTCTTGGCAGGAAGATAAACCGAACATAACCAACATAATCAGGCTAAAAACTCTTAGTGTAAATGTGTTTTTGATATCTCTACTAATCATATTCATTGACGTTACCATTAAAACTGTATAGACCCAAAACCTGGATAGGCTTGGTCTAATATACTTTTAGCGCTCTCCATTTGTGCATCTGTCACTTCCCATAAATTTATGCTGTAAACACCATCTAAGGATGGATTGTTTGCATCCCAACCCATTGTTTGCAATGCTGCGTGAGCCTTTGTTGCGCTTAGTCTGCCTTCAGAGTTAAACGAAAGCGCATAGATAAATGCCAAAGCTTCCGACAGGTGATGCACTTTATCAGCGTCAGTCACATCTTGAATGGCGTCGTTCAAGTAATCGTAAGCAGCAGTTGCCAGCCCAATTTCGGTGTACAATTTAATGTCTGCTACCGCAGCATTGTAGTACGCTTCGTTGGTAGTTTCATTACTTGGGCCAAAACCTTCCCCAGCTTTCAGCACCGAACGACCAAAAATAAAGGCATCCATTAGTTTTTGTGAAGGATTTACTCCGTAATTGGCTTCTATTTCATCGCTAAAATCAAACAGGTAATTGGCAATAAACTTTCCATCCCCGTTGCTTGTATTTGCACTATTAGGGTATGTATTTGGATTTGCGGCTAAGTATCCAAAAGCTTCGTCAAAAGCATGTTGTCTTGCTGTGCCCTCGGTAGAATAATCAGAACCTGCTGCGGTTTCGTTGTTGCCTGCCGGGTTTTGCGCTCCTGCTTGAGTGGGTCTCAGGTAATCATCTACCATTTGATCGTACAATAAAGCACCATACAGCCCTTTTTCTAACAGTTGTATATATTCTAGTCCATTGGCGCTTACGTGTCTTTTGTTGTTTCCAGTGGTAATCATTCCCGCACGACCATTTCTTGCGCTTACTGCAAAGTTTGCTTGACTAGAAAGGGTTAGGCTATCTGCCAATTCAGCGAAACGGTCTGCAACGGATGTATTTCCATTATCAAAGTTGAGTTCGTCTATTTTAGTTCTTATGTCTGAGTCTCCTTGAGCGTCGGTGCTTGCAAATTGATTACGGTTTGGATTGGGCAACGCTTCTCGAATGTCCCAATAGATGGGTTCGTTTCTGGAAGAGTCTACAATTTCTTGCAATTGCGCTATCCTTCGAATTTGACCATTATAAGCGGCTGGAGCAAAGGCCCCCGTAATTTCATATGTATTTGGCGGTGTAAAGGTGCCCAAGTCTACCATCCCCAATACTTCTACTTGACTATTGAGAAAGTTACTTGAATTAGCTTTCGGAAGGGCCATAGGATCAGTATCATCGTCTTCTTGGCATGAAGTTAAACCGGTTATTATACCCAGACCTATTAAGGCAAATGCTTTAAATGTTGCGTTTTTCATCTTTCTTATTTTTATTTAGACTAATTCTAAATAGGGTTAATTTTGAGCCACAAATGTACTCCCAAAGGTCGTTTTGTTCAATACCACGGATAGGGTATTTTGTATGAATTTTTGGTTGGATAAATTTAGGTTTCTGCCAACAGCAGAGCGGCAAGCCTTTAATATACCATTTCTTTATTTCGCAAAAATCTGACTGTTGTCCTTGAATGCTTTAAATTCTAAAGCATTCCCCTCTGGATCTAGAAAAAACATTGTTCCTTGCTCTCCAACTTGCCTTTCAAAACGGACGTAAGGATCAATGATGAACTTTGTATTTCGTGCTTTCATTTTTTTGGCGAGTTCTTCCCAAATCTCCCAATCTAGAACAACACCGAAATGTGGAACAGGAACAGACTTTCCATCTACCGGATTAGATACTGTTTTGTTTACGTGATTCTCGTCTATATGAATTACAAATTGGTGCCCGAAGAAATTAAAATCTACCCAATGGTCTGAACTTCGGCCTTCCTCACAGCCCAACACGTCTCTGTAAAAAGATCTACACGGCTCTAAAGCCTTTACGGGTATTGCAAGGTGAAACGGGTTCATATAATAGAAATGTTAATGTTTGATGCTTTAATTAGATAATGGATAAAATAGCTATTATATCAAGCCTACACTCATAGCGTAAACGGTTAATTCTGAAACAGACTTAATCCCTAATTTTTTTAAAATATTTTTGCGGTGTGTGTGCACGGTATGGTGGCTTAAATGCAGCTTTTCCCCAATCTCTTTATTGGTTAAACCACTTGCAATAAGCGTTGTGATTTCATTTTCTCGCTCCGTTAAGCTGGTTGGTTCGCAATTTTCCGGGTCAAACTCCTTGTTCAAGGCAATGTCAATTACCTTATTGCAATAAAACTTTTCTCCTTTAGTAATGGCGAAAATGGCATGCGTAATCTCCGCTGCATCGCATTGTCTGGTGAGGTAACCTTGCACTCCTTTTTCTAATATTTGTAATACATTTTGCGGGCTATGAATTTCAGAAATAATGAGAACCTTTTTATCTGGGTACTTTTCTTTCAGCTTGAGCGTAGTAGCTACCGTAAAACGTTCGGAAGAGGATAGCGGGTCAATAACAACTAAGTCATAGTTGGTTTCATCTAAATTGGCAAATAGACTTTGCTCATCTACTGCATTGTCAATAGAATCTATTCCACCTCCTTTGTTCAAAATGGCATTTAAGCCACTTGCCATTAGAACATTTGCATTTGCGTGTAAAATCTTTAACCCCATTTATTTAGAATCGTTCTAAACAACAAAGAAACGAATGAAAAGTTCAGGAAGCAATAGAGGGTATATAAAAACTGTGCTTTATATTGAACTTGAGAAGTTAACTTGACAGATTCCAACACAACAGTACTATTCAAAATAGATTGCCCTAAACCCTAGGAAGCGATATCAGCTTATTCAAGTAAATAAAAACAAATTTGTTTAGTAGGCAAACACTCCTACAATCTTTTCATTCAAAAGCTTAATGCCTCGGTCAACTGTAAACTAAAAGCAATTAATAATTCTTGAAATTCAATAAAAGAGTTTACTTTCATGAAACATTAACCAACCTTATCCATGAACAACCAGTTAAACCTTGATATACTCACCAAAACATTTGATGATTTACCTGTTGGGGTGGGCATTTTTCAAGTTCCTGATTTAAAAGACATCAAAAGTATTCGATACGTCTTTATGAACAAGGATCTTCTGTATGAGATGAGAAAAACCAGGGAGGAAGTTTTTGGAAGAAAGATTATAGAAGTTGCGCCTGAAGCATATGAACACGAAGGCGGTGTTTAAGTTATTGAGACCTATCGAAAAGTAGCAGAGGAAGGTGGAACCATCAACTTGGGGTTGGTAGAATATTCTAACCATATGGTTGCAGGCACGTACGAATGCTCGGTTCATTACATTACAGA
>JABAZP010000032.1:16655-83631 GCA_018608405.1 Flavobacteriales bacterium
GAGAATTACCTATAGTTCGAGGGTATGAGACGGAGCTTCGTTTATTGTTTCAGAATTTAATAATTATGGCATAAAATTTAGTCGGGAAGGCGTAGCACCTGAAATCAGTATTTATGCTAAAGAACGCAATGGATGGACCTTCACTTTAACAGGTAATGGTATTGGAATCGAAGATGTTGATCAAGATAAAATATTTAGCATTTTCCAACGGTTACATACTAAGGTCGAGTTTGAGGGTTCAGGAATAGGGCTAACCCATTGCAAGAAAATAGTAGAGTTACACAATGGTGAAATTTGGGTAAAATCTACGTTTGGAGAAGGAAGTACCTTTCACTTTACTATTCCAAATCAGCAGTAATAGTTCTTATACAAGTTAGATAAACGTAGCCGCAGTCCCAATTATATCAGCGCTTTCTTATAGGTTATAACTGTTTAGCGTTAATTGTAGGACATAACTTTTTAATCGGAATAGTAGGATCAATTGAAAACCAAGCCAAACGTTTATTATAAGTACCAATACCTAGTGGGTATAAAACATTTAATGATTCAATGCTGTTAAAATCTAGATATCTTTCAATTTTTTACCGGTAACCCACCACGCATCTTTAACATCTTTTTTTCGAATTGCGCTCGAGGTTTCTATAGCTGATCGCATATCTTGAGCTTGATCGATTATAACGTGAAACCAGGTCCCTTTTGCATTTTTAACTACTCTTAGTTTTTGGGTATGCTCATATCGCGATACATAACGTTCTGCTTGTACTTTAGATTTCCCAGAAGCTAGTACAACATAATACTCTCCAGCTTCGATCTCTTGAAACCTAGCATTCATCTTATCCAGTTTAGATTTGTCTGAGTCAGAGTAAGTAGCGGATGAAGTTACTCCATTTCCATTTATTTCATCTACCGCATTAAGAAGCAACTGCATTTCTGCTTTAAGGCTTTGAATTTCTTTGAAAAGCAAGTCCAGCTTAAACTCAACACTATCTCCTGAAATAGTTTTGGATGTCCCAAGCAGATTGTCTAACCTTTTGTTGAGCTCGTTTATTTTTTGATCGTTTTTTTCAACGTTTTCCTCTGTCTGAGCAAATCCTGCCAATGAAAAGCAAAGAAGTGCAAATGTTATAAAGTTCCTCACTATTTAATATATTTTTTCTCTAATTCAACTATTTGATTTTCCAATAGGGTTAATCTTTTCTCTACAGATTTCGCCGTTTTTTGATCATTTTGTTCTTGCAAGTTTCCAAGCTCTATTTGCATTTTTTGTATCTCCGCGACCACTTGAACTTTACTATAATTATTATTTTGGTCTGCTAACATTTTCTTAAAAGTTTCGGCATATTCGTCTAACATTGAAATAGTAGCATTTTTTTCTACCTGTTTCAACGGTAAAAAACTAATACGGACTACAATTTCGTTAGAGTTTGACGAAATATCACTAAACTCTGAATTATTCATCTCATAAGCATAACCAATTCCGAATGGTCCTAGATCAAAGCCAAGACCAAAGTTTAAGTTATTTGTAGATTGGTAACCAACCTGAGCCCATATTTTTTTCTTGTATTCACCTTTTAGCAACACATCAAAACGGTTATCAATTACAGGTAAGTTTTGATAAATTACAAGAGGAGTTACAGAAAAGTCAGAGTTTTCGATGTTATACTTGTATGATGCAGTTCCTACAATATGCTCCGAAAGGGCCTCTCCTCCTATAACTAAACTTGGAGCACTAAGCCCAAATTGAAAGGTGCTATAGTCATAAACCAATCCAACCCCTGCAATAAATTTTGTTTCGTCGTAAAAACCACTAGCTAGTGTAGGGTCTGCCTGGTCTAAGAACTCAGAGTTTTGAATACTTGCTGAATTTAGCATTCTCCGCACCGCTCCAGCTGAGATACCAAAACGTAAGTCAGAGTTTTGGTCAAACTGGATTTGATAGCTATACGCTACATCGTATTTTGTTACTTCATACGCTCCTCTTTCATCAGAGACAATTCGTGCTCCAATTCCCTGCGCACTTTTAATAGGGGCATGTATTCCAAACATGGTATTTCTCGGGGCATCGCTAAAACCTGCAGCATAGGTTTTAGTATTTAAAATAGCCGAAATGTTCCCATTGTTACCGGCAAAAGCAGGATTCATGTTAAAACGATTCATAACGTAATTATAGTAGCCATAAGAAAGCTCTTGCGCGTGAATACTTGCAACACTCATGAGCGCTAAACCAAGGGTAAGTAGTTTTATGTTTTTCATTATCTTCAATTTAATAAGGGGTAGGGTTTATCTTTTTAAAGTAATTACTCCTTTAAAAATTTGGCTTGAGTTATTTGGATTTTCTAACAAGTAATAATAAATTCCTTCAGGCAACACAGTGCCATTAAAGGTACCTCCCCAATCATTGTTATAATTGTTTGGTACCTCATAAACAATTTCACCTGAAACACTGAATATTTTTAAACTGAAATCTGAATACAGTTCAACATTTTGAATTTTCCATTCGTCATTCCTTCCATCACCGTTAGGTGAAAAATAACCTGCGGTTGGTAAACTTCCTTCTATTAAGTCTAATACTTCGATGTTTATGGAAGCAGTATCTTTCAACCCTCCTAAATCTGTAACTTCAATTTCAATATAATATGAAGTATTGATTTCGTAATTGAAAGTTCTGGAAGAGGTCAATTCTGCAGTCGAATCGTTAATTCCAAAATCTATTTGGCTTCCGAGAATGCGAAAAGTAAACATTTCGTTTGCATCTAGATCCGTTGCAGTTACAAAGCCAATAGATGTGTTTGGGGAGCTGTTTTCAGAGATGGCAAAAAACTGATTTTCAATTATTGGATTTTCGTTGCCATTAGTTAATGCAATATTGAATACTTTCTCTAAGCTCCCTCCTTGATTATCTACTGTTCTAATCCTAATAGAATAAGACATTTGAGTTTCAAAATCAAATGTGCTATTGGTCTTTAGTTCATTCCCGTCTATAGTAAAACTTGAATTCCCGGAATCACCGGAACCTGCAACTAGATCGTACGTAAAGTTACTTGTTGGATCTTCATCAACACTAGTGATGATAGCTACTCTTGAGCCAATAGCAGCATTTTCATTTACCATGGTATCAGAAAGTAATATATTACTTGGCAAGTCATTTTGATTAACTACTCTGATTATAAAGCTACTTTGCAACGTTCTTCCACCTTTGTCTGTAGTTTCAATTCTAATGTTTCTTGTTCGTGCATTATTAAAGTTAAGCACAGAGTCAACCTCTAATAAACTACCATTGATTCTGAAAAGGGCATTATCGCTTGAGCCTTGACCTGCAACCAAGGTGTAGGTAAAATTATCTGTAGCATCAGTATCTATGGTATTTAAGTCTGCTACAAAAGTTCCTATTGCGGATTTTTCTAATATACTATCAGCTGATATTGTTAAAGCAGTTGGGGCGTCATTACTATCCGTTACATTAACAGTTAATTGACGGCTGAAAGTAGCTCCCGTAAGGTCTCTCGTCTGAACTTCTATAACATAAAGGTTTTTTGTTTCAAAATCGAAACTACTTCCCGTTCTTAATTCATTTCCTGAAATAATAAAAGATGCATTATCATTTGTTCCTTGATTGACAAACGAGTAACTAAAAGTGTCTGAAGTATCCTTATCAACAGTTGTAAATGCACCAATGAATGAACTTTGAGGTAGATTCTCCTTAAAGTTTCCTGGAGTTAAATTGATGTCAGTTGGGGCATCGTTACTGTTGCTAATATTAATGGTGAATATTTCTTGGTAAACCCCTCCAAATCCATCATCCGCTTGAAGTCTTACAGTATAGTTACTTTTTATATTCACATCAAAGGTTGCGTTAGTCAATAGTTTATCGGCAGAAATAGAGAATGATGTGTTGTTAGTGTCTCCAATTCCTGCTACTAACGAATAAGTATGTCCGTCACCTGTATCCGCATCAGTAGTAGTAATTGATCCTACTTCTGTTCCAATAATTATATTTTCAGGAATAATGTTGTTAGAAAGTACCATGTCGGTTGGAACATTGTTTACATCTTTCACAAAAATGGTGAAGGCTTTTGCGAAGGTTCCGGAATTACCATCGTTTGTTTCTATTCTGACAGTGTGAGTAGCTTGAGTATTTAAGTCTAATACTTGGCTAGTAAAAATAGAATCATTTTGAATACTGAAGTTTCCATTATCAGCATCACCAACACCATTTACCAAAGTGTAAGTGAAAGAGGTGTTGGCATCTTGATCTGTCGTTATCATTTCACCAACAAAAGTTCCGGCAGGTCTATTTTCGTTCACACTTGCGTTTGAAAGTTGCAAATCTGAAGGAGCATCATTCGCGTCAATTACTCTTATTGTTAGTTGTTTCGTATAAGTTCCTCCGTTCAAATCATTTGTTTGTACATAAATGAAATAAATATTTGTATTCTCAAAGTCAAATATTTGTCTTGCTCTTAGTTGATTTCCAACAATATTAAAATCTGCATTATTATTTCCTGGTACATTGTCAAAGCTATATGCAAAAGTTTGACCAGCATCTTGGTCAGTTGTTGTTAACGTCGCTACAACGGTATTGATTGGTAAGTTTTCTAATACTGAATCTGAATTTAGTATAACATCTGTTGGAGCATCGTTTATGTCATTAACGGTTATTTTAAATGTGTCAACAAATAAGTTATTAGCTTTATCAGCAACCTGTAGTCTAACATTGTAAGTTGATTTCGTCTCAAAGTCGAACGAAGTATTTGTTCTAAGGACGTTTCCATTTAAACTGAACGAACTATTGTCAGAGCCTCCAGCACCAGAGACAAAAGAGTACGTAAATATTTCATTCGCATCAGTATCGACAGGAGTTAATGCACCAATGGTATCATTTGCTAGCCCATTTTCATTAATTAGGTTGTTCGATAAGGTTAAACCGGTAGGAGCATCATTTACATCTTTGACAAAAATAGTAATGGGTGCTTCATAAGTACAGCCAAGATTATCTGTGGTTCTTAACCTAATTGCATAACTTGATTTTGTTTCAAAATCTGGCACAAAGTTCGCGATCAAGTTCGCTCCTGAAACACTAAACAACCCATTATTTGTGCTACCCGTTCCGCTTACTAAGCTGTATGTATGCGTTTGTCCTGCATCAGAATCAGTTGTTGAAAATGTTCCAACAGTAGCTCCAATTGCTTGATTTTCTAATAGGGTGTCCGAACTAATTGAAATTAAGTTTGGTTGCGCATTGCTTCGAATTGCTAAAGGGTTTACAGGACTTCCAAAAATAGCATTGTCTTGGAAAGCAATGGTATCAACACTTATGTAAATAGAGTCAGAAGACAATTCGTAGAATCTGAAACTCACCTGCTCTCCATTTACTAAGTCACTATAAATGACCATGCTTGTTTCATATCTGCCTCCAATCACTGTCGATGAAAAAGCTGTACCTCTAAGGGAATCTCCTACAAAAGCTCCTACTTGATTAGAAGGGCTTTGAAGTTCATTACAGTTTAAATCTAACACAGCAGTTACGGTCATGCTGTACTGAAAACGGTTGGGGTTAACTGACCAGCTTGGAGCCTGAGCACTTATAAAACCTGAAACTAATAGTAAAAAGGTTAATGCTAAAGAATTGAGGGTTTTCATAATTTAATTCTAGTTGAATGATTGTTACGCTTAGGAAACGTTATAATTAAGTTTATTCTAAAATTTTGCTGTGAACTACATTTTAATTTTGTGTAATTATAGTTAAGAAATTACTTTATTCGAACTAATTTCTCATTAATGATAGTATCACCATCAGTAAATTTCACCGTGTATACCCCATTTGACAAGAAATATAGTTCAGCGCCATTTAAGTGCCATTTTCTGTTGTCATCAACACTTGCGTTGAAAACTACTCTTCCGTTTTTATCTATGATTTCTAATTGACCGTTTTCGGATATTTCGTTCGGAACAACAATTGTTACAAAACCTGAAAATGGATTGGGGTAGCTGTAATTTTCATTATCTGCGATTGATTCTTTTTTGAATTGATCACAATCAACTGCTGTAAAAAGGTTAAATCGCAAAGGATTATTCACGGCTCCTTGCACTTTATTCTTTTCAAAGTCAAGTTTTGCGTCAACCATCATTTGCTCGCCTGTTGCTTGGTTAATCATTTTAAATGAGTAGGTTTCATTTCCTTCACCAAAAACAGTAATAAAGTACTGGTAACCAACATCTGAATTAATGAACCTAGTTGAGCTTACCCAACCTCTTAATTCTTCATTTTTGAATGCAGCTAATGCCCAATCCTTGTTTTCTAACACTTCTTCGCAAGTATTAATTTTAACAATTGCGTTCGTGCTTGCTTCGAATTGATTTGGGTTAAGGGAGTATAAAGTTGGAAGCGTTTCGTCTAACTTTTCTTGCACTGGCTCTTCCTTAATTCTAAGCAAGCCTCTTCTTGGGTAAACAAAAGTTGCACTATTAGCAGCTTGTAAAAGATACCCTTCAGTTGGTTCTAAAGTTGTTAAACTTCCAATCCAACCTAAAGTTGACAAGTAAACTGCAAACGCTTGTTGAGATTTAATCAAATCTCCGTCAGTTGCGTTATAGTTTGCTAAAGCAGAATTAATTTCGATGTTCTTTGTTGAAACAAATCCAATTCTATTCCATCCTTGAGATACAGTAATTGGCACGGTATCAGGATCGATAGCCAAACCTTTATACTCCAAGGTGTCTGTTGCAGAAATATAAATTAGGTAAGATTGATCGTTGTTTAAACCATTTCTAGTTAAACTACCAGACCACCCTAAAGTTGGGCCACCGTATTGAGAAACCGAGTTAGTTCCAATCGTTTTAACAACGTCTCCTGAGTTAAAATTCATTCCTTGAAAGAAGTAATACAAACTACTCATCTTGACATCAGTTAATGGGAAAGAAACCCAATTCCAGCCGGCATTAAGAACAATTGGTTTGGATAGGTTATTTACCGCATCGAAGATTTGAGGGCTTAAAATACTTCCTATCAAAGAATTCTCCACGAAATAAAGATCAGGGGTTACATTTTCATGTAACTCCCCTTCTGATGCATTCCAAACTTTAAACTTAATTGAGTCAGCATTATTACTGTAAACATCTAAGAAACCGATATACTTATCCAAACTAGGAACGTACTGTAAGTTCGTTTTACCTCTTATCTCATTGTTGATATAAGCAACCAATATATCCTCGTCGTTTACGCTGATATTCCCATTTATTGAAATTTGACCAATTACATTCATGCTTTTAGCGTAAAGGCTTGGATCAAATACAAAGTTAGGTGCTGCTTTTCTAACTTTAAGGTTAACATTAAGTTTTTCAGGATAACCGAAGTCGGTTGTTAATAGTAAATCTTCAACGTAATTGCCAATATTTAAGGCTGGGTTCACGGTAAATTTAATTACTTCGGTACTTTGAGGAGCAATAGTTCCACTTGAAGGAGTAACCGTCAGCCATGCAGGGATATTACTAATAGAGTAATTCTTTACTTGTCCACCACTATTAATAACCCTAGTTGAGAATGTCAAGGTATCATTAAACTCTTTTGAAAGGGTTTTCTCATCATCTTGCCATTTCACTTGGTTTTTATTGATGTATGCTATCCATGTTTTAGGAGATTGCATTTTATTGCCATGTAAATCCTTAATATTTCTTACTGAAATATTAAGCGTAACATTTTCTATATTACTTGGGTCTTCGTTAGTATTTATAACAATTTTGTCATTGTTTACAATCCATGTAAAATTGATGTTCTTCACAGGCCTTTGTAAAGCAATAGCCGGTGATTGAGCAGAAGTCACAAATGCCCCATTTTGTGGAACTAAGTCTAATAAACTAAGCGATCCATCTTTAAAGTTAGGCGTTAAGGTTGGAGCTCCTAATTCCAATTTGTAGTTTTCAAAAGGATAATACACTAATAATCCAAATTCGTCACCCTTCAATCTATTAAACATGTCTAAATCAATGTTATCTTTTAACCTAGCTGAATTCCAAATCCGAACCTCATCGATTGAACCGTTATAGTATTGATCATACGTTTCAATTGCTCCGTTGATTGAATAACGAGCACCAATTGCAAGTCTAGGTGCGCCAAAACCGTAAAAATTGTCAGCGCTTAAGGTGTTCTGTTGAATACCGTCAATATATGCAGTAGCGTTAGCTGCGCGATTAACTACTAATGCAAAATGATGCCATTTGTTATCGGCAAAGTTTGCTGAAACCGCCGTAAAATCTGTACTATCATTTTTTACATGAATTGTGTTGTCTGCTGCTATTTCAATGTTCCATCCATTTCTGTTTGACCCGTTAGGAGTGAATCTTCCACCACCGTTAGAAAGCATCGACATGGCAGACCCACCTGCAGTTTTAAACCAAAATTCTATGGTTAGGTCCATTTCAAAGGATACAGCGACTGTTCCTGCACTATCTAGTAAAGCAAAGTCATCGGTTCCATCAAAAGTGGCACTGCTACTTTTTGGGCTTATTTCCCATTGAGCATTTACCTCTGCATTTCTAGCTCTAGCTTTATCTTCTGCAAGGGTTCCTCTGCCTTCTTCCATTGGCCAATAGCCCACTAATCCCGGCTCTCTTCCTGTAAGGTTAATATTTAATCTACTTGATATTATAGAACTACTAAGTGCTCTATTCCAAATTCTAATTTGATGCGCACTACCATTGAAGAATTCTGAATTAGTTTGGGAGTTTTTACCAAAGTAAGTTTTACCTCCGCTCGTGAATGAAGAGAAGAAGTTATTGTTGGTACTTGAAAGCGTAGTTGAACTTGATCGGTCAAAAATATCTAAATTCAAATTTGGCTTATCGTAAACAATCGAATAGTGATGCCAAGTACTATCATCTAAAACAGCAAAGGTAGAAGCGTATGTTTGATTTCCAACTGTAACCTCTACATTATTTGAAGTGTTAAAGCCAACTGCAAATAAATTGTTAGAAGTATTACCTTGCGAAACAATAACTTGGGATGTTCCTAAAACGTCTCGTTTCGCCCAGAATTCAATTGTGAAACTACCTGAAGCAAAGTCAAATCCGTTTGCTACTTGAAGGTATCCTGTTGCACCATCAAAAGAAACAGTCTTATCATGCCTCACTTCTTGTCCATTTACAACACCCGATAATTGGAAGTTTTCTATGGTAAGAGAACCAGCCTCAACAGGTTCGTTAAACTGAATAGAAATATCATCGTTTGGATCTAAAACTCCGTCTGCGGGAGAAGGGGTTCCAAATGGTTGCGGATTAACTCTATCAGCAATTCCACCAATAACTGTTGAAAACTCATCTTTATCTGGATTCCCAGGAATTTTACAAGTAGCTATTGCTCTTAACTGATAAGGTTGATCTATTAATTGAATCATATCAAAATCATAAGTGATATATGATTGATTTCTTGGGATTAAGAATGGCGCAGGATGGTTAGGATTATTAAATCTAAACGCAGTTTGCGTTTTTGATAGATTGGTATCAACAAAAGAAGTATCGACAAACCATTCTTCAGCTACGGTTACCCACGAAGCCTGTGCAGATGGTTTATATTGAATCCCGATTTTTTCAAAACCTCCATAATTAATATCGTAACCAGAGAGTAATAGTGGTAAAGTATCATTAAAACTATTATTTAATACAAATTGATCTTCGGGGTTAGTAATATTCACTTCGGTACAAGAAGGTAAAAATTGAACTGATACGTAAACGGTATCTGCAATATCTGGAGCATTTGCGGTACCAAATGAATACTGACATTGAGAATGGAAAACTAACCCAATACTATCATAAATAATATGATTAGGTCCCTTTTCAATTTCAAGTTGCTTTGAAATCGAAGTCCCTGCAGGCACGGCAAATGATCTATTTGGTCCAATTCCGTCAATTTTAAGCTTTGCTCCATTTGGATTTGTAGTTTCTAAAACTTTTAAGTCATATACTTGATCTACTAAACCATCGTTAATTAAATTAACTGTAAAGACTCCAGCTGATTGCGCCGGTACATTGAATAAAATAGCCGGTGATGCTGTTATTCTAGGCTGTTCCAGTTGAATTGTCGCTTGGTCTAGTATTGTATTTGGGCGAAAGTATTTGGTTCTGGTTTCTCCTTGGTATGGGCAAGCCGTTTGCCCTCCTCTGGTTTTAAATATTGGACCGTATCCATCTTTCGAGTCAAAAACATCTACAGTGAATTCGTCACCACCATCAGAGTCATCTATAGTGTAGCTAAATGTAGTTGAGGTTGACTTGGTAGTCGCATTGGATGTAGTGTGAGAATAGTTCATATTCAACCCTGTTTCTATTTCTACCCCATTACCCCCAATTTCGAAGCCAAATGTTAACGCTAACTCTTCACTAATGCTAAAATTAATAGCCAAGGATTCTGTTTCTTCTCTAGAACTTGAGTTAGTGTAAGTCAAACTTGGACCTGCCTGATAAGAAATATTTCTATCTAAATTAGATGAATTGGAAAGTACTTTTTCTTGTTCATTTCTAGCAATCGCGTCTTCCCAAAGCTTTATTTGTTGGTTGTACCACCAAACGCTATCTATACCTGTTGTTAATCGTAAAGTTTTAGTAATAGGAATAAGTCCACCTTCAGGAATACCAGTAATCGTTGTGTCCACTGTTCTGTATCCTGTATAGGCATAACTAACCCCAGCTGAATCTTGAACTGTATTTTTTTGATAATCTGGGGTTGGACCAACACCACGACCTACAAAATCAGGGTGATCATTACTTTTACCGTAATCTGTGTCATTAGGTTGTAATCTAGAAATATATTTAGGGTTAGTTGCTAAAAGTTGATTCCTTAATGCCAGTAATTTTGGAATAACAGACTCTTCAATACCAGCTTGTGTAAATACGAACTCTGTGCCATAGCCTCCTGGAACTGTAAACATGGTTTTTGTTGATCCAATTTTAAACCCTTTACCACCATAAAGCAGTGTGTTTCCAAAGCAGTCACTATTTCCGTTACCACAAAGTGCAGTATCGATTAGAGTAATTACTTGTGATAATCCAAAGTCCATATTCATAGAACGACCAAAAAACACATCAGCCCCTGGGCCTACAAAATCAGGGTCACTGCTAGTTGCCAGTGCTACAGACCGACTAACAGATTCGACTAATTCATTTGAGCCTGTTATACTAGTTTCAACTGTAGTAGAGGTTTTGGCTGAAACTTCTATTTCTGTCTCAGTAGTATAACCTAAACCAATTGAGAACTTAGTTCCTAATTTTACTTCAGTACCTAAGCTAACGCCAATTCCACCAGAATTTTCATAAGTACTTATTGCCGTGCTTGTCACATCTTTCTCCCAGGAAGAGGAACTATTAGAGCCTGGAGGGTCTCTCAAAATCATAGTCACAACTTGTGGCCCTGAAGTGGCGAAAGAGTTTCCAAGTGCTCTACCACCAAAGATAACTCCTCTAAAAAATGGCGAAGGAGTCCCATCTCCCGTGTTAGGAGCCCATGAAACTACAGCGTTTGGAGTACGTAGTCTTAATTCAAACGTTTTAGAAAAACTGTATACAGGTGTAGTGGCATCTTGGGCGGTATTTGCTTGTCCTGCATTAAATCGATAAACCTGAGTTCCACTAAAATTATCTTGAGGCCTTATCGTAAATTCCGCTGTAGGTTCACTGGATAGGTTGTTGGTAATGAAAAACTTACCGTTTGTAACAGGAACACTATCATAAACCCAAGTTATTGAATCTTTATTTGTGTATACTTCATTGGCTTGTAATTGCCAAGTGTACAATTCATTTTCTTCAAAAATTGGATATCTCAAACTTAAGGCAGCGGAAGGTATTACCATATTTGTGTCTATCAACTTAATACGAATGCTGTCCGAGCCATATTTAGTATCAAAATTTTCACCCAAAACATTTATTATTGGTGTCTGAAAATGGATAAAATCTAAAACCTTATTGTAATTTGCAGAATCAATTCTAACAATTTTCTGAACACCAACTGAGTCTTCAAATAATGTATCTATTTCAGTTTGTATAGGTGGCGTTAATGAAAGGTCAAGTAAGGGGTTGTCTGTAAATCCAATTCCATTGTCTGAAGTAATAGTAAAGTTTGGAATAATAAACTTCATCGGAGGTAAGCTAATTTCATATTCGCCTGTGTTTGGATCTGTAGTTACAGTTGTATCCATACAACCTCCACCTTGTTGCGAAGTAAACCTAATTGTAGCTTGCCCAATGTTGTTTGTGCCTCTGCCAAGAGCGCTAGGAAGGTTCTGTTGAATTCCTCCACCGGCTACTCTTCCAACCACCTTAAACAAGCTGTTGTCAATAAATGATCCTAGCACTTCGTTTTGTTGGAAGTTATAGTTTCCAGAGGCAGGGAAACGACCTAGAGAAAAGGTGTGATTTGATTTACTTGCAGTTATAACATGAGGCCCAATTGGCACTTGCAAAGAGTATTGGCCATTTGCATCTGTTTGCACCGGCACTCCATTTTGGATTACAACCTCTCCATCAACGAGAATAAAAATGTCTTTAACAAAACAAGTAGAGTTTTCAAATTTTACCGAACCTGTAACATTAAAAGACGAATTATCGATGAAATTAACATTGTTAAAGTTTGGGGTAGATCCACCAATAAAAAGAGTAGTGGTTGCAGGTGTAAATGTATGTGTTCCAAATGCTGGTGTTATAATAAAATTATCACCATTGCCTAAGAACGGAATAAAGGGGATAAAATAACTACCTCTCTTATCCGTATAAGCACCTGCAGTTAGCTGACTTGTAGATGGTTTGCTAGAGCTAAATGGAACGTTTATTAGCGCTGCGTGATTTTTATTTGGGGTAAGTAAAGTTTTGGAGTAGTCATAAGCATTGTTACCAAATCCTTCGTCAAATCTCCAGTAGCCCACCAATCCATTTTGAGAAGGGTTGATATAAACGTCAAAACTTTTTCTAATCTCGTCGTCGGTTAATGCTCTATTATAGAAACGCATTTCATCTATTTGACCTCTAAAGAAATTACCAGTTGCCGACTTTCCAATTAAAAAGTCAGAAGTGGTATTGGTTGAAAGTTGATTAGAAACATCCACAGTCAAAAGAACTCCATTTGCATATAACCTCACTGAATCACCTGAAACAGATGCACCAACAGAGGCCCAATTGTTGGCAACAATAAATGAGGATGTGCCAGTAATTGTTTTTGTGCCTGTAGTAAATGTCAATATCGACCCATTCAAGAAAAACTCCCATCCAGTTGTTCCAGTTAATTTTGATGCGATTACTTTTTTGCCAGTTAAGTTTTCAGGCCTTATGAAACTTGTAATCGTCATTGAATCGGTTTGCAAATCTGCAGGGTTCTGAGCGTTTGCATAACTTGTAGTCCCATTAAAGTCTCCAGAAAAGCCACTAGCTCCAGAAGCAGACTCAGCTGTTACCTTAACATCTTCGACAGCGGTTCCTCCATCGTAAGTGACTTGTCCATTTGCAGTTCCAAATGCAAGTCTAAATCCTACATCTTTTGTCGTGTTGGACAATATTGTATTTCCTGCACAATCACTAACCCCCTCAATGAGGTATTCATACAATGTGTTTGCATTTGAAGAAACGTCTGAATAAAACCTCGAGCTCCCATTAACTGAGGCTACAAATGTTGTGTCAGGGATTAAAGGGTTTATGCGATAAATATACCAATCGTCAACCTGTCTTGTAGGGGACTTCCATTTTACTTCAATTCGATCTCCAAATTCTCCATCAGAAGCGTCTACTTTATTTTGAGTAGTATTAAAAACATTGGCAATATCAGCCGGAATATAAGCGGTTTGAGAATTTGTTGAAATTACACCAGTGGTTCTGCAAGAGTTAAAAACTTTAACAGAATAGGTCAAATTGGCGCAGATATCTGCTGTCTTATCTACGTAACTTGTTATGTTTTCTGCAACGTCAAATTCAACTTGGCCGTTGGGCCCTTGTCTAACCACTTTAAAACCCTCCTCCATTTCCGAGTTGTCTGTCCAAGTTAAAGTAACTTCTTTATTCGTAATATTTGGCGTTATTCCGGTAGTAACTGTTGCAGCCGGAACCCCCAAACCTACTCTTGACTCTATATCAGAATAGGCGGAAAAAAGTGGATTTCCTGGTGCATTTGGACAAGTAGCCGTGGCTCTCACCCTATAGTAATATTTTGTACCAGAAACAGAATTATTGTCTCTGTATGCCCTATCTGAACCTGAAAGTTGAATGGTTGCCAATCCTGTAGTAAAGCTTGAATCAGTTGCTTTATATACCTGAAAGTTATTAGGGTTATTTGAGTTTGACCAATTCCAGTTTACATCTAATTCCCCGTTGCAATTTGCTTGATCAATAAAAACACCAGAAGGATCACCTGCAACCCCAATTTTACGACCATTTACTTGAGCGCCTTGGGTAATGGCAGTTCTTGCACCTCCTCCCGGGTAAAGCATCTTTGTTTTAATTTTATACTCTTGTTCAACACCGGCAGGGGCGCTTGCATCAGCATATGATGTAGAATTGCCGGATATATTAGTTGCTACGTTAGTAAATACGCCGGTGGTATTAGCCGTTCTCCTTGAAACTTCATACCGTAAAACTGGCGATCCAGCACCTAGTCCTGGAGGATCCCAATTGAGAAGAACATTTGCGCAAGATTGGTCATACCCGGCATTTACTGATTGAGGATCATCTACTTTTGTAAAGATGGGAATAGGGATAGTAAATGGTATAAGAGTGCTAGTACATGAACTATAGCTATTACCAAATCTTCCTTCAAATGTAAGGTTTACAGGATTCGTGAAAAATTCGCCTGGAAGATTCGTGATTGTCTGAGGACTTCCCGCAGTAGAACCTCCACTAGTATTATCAAATATGACCCGTGTAGTTGCGGAACCTATTTTATACGATAACTTTTCGTCAACACCGTAATTTTTGCATCTACTTGTCCCTGCAACGTCTGTCCAAGATATTGTCATGGAGCCATTTTGATAATCTACGCTTACCTGAACATCTGCGGAGGTAAATTGCGCTTGGCTTTCAAAAGTTGAGCAAGCGAAAAGTAAAATCAAGAAATAGAAAACTGACTTATTCATAATGGTGTAAATGAGGGGATTCAAGTTTTTTAACAAAAGTTAAGAATCCAAATGTAGTTATTTTATTTTTCGCAAAAAAATGTTTTGAATTGCGCAAAATATTCATATAATGTACTTTTGTTTTGAGAGTTACTGCTAAAATATATAAGTTTGAACTTCCTTCACAAGGAGATAAATATATCTGCGTGTTAAGTAATTATTAAATCTACAAGAGTGTCGAGCGAATTAAACTTTTTAAGTTTTACATCAAAGGAGTTTCAAGTTGAAGTCGGATCATTGAGTTTGCAAACTGAGTATAGGAATTTGCCAAACTGGAGTTCATTGAATGCGTTAATCTTTATTTCTGCTATTAATGATGAATATAATGTCTTGATATCTTCTACTGACCTATCTATGTCAAAAACACTTGGCGATTTGTTCACTATTATTCAAAGCTCAAATTAGTGGCATTTTCGAAAATAATTGGAACTAAAATCAGTGGGATTGCGACAGTGTTGTCTTCTAACAAAGAGGACAACCTAGAACTTCCTGCGCTGAACCTAAAGCAAAAAGAAGAATTAATAAAACACACAGGCATTAGGTTTAGGCATGTCGCTAAAGAGAAGGCGCAATCGGGCAAGGTTCTTTTTAAGTCGGGAATTGAGAAACTTTTGGAGTTATTGACATGGGATAAGAGTTCTGTAGACATATTGATAATTGTAACCCAAACTGCACAATCGCCAATTCCATCTTTGGCCTGTCAAATTCACGGAGAAATGAATTTTCCTACCACTACTTTGGCATACGATATTAATTCAGGTTGTTCTGGTTTTGTATATGGCTTGCACACCGCAAGTCAATTATTAGCTTCTTTAGATCAAGAAGGCAAAAGAGCTATTTTGTGCTGTGGTGATGTATCAACAAGTTTAACTGAAGAAGGTGATATGGCTGTGAAGCCTATATTTTCTGACGCAGTTTCAGCTATTGGAATAGAGGGTTGTAAAAACAGGGAAAGCTTCTTTAATTTAGAAACTTTTGGGAAAGGGCAAAATGCCATTTCTATGGTAAAAAATGAAACTGGAGACTGGATGCGAATGGACGGAGTCGATGTGTTTAATTATGCTGTTAAGTATGTACCAAATAATATTAAAAAGTTACTTGAAAAATATTCTAATGAGAGCAATACTCCCAAAATGTATGTTTTTCATCAAGCGAACCTTTTAATTAATAATTCAATAATGAAAGCAATAGGAGCAGATAAGGGTGAGGTGCCAAATTCATTGTATGAATATGGAAATACTGCATCCGCAAGCATTCCTCTTACGTTAAGCCTTAATTGTAAACCTGAGAACTCCAATTGGGCTGTACTCTCAGGTTTTGGAGTTGGCTTTTCAATTGCTTCGGCCTTGGTAAAAATTGATGCAGTGAAAATAGCGAAGCCTACATTTATTAATATCTAATTGAGAAAATGGTTGAATTAGATATAGTTATACCGCTTTATAATTCGAAGAAAATACTCCCAAAATTGGTGAGGCGCTTAAATGAATGGAAAAACTCCATCGATTTTAGTTTTAATGTAATTTTTGTTGAAGATGGAGATGTTGAAAGCAGCAAAAGTATTTTAGTAAAAGCAGCTGCAATTTTTCCTCATCGATTTGTAAGGTTGTCAAAAAATTATGGACAGCATACTGCCACTGCAATTGGGTTAAGTTATTGCACGGCTCCACTTATCGCGACAATTGATGATGACTTACAGCACGATCCATTTGAAATTGAGAAGTTAATTACTTGTTTAAATGAAACTGAATCAGATTTGGTATTTGGAACTTTTGAGAAGAAGGAACACTCGTTTTTTAGAAATTTGGGAAGCACAGTATTGCAATTGATTTTTAGCTATGAAAAAGTTGATTACTCATCTATCACTGCTTTTCGTTTAATGCGTTCAAATGTAGCAGCCTCTTTTAAGAAGAGTAAAAAACCAATTGTATTTATTGAAGAGTACTTGCTCAGAAATGCCAGTAAGAAGTCAACGTGTATTGTGAACCATTCAAAAAGAGAAGGCGAATCCTCTAGTTATTCTTTTTGGAGTTTATTCAAATTTGCATTAAAAATAATAGTTTTTCATTCTTCATTTTTATTGAATTTTATAATTCGATTTGGAGTTGTAACAGCCGTTACTTGTTTTTTTGTAGGGTGTTATTTTATCTATAAAAAAGTTGTTTATGATTCTAATGAGGGGTTCTCAGCTCTAATTGTTTCTATCTTTTTTTCCACAGGAATTCTACTAATGACGTTAGGGGTGATTGGGGAATACATTCGAAGAATTTGGATCAATCAAAATGAGTTAGACCAAATTATGATTGCAGAAGATGAGCAGCTATGATTGAAAAATTTGGAATTTGCTTAGAACCTTTAACACTTGAGACAGCGATGCTTGTTCGAGAGTGGAGAAATTCTCCAAAGGTTAATCACTATATGGATTTTAAAGCGCAAATTACCAAAGAGCAACAAGAAAAGTGGTTTGAAACGACGTTAACATCTGCCAATGTTTATTTTACAATCCGAAAAGGCTCAACTCCAATAGGGTTAATTCATCTAGATCGGTTTGATGCCAAAAAAAAAACGGCTTATGCAGGTCTTTTTATTGGCAACGAAGAATTTGAAGGAACAGGCATTGCTTTTAAAGCTTCAGTTGCGCTTTTGGAATATGCTTTTGAAGAGCTGAAGTTGGAAATGGTTTATGCAAAAGTGCATGAAGATAATACAGTAGCCATTGCTTATAATAAAAACCTAGGATTTGAAGATGATGGAGAAGAGTCTGGCCCCTTTCTAAGACTAAAAATTCACTCTATTGCCTTTTATACTAGGCGGACTTATTTGCTGAATTTATTAGCGTTGTAAAATCCGCCATCGAATTTCGTCGAGTTTTAATTTTGCCTTTTGCAAGCTGCTTTTTCCTTCCAAGTTTAAATAGTCTACTGTAAAAATACTCGGATTTAATATCCATTTAATTAATCGGGTAAGCTTTTTTTCGTCCTCGTATGGAAATTTGGTTATGTCAAATTTGTTTTTTATTTCCGGATGAATTTTAGTGAAGTATGTCGTCTTATTGTGAAAATAATAGTCGTCTTTTTTAAATCCTAGAACATTCATTCCAATATGAAAGCTAAGATGCTTGTCGAATATTATTTTTGGATTTTCTGCCACCGCTAATAAATTATGTAAAAGGCTAACTTCTAAAAAAGGAACCCCAATACAAATACCGTTTAAATGCAATTTTTCAAGTAAGGGTTGCTTGAATATAAAACAGTCAAAACCAGGGTGAGATTTGCCTAGTTCTGCATACATTTTTGGAAGTTGCTCAACAGCGTTATATTTATTTTCTAATCTTCGGCGGTTAATTGTAATAAAATCGTGGCCCTCTTTTATGTATTCGTGAATAGTATTATAGAAAAAGGGCATTAATGCAATGTCTACATTGGTGTAAATGATGTAATCATTGTTCTCAATTTCGTTGGTTTTCAAGAGGATATCTTTTATTAGAGGGAGCTTACGTCCGTTTAATTTGGAATTCACTTCTTTTATAGACCTTTTTAAGTTGCTTAACTTTTTGAAATAAGTAGGAACTACATCCTCATCTTCGGAGTATTGCGTGGAGCATAGAGTTAGTTCGAAATCAGAAAGGTTAGCCTGCTCTTTTGCCACCTTCATGCTTTCGAAAGTGATAAGTTGAGCCGAAAACAATTCGTTACTTTTAGCTACTTTTACTGGGTTTACAATGTGGGTAATCTTTAACAATAGCGTCGATTTAAATACTTTTTTGGTAAAAGTAAATTTTATAAATCAAATTAAACAACCCCAATTTTAGGTAGCAAGAACCGATTTTAAACATGCATACTAGAAAGTCAACTATCTACACTTCTGGTCGTGATTCGTTAAAAACTGCGATCATAAAAGTATGGGAGCATAAGAATTTGATATGGGTTTTTGCAAAAAGAGACATTCAGGTAAAATATTCACAAACGTATCTCGGAATAATATGGAGTTTTTTTAAACCGCTGTTAAGTTTATTTATTTACGTTCTTTTTTTCGGAATTGTTTTAAAGTGGCAGACAGGAGAAGTTCCTTATGCCGTTTATGTTTTGAGCGGGTTAATAGGTTGGAATTTATTTAGCTATATAGTCAATAACGGGGTGGTATCTGTACATGAATCTTCAGATATTATAAAGAAAATTTACTTTCCAAAAAGCATTTTGCCTTTTTCTAAAATGTTAGTAGGTATTGTAGATGCATTAATAAGTTTGGTGTTACTACTCCCTCTTATGCTCTATTATGAAGTTGGAATGACTTGGAAAATAATTTTTATGCCTCTGGTTTTATTATTTAATGCAATTTGTGGCTTGTCCATTTCATTTTTAATAGCTGCAATCTCTATAAAAAAGAGAGATATTCTGCAAGTATTGCCTTTTTTAATTCACATGGCGATTTGGTTCACACCCGTATTCCTGTCTACAGATGTTTTTCCGGAACAACTTCACTTCTTTTTTTCAATAAACCCAATAGCAAACGTTATAGAATTGTGGCGCTGGGTTTTGTTTGATGGAGTTACTTTTCAGTGGGTTTGGGTGATTAACTTTTTTACTACTGCTATTTTACTTTTAATTGGATTTTATTTTTACACCTATCGAGAAGATAAATTTGCTGATTTTATATGAATAATCAAGTTGCCATATCAGTATCAGGTCTTTCAAAGAGTTACCCTTTGCGCAGTTCGGGTATTGGGGTTAATCAAAACAGAAAGGAAGTTTTTCATGCTTTAAAAAACATCTCGTTTGACATCAATAAGGGTGAAAATATAGTAATTATTGGAGCAAACGGAAGCGGTAAAAGTACTTTGTTAAAAATTTTAGCAGGTGTTACAAAACCAGGCTCAGGTATTGTCCAAATTCGAGGGAAAGTTGCTAGTATCTTAGATATTGGAGCAGGTTTTCATCCAGAATTAAATGGGCTGGAAAATATTTATTTAAATGGGCAACTTTTAGGATTTACAAAAGCAGATATTAAACCAAAAGTTGAAGCAATAATTGAATTTAGTGGAATTGGTCATTTTATAAATGAACCAGTAAAAAGCTATTCAAGTGGAATGTTTTTACGTTTGGCTTTTAGTATTGTAGTTCATCTAGATTTTGATGTTTACCTGTTTGATGAAGTGCTGAGTGTTGGGGATGCTGAATTTTTGAAAAAGACTCAACAGTTTATTGCCGAGTTGAATAGTGATCAAAATAGAACAATTGTTTCAGTAACCCATAACATGAACGAAGTTCATTTCGATAATAAAGTATTTGTGTTAGATCAAGGGAGTTTAGAGACTGGAGATCCTAAATTTCTTTTAGAAAAATATTTCCAAGAAAAAACCATTGACAAAAATTTTGCAAATTTGGTCACTCATAATTCTAGAGTTAAACAATTTGAAATTGAAACAAATAGTAAGTATATAGAACTACTTGACGTTGAAATATGGCAAGAAGAGGGAATAAAGAACTTTAGGACAGATTTACCAATTGAAATAAGTTTTACATACAAGAAAAAGTCGAATGAGTTTTATATTGACCCAATGGTTTCAATTTCTAATTTCTCAGGAAGAATTATATTAACCACTGCACCATTTGTTAAGGGAGATTTTGACTCAAGTTTAGGCCCCGGGGTAGTAAAGCAAGCAGTTGTTTTTCCTGCATATTTCTTTAATTCTCAAATTTATTTTATCAGTGTATATTTCATCAGAAACGCTCAAGTTATTTTTAATAATATCTTCGACGAAGAAACGGACAATTTAGATGAAATAAAGAAAACTCAAGTTTTCTTGAGCCTTACTAATTTTATTCCTTTCAAATTATTATTGTCAGGCGCCAATACCAATGCTGACATTTCAAACATTGATATAAGTGGGGCTTTATTGGCGGGTTTACATTGGGAAGAAAAGGAGGAAGCTACATGAATTTAGAATTCACAAAATCTATTCTTGATTATATAAAAAGTCCTTCAGACGTAGATAGCTTAACTAAGTTTGAAGAGCTGATTTATAATAAAGAAAGGCTTACGTTGATTGAAAGAAGCTTTTACGATAAGTTCATTGTTTTTCTAATTTACAACGATATATCAAAAGTACAAGGAGATGTGGTTAATGTTGGAATATTTAGAGGAGGGTTTTCTCTTTTCTTAAAAGCTTTCTTTTCAGACTTGCACATTACCTGTCATTTTTGGTTATTCGATTCCTTCATAGGGTTTGAGAACTTGAACCCTGATAGTAAATTAGAGAAGGAGTCTTTATTGTGGTTTAATTCATACCTAGAAAAAATAAAATTTCCATCTCATCAATCAGTTTCAGAGCTTTTTGAAAAATTTAATATGACTGAAAGTCTTTCAATTATTGAAGGGGATATAGAAGAAACATACCGACACTTTGACGGGGATAGTATAAGTATTCTGCATATAGATGTTGATTTTTATTCGCCAACATATAATAGTTTAAAATTCTTCTATGATTTGGTTTCTATCGGCGGCATAATTGTAATTGATGATTATTATTTAGAGCAAACCAATTGTAAAGAAGCAGTGGATAGTTTTAGAATAGAAAAAAATATCCAATCACCGTTGATTAAATTGGGTAACTACCAAGTAGGGTGGGTAAAAAGTTAATATGCAAAAGTTAAAAGACGAATTATCTAAAATTTATACATCTAAGGTGTTTCAAGATTTTTTGATCAGAAATAATCGTTTAGTTCAATACCATTCAGAGTCTTATAAAGAGTATTTTGGATTCAATATTAATCGTGGGAAAGCTGAAAACATAAAATTTTATATAACTTATTTAAGGCACCTAAGCGAAAAGGAGCTGGTTCAGTTATTAGGATTTAATCCTCCCATAAATCTAAAAAAGGCATTCCAAGAGAGGAGTAATAATTATGACCCTAAAAAAGGTGGTACGGGGACAACTTTTACATTTAAATATGATGTTGGAGCAAATCGTTTTACAATTGGGGTCTATTTTTTAATAAATAATAGTAAAGGGTGGAATATAGATGATTATCCGTTTTTAGTTAATTATAAAGAACAAACAGGTGAAGGTGTCGAGTTAAGCAGTGAGTACTTGTTGTATTATGAGTTTGACACTAACCACGAAATGTTAAATACAAGAATCCACTGCTACTCAAAATCCAAAAAATTATTCAGTTTTTTAGAAAAAAAGTATGATCAAGTTATACAGCCTTTTACGCATGAGTTAGAAATTTATTTTGATAGAAAATCAATGAATAAGTCTAAGGTAAATTTATTAATGGACTTAGTAATGTTCAGAGGGCCATATCAAGAGACTAGGTCAGGGAGAGAAATTTCTAATTTTATCAAACGCAACTCCTTTTTAAATAAGTTTTTACCTGTTTGCCCAGGTTTTTATAGTGATAGTAGTATTCTGTCAATTTACTTCATGAACCTTACGGCGGAAATAGATAGTCCAATTCACACCTTTGAAAATTTATTTAATGTATTAAATTATGAATATCAGTAGTTTAAGCACAGTTGTAAATAGTATTAAGTTTATCCCTGAGGAGGTATCCGAATTTGACTTAGGAGATTTTCTTTATTCGGAAGATATCGACATTTTACTGCATAAATCTCAGTTAAATCATTTCTTAGATATTTTAGAATTACACAATGCATATGAAATAGAAGGAGATATTGTGGAATGCGGTGTTTGGAGAGGAGCATCTGCTGCCATTCTCAAATCAAGTGTAAATGCAATATCCCCTAGCAAAAAAATGTTTTTGTTTGATTTTTTTGGCGAAGACGTAACTTTAAATCTCGATAAATTAACGGTCAAAGAAAAGTTATTAATCAATAGGGTTGATGGTAAAAAAATTAAGCTACCGAACTTGGAGAGTGTTAAACAACAACTAGAAAAGTTTAAGTTGCTAGATGATTCGGTATATTTTGTTCAAGGTGACGTAATTGAAACCACCCGGAAAAGCCAACTGGGTAAAATCTCGCTTCTACATCTTGATTTAGATTTTTCTTACACAACAGACTTTGTTTTAAACCAACTTTATGACAGAGTTGCAAAAGGGGGAATAATTGTAATTAATGATTATAACATGCAAAGTTTAGATTGTAAGAGAGCTGTGGATGAATTTATGAATCAGCATCAAATTAAAAATAAACTCATCGAAGTGGGCAGTCATCTTGCTTATTGGATAAAGGATTAAAATATGCAGGTTCCAATAGCATTCTTTATTTACAAAAGACCTGAGTTAACCAAAGCGGTTTTCCAGCAAATTATTGCATCTCAATTAAAAGACGTATTTGTGTTTGCTGATGGACCAATTAATGACTTAGAAAAAGAGAAGTGCGAAGAAACTAGGGCAATTATAGACCAGTTTCAAGACGGTAAAATGCGACTCCACAAACATTACCAAGAAGACAACATTGGGCTGTATGAAAACATCAAGCAAGGATTGAGTTTAGTATTCACTCAATTCGATCAAGTAATAATTTTAGAGGATGATTGTATGCCTCATCAATCGTTTTTTACATTCTGTTTAAAGAATTTAGAAAAGTTTAGATACGATCATCACATAATGCAAATTAGCGGAACTTCATTGTTGAATGATAGTGATGGAGGCTTTAAGTCACTAGAGTCAAAGTATAGTTTGCCAAATTGGGGTTGGGCTACTTGGAAAAGAGCTTGGGAAAAATTTAATCCAGAATTTACCACCTTCAAAACGAACGAGGACTTTTTTACAAAAAAATTAATTAATGACGATAGTTTACCAATAATTAAAGCGTTAAGCTCATTAAGTTATGGAAATAGAAATTCTTGGGATGTTCAATGGATGGCTGATTTGTGGATAAATGGTGGACATACGATCCTACCAAGCACTAATTTGATAACTAACCTGGGTAATGGTGAGGGCTCTAGTTATATGCCTGAGTCAAGCCCTTTCTGCATTCCAACTCCCAACCAGGAATTGGAACTCGTTTCGAATATATATGAGAAAATTTCTATTGAGCAAGAGTCAAGGATTGAAAGTTCCGTAGCAGACCTTATTGATGGATTTATTAGTGCAAGTCAAGATGTTTTTTCTCTTACAAAGCAAATTATAAAACACATAGAGCCAAGAGGATATAAAGAAAAATATAGTTCATTAGAGGAGCTAAAAGAGGATTTGATTCCTTTACCAAAATTCACCTTATTACCTAAGTCTTTTTTCAATTTGTTTTTAGAAAAATATTCTAAAAAGGATCCTATTTTTAATGGAAACTGGGTTCAAGTTGGTTGTTGGAAAGGCGGGAGTTCTTTATTCTTAGCCTCCTTGAGGGAAGAAGCTAGAGCAGCGGGAAAATTATTTATAATTGATACATTTGGAGATATACCTACGAGTAATCTGCATTGGGAAAAGGATATTGCCTTTGTAAATTATTTTCAAATGAATTCTCCAATTTCAAGTTACAAATTAGAAGTCGAAAGCCTTTTAAGAAAATATGACTTACTTGAAGCTTCGAGAATAATAGATACTACAATTGAATCTTTATTACCTGAGCAATTACCAGAACAAATAAGTTTTGTTTTTATAGACTTAGATTTTTACGAACCAACTTTGTTAAGTCTAGAGAAACTATATAATTCAATTGTGAAAAATGGCGTTATATTAATCGATGATTATTATTCACCATTCTTTAATTGCAGAGAGGCGGTTGATCACTTTTTTACCGTAAAAAGGGAAAAAAGAGAAGTAAGTTTTGAGCAGTTTTCGAGTAATATTTTAATGATTCACAAACATGGTTAACACTCCAGTAGTAATTTTTTTATACAAGAAATTGGCTTCTGTTGAGATAATTTTAAATAAGCTTTGTAAAAGCGCTCCATCAACGGTTTACATTGTAATGGATGGGCCTGAAGACCTTAAAACTAGAGAAAGGCAGAACGAAATAATGGAGGTAATTAGCATATTTAACTTTACCGTCCCTTTTCAAATTATTCGTCCAAAAGTTCATTTGGGAATCAGAACAATCATTCAATTTGGATTAAACAAGGTTTTCGAAACTGAAGAGCGCGCAATAATTCTAGAAGATGACACTTTACCTTCACCCCTGTTTTTCAACTTTTGTGAAAAGATGTTGAACCAATTCGAGAATGAATCAACCGTTGGCTGTATAAACGGATCTAATCTAGGAATTGAAGCAGGGAAACAACACTACTTTATGTCCAAGTTAAGTCTGCCCTTTTGGGGCTGGGCAACTTGGAAAAACCGATGGGAACAATTTCCAGAGAAGTATGATTTTTGGTTGAAATTTAGGGCACAACAATCAAATCATGAGATATTTGAAGAAAGCACTCTCGCTATATTTGATCGCTTTGTGAAGAAAGATAAATCGTGGGATGTAAAGTGGGCGATGTATTTATTAGCTAGTTCTTTAAGAACTGTTTTCCCGGGTGAAAATTTAATTTCAAACGTAGGGTTTACCGGCGAAGCAACTTTTACGAACATTTCTAACTCTAGTTTTTCCAATTTGGCTGCAGAAGAATCTACCTTTGGAGAAGAAGATTTTAAGGAAGAAAAACAGTTGGAAGATAAATATTTATTAAAAACTAAAGAACTTATTCAGGAAATGGCAAGAAGAGATACCAAACTATGAAACGACCAATTTTTAAGAATCAAGAACACGACAAGCTATATTTAAGGAATGGATATATCCAGTCGAATTTACTTTCGTCTAAGCAAGTTGAGTATCTCTTGGGAAAAATTTTAGAACTTAAACCTGACGATAATTTTTCGCCAGATCGGAAGGGAGCTTCGAACTATCATTGTTCCTTTTTAGATACAAATGAAGAATATAAAAAAGCATCTAACAGGCTATTCAAATCTGTTTTTAATCCAATAGTTGATACCCTTTTCCACAACTACGAAATTTGGAATGCCAATCTATATGTAAAACAACCCGGCAAAGGGAAGTTTGAGATTCATCAGAACTGGACTCATGTGGAAAAAGAAGAACAGACAACATTTACGATTTGGTGCCCATTAGTTGATACATCAATTGAAAACGGAACATTAGCTTTGGTAGAAGGTAGCCATAAGATAATAGCTGACCTTGCAACATTGAATGTTCCTTATTATTTTAAAAACTTCGAAGCTAAACTTTTAGAGAAATATCTTAAGCCAATGCCTTGTTCAGCAGGAGATGCTATAATTTTTGAAGATGGAGTGATTCATTATTCAGATGTAAATAAATCTGATAAGCCTAGGTATGCATTACAAATATTGATTGGACCTAAAGAAGTGAACCCTGTCTACTATTATTTTGATGAGAGTAAAAACGAATTTGAAGTATTTGAGATTAATGAAGATTTTTTCTTGAAAAATAATTACACGACTTTTCATAAAAGACCTGCAGATCATGTTTCAAAAGGAAGCATAAAGAATGAAAATAGGTTAATTGAAGAAGAAGGATTTGTTGAGGCTTTGAAAAATGGAAATCTAAGAAGAGAAACTCTTTATTCATAGTTTGGTCTTAATTAAAGCAAAATAGGTGCTTAATGAGTAAGGTATTAAATATTACAAACGCAGATTTTTTGCAGAACCCTTATATTACTTATGGGTCGCTTAGAAAATTAGGCGCCGTTCATTTTTTGCCAGAAAACAATACGTGGTTGGTCGTTGACTTTGAGGAGATCAAACAAATCCTGGATAATCCTAGCTTGTTCTCATCTGAAGGCGAAAATGGATTTGATCCGATTTTGCTAAATTGTGACCCTCCGAAACATACACATCACAGAAAGATACTAACTGGTGATGGAGCACCTTTCTCTTCTAAGCGAATCTCAAAATTGGAAACAGACAATAGAGAAATTGCACAAGCCCTGCTACAACCATTGCTTGAAAATACTAGTATCGAAGTTTTAAGTGACTTTGCACTTCCATTCTCCTCTTTAGTGATTCTAAATTTGTTGGGAATAAACACTCAAAATAACGCGGCACTAAAAGCTTGGTCTCAGTCAGTAGTGGCAAATAAACCGAATAGTAAATCTGATTTTGCCGAGCAAAAATGGGAACAGTTGAAACCAATTGTGAAACAATGGATTAACGATGCAAATAAAAACCCTGAAGGCGAAGGGTTAAGTGAAATCATTTTTCACTCCTTTTCTCAAAAAAATTTTACAGACGAGGATACTCTTAACCTAGTCAAGGTATTGTTGCTCGGAGGTAACGAGACAACACCAAATTTAATTTCTTCTGCCTTGTTGATTTTGTTGAATAATAGTGAACTGCTTAACGAGGTAAGAAACAATTATGACTTAATTGATGCGGTCATAAACGAAACGCTGAGGTTGGAAACTCCAACCCAAATTATTCATCGTACAACAAGAGAAAATGTTACTATTGGAAAGAAGCTAATTCCAAAAGGTAGCCTAGTAAGTTTAGCTCTAGGAGCTGCAAATAGAGATCCTAAAGTTTTTGAGAACCCTCATAAATTTGATATTAATAGTAAAGAAAGAAAAATACTTTCTTTCGGTTTTGGTCCTCATTATTGTTTGGGTGCTCATTTGGCAAAGCAAGAAGCACAAATTACGCTGGAATTGTTATTGAAGAGTTTTCCAGATCTGCGCTTGGATAAACAGGAGCATTTAGTGTATAAGTCTTCTAGCTTTGTGCGAGGGTTGGAAAGATTAACTATTAAGCTTTCTGAAAATAAGTTTCATAAGCCTATTTCAACAGTTAAAAAAGAGGCAGTAGAGTTGTTGAAGAATTCAACATTGCCAAACGGAGAATTTCCAACTTATGAGTATTATCCAAACACTGAAGAGTTAAGGCCAAAAGGATGGCACATTACAGCACCGTCTCCTTTTGTGCACGCCAATGTAGTTTTATCATTGATTAATTTGAAGAATATAGGATTGGAATCAGTCATTGTGAAAGGAACTGAATTTATTCAATCTCAAAAAGAATACGGTGACGTTTGGCGGTTTTGGCAATTTGGCTCTGCTGCCAACAACGTTCCACCAGATGCGGACGATACGGCAATTTGCTCTGCAGTATTGGAGTCGGTTGGGAAGAAACTAGAGAATAGAAAGTTATTGGAAGCTAATATTGAAGCCAATGGAGTTCTAAAAACATGGATCTCTCCTAAGCTCAGTGATTTTTTTATGAGACCAAGGCTGAGCTACAAATGGTGGAGAGAAAAGCAATATTACCAGCCAACGGTTGATGCCAATTTGTTGAATTTAAATGATTTTGAGTTGGGAGTTATGGCGAATACTCTCCTGTATTTAGGTGAAAATAGCATTACAAAACCAAGCGTTGAACTTTGTATAGATTTATGGAAGGATAACAAGGGTACCAATCATTTCTACAATAACGATATGGTTATTGCCTATCATATAGCCAGGGCCTATAAACGAGGAATAGCTTCTTTTGAGAAACTGTCAGCAGATATTTTGGAACGAATTGAAATTCGGTTCAACACCCTATCTTTTCCGGAATTACTATTAGCAGGCTTGTGTATTAAATACTTTAAGTTAACTACTAACATGGGAAATCGAATTGCTGATAGAGTTAAAAGTAGTGTTGTTGAAGAAGACTTTGTATTTCCGCACTTTGGGTATTTTACTTCAAAAGATAGAAATTATGTGGCAGGTTCGCCCATGTTATTGGTATGTTGGTTTTTAGAGTTAAGCGAAGAATGGGACTGTTAAACGAAATTTTTACAAGGCTTCGGTCTTTTCTGCTCTATCACAGCATGTTGTTTATCAATTACATTCTGTTGATTTATTTTCTGAAATCTATTCCTGTTGATTTTGAGGTTCTGGGCTCGTTAGTTTTAAGTTATATTCTAACAGGTGTTGGGGCCTTTTTGCTAAACGATTATTATGATAAGAAAGTAGATTTAAAAGCAGGGAAGTCAAATTTAGCAGAGAAAGCAAATTCTTATTTTATTGGATTTATAGTCTTGTTGGGTTTTTCTGTTTCGTTTTTTTTAGTGAATAGAATTTCAGAAAATGCAGGTATTTTGCTGTTGGTGCAATTTGCGGCGCTCTTAGCATATTCCCATCCAAGGATTAGATTAAAATCAAAACCAATTTTCGGAATTATTGCGGATTCAATTTATGCTTATATAATTCCGGTGCTCTTGTTATTTGTCGTTTATAAAATTGAAATAGCGGATCCAAAATACCTCGCCTTTTTACTTTTTAACTTTAGCATCGGGCTTAGAGACATTCTGCTTCACCAGAAGAAAGATGAATTGAACGACCTAAAATCTGGGATCAATTCATTTGCTATTCGATATAAAAGTAAGGTAAACACATTAGTTTATATTTCAGAATTTACGGCTAGTTTGAGTTTGTGCTTTTTTCTAATGTTTGGTTTTTGGAAACTGGAAAGTCAGACTTACGTATTAGGAATAGGGGTGGCATATTTATTTCTATTATTGTTCGAAATTTTTAGAGTTCAAAAATCAATAGAGAACAACTACTTAATACGATTTTATATTGTTATCAGTACATTCATTTTGGGTTATTGGCTTTTGAATGAAAACCTATATGCCTATTTAATACTACTAATTCATCCTTATCTATATCAGTTTGTTGTTCAAATTTTTCAACTTATAAATCAATTAAAAATTATGATTTCCGTTGTAGTGAATTATTCATTGTATTATTCATTTAAATTAATGGGCAGAGATTTAAAAAAGAAACCATTGTATAAAAAACATGAGAAGAAAAATTCTAATTAGCTGGCTTTTTTCTATGCTCGTAATTTTCGTTTCTTGTGAAAAACACAATGAATTAAAAATTAACGATGAAGTTGTTTTAAAACGTTGTACTATTCAGCTTTTTCAAAAAGATAAATTTGCAACAAATTTTGGATCAATTGATTTTGTCTATACCGGAGATACTATAAAAAGGAATGTGGATTTAGATTCGAAAGACTTATTAGCGCAATTGAATAACGAATTAAAAAACTTTGACACGCTAGACGTGAACAACAAAACTGTTTTATACTTGAAGTCTTTATTCTTGGCCAATTTTGTGCATGCTGCATTTAGTCATCAATTTTTGGGAACAGAATTAGGTTTGGCTAACGATAGCTTAATTCGAAGTAATTGGGAGGACTATTCATTGGAAGAACAATTTGATTTTGGTAACAAAAATGAAGTGGCTTTTTCATGTTGGACTAGAACAAAATTTTATTTACAATTGACTCATATGTTACTAGAGCTAAAAGGTAGAGACACTTCCATTGAAAATGTACATACCTATCCGATACTCAATATATATGGTTCTGAATATTTAGTAGATCCGTCTGATCCAGCTGTGTTTATAAGTTCTACAACTAATAAAATCATAAAATTCAATGAATTAAAAAGAAGCTCGGATGTTGTTATTTATAAATTGAATTACAACTTTGGAACTTCTCACTTTATTTTTTCAAATAGTTTTATGAATCGTATTCAACCAGAAGGGAATAATTTGAAAGATCAAATTTTAGGGTATTTAGCTCTTAATCAAGAATTAGTGTTAAATAAGGTCCCTGCCTGCTTTAACCCGCACTACAAAAAGAGATGGGAAATTTCATATTTAGATGGCAAAAACAATGCGCTAGCTGTTTCGTTATTTGGCAGAAATCTTGGAACGTTTTTGACTCCACAAAATTTTAAGGAAACCTATTTTGGAGCCAATTGTAATAGCTTGAATTAAAGTATTATGTGTGGAATTGTAGGACATATTAAAAGAGACGGAAAAGTTGACCAAGATATTTTTCGCAAAATGCTCAAAACCATTGAGCATAGAGGCCCTGACGGTGAAGGGGTCTTTATTTCGTCTGATAGTAAAAGAGCATTGGGCCACCGAAGGTTATCCTTCTTAGACCTTTCAGAATTGGGAAAACAACCTATGAGTAATTCTGAGGCAACCGTTTGGGTAAGTTTCAATGGGGAAATTTACAATTATCTTGAACTAAAAGAAGAACTGAGAAACGGCTATGAATTTATTACGGGAAGTGATACGGAGGTAATTTTGGCGGCATATCAAGCGTGGGGGATGGATTTTGTGAATCGCTTAAAAGGTATGTTTGCCATAGCATTACTTGACGAGAAGAAAGAGTTGTTGCATTTGATTCGAGATCGATTTGGGATAAAGCCACTGTATTATGGCGTTCAAAATAACGAGCTTGTTTTTGCTTCAGAATTGAAAGCAATTATGGAGTCAAAAGTATTCCCTAAAGAGCTGAACAAAAGTGCAATTTCGGATTATTTTGTCTATCGGTATATTCCTTCTCCTAAAACCATTTGGGAGGGAATAAATAAACTTCCTCCTGCAAATTATATCACTATTGATTTAAATGACTTGTCTGAGACGACGGTTTGCTATTGGGAATTAACATCTTCGAATGAAAAAGCGGAGATTAAAAGTTTAGCAATTGAAACAGAAGAGATTTTAAAAAATTCGGTAAAACAGCATGCACGAGCTGATGTTCCTATTGGTTCTTTTTTAAGTGGAGGGTATGACAGTAGTGCTTTGGCATTGTGGATGAAGGAAGAAGGGAAAGCTCCAAATACTTTTTCAATAGGGTTTGAAAATTGGGAGAAAAGCGAGCATTATTATGCTAAAACAGTTGCTGATTTTTTGGCGTTAGAGAATAACGCTGTTGTTGCTACTGCAGAGAGTCTGAATTTATTGAAACGAATGCCTGAGGTATATGACGAACCGATTGCAGATATTTCAATTGTACCAACATACATGGTGAGCGCTTTGGCTAGAAAAGAGGTAAAGGCAGTGTTTAGTGGCGAAGGAGCCGATGAAATTTTTGGCGGCTATACGTGGCAACATGATTTTTTTAATAAAACATACAATAACGGTTTATTGCAGAAGGTTAAAAATATTTTTAAACCAAAGAATCCTGTTGATTTTTATGCACAATCAATGGCAATGGGTTGGTTCGATTCGCAAGAGTTAAAAAAAATGTTACATCCAGATTTACATGTATCAATTCCAAAAGATGTGCATTGGTTTTATAGGCAAAACTTCAGAAAGGATTTAAGTCCTTTTAAAGCCATACAACACATGGACATCAAATGTTTTATGGGAGAATTGGTGCTTACGAAAGTGGACCGAGCCAGCATGGCAAACTCATTAGAAGTGAGAGTGCCTTTTTTGGACCATCAACTTTATGAGAAAATATTCAGTATCGAAGAGAACCATTACATTGACCAAAATCAGACAAAGAAGGTGCTTTTTGAAACATTGAAAGATAATTTACCAAGTGAAATAATAGAACGCAAAAAGCAAGGTTTTGTAGGGCCGGATCAATATTACATGAATATTGAATTTTACAGGAAAGAACTAGGAGAGAGCAACCTCGTGAAGCAAAACATTATTCGCAAAGAGTATATAGACGAATTACTGCAAGAATCCTATAATTGGAAGCTCTGGAAAATAGTTGTTTTTGAAAAATGGTTTACCCATTGGGTTGTGAACTTTGAAGAATAAAGGTGTTCAAATAGTTAAATTAGCCCTCCAAAGAAATCAGCATTTCTGATAAAAAGCAACAAATGAGCAATGAAGTTTATGTTTTTGTAGTTTGTGGAAGCAGCGAGCATATCGATACGCTGCAACTTTCATTAAAAGCGCTCCGATCTTTCTCTAAAAAAGATATTCTTGTTTTAACAGATAAAACAAGAAATGATATAGAAATCCTTCACGATGCTATTATCGACGTTCAAACACCAAAAGAGTATAACCATCATCAAGCGAGTATTTATTTGAAAACAGGAATTCACCAATTTCTTCCCAAAGGTAATTTGTATTGCTATTTGGATACAGATATAATTGCCTTGGATCATTCTTGCGACGAAATTTTCAAAGAGTATATTTCACCGATTAGGTTTGCACCTGATCATTGTAAAATAAAAGCATTTAGTGCTTATGCAATTAATTGCGGGTGTATAGATAAATGTTCCGAAGACAGAGAAGCATATTTTAAGAGTGTTGAAAAGCACGATAAGAATTCAGAGCTAACAGGCACAGTTGCCCGGACCGCTCAAAAGAAGGTTGAGGATTGGTATGGGGAACTCCAAAAGTCAATTCTAACAAAGGGTTTTTATACTTTTCGTTATTACATGAGTTTTCCAAAATTTTGGTTAGACAAAGACATTTATTTTGATAAAAAAAGAAAATTGTGGTCAACAAAAGATGGAGAAATTGTAAAGTATGAGATAGATATAAAAAGCATTGCGAAAGAGGCCAATTTGAAATATACCCTTTGGTTCAATGAGTGGAGAAACAAAAAAGGGGAGAATATATTTAAAACCGATTGCAATCATTTAACCGAGTCAATTCACAATACTTTTCAAGTTGATGTGAAAGAGAAAAATTGGCAACACTGGAATGGCGGTGTATTTCTTTTCGACGATGCTAGTCATAAATTTTTGTCTGAATGGCACAAAAAGAGCGTTCAAATATTCAATAATCCCAATTGGAAGACTAGAGACCAGGGAACCTTAATTGCAACGGTTTGGGAGTTTGCTTTGCAAGACCATCCAACATTATCAAAAGAATGGAATTTTATTGCAGATTTTCACAACAACCAATTAGTGGTTAGCAAAGAGACGGATGAAATGTCAGATGACCTATTTAAGTCAACGTACAGGCCAAAATTTGTTCATGTATTTCATGAATGGGGAAATGAAAAGTGGGCAGTTTGGAATTGGATAAAATCGAAGATTGTGTAAATGGGTAATAGGTACAAGAAATTTTTAGAATGGGGAATTTCAACTTTTGGAGTTGCACTGCTCTATATTATAGGAGTGCTATTATTTAATGAGACCCATCCATTTTCGCGGTTTCCCATGTACAGTAATTTCCCAAATTGGTCGTATAGTTTTTATTTAACTGACGAAGCCAATGAGATTATTCCATTTTCCAGTTTAGAAACAACCGGAAGCTCTGTTGGACACTTATATGGTAGTGTATCTGATGAATTAAATATTCCATACGGAAGCTTTAGAGAATCTGAAGAAGAATTGCAACAAATTGGCGATCGAATGATGTTTGTTTTATTAGAATCAAATGAGTTAAAATATAAATATATCAACCTGTACCGGAAAGGGTTTTATTACCAAAACGATTCTATCCACGATTTAACAGTTTTAATGACCTCTTATGAACGTCATTAAAAATATAAGAATAAGAGGGCTAGATAAAGAATGGATTTTTTTAAAGATCCCATTAATTTGTTTTTGGTTTGGCATTTTTCGTCATATTTTATCTAAAAATTACAAGGTGCCAATACCTTCGGGAATTTGTAAAATAGTTAATTGCGCTAATCTTATAGAAGGCCATGGGCTATTCTTTATGATCGTGGCAAGCTCTCTTTTATGCATCATGTATTTACTTGACTTTAAAATGAAATGGACCACTTTGGGTTTGTTTTCTTTGTCAGTTATTGTTTTCACAAGTGAGGATTCTAGCGGAATCTTAAATCGCAGCGGAACTTTCTCTTTTATATTCCTTGCCCAGTCATTTGCATATTGGATCAATGGGTCGAATCTTTTAAAATTAAAATACTCCAGAATTCAATATTCGATACAAGCAGTTGTTGTTGGTTATTTTCTTTCAGGTTGCTCTAAACTATTAGATTCGGGTTTAAGTTGGCCTTCAGATGGATCTAGGATCACCCTTCAAGTATTAAAGTCATTTTATTACCATTATTATACAACACTTGACAGCACAGAGCTTGTAAAAGCCTATGAAATTGTACAATTTTTAACAGAATCTCAAAACATTTTGGTTGTTCTTTTAGCTGGTTCTTTAACATTAGAATTGTTTGCATTAACAGCAGCTGTTAATAAGAGTTATGCAAGATTTTATGGTATTGCTTTGCTTCTTATGCATATAGGAATCTATTATTTTATGGATATACTCATAGTGTCATTTGCTGTTCCGATGGTTTTTGTAATGATTAATCCATTTTATTTAGCTGTATTTTTATACGACAAAATGTTGAAGAAACCAACATTTCCACATACGTTAAAATCAATGTAATCATTTGGCTATTTTTTGCACCATATCAACTCAATCTCATCTCTTTAAAACGTATGCTTTAGCAGATAGCATACAACAATTTGGAGGTCAATTAAAAGTGTTGCTTGTGGATTCAGATGAAGTAAAGAATGTTGATAGTATTCCGTCGAATATTGAATTTCATCACTTAGGACAAATAAGTTCTGAACGAATAGAACAAACCAGTAGAATCTATAAAAAAGACAAGCTTCGTTGGGCTTTAAAACCTGCGTATTTATTGTATTTACTTCCTAATTATCACGCATTAATTTATGTAGATAACGATGTCTTTTTTTATAATGATTTCAATTTTTTGTTTGAAGAATTGCAAATCTCTGACGTGCTTTTAACACCTCACTTTTATCCTAGTTCTCCTAAAAACGAGCAAACGTGGTTAGAAGCAAACTTCAGACTCGGAATGTACAATGCGGGTTTTATTGGGGTGAATGAAAATGCTAAAAATGCTTTAGAATGGTGGTCGGACTGTTGCTTGTACGAAATGAGGAGATCCTATTGGAGAGGACTTTTTGATGATCAAAAGTATTTAGATTTACTACCGGTGTTATTTGAAAATGTGAAAATTATTAAGAATAGAGGATGCAATTTTGCAGGATGGAATTCACAGTTAAACATTGATATTAAGCAGATTGTTTTTGTTCATTTTAATTCTTTTACGTCCAAAATATTTAATGAAGAAACCAATAAATATTTCCCATTAATTAAAAATTACACAAAGCAGCTCAAATTATATAACCCTACTTTTAAGAACAGTAGTAGAGGCTTAGATTTATTCAAATTACAAAATGGCCTTTATTTTATAAAATGGAAACTGGCACGATTGCTTAATAAATAGTATAGTAATGAGATTAAAGTCAACAGAGTTACAGTCTGAATTTGATGAAATTGGAGCAATCAAAATACCCAAATTCTTACAAAAAGATGCACTCGAGGAAATAAAAGAATTATACAATGAATTAGGTTTAATAGACCTAAAACATACCTATACTAACGTAAAAGATAAAAGTGCGGAATTCAATAATAAGGTAAATCAAATAATTACTGGTTTAAGTAAGGAGTCTATCGCAAATCATTTCATGGATTATCAAATTAGTGGAGGAGCTTTTTTAATAAAAGGAATTGGGGAAGAAAGTCATGCGATGTTGCATCAAGATTGGAACGTGGTAGATGAAAGCAAATTTCAATCAGCAGTAATTTTTTGTGCTATTCACGACATCGATGAGAGAAATGGCTGTATTCAAGTGTTAAAAGGAAGCCATAAATGGTTTAATAATATTAGAGGGCTCAATAATCCATCACCAATAATGGAGTTTAGCAAGGCAAAAAAAGGTTTAATATCTTTTCCGCTAAAAGCCGGAGATGCTATTGTGTTCAGGCATAGCGTAATTCATGGCTCGAAACCTAATTTTACCAATCAAAATCGAATTGCAACGATGGTAAGTATTGCATCTAAAGATGCTGATTATATTAATTATGTAAAAGAGGAAAATGAATTTAAAGTTCTTAAGGTAAGTGCGAATTTTTTCAATCAAGATTTTTCAAGACTATGGTCCAATAAAAGTATTGATGAGATTGTTTTGGATCGGTTTAAAATTAAAGACGGAATGAGTTTAGTAGCATCGGATTATCTTGAAGCGTATAATAATAGATACCCCTTAAGTACTTTAGATAAAGTTAAAAAGATGTTTAATCGCTAAGTTGATAAGCCAAATAGGATGGCTTTTAGTGTAGCCTTTGTTTTTAGCAGTGCTATTTTTAATGACCACGAATCTATATTTTGCAATTTTTACCTTCTATTTTGGTGTGTTTAAAAAAATAAACCAAGCTGTAAACTGAAAGAAAGGCAATTCGATAATTTTAAAATGCGGAATACCCTAAATTGTTATTAGAGAAAATTGTAAGGATGTTGAAAAAAGAAAAGGTAAACACATGAAATTGAAATCAGCGGAGCTAGAAAAGGAATTCCAAGAAGTTGGTGCGATTCGGATACCTAACTTTTTGAATAACGAGGATCTGCTGCGAATAAAGGAATTATACAATGAGCTTGGACTTTCTGATTTGAATGGAATTTATAGCAATGTCAACAATAAAAGTTCAGAGTACAATACAAAGGTAGATGTGATTTTTCAAGAAATTTACAAACCGTCAATTGAAAAGTACTTTGAAGGTCATCAAATTGGTGGAGGCGCTTTTTTGATAAAAGGAACTGGCAATGAGAGCCATTCTTCCTTACACCAAGATTGGAACATTGTAGATGAGAAGAAGTATCAATCTGCAGCAATTTTCTGTCCAATTGAAGATGTTAATGAGAAAAATGGATGCTTACAAGTGCTAAAAGGCAGTCATAAATGGTTTCAAAATATTCGATCTTTTCACACCCCAACTCCATTTTTTAATTTTAATCAAGTTGAAAAGGGGCTAGTTGCTTTTCCTGCTAAGGCCGGCGATGCAATTGTTTTTCGACACAATGTTATTCATGGTTCGAAGCCAAATTTAACAGCCAATATTAGAGTTGCAGCGATGGTTAGCGTAGCTTCTAAGTCTGCTAATTATTTGCATTATATGAAAGAAGGTCAGAAGTTTAAGGTACTGAAAGCGGACAATGATTTTTACAATAAGGAACTATCTAAATTATACTCAAAAAACAATATTAATGTAGAGGAAATAGATCTGATTGAAATTGAACCAGGTATGGTGTTAGAGTTTTCTGATTTTGAGCAAAAATACAAACAAGAATTTCCAGATTCGTTTTTATGTCGGATAGGTAAATTGTTCAAAAGAGGCTAAATGAAAAATTGGAACTTCCTCTTCCTTTTTGTAGTGACACTTTTGGTTTTTGGGAATACTTTGTCCAATGGATATAATATGGATGATGAGTTAGTAACCAAAAATCATCCGCTAACGAACCCTAATACAAAAGCTAGTTTAAGTGCCATTTTCTCTTCTTCTTATCAGGACGAAGAAGGGTTAAAATCAGGATACAGACCGGTAACTATTGCTAGTTTTTATTTGGAGCATGCTTTCTTCGGTGAATCGGTTAGGGTAAGTCACACAGTCAATTTGATTTTGTATTTAGCAATTGTATTGTTGTTATATCTATTCTTAGCCCTAATCTTTAGAGACACAAATCCATATATTCTGCTGTTTATTGCACTACTGTTTAGTTTGCATCCTGTTCATTCTGAGGTTATCGCAAGTTTGAAAAATAGAGATGAATTGTTGAGTTTGATCTTTTTTCTCTTGTCGGCGATATCTGTAATCAAATGGATCAGCAGACAGAATCCCATTTATTTGGCGTCAACAATAGTGCTCGTTTCACTTTCAATTTTATCGAAAAAAAGCACATTGCCGATTATCGCTTTACTTCCCATTCTTCTTTTGGTTAACCAAAATCTACAAGTTTCGAAATTTATAAAAATTGGTTTGGCCTTTTCTATTCCAATCGGGCTGTTTGCTTTTAACCTTCAATTAATTCCTAGCTTAGTCACTTTTACGGTTTTAAGTGTATTCTATCTTATCGTTTTTTACCTTCCGATATTTTGGGAAAGTAAATCACTCCCCAAACCTAGTATATTCGAAGTCTTTATTCTAGTGTTAATTTTTTCAACTACCTTAATTGGAGTCTACTTTCAGCAGCTGTACTTGTTAATTGCAGGTCAATTACTATTATTGAATGGTGTTAAAAAGCACTTTAATGTGGTTCTGGTGTTAAGTGCAGTTATATCGCTAATGGGCTATTTCTCATTTTACAAGTCAGAAATATTAGTCTATTTAATCATGCTTTTATCGGCAGCGGCATTAGTTAATAGGCAGACGGTTAAATTGAACCCTAAATTTTTACTCGGGTTGCTACCACTGCTGCTTTTAATAGCCTATCAAAGGCAAGATTATAAACAAATATTGATTCAGTTAAGCCCACTGTTAATTTTTTCAACTGTCCTAATTCGTCTTTATATCCCGTTAGTTATATCGCTTATCGCGATAATGGTCAGCGCGTATTTCAATGCGTTAAGTTATTTCCAATTAGGGGTTTTGCTGTTTTCTATTTTGGCGCTATCTAAAACAGAGGTAATAAAATTGAAAAAGATATATTTAGCCGGGTGGCTTTGCATAGCTTTTTTGTTCATCGGAGTAAGCTACCCCAACCAAGTAAATAAATTTCACTTTAATTCAAACGCAACTAGAATAATAGAAGACACTGAAGATTTCGAGTTAAAAGAAGGCAGAAAACTTGAATTTGTTGAAAATACATTGGTAGATCAGCACTCGTTGGACCAACGTTTTGCTACGGGATTAGCAGTTATGGGATCTTATTTAGAGCTAATGTTTTTTCCTAAAGATCTTTCATTCTATTACGGATATGCAAAGATTAAAACGACAAACTTTAGGGATTATAAAGTTTGGATAAGCCTACTATGTTATCTGTTATTGTTTTATTGCGCTATTTATTTTTTCAGAAGACAACCACTTATTTCAATCGGAGCCATTTGGTTTACCTCTAGCATTTTAATCTTTAGTAATCTGCCTGTTTTGGTTGCCGGTATGGTTGGAGAACGTTTAGCTTTTTCAGCTTCTGTGGGGTTTTGTATTATGATTGGAGGAGTTTTCAATTGGATAAAACCTCAGTTCGAGTACAAAAAAATTCGAGGCTTGGAAGCTCTTTCTATAGTTGTATTACTCGCTTTGTCAGTAAGAACTTTCGTTCGAAACGAAAAATGGGAGTCCCCAACGATATTAATGCGCAACGATATTGAACATTTAGGTAATTCTGCACAGGCAAACTATCTTCTTGGTGTTCATTCCATAAAAGAGAACTTGAAAAGCTACAATGGTAGCGAGTCTGATTTGCAAAAAGTGAATGAATCGATTAATTATTTTAAAAAGGCTATTGAAATTTATCCGAAGCATTACAATTTTCATATTGCTTTGGGTAAGGCCTATTTGGTGTTAGATCAGAATAAACTTGCTAAAAAATCTTTTTTAATGGCGGATGCGATAGTGCCAAATGCAGCAATCGGTTTATTTGAATTAGCGAAAGTTAGCTTTACTCTGAAAGATTACAATGAGGTGATTAACTATTCTAAATTGTACTTAGGGTGGAGTAAATCAAACCCGACAATGTTTGAGTTGGCTGCATTTAGCGCATACTATTTAAACGATTATTCATTAGCAATGCGTTTCACTGAAGAAGGATTAAGGCAATTCCCTTCAAATCAAGTATTAATAGAATTGCTCTCTGATCTGCAAAGGCGAATGCAGAAGTAGAATCATTACAAAAACGAAGGAGAGCAAAAAAATTTAACAAACTTTTAATCTAAATAGATGTATATACATGTATTTTTGTGGTGTTATGAAAAGAAAAGATTTTTTAAAACGCGCTTTACTTGGAGGAGCAGCTGCGGCCATTAGCCCAACGCTTGCTTTTTCAAATGTAAAAAGTACTTCTACCTATGACAAATTAATGGAGCGAGTGGGATTTAACCATTTGCCAAATAAAGAATTAAAAACAATGAAAACAGTATTACACAAAGCAGCAACAAGAGGGCACGCAAACCATGGCTGGCTAGATTCACATCACACATTTAGTTTCGCCAATTATCACAATCCGGAGCGAATGAATTTTGGTGTATTGCGTGTGTTAAATGACGACCAAGTACATAAAGGGATGGGATTCGGAACACACCCTCATGATAATATGGAAATTGTTTCCATTCCCTTGGAAGGAGATTTAGAGCATAAAGACAGCATGGGCAACACTACGGTGATAAAAAGTGGAGACGTGCAAGTAATGAGTGCAGGAACAGGCATTCAACATTCAGAGTACAACAGAAGTAAAGATCAACAAGTGAAATTTCTACAGATTTGGTTGTTTCCAAAGCAACGAAATGTGTCACCTCGGTATGATCAAATCTCCATTCAAGACATTAAAAAGAAAAACGAATTGTATCAAATACTTTCTCCGAATGAAAATGATGAGGGAGTTTGGATTCACCAAGATGCTTGGTTCCATTTAGGAGAGTTTGACAACGAAACAGCTTCTGCGTATCAAGTAAAAAAGGAAGGAAACGGGGTTTATTTTTTCATCTTAGAAGGGAATGTGGAAATACATGGAGAAAGTTTAAACAAAAGAGACGGCTTTGGGGTTTGGAATACCAATTCCATAGCCTTTAAAGCACAAAAAGATGCCAGATTTTTGGCAATGGAAGTACCAATGAATATATAAATAAGAAAAATGGGATTTATAGAAGATCAAAAATGGCGTTATGCAACTAAAAAGTTTGACGCATCTAAAAAAGTTAGCAATAAGGATTTAGGAGAGTTGCAAGAGGCAATACAATTAGCTGCAACTTCTTATGGATTGCAGTTGTTTAAAGTGTTAGTTGTTGAGAACAAAAACAAAAGAGACCTTTTGAAGCCTGCTTCCTGGGGGCAAGCTCAAATTACAGATGCATCTCACTTATTAGTTTTTTGCAACTACACCGAGGTAAAAGAAGAGCATTTAAATCACTATGCAGGTTTGAAGGCAAAAGCAAGCAATATTCCTGTAGAAAGCTTATCAGGATATATGGAGTTTATTCAAAGTGCGCTATCAGCAAGAACGCCAGAGCAAATTGACAACTGGACGGCAAAGCAAACCTATATTGGCCTAGCCAATTTGATGAGCGCTGCGGCAGAGTTAAAAATTGACACCTGTCCAATGGAAGGTTTTGATGCGGCCAAATATGATGAGATTCTAGGACTATCTGAAAAAGGATTAGCTGCAGCTGTGGTTTGCCCAATTGGATATCGCTCTGAAGAAGATGACTCGCAAAACGCGCCTAAAGTTAGAAAGTCAGTAGAAGACTTATTCGAAGTGGTGTAATAAGTTAGATAAGTACATAAAAAAACCTCTAGATTCAATTTGAGCCTAGAGGTTTTTTCGTTTAACTGGTCTATGCTATAAAAAGGTTGTTCCCCCGTTCATCCGTTTTTGCTTGCGGATTTTGATTGAACTACTTAACTTATTACTATGGCAGGAGGTGGAGGTGGTTCAATATTAGCGATGATCGTAGCACTGAGGAATAATAAAAATCTCCTCAGCAAAAGAACGTCTTTTTTTAACCGAAAACGGAGCAACATCCGTTTGAAAACATCAGCTAAAAAGAGAATGACATCCTTTCTGGATAGAAAACCTCTTTCAGAAGAACAAATTAAAACAATTCAGAAGCAGTTTAAAGCGAGAAAGAGAGTATACTTTGCTTTAACAATCCTTACTTCGGCAATTTGTCTGACACTAGTTGTATTTGGCTTTCATACGATTTTAGAATCTAGAAGTACGTATCCAGCTTATAAAGAAGAGATTCAAACTATAACATATTCAAAGTTAAAACCCCAACCTTTCAGAGACCACATGAAATTAGGGTTGCTGAAACTAAAGGACAAGGATTATTTTATGGCGGCGGGAAGTTTTGAGCGAGCGTTGAAACACAAGCCGAAGAATTTAATGGCAGAGTATTATTTGACTAAGTCTTATTGCATGCTTTGTTATTACAGAAATCAAGCTTGCAGTGAAGCAAGGGCAAAAGTATTGAAGAATCAAAATCAATTTCCTTTAGAATACAAATTTGAATATTTGGAAAGGGCTTACTTGAAGTAGTGAAGTAAAATTTGATTAAAGCAATCCCCGCTCATCAAATATTACTTGAGATTAAGATCTTTTGGTTTTAACTTGGGTGAAAATAATATATAGAACCATGAACCAACCATTAAGATTCAGCTGCCCCAAATGCAGCAACGTGACCTACAATAAAGGTGAAATAAGAGCAACAGGAGGTATTTTTAGTAAAATTTTCGACGTTCAGAATAAAAAATTCTCATACGTTTCTTGTGATCGATGCACCTATACCGAGTTTTATAAATCCAAGAGCAGCGCGCTCGGTAATGTATTTGACTTCTTTACCGGTTAATTAATGCTGTAAAAAGTTTGTTTTGAGATATTCGAGGACTTTGACTTTAAAGTGTTATTTCTTGATTAAAATCTAGATAAAACTAAAACGAGGAATCGACTGTTAATCTTCTATGCCCCTCTTACAATTCACTGAAAAAGGTATTTACTGCAAACGAGCGAATGTTTACATCGACCCCTGGAAACCGGTCGATTATGCTATCATTACGCACGCACACGCAGATCACTCTCGTTGGGGGAACAAATTTTATTTGAGTCACCACCTATCAAAGCCTATTATTCAACATCGTTTAGGACAAGATATTTCCATTGAAAGCATGGAATATGGAGAAAGTCGAACTATAAATGGAGTTAACTTTTCATTTTACCCTGCCGGTCACATCATAGGTTCGGCCCAAGTTCGGGTGGAATACAAAGGTGAGATTTGGGTGGCAAGTGGAGATTATAAACTAGAAGACGATGGGTTTTGCGCCCCTTTTGAACCTGTAAAGTGTAATGTTTTTATTACCGAGTGCACTTTTGGTCTGCCTGTGTTTAAATGGAAGCCACAAGCAGAAGTGTTTGCCGAAATTAACGCTTGGTGGCGAAAAAACAAAGCGGAAGGGAAAGCAACTGTTTTGGCAGGTTATTCTTTAGGAAAGGCACAACGTATTTTACAAGGAATTGATCCTTCCATAGGGAAAGTGTTTAACCACGGAGCGATTGAAAAAACGAACGAAATCATTCGCAACATGGGAGTTTCACTAAACGAAACCATCTACGTGGAGCCGAAAATGAAGAAGAAGGACTTTGAGGGCAGTTTAATAATTGCACCACCCGGAGCTTTGGGTTCTTCTTGGCAAAAGAAATTTCCTGCTTACGAAGTGGGCATGGCATCTGGTTGGATGAAGGTGCGAGGAACAAGGAGACGAGAATCATTAGATCGAGGGTTTGTGCTTTCTGATCACGCTGATTGGGGTGGTTTAAATACCGCCATAAAAGCAACCGAATGCCAAAAAGTAATTGTTACCCATGGTTACACCGATATTTTTAGCAAATGGTTAAACAACCAAGGAATAGAAACAACGGTGGAGAGCACAGAGTTTGAAGGGGAGATGAATGAAACTGCAAACGATTAGCTCAATGAAAGACTTCGTCCAACTATTTGAGCAACTCGACCAAACCACCAAAACCAATAAAAAGGTGGCGGCGTTAAAAAGCTATTTTGATGCTGCTGACGACATGGACAAGTTATGGACCATCGCCATATTAAGTCACAGAAGGCCAAAAAGAAGTGTTCGAACAGCTTTACTAAGAGAATGGGCGTCTGAAGCAGCAAATTTACCACTTTGGTTGTTTGAAGAATCCTATCACATTGTAGGAGATTTAGCCGAAACGATTGCCCTAATTCATCCCAATTTAGAATCTAAAAACGACAAATCTCTTTCCGAATGGGTTCAATTTATAATTGATTTAAAACCGCTAAGCGACGAGGAACAGAAAGAAAAAGTATTGTGGGTGTGGAATAATCTGAATGAAAAAGAACGCTTTGTTTTTAACAAGCTACTTACAGGCGGCTGGCGAGTTGGCCTTTCTCAAAAGCTAATGACAAGGGCATTGGCGCAACATGCCGAAGTCGAAGAAAATAGTTTAACGCACCGTTTAATGGGCAATTGGCGTGCGGAAACAACAACTTACCATGAGTTAATTGAATCAAGTGATCCGGCGGATCAATATTCCAAACCGTACCCCTTTTACCTGGCTTATGCTTTGGAAGGAGAACCACAAAATTTAGGGGATGTGAGCGAATGGCAAGCAGAATGGAAGTGGGATGGAATTCGAGGGCAAATCATTATTCGGAATAACGAATTATTTGTCTGGAGCAGGGGCGAAGAGTTGATGACAGACAAGTTTCCGGAGTTTCAGGAGTTGGTTGAAGCCTTGCCCAACGGAACGGTTTTAGACGGTGAAATTATTCCCTTTAAAGACGGTAAACCGCTGAATTTTGCAACCATGCAGACTCGAATTTCGAGAAAGAATGTGAGTAAAGCTATTTTAAAATCCGCTCCCATTGTCATGATCGTCTATGATATTTTAGAATTTGAAGGGAAAGACCTTCGAGAAACACCGATGAAGGAAAGAAGACAAATTTTGGAACGAATGGTAAAAAAACAAAAATCCGGTACCCTGATGCTTTCGAAAGTATTGGAACTAGATTCTTGGAATAAGTTAATCGAAGTTCGAACTACTTCAAGAGAAAACAACGCGGAAGGATTGATGCTAAAACGCAAAGATTCTACCTATAAAATTGGTCGAAAAAAAGGAGATTGGTGGAAGTGGAAAGTAGACCCATTGACAATTGACGCGGTTATGATTTACGCTATGCGAGGCCATGGACGGCGGGCAAATTTATATACCGATTACACTTTTGCTGTTTGGGACGGAGAGAAGTTAGTTCCCTTCGCCAAAGCCTACTCTGGTTTAACTGATAAAGAGATTAAACGTGTAGATGCCTTTGTAAAAAAGAATACGGTAGATAAGTTTGGACCCGTTCGGAGTGTAAGTCCTGAATTGGTGTTTGAAGTAGCTTTTGAAGGAATTGCCAAGTCGAGTCGACACAAGTCGGGTGTTGCATTGAGGTTTCCGAGAATACACAGATGGCGAGAAGATAAACCAGCAGCAGAAGCGAATACGAAAGAGGACCTTATGCGGATGTTAGATGATTTTGGTTAAATAATTACGAATTGTAAATCTGGGAATTACGAAAACGGAAGAAATAAAAAGAATAGTCGATTGTAAAAGACGTTGGTTAAGGTAGTAAAATTCGCAATTAAAAAAATCGTAATTCGTAATTTTAGAATGTTAAAAGAGAATTCTAACAGTTAAAAACACAATAAAAGTTTATAAAAAAACACTAGAGATGGAATACAAAAATTTAGGAAAATCGGGATTGAAAGTTAGTCGTTTATCACTAGGATCGTGGCTAACCTTTGGGAAACAAATTGAGAATAACATCGCTTCAGACTTAATGGACTTGGCTTACGACAAGGGTGTAAACTTCTTTGATAATGCAGAGATTTATGCAAGAGGTGAGTCGGAACGAGTGATGGGAGAAATTTTAAGCAAAAGAGACTGGCAAAGAGATTCTTACATTGTCTCTTCCAAGGCCTTTTTTGGACGAGGCGGCGAATTGCCTACGCAGAAAGGACTAAGTAGAAAGCATTTAGTAGAAGCTTGTGAAGCTGCATTACAGCGTATGAAGCTAGACTATTTAGATTTATACTATTGCCATCGGCCCGATAAGGAAACGCCAATTTCGGAAACGGTTTGGACGATGCACAATTTAATTCAACAAGGAAAAATTTTGTACTGGGGAACTTCTGAGTGGAGCGCGCAAGAAATTATGGAAGCACACATGGTGGCAGAACGTTATAACTTGATTGGCCCGACCATGGAGCAACCACAATACAACATGTTGCACAGAGACAAAGTGGAAGTAGAGTTCGACCAAATTTATAAAACAGTAGAATTGGGAACTACCATTTGGAGTCCTTTAGGCAGTGGAATTTTAACCGGTAAATACAACGAAGGAATGGCTGAGAAGACCAGACTTTCCATGGATGGAATGGAATGGTTGAAAGATAAGAGTCTAGTAGAAGAAAATTTAGAAAAAGTTAGAAAGTTAACGGGTTTAGCGAAAGAAATTGGAACGACCATGCCGAAATTGGCAATTGCTTGGTGTTTGAAAAACGAAAATGTTTCTACAGCAATATTAGGAGCTTCAAAAGTGAGTCAGTTAGAAGAAACACTAACAGCAATAGATGATGTTCAACTGTTAACCGCTGAGGTGATGGAAAAAGTCAACGGCATTTTAGACAACGAACCAGTGAGACCAGCTTTTTAAAATGAAAGCAAATACTAATTTAACCGAGATAATAAAAATGAATTCGGTTAAAAGTAAACCCTAGCTTAGCTAGTTGAGGTTAAGCTTAAACGAGTTTGTCTGCTAAAATTCTCATTTCAACAGCTGGAGAAATTCCTTCGTAAAGTACTCTATAAACCGCATCAGCAATAGGAATATTCACTTTGAACTTTTCGTTGATTTTGATAATGCTTTTGGCAGCGTAATATCCCTCTGCTGTCATGTTCATTTCCATTTGAGCTGACATTACGGAATAACCTTTACCCACCATGGCACCAAAAGTTCTATTTCTAGAAAAGTTAGAGTAAGCAGTCACCAATAAATCACCTAAATAGGCTGATGATTTCACATCTCGATGTACTGGGTTTAATTCATCTACGAAGCGTTCAATTTCTTGAACTGCATTGGAAATCAAAACAGCTTGGAAGTTATCGCCATAACCTAAACCATGAAATATACCTGCAGCAACGGCGTAAATATTTTTTAGAATAGCAGAAATTTCAGTTCCAAAAAGGTCTTCGGATAAGTGCGTTTTAATGTACCTACACTCGAGTAAATCCGCTAATGCCTTGGCATTATCTGGATTTTGACAAGCAATGGTTAAGTAACTCAAACGCTCCAATGCGACCTCTTCAGCGTGGCAAGGACCACTTATGATTCCAATATTTTCGTAAGGCGTTCCAAAACGTTTATGAAAAAACCGTGCAGGAATCTGGTGAACTTCAGGCACAATACCTTTTACGGCAGAATAAACTGTTTTCGATTTTAAGTCTGAGTTGTCTCGCTCTCCAAAAACATCCATCAAAAATGCCGATGGCGTTGCGATAACAACGTACTCTGATGCAGCAATAATTTCGTCCAAATCATTACTCACTCTGATTTTTTCCCGATCAAATTGAACAGAAGAGAGGTAACGGGGATTGTGCATGAATTTGTTGATGTACTTAGCCTTATTGGCATCTCGCATCCACCAATGCACCTTTTCTGCGTTGTTACTTAGCATTTTTACAATTGCTGTAGCCCAACTACCGCCTCCGATTACTGAAATTTCTTTTACTTCCAAATCTTACTTTTTGTTGAAACGAATGTGAAATATACCAATAAATAACCCGGTCAAGAAATGCTATTAATGCTCTATCCAGCTCTTGTAATACTTGCCATCGTCTAATTTCATGGCATTTTCAGTAACCATTAAAGGCTTAAAGGTATCTACCATTACTGCAAGCTCCTCTGTTTTAGTTTGTCCCACACTTCTTTCATAGGCGCCTGGGTGCGGTCCATGAGGTATTCCTGCTTGGTGCAAGGTAATTTGCCCTTGATCAATATCGTTTCGGCTCATAAAATCGCCATCAACATAGTACAGCACTTCGTCAGAATCTATGTTAGAGTGATTATAAGGTGCTGGAATTGACTCCGGGTGATAATCGTATAAACGAGGCACGAAGGAGCAAATCACAAAACCTGCTGCTTCAAAGGTTTGATGAACTGGTGGAGGTTGATGAACTCTTCCTGTAATAGGCTCAAAATCGTGAATAGAAAAAGCGTAGGGATAATTGAAACCATCCCAACCAACTACATCAAATGGATGAGAAGCATATACATAGTCGTGAAGGATACCTTCTTTTTTAATTTTTATAACGAAATCTCCCATTTCATCATGGGTTTCTAAGTTCTCCGGAGTTCTGAAGTCTCTTTCACAATAAGGCGAGTGTTCTAATAGTTGCCCAAACCAATTACGATAACGTTTTGGAGTGTAAATTGGAGAATATGATTCTACAACAAAATGTCGATTCTCTTCCGTATAGAATGAGATCTGATAAATCATACCTCTTGGAATCACCAAGTAGTCACCGTATTTGAATTCGATATTCCCAAGAAAAGTTCGTAGTGTTCCACTTCCTTTGTGAATGAAAATTACCTCATCGGCATCTGTGTTTTTATAGAAATACTCTGTCATTGACTTTTTTGGAGCAGCAAGAGCAACTAACAGGTCACTGTTGCAAAGCATAGGCTCTCTACTTTCTAAATAGTCATCCTGAGGTTTCACATCAAAACCAATTAACCTTCTCGATTTAAAGTTTTTTTCCACCTCTATTTTTGGGCTTACATCTTTAGATCCCAAATATTCCTTTACTTGAGTCGGTCGATGCAAGTGGTATAATAGGCTAGACATACCATCGAATCCTACAGTTCCAAACAGTTCTTCATAATGAAGGCCGCCGTCTTCTTTTTTAAAGGTGGTGTGTCTTTTATGTGGTATTTTTCCTAGTTCTCTGTAAAAGGGCATTTTATAATGTTTTAATTAATTCTCTAATGTAACAATTACAATTGTTAATTGTCAATTTTTTGATTCAACTTCGGCCTCAGTCTGCTTTTATAAACAGAATGTGCATCGGGCTTTTCTTTTCCCTTTCTTATTTCCCTTTGCATCTCTACCGGCATGTTCGCAATTTCTTGACATTCTGGAGTGCAAGCTCCGTCCATTTTTTCAGCACATTCAGCGCATTGAATAAATAGCAGATGGCAATCGTCGTTGGAGCAATTGGTGTGGTCATCACATGGTTTACCACATTGATGGCATTCCGAAATAATTTCTTCTGAAATCCGCTCCCCCAATCGCTCATCAAAAACAAAGTTTTTGCCTTTGAATTTATTGTCGAGTTTTTCCGCTTTGATCTGCCGCACGTAATCGATTATTCCACCGTGCAATTGATTTACATCTTGGATTCCTTTGTGTTTAAGATAAGCACTGGCTTTCTCGCAACGAATTCCACCTGTACAATATAACAGCACTTTTTTGTCTTCGTTTCCTTTTAGGATTTCTTCTACCTGTGGCAACTCTTCTCGAAAAGTATCTGCATCTGGGCAAAGCGCACCTTCAAAATGACCCACTTCACTTTCGTAGTGATTCCGCATGTCGATGACCAATGAATTGGGATCAGCCAATGCTTCGTTGAATTCCTTTGCCGTGAGGTGCTTTCCTACATTGGTAACGTCAAAATCTCCGTCGTTTAAACCATCTGCCACGATTTTGTTTCGCACCTTTACCTTTAGCTTGTAAAATGACTTTCCATCATCTTCTACAGCAATTTTAAACGGGATATTTTTAAAGTATTCTCTTGCGTGAACTTTTTGGACAAATTCATACCAATTTTCTTCTGGAACGGACATCTGCGCATTGATGCCCTCCTTGGCTAAATACGTTCTACCAAATGCATTTAATTCACTCCATTCTTGATAGAGTTCGTCTCTCAATTCAAGTGGGTTTTCGATAATTACATAACGATAAAAAGAAACGGTTACCCTTTTAAAAGGCTCCTCCATTAATTTCTTTTTCAGGATGTTCTTATCTTCTAAATTGTACAATTGCATGTTATACTTTTTTATAAGATATAGCAAAGTTAACAAAAGAGATTACGCTAGAGAATGATAATTGTCATGCGCTTGAAAGCCTTTTATTATTTTTGATTTATAATTAATACGAGACAAATGATTTTAGTTTTAGGTGCCGGCGGGCAAGTGGGAAGTGAGTTGGTAGAAAAGTTAAGAGCGAAGCATGGGAACGACAAAGTGTTAGCTACCGATGTAAGGGAATTAGAAAATCAAAGCGGACCTTCTGAAGTGCTCAATGTATTAGATAAAGAAAAGTTGCATGATATCGTTGAGCGTTATAAAATTGAAGAAGTGTATCATTTAGTGGCTTTGCTTTCTGCAACAGCAGAGAAAAACCCTGAATTTGGATGGAAGCTGAACATGGAGACATTGTTTACCGTGCTAGATTTGGCGAAAGACAAAAGGATAAAGAAGGTTTTTTGGCCAAGCTCCATTGCTGTTTTTGGGCCTAATACTCCTCGTCAAGAGACTCCACAACATACCGTTACTGACCCAACAACGGTCTACGGCATTTCTAAGCTTGCAGGCGAACGTTGGTGTGAGTATTATGCAAAAAACTATGGAGTAGACGTACGAAGTATCCGTTATCCAGGGTTAATTGGCTATAAAAGCTTGCCAGGTGGAGGCACCACAGATTATGCAGTTGACATTTATCATAAAGCATTAGAAAATGGAGAATATGAATGCTTTTTACAAAAAGGAACCTACCTTCCAATGATGTATATGGAGGATGCCATTCGAGCTACCATTGAGTTAATGGAAGCGCCGGAGGGAAATGTTAAAATCAAATCAAGTTATAATCTCGGGGGGATTTCTTTTGCACCAGAAGACATCGCAAGTGAGATAAAAAAGTACCTTCCTAATTTTAAAATTAGCTATGCTCCTGATTTTCGGCAAAAAATTGCAGAAAGTTGGCCCGGAAGTATTGATGATTCTGCTGCGCAGGAAGATTGGGGTTGGAAGCTCGAATATGACATGGCAAAAATGACAGAAGACATGCTTAAGAACTTGGGTTAAATCTAAAAATCTTTTCCTAATTTTAATGGCTAATTTCATACGCATGAAGTTTTTAAGTACAATAATCGTTTTACTGCTTTATTCTTGGAATGCTGCGTCGCAGTCTTTTGAATTAAATGGAACGGATACAATCAATAAAATTGATATCAGTAAAAAGAGACAAGGTTATTGGATGATTAAAGCAAAACCACCAAAATTTAGTGAGTACCCCGTTGGTAATTTAGTAGAAGAAGGGAGTTATGTAAATAGCAGGAAAGAGGGGCTTTGGAAAAAATACTTCCCGTCAACAAAATTGAAAAGTTAAATTACCTATAAAGGAAGCCGACCATACGGAAAATACACATTGTATTACGAGAACGGAAATGTAGAAGAATCGGGGAATTGGGCTAGAACTAAGAATACGGGAGAGTTTAAGCGATATCACGAAAATGGACAAGTTTCCCAAAGTTTTACGTTTACAGAAGGGGGAAAAAGGTCAGGAAAGCAGGTTTACTATTACCCTAACGGTAAATTGAGATTGGAAGGAACATGGAATGAAGGGTTAGAAACAGGAGAACAAAAAGAATACTATGAAAATGGAGACTTAATGTCTGTTAAAAACTTTAATGGAGGAACTCTAGACCCGGCTAGTTTTGAAACATACGCACCCAAAAGTCCGGTGGAAGACGCAGTGACTAAAATGGTAAAAGAAAGCAAATCTGTAAAAGTAACCGCGGCCAAAGAGGACAATCCTAACCAAGGAGGGTTTGATGGGAATGGCTACCACAAATTGTTTAACAAGAATAAGCAGATCTCAAAAGATGGAGTTTTTAAGGATTATCGTTTAATTGACGGGAAGTATTACAAATACGATGAGAACGGAATATTATTTCTAATTATGATTTTTAAAGACGGAAGATATATCGGTAACGGTGTAATTGAAAAGGATATGCAAAACGATTAAAAGAAACGTAAAAAGCCTTAAACCAATCGAATTATTCGGAAAGTTTGAGGCTTTTTTGTGCCATGGCCTAGCATTTTATTGCTTTTCTTTGTAAAAATTTAAAAGCACGAAATGGATTCCAAATTAGTAGTATATAATACGCTAACCCGAAAGAAAGAGGCATTCAAACCAATTGACAAAGAGGTAGTAGGGATGTATGTTTGTGGTCCGACGGTTTATGGGAATGCGCATTTGGGTCACGCCAAATCGTATGTTTCTTTCGATTTAATTTATAGGTACTTATCCCATATTTTCCCAAGAGTTAAGTACGTTCAAAATATAACGGATGTGGGTCACTTGACTGATGATGCAGACGAAGGAGACGACAAAATAGCAAGGCAATCGCGACTAGAAAAGGTTGATCCGATGGCGGTAGTTGAACGCTATATGTTCAATTATTTCCGAGATATGGATACGCTGAATGTAAAGAGAGCTGATATTTATCCTCGTCCTTCAGGTCACATCCCTGAGCAAATTGAAATTATCGAAGACTTGATTTCGAAAGGTTTTGCGTATGAAGTAAATGGCTCTGTGTACTTCAATGTTGCGAAGTACGATGAAAAGTTTGACTATGGAAAATTATCTGGCAGGTCGGTAGAAGAAATGATGGAAGGAGCGGCTAATCGAACTCTTTCAGCACAATCGGATAAGAAGAATGGGTTTGATTTTGCGCTTTGGAAAAAAGCGGACCCGTCGCACTTAATGCAATGGAATTCTCCTTGGGGAAAGGGATTTCCCGGGTGGCACATCGAATGCACAGTGATGAGCCAAAAGTACTTAGGAGAAAACTTTGACATTCACGGAGGCGGGTTAGAGAATCAGTTCCCGCATCACGAGTGTGAAATTGCTCAAGCCGAAGCGCATACAGGAAAACCATTTGCCAACTACTGGTTGCATAATAATATGGTAACCATTAATGGACAAAAAATGGGAAAGTCGTTAGGGAATGGAATTTTTTGCGCGGAACTTTTTACAGGAGATAATTTTCAGTTGGAAAGAGCTTATTCGCCAATGACCGTTCGCTTTTTTATCTTGCAATCACATTATCGAAGTACGCTTGACTTTTCAAACGATGCCTTAGAGGCTGCTTCAAATGGATTTAATCGTTTACAAAAAGGCTTAAGCCGAATTAATGAATTAGAAACATCAGATAAGTCAACTCTTGATATATCATCTTTAAAAGATTCGCTTTATCACGCCATGAACGATGATTTTAATTCTCCAATAGCAATTTCTAAATTATTTGATAGTTTGAAGATGGTTGCAGCTATTGAAGCCGGTGAAGAAAAAATCTCGTTACAAGATTTGGAAAGATTTAAAGAGCTTTTCGATGCATTCTTTTTTGATATTCTTGGGTTAGAAGTAGAAGAGGCCGGGGTGCAGTCGAATGAGATTACAGATGAGTTGATGGAATTGATATTGGATTTCAGAAAAGCTGCGAAAGAACAAAGAGATTGGGGAACGGCAGATAAGATTCGAGATAAATTAAAGGAATTAAACATTGGAATTAAAGATGGGAAAGATGGCGCAATTTGGGAGTTCGAGAGCTAGGTGTTTATTCATTTGTAGTGTAGTTTTTTTATTCTCTTGTGGTGAAGATAAAAAGCCACCTTCAACTAAAAAAGTAGAAGAGCGGGAAAGGGCAGTGCGACCTAATTTTGATGCTGATTCAGCTTATAATTTCGTTCAAACACAAGTTGATTTTGGACCAAGAGTACCAAATACAGCTGCACATGTTACAGCCGGAAATTATTTAGCAGCTCAATTAAATCGATTTGGGTTTGAAGTAACCGAGCAAGAAGCACAGGTTATTGCATTTGACAAGACAAAACTGAACATAAAAAACATTATTGGTGCTTATAAACCGGAGCTTAATAATAGAGTATTGTTATTTGCTCATTGGGACACTAGACCAAATGCTGACCAAGACGAAGAAAGAACGTCAGAACCAATAATGGGCGCAAATGATGGCGCAAGCGGGGTTGGGGTGCTATTAGAAATTGCTCGTCAACTGCAACTTGTACAACCAAATATTGGAGTAGATATTATATTTTTTGATGCCGAGGATTATGTAGGAGTGAATGGAACTACAGAAGACTACTGCTTGGGAAGTCAGTATTGGGCGAATAACATGCACAAAATAGGCTATAGCGCAAACTTTGGAATTCTGTTGGATATGGTTGGTGCTAGGGGTGCTATGTTTGCGAAAGAATATCATTCTATGACTCACGCCTCGGCTTACGTTCATCATGTTTGGAACATCGCAAAAGATCTAGGTTATGATAACTTCTTTAACAATCGTCCTACGCGACATGTTGGCATTGATGATCATGTGTATGTAAACACAGTAGCAAAAATTCCAAGTATTGATATTATTCAGTATGACCCGGAAACAAGATCATTTGCACCGCATTGGCACACTCACGAAGACAATATGGATGTTATTGATAAAGAGACACTCAAGGCGGTGGGAGAAACTGTTTTGGCCACTGTATTAATGGAGGTGAATTAGTTTTAGTTTCTTTCTTTTTTCATTCTGGTTTTTCTTACCTTCAAGCCCGAATAAAATTTCACTTTTGCATGTCAGACGATAACAAAACACTATGGCTTCTAGATGCTTATGCGCTAATCTATAGAGCGCATTTTGCCTTTAGTCAAAATCAAATGATTAATTCTAAGGGATTAAATACCTCGGCGATTTACGGTTTTACATCAACCTTATTTGATGTGCTGAATACACACAACCCCACACACATTGCTGTGGTTTTTGATACTAGCGCTCCAACAGCTCGGCACGTTGAATTTCCGGCTTACAAGGCCAACCGGGAAGAAACTCCAGATGATATTAAATTAGCTGTACCATACATCAAGAAAATTATTAAAGGATTCAATATTCCAACTTTATATTCTGACGGATTTGAAGCAGATGATGTAATAGGGACCTTAGCAAAGAAAGCTGAAAAGGAGGGATATAAAACTTACATGATGACTCCCGATAAGGATTTTGGGCAGTTGGTTAGTGAAAATATATTCATGTATAAACCTGCTCGAATGGGCAACAAGGCAGAAATATGGGGCATAGATGAGGTTTGTAAACGATTTGAAATTACTGACCCCCTCCAAGTGATAGATTACTTAGGAATGTGTGGAGACGCGGTAGATAATATTCCCGGAATTCCCGGTGTTGGAGATAAGACGGCAAAAAAGTTTTTGAAACAATACGGTAGTATTGAAGGGTTGTTGGAAAACACGGCCGATTTAAAAGGTAAAATGAAGGAAAAAGTTGAGGCTTCTTCGGAAATAGCTCTGCTTTCTAAAAAATTAGCAACAATCATTATAGATGTTCCTATTGAGTTCGACCCGAATGACTTAAAACGCGACCCATTAAATAAAAAGGAACTGGAACAAGTTTTTGCTGACGTAGAATTTAGAACACTGAGCAAAAGAATCTTAGGTGAAGAAGTTAGCATTGCCCCTTCTAATGACGGTCAGATGGACTTGTTTAGCGCAGGAGCGTCAAACGATAGCAGCAATAGCAGCACAAGTTCAGCTAATGAAAATGATTCTGAACCAAGAGAATTCAAGACGCTAGAGAATACTAAGCACAAGTATGAACTAATTGATTCTAAGTCAAAAATTGAAAGATTGATAGAAGTGTTAAAGGGGGCACAATCGTATTGTTTCGATACGGAAACAACAAGTGTAGATGCTATGGTAGCAGAATTAGTGGGCTTGGCTTTTTCGATAAAGGCTGGAGAGGCATTTTATGTGCCCATCTCTGCCAACAAAGAAGAAGCGTTGAAGCAGGTAGCTCAATTCAAGGTCATTCTCGAAGACAATTCTAAAGAAGTTATAGCACAAAACTTAAAGTATGACTTAACGGTGCTTAAAAATTATGGTATTCAATTGCAAGGAGTCTTTTTTGATACGATGGTTGCACACTATTTACTAGAGCCTGACCAAAAGCATGGGATGGATATTTTAGCGGAAACTTATCTGTCATATAAACCTCAATCGATTGTAGAGTTGATTGGGAAAAAGGGCAAAAATCAAGGCAGTATGCGTGATGTTGAGGTGGAGAAAGTAGTTGAATATGCAGGTGAAGATGCGGACATTACTTTTCAATTGAAGCAAGTTATTGAGAAAGAATTAGGGAACGGTGAAATTAGAAAACTGTTTGACGAAGTTGAGATGCCTTTGATTCCTGTTTTAGCAGCCATGGAATTTGAAGGGATTAATTTAGACTGTGAGACCTTGGCTGAGTTTTCTAAGGAACTAGAATTGTCTTTGTCTGACCTAACAAAAGAGATTACTGAATTGGCAACTACTGAGTTTAATATCGACTCGCCAAAGCAGCTCGGACAAGTCCTTTTCGAGGTATTAAAAATTGATGATAAGGCAAAAAAAACGAAGACTGGTCAATATTCTACCTCAGAGGAAACGTTAGCGAAATTGACAGAAAAGCATGAAATTGTTCCAAAGGTGTTAGAATACCGGTCGCTTAAAAAGTTAAAATCGACTTACGTAGATAGCTTACCTGATTTAGTAAATCCAAAAACAGGCCACATTCACACTAACTACATGCAAACTGTCGCTGCAACTGGGCGTTTGAGCTCCAATAGCCCGAATTTGCAGAATATCCCAATTCGAACAGAAAAGGGAAGAGAAATACGAAAAGCATTTATTCCGAGAACTAAAGATTATCAAATATTAGCTGCAGATTACTCTCAAATTGAACTGCGGATTATTGCGGCTTTAAGTGGAGACGAAGGAATGATTGAAGCTTTTAAAAATGGAATAGACATTCATGCTGTTACAGCATCTAAAGTATTTGATGTGCCTTTGGAAGAGGTAGATCGAGACATGCGGAGTAAAGCAAAAACAGTAAACTTTGGAATAATTTATGGTATTTCAGCTTTTGGACTTTCACAACGAATTAACATTCCAAGAAAGGAAGCCAAAGTGATTATTGACAATTACTTTGAAAAATATCCTGGAATTAAAACCTACATGGATTCAAGTATAGGCTTTGCAAAAGAGCACGGTTACGTAGAAACGATCATGAAAAGGAGAAGGTACCTAAAGGACATTAATGGTAAAAATGCAATCATGCGTGGCTTTGCAGAAAGGAATGCCATTAATGCTCCAATACAAGGTTCTGCAGCAGATGTTATTAAAGTAGCGATGATTAATCTTCAGCAAGAGCTATTAAAACAAAAATTTAAATCGAAACTGCTGCTGCAAGTTCATGATGAATTGGTATTTGATGTGCACAAAGATGAAGTAGAGAAAATTAAATCCCTCATTAAAGATAAAATGGAAAATGCAGTGGAATTAGTTGTTCCGCTTATTGTAGAAATGGATATAGCCTCAAACTGGTTAGAAGCGCATTAGTGGGCAAACACAGATTCCCGTAAAAGGAATGTTGTTCAAATTACGTTCCTATTTTTGAAGCATATTTTTTGCCATTTTCTAATAGAAGAGGAGTAAAAGGCAAAATAAAGCCCAATGATTAATCATTGGGCTTTATCACTTATTCTATGTTTTTTAAACTTATTGGACAATAATTTTTCTTGTAATATTCTGACTCTCTGTTCTAAGAGTAATAAAATAAATACCGGAAGAAAAATTGTTTGTATTTATCTTAAAGCTATATGGGTCGCTGTTCAACGCACCAGTATATACTTCCTCTACCTGTTGTCCTAGCATATTTGTTATATACAATCTTGCATTGTCGGAAGCCTTGTCAACCATAAAGTTGATGTTTAGTTGACCTTCCGTTATTGGGTTAGGGAAAGCGCTGAAACTGTTATCCAACAAGTCATTATCGCTTATACCTACGGCTGAAGCTCCGTCTACTCTAAAGTCATCAATATAAATATTGTTACCGCCACCAGATTTGAACTCGAATCTAAAAAGTACATTAGTACTGCTGCGCATAGCTGCAGTAGTGGTAATGAAAAACGTTCTCCAATCTGCGGCCGATGATGGTCTAAAATATACATTATTTAGCGTTCCAGTGCTGAGAGAAGACGCTGAGATAACACCTCTTGTAGTCCAAGTAATCCCGCAATCTGTTGAGATAGAACACCACAATTGGTCGCTAGATCCAGTTTGATTCTTAAAGGCAACATCAAATGCAAATCTTGGATTTACGACTTGCGTCAAATCAATTTGCGGGGAGATTAAGAAGTCAGATTCATTACTACCAAGTGAATAGCTTTGCAAAAATACTGAGGAGTTTCCGGTCAAAGATCCCGTTTGTGTTCTTGTCCAGCTAAAACCTCCAGTTGGGTCAAAAACAATCCAATCATTATTAAATCCTGTGAACGATTCAAAACCATCACTGTAGCCAAATCCGTTGTAGGCAACAGCTGGGTCTTTTACATTAACGTAGTCTTGCATGACAAGAGTATCAGAACCTCCATTATTAGTAACAATAAGTGTTACATCGTGCTCTCCTGCTGTTGAGTAAGTAACAGTTGGATTTGCTAATGTTGATGTGGAAGGCGTAGCACCTGGGAATGACCAATTGTATGCTGTTATGGTATCTCCTTGGTAAGAGTCTTCACTAAATGACAGTTGACCACCAACACAGACTAACTTTTGTTGATCATCAATAATGTACGCTTTAGGCGGACAATTTTGAGTTACATAACCATTGTTTGTACCTGTTGCTACAAGATTGCCATTTGTTCTTAAATTATTTAGTTGGCTATATAGACTGAAGGCGGCTAGCATTCTACTTTTTTGACCGTTCGTAAACAATGTTTGACAATCATCGTAACTCATGTAGTTTTCTAATTGATCCGGAACATTAGTGCTGTATGGATTTGGGTTTGCAGTACTGCCTCCTGTAGCATCATTTGAACAAGTGTTATTACTGTAATTACATCCAAAAGTTTGTCCAGATGTAGGAGGAGTATCACATACAAAATCACCACTTCCGTTACAACTAGATCCGCAACTGCCTTGAAATGGGTGAAATAATCCAAAACAATGACCCACCTCGTGAGTAGCAGTTCTTCCTCCAGTACCGGCGGCTGTTCCTATGTTACCCCATTGATCGTTTCGACAAACTAGTCCAAAAGTGCTTAAGTTTCCGGAGTTAGGAAACTGAGCGTAACCTAAAGTAGTTCCATTTCCACTTCCGCGAATAGAGTTTACCAACCAAACGTTTAAGTATTCATCAGAAGGCCAATAAGAAAGAGCCTTAACCTCATTACGTTTATCATAAGTGAGGAATGAGTTAATTCTGTTTACACCCTCAGTACACTGACCATTTGGGTCAAGATTGGCTAATTTAAATTGAATTTGAACATCTGCTGCAATATTTCTAAAAATCGTTCTTGTGCTTACAGTATCTGCGTTTAACTTCTGAAAATCTTCATTTAAAACACGTATCCCGTCATCAATTTGCTGTTTAGTTATATTTCCTAAGCCATCATAATGAATTACATGCACAACTACTGGAACTGTTATGATAGGAGCTTTGTTATTTTGGCCACCTTTGATTGAATTGAGCTGAGAAAGCTCAGATAGTTGTATTTGCTCTTCCCAAAATGAACTTTCAACAGATGGATTTTCGTTGAAATACTCCTGCAACATTTCATCCGTTGCGCACCATTCTGTTTGCTGAGCAGTTAAATCTTTTGAGGTTAAAATCAAAAGTGTAATTAGTAATAAATGTGAAATATGTTTTTTCATGTTGAACTATTATAATGGCTGATAAAGTTACTCAAACTAAGATTTACTTTTATGTGAATTAACATTAAATAGCATAGATCTTTAGCCTGAAAGACAATCTTTTCTATAATAAGACGACAATTAAGTGTAAAAAGTTGTTCAATTCATACCGATTTTAATGCAGAATCTAGGTCTTCAATTAAATCATGAATATCTTCTATACCCACACTAAGCCGTATTAATGATTCAACAATACCTAATTTCTCTCGTTCTTCTGCGGGAATAGAGGTATGAGTCATTGTCGCGGGATGACATGTTAAACTTTCAACACCGCCTAGTGACTCTGCTAACATAAAAATTTTGAAAGTGGACATTACTTTAAACGCATCATCCTTACTATTCCCTTTTAGTGAAAACGATATCATTCCGCCGTAATCTCTCATTTGGCTTCTAGCAATGCTGTGGTTTGGATGCTCTTTGAAACCAGGCCAATAAACGTTTTCAACCTTTGGGTGTTCAGTTAAAAACTGGGCAATTTTTTTCCCATTTTCACTGTGCCGCTGCATTCTCAGATGCAATGTTTTGGTTCCTCTGAGTGCTAAAAAACTATCTTGTGGACCACAAACAGCCCCACTACTTTTTTGAATAAAATACAATCGCTCCGCCAAAGCATCGTCTTTGCAGATTAAGGCTCCCATGATAACATCGGAGTGGCCCGCGAGATACTTTGTGACTGAATGCATCACGATATCGGCTCCTAAATCTAAGGGGTTTTGTAAAAAAGGCGTTGCAAACGTATTGTCGACTGCCAATAAAATGTTGTGCTTTTTAGCCACTTTGGATACTGAAATAATGTCGATGATGTTCATCATCGGGTTAGTTGGCGTTTCAACCCAAATGAGCTTTGTCGCGCCGGTGATTGCCTCTTCAATCACTGTCATATCGTTCATTGGAACAAATTTGAAAAGGATTCCCAGTTGCGCAAAAACCTGAGCAAATAGACGATAGGAGCCGCCATATAAGTCATTTGTTGCAATTACTTCATCTCCGGTTTTCAAAAGCTTTAGCACTGCATCAATAGCAGCTACGCCACTGCCAAAACAAAGCCCATACTTGCCATTTTCCAAGACAGCTAAATTATCTTCTAGTGCCTTTCTTGTTGGGTTACTAGATCTAGAATATTCATAGCCTTTATGCTTCCCGGGGGCTTTTTGTTGGTAGGTAGACGTTTGATAAATCGGAGTCATTACCGCTCCAGTTGAAGGGTCAGGCTTCAAACCGGCGTGAATAACCTTTGTTCCAAATCTCATTCCCTTTTTTTTCATGGCGATATTAGATAATTGTTCTAGGCTAAATTAACCAAGCAAGAATTTAAATGGATGAGTTTAGTCCTTTTTAGCAGAATGAGTTCTCTTTACCCATCGAGGCAAGATTATTGCTCCTATGAATAAGTAAGGGTAGTAGCTAATTAATCGCCAAATGAACGCTAATGTTCCAACAAAACCGATTGGAATAAATACTTTTAAAAACCCATCAAAAGCAAACTCCGCTACCCCAACTCCTCCCGGGGTTGGGCTTATTAGCAAAATCACCCACATTACTAGTTGGCGAGCGTAAATAAGGAGGTGACTATCTACAGAAATGAACGCAAGAATAATAAAATTTACCACCCAGAATCGCGCTGTCCACGAAACGAAAGTTGCCCCAAATGCTTTTAACCAAAAAGAAAAAGGTTTGTGCCTCAATTCCTTAGATGTTATCATGATTTCATCTCCCGTTTCGCCAGCTTGTACCCTCCACTTTTTTAGAAAAGGAAGGCTAAAAACCTTTAGTAGAAGCCATTTGAAGCCTCGAGGCCGAAAGAATATAGCGTAGCAAATAAAAGAGGTTAAAAATAAGATGAACCCATAACCTAAAACAAACACGTCTTTTGTTCCCCAAGTCATTCCAAAAATTTCTGTTTGCAATCCTTCGGGGAATAGTTGTGAAACACCAATAACACCAACTATGGTTGGAACCATTATGATGTAAAAAAGCTCATCTAAAAAAGCTGAAGACAAAACTACCGCTGTGCTTCGTCCTAAGCCTACACCTTCTTTGTTTACAATGTAAATGGCAACTCCTGAACCACCAACAACTGAAGGTGTAATCGCAGATGCAAATTCCCACAGCATAATTGTGTCAAAACTATTTCGCCAAGAAATCTTATAGTCAGTTAAAATTCGAATGCGCGCCATATAAGCGAAATCTCTAAGGGCAATCATTAGCACTGCTATTGAAATCCAAAGAGTTGCTGTCCACGACCAGCTTAAATTTTCAAAGTTTTTAGGGTCGTATTCTTGGTACATGAGGTAACTAGCAACCATCAATCCAATGAAAATGGTAACCCAAATTCTTGTTGGGGAAAATAGTTTAAGTGCTTTCAGATTTTGGCTCATTGCGGAGAGAATTCCCTTTATTTTTGTACTTCAAATTATCACTATGAAAAAGGCATATTACTTATCTACCTGTTCCACATGTCAAAAGATTTTAGCTCAAATAAAAGCTCCGGAATCTTTTCAAATGCAAGATATTAAAACTAGCCCAATTACCTTAGCTCAATTGGAAGAAATGCGAGAATTGGCAGGTAATTATGAATCTCTTTTTAGCCGAAGAGCTTTAAAATATAGAAGTATGAGACTGAATGAGCAAAAGTTAGTAGAAGATGATTACAAGAATTGGATCTTAAAAGAGTACACTTTTCTAAAAAGGCCTGTTTTCATTGTCAATGACAAAATATTTATAGGCAATTCAAAAAAGGTGGTTGAAGCATTTCTATCCGAAATTCAATAAGTGTTGGGAAAAAAGTTTTGGGCGCACGCCGCTATATTAGGAGCAAACATTATTTATGGATTAAACTATTCCATTGCAAAAGATGTAATGCCTGAGTTTATCCAGCCTTTTGGTTTTATATTTTGTAGGGTGTCTGGTGCATTATTATTGTTTTGGATGTTTGCTCAATTTGCAGAAAAAGAGAAAGTTTCAGAGAGAGATTTAGCCTTGATGGCCGTTTGTGGAGCTTTTGGTGTTGCATCCAATCAGCTGATGTTTTTTTATGGACTGAATTTAACTAGTCCAATTAATGCTGCTATAATTTTAACCTGTAACCCGATTTTAGTTTTGCTTATTTCAGCTGTAGTCATAAGAGAAAGAATTACCTCCAGAAAAATAATAGGAATAGGACTAGGCTTAACTGGAGCAGTTGGGTTAATACTATTTAAAGGACTCTCTGCATTGAGCTCTGACGGGTTTATTGGCGATTTGTTCGTTTTCTTAAATGCGACTTCCTACGCCATCTATTTAGTTTTGGTTAAACCTTTGATGCAAAAATATAAACCCATGACAGTAATCAAGTGGGTATTTTTATTTGGATTTATTTACGTTTTGCCTTTTGGATGGACTCAATTCCAAGAAATAGAGTGGGCAACGTTTACTACTAATATCTGGTGGGCCTTTGGATTTGTGGTGGTAGGGACTACTTTTTTAGCCTATTTGTTTAATATTTTTGGCTTGAAGGAACTTAGCCCTTCAGTGGTAAGTATATACATTTATTCTCAACCGCTAATTGCGAGCATTACGGCCATCGCATTGCAAAAAGATGAATTGAGTATAGAGAAAATCCTTGCAGCCCTCTTTATATTTTCAGGAGTATATCTGGTGAGCACTAAAAAATCAGTCAAAAAGATCGCTTAACCTCATGTCCTCAGTCAAATGAAAAGTGTTGATTCCAAAGGATTCAGCACCAACAAGGTGTTTTTCTGTGTCATCAATAAAAAGCGTTTCTTCTGCTTTCAAATTATTTGATTCTAATACAAGTTTGAAAATGTCTTCATTGGGTTTTCGCTTTCCAATTTCATGAGAGAGGTAGACTTTCTCAAAAAATCCATTTAAATTAGACAACCCTTTCGTAGACTCCAACTGCTTGTAAATAAAATCTATGTGTAATTTATTGGTATTACTTAAACAGAAGGTTCGATACTTCTCTTTTGCCTTGTTCAGAATCTTATAATTTTCCTCGGGGATATTCAAAAGCATTGCATTCCAAGCATTCTTTATTTCATCAAAACTAATGTCCTCGTCGTAGCTTGCTAATTCGTTTAAAAAAGTTTGAGTAGATATACTGCCTGTTTCGAACTTCTTAAATATTTTACGCTCCTTCAAATCTGCCATTACTGATTTGTATTCAGGGCCATACAAGAATTTAAAATCTTGCTTGGTTGCTTCGGTATCTAAATCTAAAACTACATTTCCAAGATCGAAAATGATGTTTTTGATACCTTCTATGTTTTTTAACTTCATGATAAATGTTGGCTGAAAATTTTAAGCCTATTTAGGTATGTAAGATTAAAGTATTTTCTGCTACAAATTGTTCAATAGTTTTGAAAAAGTCTATTATTTCTTTTTCTGAATTATCTGAGTTAATGGTGACCAAGCGAATAAAATGGTGATCTCCAAAACTACCATGACTGACCATTAATTGAGAGTGCAGATACAATTCTTTACTCAACATTTTGGCCGGGATGTTCTTGTAATTAAAACAAATGGAGACGGAGTCGTTAAAACTAAACAATGTGTAATCTTTGTTGGAACGAATATAGTTTCTAGCTACCTCTGCTAATTCAAATTGATGGTCTATAAGCTTTTCTAGCCCTTTCGTTCCTACGGACTTCCAAAGGGTCCACAATTTGAGGGCGTCATTTCTTCTTCCACATTGAAAGGAAGATTTTCCCGGGTTAAAATCGTCTTTTTCTGATTGAAATAAGTAACTAGCATCGCTGCAAAATGACTCGTACAATTGTTCTTTATGCTGCGTTACAAAAACCGAGCAAGATAGAGGGGTTCCAAGCATCTTATGAGCGCTTAAACTAAACGAATCTGAGAGTTCTACCCCTTTCAAAAAGTGCTTGTATTTTTTACTAAAAATAACCGACCCGCAATAGGCGCCATCAACATGTAACCACAGTTGGTGTTTTTTACAAATTTTTGAGGCTTCAGCAATTGAGTCAAAGGCACCCAACACTGTGGTTCCTGAAGTGACATTGACAAAAAACGGAACGTTACCGCTCTCTACGTCACTTAAAATGGCAGCTTCTAAAAGCTCCATTTCCATTTCGCCAGCATTGTTAGTAGGAATGAATCGAACTTGATTACGACCAATGCCCATAAGGCTTGCATTTTTAGCAACCGAGTAATGTGAAGCCTCCGAGGTATACAGTATCATCTTATGCATTACTCCTTCCTGTATCGAATTGCTTTTTGCATCTCGCCCTAAAACCATTGCCATAAAGTTGCTCATAGAACCGCCAGAAGCGATAGTTCCGCTAGCGTGATCAGAGTACCCCAGCATCTGAGCTAGTTTATTTACAATTTCTCGTTCCACACCAACCATGGGTCCTGCCACTTTATAGGTATACATGCTATTGTTGAGCACACTAGCTATCAAGTCGCCAAGCAAGGCACGACTTCTTCTTCCACCAACCAATTGATTGAAAAAGGAGCTACTCGCTGTTTTGGGAGTCTTTTTTACAAGTGTTTGGAATTCATTATAAAAAGCCTCATCAGATATAGGATCATCTTGGAGTGTTAAATTAACAGTATCAGAAAGTTCTTCTACCGAAACAGGTTTTGCAACTGGATGATCTTTCTCTTCGGTTAAAATAAGTTGAACAATTTCTTGAAATTGCTGGAGGTCTTTCTGATCCATTGATAAGGATTGCAATCTAATTTTTATGGCTGAAATTTACAGGCCTTTTTTACTTATTTAAGGTTAAACTATTTTGCGCTACAAATTGTTCAATATGGTTTAAAAAAGTCCATTATTTCTTTTTTAATTTTCAAGGTTGATATTGCCTTTTTTTACTATCTGAGCTATTGTTTGGATAACAGGGAGTAACTTGCTTTATAATACTCAGCTCCTTTTTTTAGAATGAACTACAAGTAAATTTTGTTGCATTGTAAAGAAGCAATCTCTATTTATTGCGCCTGTTGCATCAGTCAGTATTAATTAATTCAATAGTAATTTTCTTCCGAGCTACAATAGATTGAGCTACTTCATTTAGTCAACTATTCTCTGCGGTAAACGCCGAAGATTTAATTAGGGTTGCGGTTTGTAAAGCAAGGTTTAGCTATTACATATGACAACTTCATGATTGTTGGTCGAGCAATGAATAGAAGATTGGAGATTTAAATCAAGAGTTAAAACAAAAAATATGATATACAAATCTTATAAATAGATAATTTGCATCACTTTTTTTGTAACTTAATACTTGTTAGATTTGCGGATAGTTATTTTTGATTTGAGAATTTTTTTTTAAATCAAATTCATATTTTTATTTTAATAGACAAGGTAAAATATTTCTCTATGGAGTTGAATACGCGAGAAATCCAATTTTCAAAGAACAAGACACACGTTTTATTATTAAGAAAAGCATTTTTAGTCTTAATTTTTGTAGCAAATAACTTCGTTACTTTCTCACAAGGTAATTTTGTTTACTTCAATTATTCTCAAAACACTTACTGTACTAGCAGTATTAATCCGACTCCCATTATTTTTGCCCCTGGAGGCGTTTTCTCTTCCACCACAGGGATATCATTAAACCCTTCGACAGGTTATATTGATTTAGGAGCTTCTAGTCAAGGGACATATATAGTTACCTATACTTTGAGCGGTATCTCTTTTTCAAATAAGGTTACTTTAAGTGCGTTTACTGGCGCGGGATTTTCATATGCAGCTACGACATTTTGTACCAGCGATACTAACCCGCAGGCGACTATAAGTGGAGTTGCTAACGGGATTTTTAGTTCG
>JABAZP010000016.1 GCA_018608405.1 Flavobacteriales bacterium
CTAGTTGTCAAAAGGTCACTGGCAACAGGTTGTTTATTTACTATTAGTTTAGACTTTGCTGTTATATCACCAGTAAAGGTAGCACCTGATAGATTTGCTTTACCAGTAATATCAGAGGCTGTAAGGTAAGAACCTAAGTTACTAATCTGTGATTCTGTGATACTTAGTGCCGCCTGATGTTGCGTAACGCTACCTGCTGTTATATTTGCATTAGGAACGTTTGCCCATGTGACGGCTGAGGATAAATTGTTTGTCTCTGTATATGATGTAAGGAATCTACCATCGAGGTCTGCGGTAACTGTTTCACCGTCTTGTTTGGTTAATGTTAAAACACCATCAGAGGTATTAAAGGAAGCAGAAGTAAGTTCTGTATTTAAAGCAGATGTGGCTGATGCACTAGCGGCACTAGCGGAAGCACTAGCGGCACTAGCGGAAGCACTAGCGGCATTCGCCTGTCCAGTAACTTCCTGTAGAAAGGAATTATCCGATGAATCTCCTGAGCCACCTACACCTCTGAATATAGCCATGAAACATTCCTATAGTTAAAAAAAAAAATAAAAAAGAATTGTATAAAAAAGAAAAGGGAAAGGGGCTTCCGAAGAAACCCCTTAAGTACTACTATTAGCTTACAGTTAGTACGAAACCTGCTTCAGGACGTACTACTTGTGTACCGTACAAAGTATCAGCAGTATATAGAGTAGCAAGGAAGTCTTGCTTATACTGAGTCTGTGAACGAACACCTTGTTGCTCGGCAAGAACCATAGCATCTTTGTGGAACAAGTATGCGCCTTTACCGCCTACAGTAGTCGGGCAGTTGTTAGAAACAAATACGTCAACACCATACAAGTTACCAATCTGACCATTCACTACTGTCTGACCGTTTACGAAATCGCTAGATGAGAAACGCTCTTCAGCCATGATTGCGTTACGAGCAGAAGGTGGAATCACCATGCAACGACCGTCCATAGGTACGTCAGCTTCATCCATTTTCTGAATGATAGAACGGAATGCCGCGTCAGTGAAAGCGGCAATAGTGTTACCAGAAGCCTCTAGTGTAGTAGTACCATCAGACATAAAAGAGTTGCTGTGAACGAAGTTAGCACCAGTACCATCGTCATCACCAAACTTTTTACCTAATTCAAACAAGTCAGTGTCAACTTGGTTAGCTAGAGCGTAACCTGCGTCACCAGTGTAGAACTGACGAAGAGACGCTAGTGCTTGTGCTTCAGTAATGTCTTCGATTAGACGTGAGTACTCGAAGTGCTTGTTGATTGTTACTAGTACTTCAGACTCAACTGCGTTCTGAATGGTTACTGCCGTGCCTTCTGCTTTAGCGTTAGCTGAACCACGAGTAGGCTTAGGAATGTGAAGGGTATCACCTTTCTTGCCAGTCATAGAAAGTTTCTTAACTAGGTTAGCTAGTACAAGATTCTTCTGATAAGCGGCAACAACTTCGTCACTCCAGATTTCTGGGATAAAAGTTGCCGCGCTAGTGTTATCTACTGCTCCGCCCGTTGCGGGATATGTTGATGTAGCCATTTTAATTCACCTTATAAATAATATTAGTTTCGTACCCTCCCTTCTGCATACGCTTGCATAATCTCATTTGATAGTGCTTGGTATCTGTCTGGGTCAGTACGCATTAGTTTAATAATGTCTGCGCGTCTGTAGACCTTCTTGGCTCTCTGTTCACCACTACCACGGGCATTGCCTGTAGATGCGGATTTAACAGATTGCTTTCGTTGTTGTTTCTCATTAGCGGCAGTTTGAGTGACAACCTGTTGACGTTCCTTCCATAGGGAAAATAGTTCGTCAGCGGCATCTACGTCATACTGTTGGTCTGCCTGTGTAAAGAGCCGTGTCCTAATCTTTGAAGCCTTAATCCAATCAGCGAACTTAGCGTCCTGCAAGATTCCCTGCATCTCAGGGTGTTTGGTTTGCAGTGTAGCCATAGCCGTTGATTGTCGGTATTGGTTGCTGATGTTCTCAGCTTCCTTAATCTTCGGGTGATTATTAATTGCTCTTTCGACTGCCTTGTCGGGGTCAGAGAAAAAATCTACTTCTTCGTCAGCATTTGTTGCTTGTGTTTCATTGTCGGTGAGTTGTGTCTGAATGTAGTCATCAACAACCTTACGTAAGTCACCTACTTCAGAACTTTGTTTACCTAATAGTTTTTCAGCCTCTTGGTGCATCCTTACTATCTCGGCTGTACTCTTTCCTTGATACTTCTCAGGTACGTCTGACTCAGGTTCTTCAAGAGTTTCCTCTACTTGAGGGTCTTGTTCTAGCGTGGTGTCAATGTCGTTCTCTTCTACGTCTTCTGGACGCTCATCTGTTAGTCGTGCCATTATTAAACTCCGTGATTAATATCATTATGGAGGTGTATTAAATGTAAGGGTTCTATGGTCAAGAGTTGCCCTTACGTTATAGTGTTACGCCATGCTTCCTTTCATGCTTGATTTGTTTCTCCCGCTGTTTAGCCCATCTTTCTTTGCCCGCGGAAGAGTTCATATCTCGCTGTATTTTTACAGGTGTAACAATCTTTCTAGCCTTCAACTCACAATCAGGACAATCAACTTCTTCTACGTCTGAGCTTCTAAGAAACTCGTTGACGTGTCCGTTGTCACATTGAAAGTCGTATAAACGTCTCATTCTTCCGAGTCGTCTTCTTGTGCTTGTTGTTTAGCTGTTTCTATCTGTGACTCTAGGTTCAGCATATTAGCCATGACTACAAGTTGTCCCTTACGAAAGTTAAGGTCTTTGTCGTCTTTACAGGCTTCTACGGAGTTGACCTGTTCTGCACTTCCTTTAAAGTCTTGCATTAAGTTCTTCCAACCATCTGAACGGAACATCTCTTCAAAGGAACGATAGTACTTCTCTAGTTCTACATCAGTCATCTACTGTTTCTCCCTTTAGGACAGCTTTAATTAATAATTTAAATAACATACTTAATGTATATTATAGTAATATTATACCATAGTTTACTAAGAA